>JAIOPH010000010.1 GCA_021414005.1 Chthoniobacter sp. | reverse complement strand
CATCGACGCCGGACCAGCGCGCAGGGCGGGCGCTTCGGCCATGGCGGCGGTTTCCGCCGGCCTGGCAATAGCATCCGCAGGATGCGTTTTCGGTTCTCCCGTCGATGTTCTTGTCGCAAGCGCCTCTGCAACATGCGCCCTCATCGGGCGGCTGCGACCATGGGCAGACTCTACAACAGGAATCGCCAGCGTGCTTGGAACCGCCAATCCAACTCTGGTAATTTTGTGCTCGGTGGTGGCGGCTGACGCGGAAACTGATCGCCGCTTGACCGGATGGGAGACTCTCTCTAAAGTCGGCAACACTTCACACAAACACAGTGCAATGTGTGATTTACTCGCCACTCTGCGGCTAATCGGAGTTTCGCAGTGCGAAAAGACGGTAATCAATGAACCTCTCGCTTCAAGCAAGGATCGGATGAATGTCCCGCGTGTTTCCGCGAAATTCTCGGCGGATCGCCGCCCAGCTTGCCATCGGGCTCATGCTGTTCGGCGGCATGGCCACGGCCGCGGTCTGGTATTACGCCACGCCCAAGTGGTATCGCGCGGGTTATGAGCCGATCCAGCCGATCACGTTCAGCCACCAGTTGCACTACGGGCAGCTTGGGCTGGACTGCCGCTATTGCCACACGCACGTGACCGAGGCCGCCCACGCCAATATCCCCAGCGTGCAGGTCTGCTGGACCTGCCACGGGGCGGACAAGGCCAACATCAAGAGCGATTCGCCGCTGCTGGCCCCTCTGCGTGATGCCCACGAACGGGGACTGCCGGTACCGTGGGTGCGTGTCCACAAGCTGCCGGATTTCGTCTACTTCAACCACGCGATCCATGTGAATCGCAATGTCGGGTGCGTGAGCTGCCACGGCCGGATCGACAAGATGGCGGTTGTGCGGCACGAGCAGCCGCTGAGCATGAGCTGGTGTTTGGATTGCCATCGCGATCCCGAGCCGAATTTGCGTCCGAACGATCAGATCACGAACATGCATTGGCAGCCGGATCGGCCGGACCTGGGCGCGTGGATCAAGCAGGAGAGCCAGATCCGGCCGCCGACGGATTGCACGGGATGTCATAGATAATGCGTATTGATTATTGCGTATCGCGTAACGGGAATCGATGAGCGAGCGGAAGGAAAATACAGGCCGGGCCTATTGGAAGTCGCTTGAGGAACAAGCG
>JAIOPH010000009.1 GCA_021414005.1 Chthoniobacter sp. | reverse complement strand
GTTGTCGATGAACCGCTGCGTGGCGACCTCGGTGAGCTTCGCGCTCATGTCGCGGCCCACGCTCACGAGCTGGTCGCCCTTTTGCGTGAAAACGGTGCCGAGCACCCAGTCGCTGTGCGAGCTCTGCTGGAGGACCTGCGCGCCGGTCGCGGCGTCGATGGCGCGCAGCGCATTGTCCGGGCAGCCGAAGGAAACGAGCTTGCCGTCCGGCGACCACGCCGCGCCATACAGCGTGTCGAAACCGACGGGCACGCTGAGCGCGAGCCGGCGTTTTTCCACGTCCCAGATTTGCACCTCGCCCATCTGCGCGGGCCGCCCACCGCAGGCCACGAGCCTTTTGCCATCGGGCGAAAAGCGGACGGTCTGGATGCGCTCGGACAGCCCCACGAGGCGCGCGAGCAGCTCCGAGCCGTCGGCTTTCCACAGCAGGACCTCGTGGAATCCGGCGACCGCGAGCAGCGCGCCGTCCGGCGAGAAATCGAGCGACGTGATGACCGGCGGGCGCGCATACACCGGCGGATGCTCGGCGTCGAAACGCTGCTTGGCGTTGGCCGGGGTGTCGTCCACCGCGCCCTCGGCGACCCAGCGGCGAATGAGCGCGATGTCCTTCTCCGCGAGCGGGGGCTTCTTCTTCGGCATCTCGGCCTCGCCGTTCGTCGGCGTGATCTGCTCGATGAGCACGGACTTGGCGGGATCGCGCGGCACGACGGCACGCGTGCCGTCCTTCGCGCAATCCTCGCCTCCCGCGAGCAGCGTGGCGAAGTCCGTCATCACATATCCGCCCTTCGCGCGTGCGGGCTGATGGCACCCCTGGCACTGCGCCTGAAAAATCGGCCGCACCTTTTTGAAATAACTCACCGGCGCATTCGGGTCGTCGTTCTCTTCCTTCTTCGGCGGAGCCGCCACGACGGCCACCGCACAAGCGAATGTGAGCAGCGCGGATAAAGTGCGGACGGAGGGCATGCGTGGAGGGATAGTCCGAGATCGAAGAAAATGCTTGGGTCTTTTGCCCGTCAACTCCCCTGCCCGACGGGTATTCTGAGCGAGAAGCTTCGGCGGGGCGCGAGACCCTCCGCGTGCTCCACCACTTTCACCGCATCGCTACAGCGCGGCGGTGAGCTTCACGATCTCGGCAAAGTCGCGGGCGACGAGGCTGGCACCGCCGACGAGCGCGCCGTCAATGTCGGGCTGCGACATGAGTTCGACGGTATTCGCGGGCTTGACGCTGCCGCCGTATTGGATGCGGACTTTATCGGCCGTCGCGGCGTCGGAGATTTCGGCGAGGACTTTGCGGATGTGCGCGTGTGCGGCCTGCGCCTGCTCGGGCGTGGCGGTGCGCCCGGTGCCGATGGCCCAGACGGGTTCGTAGGCGAGAACGGTGTCGGTGAGCATCTTCGCATCGAGACCGGCGAGGCTGCCGCGGAGTTGGGTTTCGAGGACTTTCTCGACCACGCCGGCATCGCGCTCGGCGAGGGTTTCACCGACGCAGACGATGGGCTTGAGGGAGCCTTCGTGGGCGGCGTGGGCCTTCTTATTCACGGTGGCGTCGGTCTCGCCGAAAAGTGTGCGGCGTTCGCTGTGGCCGAGGATCACGTAGCGCGCGAACATTTCGCGGATCATCGCGGCGCTGATCTCGCCGGTGAAAGCGCCGCCCTTTTCCCAATGCATGTTCTGCGCGCCGAGCTTCACGTTCTGAATGTTGTTCAGGCGCTGGGAAACGTAGGCGAGCGTGGTGAAGGGTGGAGCGAGGACAATGTCCACGCGCTTCTCCTCGGCGACTTCGAGGAGAAAGGTGTCGAGGTAAGACTCCGACTCGTTCTGAGTCATGTTCATCTTCCAGTTGGCTGCGATGATTTTGCGGCGCATGGCGGTGAGGCTTGGTTACTGGTCGTTGAGGGCTGTGACGCCGGGCAGGTCTTTGCCTTCGAGGAGTTCGAGAGACGCGCCGCCGCCGGTGGAGGCATGGGTGACTTTGTCGATGACGCCGAATTTTTTCGCCGCCGTGGCGGTGTCGCCGCCGCCCACGACGCTAATCGCGCCGCCCGCGGTCGCGGCCGCGATGGCCTCGGCCATGGCTTTCGTGCCGCCGCAAAAGGCGTCGAACTCGAAGACGCCGGGCGGACCATTCCAGACGATGGTTTTCGCGCGCGCAATGACCTCGGCGAAGACCGCGCGGCTCGCGGGTCCGCAGTCGAGCCCCTCCCAGCCGGCGGGAATCCCCTGCTGGTCCGTCGCGGGCTGGGTCCGGGCGTCGGGTGCAAACTTGTCGGCGCAGATGAAATCCACCGGCAGATGAATCTTTACGCCCTTGGCCGCAGCCCTGGCGAAAAGCTCCTGCGCGATCTCCGCGCCCTTCGCGTCGAACAGGCTGTTCCCGATCTCCATGCCTTCGAGGACTTTTTTGAAAGTGAAGGCCATGCCGCCGCCGATGATGATCTCGTTGGCCTTGTCGAGGAGATTGTTGATGAGCGGGATTTTGTCCGCGATTTTCGCGCCGCCGAGAATGGCGAGGAGCGGACGCGCGGGGTTGTCGAGCACCGCGGCAAAGGCTTCGAGTTCCTTTTGCATGAGAAAGCCCGCGGCCTTGATCGGCAGGTCCACGCCCACGACCGAGGAGTGCGCGCGATGCGCCGTGCCGAACGCGTCATTGACATACACATCGCCGAGCTTGGTGAGGCTGGCGCGAAAGGCCGCGACCTTCGCCGGATCGGCGGATTCCTTCGTGCCGTCCTCGCGCTTCACCTTGCCCTCCTCCTCGATGTGAAAGCGCAGGTTTTCCAGCAGGATCACGCCGCCCGGCTGGAGCCCGGCGCACGCGGCCTCCACCTCCGCGCCCACGCAGTCGCGCAGGAACTGCACGGGCTGGCCGAGCAACTCCCCGAGCTTCTCCGCCACCGGCGCGAGGCTGAGCCGGTCCACGCGCTGGCCGTCGGGCCGCCCGAGATGGCTGGCCAGCACCACCGATCCGCCGTTTTCCAAAATGAAACGGATCGTCGGGAGCGCCGCGGCGATGCGCGCGGTGTTGGTAATCGCGCCGGTCGTTTTGTCCTGCGGCACGTTGAAATCCACGCGCACAAAGACGCGCTGGCCGGAGACATTGACATCGCGAAGGGAGAGCTTGGGCATGATCGGTAGGTTCGGAAAAAAGTGAGCGGCAGATGAAGCGCGGGTGAAGGGCGCTTGGCAAGCACTTACGCATTGGCGCTTGCTTCCGGGCGCACGCGCGGTGTCATCTGTCCGCCACATTTTCCATGACTCCGCCCACTCCCAGCCCGCGCGATAACCAGCCCAAACGCACCGTTTCCATCATCGGCACCGGCAGCTACGTGCCGGAAAAAGTGCTGAGCAATGCCGACCTCGAAAAGCTCGTCGAGACCAGCGACGAGTGGATTACCACGCGCACGGGCATCAAGGAACGCCGCATCGCCGCCGAGGGCGAAAACACCAGCGACCTCGCCGCCAAGGCCGCGCTCGCCGCCATGGACAACGCCGGCATCACCGCCGACGAGATCGACCTTATCCTCGTCGCCACCGTCACGCCCGACATGTTTTTCCCCAGCACCGCGTGCTTTGTGCAGACCAAGATCGGCGCGAAAAAAGCCGCCTGTTTCGACGTGAGCGCCGCCTGTTCCGGCTTCCTCTACGCCATCGAAATCGCCCAGCAGTTCATCACCTCGCACACCTACGACACCATCCTCGTCATCGGCGCTGAGAAGCTCTCCAGCATCGTGGACTGGACGGATCGCAATACCTGCGTGCTTTTTGGCGACGGCGCGGGCGCAGCCATCCTCCAGCACCGCAGCGGCGGGCACGGCGTTATTTCCACCTTCATGGGCAGCAACGGCGAACTCGCCGACATCCTGCAAATCCCCGGCGGCGCGTCGCGCTCCCCGGTGACCAAGGACAACGCCGACCAGCGGCTCAACACCATCAAGATGAACGGCAAGGAGACCTACAAGCACGCCATCACCTCCATGCTCGACGCCGCCAACCGCGCGCTCGCCGACGCCAACCTCAAGTCCACCGACCTCGCCTGCATCATCCCGCACCAAGCCAATCTCCGCATCATCGAAGCCATCGCCTCGCGCATGGATTTGCCGATGGAGCGCTTCGTCATCAACCTCGACCGCTACGGTAACACCAGCGCCGCCGCCGTGGCCATCGCCCTCGACGAAGCCAACCGCACCGGCCGCATGCAAGTCGGCGACTACGTGCTCCTCATCGTCTTCGGCGGCGGGCTCACCTGGGCGAGCAGCGTCATCCAGTGGTAGAAAAGGCCCGCAGGCCGCGCGCGTAGATTAACCGGCGTGGCCGAGGCACGCGGTGACGAACCCCCGGAAGAGCGGGTGCGGGGCGGTGGGCTTGGACTGAAATTCGGGGTGATACTGGCAGGCGAGGTAGAACGGGTGGTCGCGGAGTTCGATGATCTCCACCAGCGTGCCGTCGGGCGAGGTGCCGCTGATCACGAACCCGGCTGCTTCCATTTGCGCGCGATACTTCATGTTGAACTCGTAGCGGTGCCGGTGGCGTTCGCGGATTTCGCCCTGGCCGTAAACGGCGCGCGCTTTGGTGCCGTCGGCGATTTTCGTAACCCAAGAGCCGAGCCGCATGGACGCGCCTTTGTCGGTCACGTCCTTTTGTTCTTCGAGCAGGTCGATGACGGGGTCCACGCACTGCGGATCAAACTCCGTGCTGTTGGCCGCAGCGAGGCCGCAGACGTTGCGGGCGAATTCAATGGTGGCGATCTGCATGCCGAGGCAGAGCCCCAGAAAGGGAATGCCCTGCTCGCGAGCGTACTGCGCGGCGCGGACTTTGCCCTCGATGCCGCGGTCCCCAAAGCCTCCCGGGACAAGGATGCCGGCTACTTCGTGCAACAATTTGGAGGCGTGCTTTTCCTCCATTTCCTCGGCGTCCACGGGCACGAGGTCGATACCGCAATCCACGCTGGCGGCGGCGTGGGTGAGCGCCTCGTAGATGGATTTATAGGCGTCCTGTAGCTCGATGTATTTGCCGACGACGGCGATCTGCACGCGCTTTTTGGGCTTGATGATGCGGGCGACGAATTTGATCCAATCCGTCATGTCCGCCGGCGGAGCGGTGAGGTGAAGCTGGCGCAGCACGGTGTCGTCGAGCCGCTCCTTTTGCAGCATGAGCGGCATTTCGTAGATGGTGTGGGCTACGTCGCGCGCCTCGACCACCGCCTCGAGCGGGACGTTGCAAAAGACGGAGAGCTTGTGGCGCACGTCCTCGCCGAGTGGATGCTCGGTGCGGCAGATGAGCACCTGCGGATGAAGACCGATCTCGCGGAGCTTGGCGATGGATTGCTGGGAGGGCTTGGTCTTCAGTTCCTTCGCGGCCTTAATGTAAGGCACGAGAGTCACATGCATGACGATGGCATTGCCCGGACCGACTTCCTGGATGAACTGGCGGATGGCTTCGAGAAAAGGCAGCCCCTCGATATCGCCGGTGGTCCCGCCGATCTCGGTGATGACGATGTCGCACGGCTGGTCTTTGCTGAGCCGGCGCAGGCGTTCTTTGATCTGGTCGGTCACGTGCGGGATGACCTGCACGGTCTTGCCGAGATAGACGCCACGACGCTCGTTATCGAGCACCGTCTGGTAAACCTGCCCGCTGGTAGTGTTGTTCGCGCGAGTCAGCACGCTGTGCGTGAAGCGCTCGTAATGACCGAGGTCGAGATCGGTCTCGGCACCGTCGTCGAGCACATAGACTTCGCCGTGCTGATACGGGCTCATGGTGCCGGGATCGACGTTGAGATACGGGTCGAATTTTTGCATCAAGACCTTGAGGCCACGATGCTCCAGCAGCGTCCCGAGCGAGGCTGCGGCCAGCCCTTTGCCCAGCGAACTGACGACTCCGCCGGTGACGAAGATGAATTTCATTTTTTGCAAAGGCATGGCGCGGAGAATTAACGGGGTGAAAGGCTTGTTGGCAAAAGCGGGAGCAGGGCAGTGCGGGACATACTGTAAATTCTCGGCATTTGTCGAATCTCAGCGGCGCGCGAGCCGGCGTTCGACGGCGGCGACATCCTCCGGCGCGTCCACGCCAAGACCGGTGCTTTTCGTGATGACCACGCGGATGCGCGCGCCGTTTTCGAGTGCGCGGAGTTGTTCGAGTTGCTCGCATTGTTCGAGCACGCCGGGCTTCCACCGCACGAATTGCAGAAGGAATTTCAACGAGTAGCCGTAGATGCCTTGGTGCCGGTAAAAGACGGGCCGCACACCGTCGCCGCGCACAAATGGAATCGCGCTACGCGAGAAATAGAGCGCGTCGGACTCCCGGTTAAGCACGACTTTGACGGAATTGGGATTCGCCACGACCTCGTCGGCGCCAAAGGCGTTGGCTGCGGTGATCATGTCCAGCGCCGGGTTTTCGGTCAGCGTCTTCGCCAGACGCGTGACGAGCGCGGGCTCAATGAGTGGCTCGTCGCCCTGAACGTTGATGATGTGCGAGTAGCCGCGCAGCCGCTTTGCGACTTCCGCGCAACGATCGGTGCCGCTGCGGTGCTTCGGCGAAGTCATGGAAACTTCCGCGCCGAAGTCGAACGCCGCCTCGGCGACACGCATGTCGTCGGTGGCCACGATGACGGCGGTGATGCCACGCGCTTTTCCACAGCGCTCCCAGACGTGCTGGATGAGGGGCTTGCCCGCGATGGGGAAAAGCGGCTTCCCGGGAAAGCGCGTTGAGCCGTGGCGGGCGGGGATGACGACGGCGACTTTAGGGGCTGGCATCCGCAGGTCTTAAAATAAACGCCGCCGCGCTGGCAAAATCTTTCGCCACAAACTCCGCGCGCCCCGCGTCCTCGGCGTGCCCGTGTCCCGTGCGCACAAGAATCGCGCGCGTTCCTGCCGCATGTCCGCACTGCACATCAATGGCCTTGTCGCCAATGAACCACGACCGCGCAAGATCGAGCCCGAGATCACGCGCCGCCTCGAAGACCATCGCCGGTGAAGGCTTGCGCCGCGGCGAATTCGCCTCCGGCGCTTCCGGGCAAAAATACGTGGCGTCGATGACCCCCTCCCCCAGCAGCTCCAGCAACCGCTTTTGCACCGCCTCGTAATCCGCCATCGAATAATAACCGCGCCCGATGCCGCTCTGATTCGTGATGATGACCAGCCGGAACCCCGCCTTTTTCAAAGCGCCCAGCGCCTCCGTCACCCCGGGAATGAGCCGTACCTTCGCCGGGTCGGAACAGTAGTCCGCCTCCTCCATGAGCGTTCCATCGCGGTCGAGAAACATGGCTGATGTGAGCTTGGCAGGCATGCTCACAGCAATCCTTGGTGCCGCCCGCAATGCAAAGTGATTTCGCGCCTTCGGCGACATTCTGCCGTGCCACCCAATTATCCCGACCGTACCAATTCCAAATCTCCTTTTGCCAATTTCCACCGTCCGCGCATACTGTCGCCCACGCCCGGCGGAGGCAATCCCCTGCCCCGCAACGCACACCACGCCGGCATAGCTCAGTTGGTAGAGCAGCTGATTTGTAATCAGCAGGTCATCGGTTCGAATCCGATTGCCGGCTCCCTCAGCCAGAGGGACTTATAAAGCATAAGGCGCTTTGAGGAAATTGAATGGCATCACTTTCTACATCACCGACCGCCCGGAAGGCAAACCCGACTCGACCCTCCTGCGGGAGGTCGCCCGCTGGGAAATGATCGCCCGCATCGACATCACCCGCCGCGGCCTCCCCCTCCGCCAGCTGCACGTCTTCGCCTGCTCCGACTACCGCCAGTCTGAGCTGGGACGAAAACCCATCCTCCCCGGCGACGCCAGAACGGGCGGAGTGCAGCGACCTCGAGGAAGCCGGCGCATGGCCGCGCTGGTGTGGCCGGAAGGTGGCGGGAAAGAACCACCGTCACCCTGAGAGGAGTTCTCAGCGGGCGCATGTTCGATCCCTCAGGATGATGGGGTTTGGCCCACCCACCGCGCGGGCTTTGCCACCCCGCCGCTCACCCCTTCCGCACCGGCAAGTATTTTACTGGGTCACCTTCAAGTGGATAAACCGCTTTCCGGCCGTCGCCGTATCCGCATTGGGGGCGTTGTCCGTGATCGTTACGGTTTCCGTTCCATTCCCATTGTTGCTGACTGATTCCGTGACCCCGGTGGTGCTCCACGTAGTATTAAGAGCGGAGCAGACCTCCCCTTTGTAGGTCACAGTCGGGCTCGGTTGGTTGAGATTGCCGGCGGCGGGGCGCGTATAGACGAGCTGGTTCCGATTGGACCCATTGACGCTGTAGGCGAAGGGGGAGGGGGTACGAACGACTGGGTTGGTGTTCAAGGCATACTCCAGGAAGTTGCTCAGGCCATCGCGGTCGTCGTCCGCCGCCGCCGCACCGACGCCATACGCCGCCTGGTAGGCCGCGTAGGTCCAGGCGAGTTTGATGGCGATGTCGTTGCCTCCGGTGAAAGCATTGGTGTCAGCTTCCGCCTTATAGGTGATGCGGTAGGTCTGCGCGTTCAGTCCAAAGGTCTGACCTTCCGCAAGGCCGGCGAAATTCCCGCTGACGGGGGTACTGTCGTCCGTGGTTTTCACGAGGAAAAAATTGTCCGTCAGGGCGGCGGTATAGCCGCTGGAGAGGCTGAGTGCGGCCACGCTCGCACCCAGGGTCACGGTGTTACTGACGACCAGACGGTCGTAGGTGGAGGCGTTCGCGATGTCGGCGATGAGGGTTCCGCCATTGAAGGTGAGACCGCCGAGACTCAGTGTGCCGAACGTACCGAGGGCCAGCCCGGGATTCACCGTACCGCCGGTGACGGTGACGTTGCCCGTGGCCGACCCGGTGCCGCCGAGGGTTCCGCCGACGGAGACCCCGATGGGGCCGGTGCCGGTTGCCGAGCCAGTCGTGTTGGTCAGGAGCAACTGGCCGCCCGAAACCGTGGTCGTACCGCCGTAGCTGTTGTTGCCACTGAGGGTCAAGGTCCCATTGCCAATTTTCGCTAGGCCGCCGCTGGCCCCGGAGAGCGTGCCGGTAAATGCCGCGGGACTCGTGTTGTCATTGCCAATGGTCAGCAGCGTCGCGGCCCCGAACGTGACGTTGCCCGCCCCGGTCAGCGAGCCGATCGCGTTGTTATAGTCGTTCAGGGCCAGCGTCTTTCCACTGGCGACGGTATAGGCTGAGTTGGCCGAAAAAGCGGACGTCGAACCGGCTTGCAGGATCCCGCTGCTGACCTTCGTTGCGCCGCTGTAGGTGTTATTACCGGAAACCGTCCAGGTGCCAGTGCCACTGGTCAGGGTAATGGCCACCTTTCCGGCACTGGCACCATCCACGATGTTGCCGCTGAAGGTCTTGCTGTTGGTGCCCAGGTTAAAAAGAGCGGTGCCGGTGGTGCCGGCCGCGCTGCTGGTGATGGTGCCGCTGCCATCAATCACTGGGGCGCTATGGTTCAGGTCGGCAGTGGGGTTCTGCCCGTTCAAGTCAAAGGTGCCGCCCGACATGCGGAAGGTGCCGCCGCCATAGAAGATCAGGCCGACCTGAGTGTTGCCAAGCTTGAGGGTCGCGCCGGTTTTCACATCGCTGATGGTGTTGGTCGTGGACCAGTTGACCGGATTGCTGCTGGTCCCGCTGAGGATGACGGTTCCGGCATCGACCTGAAGACCGCCGGAATCCTGGTTGTTATTCGCGAGGATCAAAGTCCCTGCGCCACCCTTGATCATACCGTTATAGTTGGCGTTGGCACGGGTGACGGTCAGGGAGCCGGCCGCATTGATGACATTGACCAGATAGCTCGAACCGCCGGAGGCGCTCAGGTCGTAGGTGCCGGCGGCGCCGCTGCCGGTGAACTCCAGCGTCCCACCGCCGAAAATCACACCGCCGGTCGGCAGGCTGCCGGCCGTCGCGAAACTCAGGATGCCGCCGTTGATCAGTGTTCCGCCGGAGTAGGTAGTGGTGCCGGACAGGGTCAGGGTGCCGCTGTTGGTCTTGGTCAGGATGCCGGAGCCACCAATCCCGCCGCTGCCCGTAATCACGTAATCCTTGGTCGCGTTCACGGTCACGCTGGTCGGAGACACGTTCGTGTTCAGCGTGATGGTAATGGTGGGGCCGCCGCTGGCCGTATCGTCCAGGATTACGCTGTCGCCGTCCACATAGTTGACGGGCGTGCCGCCGGTATTTTTCCAGTTGTTCGTGGTATTGATGTCCCACACTCCGTCGCCAACCCTCCAGTAAGTGGTGGAAGGTGGAGGTGGGAGGGCCACATAATAGGCCTCGAATTCGGCGATCCCGGGCGTGCCAGCGGTGGTCGCGGTGATGAGGAGCCGCAGCTTCGTCGTGGTGCGGCTGACGATCGGGGCGATGAAGTTGCTACCCATCGTGCGACCATTGAAACAACCCACCCAACTGGAGGTCGCGCTATCCCAGTATTGGACGGTATAGCGGCTGATCGACGAGCCCGCTTCTTCCCGGAGCCGGAACTCATTGACCAGGGTGGGGCCGGCAAAGTCGAGTTCCAGCCACTCATTGGCCGCCGACGCCGGGCGCCAGATGCTCGAGACATTGCCATCATTGCCCTTGGCCGCCTCGAAGCCAACCTGTTGCGATGACGCCGAACTGGTCGTCGCCAGCGCCACGTTGGTCCCGGTGCCGGCGTCGCTGAGGTTTCTGCTCAGGCAGTTGGTAAAGGTCATGCCGGTGTTGTTGTTGCAGCGGACTACCCCCGAGCTCAGGTAGAAGATCGAACTGGCAAACGTCGCAGTGGCGGTTCCCGGAGACGCGTTGAAGATTTCCTCCCTGCCCAGGTTGGAAAGCGCGGCCTTGCCGTTCCAAACGCAGTCGGTGAAGAGAATGTCGGTGTTGCTGGGGCTGGCATTGCTGCCCTTGAACAGCATGAAGCAGGGACCGTCGGTGTCGTGAAAGAGGCAGCGGGTGAAAGTCATGTTGGCGTTGTTGCCCTCGAGGTCGAAAGCTTCGCCGTCGCCGCTGGCTCCGCCGTTTCTGCTGACGAAGCCCCACTCGCTGTCCGTGAAGGTAAAGTTCTTCAACCGGTACATCATCGCCCCGGCCACGCCGTTGAACGCGGCAAAACCCCGCCCGATGTCATGGGTCACGCAGTTCGCAATCTGCCCGCCGGAAATCCCGCGCAGGCCCAACTGCCATTGGTAGCCCTCCTCGAACAGGCAGCCGAGGACGTTCAGGTTGCCGAAGTTCCAGATGTTATCCGTGTAGTAGTTGAAATTGTCCGGGCTGTTCGTCCAGATGCCGGAGGCCAGGCGGCGAAAGGTGCAGTTCTTCACCGTGATGTCGGAGAGCACGATGTTATTCGCCGTCTCGTGGGAGAAAAGCGAGATGCCCAGCCCGATCTTGCTCGTGGGATAGTTTTCGTAGTGCTGATACTTGAGGGAGTCGTGAAAGTAACAGTCTTCGATCCAGAGGTAGTTCCGGTTGGGCGAGCCAACGGCGTATTCCGCATAGATGCCGCTCATGCAGCGGGTGAACTCGAGCCCGACGATCTTATACCCGGCCTGGTTGATGAGATGAATGCCATTGCGGTCCTGCGTGTAATCCAGCCGGTCAATGAGTGGCTTGTTTCCCGCGCCGTATGAGCCGATGTAAATGGGGCTACCTGCCGTGCCACTGCCCTTGGGTTGTAATTCCTCGTTCCAGGTGTCCCCGCTTTTCAGCAGAATCGAGTCCCCGGCGTTGAGCGTGACTGTCGAAGCCCTGGCCAGCGTCTGCCATGGGGCCGCGCTGGTCAGCCCGGTGTTGGCGTCGTTCCCTGCGGACTGGCTCACGTAGTAGGTCAGTGCCGAGGACGGCGCGACGTGCAGTTTGATTTGATTGCCCGCCGCCTGGATGGAGTAGGAGTAACTGGCGTCCTGTGGCGGCGGGAGAATCTGGCTGACACTCCCGGTCAGGGTGCCGCTGTAGGTAAGGATGACATAGTCCCCAAGTCCGAAGCCGGCGAGTTGCTGGGTCAGGTTGATCTGGGTGTTGCCGGTCAGGACCAAGTTGCCCGTCACGCTGATCGAGTCATTGGTTCCCGGCGCGGCGGCCTTGATGTCGAGGTTGGCGGTGTTCAGGGTAAGGCCGTTGTTGCAGGCCAGGGTGCCGGTGATCGTGGTATTGACGCCGGGCGCGAGATGTCCCGAGGCCGAGACCGCCACGGCTCCGCCGACCGAGCCGCTGCCGGCCAAGGCGGAACTGGCACCCGCAACGGTGGTGGCGGTGTTGCCCAGCGTGGCGGTGTTGAGCAGCAGGGTTCCCGCGGTCACGGTAGTGGCGCCGCCGTAGCTGCTGGTGCCGTTCAGCTTCAGCGCAAAGGAACCGCTTTTCACCACGCCATTGGTCTGGGCTGCGGCCTGGGCGATCCCGCTGCCGAGGACCAGATCGCCCGCCGCGGCGTTGAAGGTCCGGGTGCCGCCGTCGAGCGTCAAAGGGTTCCCGATCGTCTGGGTGCTGGCGCTGTTGTTGATGACATCGCCGGTGAGGTTGACTGTGTTGCCGTTCAGGGTGAAGGCGGCGCTCCCGGCATTGAACGTGATGCGACCGAACTGGGTGCTGTTGGCGAAGTCATTGTAATTCGTGGCCGCCCCGCTCGCGCCGCTGGCGGCAAAGGTGAGGGTCAGCCCGGCGCTCATCGTCACGCCGCCCCAGTTCGCCGCATCGCTCCAGACCAGTTGAGCGCTGCCGTTGGGCGTCCCTCCGCCGTTCCAGCTCAGCATTTCCGGGTGGGTGCCGCTCATGATCGCGGTGACGTTTTCCACGGTGTTGAAGATCACCATGTCGTCGAGAGTGCCCACGTAGCCGCTGCCGCTCACCGTGGAGCCGCCGAGGCGCAGCGTCCCCCACGCCGCCATGGCGCTGGTCATGGCGGTGGTGGTCTTGAGCACCGCGTCCTGGTAAATCCGCAGGTTCGCGCCGTCATAGGTCAGTGCGAGGTGGTGCCAGGCCGGGCCCTGGGTGGGGAGGTAGTTCAGCTTTTTCCGCAAGCCGCTATTCCCGTCCGAGTAGAACCACGAGGAGTCGGTGTGGTTGTTCGCGGTCTGCCACAGCCAATTCCGCGTGGTGGAAGTTTCCCCGGCGACAAAAAGGTGCCCGTAATTGGAGTTCGACTCGATGGTCCACGCCGCGAGGGTAAACGTGGTGGTGAGGTGCAGGCTCGCCGCATCAGGCACCCTGACCACGCCCTGGTTGAAAGTGAGTGCCTTGTCCGTTCCCACCCCCGTATGCCCTGCGACCCACGCGGGCACCCCGCCGCCGATGGACTCGAGGGTGCCGTTGTTGTGGTTGGCCGTGGAATCATTGGCTGTGGTCCCGCTGCCTTCATTGAAATTCCAATAGCCCACGAGGGCGGCGTCGGTGGCTGGCGCGGTGAGGAGGATGGCACAGAGGCCGGCGAGGAGTCGGGAGGTGGTGGGGCCGAGAGGCATGGGGCGGGTGGTGCGGAGGTGCGTGGCCGTGGGCGGGGAGATGCGCCGGGACTCGGGGAGGGCTCTCCCGCGGGCAGCCAGCGTGGGCGCATGGTGGGCTGCCGGAGGGGCGTTGTCAAACGGGCTCCGGCCGGGGCGGGTGGGCAAAAAGAGCCAATTTCTCCCTCACCTCCTGACTTCCTTTCCACCACCGATGACGCCATTCCCGCCACCCCTGTCGTGACGTTAGTCTTTACTAACGGAAGGAACTTTTTGGCCGCCGCTGTGGCCCCGCGTTCAGCCGCGATTTCTCCGGTGCCTTCCTCCGTCTCTGCGCCTCTGCGTTAACAGACCCCCTCACTCCCCGACGCCGATCCCCGTTCTGACTGCTCCCGGTGCGGCGGGCGCGAAAGCAAATTCCTAGCATTTTGTGAAGCCGCATGACGCCTAAGTGACTCTGGAGCAATCTACGGTCGGACGAAGTAGCGCGGCTTACGAACCTTATCCACACGTTGAAAGGCAAGTGCGCTGGCAAGAAGAAGGCGGATTTCTTCCGCGAGGAGCAGCGGGCGTTGAAGCCGTGGCGGCCGGGGTTGTTTGACGACCTGCCCGAAACCTGAGTTGAATCGCTCCGCTAGCCCGTTGGCGGCGAGCAGGTGGGCGTTTCAAGTTTTGGGACGTAGTGCGCTCATGATTCCGAGAAGACCTTCAGTGATGCGTGTGTTCATGAATGCGAAGGCGGTTGGTTATTGGAGACGATGATGCGATTCCAGCTTATCATTGCCCAACATGAGCAAATGGAACCCAACCATCAACATAGCGCTGGCGATGTTGCTCGGCACTAGCGTGCAGGCCCGCACTTGGACCAGCACGGATGGACCAAAGACGTTTGAAGCTGAACTGAAGGCGTATGACCCGGCCACCGGAGAGTTCACCGTGACCTTGCCCGACGGAACCGCGATGAAGTTCAATCAGGAAAAACTTTCCGCAGCGGACATCACTTTCCTCAAGGAGCAAGGCAAGCAACCGGGCGCGAGTGCAGCGGTTCCACATGCGCCTGATTTCGCCACGCAGATCCGCCCGATTCTTTCTACGTATTGTTTCGCCTGCCATGGCCCGGATGAGGCCAAGCGCAAGGCCGACCTGCGCTTGGATACGCGCGCTGGCGCCATCGCACGCAATGAGGACGGCGAAGCTGCAGTGGTGCCGGGTAACGTTGCGAGCAGCACGATGCTGGCGCGACTGACCACCAGCGACAAGGATGAGCGCATGCCGCCCAAGGCCAAGCCCGGACCGAACGCTGCGGAGCAGGCGCTGCTGCGACAATGGATCGCCGACGGCGCACCTTATACCGAGCACTGGGCATTTGTCGCACCGCGACGGCCCGCGAATCCGGCAGTGAAGGATACGGCGTGGGCGCACAGTGATCTCGATCGTCATGTGCTGGCCAGTCTCGAAGCCCGGGGTTTGAAGCCGCAGGCTGAGGCCGCGCGCGAGGCACTCATTCGCCGCGTCAGTTTGGATCTGACCGGCATCCCGCCGACGCTTGTCGAAATTGACGCCTTTGTCGCCGATCGCGCCGCTGATGCCTACGAACGTGTGGTTGACCGCTTGCTCGCCTCTCCTCGTTACGGCGAACGTCTGGCCACGCCGTGGCTCGACGCTGCGCGTTACGCCGACAGCCATGGTTTTCAGCAGGACGATGAACGTTCGATGTGGCGATGGCGCGACTGGGTCATCGAGGCATACAACGCCGACATGCCCTTCGACCGCTTCACCCTCCTGCAAACTGCCGGCGATCTGCTTCCCGATGCCAGCCCCGAAACCATTCTGGCCACAGGATTCCACCGTAACCACCGAATCAGCGCGGAAGGCGGCATTGATGCCGAGGAATTTCGCCTGGAAAGCGTCTTCGACCGCGCGGAGACCACCGCCACGGTGTGGCTCGGCCTGACCATGAATTGCGCGCGCTGCCACGACCACAAATACGATCCGATCCTGCAAAAGGACTTCTATCGCTTCGCTGCCTACTTCGACTCGATCGATGAAAGCGGCATCCGCAGCAGTGCGCGCAGTGTTGCGCCAGTCGTGCGCCTTCCGCGGTCAGCGAATGCGGAGCGCACTACGGCGCTCGCTGCCGCAGTCACTGCGGCGGAAAATGAACTAGCCACGCTGAAATCGGCCACGCCGCCGACTGCGGCAGCAATGCTTGCAGCGGCGCAATCGTCACTCACTGCTGCGAAAAAAGCGCGCGATGCTTACGCCCGGGAAGTGACTGAAGTGATGGTGCTCAAGGATCGCGCAAAACCGCGTGAAACGTATGTGCTGGAACGCGGCCAATACGGACATCGCGGAGAGCGAGTCGAGGCTGGCACACCCGGCTTTCTGCCGCCGCTTCCCGCCGACGCGCCGGCCAACCGCCTTGCCCTGGCGCGCTGGCTGGTGGATCCGGCGAATCCGCTGACGGCGCGCGTTCAGGTCAATCGTATGTGGGAAATGCTGTTCGGCACGGGGCTGGTCGTGACGCTCGAAAACTTCGGCGGGCAGGCCGAACCTCCATCGAACGCCGCGCTACTCGACTGGCTGGCCGTCGAATTCCGTGAACAAGGTTGGAGCACGAAGCGTCTGCTGCGCACCATCGTCACCAGCGCCACCTATCGTCAGAGCGCAGCGGCGCCAGCAGAGTTAATTGCCCGCGATCCAGCCAACCGTTTGCTCGCACGTGGCCCCCGCTTTTGCATGACGCCCGAGATGATCCGCGATCAAACGCTGGCCGCATCGGGATTACTGGTCGAACGCCTCGGCGGACCGGCGATCCGTCCCTACGAGCCCGCCAGTTCGTGGGATGGCGGCGAAGGCAGCGGCAATCTCAATAATTACACCCCGGCAACCGACGACGGTCTGTGGCGTCGCGGTGTCTATGTCATCTGGAAACGCACCCAGCCGCCACCGAGCATGACCACATTTGATGCGCCCAGTCGCGAATTTTGCAGCGTCCGGCGATTGCGCACCAACACACCGCTGCAAGCTCTGGCGATGTTCAACGATGTCACCACCTCGGTCGCCGCGCGCATGTTGGCGGTGCGGATTATGGGCGAAGCCGCGACACCGGAGGAAAGGCTGATTCTGGCAATGCGGCATGTCGTGGCGCGTCGTCCGGATGCAAACGAACTACGCATCCTCACCGCTGGGCTAAAACGACGCCTTGCCCGCTATGCCACCGATCCCACGGCGGCGAAGACCGTGCTCGCAGTGGGCAATCCACCGCCGCCGCCCACCTTCCCACCTGCCGAGCTGGCGGCGTATGCGCAGACCTGCGCGCTCATTCTCAATCTCGATGAAGCACTGACCCGGGAGTAAACTATGAAACCCTTCGACTCGTTCTACGATTCAATGCTGCGGCGCACCTTCCTCAAGCGCAGTGCCGGTGGGATTGGCATGATGGCGCTCGCCTCGCTGTTAGGCCGCGACCTTGGCGCTGCCGAAACAGTTTCCGGCGGTGGTCTGCCCGGCCTGCCGCATTACCTGCCCAAGGCCAAACGCGTGATCTTCATGCACATGGCCGGGGCTCCGTCACACATCGATCTGTTCGAACACAAACCACAACTCGATAAGCTGCGCGGCACCGATCTGCCCGCCTCCGTGCGCAACGGCCAGCGCATCACCGGATTCACCTCGGGACAGAAGACCCTGCCAATCGCGCCGGCACACTGGCCGTTCAAAATGTGCGGACCGTCCGCAATGCCGATCAGCGACCTACTCCCCGAATTGCAGAAAATAGCCGGCGACCTCGCCTTCGTGCGCAGCATGCACACCGATGCGATCAATCACGATCCCGGCATGAGCTTTCTGCAATCCGGATCCCAACTACCCGGCCGCCCGGCGCTCGGATCGTGGCTGTCCTATGGGCTGGGTTCTGTGAACCTCGATCTGCCGGCCTTCGTCGTGCTGGTGTCGCGCGGCGCTGGCCGTCCACAGGAATCACCGGTTTACGATCGTTTCTGGGCGAGCGGTTTCCTGCCCGGCGAACACCAGGGCACACGCTTCCGCGCAGGTAACGAGCCAGTGCCATTCCTTGCCAGTCCAAATGGAGTCGCCGCCACCGACCGTCGCGATCAACTCGATGACTTGGTCGCGCTCAACCGCCGCCACGAGGCCGCTCTGCGCGACAGCGAAATTGCCGCGCGCATCTCGCAGTATGAACTCGCCTTCCGGATGCAGACATCGGTGCCGGAGTTGCTCGACCTGTCAAAAGAGCCGAAGGAGGTCTTCGATCTCTACGGGCCCGCCGCGCAGAAGCCCGGTAGCTTCGCCTGGAACTGCCTGATGGCGCGTCGTCTGGCCGAACGCGGCGTGCGCACCATCCAACTCTCGCACGTGGGTTGGGATCATCACGAAAACGTCGTTGACCAGTTACCGCGACAGTGCGCCGAAGCCGACCGTCCCACCGCTGCTTTGATCACCGACCTCAAGCGCCGTGGTCTGCTCGACGACACCCTCGTCGTGTGGGGCGGCGAGTTTGGCCGCACCATCTTCACCCAGGGCGGCAACAATGGACGGGACCATCATCCCCGCTGCTTCACGATCTGGATGGCCGGCGGCGGCATCAAGCCCGGCACCGTGGTCGGGGAGACCGACGACTTCGCTTACAACGTCGTTCGCGACCCGTGTTCAGTCCACGATTTGCACGCCACCATCCTGGATCGCATGGGCATCAACCACGAGAAACTGACCTACCTCTTCCAAGGCCGCCAATTCCGTCTCACCGACGTTTCCGGCGTGCCGATTGGCGGAGTCATGGCATAAATCGGGAAGATACCCCCTCACTTCCCGACGCCCGTCCGCGTTCTGACGTTTCCGGTGCGGCGGGCGCGAAAGCAATTCCCTCGCAGCCATGCTGCCTATCTCCTTCCCGTCTCTGCTAAGAGAGGGTGCCATACGACAATGCATACCAGTAGCAGACCTCTCGCGACGGTGATCGGGCTCATGGCTTTGCTCATCTCCAGTTGCTTTTCCGCCGAGCCTCCCAAGGCGGAGCCCGCCAATCCAGTTGTGCGATTCACGACGGAGCCAGGCCATCCGTGGACTCCGCCATTCGGGCTGGATCGAGTGGGCCGGTCGCTCGACGCGGTCGTCGAAGCACCTGACGGAGTCCAACCAGACGCGGAATATTCGGTTGTAGGCTACCGGGACGGCAAGGAAACCGGTCGTCGTGCAGTCAAAATCATGGATCCGAGCAGGAAGCGGTACGGATGGGACAAATCCAAACTCCCATGGTTTGGCCGGGTCACTTTGGATGACTGGCCGTCAGAAATTGCGCTCCTTGTCAGGACGCAGGCGCAGGCCGCTGCGGTCGAGGTTGCCCGCGTCGCGGTGAACCCGCCGATGTTTGAAGCTGAGGCGCTGGCGCGTCCGGATCGGGTCATCCATCCGGTGGATCTCGGGACGATTCTGGTCCCCAATGGCTGCCTGCTCCTCGGCGGCGGGCAGCGCGCGACGGTGATGGTGGCTGCCTTGAACCGCGGCGCTGGCATCAACGGCGCGCGGGTGAGCGCCTGGTACGAATCGACACCCGTGGAAAAAATACATGCCGACCTGCCACTGGCCCGTGGAAACAAAGCCCGGACGGAGCTGGATATCGGATCCCATGCTGGGACGCCAGGGCAGGACAGGCTTCATGTTGCGATTACGGACGGAGATGGGAAGGAACTTTGGAAGAAGGTGATCCCGGTGATGCTGGTCGGGAAACCGCCGAACGTTCCCCGGTTTGGCGCGGTGGAAACCAAGTTGCGATATGACGGCCGAATTCCCACCCGCCTTGCGCCAGACGGCATCAACTATGACGAGGGGTGGGACCCGAAGCTCAACGACGTGGTTGTATTCTTCCCCAACGGCGCGCGTTTCGTCCTGTGGAGGGGAGCTTCGTACTGCCCGTTTTGGGCCGGCCGTTCCAATACCGGCCTGTGTTACGAGTGGGCCGAGATCAACGGAGCAAAACATCAGGTCGGCAGGCAGGACTGCGTCGAACCGTTGCAAGACAAGGAGCTGCGTTACGGCCGGGTCAGGATTGTCGAATCCACGCCTGCGCGGGTTCATGTGCGCTGGGACTACCAGTCCTGTGACTTGGAATACCGGGTCTGGGGTGAATTTGCCTCCGAGGATTATTACTTCTACCCGGATGGATTCGGCACTCGGGTGATGACGGTGACCTCGCGTAAAGGGAGCCCGCTCGAAAATCAGGAGTTCATCATCCTCCTGCCCCAGTCAGCGTACCCGCTGGAATATCTGCCGGCGGCGGCCGTCGATCTGCTCTGGCCGGAAGGGAAGGCCACATTCAGGTTTCCCTGCCGTCCGGGCATTGACGGACAGGAGGAGGAATGGGCCAGGCTCAAGGCGACTGGCAAGGAGGTGTCCTTGCTCCATCGCCTCCGCTTCGGCAAGGACGAGCCGCTCGCAGCGATTCAATACAGTCCGATGGGAAGCAGGCACGATCTGCCAGGATATCGACCCATGTATGACCGGGGCATTGAAGCCACCCAGATGTACTGGGGGCACCACTGGCCATTGAGCCGCGGCTATCCCACGGGTTGGACCATCAGCGAACGCATCCATGAGACGCCGGGTCATGTCGCGGCATACCACTCTGGAAGCCCCAAGCCTCTCCGCGAGCACACCGCTCCCATGCAAAACGCACTGGGAGAAACGCACGAGATGACGCGACAGACCTTCTTCTGGCTGATCGGCGCCACCGACGCGGACGACGATGGATTGCGACATTGGATGCAAAGCATCAACCAGCCACCCGGCATCAAGCTCTCGGGTGCCCGACAGGACACCGAATTGTCAGCTCCCGAACGCCGCGCGTTGTGTCTGGTGGCCGAGTCCGGCACCGTGACGATCACGATCAACCCGGACGGTCGGTGTCTGAACCCGGTATTTGAAATCCGCAACGCCCCAAAGAAGCTCAGACGTGCCAGCCTTGCCGGCAGCGAGCTGCCTCCGGATCGTTACGCTTGGGACGGCAAAACCTTTTGGTTGAGTGCGACGCTCGAACAACCGTCGGTGCTCCAGTTGGAATTCGCCGAGCCAGAATAGCAGGCACGGCCGGAGGATTTTCGCGATCGGCGTTGAACCGGGATGGAATTTCGTCTTTCTGAGCCAGCCCGACTTTCATCGACAAGGGGCATGGACATTCCTCTCCACTCCCCGACGCTGATCCCCGTTCCGACCGTCCACAGTGCGGCGGGCGCGAAAGCGATTTCCTAACGCCGGCATGTTTCGTTCAAAGATTCCGTGTCGGCAGTCCTTATAACCTGCGACCCGATGTTCCGACCCTCAATGACGCCCTTGGTCGTCTGCGCGCTGGCCTTTGCATGGCTCGCGGGAGCAGTGCGTGCCGCGGCTGATCCGCTGCACTGGGCGTTTCGCCCTCCGGCGCAAACCGCTCCGCCAGCCGTAAAGGCACCGGCTTGGGCCAAGACGGACGTCGATCGGTTCATTCTCGCGAAACTCGAAGCCGCCGGGCTCCGTCCGTCGAACGCCGCCGACCCGCGCACACTGATCCGCCGGATGAGTTATGACGTTACGGGGCTTCCGCCGTCGCCGGATGAAGTCGCCGCATTTGAAAAAGCCGCCGCCGCAGATGTGGATGCCGCCGTGGGAGCGCTGATCGAACGCCTGCTCGCGAGTCCGCGCTACGGCGAGCGATGGGGACGCCACTGGCTCGATGTCGCACGGTATTCCGATACGAAGGGATACGCTTACAATCGCGAGGAGCGGAAATTTCCCCACGCCAACGCGTATCGCCAATGGGTCATCCGGGCGTTTAATGAGGACCTGGCTTACGACCGCTTTTTGCAGCTTCAAATAGCGGCGGACCAGCTCGTGGCCGCGGATTCCCCGGACCTCGCAGCGATGGGATTCATCACGGTCGGCCGGCGCTTCATCGGGGTGACGCACGATATCATTGACGACCGGATCGACGTGGTGACTCGCGGCACAATGGGTCTCACCGTGCAGTGCGCGCGCTGCCACGATCACAAATACGATCCGGTCTCGATCGAGGACTACTACGCGCTCTACGGCGTTTTCCATGCGTCAGACGACCGGCTCGTGCCGCTTGCCGCGGTCAACGATCCGGCACTGGTGAAACGCTGCGCGAAATTTGCCGAGCGGATGAAAAAGCACCGGGAAGATGCGGCCGGGCGCCTGCGGGCGAGGGTGGGCGACTATCTCGCGGCACAGCTCGAACTGAAAAAGTATCCCGAGGAGGGCTTCGATCAGATTCTCGCGGCGGACGACATGATCCCGGCGTCGGTGCGGCGGTGGCGCGACTTTCTGCGCGTCGCGAAGGAATCCACGCATCCGATTTTTGGACCATGGATTGCCATCGCCAAGATCGACCGGGCGCAATTTGCCACGGAAGTGCGTCCGGCGCTCGCCACTCTGCTCGGCGAAGGGAAACTGAACCCGCTGGTCGCATCGGCTTTTGCCACGCCTCCGGAGTCGCCGGCCGACGCCGCGGCACGCTACACGAAACTCTTTGTCGAGGCCGCAAAACAGGACGAGCCGGGAGCCGCGGAGCTGCGCGCATTTCTGGATGATCCGAATTCGCCGGCCGCCGTGCCCGACACGGGAATCACGAACAATGATCAGTTCTTCCCGTTCAAGGCGATCGAGGAACTGTGGAAGCTTCAGGGCGACGTGGAGCGCCGGATGATCGAACTCGGAATGCCATCCGCTCTCGTGCTCGTGGACGGGGCTCCGGAGCCGAATCCTCGTGTTTTCAAACGGGGGAGTCCGTCGCGTCCGGGCGACGAAGTGCCGCGCCGGATGCCCGAAGTGCTAGGTGGAAGCGACGGCGCGCCATTCAAGAATGGAAGCGGCAGACTCGAACTGGCGAAAGCCGTGGCGAGCGGGACGAATCCGCTCACGGCGCGCGTGATGGTGAATCGCATCTGGCAGCATCATTTCGGCACGGGCCTCGTGAAGACGCCGAGTGATTTCGGTCTGCGCGCCGAGGCGCCGAGTCACCCGGAATTGCTCGACTGGCTTGCGCTGCGATTTATCGAAAACGGATGGAGTGTGAAGGCAATGCATCGCCTCATCCTGTCGAGCGCAGTGTATCGTCAGCAGCCGGCGGGAAAGCCCCGGAATGACCGCGATCCGCAGAATCGCCTGCTTGCGTCGTTCCCGTCCCGGCGGATGGATTTCGAGCAGCTCCGCGACGGAATGCTGGCGGTGACCGGGGATCTAGATCTCGCCACGACCGGGCCCGCGGGTTCGCTGACCGACGCCGCAAACAAACGCCGGACAGTGTACGCGTTCATCGATCGGCAGTTCCTTCCCGGAGTATTGCGGACGTTCGATTTCGCGAATCCCGACATGCATGTCGCGGTGCGCCACGAGACCGCCGTGCCGCAGCAGGCGCTCTTTTTTCTAAACGGGTCGTTTTCCGCGGCGCGCGCGCGTGCGCTGGTTCAGCGGGTTTCGGACGGCGATACCACCGCGCGGATTCAGCGCCTGTTTTCGGCGATCTTCCAGCGGCCCGCGGCGGAATCGGAAATCGCGGCCGCGACCGGATTTCTTCGCGCGGCGGAAGCTGGAGCGGAGCCGCCCGCGCAGCCGGCAAAGTCGCAGTGGCTTTACGGCACGGGCGCCTACGATGCTGCGGCGAAGCGGCTCACGAGTTTCACCCCGCTGCCTCATTTCACCGGCAATGCGTGGCAGGGCGCGCATCAATGGCCGGGCGGCGCGACGGGCTGGGCACAGCTCACACCGGATGGCGGGCATCCCGGCAATACACTCCAGCATGCATGCGTGCGGCGATGGATTGCCCCGGCGGATGGGGTGATCGAGATCTCCGGTGCGCTTGTCCATGAGGCGGAGCCGGGCGACGGCGTCCGCGCGACTATTTCTTCGAGCCGGCACGGAGATCTGAAGTCCGTCCAGGCCCACAAATCGAAGGTCGCGATGGATGTCGCGTCGCTCGAAGTGAAGGCGGGCGACACGATCGACTTCATCGTCGATATCGGCGGCACGCTGAATAGTGATCAGTTCGTGTGGGCACCCGTCATCAGGACGCGCGACGGTGTGTGGGATGCAAAAGCGGACTTCGGCGGGCCGCGGCAGAAGGATTCATTCCTTGCGCCTTGGGAACAGCTCGCGCAGGTGTTTCTGCTGTCGAACGAGTTTGCATTTCTCGACTGACATGACGCCACAGCATCCATCGCTCATGAGCCGCCGGGACTTCCTGCTTCGCGCAGGAATGGGGCTGGGCGCACTCTCGATGGGCGGGTTCGCGGACGCGCAGACCGCATCACCGCTGGCGGCGCGAGTGCCTCATTTCGCGCCGAAAGTGAAGCGGGTTGTTCACTTCTTCCTGAACGGCGGACCCTCCCACCTGGATACGTTCGACCCGAAGCCGATGCTCGCAAAGCACGCGGGCAAGCCGCTTCCCGGCGAGTACCTCCGCACTGAACGGAAGACCGGCGCGGCATTTCCATCGCCGTTTCGTTTTGAAAAATATGGCCGCAGCGGTCTCGAGATCAGCGAGCTTTTTGCGAAGACCGCGGCGCATGCGGACGACATCGCGGTGATCCGCTCGATGTACGCGCAGGTGCCGAATCATGAGCCTTCGCTGATGCTGATGAACTGCGGCGACAGCGTGCAGGCGCGCCCGAGTTTCGGGGCATGGACGCTGTACGGGCTCGGGTCGGAGAACCAGAATCTGCCGGGCTTTGTGGCCATGTGTCCGGGCGGAATGCCGGTGAAGGATTCCGAGAACTGGCAGGCGGGATTTTTGCCGGGCGCGTTCCAGGGGACGTTCGTTGATCCGCAGAATCGCGAGGTGGAGAAGCTCATCGAGAACATCCGCAGCCCGCACGCGTCCGCGGAGATCCAGCGCAGGCAGCTCGGCTTGCTGCGCGAATTGAACGCCGCGCATCGCAGCGCGCGCGGTGACGATCCGCAGTTCGAAGCGCGCATCCAGTCTTTTGAACTCGCATTCCGGATGCAGATAGAGGCGAGCGATGCATTCGATATTTCGCGGGAACCCGAAAGTATCCGCGCGATGTACGGCGACCATGTCCATGGCCGCCAGACCTTGATGGCGAGACGCTTGCTGGAGCGCGGCGTCCGCGTGGTCCAGCTCTGGCACGGAGCGGGTCAGCCTTGGGATCATCACGAGAATATCGATGCAAACATCCGCAAGCACTCCGGCGAAATCGATGGTCCGATCGCCGCGCTGATGGCCGACTTGAAGCAGCGCGGGATGTTTGAGGACACGCTCATTCTGTGGGGCGGAGAGTTTGGACGCACGCCGACCGTGGAACTCGGAGATGCCGGCAAATCCAAGCTCGGACGCGATCACAATCATTACGGTTTCAGCGTGTGGCTCGCTGGCGGCGGCGTGAAAGGCGGCACCGTTCTTGGCGCGACCGATGAGTTTGGATTCAGGGCGGTGGAGAAGCGCGCAAGCGTCCACGATCTCCACGCCACGATGCTGCATTTGCTCGGCTTTGATCACGAACGCCTCACGTATCGCCACGCCGGCCGCGACTTCCGGCTCACGGATGTTTCCGGTGATGTAATGACCGACATACTTACTTAGGCCCTGCACCGGTGGCCCCTTCAATCAACCCTGGCCTGCGATCCACCGAATCCTATTATGCTCCAAGCAGGAGAAGGAACCGCTGAGCTCACGCCGCCACTGGGTTTCGAGTTGGCGGGCTTTCATAAGCCCGTGGGCAAAGAGCGGAGGATCACGGGCGTGCGGGAGTCGGGGCGCGTGCGGGCATTGGCGTTGAAATTGCGGGATGCTTCCGTGCTTATTCTGGTTCTGGATCTGTTGTCGGTGTCGGCGGAATTTTCCGGTCAGGTGCAGCAGGCGGTGCCGCTGGGAGCCGCCAAAAATAGCCGCCACCGTCAACTCCGACCGCGCCAAATCAAACTCGGTGGCGCCACCGCAATCATCCTCAGAAGTAACATCGCCAAGACAGAAAGGTGGCACCAAGAGCGACGAATTCTCATGTGGCTGACAATACTTGCGGCTTCGTATTTTTTGACCTCAGCCATCGCCCTTGCCGATGTCACCTTGCCGAAAATCATCGGCAGCCACATGGTGTTGCAGCAGGGAAAACCGATCAACTTATGGGGCTCAGCCGATCCGGATGAAACCGTGGTCGTCAGGTTCGGCGCCACCCATGCGAGCGTCAGGGCGGACAAGGATGGCAAATGGCGCGTCCAGTTGGAGCCTCAGAAGGCTGGCAGCGATCCGCGGGAACTGAAAATTTCCGGCAAGAATGAGATCGTTCTCACCGACATCCTCGTGGGGGAAGTGTGGCTGTGCAGCGGCCAGTCGAACATGAAATTCCCGATGAGGGCCACGATGCATAAGGATGAGGAAATTCCCAAGGCTGACCATCCCGCGATCCGGCTCTGGCAGATGGGCAAGAAGGCGGAGGCGCAGCCGCAGACCCATGGGGGGGATGACTGGGTCGCATGCTCGCAGGAGACGGTTCAGGGATTTTCCGGTGTTGCCTATCATTTTGGGGAGGCGCTTCACCGCGAACTCAAAGTTCCGATCGGCCTGATCCAATCCGCGGTGGATGGCGTGAGCATCGAGCCCTGGACGCCTTTGGCCGGGTTTGAAAAAATGGATTCACTCAAGAATTACCAGGAGAAGGTGCGGGTCTTGACCGCTGAGTCGAGGGTGGACCCGGGGACTCCCTCCGCGCTTTACAACGGGATGATTCATCCGCTGGTGCCCTTCGCGCTGCGCGGCATCATCTGGTATCAGGGCGAATGGAATTGTTTCAAGGGGGACGCTGCCATCTACACGGACAAGAGCGATGCCTTGATCAGCGGATGGCGCAAGGCGTTCGGCCAGGAGGATCTGCCGTTCTACTTCGTTCAGATCGGCCCGATGGCTTATACGGAAAAGGGTTGGTTGAGGAAGAGTCGGACCCCGGAAACGCTTCCGCGCTTCTGGGATGCGCAGCGGGCCTGTCTGAAGAGCATTCCGAAATCCGGCATGGTGGTCATCACGGATATTTTCAAAGGCGGCGACTCCCTTCATCCGCCCAACAAACGCGATGTCGGGCGACGCCTGGCGCTCTGGGCGCTGGCCCACGACTACGGGAGGCAGGGCCTCGTCCATTCCGGTCCGCTCTATCAGTCGATGAAAATCGACGCGGGCAAGATCATCCTGGCGTTCGACCACATCGGCGGCGGCCTGACGAGCAGCGATGGAAAGGATCTCGCTGAATTCATGATTGCCGGTGAGGACAGAAAATTTGTGCCCGCCAGGGCGGAGATCAAGGGGAGCGCCGTTGAGGTGCACGGTCCTGACATTCCTCAACCGGTCGCGGTCCGCTTCGCCTGGCGCGAGGTGCCTGAGCCAAATCTAGCCAACAAGGAAGGCCTTCCTGCTTCTCCATTCAGAACAGACTCTTGGTGAATCTCCAGGAAATGGCAAAACAACCGAGGGACAAAAATCATGGAACATCCCCCCCTCAAGCCGCGACTCCCGTCCCAGTCCCGACCCTTTCCGGTGCGGACGGCGCGAAACCACTTTCCTTTAACCAACAAAAATGAAATGATGCTTATCCACCTGCACAGATGGTTGCGCGCCTCCGGTACACATGCGGACGGCGACAGAAACGCCCCCGCTCCTTGCACCGCCTCCTGCCTCGCCGTAATCGCCACGCCGTGAGCTGTCCCGGTCATCACATCCCAATGCCCTGCACGCGCCGCGAATTCCTCTGGCGCGCGGGTGGCGGCGTCGGTGGCGTGGCGCTCGCAGCGATGCTCTCCCGCGAGTCGCAGGCCGCGGACGCGCTCGCCCTGCGGCTTCCGCATTTCCCGGCGAAGGCGACGCGGGTGATCGAGATTTTCTGCCCCGGTGGGTTGAGCCATGTGGATACGTGGGACTACAAACCGGAACTGGAAAAGGCGCACGGGCAGGAGTTCGACGCGGAGCTGGGGAAGCAAACCTTTGGGGGTGTCGGGGGTAAATACGCGAAGAGCTTCTGGCCGTTCCGCCAGCACGGGCAGTGCGGCCGATGGATGAGCGATCTTTTTCCAAAACTCGCCACCCATGTGGACGAAATGGCGTTCATCCACTCGATGCAGAGCAAGTCGGCGCTTCACGGGCCGGCAATGTTCATGATGAACAGCGGGTTTCTGCTGCCGGGCTTCCCGAGCATGGGCGCATGGGTGACCTACGGCCTCGGCAGCGAAAACGCGGACCTGCCGGCGTTTGTGGTGCTGCCGGATCCGCGCGGGCTGCCGCCGGGCGGCGTAGTGAATTGGGGCGCGGGATTCCTGCCGGCGGTGCATCAGGGCACGGTGATCGAGACGGCGGTCGGCAAGGCGCCGATCGCGGATCTTTTTCCCGCGCAGCCGCGCGCCGCGGACACGGAACGCGAGGGCCGGGATTTTTTGCAAAAGCTGAACGCCGCGCATGCCTCGGCGCGCTCCGGCGACACGATGCTCGAGGCCCGCATCGCGAGCTACGAACTCGCCGCGCGACTCCAGCTTTCGGCACCCGACGCGGTGGACATCGCCCGCGAGAGCGAGGCCACGCGCGCGCTCTACGCGCTGGGCGATGAGAGCGCCGGGCCGTTCGGCCGCCAGTGCCTGCTCGCGCGCCGCCTCGTCGAGCGTGGTGTGCGCTTCGTGCAAATTTATTGCGGGGCGGAAAACACCCAGGCGAAGAAGATCCGTCCGAACTGGGACAGCCACGAAGATATCGTGCGCGACCACGGCTACTGGGGGCGCGTGCTCGACACCGGCGCGAGCGCGTTGCTCGCGGACCTGAAGGCCAGGGGGCTGCTCGACTCGACGCTGGTGATCTGCACGTCGGAGTTCGGACGGCAGCCATTCATGCAGGGCAGGCAAAAGGGCCGCGATCACAACCCGGGTGCGTTCACCGCATGGATGGCCGGTGGCGGGATTCGCGGCGGGGCGGCCTTTGGCGCGAGCGATGCGTTCGGACTGAAGGCCGCGGAAAAGCCGACGTTTTGCTACGACCTCCACGCCACCGCGCTGCACCTGCTCGGCCTCGATCACGAGCGCGTGACCTTCTACCACAATGGCATCAAGCGCCGCCTCACGGATGTGCATGGGCACGTCATCAAGAGCCTTGTCGCATGATTGGGGGCAGCGACGTTCCTGGCGGCAAAGTGTCGTCGCAAAAAATCAGACGCCGGCGGGAGTGCGCGCCTTTGCATTTCAGCCTGTTCTGTACGGTTCTGTTCCCAATCGTTCTGTCGTCCTCATCCGCAGTGGATTTTGCCAGGGACGTGCGGCCGATCCTGGAACGAAGCTGCTTCGGCTGCCATGGGCCGGAGAAGCAGAAGAGCGGCTATCGACTCGACCTGCGCGACATCGCGCTGCGCGGCGGCGACAGTGGCGATCCGGCCATCGTGCCGCATGATGCGAGAAAGAGTCCGCTCATCCGCTTTGTAAGCGGCGAGGATGAGGAGACGGTGATGCCGCCGAAGAAGAGCGAGAAGCCGCGGCTCACGGCGGCGGAGGTCGCGACGCTGCGCGAGTGGATTGATGCCGGGCCGTCATGGCCGGATGAATTCGAGGGCGCAAAGGATGCGAAGCCACCCTGGTCGCTCACTCCTCTGGTGAAGCCCGCAGTGCCGGGCGGTGCGGCAAATCCATTAGACGCGTTCATTTTCGCGAAATTGGTGGAGAAAAAGCTCACGCCATCGCCGGAGGCGGACCGGCGGACGCTCATACGGCGGCTTTGCTATGATCTTACCGGACTGCCACCAACGATGGAGGAAGTGGAGGCGCTCGTCGCCGACCGGGACGCGCAAGCATACGAAAAGCTCGTGGAGCGCCTGCTTACCTCCCCGCGATACGGCGAGCACTGGGCGCGGCACTGGCTCGACGTCGCCAATTACGCGGACACCCATGGAAATGATCACGACTACGCACGGCCGAATGCGTGGCCGTACCGCGATTACGTGATCCGCGCATTCAACGACGACAAGCCCTACTCCAGGTTCGTGCAGGAGCAGGTGGCCGGCGACGCGCTTTTTCCCGATGACCCGCAGGCCACCGTGGCGCTTGGTTTTCTCGCGGCGGGGCCATGGGATCAAACGCTGATGGTCGATGTGCGGGAGGATACCGTGGACCATCTCTCGGCGCAGAACCTCGATCGCGACGGCTTGGTGAGCACCGTGATGGGCACCGTCCAAAGTCTCACCGTCCACTGCGCGCGCTGCCATAATCACAAGTTCGACCCGGTCACGCAGCGCGAATACTACGCGCTGCAGGCTGTCTTTGCGGGCGTGGACCGGGCAGACCGGCCGTTCGATGCGGACGCTCGCACGCAGGCGGAGCGTCGGCGGCTGTTGGAAGAGAAGCGCGCGCTGGAGAATCGCGACGCCTCGCCGCTGGACTCAGCGGAGGTCACGCGCAAGGTGGCGGCATGGGAGGATGCGCTGGCCCAGCGGGAAAAAGGGTGGGCGCCGCTTGAAATTGAGAGTGTCGTTTCGACCGGTGGCGCGGAGTTCACGCGCCAGGCCGATGGTTCGTGGTTCGCGAGCGGCAAGCGGCCCGATCGCGACACCTACATCGTCACCGCGCGCCGGCGGGCGGGAAAGCTGGGCGCGGTGCGGCTGGAAGTGCTGCCCGATGACCGATTGCCCAAGCGGGGGCCGGGGCGTTGGGACAATGGAAATTTTCACCTTTCCGAATTCCGCGCATTCGCTGCGCGGGATGGCACCGCCGAAGCCGCCAGGCCTCTCGTGTTTGCGCGCGCCTACGCCGACTACGACGAAGGCCCCGCGATTTCCGTCGCACAGGCGATTGATGGAAATGACAAGACGCAGTGGGGTGTGCATCCGCGCTATGGCGAACCGCATGAGGCGATATTCGAGGTCAAGGAGCCGGCGGAGTTTGGAGAGGGCACGATATTTACGCTGCGGCTCGAGTTTCAAGACGGCGTGCCAGGGCATGGAATCGGGCGGTTCCGCCTCTCCGCCAGCGATGACGTGCCGGTCGCGGCAACTGTCACGAAACCACCGCTGGAGTTGATGGAGCTGCTGCGAGTGCCGAAGGATGAGCGCACGCCCGCGCAACGGGCGGCGCTGGCTTTGGCGGTATTGAAGCAGGAAAACCAACGCGCCATTGCCAAGCTGCCCGCTCCGCAATTGGTCTATGCGGTGACACGGGATTTCCCGCCAGAGGGCAAGAGTTTCAAGCCATCCCCAAAACCCAGGCCGATTCACCTGCTCGCGCGTGGCGAACTGGACAAACCGGGTGATCTGATCGGGCCGGGCACGCTCGCATGCGTTCCCGGCCTGCCGCCTGAACTCCCCATCGCCGATGCCGGCGACGAATCCGCACGCCGTGCCGCGCTCGCGCGCTGGCTGACCGACGAACGAAACGTGCTGACGTGGCGCAGCATCGTGAACCGTGTGTGGCACTACCACTTCGGACGCGGCCTCTGCGACACGCCGAATGATTTCGGGAAAATGGGCGGAACACCAAGCCACCCGGAGTTGCTCGACTGGCTTGCGGTCTGGTTCCGCGACGAGGCAAAAGGCTCGCTCAAGAAGCTGCATCGGTTGATCGTCACCAGCGAGACTTGGAAGAGGACGTCGCTCGCAAAACAAGGCGCCGCCAGCGACAGCGACAACCGGTTGCTGTGGCGGCAGAATCGCACGCGTCTTTCTGGAGAGCAGGTCCGCGACACGCTCCTCGCGCACAGCGGCAAGCTCGATCTCACGATGGGTGGACCGTCGGCGGTGCAGTTTGTTTCGCGCGGCGACGCGACCTTCAAGTCCGGCGGAAATCCCGCTTTTCTCGACTACGAGCACTTCGACCCGGACTCGCCGGCAGCCCGCCGCCGCGCCATCTACCGCTTCCTGTTCCGCACCGTGCCCGACCCGTTTTTGGACGCGCTCGACTGCCCAGACGGTGGCACGTTCACCCCCGTGCGCAGCCAGTCCACGACAACAGTGCAGGCGTTTGCCCTGCTCAACAACGCCTTCGCCATTCGCCAGTGCGAGCACATCGCCTCACGGGTGAAAACGGACACGCCCGGCGACCCCGAAATCCCGCGCGTATTCCGACTGCTCCTCCAGCGCCAGCCGGATGCGGATGAACTGGCACGCTTCACCGGCTACGCCCAAAGGCATGGCCTTGCGAACGCCGTTCACGTCATCATCAACAGCAACGAATTCCTCTATCTCGATTGAAAATGAATGCCGCACTTTCCCGCCGCGATTTTTTCGGAACGCTCAGCACCGGGCTCGGCGGGGTCGCGCTCGCTTCGCTGATGCAGCGCGAGGCATTCGCCGCAACACCGCCGCACTTTGCGCCGAAGGCCAGGCGCGTCATTCAGCTTTTCATGAATGGCGGCGCCAGCCAGTGCGACCTTTTCGATTACAAGCCGCAGCTCATCGCGCGGCACGGGCAGAAATTTGATCCGGGCGGCGGCCAGCGCGTGGAGGCGAGCATCAGCGTTCCGGGCGCGTTGATGAAAAGCCCCTTCGAGTGGGCGCAGCACGGGCAATGTGGACGGTGGGTGAGCAGCGCACTGCCGCATCTGGCGAGACACGTGGATGACATGGCGTTTCTCATGGCGATGCGGTCGCCGTCGAACGTCCATGGCCCGGCGGCGTATTTGCAGACGAGTGGCTTCGTGCTTCCGGGCTTCCCGTGCGCGGGCGCGTGGATTTCTTATGCACTCGGCAGTCTCGCGGACAATGTGCCCGCATTCGTCGCCCTGCCGGATTCGCGCGGGCTACCCTACAACGGTCGCAGCGCGTTCACGTCGGGATTTCTGCCGGCAAATCACCAGGGCACCATCATCAATGCATCCGCACCACAACCGATGACCCATCTTCAGCCGCCCGCGGACGCGAAGCATGTCACGCCTGGGAGCCGCGCAGACGGCCTCGCGCTGCTGCACGAAATGAACACCGCACACGCCGCGGAGCGGGGCGATGATTCACGGCTCACCGCGCGCATCGAGAGTTACGAACTCGCCGCGCGGCTCCAGCTTTCCGCCCCGGAACTGCTCGACCTCACGGGCGAGACGGACGCGACGAAGAAGCTCTACGGCCTCGATCAATCCGAGACTGCTGATTTCGGCAAACGCTGCCTGCTCGCGAGGCGCATGATCGAGCGAGGCGTGCGTTTCGTGCAGGTCTGGAGCGGCCAGGGCGGCGGTTCGGACAACTGGGACAACCACTCCAGCATCCCGAAGGAACTCACCGCCGCCGCGCGCAAAATGGATCAGCCGACCGCCGGGCTGCTGATGGATTTGAAAGCGCGCGGGCTGCTTGAGGACACCCTGCTTGTGTGGACGACGGAGTTTGGCCGGATGCCCTTTACCCAAGGAAATTCACTTGGTCGCGATCACAATGGCGGGACGTTTGTCTCCTGGTTTGCTGGCGCGGGCGTCAAACCCGGCACGGCGTTCGGTCAGAGCGACGAGTGGTCGTGGAAAGCCGTCGAGGACGTCACCACGGGTTACGATTTCCACGCCACGCTTCTGCATTTGCTCGGCCTCAATCACGAAAAGCTGAGCTTTTACCACAACGGCATCAACCGCCGCCTCACGGATGTGCATGGGCACGTCATCAAGGAGATATGCGGGTGAACCGGTGGCTCGTCGCTCTCATCGCCGGCGTCGCCTCCGCGGGAGCCGTTGATTTTGAAAAGGATCTCCACCCGGTGCTCCGAGAGCGCTGCGTGGAATGCCACGGACCGAAGAAACAAAAGGCTGGCCTGCGTCTCGATGCGAAAGCGCACGCCATGAAAGGCGGCGACGACGGGGCGGTGATCGTGGCTGGCAAAAGCGCGGAAAGCGCGATCTTCCGCCGGATCACCAGCGATGACAAAGACGAACGCATGCCGCCCAAAGGGGATCGGCTCACGACCGCGCAAATCGCCGCGTTCCGCGAGTGGCTCGATACCGGCGCGGCGTGGGACGAGACTGACGCCGACCGCGCCGCTGCGCGCGACCGGCGGCTCGATCACTGGGCGTGGCAGCCGGTGTCCCACAAGCAGGGAACAGTGGACGGGCTCATCGCCGCCAGACTTGCCGAGCACGGTATCACGCCGCTACCCGATGGCGACCCTCGCACGCTCATTCGCCGCCTCTATTTCGACCTAACTGGCCTGCCTCCGACGTTCGAAGAGGTGGAGGAGTTCACGCGGGAATACCACGCATCGAAGGACGTCTACGCGCGCCTCGTGGACCGCCTCCTCGCCAGCCCCGCCTATGGCGAGCGCTGGGCCCGCCACTGGCTCGACATTGCGCACTACGCCGACACGCACGGCTTCGAGCGCGACCAGAGGCGGGACAATGCGTGGCGTTACCGCGACTGGGTCATCAACGCGCTGAATGCGGACATGCCGTATGACGAGTTTCTGCGCCAGCAAATCGCTGGCGACACCCTGCATCCTGATCGCAGCGATGCCATCATCGCGACCGGCTTTCTCGCCGCGGGACCGTGGGATTTTGTGGGACAGGCGGAGACACCCAGCGCGGTGCTGAAGCGCGCCGCACGGGCCGACGACCTCGACGACATGGTGACACAAGTCATGACGTCCGCGTGCGGCGTCACGATCAATTGCGCCCGCTGCCACGATCACAAACTCGATCCCATTTCCCAGCGGGAATACTACGGGCTGACGGCCGTCTTCGCGGGCGTGAAACGCGCGGAGCGCGACGCTGGGGTCGGCGGAGTGAAGCCCGGCGCGGAGAAAAGGGCGTCGCTCTCCACTGAACTTGGCGTCATTGGAAAACAGCTTGTGCGCCTGGGACAGCGCGGCCTCGACCTCGCGGACATCGTCGGCGGTGGCGATGGCACGGGCACGGGAAAAGCGGGCACCGGCATCAACATTCAGAGCGGACAGCGGCAGATCGAAGGCGAAACCCGGCAGCGCCCGAAGCCCAACGTTCCCACGCCCGTGGCCGGTGATTTCATCGACAGCGTTTTTTTGCCAGACGGTGGCGTAACCGGGGATATCCCCGTCAGCACGACCGGGAGCACCGTCCGCGGTGCGCCGAAGACCAGCGGTGAAACGTGGGACGCGATTCGTAACGGCACAGTCGCCGGGCAGGGCACGGCGAAAGTCGGCGACACGGACTACGCCGCCGCCGGTCATTCGCTGCTCGGTCTCCATGCGAACGCCGCGATCACTTTCGACCTCACGCCATTCCGTGCCGCGCTGAAAACCGGCGCGCTGCGCTTCCGGACCACGGTCGGCTACAGCGGACGGCCCACGACCGACGCGGGCGCGGATGTGCGCGTGTATGTGGACGGAGAAATCGCCCTACTCAGCGAAAACGTCGGCCCGAAGACCGCGCCCGTCCTGGTGGATGTCGCGCTGCCGGAGAAGGCGCGCTTCCTCACGCTGATGAGCACCGAGGGCCGCGACGGGAACATCGGCTTCGATCAGATCTTCTACGGCGACCCGCGCATCACCGCCGCCGGGCAGCCCGTCCTCACGCAAGAGGAAAATGCGGAGGCCGCACGCCTGAGCGCGCGCCGGGACGAACTGGAGAAGAAGCTCAAATCCCTGCCCAAGCCCGAGAAAATGTTGGTCTTCGGAATCAAGACCGAGGTGCCGCCGGTCGTCAAAGTCATGCATCGCGGCAGTCCCGAGGATCTCCGCGAGGAAGTCGCCCCCGGCGCGCTCGCCTGTCTCGCTGGCCTCAAACCCGCGTTCGGCGGCGGCCAACTCACCGACGCGCAACGTCGCCTCGCCCTCGCCAATTGGATCACCGATCCCGCGAACCCCCTCACCGCGCGTGTCATTGTGAACCGGCTTTGGCATCATCACTTCGGCGCCGGCCTGGTGGACACGCCGAGCGACTTCGGCCTCGGCGGCGGACGCCCGTCGCATCCCGAGCTGCTCGATCTGCTCGCCACCGAACTCATCGCGCAAAAGTGGTCGCTAAAGGCCATGCACCGCATCATCTGCAACAGCGCGGCCTACCGGCGCGCCACCTCGCCCGCGTCGCGCGACGCGCTGGAAAAAGACGCCGGCAACCGCCTGCTCTGGCGCGGTCCGGCGCGGCGATTGGATGCGGAATCCGTGCGCGACAGTGTCCTCGCCGTGAGTGGAAAATTGAATCGCCAGATGCATGGCCCCGGCTGGCGCGACTTCGACTACAAAGAGGAATACGCGCCGGTGTATGCCTACAAGACGGCGGATGCGCCCGAATTGTGGCGGCGCAGCATCTACCGGTTCGTCGTCCGCACCACGCCGCATCAACTCCTCACTACGCTCGACTGCGCGAATCCCTCGAACCTCACCCCCGCGCGCAACGTCACGACCACCGCGCTGCAATCGCTCGCGCTGCTCAACAACGACTTCATCCTCCGCCAGTCCGCCTATTTCGCGGAGCGGGTGAAAGCCATCGCCACCACGCCCGGGGCACAGGCCGAACTCGCCTTCGCCCTCGCCTTTTCACGTTCGCCGGACGCGGAGGAAAAATCCGCCGCCGCCGCTCTCATCTCCAAGCGCGGCCTCCCCGAGTTATGCCGGATGCTTTTCAACGCGAACGAATTTGTCTTCGTGGATTGAGCCGTTGAACCAATGTCTGTCTTAGCCCCGTCACTCTCTGACGCCCGTCCTCCTCCTGACCGTTTTTGGGGCGGCGGGGAGCGATAATTTGCGAAAACCAATCCTATTAAAACACAACCAACTCCCGATCTAGCCTGCCTCGCAGCGGGCATACTGTTTTGCTCCACGCTGACACTTTAGGCGAAGGAACCGGCATAACCATGGACCTGACCAGGCCGCACCGTCGGACACCAGCAATAGCGACAGCCTCGGACCAACGGGGGCCGGGGGAAAGCCGGAACATATGGAACTCGTCCGCAAGAGCGCCCACACGATTGCCGCAGGCACGCCGGAGGCGGAAGATATCTGGGTGCAAATTCCCATAACGGCAAGCAGTCATGGGGTTTCGGATATACCAACACCTTTCTTTGCGAGTACTCCGTGGCCACCGGGGACAAGATGGTCCTGCCGGCAATCTACTCCTTCACCGCATGCCTCCCCCGCGGCTGGGGCATGTATGGGACATGGGGACACGGCCTGTTCGGCGTCGGACCCGACGGCAAGCTGCACCCGCCGATCCCGCCTCATGGCCCCGTGAATGCGGCCGGTCTGCCCTGCTTTGTTTCGCTCGTCCTCGCGGACAAGTGCAGCATTGAGGAGCCCGAACTCAATGCCGGCATCGCCGGCTCCAGCAAGTTCATCGGCTATTATGCTGGGAAAGCCTCGATTCCCTACGACGAGCATCGGCCTGGCCCCGTGCATGATGACAATGGAAAGAACAGCGTCGTCGCACTCGCGTTTGCCTTGCAGGGCAAGGCCGTCGAGACGCAGTTCTTTTCCAACATGGGGCCGCCGTTAACAATACGACCAAGTCTATAATGTTGCTTGAAAAGTGCATGGGTATTTTATGCATTCCCATGGCCTTTTTTTAATAGCGGTTTGTTCGCGTGTTTTCTCACTTGGAAATCCGCAGCTTTTCATTGATCCGGGTATCGAGGGTAAAGCGCGCGCCAGAGACCGTTTCCGTTTTGCCATCTTCCCGGGTGACTTTCGCCTCATGGCCCGGCCAGGGATTTTGAACCGTGCATTTTCTGCCCCTTTCGCTGACGATATCGACGTATTGGATCTCACCGCCTTTGAGTTCTGCGGAGATCAGGAAGGCTCCCCATGCGCGGAGGTTCGAGAAACGCGCGTCCTTTTCTTTCGGCCATGTTTGGAAAAGGCGCAGAACGTGCCCGTAGCTCATGCACAACATCTCGTTGATAGTGTTTGGAACAATGCTGCAATTTTCGACCGCTTCAGGCGTGCTGATCGTCAGCCCATTGATGCCGCCTTTGGTTTGAATCATATCCCGCAATTCCTTGAGGATGATGGCGGGATCGTAACCCACTCTGGCCGCCGCAGGATAAATGCTGCTCATACCGTTGGCGTCCTTCCAGCGATTCATGATGCGAATCGTGTTGCGGGAAATTTCCAGCAGTTTGGGATCACTGTCGAGGCCGAGCGCCCCAGCCGGATAGATATGCTGGAGTGAGCAGGTATTATCAGCACTCCATTCCGTGCCCTTCTCGCTGTCACGAAACACTGTGGCGTTGTCCTTCACCAGGGTCGGAAATGTACTGAGGTGTTGCAGAATATGCCGCCACTTTTCCTGTCTCTCCTTGTCCGCATCGAGCACGACGCTCATGTCCAAAACCGTTTCGAACACATTGCGCACCAGACCCAGTGACATGATCGAATTGAAATCAGGACCGGAGTTTTCCTGAATGGAGTCGTTTTCAATCACATAGCGGTCTCCTTCGTATTTCAGGTAATCCTCCCAGAAGGTCGCCACCTCGAGGACAAAGGGATAGACCACCCTGGCATAATTCGGGTCGTAGGTATGATACCAATGCATGGACATGGGGGTCACCGCGTAGGCGGCATTGCACTTTTGGCCCATGAAACATCCACCCTCTTGATAGGCCGCGTCGGTGAGGTTTCCCCTGCGGCTGTTTTCCACGCCCATCGGACCAATTCCCACCGGGTAATAAACTCCACGCATCCCAAGCAGTTTTGTTGCGTAGAAGCGGCCGCGCTCCATGAAAGCCAGGATGGGAGCGTGGTAAGTTGCCGCTTGTTCCAAGTGATTGGATGAATACAATCCGTAGAAGGCCGCCTGGTAGTTGTAGTTGAGGTGGTAATCACCGGCCCATCGCGGATCGTCATCGGTGACCCACACTCCAAACAAGCCGGGTGGAAAATCCGGATTCCGGCTGCAGCTCCCCATGAGATAATTCGACAGATAATACCGTTGCTCCAACAATGGATCACCGATTTCAATCAGCGACTTGCTCCAAAATTCCCTCCACCACTTGGCGTGCGCCGCCAGTAATTTCCCGGCCAGATCAGCATTCATCCCGGCGGCACTCTCTTGAATAGCGGCCAGCGGATTCTTCGCATCAAACGAACTCTGCACTGCCACTAACAACGTAATTTTCTCACCCGGTTGCAGGGTAAATTTTGGTCCTGGTTGGGATTTGGGCTTTGGCGGTGGCGGGTGCTTTGGGGGCGGATTGGGAACCACTTCCTCTTTATAAGGCTCCAGTTTCGGCCATGCGGGGTTGCCGCCAAGGATCGTTAGCGCTGCTGCCGCTGCCGTGGGGATTTTCTCGTCCGGAAAAGCCTTTGTCGCCCACAGGACGCCATCCTTGCGACCGAGTTCTTCCTTTGAAGCTCGACCCGGCGCGGCCCACATGCGGGTTTCGACATCCACTGGCTTCCCTTCGACAGTCAGTTCGATGAGCAGGACGTCCGCGGTGGCCGTGACCAACGAACGCATGGTGACCGCGCTTTCGCCCTTGCTGAATCGGGAGGTCGTGGTTGCAGGAAATAGCTGCTGCTCGATCAGATAGGTGCCACCGGCAAGCGCCGGGATGTTGATTTCAAGGCCACCGAACAAACGGGGACCTCCCTCCCGGTGACCATCCCTCATCCGCCAGAAATTGTTTTTGCTGAGCCAAAAACGCTGCGCCTCCGGGGCACCGCTAATCACAGCACCCAGGTTTCCATTTCCTAACAATGGGCCTCGTGCAGAATCCCGGGATGGCACGCCAGCCGGCGGAGACGGAAATACAGCCTTGTATTGGGAGACGATCTTCTCCGCCGCAGCCTCCAAGACCGGACTATCCGAGGATCGGGCACCCGCTTGGAGCAAAAGGAAAAACCCAATACCAGCACACAGACCGTGCTGAAGCTTGATGGCTATTTTCGTTCTCACTTTTGCATCCGGGTTGTATCAATCCGGCTCAGTTTGGCGACTGGTATCTCTCGGTCGAGGATCGGCGCGACGTCATCGAACAGCCCATCGCCGATGATCTCGACGTGAGCGGCTGGGAGCTGCGCAAGGCGCTGCGGCTGCTCCGCAAGAGCAACCCGCCGCTGCTCGAATGGCTGAAGTCGCCGGTCGTGTATCGCCACGATCCGGCCTTCGCCGCCGAGTTCGGCGCGCTCGCGACGGAGTTCTATTGCCGCTCCGGCGGCCATGCAGATTGCGCTCCGCGACATTTTACTATCGGCGCTACCGCGCCACGCGTTCACCGCGGCGCTGCTTCGCGCACTATCTGCACATGGCCTTCGGCAACTGGCGCGACTACCTGCGCGGTCGAGAGGAAGTGAGCCTGAAGAAGTATCTCTACGTCTTCCGCCCGCTGCTCGCGTGCCGCTGGATCGAGCGGCAGCTCGGCCAGGTGCCGATGCTCTTCACACAACTCGTGGAGGGCGTGCTCGACGAAGCCGGCGTGCGCGCCGCGCTCGGCGAACTCGTCGCGCGCAAGCAGGCCGGCGAAGAGCTGGCGGTCGCGCCTCCGGTCGAAGCGCTCTCGCGCTTCATCGAGGCCGAACTGCCGCGACTCGAAGCGCTCAACGAGCCGAACGATGCCGCCGGCGACGTGGATGAGCTGAACGGCTTCTTCCGTCGCTGCGCGCTCGCAGCTTGAGAGGAGGAAAAGCCCCGGCGGAGAAATCGGTCTCCGCCGGGGTGAGCGCTAGTCATCCTTGTTCATCATGTGCTCGCAATAGCCACACAGGTTGCCGTCGCCCAGTTCCGAAACCGGGATGGAATTTCCACAACACGCGCAGGTCTGCTCGCAACTCTCTCCGCAAATGACGCATTGGTTCTCCTCAACGATGTAGCCTTCCTGCCCGCAAGATGGACACTTGATCGTGACTGGTTCGCCACCGTCTTTGACTGAAACATGGTTTTCCCCGGCGAAGTGCTCCGAAATCGCGCGCTCAGCATAGTGCTCGAAACATTCCATTGCGCCGCATGAACGGCACTGAAGGTCCGGATCCCTCGTTGGTTGCGATGGAAAAACCAGAGGCGATCCGCATTCCGAGCATGTCAGGTCCAGAACTGCCTCTGCTAATGCGTCCGATTTCCAGTCAATGGCCGACAATGCCTGCTGGCAAAGGGCGCGTTCTTTCTCGAAGACTTCAGATACAGACAAAAGTTTAGCCCATACGGCTTCTCCAAGAATCTCTTGCGGGTTCTCCTCCAGTTCCGTGTGAATGAAGTTCCGTATGATGAGGAAAGTATTGGAGACGGCTCCGTCCATCGCCCCTTTATTGGCGGTGGAAAAGTAGTGCTCGATGTCATTCCTGAGCGAGTTGATTTCCTCAAAACGCTTCCAATTCGTCTGGATACCAAGATCGGCGAACCGCTGTTTGATTTGGTGGACATCCACTGTCTTCTTGCCAGCGCCAACCGAGATCACAGTTCCATTTGAATCCTTCTGAAACTCAACTCGCAGCTTGATCAGCACTTCGTTGCTATGTGGAGGTGATAACCGGCGAAGCTTTTCCTTGTAGAGCAGAAGAATCCCAGCATGGAGGTTCCGGATTGCCGAAAGCGTCCGGCCGGTTTCCGTAGAGGAAAAATCCTCGAGGGCCAGACGAAGAGATGTAACAGCGTTATCCAGAAGACTCATCGGATCGAAAGGTTATAACACTCCGCCGATGCGGCAACGTGTCAGATCAAAACGCTGCGATTTTGCGCTTCATCGTAGCCTTCCCGACGAAAAGAACAGACACCGCTGCTCCGCGCCCGTCGTGTGCCCGCACACGGCACCCAACATGTTCAACCGAACCAAAACTATGAACACCAAAGACCTCATCCGCCTCGGCGTGCCTGTCGGCGAGCCGATCAAGCTCGTGCACGAGTTCATCCAGAACTTCATCGCGCAGGGGAATGATGGCGCGCAGTTTGAGGCAGAGATTTTCAACATCGTCGCCAATCCGCCGGCTTTCTTCGCCGACGAACTGCGTGCGCCGCTGGCCCGTGCGATCTATCGCCCGGCGTTTACGCCGCGCGCGGAACTCGCGCCGTGGCGTCAGTGGGGCGAGGGCCTCGAAGCCGAGGCCGTGAAGCAGATGGCCAATGCGTGTGCGCTGCCGGTGGCGGTCGCGGGCGCGCTCATGCCAGATGCCCACGTGGGCTACGGCCTGCCGATCGGCGGCGTGCTTGCGACGGACAACGCGGTGATTCCCTACGCTGTGGGCGTGGACATCGCGTGCCGCATGAAGCTGACTGTCTATGATCGCAAGGCGAACACCCTTGGCCGGCCAGCGCGATCGTCTCACGAACCTCATCGAGAGCGAGACGCGCTTCGGCATGGGCTGCGAGTTCCAGCAGCGCCGCGAGCATGACGTGATGGACGAAGACTGGAGCATCTCGCCTGTAACGCAGCGCCTTCACGACAAAGCGTGGAAGCAGCTCGGCACTTCGGGATCGGGAAATCACTTCGTTGAGTTCGGCGCGTTCACCGTGGACGCGGAGCAGGCGCGTGCGCTCGACCTTGAGCCGGGCGAATACCTCGCGCTGCTCACGCACTCGGGTTCACGCGGCACCGGCGCGCAGGTGTGCGATTTCTACAGCAAGCGCGCGATGGCTGCCATGAGAGCCTACCGAAGGAACTCAAGCACCTCGCGTGGCTCTCGCTCGACGATGCCGACGGTCAGGAATACTGGACCGCGATGAACTTGATGGGCCGCTACGCTGCGGCGAACCACGCGCTCATTCACAAGCACGTCGCCAAGAAGCTCGGCGCGCACTTGATCCTCGACATCGAGAACCACCACAACTTTGCGTGGAAAGAAACGCACGTCGTGAACGGCGAAGCGCGCGAAGTCATCGTGCATCGCAAGGGCGCGACGCCCGCGGGCGCTGGCGTGCTTGGGATCATCCCCGTCGATGGCATCGCCCGGCTATGTGTCGTGCGCGGCAAGGGTTCGCCCGCTTCATCCGTGCCTTCATTCCGTGTTCTTGGTCAACAGCGACGCGTAGCGGTGGCGGGTGATCGGGACGAACGGCATGATCAGTCTCAGATTCTGACATGTGACCAGCATAGCGATTTACCGCATTTACCTAAATTCCAATCAATGCGGTGCAGGTGATGATTTCGATGCACCCGGGTTTTCGGTCGCGGACTTGCGCGATGATCAAACGATGCCTGTGCGGTATTCCTAATGCCTCGCAATTACGAAGACAAAATCGAATCCAATCCTGTGGTGATTCTGACATTCTTATCCGCGTAATACTGGGAGGTGATGCGAATGTCCGAATGCCGGAGCGCACGGGATGCGGCAAAAATTCCCATGCTGTTGGCGATCACGGCCCCACATTCCTTGCGCAACTCGTGGAGCTTTTTTCGGGCGGACAAACCTTTGCCGGTCAGCCACGCATAGAGGGCCTGAAATTCGTGCTCCGCACGATAATTTGTCCGGCTGGTATGATAGGCGGGGTGGACTAACAGATTCGATCACGAACTGGCCTTTGTTCCCCGTTTGGAACCCACACAGGATGTTGACTAGGTCCGGGGCGACGTCAATTTCCGCCGCGCTGTCCTCGCTCTTTGGCTGGAAATATTCCGTCCGCTCGATGCGGAGCACGCCTTTCTCCAAGTCCACCGACCGCCAGAGCAAGGTGTCGATCTCTCGCTTTCGCAACCCGCACAGGAGTGCCAGGCAGAAAATCTTGAATTGCTCCCGCCGCTCTTGGACACCGCCCAATTCGATCTTCGCCGCACGCAATAGGGCCGCGGAATCGATACGACTCGAATAGCGTGTCGTGGCCCGGCGGGTTTCCAGCTTCACGCCAGAGATGGGCAGCGGTTCCGGTAGCGCGAGCCGTTTCCCGGCAAATGCCAGAGCCTTCGGCGTGAACAACGACCGGACATTGCGAATATGCGCATTAACGGTGTTGATCGCCCGATGCTCGCGCGCTGGTGAGTCCTTGTGCTGCTTGAGGTAGCCGAGTTTCCACTGCTGAATGGCTTCTGCGGTCAGCAAATCCAGAGGCGTCGTATCGACCCGCTCCCGCCACGCTTGGTTACCGGCTCCCTTGGGAGCAAACCGGCTTTTGTCGGCCTTGGGTTTGTAGAGCGAGAGTGTTTTCTCCCACGCTCCAGCCAGTTGTGTTCGGCATCGGAATTGCGGCGGAGATTGTCACGGGACGAGCTGCGGGAGTGGCGGCTGCTGGAGAGCTTTGGGGCGCGGGTCGCAGAGCTGGCGGCGGAGCGCGGGGTGGCGGCGAGCTGGGCGGACCCGCGGCGGCACCTGCTTTACGGGCAGTATCTGAGCCTGTTTCTCTTTGGCTTAGTCAATCCGGTCTTGCGCACGGTGCGGGCGCTCTCGGCGGCGAGCCGGCTGGAGCGGGTGCAGCGGGAGGTCTGCGGCCGGCGGGTCAGTCTGGGGAGCTTTTCGGAGGCGCAGAGTCTGGTCGATCCGGCGTTTCTGGAGGCGCTCTTTGGCCGGCTCGCGGGGGAGATCCACGGGCCGCCGCCAAAGGATCCGCGGGAGGCGGCCCTTTACTGGCTGGCCCAGGACAGTTCGCTCTGGCGGGCGCTGCCGCGCATGGATTGGGCGATCTATGGCGGGGGCCGGGCGGGTGCGCCCAATCGGGCGGTGCGCCTGCACCTGGGCTTTCATCTGCTGGAGGACAAGCCGGTGGTGGTGCAGGTCAGCCCGGGCCGGCTCTGCGAGCGCAAAGCGTGGCGGCAACAATGGCAGCGCGGGGCCGCCTATGTGGGCGACCGCTATTACGGCGAGGACTATGGGCTTTTCGCGGAACTCGAGGCGCACGGCTGCCACTTTGTGGTGCGCTCTGCGAGCAGTCCGCCATCAACGTCGAGGAGGAGCTGGCCGTGGACGCCGCGGATCGCGCCGCCGGGGTGCGCCGCCAGGCCTGGGTGCGGCTCGGGGCCGACGCGCGCGCCCGCGGGCGCGTCGGCCGGGTGCGGGTCGTGTGGGTGGAGACCCCCACCGCCGGCACCCTGCGGCTGGCCACCAATCTGGACCTGGCCACCTTGGAGCGCCGAACTGGTCGCCCGCGTGGTATCGCCGCCGCTGGCAGATCGAGTGCTTCTTCCGGTGGATCAAATGCGTGCTCGGCTGCCGGCACTGGCTGGCTGAAAGCCCGCGCGGAGCCAGCCACCAGCTCTATCTGGCCTTGATCGCCGCCGTGCTGCTCCAACAGGCCCTCGGCCGTCGGCCCAATGCCCGCATGTTCGAGCTCCTCCAGCTCCAACAAATGGGCGTGGCCACGCTCGAGGAGCTGCTGACCGGCTTGCGGAGCGAGGCCGACCGCATGGACGCGCGCCTCGCCGCCCGGTGCAAAAAATCCTGACCCGAGGGCCAAAGGCGTCCGGCCCGACGCCGGGGCACAGCCTGTACCGATCGGCCCCGCCAGCGGCCCCCAGCCCCATCCGCGCAGACCCGGCCTCCCCTCCCAGACGAGAAACCGCCTCCGCCCCTCGCCCGCAGCATGCAAGCTGCCGAACACTACTGGCCGGAGCTTGGGCACAAGGCGAAAAACGCCGGCTCGCGCTCAGCGTCCCCGTTGGTTTCGACACCCTGTATGGCGCGGCGTGGTCGCCGGACGGCAAGCTCGTTTCCTTCGGCTGCCCGGACAATGCGCTGCGCGCCATCGACGCCGCGACCGGGGCGCAGGTCCTCCAGCAGAGCTCGCACAGCGACTGGGTGCTCGGCACCGTTTTCACGCAAAAGGGCGACCAGCTCGTGAGCGTGGGCCGCGACATGAGCGCGAAGCTCACCGAGGTCGCCACGCAGCGGTTCATCGACAAC
>JAIOPH010000021.1 GCA_021414005.1 Chthoniobacter sp. | reverse complement strand
TGCGGCCAGCGGAGCCTTCACCGGCGGCGGGGGCGGTGGTGGCAAAGCACCCGGCTTTGGCGGCAGTGCGGTGGTGCCGGAACCCGGCAGCCTCGGGCTGCTGCTGGTCGGCGCGCTCGGCCTGCTGGGTCGTCGCCGTCGCTCGGCCTAACCAAAAAATTTCCCAAGGCTGATTGGCGTTGGTCCTTGGGATGGCTTGGTTCGAAGTGTCTTCATGGTCACGACGAACCTTGGCTGGAGTCGGAAGCCGCGCGGTGCGTACCGCGCGGCTTCCCTTTCGGCCCGGCCCTTTTAGTTTTTCTGGAACGAAAGAGCGGGAGCAAAGTTAAAGAACTTGGTATCCGCCAGACAATCGGCGGATTAGTCTTCCGTCGGCACCACTCCATGCACGCACCCACTACATCGCGCCGCTCTTGGAAAAGCGGGCCGCAGCCCTGCGGGGCGGCCTTGATCATGACGCTCGGGATGCTGGTCCTGCTGTCCGGGGTGGTGCTGGCCTTTCTGCTGATGGTGCGGACGGAGTATGGGGCGGCGAAGGCGTATGAGGGGGGAACCAATGCGCGGCTGCTGGCGGATTCCGCACTGAATTTGGTCATCGGACAGATTCGTGAGGCTTCGACGCAGCCGGATTTGGCGTGGATTTCGCAGCCGGGACTGATGCGGACTTTCGACACCAGCGGGCAGGCGGTGAAAAGCTACAAGCTCTACTCGGCGGACAGCTTGGTGGAGGATGGGAATTTTGATCCGATGCTGGGGACGGACCTACCGTCGGCGGCTGGTGGGGCAAACTCATGGAAGACGCAGCCTGGACTGTGGACCGACCTAAACCAGCCGGTGACGGATCTGGCGCGGGTGGATCCGTTTGATACCACGAAGCAGAAGAAGCTAATGATCTATCCGATCTTTGACGGCAATCACGTGCAGGAGATCGCTGATCCCACCGATCCGGCGCCGGGTAACAAGCCGGGGCAGATGTCGCTGAACAAGGACGGGACGGCGGACATTGAGGGGTTCAAAATCGAGGACTACGCGACCCGGCAGGCGACCATGCCGGTGAAGTGGCTGTATTTGCTAAAAGACGGAACGCTGGTGCCGGCGAAGGCTGCGGGCACGGCGGGGGATGTGGAAGTGGTGGTGCCTTCCGGCAAGGAGAAGACGGCGCAGGGGGAGGTGAACAGTATTGTCGGACGGGTGGCTTTCTGGACGGATGACGAGACGGCCAAGGTGAATGTCAACACGGCGTCGGAGGGAACCTTTTCGGATACGCCGGTGGCGAATTCGCAGTCGGGCTTCAATGCCGGGCCGTATGCCTCCAGCACGGACACGGTTTTTGAAAATGATCTGGCCGAGATGCAATGTGCGCAAAAGGAATTCCAGCGCTATCCCGGCCATCCCGCGACGACGTGTCTTTCGACGATCTTTGGCCGGCAGATACTGCTGCGGTCTGATGTCGGCGGGAACCGGGCGCGCATGGCCGAGGAAATCTTCAAGCTCATCCCCAGGGTCAGTGGGGCCGTCTATGCGCCCTCGGCCAACGGTCCCGATTTTACGTCGTCTTACGACTATTCCTCGGTGGCCGGAACCCGGCGGGCCGGTCCCCATACGAATACGGCGGCGGCCGACACCACGGATTATTCGATCTCCACAGACGGAGAACGCCTGTATGCGAGCATCGACGAGTTTCTTTTTTCCCCGGTATTTGCGCCACCCGTGCGCAAGGGTTGGCAACTCGCGCCAGCGGTGGCGGGCCGCGACACGACGGCCGAGATGCTGGAAATGGCGAAATTTTTCCTTACCGCCAACAGCAAGGCTCCGGAGCAAAACCTCTTCAACCTGCCGCGGGTCTCAATCTGGCCGGAGCAGGTGTCGCCGACGCGGCGGACGGCGTTCGACACGGTCATCGCGTTTTGCTCGACCGTCGGCCCCAAGACCGCGTCCAGTTCACTGCCGTTTTACTTCACCCGCGAGGATCCCGCGAGCGCCACCAAGGATCTTTCGGCGCGCAACCGGGCCATCTACACCTACCTGCAGGGGCTGACCGGACGGCAGATTCCAGGGGCCGGCGGGGGCGGGACTTCCGTGAATACCTTTGCCGCGAAGTATGGCCTCGATCGGGACCAGATCCTGACGGAAATTCTCGATTACATCCGCTGCACGAATCTCGTCGATCAAAGTGATCCACTCGTCGAGGCGTCGTACACTCCGCCGGAGCAAAGCTACGACTACGTGACCAAGCGTGGTCAGGTCGTGCCGTTGAAAATCGACAGCACTCGCGGGTTCGGACGGATCGCGACCATTTCCGAGCTGTCGCTCGGGATCATCAACAAGAACAAAGACGGCGACACCTCGGGCTCGGCGAACTTGGAGTTTTGTCTGCTGCCGAAACTTTTCTGCCCGATGGCGGGGTTTTCGGCGTTGGCGAATGACCTCCGGATCAAGTTCAAGGACATCAAAATCCAAGTCTCCGGCGCGAGCGGAGGTCCGAAAATGCCCTTCGGTTCCGGGACGGATCAGCCCTCGCTCTACAATGAAGGACGCATGTCGCAGATTGATGCCTTCGAGTCCAAAGTCGGCGGCACCATCGGCATCAATAGCCTGACCGAGGATCCCAATCCCGGCGGCGTCCCGCCCAATGTCGGCTCGCCCGACGACTCGGTGCCGCCAACCGGCGAGGTGACGGTGACGGGTGGGAGTGATTCCTATCTGACCGTGGGGGGCACGGTGACGGTGGAAATTTTGGCCCCCGCCAATTCGAACGGTTCGCCGGTCCAGACGATGACCTTCAAGTTTCCCGAGACGCAGGTGCCCATGCCCAAGCCCTCGGGAGGTCAGGAAGTGGCCGTGGGCGGCACCGGGGCGAAAAAACGTGGAGGCGGCAGCCCGGATGTGTTGCGCTCGCTCGTGGCCACCGGCACGCCGTCGGGCAGCGTGGGGTTGCAGGGCGACATGCGCCTCATCGCGGCCCGCGAAACGGTGGACGAGAGCCTCTTTGCCCCGGCGCTGGACAACAACTACAAAGACAAGAACCGGCGACGGGACGGCACCCATAGTCGCCGGCAGGGTTTCAAGAACCTTGATGCCGGCGCGACGTTTGGCACGCTGGTGAAAGGGTTGGACGGTTACGACGCGGGCACGCGCCCGGACATTCCCGGTGGGGTGGATGGCGTCACCAATGCGCTCGGAATGCCGGGGGATTGGGACAATGGCCCCGGCTTCATTCCCGACGGACCGTATTGCAACAAACCGGATGAGGGCGCGAACCGGCACATGCACGCCCAGCACGGCAACACCTGGGCGGAAGGCTATGCGCCCTACATCGGCTACGTCTGGTGCCCGCAGGACGCGGTGATCCAGCAGACGAAATACTTTTCCCCCAACCGGCAAGTCTCGTCGCCGGTCATGTTCGGTTCCCTGCCGACCGGGGTTTTGCAAAACAAGCCGTGGCAAACGCTCCTTTTCCGCCCGGCGAAAGCGTATCTACCCGGCGGAACGACCCATCCGGGGAGTGGCGCGGGCGGAGTGCCGTCGGACCATTTGCTGCTCGATCTTTTCTGGATGCCGGTGGTCGAGCCGTACGCGATCAGCGAACCCTTTGCCACGGCGGGTAAGATCAATCTGAATCAGCAGATCGTTCCGTTCACCAATGTGAAGCGCACCACCGGCCTGCGCGCGGTGATGAAGTCCGTGAAGATCACCGCGATGAATCCCCTCCAGCAGGACGCATTCAGCGACGGCGGCGCTTACATCAAGAACTACAAGATCTGCGGGACCGTCGGAGCCTTTAACGGCGAGGGGGGAGGGCAGGGCGTGATCCTGCGCCGCGACATTGATCTCGACAACACCATGAAGCTGATCGTGGACCGCCTGGATAAGAACCGCCCTTTCATCTCGGCCTCGGAAATCTGCGACATTCCGCTCGTCCCGAAGGACGTTCCCCTGCGGAGTGGTGTGCCCAAGTTGAAATCCCATCTCAGCGCGGGGTTCAGTCCAACGACGGCCCTCTCGGAGTTCGACGGAAAGCTCAAAACCTTTTGGGAGCAGCACAAACTGACTGGTGATAACAGCTTCGAGCGACCCTATTCCAACATCTATCCGCGGCTGACCACCCGCTCGAACACCTACACGGTCCATGTGCGGGTCCAGACGTTGGCGCGCAGCGCGCGCAATAGCAGTTACGTCATCAAGGCTCGGGACAACCAACCGACCGGCGAGTTTCGCGGCTCCTTTCTCATCGAGCGCTATTTGGACGCGAATCTGGCCGGTTTTGTGGACAGCGCCGGCAAACCTAAATCCGTTCCCACGAGCGGAGACACCAAGGGACTGGCGCTCGGGCCGTATCGCTTCCGCGTGCTCAGCAGCAAACAGCTCGTGCCATAGGGAGCGGCGCTACGAAATTTGCAGGTTGAAGGAAATCGTCACCCGCTTCTTCGTGGACATGTTGGGTTTGACGTAGTGATTGAGATAGGACGGGAAAATGACCAAGTCACCCTGCCGAACATCTTGGGGCGTAAACGAAGTCTGATAACAGGAATGTTCGGGAGCACCCGGCAGGCACTTGGTCAGCAGCGGAGCGCGATAGACCTGGAGCGCCTGGCTTAGGGTGGGGTTCGGATTGATGAAGGTAGTGGCCTGATGCTCCGTTTCGTCGAAGACAATGTAGTGAACTGCGGAAAAATCATTGGGCAGGTGACCGTGAAACTCTTGAAATTGATTTTGAGCGTAGGAGTTGTACCACGGCTGCTGGATGTGCATGTTTGCCAAGCCAAATTTACCTTCGACCCAGAAATCCTGAAGGTATTTCCGATAGATCGCACCCAGCACCGCGGGATCCAACTGCATTTTCGGCGCATTGAAATTCGTATGCACATCGCAGTCCCAATCCTGGGGCTTCAAGGTGGGAAACTTTTGGACGTTCTCGTTAATCTTGGCCAGATACAGATTCAAAATTTCAGGCGTCTCCGCAATGTGTGTCTTCCAGTAAAACGGAGCGAACAGGTAAGTCAGGGTGCCCATCGGGATGGTGAAGGATGTGGAGTGGTAGTCAGTGGTGCGCGTCGTCGTCGGGTTCGACGCCATTTGCTGCGGACCAGCATCTACTTCGTCAGTGAGCGGGTATCAAGTGTGTTCCCGGGAAACCGGGTGCCCTGGAGTTCGCCCTGCCGTATGGCACGCAGTTCCCCGGCGTGGTTTACGTCGGGCGTGGCGTGCGGGGGAGGGTAGAGCCGTGCTGCCGCGGGGCGCGGAATGCCGATTGACATCAGTTCCGGTAAATTGACATTGGCACCCGCCCATTTGGCGGGAGACCATCCTGCCACCAAACGCGCGCTGCCGGGGCGTTGCGCCGCAACCCTTCGACTTCTTATGTTCAGCATGCTGAAAGCTCTCAATGTCACCTTTGTCGCGCGGGATAAACTCTCCTACGACATTTGGCCGAAGCCAGTTCTCGCGTCGGACCAGAAGCCCGAGTGGTATGCCCAGATGGTTCCTTACATCGGAGGCAAGCTGAGCATCGTGAACACTAACGCCTCGGGCAATTCGAGTCTCAACCCGACGATGAAGCAATGTATGCCGGTGCTGGATCTGCTCGGGGCGGGTTATCACATCCTGCTCCCCTGCGATGTTTACATCGACATTGATCAAAAGACGGGTGAGAAAAAAGTTCTGTGGGCGGACAGTTTGCCTGCGATGATCACGGGACACAACCCGGCGCAGGTCAGCGGGTTTCCGATTCCGGAGGGCTATGACCCGGTTCCTTACAAGTGGAACAACATCTGGATTGTCAAAACCCCGCCGGGCTGGTCATGCGTGTTCCAGCATCCGGCCTGGCACGACCACCTGCCTTTCCGGAGCTTAGCGGGACTGGTGGATACCGACGAGCATGATGTCCCGGTGGAGTTGCCGTTTTTGTTGAAGCGATCCTTTACCGGACTCATTCCGCGAGGCACCCCCATGATCCAAGTTTTGCCCTTCAAACGCGAAGATACCCGAGCCGAATACACTTGGGACAAGGACGGAAGTTACAAGGTGAAATACCACTCCTTTTTTCTGACGTTGATTAATAAATACAAAAAATTTGTCCGGCAGCCAAAAGCCTATTCGATTGCCGAGGAAAAGTCGCCTCAATGTCCCTTTGCCGGAGCGAAAACCGAGGAATGACACAGCCCGGCAACGCCTCGATTCGGGAATAAGCTCCACGGACGACACGGAATTTTTGGAGTTTCTGTGGGACGGGATCCTGCGCCTATGGGCCGCACCGACCGGGACCAACCAGCGCGCCGTCGGGCAACATGGGGTTGGCAGGACGACACGCGCGCGGCGGAAGTTTATCTTCCGGCGGCACCACCCACGACGCGAATCTGGCCGGATTTATGGACAGCACCGGTAAACCGAAATCCATTCCAACGAACGGCGACACCACCGGACTGTCTCTCGGGCCGTATCGCTTCCGCGTCTTGAGCAGCAAACAGTTCGCGCCTTGACGGAGCGATTCGCGGCCGAGTCCATGCCCCTGAAGCGCCGGAATTTTCCCTTGACCGCTCCGGGGCTCGCACCCATTGTCCCCGCCCCAATCGAAAAATCTCTTATGAAAGCCTGCGAAATCACTCACGCCCGCCCGACGAAAGGCAGCAAAATCCATCGCCGCGGTCTCGCCAAGAAAAAGGGCGGCATCGGTCAGCATGTCACCAAGTCAGTCACGCGGACCTTCGAGCCGAATCTCAAGAAGCGGCGCATCTGGGTCACGGAGTTGAAAAAATTCGTCACCGTGAAGCTCACGATGCGGGCATTAAAGACCGTGACGAAAAATGGTGCCTATGCCACTCTCAAGTCGGCCGGTGTGATCTAGCCACCGGCTTTTCACCGCAAGCAACCACCAACCCCTCGCAACAAATCCCATGTCATTCAGCGTCCTCAGCAAAAAATCCGGCAAGAAATACTTCCTCCATCAGCGCCTTCAGGAGCTGAAGGGCGGGCAAAAAGTCATGCTTTACTACTTCGGCGGCGAGGCCAAGGAAGGCGCGATTGATGCGCTGCCCGAAGGCTACGAAGTCTCCGAGAATACCAAGACCGGCCTGCCGCTTTTGAAGAAAAAGAAGTAGCCGCCGCACGCGACACCATCTCTTTGGCGGTCCGGGATTTTTCCCGGACCGCCTTTTCTTTTCCGCTGGGGCGGGAAAATTCGCCCGCCCGCTTGATCGCCGCCGCCGGTCCCTCCAGTATCCCGCCCCTTTGCCATGCACCATCCGCCCGCCCTGCTCCGCTCGCTCGCCGAAAAAGTCGGCACGCCCTTCTGGCTCTACGACGCCCGTGTAATCCGCCAGCGCATCGCCGACATCCAATTTCTGACCGACTCGGAGGGCGTCCAGGCGCGCTTCGCCATGAAAGCATGCCCCGCGACCAAGGTGCTCCGCGAGATGCTCGCCGCCGGAATCTGGATCGACGCCGTCTCCGGCAACGAAGTCCTCCGCGCGCTCCATGCTGGTTTCTCCGGCGGCCACCACCCGCCCGCCATCGCGCTCACCGCCGACGTTTTTCGCGACAACGCCCTCGACGTGATCCGCGAGCACGGCGTCCTCCCGAACATCGGCTCGCCCGGCCAGATCGCCGACCTCACGCGCGCGGGCTACACCGGCCCCATTTCGCTGCGCGTGAATCCCGGCTTCGGCCACGGCCACGTCAACGCCTGCGACACCGGCGGCCCCAGCTCGAAGCACGGCATCTGGCACGCCGATCTCCTTTCGACCAAGGACGCCGCCGCCCGCGCGGGCCTCGCGGTCACGATGCTCCACGCGCACATCGGCAGCGGCCCGCAGTTTCAGGAACTGCACGACAACCTCACCCGCCTCGCCGCCGACTTCGTTGCGCTGCTCCCGCATTTCCCCGACCTTACCGCCGTCAGCCTCGGCGGCGGCATTCCGCACAACTACCGCGACCACGGCGCGCAGGTCCCGATGGAGCCGCTGCATGAACTCTTCGACACCTGCCACCGGCGGCTGTGCGCGGCGGCGCGGCGCGATTTGCGCGTGGAGATCGAGCCGGGCCGCTACTACGTCGCGCCCGGCTGCACGCTGGTCACGCGCGTGACCGATGTGAAACAAACGCGCACCAACGAAAAAGGCAGCGGCGCGACCTTCGCAATGGTGGACGCCGGCTTCGTCGATCTAGTCCGCCCCGCCATGTACGGCAGCTACCACGCCATCGACATCGTGGGCCGCGACGACGAAGACCCCAACATGGCCCGCGAGCCCATCGTCATCGCCGGCCCGCTGTGCGAAAGCGGCGACATCTTCACCCGCGACGACCACGAACTCCTCGCGCCGCGCCAGCTCCCGCGCCCCGTCGCCGGGGACCTGCTCACGCTCCGCGACGCGGGTGCCTACGGCTACGCCATGTCCAGCAACTACAACTCCATCGGCCGCGCCCCGCAGCTCTGGCTGGAGGAAAGCGGCGTCGTCGAGATGATCTCGCGCCGCGAGACCGTGGACGACCTGCTGAAAGCCGAAGGCTCCTGGCCGGTGTAGCGCTCTACGGCGTTGACATTCCAGCCCGACTCTCGCGAGGGTCGCGCCATGAGGACCAAACTGCGGTTGCGCGTCATGTTGACGAGACTGCTCGCGCTTATTTTTTCGTGCGCCTTTTTCCCGGTGCAAGGCGCGGAGGTTTCACCCAAGACACCAACCGCGGACGCGGGCGGGCCGGCGCTGCTGCTAGCCAATGTATGGAATCCGTCGATCGATCCCACCGGGTGGTGGATCAGCGAAAAGTATGACGGGCTGCGTGGCTACTGGGATGGGCGGAAGTTGTGGAGTCGCAAGGGGACACCGATTCAGGCACCGGACTATTTTCTCGCGGAACTGCCCAAGGATATCGCGCTCGACGGCGAGTTGTGGATGGGCCGCGGCCAATTTGAGGAAACGCTCAGCACGGTGCTCGCGCAGACGCCGGATGACCGGTGGAAAAAGATGCACTTCATGGTTTTCGATGCACCCAAGGCGGAGGGCACATTCGAGCAGCGGACGAAGTTCGTGCTGGAGACTCTGCCGAAGGAAAATCAGTTTGCGAAACCGGTCGTGCAGTATCTCTGCAAAGGCACGGCGCATCTCATCGCCGAGCGGGATCGCGTGGTCGCGCTCGGCGGCGAGGGGCTGATGCTGCGCCAGCCAGAGTCGGCCTACGATCCCCGACGATCGCCGACTTTGCTGAAGGTGAAACCGCAGGACGACGCGGAAGCCACGGTCATCGCGCATCTTCCCGGAAAGGGGAAATACGCCGATCAGCTCGGCTCACTTCGCGTGCGGACGGCGGACGGAATCGAGTTTTCCATCGGCTCCGGCTTGTCGGATGCGCTGCGCGCCACGCCGCCACCGGTTGGCACGGTCATCACGTATCGCTTCCGCGGCGTTACGAAGAACGGCCTGCCCCGGTTCCCGTCCTTCCTCCGGGTGCGGCGGGAGTGAGCGCGTTGCCGCTTACCCTGCCGGCGTACCGCCTTCGGGAAAAATCCGCTTTTCGGGCGGGCAGTTGCCGGTGACGCGCTTCCGCATTTCGTGGAGCGCGAGGTAGGCCCGCTCACTCAGGGCGAGGACTTCGCGGCGGATGAATTCATCGAGCAGGTCGCGCAGCGCGTCCGCCGAGTGGCCTTCATCGCGCAGGCGCAGCAACAGGGCTTTTAATTCGCCGTGCGGGTAACGGGCGGCGAGCGCATCCTGAATCCGCTCTTTTGGCGTGATCCAGGCCATACTTTAGATGGCGACACGCATGATGGACCGCCTGCGGGATTTACTCCGTCTTGAGCAGCACGTCCTTGAACTGGACCGTCATTTGTGTCCCGCCGTGGAGTTGGAAAGCGAGGACTCCCTTTTTCGCGCCCTCGGCTGTTTCGTCGGTGACGCTGACCATCTGGCGTCCATTGATGAAGTGCTTCAACTGGTTGCCTTTGGCGACGATGCGATACTCGTTCCAGTCGCCATCCTTGATCGCGGCTTGAAGTTCTTCGGTGCGGCCCACAGAACCGGTTTTCTCGATCTTCGGCTTGTTCGGCGCATCCCCCTGATGAATGACGACCATTTCGCCGCGCTTGGCGAGGATGCCGCGGCCTTTTTCCTCGTAGAGAATGCCGCTGTAGCTCTTGCCGGACTCGAAATCGGCCTGATAGCCGGCGACCACGGAGTACTCGGGCTTCACGACTTTGCTGCGGTATTGGATGCCGGAGTTGCCGTTCCCGCCGGGGTTGCCCTTGTCGTCGGTGATCTTGTATTTGCACGTCAGTTCGAAGTCGCCGACTTCGCCGTCCCAGATGAGAAAGGTGTTTTCCTTGACGGCGTTTTCCTTGGTGGTGCGGCCGGTGATCGCGCCGTCCTGCACGCTCCAGAAACCTTCCACGCCTTTCCAGCCGGTGAGGTCTTTGCCGTTGAAGATGGGTTTGCCTTTGGCGACCGGCGCGGCGCTCGTGGGCTGTTCGTCGGTCGGGCCGTTGAGGATCTCCGTGGTATCCACAGCCTGAACGGCGGTGCAGGAGAGGGCGCTGATGGCGAGAAGGGTAGGGAGCAGTTTCATAGTTGGTGTTAGTAAAAGGGGGCGCGGCGATGACCAGCGCGCGCGTGGTGTCTTAGGTGAAAATCGGCGTGATGCAAGATTTTCGACGCTGCCCGATGTATCCAACTTCCCGGAAAAACACGGAAGGGCGGGCTTCGACCGGGCGGCGAATCACTGTTCGCCAAGGCCCGGCGGAATCCCGCCCTCCCGGAACCACCAACGACTGAAATCCTTTAACGAATCGAACTCGTCGTCCGCATGCCGGTCCGGTCGCGATCGACGCTCAGCGCCATATACACGCGCTCGGCGGCGTTTTTGTAATCGAAGGGCGCGGCGTAGCCGAGGCCGGGCGCGTAAGTGGAGCCGGAGCCGCCTTGTCCGCGGCTGCCCCCTTCGAGGTCAAATTCGTAGAGCACGTTGCCAGCGGCACCCTTGCTCGAGTCCTTGTCATCCACGCTGCGGCGGTGCGCCAGGGCGTCCGTCACGCGGACATGGATCCGCACTTTGGAGGAGCCGAAGCCGGGCCCGAGCGGGCCATTGACCGCGCGCCAGAACGGCGAGCCCGCATCGAGGACTTCGAGATTGCTCTCCACAAGCCAGCCGACAGTTGGCGTTTCGTCGGCGGCGAGCACGCGGGCGGGAGCCATTTTCTCCAGTTCTTCCTTGAGCGCTTTGGAAAATTCCGCCGGCGCGAGAGAATGGCGGATGGCTGTTTCGCCGGCATTGCTGTGGTGGCCGCGGACTTCGGCTTCGTCGGCAAAGGAACGGATATAAATGGCTTTCGGGTTGGTCGCGCCGGTGGCGATGTCGGTCTTGGCGACTTTCACGCCCGCGCAGCCCGAAAGGGTGACGGCGGTGGCGAGCAGGAGGAAGGTGGATTTCATAAGGTGTGAATTTTCCACCTCAAATGCAGGAAGCATGCCCGCCCCGCCGGACAAAAACCGCCCCGCAAACTACGCGCCGCCCGAACCGTAGCCGAACCGCTCGATGCGCGTCCGCGGCAGCGACGCGGCGGTGAATTGCCGGTAGAGGCTGACCGCGTAGCTGTCGGTCATCCCGGAAACGAAATCGCACAGCCGGAGCAACTGCTCGTACGGATCGGCGAAGGGCTTGCGCGCGCGGCCGAGATTTTCGTCGGGCAGCATCCGCAGAATTCGCCGGCTGCGGCCGTGCTCGGGCTCGGCGATGGCCGAGGCGAAAAGATTCAGCAACTCGCCGAGGACCTCGAAGCCCGCCGCCTCGATGCCGACGCCGCGTTCGGTGGCGTAAATGGTGGCGCGGGATTTTTCCGAGATCGCCTGCCAGGTTCGCCGACTCGGGCCGGCGTCGATCAGCGGCGTGTCGAACGTGCCCGCGAGAATCGCCGCTTCGTTTTCGAGAAACACGTCCGTCACTTCATCGAGCGCGCAGCCGATGGCCATGGCGCGGAGAATTTGCACACGTCTTCCGTCGGTGTGCGCCTCGTGCAGGCGCGTGGGCCGCCGGTCGTCCGGCATGAGCGCGAGAAAGGCGTCGCGCACCTCGTGGTATTCGAGTTCACCAATGCGAAACCCGTCCTCGAAATCCACGAGCCGGTAGCAGATGTCGTCCGCCGCCTCCACGAGGAAGGCCAGCGGATGCCGCGCCCACCAAGCGGCGTCGGGCGTGCGGCGCAGCAGTCCGCAGTGCTCCGCCACGCTGGCAAAAAGGGCGCGCTCGCTTTGGCAGAAGCCGAATTTTTTCGCGCTGGCGCCGCGATGCACGCCGTCGGGGACGAGGGACTCGCGCGGGTATTTCGTGAACGCGCCGAGCGTGGCATGAGTGAGCTGCAGGCCACCGGGATTGTCCGGCATTTGCAGCCGCGTGATCAGCCGAAAACCCTGCGCATTGCCCTCGTAGCGGGCTATGTCCTCGCGCTGCGCCGCCGTGAGTCCCACGCTCGCTCGCGCCGCGATGGGCGAAGTGGTGAACCAATGGCGGATCGCGTCCTCGCCGGAATGCCCAAAAGGCGGATTGCCCAGATCATGCGCCAGCGCCGCCGCCGCCACGATCTCGCCGAACTCCGAACCGTGTTGCGCCAGCCCGTGGCGTTGCGCCACCACCGCGCCGATCCGCGCGCCGAGCGAGCGGCCCACGCTGGCGACTTCCAGCGAGTGCGTGAGGCGCGTCCGCACGTAGTCGTTGTCCGCCAACGGAAAAACCTGCGTCTTGTCCTGCAGCCGCCGGAACGCCGTGGTGAAAGTGAGCCGGTCCGAGTCGCGACAGAACTCCGAGCGCGCGGGATCGTGCGGACGCGGCGGCCCGTCTTTACCGAGGCGCGAGGCGCACAGGAGTTGGTTCCAGTTCATGCTCATGGCTGCGCCCTTAGTCCGCGAAAGCCCGGCGCAAGACGAGCGTGGAATCACTCAAAGTCCATCCATATCCTGCCACGCCGCCGATCGCGCGGCCCGCCTAAAAGACTAGCTCCCGCTGGTCGCCGTGATGGCGCGAGCGAGCTTGGGTTTCAGCGAACTCGTTTCTACCACCACACGCATCCCTTTCGCCAGCCGCTCCACGCTCGCGGCATTTCCGTTGATGAAAATCCGGGTGTTGCTGTCGGTTAGGTAGGTCGCCGTCGTCTGGTCTTTGCTGATGGTCACCGCGTTTCCGGCCACGCTCGCGATCGAAGTTTTCACCCCGGCATCAATTTTTTTGCCCTTAGGCATCATCGTCATGGTAGTGCCGCCGCCCGAGATGCTTGAACGAGGGCAGTTTGGACACGCGGCGGAAGCTGTTGATTGGCTGACGAGGATACTCGTGCAGGCGAGCGCGGCAAAGAGGTGAGCGGTCTTCATAGGCTTCTGCCTACACCTGCGCGCAACTGCGTGAAAGCATTTATTTCTGTGCGGACAAAAAGTTCAGCAGCTCCCGGATTTCGCGTTCGAGGAGCGGTGGTTTGGTGCCAGGGACGGTTCTTGGCGGGAGAAAATGTGTCCACAGATCGGTCATTTGCGCGCGCTCGTCGGCGCTGGGTGGACCGAGGCGGGTGCAGGCGAGTCGCGTCAGCCGCACGGCGGCGAGGCGCTGGGCCACGCTCATTTCTTCGAGGTGGAGCGTGCTGATCCCTTCGCAAATATGTGGGCGGAGATCTTCTGCCTGCGCGGGCGGACAGGCCCGCGCGAGCGCGAGCAGCGCCTCGAGCGCCGCCTGCGTGTGGGTCTCGCCGAGCGCCCGCTGTTTCCATGAGTCGAACGGTTGCGCCTCGATCGTCCGCCGGGCGGCTTCCCGCACGGCGGGGTCCGGCGAATCCAAATGCGGCCAGGCCTTTTCCAAAACCCGCGGGTGCACTTTGAGGTGATCCGCGGTCAATTCCCGCGCGGTATCCCCCGCCACCGCTGCTGCCCGGGCGAACCCGAGACAGACGATGAAGAGGATGAATGGCACGGACATAGCGAGACCTTTTGAAAACCTCCGCTGCGCTCATGCCGAGCGGAAAAGGCCGAAGCGACTCTGATTCCCTCCTTGCGCCGCCTGCCTCAGCGCGGAAACTTTCGCACCCAAAATCGTATGCCTCCCAACTTCCGTCTCCTCATCGTCGCCTTGCTCGCGGGCGGTATCGTTCTCGTCGCCGAAGAACTGCGCATCAGCGCCCTCCGGCAAAGTCCAATTGAGTCCGCCGCGCCAGTCGAGTCCCAGCCCAAAGACGAAACCGAACTCGCCACCTTGCGCGAGCGCAACGCCGCGCTGGTCGCCGAATCCGAACAACTTCGCGCCCGGATTGCCGGCAACAAGGACGCCGCGCCCGCCGACGCCGCGGCCAGGGAGGAAGGCGAAAAGAGCGGAAAAGGCGGTTTGCTCGGCGGGATCGCGAAGCTGCTCGCTGACCCCGAAATGAAAAAACTTATGCGTACGCAGCAGGCTGCCGGCACGCGCATGATGTATGGCGATCTCGCGAAAGAACTGGGCCTTTCCACCGAGCAATCGGACAAGCTGCTGGAACTGCTCACGGCCCGCCAGAACGCGGCCAGCGACCTGGCGCTGAGCAGCGCCTCCGGCGGCACGCCTGACGCGGCGAAAACGACTGAGCTCGCGGACTACGACGCCAAAATCAAGGCCCTGCTCGGCCCGGAAAAAGCCGCCCAACTCAACGAATACGAGCGCACCACCGGCGACCGCATGGCGATGCGCCAGTACGAGCGGAGTTTCGAGCGCGCCGGCCAGGCGCTCGACGACAAGCAGAGCACCAGCCTTCTCCAGATCATGAAAGAAGAGCGTATGAAAGTCCCCGCCAGCCCGCTCGAAGCCGGCGGCAAGAATCCCCTCGCCGCCATGTCCGCGCTCCAGGATGGCGCGGCGCTGGAGCAATCGATTCAGGCCCAGCGCGAACTCCAGCAACGGGTTCTCGCCCGCGCCCACACCATTCTCACGCCTGACCAGATGACCACTTTTGAGGCTTCGCAAAAACAGCAGCTCCAGATGCAGGAGACCGGGGTGAAATGGGGCAAGGCCCTCTTTGGCGGCGGCAAGTAACTCCGCTCCCCACCTATGACCAAACCCGCCATCATCAAGCGCCTCCTCGACCCCGGAATTATCGCCATCATCCGGGCCGATTCTTCCGAGCAACTCATCCCGGCGACCGAAGCGCTGGTCGCCGGCGGCGTCACCGCCGTGGAGATCACCATGACCACGCCAAACGCCATCGACGTCATCGGCGACCTTGCGGCGAAACTCGGCGATCATGTGCTCATGGGCGTCGGCAGCGTCATCGACGCCGAGACCGCGCGCATCGCCATCCTCGCTGGCGCGGAATTCGTGGTCACGCCAGTCACGCGGATCGACGTCATCCGCATGTGTAACCGCTACGGCAAGCCCATCGCCAGCGGTGCCTTCACGCCCACCGAGTGCCTCCTCGCGCACGAGTCCGGCGCGGATTTTGTGAAACTCTTCCCCGCCGACCACGTCGGGCCGACCTACATCAAAAACCTCCTCGCCCCGCTGCCCATGCTCCAGATCATTCCGACGGGCGGCGTCACGGCCGCCACCGCCGCCGCCTTTCTCGCCGCCGGCAGCGTCGCCCTCGGCGTGGGCAGCGCGCTCGTCTCGCGGGAAATATTCGCGCAGCGCGATTGGAAAACGCTTACCCGGCGCGCCCGCGAACTCGTCGCCGCCGTGCGCACGGCACGCGTCAGCTAAGCGCGATCAACCTACGGGGCCGGGGCTGGGGCGGCGACTTTGTCGGGGTGCTTCTCGTGCAGGCGCTTCCAGTAATCCTTCCAATACGTGTCGTAGTAATCCTGCGCGGCGAGGTCGATGTGTTCGAGCTTCGCCACTTTCGGCGCGGTCTTCGGGTCGTAGCCGGTGAGGTGCTCAGTAGCGGCACGGGTGCGCGGCGAGACAAAGCGCCATTCGTTGTCGCCGAGGACATCCGCGCAGAGCTTTGCAAGTTCCGGGTCGTATTCCTTGAACGGCCCGCGCGTATGAATGTGGTTGTGGTCGTGGTCCATCGTCCGGTTGGTGTCGTACCAGTCCTGCAAACCCTCCGCCCAATACTCAGCGCGGCTGGCCAGCGAGTAGGTCCGTTTCGGCCCTCCGAAAACTATGAGCACCTTGTCGTCCTTCGTCACCTGCACGTCGGCCTTGGCGGGTTGGCCGTTGACGAGGATGTCGCCGCCAGTGAGACACGCGCGGAGAAAGTCCGGCGTCTGGTCGGGAAACGATTTCGCCAGCGCCTCGACGAGACTGACCGGCGTGGCGCTGGTCACGCGCCGGAATTTCTGCGCCGCGTAGCCATCCATGTACAGCCCCTTTTTCTTGGCGTTCTCAAAGGCCGCGGTCAGCCGGTCGTGCAGTTCCTTGTCGAAGCCCGCGCCATCAATCACATGGCCGAACTCGTGAATCAGGATGCTTTCGATCTGCATGCCGCCTTCGTATTCCATCACGTCTTCCTCGGCGAAAAGCACCACCGGACGTCCGGCCACCGAGGTGAGAAAACCGCGTTGCCGCCAGTTGTAAAAGTCGAGTTCCTTGCCCGTCTTGTCGGAGACAAACTGCGGTACGTCCGAAGTCAACTCGCTGTGCCCCACCAGCACGCAGAGCACCTTTTTGTCGCGGATGCGCTGGGCGACCGCGGGGTTGATGTTCCGCATCACCATGTCGAAAAGATAAGCGGCCTCCTTGTGGACGACGTCCGGCACTTTGTCCGAGGTCGCGATGAGGATTTCCTGCACGAGCGTGGCCTTTTTGTAAAACGACGGCAGCAGCTTGTATTCGGCGGCTTGCTCGGGCGAGACCGGCTTCACCTCAAACTCCGCGCCGATGGCGCTGAGCGACATGACGAGGGTGATGCTGAGCAGGTGCAGTGCGGTGCGGAGCGTGATCATGGGTGTAAGTGTTTGCATGATGCGGCGGGGACTAATACACATCCTTCTTGTAACGCTTCTCTTTTTTCATCGCCTCCACGTAGGCCGCCGCCTCTTCGGGCGTCTTACCGCCTTCGGTTTGCGCGATGCGATGCAATTCGGCATCCACGTCCTTGGCCATGCGGGCGCCGTCGCCGCAGACGTAGAAGTGCGCGCCTTCCTCCAGCCAAGCCCACAGCTCGCGGGCATTTTCGCGCATGCGGTCCTGCACGTAGATCTTTGCGGCCTGATCGCGGGAAAAGGCGACATCAAGCCGGGTGAGCACGCCTTCGCTCTGGAGTTGGGTGAGTTCGCTTTCGTAGAGGAAATCCGACGCGCGCTTTTGCTCGCCGAAGAACAGCCAGTTCCGGCCCGGCGCGCCCGTGACCTGCCGCTCCTGGAGATACGCGCGGAACGGCGCGACGCCGGTGCCGGGGCCGACCATGATGACCGGTGCGGCGGGGTCTTCCGGCAGACGGAAATGTTTCGCCGTATGGATGAAGACGCCCGCCGTTTCCCCCGCCGGCCAGCGTTCGGCTAGAAAGGTGGAAGCCACGCCCTCGCGCTGCCGCCCGTGGCTTTCGTAGCGCACGGTGGCCACGGTGAGATGCACGAATTCCGGGTTGGCCTTGAGGCTGGAGGCGATGGAGTAAAGCCGCGGCTGGAGCTTGCGCAGCGTTTTGACAAACTCCTCCGCCGTCCACTTCACGCTCGGATGGCCGCGGAGAAAGTCGATGAACTCAAGGCCCCACAAGTAATCCTCCAGCGCCTTTTTCTGCGCCGGGTCGGAGGCGAGATCGCACAGTTGACCCGCCGCGTCGCCCGCCCGCTCGACGAGTGCTTTCAGAAATTCCTTCGACGGCTGGGTGATGACGTAGTCCGTCGTCAGCGCCGCGCGGAGCGGCTTGGGCACAGCATCGGAGCCGGGGACGGTTTCCTCGCCGGTCGCGCCGATGGCCGCGATGACTTCGGAGACGAGCGTGGGATTGTTCGCGGCGAAAAGGCCCAGCGAATCGCCGACCTCGTAGCTCAGCCCAGAACCGGCCAGCGAGATTTCGTGATGCCGCGTGTCCTTGCCCGAGCCTTCGCCGGAGAGCCGCCGGTTGACAGGATGCGTGGCGGGAAAAGGATTCTTGCGGGAGTAGGGGGAAGCGGATTCGGAGGACATAAGGGCGCGCAGGCTAGGACCCTCGTCGGGGGGCATCAAGCTCGCGCGTGCGGGTGCTACGGTTCCCAACTGGTCAGCGCGTAGCCTTCCGAAACGGGCACTTTCCGCCAGACCTTGGCCGTGACCTGCTGCTCCTTGCCGTCGATCTTCACCTTGAGCCGCAGCAGGTAATTCATCCCCGCCACGACCTGCTGCTCCACGCTTTCCACCGCGACCAACTCCACGGCGACGCCCTTCTTTTTCGCCTGCTCGGCGACGGCGAACTTCGCCGCCGCGAGCACCTCCGGGTCTGCCTTGTCCCCCGCGCGGAAGCCGCCGACGATCGGCCTCGGTTCGCCGGCCCGGCAGGTGGAGGGCGTGAAGGAGATGCCGCCGAGTGCGCAGGACACGGCGAGCGGGAGGGAGAGTGAAAGGAGGGAGCGGGAGATTTTCATGCCCATGCTCATAGGTCCGCGAGCGCAATGCTGCAAAGCATTTAGCCCCGTTGGCAAACGCTCAAAAAGAGCGGCGAAATTTTCAGCCGCCACGCACCGCGTGGAGAACTTTCCACGTCCTCTAATAAATCGCGGGCATCGTTCGTTTGGACCATAGAACGCCTATGCCTCCCACGGACCCACCCGACCTCATCGCCCTGCTCGATCGCTACGAGCGGCCGCTCATCCGCTACGCTTGCAGCATCGTGGACGACCTCGATGCCGCGCGCGACGTGGTACAGGAAACCTTCATCAAATTCGCGCAGGGCGGGATGAAGGAAATGACGAATGCCGAATGTGGAATGACGAACGGCGCAACACCCCCGTCGCCGAACTCAGAACTCCGAACTCCGAATCTCGAAGCCTGGCTTTTCACGGTCACGCGCAACCGCGCGCTCGACCATCTCCGCAAACACCGCCGCCTCATTCCCATGGAACTCCCCGACAACCAAATCTGCGCCGCGCCCGGCCCCGGCTCCGCTCTCGAGCAGCGCGAGGCCGCCACGTCGCTCTTCGATCTGCTCGACGCGCTGAGCCCGAACCAGCGCGAAGTCATCCGCCTCAAATTCCAAAACGACCTCAGCTACCGCGAGATCGCCGAGGTCACGCAACTCAGCGTGACCAACGTCGGCTTTCTCCTCCACGCCGGGCTGAAAAAACTCCGCGCCCTGCTCCACGAGCAGCCGCTGCCCGACTTCAACCTCCCGCTCCGCTCCGCACTATGAATACCGACGACCCCAAATTCACCGCCCACCTTCTCGGCGAACTCGACGAACTGACCGCGGCCGAGCGCGCGGAGATCGAGGCGCTCATCCGCGCCGATGCCAGCGCCGCCGCCGCCGCCGCGGAAACGCAGGCGCTCGCCGCCCGGCTGCGCCTTGAATTGCAGCGCGAGGAAGCGCAGCCGCTCACCGCCGCGCAGCGCGCCACGGTACTGGCTGCGTCGGCTCCGGGAGCGCGGGTGGAAAGCGCGAAGGTCATTCCGTTTCCGCGCCGCCTCACGGTCCTCTCGGCCATCGCCGCGTGCCTCATCGTCGGCGTGTCCATCGCCCTCATCTTCCGCGCGATGGATGCGGAAAGAAATGCCGCCGATCGGACGATGGCGAAGAGCGAAACGCCGCCGCAGCCGACGATTGACCTGGCGCAACCCCCTTCGCCGGAGCCGCAGTCGGCGACTGGTGTGCCCGAAGCACCCGCGCTTACGAATCCGTCGCTACTCGCTGACGCCAAGTCGAACGCGACGAGTGACAGCCCGTCCACTGAAATGCCGCGGATGATGGCGAAGAAATCGCCGCCGGTCGCACGGGTGCAGTTCGAGCCTGCCAACGCCCCGGGGAGCGCCCCAGTGCTCGCTGCGGCGCCGGCTCCGCCGGCTCCAGACAGCCTTGTCGCTGCCAGACCGACCGCGCCGTTCGCACTTCGTCCCGCCTCACCGGCACCGTCGCGAGGTGTGGCCGAGACGAAAGGCCGCATAGCCGGCGGAGGCGGAGCCATGCCGCGTGGCGATTACGCGAAGCTAAAGGCTGGTGCGCCCCGTTCCGTGGGTGTCCTCGCAGAAGAGCGCTTCTATGATCGGCTCGACAAGAGCGACGAAGTAGGCGGAAAGGACGGTGAAACCATTCGCCGCCCTTCCGAGCCTGGCAATACCGAGGCCTTCGACGCCATCACCGACAACGCCTTTCTCGCCGTGCGCGAGAATCCGCTCTCGACCTTCAGCATCGACGTGGACACAGCGAGCTACGCCATCGTGCGGCGCTTCCTCAATGACCGGCAGCTTCCGCCCAAAGGCGCGGTGCGCATCGAGGAACTGCTCAACTACTTCACCTACCGCTACCCGCAGCCCGAGGGCGATGCGCCTTTCTCTGCCACGATGGAAGTGGCCACCTGCCCGTGGACGCCCGAGCACCGGCTCGTCCGCATCGGGCTCAAAGGCCGCGAGATCGCGAAGGACAAGCGCCCCGCGAGCAACCTGGTCTTTCTTATCGACGTGTCCGGTTCGATGTCGGACGCGAACAAGCTGCCGCTTTTGAAACAAAGCCTCGGCCTGCTCATCGACCAGCTCGGCGCGGAGGATCGCGTGGGCATCGTGGTCTATGCCGGCAGCAGCGGCTGCGTGCTCCAGCCCACGCACGACAAAGCGGAGATGCGCCTCGCGCTCGACCGGCTCGAGGCGGGCGGCTCGACCAACGGCGCGAGCGGCATCCAACTCGCTTATGAACTCGCGCAGAAGAGCTTCATCAAAGGCGGCACCAACCGCGTAATCCTCGCCACCGATGGCGACTGGAACGTGGGCGTCACCAACCAAAGCGACCTGCTGGAGATGATCGCGAAGAAGGCCAAGGGCGGCGTCTTCCTCACCGTGCTCGGCTTTGGCATGGGCAATCTCAAGGACGCCATGCTCGTGAAACTCGCCGACAAGGGGAACGGCAACTACGCCTACCTCGACACGCTGCTGGAGGCGAAAAAGGTGCTCGTCGAGCAGTTCAGCGGCACCCTCGTGACCATCGCGAAGGACGTGAAAATCCAGGTCGAGTTCAACCCCGCGCAGGTCTCCGGCTACCGGCTTATCGGCTACGAAAAGCGGTTGCTCGCGAAGGAGGATTTTAACGACGACAAAAAGGATGCCGGGGAGATCGGCGCTGGCCACACGGTCACTGCGCTCTACGAAGTCGTGCCCGCCGGCAAGGACGTGCCAGAGCTGACGAAAGTGGATGCTTTGAAATATCAGCCGTCTGGTCTTCCGCAGCCGCCTGACGCCCAATTGTATCCCACGTATGGGCCCGGAACGGTTCTCCCGAAACCCGGGCATGAAATGCTCACCCTCAAGCTCCGCTACAAAGCGCCCGACGGCGATACCAGCAAGCTCCTCGAATTCCCGCTCACCGACGCCGGCGCGACGTGGGAGAAATCCTCACGCGACTTCCGCTTCGCCGCCGCCGTGGCCGGCTACGGCATGCTCCTCCGCGACTCCCCGCACAAAGGCCAAGCGACTTGGAACTCCATCCACGAACTCGCCGTCGAAGGCCAGGGCGACGACGCCACCGGCTACCGCGCGGAATTTCTCTCCCTGCTGGAGAAGGCAAAGGCGCTGACGCGGTGACGCTGCGGGTATTTCCAGCGCTTCACCGAAACTCGGCTCGCACAAAGACCAGCGCTTCCTCGCGGGTGAGAAGGGTTTTTTCGAGCTGGCGCGATTCCACGGCTTCGAGGATTTCGGTGAAGCGCGGGCCGGGTTTCAAACCGAGCGTGATGAGGTCGCGGCCAGTGATGAGCGGTGGCGGGATGAGCGGCTCGTTGGCGAATTCCTCGCGCTTGGCTTTGAGGAATTCGTAATTGTCGAGCAGGCCGTGGCTGCTGGTGCAATCGACGCGGTGGAGTTCGAGTTCGTCGTTCATGTGCGGGCGGGCGAGAAAGCGCTTGAGTTTCGCCACCCGCATCTGCTGCACGTCTTTGAAGACCATGTGGTTCGCGACGGCCTCGACCGTGGCGTCGATCTCGGCGCGGGAAAAGCGCAGGCGGAGCATGACGCGCTCGGTCATGGCCGCGCCGAGACGGTCGTGTCCATTGAAGCGGATGCGTCCATCGGCGTCGGTGGTGAAGGTGCCGGGCTTGCCGATGTCGTGGAAGAGCACGGAGAGGACGAGCGGGCCGGAGACTTGCGCGGGCAGCAGGTCGAGCATGATGCGGGTGTGTTTGAAGACGTCGCCTTCGGGGTGAAACTGCGGCGGTTGTTCGCAGCCTTTCAGCGCTTCGATCTCGGGAAGAATTTCGCGGAGCAGCCCGCTTTCATCGAGCAGATCAAAGCCGCGCACGCGTCGTGGGGAGAGGAGGATTTTCATCAGCTCCTCGCGGATGCGCTCGGCGCTGACTTCACCGATGTGCGCGGCGTTTTCGCTAACGGCGCGCCAGGTCGGGCCGTCGATGTCGAAGCCGAGCGTGGTGGCGAAGCGCACGGCGCGGAGCATGCGGAGACGGTCTTCGCGGAAGCGGTCGGCAGCGGGGCCGATGGCGCGGAGCAGGCGGGCGTCGAGATCGCGCTGGCCGCCGACGTAGTCGATCAGGCGGTCGGTGAGCGGGTCGAAAAAGAGGCCGTTGATGGTGAAGTCGCGGCGCTCGGCGTCCTGCTCGGGCGTGGAAAAGCTGACGGTCTCCGGGCGGCGACCATCAATGTACTGGCCGTCGTTGCGGAAGGTGGCGACCTGAAACTCGAAGCTGCCGTCGAGTACCACGATGACGCCGAAGTGCGCGCCGACGGCGACGGTGCGGCGGAAAAGTGCCTGCACCTGCTCGGGCCGCGCGTCGGTGGCGATGTCGTAATCGTGGGGTTCCACGCCCATGAGCCGGTCGCGCACGCAGCCGCCGGCGTAGAGCGCGGTGTGCCCGGCGTCATGCAGGCGCTGGACGATGGCGCGGGCGGCGGTTTCGAGCGAGGTGGGCATGGCGGGAGTGAAAACGAAAACACCCGGCGTGCAAACGCCGGGTGTTTCGAAGGAGGAACTGGCGAACGAGCTTCGCTCAGGGCTGCTTCGGCGCGGGAGCGGGCGCGGAAGTCTCGCCACTGCCGCTGGCCGGCAGGTTTTGCTGGATGTGGTATTTTTCGACGATCGCCTTCGCGTCCTCGTCGTTTTTGGCGAGGGTAAGGATGTCCATGATCATCTCGTTGAGCTTCTTCTTCAGCTCGCGGGATTGGCCAACCAGTGGCTCGCGCTTGGTCACCGCGTCGGCGTGTTTGGCCACGGAATCGATGAGCTGTTCCTGGCCTTCCTTCAGAGCGGTCTTTTGATTAAAAACCCCCATTGTTTGCGAAATCATGACGAGCGCCAAGGCCACGGAGAGCAGGGCGAAAGGCAGATGCAGCGAAGGGCTGGAAGGCGCGGGTTCGGCGTAGGAGTAGTCGGCGTCGGTGTTCATAGGTCGGGATCTAAATTAGGGGGCCTTCGGAGCCGGGGTGTCCTTGACTTGGACGTTGTAGCCGTGCTTGGCGAGGAGGGCTTTCATCTTCTCATTCTTAACCGAGGAGGCGGCCATGTCGCGGAGGAGGTTTGGCCCGATCTGCTGGCTGATCTGGTTGCCGGCGTTGATTTCCTCCTGCTGCGCTTGGAGCGCCTGCTGGTGGCCTTGCAGCACTTTCTGCTGCTTTTGCATCTCGGTCTGGAGGCTGTAGTTCGAGCGACCGACGGCGAAGACCACAATGCTCAGGAGAAGACACAGGGCCGTGGCGGCAGTGGATATGTAGAATGGGATTTTCATGCGGGTTGGGTTTGTCGGTCGGGGAGAGTGGAGCGTCAAGAGGCAATTTTATTGCCTAAGCAGGTTTGAGCGGGGCGCAGGAGCGGCGTTCGACGAGCGTTACGGGCGGCACGATTTTGCGGGATCCGACGGGAAGGTCATCATGGACGAGCAGATCCACTTCCTTTACGGCCAGTTCCGCCATTTCCTCGGCGGGAAGCCGCACGGTGGTGAGCGGCGGCTGCGAAAACTGGGCCGCAGGTTCGTCGCCGCAGCCAATGACGCTGAGTTGCTCAGGAACCGCGATGCCACGGGCCTGGGCGCGTTCGATGAGGCCGACGGCGGCGGCGTCGCTCATGCAGAAAACGGCGGTGGGCTGCGGGCTGCGGGCGAGCAACTCATCGAGCGCGGTGCGACCGGCCTCGACCGACAGGTCGCCGTAGATGATGTGTTGCGCATCGATCGGAAGCTTGAGCGCGAGGCAGCCGAGTTGCACGCCGTGGTTGAAATCGAGCACTCGGGCATCCTTGGACCCGAATGGGCCGGAGACGATACCGAGATTGCGGTGGCCGAGTTTGCCGAAGTGTTCGATCGCCATCCGCGAGGCCAGCGCGTAGTCGGGGACAAAGCTGACGAGGCCGGGCTGCGCCAGCTCGTAACCGAGGCTCATGACGGAGAGGCCGCGGCGGGTGAGGTGGTCCACCAGCGAGCGGTTCGGGGTGCCGATGATGAGAAATTTCGAATACACGTAGCTGCTGACGGCTTGCGGCAGCGCCGCGGCGTTTTCCTGGTAGTCCGCCGCAGGATCGTAATAGCCGACGTTCAGACCCTGCGTGGCGTCGGGCAGGGCTTTCATCGTGGCGGCAGCGATGCGGGTCACGAGCGGGTCGGAGAGTCCACCGGCGATGTCCGACGCGATGAGCAGGCTGTAGCCGCCGAGTTCGGGGTACATGCGCACGAGCGCGCGGAGGTCGTTCGGGATATAGCCCATTTCGCGGCAGACTTTGAAAACGTGCGCGCGGGTTTTTTCGCTGACTCGGATGCCGTAGTTCCGGTCGTTGAGCATGGACGAGATAGCGCCCTGCGAAACGTTCGCCGCCTTGGCGATCTGAGACATGGTAACGTTCCGATGCAGTTCCTCGAACTTCTTTGGTCCGGCGGCGTCCCGTTTTTGTGGCGTTCCCTCGTTGGGCAAATTCATGCGGGCAGAAGTAGTCAGAGCGTTGGATTTAACAAGCGCAAAACCCTTCGAGGCCTAGAAAATTAGCGGCTTCGGACAGTTTCGTGGCAATCGCGCGAACAGGGATTGCGCCCGGTGGCGGATTGCGCGGAGGATGGGTGGATGATCCCGAGCCGCTGGCTGATGCCTGAACCCACCGACGCCGACGCCGTGCGGAAGCTGGCGCAAGAGGCGCGTGTGGCGCGGTTTGCTGCGGAGCTTCTGGTGCGCCGGGGCGTGCGCTCGGGGGAGGAAGCGGGGCGTTTTCTCCAACCGCAGCTCAAGGCGCTGAGCGATCCTTTTTCCCTTCCGAACATGGACGCGGCGGTGACGCGCATTTTTGCGGCGGTGGATCGCGGCGAGAAGATCGTGCTCTACGGCGACTACGATGTGGATGGCGTGACGTCGCTGGCGCTGCTTACGCGTGTGCTGCGGGCCTACGGCGCGGATGCCCCGTGTTTCCTGCCGCTGCGGGCGGATGAAGGTTACGGGCTGAGCCCGGATGGGGTGGCGCGCTGTGTGGGGGAGTTCGCGCCGCAGTTGCTCATTGCAGTGGATTGCGGCACGTCGTCCGTCGCGGAAATCGCCGCGCTACAGGCGCAGGGCGTGGATGTGGTGGTGATCGATCACCACGAATGCCAGGGCACGCTGCCGCCCTGTGTGGCGCTGGTGAATCCCAAGCTAGGCGCGGATTTTCACTACCTGTGCAGCGTGGGCCTTGTTTTCAAAACCGCCCACGCGCTGCTCAAGCGCCGCCCACTCACCGGCTTCGATCTGCGCACGCATCTCGATCTCGTGGCGCTCGGCACCGTGGCGGACCTCGTGCCGCTGGTGGAGGAAAACCGGACGCTGGTGAAGCACGGCCTAGCGCAACTCGCGAAGACCCGCTGGCCCGGGCTGCGCGAGTTGATCGAAGTGAGCGGGCTGCGCGCGCCGTTCAGCCCGCCGAATGTGGGCTTTGGCCTCGCGCCACGCCTCAATGCCGCCGGACGCCTCGGCACCGCGCAGGACGCGCTCGAACTTTTGCTCACCGAGGACTCCGCCCGCGCCCGCGCCATCGCCACGAGTCTCGACGCGCAAAACCGCGAGCGCCGCGCCGTGGAGGAGGACGTTTTTCACCAAGCCGAAGAGCAACTGGCGGGGTGGTTCGACCCCGCGCGCGACGCCGCCATCGTGGTCGGTGCGCCGGGCTGGCATACCGGCGTCATCGGCATCGCCGCCTCCCGCGTGCAGAAGCGGCATCACCGGCCCACGTTCGTCATCGGCTTCGATGAAGCCGGCACCGGCAAAGGCAGCGGGCGCAGCATCAACGGTTTCTCGCTCGTCGCGGCGCTGGCGGCGTGCGGGGAGTATTTGGAAAAGCACGGCGGCCACGAAATGGCGGCCGGCCTCACGCTCCAGCAGGCGCGTTTCGCCGAATTCCGCTCCGCCTTTCTCGCCCACGCCCGCGCGCAGCTCACGGCCGAGCAACTCCAGCCCCGCATCCACCTCGATGCCGAACTCACGCTCGGCGAGATCGACTACGATATGCTCGCCCACCACGAAGCGCTCCAGCCGTTCGGCATGGGCATGCCGCAGCCGCTCTTCGTGGCCCGCGGCGTCACGCTTGCCGGCGAGCCGCGCGTGATGAAAGAGAAGCACCTCTCGCTCATGCTCCGCCAGCACGGCGACGAGTATCGGGCCGTCTGGTTTGGCTCCGCCAAGGAGGAAAAACCGCGGCTGCCTTGGGACATCGCCTTTCAAATCGAACGCAACGAATGGCAGGGCAGCGTGACCCCGCAGATCCACATCCGCGCTGTGCGGCACAGCGCGTAGGGCAGTTCGCCGCGGCCTCCCGCTCAGTCTCTCCGCGCGATGATTTAACAAAACAAATCATAATTCCCATAACACGGCATGACCGCTGCTAAAAAGAGATTCCATTATGAATCTCACCTGCCTCGCTGAGGAAACCGAAGCTGATGCCGACACGGTTGTCGCCGGCTCCGTGGCGGCTCACCCCTCCTGCTATTCCGTTACCATTTTCACCAACCGATGGAAGGAAGTGCGCGACTTCTACGTGGACCTGCTCAACGCCCACGTCCGCGACGAACGCCCCGACCGCTCGTGCGAAATGGAACTCGGCGGCATCCCGCTCACCATCCGGCGCTGCGAGCACGGCGAAATGGTCAGCTACTTCCATCTCTACATCGCGATGAAAAATCGGGCCGGTGTGCTTGGCGAACTGCGCCGACGCGGCATCATCGTCACCAACGTCGGCCCCTACACGAATTTCCGCGACCCGGAAGGTCGCGTGATCAAGCTCTCCGACGCGAAGACCGCGCTTTCCTGATGCTGGTCGGGCGGGTTCCGGCAGCGTGCGCGCGACCGGCCCGCCCGGCTGGTTTTCCGATGCGCTGCGCGCCCGTGTAGAGGTTCATCGAGCGCCCGCGCACAAACCCGGCCAGCGTCTGGCCGGACGCCCGCGCAAACTCCACCGCCAGGCTTGACGGTGCCGAGATCGAGGCCACTACCGGAATCCCCGCGGCGTGCGCCTTCTGCATCATCTCAAAAGACGTGCGCCCGCTCAGCAGCACCACATGACCTCGGAGCGGCGTGCGCTTTTCCAGCAGCGCCCAGCCCGCGAGCTTGTCCAGTGCGTTATGCCGGCCCACGTCCTCGCGCAGGGCCAGCAGTTTTCCCGTCCGGTCAAAAAGCGCGCACGCATGCAGACCGCCCGTTGTTTGAAAAGCCGTCTGCTGCTCCGCGAGCCGCTCCGGCAGCGCGAGCAGGGTCGCCGCGTCAATCCGCATCCGGTCTGTCAGCCGTTTCCGCACCCGCAGCACCGCATCAATCGACGTCTGACTGCAGATCCCGCAGCTCGACGACGTGAAAACATGCCGCGTCAGCTTGTCCAAATCGACCGCTCCCGGACGCGCCAGCGCCACGTCCACCGCGTGGCCCTTTTCCGCGCCGGCCGGAGCCACGCAGGTCGTGATGTCGAAAAGATCGCTCGCAGATTTGATTACGCCTTCCGCGAGGAGAAAGCCCGCCGCCAGCTCGCGGTCATGCCCCGGCGTCCGCATCACCACCGCGATGCTCCGGCCCTCCACGCGAATCTCCAGCGGCTCCTCCACCGCCACCACATCGTCGCGCTCCCCCAGCATGCGCGCATCCGCGTAGCGGAGCAAACGGATGGCGCGGGTATCGGACATGGCGCGCGAGCCTAGGCGGATGCCACGAAGAAGGAAGCACCGCGTGCAGCCTTGCCAACCCCGTGGCGCTCGGTTGTCCTCGGCACTCTTCTCAAAAATCTATGTCCAATCTTTTTGATCTCTCCAACGAAGTCGCCGTCGTCATCGGTGCCACTGGCGTGCTCGGCGGTGCGCTGGCCGACGGCCTTGCCGCCGCAGGCGCACACGTCGCTGTGGTCGGCCGCAACGCCGAGCGCGGCGAGGCCCGCGTGCAGGCGATCCTCGCCGCCGGCGGCACCGCGCAGTTTTTCCCCGCCGACGCCATGGACAAAGGTTCCATCGCCGCCGCGCACACCGCGATCCGCAACATCTGCGGCGACCCCACCGTGCTCGTCAACGCCGCCGGCGGCAACGACCCGCGCGTGACCGTCACCGCCGAGCGCGCCTTCGAGTCCATCGAACTCGACGACTGGCGCGCGAATTTCGACCTGAACCTCGTCGGCGGCGTGCTCCTGCCCTGCCAGGAATTCGGCCCTGGCATGTGCGCACGCGGTCGCGGCTCGATCATCAATATCGCCAGCGTCAGCGCGCATCTGCCGCTCTCCCGCGTCGTCGCCTACTCCGCGAGCAAGGCCGCCGTGCTCTCGCTCTCGCAATTCCTCGCCCGCGAGTGGGCGACCAAAGGCGTGCGCGTGAACACGATCACGCCCGGCTTTTTCCCCGCCGAGCAAAACCGCAAGCTGCTCTTCAATGACGACGGCACCCCGACCGACCGCACGCAAGCCATCTGGAACCACACCCCGATGCGGCGCTTCGGCAGGAGCGACGAACTCATCGGTGCCTGCATTTTCCTCGCCGCCGAAAAAGCCAGCAGCTTCATCACCGGCACCGACCTCCGCGTGGATGGCGGTTATCTGAGCCAGACGATTTAGACGGCAGCGCGCTGAACCCGGCGGAGTTCAGCCACGCCGCGACCGGGACAGACGATCATGGCCGGCGTCGCCGCCGCGCCCGCTTTCCGAGGTGCCGGACACAGCTTCAGCGTGGGGCCGCTGACATTGGTGATGCGGTGAAAGCCGTCCTTCCGCGGCACCTCCACCTCGGGTTCCTTCGCCCCGTTGCCCGGCATCTTCCCCCTCCGGCCACACCTCCACCGTCACCGCCGTCGGCCCAGTCGCCGTCTCCACGAAGGTCGTTCCGACTAGGACGACGAGGGCGAGGAAACGGGTGATCACTTGGAAGGAGAGAGCCGGTTGACGGTAGAGTTAAGGCGGAACCGTGGCAGTTCACTCTTCCTGCTCCTCGTCGCTCGAAGTCTCAACCCCGTCAGCCTTACCTTGAACGAGGTCAAGGTATTCTCGGTAAAGGAAAGGGATTTTATACCTCGGCGAAGCCTTTGAGCCCAGAGCTTCAAACACGCCGATTTCTAATAACCTTTGGACCCGATTTTGAGCTTCATCCGCTTTCACGCCCCAATGTTCGGAGAGCGTCGAAATTGCATGCTCAGTCTTTCCACCACGCAGCGCCTCAAGCCAAGGCTTCACATCTGGGTATTCTGCGTAAACGGTTTGCTCGGTCCGGACTTGAGATACCGGATGCATTGCTTCTTTGAAGCAGCTGCGATCGAAGAGATATTCATCCCCAGGCTCTTGGGAACCTAGGTCGAATTTTGCAAGCTGTGTGTCCTGCAGCGAACTAAGGAGGTGGATCAATTCGCGTGGCGCCGCTACGCCAAGTCCGTCCCGCGTTCGACTGAGCATCCAATCGAACGTCTTAGCTTTGCGCTTTCCTGCATCTACCTTGTCGGGAAACACGCGGTAGAAGAACGTCTCTTGGACATTATAGTCCGCTAGGATATCGGCCTGGGTGACGCCGTAGTGCTCGCGGATTGCCTGATTATTGAGAATGCGGCGAATGATTAGGTTGAGCAACGAGGACTCATTCCACGTAATCGTGGCGCTTCGAGTGATATGACTACTCTCGCGAAATCCTGAATCGGTGATCCGTTTCCAGATATCGCTTCTGAGGAAGATCTTGAGTCGAATTGTTTCAAACCCAAGAAAGTCGAGATATGTACTAAAAAGTGCACGCAGCGCACGCGTTTCCAACTCAGTGCTTTCGGCAAACGCTACATCAAGTCGGTCCAGCAGTATCCAAACCTTATAATTTGATTGCGACAGAGCGTCATCAGCGGCTCTGCATAAGTTATCGACCGATTCCAATCCTAGTTTGCTTTCTGAACCTGCCGGTTCACGCAGCGTTATCTTTCCCGTTAGGCCATTTATGAGGCCGGTATGGGGATCTATCTTGAGTCCTCCCTCCACTGCTTCCATTCGCAATAATTTGCGGACATAGTCCAAAGATCGCCTAATTATCGACGACAATGCACCGCCCGACGGTGGTAATAACTCGGCTGCCTCTAGATACGAAAGGACCCTAGTTGCAGAGGGATTTTTGATTTCGTAGTCGCGCAAAACGGTCCCAATTAGCGTAAGTAAGTAGAGTTTCCAAAGACCACGAAACTCTTCGGGAGAGGCCGGAGGATCAACCGTGAGGTCCTTAAAAGCGGGAGTGCCACGAGGGTTTTCCCCCGACTTTACGAGAATCCCTGAGTCGAAAAGGCTGTTCTCAGCCTTTAACAAGCTGAAGTAGATGGCGCTTTTGCCTGATCCTTTGGTGCCGTAGATCACGTCAATCTCCCCGCCCAGAATTCGCGTGTATAAGCTCGTTTCGACGAAGTAAGCAGCTAGTGCATCGACCTCTTCTTCCGCGATCCGTTTTCCGAATCGAGCAGCTTTGAGAACTTCCCTTTTTGTCATTGCTAGGCGGGGTTATAGACCACCGCGCCCTTTTCCACGAACTCCTTCGACTTCTCCTCCATACCTTTCTTCAAGGCCTCCTCCTCGGAGATCGCCTGTTCGGCGGCGTATTTGCGGACGTCTTCGGTGATCTTCATGGGCAGGCAGCGTGTCGAGAGAGGCGGAGGGACTCAAGCTCAGCCTTGAGCGGTTGCCAGTAGGCACGGTCGGATTCCCGCTGGGCGCGTTCCTCTTCCTGCAAGGCCTGATCGAGGGCGACGGAATCGCGAGCGAGGGCGTGCTGCAGGAGCGGACGGCTGGATACGGCGCGTTTCGCCGGAGCCGGGAAACGCCGGGCCGTGTCGAGCAGCAATTCTGGAGTGCGGAGTTCGCGGAGCCAGAACTGGACTTGGGCGCGCGAAGGTTTTTCCCGGCTTTCAAAGTAGTGGGCTTCGACGAGACGGCGGAGCATCGGCCAATCCTTGTCGCGCTGGGTTTTCTTGGCCTGCACCAGATCCGGGAGCGAGAGGAGATCGCACTCGGTGCCATCGGCCAGTGCCAGCGTAGTGCGGCGCTTCCAGAGCTGCGGGAAGGGATCGACGCCGCGCATCCGGGTCATCACGTCCACGCGCAGACCGGCGGCTTCCGGGTGCCGGCAGCGAAAGTGGATGGCGTGGCCTTTGCGCAGAAACGCGATGTCGAAGGAGGGGACGGCGATGAGATCGGCCTGCAAGTCGGCGAGCGCGCGTTTGAGGCGGGCGAGGTTCGCCGGGCTGGCGAGGATTGCGAAGTCGGTGTCGCGACTAAACTCCGCCGCGCCGTAAAACACGCACGCCTGTCCGCCCATGAGCAGGGCGCGGACGCGGTGCTCGCGCATCGAAGAAAGGACTTTGCGTATCGGGTTCGGGATCAAGGGAGCCGCCAAGGGCGAGGTAAGTCTGCCAGAGCTTCTCGCTCTCTTGCCAGCGCTGAAGCGGGGTGAGCCGATACCATTCGGCCCATTCGTCGCCCACAAGTTCGTTTGGCTGGATCATGCGAGAGCGATAGCGGCGTTAAGCCTTTGTGTAAACCTCCGCGCCTTTCCCTGCTCATTCCCAAAGTATGCGCAGCGTTTTGGGAGGGCTCCTTCCGGCGAGCGCCGAAACCCCTTTGAGCCTCTGTGTCTTTGTGCGAGAAATTTTCCATGTCCTCCACGCTCTCCGTCACCGCTTCGACCGGCACTTACCTCGACGCCGCGCAGGCGCGTGAACTAATCGCCCAAGCCTGTCCGGCTGCGGACTACCGGGACAAGAAAATCCTGCTCATCGTGCCGGATGCGACGCGGACTTGTCCGCTCGGGATGCTCTTCGCGGGCCTGCACGCGCAGATCGGCGGGGCGGTGAAAGCCTTCGACGTGATGATCGCGCTCGGGACGCATCAGCCGATGAGCGAGGAGGCCATCTGCGAGCGGCTGGAGATTTCCGCCGAAGAGCGGCGCACGACCTACGCGGGCGTGCGCTTTTTCAACCACGAGTGGGACAACCCCGCCGCGCTGCGCCACATCGGCGACCTGACGCTCGACGACACCCGCGCGCTGACCGACGGGCTTTTCGAAATGGAGGTGCCGGTGAAGATCAACGCGCGCATCTTCGACTACGACCAACTCGTGATCTGCGGGCCGGTGTTTCCGCATGAGGTCGTGGGTTTTTCCGGCGGCAACAAATACCTCTTCCCCGGCATCAGCGGCGCGGAGGTGCTGAACTTTTTCCACTGGCTCGGCGCGGTGGTGACGAACCCGATGATCATCGGCAACAAGTGGACGCCCGTGCGCCGCGTGGTCGATCGCGTGGGCGCGATGGTCACGGTGCCAAAGCTGTGCCTGTGCATGGTCGTGGATCACGCGCAGCTTGCGGGGCTTTTCATCGGCACGCCGGAGGGCGCTTGGGATGAGGCTTCCGAACTCTCGAAAAAGCTGCACATCGAATACAAGGACCGCCCTTTCCACACCGTGCTGAGCTGCGCGCCGAAGATGTACGACGAGCTGTGGGTCGGCGGAAAATGCATGTACAAGCTGGAGCCGGTCGTGGCCGATGGCGGCGAGCTGATCATCTACGCGCCGCACATCCACGAGATCAGCCTCACGCACGGACACCTCATCCGGCAGATCGGCTACCACTGCCGCGATTATTTCCTGAAGCAGTGGGACAAATTCAAGGACGTGCCGTGGGGCACGCTCGCCCACAGCACGCACGTCCGCGGCATCGGCACCTACGAGGACGGCGTGGAAAAATGCCGCGTCCGCGTGACGCTCGCCACTGGCATCCCGCGCGACTTTTGCGAGGAGATCAACCTCGGCTACCGCGACCCGGCCACGATCCGCGTGGAAGACTATGCCAACCGCGAGGACGAAGGCGTGCTCCTCGTGCCCAAGGCCGGCGAGATGCTTTACCACCTCCGCCAGCGGCCCGCCTGGGCGCGGGAAATGTGAGCGGTCGCGAGCCGCGCGGGCAAGTGCCAGGGGGGAGGATTGAACTCCCGACCTAGGGCTTATGAGTCCCCCGCTCTGCCACTGAGCTACCCTGGCGTTTTGCCACGAGGCCACGGATTGCCGCCCCGAAAAACAGGCGGCTACTATGGGCGGCTCTTTTCCCACGGCAAGGAATTTTGGGAATCCGTCTGCGGACTTGTCGCCGGTGCGGACGTTGGGTTTAGTCTCTCCCTTCCCGCATCCACACTCCGAATTTTCCATCTATGGCCATCTACATCGAAATGCCGAAACTCAGCGACACCATGACCGAGGGCACGCTCCTCAAGTGGCGCAAGAACGAGGGCGACAAGGTCGAGACCGGCGATGTGCTCGCGGAGGTGGAGACGGACAAGGCGACGATGGAGATGGAGGCGTTCGACGACGGCATCCTGCACCGGCATCTCGTCTCCGCCGGCGGCAAAGTCGCGGTGGGCGCGAAGATCGGGCTGCTCCTGCAGAAGGGCGAAGCGCCGCCGGCAGACGGGGCCGCGATCCCAGATTCACCGAAATCCGCGTCGGCCAAGGCCGACACCATTTCCGAAGCGCCAGCCACGCGCGCCAGCGCCCAGGCGGCTTCCGCGCCGATGGCTTCCGGTCCAGGCGGGCGGGTGAAAGCCTCGCCACTGGCGAAAAAGATCGCCGCGGAGAAAGGCGTGCAGCTTTCCGCGCTCAGCGGCAGCGGCCCCGGCGGACGTATCGTGGCGAAGGATGTGCAGACTGCGCAGCCGGGCGCGCGCAGTGCCGCGCCGGTGGGCATCGCGCCCATGCCGGCGGGGCCGGACGACTTGCGCCTCCCGCTCAGCGGCATGCGGCGCGTGATCGCCGAGCGGCTGCTCGTGAGCAAGACGACGATCCCGCATTTCTACCTGAACATCGAAGTGGATGCCGGGCCGCTGATGAAATTCCGCGCTGAGGCCAACGCCGCGAGCGAGGCGGCGGGCGGGGCGAAACTCACGGTCAACGATTTCGTGCTCAAGGCAGTCGTCGCCGCGGCGGTCAAGGTGCCGGCGGTCAATGCGAGCTTCGCGGGCGATGCGATCATCCAGTACCGCAGCGTGAATCTCAGCGTCGCCGTGGCGGTCGAGGACGGCCTGGTCACACCGGTCATTCGCGACGCACAGGACCGGACGATCCGCGAAATCAGCGAAGCCGTGAAAGACCTCGCCACGCGGGCGCGCGGCAAGAAACTCAAGCCCGAGGAATACGCGGGCGGCACCCTCACGGTCTCGAATCTCGGCAGCTACGGCATCGACTCGTTCAGCGCGATCATCAACCCGCCGCAGGCGCTGATTATCGCCGTGGGCGCGATCGTGAAAAAGCCGGTGGTCAACGCGAAGAATGAAATCGTCGTCGGTCAGCGCCTCGCCATCGGCCTGAGCGCCGACCACCGCGTGGTGGATGGCGCGGTCGGCGCGCAGTATCTGGGCGAACTCCGCGCGCTGCTCGAAAGCCCGGCGCTCATGCTGCTGTAAAAAAGGCGGCCGCGAAACTTGCTCGACCGGGCCTTTTTCCAACGCGACCCGGTGACGTGCGCGCGGGAGCTGATCGGCTGCGAGCTGGTGTGGAAACGCGGCGCGGGCATCGTGGTCGAAACGGAGGCGTATGCGGCGATCAATGACGAGGCATGCCACACTTTTGCGCGACCGAGCGCGCGGGAGTTCGTGGCGCGGCATCGGGCGGGCGCGGCGTATGTCTATTTCAACTACGGCATGTATTGGCTGCTCAACGTGCTCGTGAAAGGCGGGAGCGAAGATGGCTTCGTACTGCTCCGCGCGCTGGAGCCCACGCGCGGCCTCGCCGCGATGACCCGGCGGCGGCAGGCACGGCGCAAGTCGCCGCTCGCCCATCCGCGAGCGCTGTGCTCCGGGCCGGGCAAGCTGGCGCTCGCGCTCGGCGTGGATGGCCGCGACCACGGGCGCGATTTTTGCGCGGCGCAAACCATCGGCTTTCGCGCGCCCGCGCACCCCGCCGAAGTCGTGACGGACGTGCGCATCGGCATTTCCAAGGCGGCGCATCTGCCGTGGCGATTTCTACTGCGCGGGAGCGCGTTCGTGAGCGTGCCGGCGGGCCGCGCGTGAGCAATACAAAAGCCAGACCGGCGGTGGCCGGTCTGGCTTTGCAAATTGGGTTCCTCGCAGAGCGGGAAACGAATTACTTGCCCATGTGGGTCGAAGACGGCGCCGGTGCGGGCGCAGGCTTGTGGGCGCAAGCGCCGAGGCCGAACGCGACGGCAGCGAGTGCGATGATAGCGATGGATTTCATAGTTGGTGGTTTCCCCTCCTTTCTTTGCCAGTGGGCATGAGTCGCGGATGATCGTGCAAGCCTCGCGCATGACAACGCTTTTCTTTTTCCTCGCGGTAAAAAACGCCGCGCCCGGCGCGCGTTATGTGAGATCGACGACCGCCTTGATCACGCCGCTTTCCGGTTTCAGCCAGGTGGGAAAAGTGGCGATCATGTCGTCGAATTTTGCGTGGTGGGTGATCCACGGTTTGGTGTCGATCACGCCGTCCTCAATCAGCTTGATGATGCGCGCGAAGTCGCCGGTCAGCGCGTTGCGCGAGGCGAGGAGCGTGAGTTCGCGGCGGTGCATGACGGGCGCGTGCGGAAAGGTCAGCTCCTGCTGCGTGATGCCCACATAAACGAGCCGTCCGCCAAAGGCGCAGTAGCCGAGCGCGGCGCTCATGGATTTGTGACTGCCGGTGGCGTCCACGACCACGTCAGCGAGCTGGCCGCCGGTGATCTCGGCGAGCGCCGTCAGCTCCGAACCGTCGCCGCGCGCCACGATGGTGTGGTCCACGCCCATGGTGTTTTTGCAGAAAGCGAGACGCGCTTCGTTGATGTCGAGGACGATGCTTTTCGCGCCCGCCACTTTCACAAACTCCAGCGCCGAAAGCCCGATGGGCCCGGCCCCGATGACCAGCACATGCTCGCCGGCCCGCGGCCCGCCGCGGTCGATGGCGTGGCAGCCGATAGCGAGCGTCTCGACGAGCGCGAGCTGGTCATAGCTGAGTTTCGTGGAAACGTGGAGCTTGCGCGCCGGCAGGAGCATCCGCTCGCACATGCCGCCGTCGCACATGACACCGAGCGTCTGGTGGTTTTCGCAGCAGTTGGTGAGGCCGCGGCGGCACGAGTAACAACGCTGGCAATTGATGTAGGGCTCCACCGAGCAGCGGTCGCCGGGCGCGACATTGGTTACGCCCACGCCGACCGCGAGCACCTCCACGCCGAGTTCGTGGCCGGGGATGCGCGGGTAGGAAAAGAAAGGCATTTTGCCGAGAAAGCCGCCGTAGTCCGTGCCGCAGATGCCGATGCGGTGGACGCGCACGAGCGCCTGGCCGGGCGCGGGCGCGGCGGGTTCCGGGAGATCGAGGGCGCGGAAGTTTTGCGGGGCGTCGAGGGAGATGGCTTTCATGGAAAAATGTGCGCGCAGCATGGCGGGCAGCGGCAGCGGCGGCAAGCGGGCGGCGAAATGTCGGGCGCTTTTCCGTCGCGACGGATAGCGTGCGGGCGCTGTGTCCCACCCGCCCACCGATCCGCTGGCCGAGGCGTTTTTCCGCTGGCTCGAAGTCGAGCGCAACGTCTCGCCGCGCACGCTCGTCAACTACCGCCACGCTCTCGCGCTTTTCCGCCGCGGCGTGCCCGAGCCCGGCTGGCGCGAGCTGACTTCCGACGATTTCCGCCGCTATCTTTTCGCCTGCGGCAAACGCGACATGGCTCGGCCCACCATCCGCCTGCACTTCGCGGCGCTGCGCACGTTTTACAAATTCCTGAACCAACGCCACGGGCTGCGCGACAACCCGCTGAGCGCCGTCCAGCTTCCCAAGCTCGACAGAAAACTGCCCGTCTTTCTCACCGCGACGCAGATCGAGGAGCTGCTCTCCGCGCCTTTGCGGGTGGAAAAGCAGGCGCAGGCACCGGTCTGGATGCCGGCTCGCGACGCCGCGATCCTCGAACTTTTCTACAGCAGCGGCCTGCGCCTCGCCGAGTTGGTGGCGCTCGATGTGAAAGACGTGGACGTTTTCTCCGAGACCGTGCGCGTGCTCGGCAAAGGCCGCAAAGAGCGGGTCGTGCCGGTGGGCGCGCCCGCACTGGAAGCCATCCAGCGCTACCGGCAGGCGGCGCGCGTGGAAACGGGCCCGCTTTTTCTCAGCAAAGTCCGGAGCCGTCTGACCGCGGCGAACGTGTGGCTGGCCATCCAGCGCTACCTCCGGCACACCAGCATCCCGGTGCGGATCAGCCCGCACAAGCTGCGGCATAGCTTTGCCACCCATCTGCTTGATGCCGGAGCGGATCTCCGCAGCGTGCAGGCGCTGCTCGGCCACTCCAGTCTTTCCACCACGCAGATTTACACCCACGTCACCACCGAGCGGCTGAAAAAGGCCTACGATCAGGCGCATCCACGGGCCTGATAAAGAAGCCCAGTGCTGGCACAGCACCGGCTTATTCTGACGGTGAAAATGCCGCTGCTCAATCAACTGCTCATCGTGGATGACAACGCGGCTCTGGTCGCCGCGTATGAACCGCTCCTCGTGGAAAAGGGTTTCGAGGTGCTGAAAGCGGGCAGCGGAGAAGAAGCGATCGCGCTCTGCGCTGCGCATCCCGACACCATCGCCGTGGCCGTCATCGACCTGAAGATGCCTGAGCTGGACGGGCCAGCCACCATCGCGGCGCTCCTGCAAAGCAGCCCGCAGGTGAAAATCATCGTGGTCAGCGGGCAGATGCTCAGCACCTATTTTTCGCGGCTTTCCGACCTCGGCGTCCGCCACTTTCTGCCGAAGCCGTTTTTGATTGATGGTCTGCTGGAAATGATCGGCGAAGTGGTGGCACCCGCGGAACGTGCGGCGGTGGCGGTGGCCTGATCGAGAGTAGGGTGTTTACCCTAGAAGCTAGGGATTCTCTGGCGCGACCATGGCACGGCGGGGGCTAAAGAGACGGCCCAAGAATGAAACCCGAAACCCTGATTGGCAAAACACCCAACCTCGTGGTGCCCTCACCCACCGTGGCGCGGTTGCTCCATCTGCTTAGCGGCGACGACGCAGACTACGACGAAATCGTCGCCACCATTGGACGCGACCTCGTCCTGACCACCAAGCTCCTCGCCCTGTGCAACTCCGCAGGCTTCGCGCTCGCCAAGCCCGTGGCCTCGCTCAAACAGGCCGTGAATTACCTCGGCTATTGCGAAACCCTCCGCCTCGTCATGGCGCTCAACTTCGGCGCGCAGGTCGAGGTCGAGATCCCCGGCTACGCCATGGAGGGCGGAGCCCTGTGGCACCATTCACTCGTCACCGCCCTGCTTTCCTCACAAGTCATCGGGCTGTCCCGACGCATCGCCCTCGACGGCTCCATCGCCTACACCGCCGGCCTCGTGCACGACATCGGCAAAATCGTCATCGGCCATTTCCTCGACGCCGAGATGCGGGCGCGCGTGCAGTCTTTGATCGAAACGTCCGGCGTCTCCCTCGTCGCCGCGGAAAAGGAAGTCATCGGCTGCGATCACGCCGAGGTCGGCGCGTGTCTTCTCCGCCAGTGGCGCATTCCGGAAGTCATCGCCGAGGCCGTCGCCGATCACCACCATCCTCCGTTGGGAAAAGGCCCGCGCCTTTCCGCTGCCGTCCACATCGCCGATGTCATCGCGCATCAGACCGGCTCGTCGCCCGGCTGGGGTAGCTTCGCCGTGACCGCGCACGCCGACGCCCTCACCGCGCTGAACTTGAACAACAAAGACCTTAATACCCTCACCTTCGCGGCCCTGGATGCCGCGGAAAAAGCCGCCCGCCCGGAACTCGCTCCCGACTCGGAGATCTCCGCGGCGGTCATTGCGGAATACGCGTTTTGAGGCGCAGCCAAAGAGGAAATCTGCGAGCGAAAACAACGGGCCGCCGCGGTTGGCACGGGCGCTGCTAAATTGGAGACCGCGAGCTTGGAAGACAACTTACCAAATACAACCTTACGTTTCGTTCCATAGTTTCCGCAGCGCGACCAGCAATGGTCGCGCTTCTTTTTTGCGGTGATCGCACTGCTGGCGCCGGGGCGGAATGCCCGTGGGCACCCTCACTCCAGGATGGCCCGTGCCGCGCGCCAGGACAGATACACGCCCACGATACTGCCCGCCCCGCTGCATAGGAACGCCGTCAGCAGCCCGAACTGTTCGCCCAGCGACCATCCCGCCCATCCACCCACATTGATGCCCACGAAGATCAAAAGTTTCATACCCCGGAGACCAGCACGATCAGAGCCGCCGCCAGATCGCGGACTCCGGCATGGCCAAAAAGAAAGCCGGACCCGCGTCCGGCTTTCTCACTGAATGGGTGGACTGTCGCGCTGCTTAGTAGGCCGCCTGCGCGCCTTTCAGATTCTTCTTCTGAATCCAGGGCATGAGCGAGCGGAGCTTCGCGCCGGTCTTTTCGATCGGGTGCTTTTCGCCGGCCTTGAGCAGGGCGTTGTATTTCTTGTAGCCGCCCTTGTATTCGCTCACCCAGTCCTTCGCAAACTTGCCCGTCTGGATGTCCTTGAGCGCGGCTTTCATCCGCTTCTTCACGCTGGCGTCGATGATCTTCGGGCCGACGCTCACGTCGCCCCACTTCGCCGTCTCGGAAATCGAGAAACGCATCCCGGCGATGCCCGCCTCGTTCATCAGATCCACGATGAGCTTCAGCTCGTGCAGGCACTCGAAGTAAGCCATCTCCGGCGCGTAGCCGGCCTCGGTCAGCACCTCGAAACCCGCCTGCACCAGCGCGCTCGCGCCGCCGCACAGCACCGTCTGCTCGCCGAAAAGATCCGTCTCCGTCTCTTCCTTAAAAGTCGTCTCGATCACGCCGCCGCGCGTGCCGCCGATCCCCTTCGCCCAGGCCAGCGCCACCTTCTTGGCCTTCTTGCTCGGGTTTTGGTAGATGGCGATCAGCGTCGGCACGCCTTTGCCCTCGGTGTATTGGCGGCGCACGATGTGCCCCGGGCCTTTCGGCGCCACCATGATCACGTCCACATCCGCGGGCGGGACCAGCGTCTTGAAATGGATCGAAAAGCCGTGGCTGAAGACCAGCGTCTTGCCCTTCGCGAGGTTCGGGCGGATGTCCTTTTCAAAAGCCGTCGGCTGCTTCGTGTCGGGGATCGCCACAAAGATCACGTCCGCCTTTTTCACCGCCTCGCCCGTGTCGAAAACCTCGAAGCCCTTTTCCGCCGCGACCTTGCGCGACTTCGAGCCCGGGTAGAGGCCGATGATGACCTTGACGCCCGACTCCTTGAGGTTCAGCGCGTGGGCGTGGCCTTGGGAACCAAAGCCGAGCACGGCGCAGGTTTTGCCTTTGAGAACGGAGAGATCGGCGTCTTTGTCGGTATATACTTTCATGGGTGTTGGGTGTGGAAAAGGGCACGGAGACTAGCCGCCGCGGGTGGGCTGTCAATGCCCCGCATCGGCTCCGGTGGCGGGGGAGGAAGATGCGGGTGACCGGGAAAATTCCGCCGCGATGCGTCGAAAGGCCGTCCCGAAGGGCGGTCGCCGCAAAGCCCTGCGCCTTGTATCTCCCAATGATTTCGCCTACTTCCCGTTAGGCGCTGCTACGCGCATCGTATGAGCCGGCACCATGAAGCTCGCCAAATACCAAGAAATCATCGAGGTAAACTCGCTTGAAGAGCTACACGACCACCTTCGCTTCCGGCACGACACCATCTACGGCTCGTTCTGGCTCTGGCACGAGAGTGGGACGGAGTTGGGCATTATGATCAACGGTGAGGATACCTACCTGCTTTTCATTACCGCCAACGGGGACCCGCCGAAGTCCCCACCCCTCGGCATGCGCGTAGTCGTGCCGGTCACGTATGAAGGCACCGGCGATGGGCCTTTGCTTTATTCCACCTACTCCGAAGGCACCGAATCGCCTGATGAGGCGATCGAGTTTCTCGCCGACAATTACGAACCGACTCCAATGAACAGGTTCTATACAGCGCCGCTCTCGCAAGCGATGAAAGCCATTGATGACTTCTTCGAGTCCGGGGAGCGCTCACAAAGCATCCAATGGCATCTGCTCGAACTTCCTGCTCCATTGCCTCGAAAGCCTTGGTGGCGCTTTTGGTAGTCGAATCATGCAAAGCCTCAACAAAGAAACCGCCACGCCTGCCCCGCGCCTCTCCCATGACCCGCCGCAAAGCCCTGCGCCTTGCCTCGCGGAATGATTGCGTCTACTTCCCGTTAGGCGTCGCTCGCCCACTCCCATGAACCACGCAAAACAAGCTCTCCGAAGATTCATCGTCCTGCTTGCAGCCGCATTCTTGACTGGCGCAGTGCCGAGCGCCTTCGCCAAGGCTTACTACGCCACCGAGGCCGAGATGATTAGTCGAGCCGAGGTCATTGCCATCGTGGACATCTCTCGTGTCGAGCGCGCCGAAACGAAATCCAAGTTAATGCGCTACAGCGAGATTGCCCACGCCACTGTCCAGCAGACCTTCAAGGGCACCGCGCCGCAAACCATCAAACTCTACGGCGGGGAGGCTTTCATTTGCGCGCAGGTTCACTTTGCGCCCGGCCGTTATCTCGTTTTCCTAGTCCACGACGATAACCTCCTTGTCGGCTGCAACTGGCATTTGAGCGTTCGTCCCATCAAGGACACTCAGGTCGAGTGGTATGTTCCAGGCGAGCGTCTCAATTTGTCTTGGCAGTCGCTCGACACCGTCTTGCCACGAATCAAGAATCCCCCCGCGGAGCCCAAAGACAAATGACCGCAACGCCTATGCGTTGAAGAGAACAGTGCTGGTCTGTCCCTGAACTTGGGGTCGTTGGGCGACTTCCCCGTGCCTCTCCATGACCCGCCGAAAAGGATTCGCAGCCACCGCCAAAATAGCCGGAGCAGGGGCAGTCGGCTTGGGGCTCGCCTTCGCCGCGGCGCTTTGCTCACCTGCCGGAGAGACCGGCGCTTCGGGGCTTCACCGCTGGACTCACGACGGAGAGACGATGCTGGTTTACGGCACCGGCAACTCTTGCTACATGACTTCCCCGCGAGTGGTTACTACCGCCGCGACGGTCTTCATTCTTCTCGGTAGCGCTTTGGTATTTCTCGGGCGGCGCGGTGGCGGGGATTAAAAAGGGGATTCCGCTCCCGCGCCAAATCCGCCAGCTTGCCCGGCATGCCCGATGCCTGCCCGCCCGTCCGCGACCGCTTCCGCTGGGGGCGCGTGCTCGGCTGGGGGCTGATCGTGGCCTTGGTCGCCGCCGCCTGCTGGAGCGGCTGGCGGGAGTATGATTACCGCGCCGCCGTGCGCGAGGTGCGGGCGGCGGGGTTCAGGTTTGACGAAAGCCCCACGCCCTTCGCCGCCATCCGCGCGGACTGGTACGCCGCCTTCCGCCTCGCCACCTGGCTCGATCATCGGCGGGATCTGACCCTCCCCACCGGCACCGACCTCGCCCCGCTCCGGCCCCTGCTCCTCCGCCTCGATCCAACGGGCCTGACGGTCTATCAATCCCGGAATGTGGACGCGCTTCGCGGGCTCACCCGGCTGCGGACGCTCATTCTCTCCGGCACGGACGTGAAAGATCTCGCCCCGCTGGCCGGTCTCATGCAGTTGCAGGACCTCGACCTCACCGACACGGGCGTCGCGGACCTCACCCCGCTGGCTGGTCTCACGCAGTTGCGGGGGCTCGTCCTCTCCGTCACGGGCGTGACGAACCTCGGTCCGCTGGCCGGTCTCTCGCGGTTGCAGGGGCTCCACCTCTCCGGCTGCCTGGGCGTGGCGGACCTCACCCCACTGGCTGGCCTCACGCAGTTGCGGTCGATCCGCCTCTCCGGCACAGGCGTGGCGGACCTCACCCCGCTGGCCGGTCTCACTCGGTTACAGGGGCTCTCCGTCGGCGAGGGCGTGAAAGACCTCGCCCCGCTGCTCGGCCTCACGCAGTTGGAATTTCTCGATCTCCCCCGCAGCGCGGGACCGAGCCCGGAGGCGGTGGATGCTTTCCAAAAGAGCCACCCGCAGACCACCGTGTCCCGCCCCTGACGGAAGTCCGTGATAGACGGAATGACGGATGAGGGATGACGAATGACGGAAACTTCTCCTTGAAAATTGCCGGGGCGGCTTTCCATTTCGAGCTGTCCTGTCTGGCCCCCCCGAAACTGCCATGTTTTCCCCCGCCACGCGTTTGCTTTTGCGCCGTTCCTGCCGGCGGTTGGGGAGGCGGTGTCGCGGGGTGGGTGGAGGCGGAAAAATGGGGCGAAAATGCGATGCTGAAGTGCCCCAATGCAGCCGGCCGCGGCCCGGTCGGGATGCTGGGGTGCCCCATGGCAGAGTGCAACGGCCCGCTGACGACTCCAAACGCCCCAATGCAGTCTGCAATGACCCGCTTCACGATGTGAACCGCCCCCGTGCAGTCTGCAATGACCCGCTTCACGATGTGAACCGCCCCCGTGCAGCCTGCAATGACCCGGTTCACGATCACAGGCGGCCCGTGCAGCCTGCAACGACCCACCTCACGATCCCCAACGCCCCGGTGCAGCGCGCATTGGGCCGATTCACTATCTTAACCGGGCCGCGGCGGCGTGCATTGGGGCGGTTTGGCACGGCTAGTCTGTTTATTTCCAACGTTTTACTCCAGCGGCCCAGCGGGCCGCCTCCGCGCAAAAACCCGCCTTTGGGCCTGGAGACCCCGAAGGCAATCCAGGACCGATAAAATACCCAAAACCTATGGCTCAGAACCCCATCCCAGTCACCTATGACCCGCTCGTGGCCCTCGCTGAGGACGCCGCCGACGGGGCGCACCAATACCAGGCCGCGATCGGCCTTTTGCACAATACCGAGACGGCCATCCGCGCCGACATCACCGCGCTGACCACGGCGGAGACGGACCTGCTCGCCAAGCGGGTGGAGAAAAATGGCGTGGCCACGAACCTGCGCACGGCGGACTCGAACGCCAAGGCCTTCATCGCGCTCTTCGTCCGCACGGGGCGCGTGACCATCGGGAGCGATTGGAATGCGCAGTGGGAGCAGGCGGGCTTTTCCGCCGGTTCGCTGGCCATCCCGCGCATGCAGGAGGAGCGGTTTGTCCTGCTCGGGGCGATGCGCGATTTCCTCACGACCAATCCGAGCCTCGAATCCGTGGACGCGAATCACCCGGCGCTCAATGTGACGGCGGCGCTCGCGACGACGCATTACGACACCATCTCCACCGCGCGCTCGAACGTGAACGTCGTGAATGCCCAAAATGGCTTTGCGCTCGCCGCGCGCGATGCGGCGCAGGCGGCGCTGCGCAAACGGCTCACCGGTCTGCGCGAGGAACTCATCCAGATCCTGGCGGACGACGATCCGCGCTGGTATGGCTTCGGGTTCAACCGCCCCGCCGACCCGGCGACGCCGGGCGTGCCCGAGGGCGTGGTCGTCACGCCCGGAGCCGTGGGCAGCGGCGCGGTGATCGTGGACTGGAACGATGCGCGCCGCGCCACCGGCTACAAGGTGTTTGCCCTGCTGGCGGGGGCGGCCACCCCGCGGCAATTCGGCCTGTTTAGCGACACCCAAACGGTCATCCCCCTGACCACCGGCGATGTGGCGCAGATCACCGTGGTGGCCCACAACGACCACGGCTACAGCGAGCCCAGCACCGCCGTGCCCGCCACCGCACCCTAGCGTCGCCGCTGCGGGAAATTCGCGTCCCCGCCTCCGCGCTGTCCCACCCGGCGCGGGGTATGTCAAACCCATCGAAATGGACGAAAGCCCTTCGCCTTGAATCGCGCACGGATTTCGTCTAATACCGGTTCGGCGACTTCTGAGCGCTTTCCCGATGCTGACTATTTTTGATCTATTGCAGGGCGTCGGTGCTTTTGGCGGCGCGCTGCTAGCCGGGCGCTTCGGCTACGACTCTTTCGGTTGGCCAGCCGCCGTCGTCGCAGCGCCTCTTGGGTTCGTGGCAGGCGGTTACATCGGCAACCTGCCGTGGGTCGCCGCTGGCACGTGGATGCGTCACGACCTCAAACGATCCAGCAACGACAAACTCAAACAGCGACTCGAACGAGAGTATTTCGTCGCTCATCTACTTATTGCCGAACTGGTGTCGCGCGGAGAGCCACTGGAGCAGTTTCGCAGCTACGTCGGAGAGCTTCTCCACTCCGACGATTCCTCCAGACACCATTTTGGCGAGCAGACGGCGCGTATCTGGTTCCCCGATTTGCTGCCGTCTGCTCCAGTAGCCGCACCAGACAACTCCCAATGACGAAGCCGCCGAACCATGCGGTGCAGCGAACCGCTCCCCCGCCTTCGCCCGCGCAGCCATCGCGCCAGCCTCCGCCGTCGCTGAGCTTGGGGTCGTTAGATACTCTCTTGAAGGGCAAGTGCTAAGTTAGGAGTTGGCAATGGGGTCGGCATGAAAGAGTTGAGGGTTGAAGTCTTGGTTGTGATGGAGCATGCCCCAGATCGCGTGGAGGAGGCGGCGCATGATG
>JAIOPH010000002.1 GCA_021414005.1 Chthoniobacter sp. | reverse complement strand
CAAAGTAGAACTTCACTGGGCTCACCGCTTCGATTTTTCCATACCAATGGAACTCGGTTCCGTTGTCCGCGGTGATCGTCCGCACGCGGCCGGGATGCCGCTCCATCAGCTCCAGCAGCACCCGGTTGGCTTCAGCGGCGGTTCGCGCCTTCAACTTCCCGATCAGCACGTAGCCGGTCTTGCGTTCGACCAGGGTCAGGATGCAGTCGCTACTCTCCCCGAGACTCTCGCCCATCATCGTGTCGATCTCCCAATGCCCCGTCCGACCGCGCCGCTCGACCGCTGTGGGACGCTCGCCGATCATCCTCTTCCCGGCCAGTCGCCCTCGGCTGTCATACCTCCCGTAGCGTTTGCGACACTGCTTGCGGGCGCAACGCAGGTGCAGGTGGAGGCTGCCCCCAGCCTTCAGGTCCCGCCAGACGTGCCGGTAGATCGTCTCGTGGCTGATCGCCAGCTCCCGCGTCACTCCCAGGTGCCCCGACACTTGCTCGGGACTCCACTCCTCCTTCAACAACTCTTCCACCCGCTCCCACTCCGCTCGCCCAAACTGGCTGTTGCGTCGCGAACGGTAGCGCCGCGCATGCGCCCGCTGATGCGCCCGCCTCGAACGGTAACCTCCATCATACGGCGCGCAGTTGCGCTTCAGTTCCCGCCCCACCGTGCTCCGGTGCCGGCCCAATTCGCGCGCGATCTCCGCTTTGTTCAGCCCCAGCGTCCGCAACGCCGCCAGCACGCTCCGTTCTTCTGCATTGAGTTGTCGGTATTTCATGACCATCCTCCTGCCAGAGTTCCCCGCCATTCGAGACCTTCTTCCTCTTCCTCCCACCATGCGCCTCGTGTTGCACTTACTTCGTGAATTCGCGTCGCCTAACCAAGCGCTGGAGCGAACTGCCCCGCGCGTCACGCCGGCTGCTCCGCCGCCTTCGCCCACGCAGCCGTCGCGCCGCGCGGGGCAGTCGCTCAGCTTGAGGTCGTTAGGCCACTGAGATGCGTTTTCTTTTTTCATAGGATTATGAGCGATGACTGCAAAGAGATTCTAGCGTTCCTCCAAGAACACTGGCCGAAGATAAACAAAGACCGGGCGACGCTTTCCAAGTATTTCGAGAACAAGCGTGAAGTCGCCCGAACTGAAGCGGCGCGTGACTTGCAGAAGGAGATTCGACACTTACTAACCGACATCCACGACGAATCTCTCGACGACCAGAGCCGTAGTCGTGAGATGACCGTTTCCAGAACGATGGCTCGGTTTGGATCATTGCTTTGCGTCCTTTCCGAGCAGGCCGACATTCAGACCCGCCGCATCGTCCGCCTCACTTGGGCACTGGTTGCGCTCACGATTCCGCTTCTTGGTCTCACTGCGTATCTCAGCTATGACGCTTATCTCAAGAGCAAGAGCGAGACAGCACAACACGAAGCATCCAACAAAGACAAAGAACCTGATGCCAAGCCCAAATAGAACGTGGCCTAACCATGCGCTGCAGCGAACCGTTCCGCACGTCACGGCGGCAGCTACCAGCCATCCCGCCGCCTTCGCCCATCCTGCCCCTCGCCGCCTATCGCCCGCGCTGCCGCCGCGCCGTGCTCCACGGTCGCTGAGCTTGAGGTCGTTAGGCCTTAGCCGCTCGCATTATTCGAGACTCGATGACCTCAAAAACTCTCTGCTTCGCCGCGTCCACCGTTGCGAACGGTATCTTTCCGATTTTCGCGCCGATTGTAATCCAGTGTGCCCCGTCTTGCTCATACACGACGACATGGTATCCCTTCTGACGCACTACGAAGCCGTCGGCGACGGGTTTCCACCGAGGAGACCTGATGAACGCATTTATTCGCCGATGATAAGACAAGAGAGCAACCATCTCCGAACCGAGTGACAGATTTTCAGCGCATTCAGTTCCCACGATGGTTTCTCCCCACTCGGGGTGATACACAGTTACGTGCCATCGGATTTCCCGTTCACAGTTTGCGCACGGCACGGGGTCGCTGGGCTCGTTGTCTTCGAGGTCGCTATGCATGATTTCCCAACCATCTTTCGGCAGGATTTTTCCATGCTCTCGCGCATGACATCCTCGACAGAGCACTTCGCAGTGTTCGATTGGGTATTCCCACGGCTTGCGCCCGCTGATGTATTCCGGGTGATGCACTTGCAGCAGCTCGCTCTCTCCACATCGCTGGCATACACCATCAGCGGCCTCGATACAGGCCGCTCGATACGTGAGCCAGTCTTTGGTGCGATAGAGATTCATCCTTTTGCAGAGGTTATCATGACAGACACACACGGGACAACTCAATCCCGGCCTAACCATGCGCTGCAGCGAACGGCTACGGCTGTCACGGCCCGTGCTTCCGCCGCCGCCTTTCCGCCCGCCATGCACGGGCCGCGCCAGCCTCCGCCGTCGCTGAGCTTGGGGTCGTTAGGCGACTCCGCACATCTCCCGTGAACGAAAGCCAAAGCATTCCCGATTCGGACCCGGAGCGAGACGGCGCATCCATGACGTTCCGACCTCGTGACCGAATTCTCTACATCGCATTCGCAGTCTATCTCGCTGTTGCGTTGGGTATCATGGCGCTTTTGTATGGCTCGTTCTCTTTCATCGACGCCGGTAAGGCATTCGGGACGTTTATTCCCGCATTCGCACTATTGGCTCTTATCGCGTTTCAGCTCTCGGTTCGCCCGCGTTGTTCCCCACTCGCGGTCTGCGTCGTTTTTGCTGCGTTATTGGTATCAGCTTTCCTCGCCATCGTCATTGCCGGTGCCGCATCAGCCGCAGTATGAGCCACGCCTCAAATCGAATTCCAACGTCGCCTAACCAAGCGCTGGAGCGAACTGCCCCGCGCGTCACGCCGGCTGCTCCGCCGCCTTCGCCCGCGCAGCCGTCGCGCCGCGCGGGGCAGTCGCTCAGCTTGAGGGCGTTAGGCGCTCGGAACCTTTCAACCGCAATCCAAAACAACAAAACTACGCAACTATGAAGTCATCTCACATACTACTCGCTGCCACTGTGACTGCCCTTTGCCATTGCGCCACTGTGGCCGCTCCGATTATCTGGAATTCCGGCACCGGTCACAACAATCACGGATACGAGGCTTTTCTGGCTTCTGGTGGCATCGACTGGACCACCGCCGAATCCAATGCCATCTCACTCGGAGGACATCTCGCGAGCATCACATCGGCTGCCGAGAACGCCTTTGTCTTTTCATTGGTTAGTTCCAATTCCTCGTTTTGGATCATTGAGAGCGCGAGTCCCGGCGCTAGCGGCATCGGCCCGTGGTTAGGCGGGGTGCAGCCCACCGGATCTCCTGAACCTGCAGGAGGGTGGCAGTGGAGCGACGGTGATACTTTCGCCTACACCAACTGGGCTCCGTTTGAACCAAGCAACGGTCAAGGCATCAACCCACGCCCGGACGAGAACCGCATTAGTTTTTTTGGCAAAAACACTCTTATTGGAAGCACTTGGAATGACTACCCGATCAGCCCGGTAAGCCCCCAAGTAAAGCCAGTGGCTTACATCGTGGAGACAGTTCCCGAGCCATCGACAGCCCTTCTTGGAGCGTTGGGCATTTCAACCCTACTGCTTCGCCGATTCCGAAACCAACCCAGCGCCTAACCCCTATGCGCTGCGGCGAACGGCTCCGGGCTGTCACAGCCTGCGCAGCCGACCACGCTGACCCGCCCACCACTGACCCTTTGATCGCGCCTTCCGCCCCTCAGCCCGCACAGGCTGCGCCAGCCCTCCGCAGTCGCTGAGCTTGGGATCGTTAGCCGTCATCGCGAACGTGTATGAAGAAGATGGACCTCAAAAAGGAGATGAAACAGCTCTACAAGCCCTCCGCAAAAGCGCCTGCACGGGTTACCGTGCCGCCGCTCAAATACCTGATGATTGACGGCAAGGGTGACCCGAACACTTCACAAGAGTATGCGGATGCCGTTGCGGCATTGTTTTCCGTTTCCTACACTGCGAAGTTTGCCGTTAAGAAGGGATCTCAGAAGACCGACTACGCAGTCATGCCGCTCGAAGGACTCTGGTGGGCTGACGATTGGTCCGCATTCAACGCGGGAGACAGAGAGAACTGGAATTGGACCATGATGATTTTGCAGCCGTCTTTCGTGCCCGACCAAACCATCGAGAACGCCATTGCAGAGGTCCGCAAGAAGAAGAATCTGCCTGCGCTACTCAAGCTGCGGTTGGAGGAGTTTTCCGAGGGCCGATGCGCTCAGATTATGCACATCGGCCCGTTTTCGGCAGAGGGCCCGACAATCGAAAGACTCCATGAGTATATTCTCAGTCACGGAAGCCTGGCCGGGAAGCATCACGAGATCTACTTGAGCGATATTCGGCGCGCCGACCCAACAAAATGGAAAACTATTCTGCGACAACCGATGAAATGACGCCTAACCGAGCTCAGCGAACCGCTCCAGGCGTCACAGGCGCTGTTGGATATTTGTAGTTTCTTCTGACGAAGGCAAGCAGGTGAATATCAGCGTGATGCGACGGGCGTCCACGTCCACGGTGATGGACTGGACAAGGCTTTGGACGATTTGGCGTTTCCGTTCCAAATCGAGGGCGGGCCAGAGTTCCTGCAGTTTGAGAGCTTCTTCCACGACCGCCTCGGCGCTCAGTGTGTCAGCTCGTCCCACGTCCACTTCGGCTTGGAGCCGCACCCGCTCTTCCTGGAGCTGGCGAAGCCGGTCCTCCAGTGGGTCGTTCAATTCCTTGAATCGCTCCACGCTTGCCGCGCCCGCGAGATACAGTTGGTGGGTCTTGGTCATCTGGTCCTTGACCTTGGCAATTTCGGTCGCCGTCGCCGCCAGCAAGTCGGTCTTCGTTTTCGCGCTGTCGGCGGCTTGCCGGACGTAGCCGGTGATGCGGGTCGCGTCGCCAAAATAGGCTCTCAACTTTTCCAGGAAAATGGCCTCCAAATCGGCGCAAGGAACGCGCTTTTTGCAGTGCTCGCAAAAATACTTCGGTGTGTTGCTCAAGACATACATTCGGCGTCCGCACACGCATTGGAGCAGGGAACTGAAAAGGTGCTTCGGTCTTGGTCCGGGGCGGATGACGTTCTTTTTCTGTTCCTCCAGGATGCGGTTCACTTCGTTCCAAACTTCCTCCGACACCAGCGGTTCGCACTCCACCGTGCCCCATTCGCTTTCCGGCTTGGGTTCACTTTTCCAGTTTCCCAGGCTCTTTGAGCGATTGATGTAATAAACACCCTTGGCACTCGTGTCAGTCAGAACGCGAGTGACGGTGGTGTCATACCATTCCTTCCCATCCCGCGTGCGATAGCCGCCCTGGTTGAGCAACCGCGCGACGGTCGTCTTCCGGCGGTGCTTCAGGAAAAGCTCGTAGGCGAGTTTCCGGATCGGTGCCCTCTCCGGGTGCTGCACCAGTTTGCGATCCTTCCATTCATAACCGAACGGTGCGACTCCGCTGATTGGCTTCCCGAGTTTGGCGCGAACCTTGACCGACGCGCTCACCCGGCTGCCGATTTCCTCGCGCTCCCACTGCGCCATCGCCGCGATGATCGTGTAAAAGAGCAGGCCGATCGGTGTGCTGGTGTCGAAAGATTCCTCAATCGAAATGAGCGCCGCGCCCTGCTTCTGAAAGGTCTCGGCGAATTCCAAAAGCTCCTTCGTGTTTCGAGCGAGCCGCGCGAGTTTGGAAAAGATGAGTCCTTTGATGTGTCCGCGCTTGATGTCCTGCAACATGCGCTTGGCCTCGGCGTGCTCTTTCACGGATTTTCCGCTCACCCCAGCCAGGTCGTAATACTCCCGAATGTGGTAGCCCTTCGCCGTCGCGTAGGCCTTCGCGCGCTCCAGGTGATGCTGCGGGCTTTCGCCGCGGGCCTGGTCGTCGGTGGAGACGCGAATCCAGACGCCGACGGACATCTTGGTGGGGTGGGAGGGAGAGGTTTTCATTGCGCATCGAATATATCCGTTCCGGCTATGCCTGCAAGGAAACAATTAGCCTTTCAGGATATGGCCTGCTATGCGGTGAATTGTGCCAGAAAAAATCGTTCAACCATCTGAACTCGCCGCCATCGCGAAATCGTTCAGGGAAGGTGCGGGAAAAACCCGGACCGAAGTCGCACGGGAACTCGAAGTGGCGCAACCCACCGTTCATTTCGCCGAAGAAGAACCGGAACGCGGCCTTCACAAGCTGCGAAAGCAGATCATTGAGAGATATTCGGACTACGAAGTGATCGGCCCGGTGTATCTCCTGCGGAAAAAGCGGTGACTATTCCTGCGGCGGTTTCCGCAACGCCTCGCCCAAGGCGCGCAGAGTCGCGGCCTTGGCCTGCGCTTCTTCTTCCGGAGTCTGGTCGCGTGTCTCGGTCGTGACGGTCCAGCCCATGATTTTTCGATCCGCGGGCTTCTTTGATTTCGGCTCAGTCGAAGTGGGGGAGGCGGGCGGGTTTTGCAGCGACCGCAAATAGTCGAGGAACGGCTCGACCTCGTAGAATCCAACCCGTGCGAATGCGGTTTCGGAAACATGCTCGCGCAGTTTCCCGGCGATCTGGTCCAATTTTCGCAGGTCGGCGCTGACGAGGGCGATGTGCGTATAATCGCCGACGAGGCATTTGAGGATGTTCTGCGTTTCGTGAGTCACGCCCGTGGTGGAACTGAACTCGACCGCAATCCGGTGGTCGTCCCGCTCAAGAACCACGTCGGCGCTGCCGCACCCGACCTGCCCTTCCTTGGTGGCGCGAAAGCCCAGATCTTCGGCCACGAGTTTGATCCGCTCCTGGGTTTCGCGGTGGAGCGTCTTGCCGCGACCGATTTCGACGGGCGGCTTTGGTTCCGTGATTTCTTCCGGCGCGGAAACGGACGGCGGCGTTTCCGAAACGACCGGAGGGGCCGGTTCCACGGGTGGTTCCGAAACAGAGGGCGGTATGGAGATCGGAGATGGCGGCGGCGCGGCGGATGGGGCCGGGGCTTGTAGCTTTTCCGGCTTCGCGGGAGCGTCTGGGGTGTGCTGCCATTTCCGCAAAAGGTCGGCTTCCACTTCGGATCGCGGACGCGCGTATTTTGCGCGCGATGACGCGATGACCGCTTCGGCTGTTGCCGCGGCTTCCGCATCGTCCAACGACGGCGGCAGCGGAACTGCGAGGTTGAAATCGTAATCGCTGCGCTCGGCACGACACACCGCCTCGCCGACGCCGAGATTCATCAAATCGCGCGCCTCAAAATGAGTGAATCCGCTCTCCAGCGCGCGGGCGTCCGCGTCACCGACTTTGAACACGACACGGGTGTAGCAATTCGAGAGCACCGCGCTCGCCACGTCGCGGTCGGCGTCGAGGTGCCGCAACTCTTGGTGCGCGAGAATCAGCCCGATCCGATACTTGCGCGCACCGGCCAAAATCTCCGCCATCGAGGGCGTAATGAAGTTCTGGAACTCGTCCATGTAACACCAGAAATCCCGGCGCTGGGCCGCCGGCAACCGCTGCCGGCTCATCGCAGCCATCTGGAGTTTCGCGGTGACCAGCGACCCGAGCAGCGCGGTGTTCTCGCGGCCAATCAGACCCTGCGGCAAACGCACCAGAAGGATGTGCCCCCTGTCCAAAATCTCAGCAAAATCCAGCCGGTTCGCGTCCTGCGAAACCATGTAGCGGATGGGCTTTCGTGAGAGGAATTCATCGAGCCGCGTTACTACCGGACCGATGGATTTGCCTCCCGTGAGTTGGGGAAACGCTCGCTGCCAGTAAAAGACGATCTCCGGGTCGGTGACGGTTGTGAGGAATTCTTTCCGAAAGGCCGCATCGAGCAGGAATCGCCGTAAGTCCACCAGCGTCCCGCCACGCGAACTTTCAAGAAAGGCGAGAATCGCATTCCGCAAGACGCTCTCCATCTGGTCGCCCCAGCTCGTCGAAAGCCGGCGGAAGATCGAGGTGAGATCGGAGGCGAGGAGGTTGCGCTCAAAATCCGAATGCGCCGCGAGGATGTTCAACCCGACGGGAAACTGCTCGTCGGAGGGATCGAGCAGGATCACGTCGTCAACACGCTCCGGCGGAATCATGCCGAGCACCGCATCCACCAGATCCCCGTGAGGATCGAAAACGGCGAGCCCCTCGCCATGCTCGATGTCCTGGCGGATGAGATGCAGCAGCATCGTGGACTTGCCCGTGCCGGATGAGCCGATGACGTGCGTATGCCGCACGCGATGTTCCGGCGACAGGAAGATCTCCTTCGTCGCGCCCGCGTGGGTGTTCATCCCGAGGGAAAGTGTCCCTGAGCCAAGCTGGATGCCGGGAGCGGCATGGGTGCCGCCCGTTTCGCGGCGGAGTCGCCTGGCCGTGGCCGCGACCGGGGGAGTGAGCAACGGGATCAACTCCTCCAGGGAAAGCAGCATGCCGCTGCGGCGCGAGAGCCGGTCGAGGATGTCGTCCTCGTGGTCGCTCATCGGGTAGCCTTCGTCGTCCAGCGGCACAAAATAGTTGCTGCCGGGCCTTTCGACCGCGGAGAGCGCGGCACACATGTCATGGATGATCTCCCAAGTGCGTCGCGTGTGCGCCGCCGAGGACACCAGCCGCACCACCACGGCAAAAAGCGGGGAGGCGAGTTTGTCCCGCATCCCGTCCACGAGATCGGCGCGGTCGGCGAAGAAAGGTTTTCCTTCGCCGTTAATCACCAGACACTCGATACTCCCCGCCCACGGTGCCTGCGCCGGTTCCAGGAGGATTTGCAGGAGGGCCAGTTCTCCCTTTTCGAGCACGTCCACCGCCGCCGCCACCGCGGCGAGCAAGTCCGTGCGCGGGTCGCCGAGCGGCAGCATGAACTCGCGCGCCAGACCCAATTCCACGACGGCGAAGTTTGCTGCGCTGTCGTGCCAGGCTTGCCGCAGGGCTTCGCCGGGGTTGTCGGAGTCGCCGAAAGGTGCGCAGACCACGCCGGGGAAGCACGTCTCGACCGCGTTCCGCACCCGCGTGGCCGCGCGCGGCGACGCGACCAACTGCAGGACGGTCTCCCGCCCGGTGCCGAGGATTTCCAGGGCGAGCGGTTCTCCGGGGCGGCAGGCATGGCGGAGAAATTGCTCGACCTGCGGTGCGGGCACGGGGCGGGAGAGGGGCAGGGTAAGCTGCAACTCGACCACCTCCTCGGGCTCCCGAAACTCCGGCTCGGGTTCCGGCTCGGGGATCTCGGGCGGCGGCGCGGCGGTCGGCGGAATCGTCAACTGCTGCCGCAAGCTCGCGAGGAAACCACTGGCCGCCGAGTGGCGGCGGCCGTCATCACGCGGGCGGTGTTGCGGCAGCGAGTAACCTTGGAACGGGCGGAAAGGCGGCTCCAGGCCAACGGGCTGCTCAAAAACCTGCCAGCCTCGTCCGCGCAACTCCCACCGAAGAAATTGCTCGTTCAGAGCATCGTGCAGCTTGCTCATTCCCTTGGGTTATTCTTCAGGCTGCGCACGAGCATCATGATCTTCTCCATGAAGGTTGGTTGGACCTCCGGGGTCTGATCTTCGTAGGCCACGAGATTCGCCCCCTTTTCGCTGAACAACTCGTCAATCTTCGCCCGGAGAATCACATCCACAATCGAGACGTAGGCCGAGCGGGTATCCTGACGATAGTAACTGTCAGCCCGGAAGTAACACTCGTAAATCGACCCGATGACCGGGAGCTGAATCAACGCCAGATCAACGTCATGCAATCCTTCGGCGACCAGATTGCGCATGAGTAACACCAACCCGAGCAGGGACGCTCCAAGGAGTGAAAGACCGAGAGTAAAGCCAAAGAGGCTGACGTAAAAGCCACCCACCATTGCCAGCACCAGCAAAGTGACGAACAGCTCCCACACCCGGAGAATAAACGGGATGACGGCGTAGCGGCGCGAGATGAACCAGAAGGTTCCGAAGGACGCGAAGCACACGTCGAACACCAGACGTTCGCGCCGGATGCGCAGATAGGTGCGCTTGGCCGACAAAACGCCACCCTCCTTGTGAATGATTCTCTCCACCATCAGCCCCGGTATCGAGCGGGCGGCAAACTCGTCCTCGATGGACTTGTAGAATTCCTCGGGCGAATACTCGATCTGCTCCATCGTCCAGTGATCGTATTTGATCACGACGGGCCGTTTTCGTTTCCATAGTCCAAACATGGTCAGGGGCCTCTCTCGATGTTTCGATTTAGGGCGCGTTGGCGGACGATGTACGGCTGATCGTCGCTCATGCCGATCGTGAGTTCGATGTCGGAAACACCCTTCGTCCACCGGCCATCCGGACGGATGCGATGATAGTTGATACTGTAAGTAGCCGTGAAGGAGCCTGGGGCGGAGCGCTCGATCTTTGGCTGACCGATCATGGTTTCGGTAACGCGCGATCCGGGAGCGTGATATTCCAGCTCGTCCTTGCGGATGAAATCACGCGACACCACTCCATTGGTGAAGTGGTCAACCTTCGCGCCGTAGTCGGCCACCACTCCATCCACGTCGCCGTTGGAAGATTTGCGATGGTGCTCGGCGAGAAATTTGGTCAGCAGGCTTTGCATACGAAGCGCCTCGACCTCGGGACTGAACGAAGGCGGCGGCGGCGCGCTCGCGGACGGTGCCGGTGCCAAAATGGATGACCTGCTCCGTTCTCTCTCGGCGAGAGACGCCCGCGCCGACTCAAAGGCGGATGTGGTCGTAGGCGGCGGGGACGGGGGTCGCGGGGAGGGGATGACCACGGCCACCGGTGCCGGTGGCGGTTTCGGCTCCGGCTTGAAGAAGATCGCCAGTGGCGAGAGGTAGCAGATGAAAGTGAGCAGCAGCGCAGCCACGAATACGGGCTCTCGCTCGGTGCGCAGCGGCGCGGCACGCCGCAGGCCATGATGGGCGGGCGTCCCGCCACCTTGCACGGCCCCGGCCAGGAGCGCGCCAGTCAGGCTGAAGAAAAGCGACGGCGGCAGCGCCAGAATGGCCAGCAAGATGAGGCGCGCTGTCGGTAACGAGGAACAGCACACTGAGCACGCTCGCCCCCAACTCGACGCTCGACGGATAACCGAAACCGAACGCATGAAAAGTGGATGCGAGCACAGCGAACCCTCCGCTGATGAGCGAGGCGACAATGCCGGCCCGGACGCCCACCCGGAGCGACACGCCGGCGATCTCGGGAGCGCGGCGTGGGTCTGCGGTCGAACAACCAAGGAATCCCGCAGCCGCGCTCAACATGACGATGGGAAGAAAGATCGCTGCCGGCCCATTGACGAAGGCCGTTTCCAGTCTCCCGGCATAGTACACCAAGGGAAAGTTGAGCGTACCCAAAACGATGCCAACAATTTCGCCATGCCGTCGGAGGGCGACTGGGAGGGGCCGGGCGAAGGGGTTCATGGGTGAATTCTCCGCGGAAATGCGTAGCGGAAAATGCCCGGGGATGACAGCCAAAAAGGAAATCTTTTGCGGAAAAAGACCCCGGCCAGCTTGCGCTGATCGGGGTCTTGGTTGCGGGCTAAAGGAGGCCCGCTTCTCGGAAGGAACTATACCGTCCATGGCCGACAATAATGTGGTCGGTCACGTTGATGCGGAGGATGCGCCCGGCGTCGGCGAAGACGCGGGTGATCTGCTGATCCGCCTGGGAAGGCGTGGGATCACCGCTGGGATGATTGTGCATCACGATCACCGCGTAAGCCGCGGCGATCACCGCCGCGCGGAACACCTCCCGCGGATGCGCCACCGTTTCGTTGAGCGAACCGATGGAAACGAGGTGATGTCCGCGCACCCGCATCTTCACGTTCAACAGCAGGACGGCCAGGCACTCCACGTCAGGATTGAAGTGGGGAGCCGTGGCGATGTGCGCCCGCCAATAATCCACCGCCTGCTGCGGAATGTCGCATTGGGGAAGTGCATCGGGTGCGGTTTCCCGCACCGAGACGATCTTCCATTCATGCGCGCCGAGCACCGGTACCCGCTTCCTTCGTGGCGATCGCCACGAGAAGAGATCGAGCTGGTTCATGGCGTCCGCAATTCCTCCAGTTGCTCCGCCGTGAGCGAATCGGGCTGCTGGCCTTCGTGGGTGAACACATGCGTTCTCACGAAACAATGCAGCGCGAGCCGGTTCACGACTTTCTCGCGTCCGGCGCGTCCCGCGTCATCTTCATCGAGCATCACGACGATCCGTCCATCCGGCGTTAGCGCCCTCTGGACCAGCGCCGCTTGCACTGGCGACAACGTGCTCCCCATCAGCGCGACCACGCGGCGAATGCCGTGTTGCCACAGCCAGATGCAGTCGAAGAATCCCTCGACGACAAAGAGCGGCTTGTCCTGCAGCTCGCGCATCGCGCGGTGGAGGTTGAAAACCTCCTGCGCTTTGCGAAAGCCCGGCGGCAATTTGTATTTCGGCGTGTCCTCATCCGGCGGCACGCCTGGCCAGCGTCCCGCGTAGGCGACAAGCTGGCCTTCGGCGTTGTGAATCGGGACGACGATACGCCCCGTCATGCTGCCTTTGTGGCAATAACCGAGGCCAAACTCCGCGATGGTCTCCGCGCTCAACCCGCGCTCCGTCAGATACGGATGTTCGGGGTCGAGATTCTGCAACGCGAAGCCAAGCGGCTTGTTCGGCCCGTCTTCTTCGGCACCCGGCGATTTCGCCTTCGCTGCCTTCGGTCGGGACTCCGCTTTGGGCGGGGTCTCCGGCGTGGGCGGTTTTCCGGCGTCCCTCGCGGGCCGCGCCGGCTTCTCCTGCGTCGGCAACTCAAACCAGTCGCACAACGCGAGCGCCGCTTCGCGAAGGGAACACCCCTCTTTGCGCGCGACGAAATCCAGAACGTTTCCGCCACCCTTGCAGGTGCCGAAACAATTCCAGCAGTTCTTTTCCAGCGAGACGCGAAACTGCTTCCGGTTCTCTCCATGATGCAGCGGGCAAGGCCCGCTCAGGCTGTTCCCCGAGCGATTGAACCCTGCGGCAAGGCCGTAGTGTTCGAGCACCTGGAGCATGGTGACGGCGGCCTTCACCGCCTTGAAGTCCACGAATCGGGACATGGCAATTCCTCCTCTGAAGGTTCATGGATGGCCGCGCGACATACGCGGCTGATTTCCACGGGGAATTGTACCACGCGTCCGTTCCATCAAAGCTGTGGATAAGTCGCAGGATCGCCTCCAAAAAATGAACGTCGATTCGTACAACTTCCCCCTTTAATGCACACGCAATACGCTTGCGCACCAATGAAAACCGCCGCGCACAAATCGAATCGCAAAGTCGCCGATAAAGCCCGCCCACGCATGACTCGTGAACTCGCTGAAGCGCGCGCGGTCGGCGGAGGCCAAGGCAAATTCGATGGCGTCGCCTTCCTGCGCACGTTGAAGAAATGACCGTCAATGCGGACACGTCGTGGTGGACCGCTTGCAAAATCACGATGGCCCTTTCATTCAACAAGCCCAAGCTCAACACAGACCCCGGTGCGATTTTCGACATCATGGCCGTGACGGTCATCCGGCAGAACCTCCACGGGCGGGAGGCGGCATGACAATGGCCGACGAGTGCACGCACCTCAGCAATTCTTTCTCCACCGGAGGCGGTGACCCCGATTTCGAGCGACATGTTCAAGCGGGCTTTGTCATTCTCATGCTCAGCGGCGGAGTCGTGCAGTGCATAGGTCCGTGGCCAGTCAAGAAGGTAAAACTCCAAGGGCGTTGCGATGGCTACAACACCGACGACTTCACTGCGTTCACCGAAGAGCCAGGCGGTGCTCGGAAAGCGAAGTTGCTGGCGCAAATCAAACGTTCGGTGAGCATCACTGACAAAGACTCGACATTTGCGAAAGTCATTGGAGGTGCTTGGCGGGATTTTCCGGACCAAGAGCTATTTGACCCAATGCGTGGTGGAAGTTATTAGTTTTCATCCAAAAGCTTCTTGAACAGCGGTTCCATTGCTTCCGCCCAGATTTCGTAGCCTTTGCCCGTCGGGTGAACGAGGTCGCCGAGCAGTGCTTGGTCAACCGTCCCGTCAGAACGGAAATACTTCTCGCAGATATCGAGATAGAAAACATTCTTTCCGTCGGCCAGCTTGGCAATGATCGGGTTAATCTTGGTGAAAGCCTGCTGTTTGTCTTTAGGGGCATTACCACGGGGTAAGATGGACATGACCAGCATCTTGGCCTGTGGCATCTTCGTTCGCAGCCGACCAACCACCCCGGCGACCCCTGCGGCGACGTCCTGGGAAGAGAAATTGCACGCGCCGTCATTGGAGCCAATCATCAGCACGATCAGCTTTGCCTGGGCACCTTCGCAGTCGATGTTATCCAGCCGCCACATGAGATGCGCCGCCTGTTCCATGCTGCGGCCCAGATTGACATAGCTGCGGTTGGCGCAGAATTTCTTGAAAGCGCTGCCATTCCAACCGCTGGTGATGGAGTCGCCCATCAACAGGAGTTTGGCGTTGGGATCCTTCACCCAGCTATTATTCCAGGGATTCCCCGGCTGGACGGTGCGCAGGGTGAGGAAATCCTTGGGGTCTTCCTCCCATGGGGCTGGAGTCAGGGAGTCGGTCAGCACGATCCTATCCACTGCGACATATCCCCAGCCACCCGAAGCGGCGTCCACAATTTGGAGTACGCCTTGCCGGCCCTTCCATTCGGTTACGTCCCATACGCGTTCCGTCACACCGTGGAGAGCCTCGCCCGAAGCGGTGCGCACGACCTTCCCATCCACCAGTAGGTCCATGCGGGTGGATGGCGACGACCCGCCGCCGATCAGGAATTTCAAGGCGTGGCGGTCGATGGCAAACGGTTGGCTGGTCAGTTTGCCTTGCGGGCCGTAGTTTCGATCAGGCGCCGAATGAGCGAGGTATTTCCCCTGGTGGCCCGGGGAATAGACCTTCTCCCCATCTGCATTGGAGCCGGCTTTTGCCCTCGGGCTATCCAGTCCTTCGATTTCCAGCGGGCCCTTTTCAAAGGCCGCGCCCTCAACGGCCCATTTGTCAAAACGGCCGCTTTCGAAATCATCGAAGACTACGTCGGACTGGACGGTCGGCGTTTCAGCAAGGCAGAAAGCCATGGAAGCGGTCAAAGCCATGGCTAGGGCGAGGAGCCGAATGTAGTTCATGGTTAAAAGCGGAATTTTTTAAGGTTGGGTGAAAAGTATTACGGCTTGGCGTCGGTTTCCAACACGACGACCGTGGCAACCGCGTCGGGGGCCTGGGCGGGCACGGTCACTTCTACGTCTCCGGTGTTGGTCGTGGTATTTAGTGCCACACGGTTGGTGCCCGCCAGCAGATAGGCAGTCTTGACCTTGGCGGTCAGGCCAGGCACGACCAATTTTCCATCATTGGGCCAATCGAAGACGTGTAGGTAAAGCTTGCCCGGTTTCTGCGTGACTCGGCCCCAGGCGGGCGCCTTGGGGAATGGGCCGGGTGTGGTGCCATGGATGGCCTCACCGTTGATTCTCATCCACCGGCCGATCTCGGCCAGCCGCTGGACATTGCGCTCGGGGAACTCACCCACCCCGGTCGGCCCCACGTTCATTAAAAAGTTTCCACCCTTACTGACGATGTCGATCAACATGCGAATCAGTTCGGTCGCCGACTTCGTCTGGTTATCTTCCTTGTTGTATCCCCAGTGCTTGCCCATGGTCATGCAGGTTTCCCAGTCTTTGCCGGGGATGCCGTTGGCGGGGATTTCCTGCTCGGGAGTTTGGGTATCGCCGGCGTTTTTTCCGCCGAGACGGTTGTTGGTGATGATGCCGGGCTGCAGCTTGAGCATCGCCTTCATCTGGTCTGTGCGATCGGGAGTCATGGACCCCGTGGGCGTGTCCCACCAAAGCACCGCGACCGGCCCGTAGTTGGTCATGAGTTCCTTCAAATGGGGCAGAATGATCTTCTGCAGATAGGAGTCGAAGCTGCCATTCTGCGCAGGGTCCCAACGGCCCAACACCGCATCCCCGCCGGGTTGATGCCAATCCTGAGTTTGCGAATAATAGAACCCCAGCTTGATCCCCTGATTCTCACATTCGGCGGCCAGTTCCTTCAAGGGGTCGCGCTTGAACGGCGTGGCATCAACGATGTTAAACGGATCGGCCTTCGAGCCGAACATGGCGAACCCATCGTGGTGCTTCGCGGTGATCACGATATATTTCATCCCAGCGTCCTTAGCGGTCTGCACCCACGCCTTTGCGTCGAACTTCACCGGGTTGAACTTAGCCGCCAGTGCCGCGTATTCCTTCACCGGAATCTTGCAATGGCACATGATCCATTCGCCGTAGTCCGTCTTGCCGCCCCATTCCCCCTCCGTCACGGAGTAGAGGCCCCAATGGATGAACATGCCGAATTTGGCGTCGCGCCACCATTGCATGCGGGCATCGCGCTGTTCGGGCGTCTCGCCGAGCATCTTGACCCGCTTTTCGGACGGATCAGCCACACCTGCGCCGAGGGCATGGACGACAAAGCCGGACAGTTGGACACCTTCGCCACCGGGGCTTTTGGTTATGGTGAAGGTGATCGTGTTTTCGCCCGGAGGCTGGGTCCACCTTGCCTCCAATAACCGTCCGGTATCAGGAACTTTGCCGCGAGTGGCCACTTCCCAAGCCGGGGACGCCGCACCATTGAGCGTTACCGTCAACGTGGACGCTTTTTGCCAGGCCTGATTGAGGACGAAGAACTGTGCACGATATTGCTGGCCGGGCGTCGCCCCGGTGATTGTGTAACTAATCGGTCCCGCTCCGTAACCGCTTTTTCTAAACAATCTGTTCAGAGCGACATCGCTCAGACTGCCAACATCGGCGAGGGGAAAACCGCCCGAATTCAGGCCGAGGGTTGCCGCGGGTAATAACGTATATTCGATTCCTTTGAGTGTCGCCGAAGAGTCAACGGCCTTCGCGGAACCGGGCAGCAAACCGGCGGGACCGCCCAAAATGTCGTTTGGCGACGTTACGTCATGCTGTGACCAGACGACAGTGGTGGGCTCCGCGGCTCCAGCGATTCCGACCGCCGCCAACATCGCGGCGAACGCTCCAGCAAAGGTTTTCAGCAACGCGATTGGTTTAATGCGTGCCATGAATTTGCTATCGCGTCCCGCGGATGGGACACGAAAAGATCGGAGATTGGCCTCGGCGCGAAAGACGAAGGAAGGGTGGGTTATGGGGTTTGTCATCGGGTTTTAATTGTGCCAGAGGTGGACGGGGGAGTGGAAAAATAGCGTATGCAGTAAATTGGCCAAAGACACGCTGTTAAACGAAGCGATCGTATTCCCTTGGTCGCGTCAGGCGAGCAGGTCCGGCAACAGCTTGCCATGCACATCCGTCAGCCGGAAATCGCGGCCTTGTGAGCGATAGGTGAGCTGGGTGTGTTCGATGCCCATGAGGTGCAGAATAGTCGCGTGAAAATCGTGGACATGCACCCGGTCGTTTACGACGGAGAAACCCAGTTCGTCCGTCTCACCCACAAGACCGCCCGCCTTGAAACCTCCGCCTGCAACCCATGCCGTGAACGCCTTCATGTGATGGTCGCGACCATAGGTGTCGTAAGACGTGTTGCTCTGCGACATCGGCGTGCGGCCAAACTCGCCGGACCAGATGACGATCGTGTCGTCGAGCAAGCCGCGCTGTTTCAAATCCTGCACGAGTGCATAACCGGCGCGATCTACCTGACGGCACTCTTTGGTGATGCCTTCGGGTAACTGGTTGTGGTGATCCCAGTCGCGATGATAGAGCTGGATGAAACGCACATCTCGCTCGGCGAGGCGGCGTGCGAGCAGGCAGTTGGCAGCGAAAGTGCCGGGCGTTTTCGCCTCCTCGCCGTAGAGATCATAAACGCTCGCCGGTTCCTGCGAGCTGTCCATCAGATCGGGCACGCTGGTCTGCATGCGATAAGCCATTTCGTACTGCTCGATGCGTGTGGCGATCTCGGGGTCACCCACGGCGTCCAGCTTCTGCTGATTCACGTCGCGCACGCCGTCGAGAATGCGCCGCCGCACTTCCGAGCTCATGCCGGGAGGGTTGAAGACAAAGAGGACGGGATCGCCTTTCGAGCGAAACTGCACGCCCTGATGCACGGTCGGCAGGAAGCCGCTGCCCCAGTAGCGCGTGTGCAGGTTCTGGCCGGTGCCGGTGCCGGAGACGAGCACGACGAAAGCGGGCAGGTCGCGGTTGTTGCTACCCAGCCCGTAGGACAGCCATGAACCTATGACGGGCCGCCCCGGCTGCGCATTGCCCGTTTGCATGAAAGTGACCGCCGGATCGTGATTGATCGCCTCCGTTTGCATCGAGCGAATGACGGTGATGTCGTCGGCCATCTGTGCGGTCCAGGGAAGCAATTCCGAAATGTCCACGCCCGACTGGCCGTAGCGCGCGAACTTGTAACGCGTGCCCATGCACTTGAGCGGCTGGCCCTGGAGCTGGGCCACGCGCTCGTTCTTTACCATGCTCTCGGGCATCGGCTGGCCGTTCAGCTCGTTCAGGCGGGGCTTCGGATCGAAAAGGTCGAGCTGCGATGGCCCGCCGGACATGAACAGAAAAATGATGCGCTTGGCTTTGGGGACAAAGCGCAGGATCGCCGCCGGGTCTCCGCCGGCGCTGGGTGCGGGCGTGCTCGCGACGAGGTTTTCCCGGAGCAACGAGGAAAGACCCAGCGCGCCAAGACCGAACGCACTGCGGCCGAGTAGCGCGCGCCGCGTCAACTGCCGCTGAAATTCGGAAGACAGGCTCATCGCTATTCTTTCGTGATGGTTTCGTCGAAATTCAAGATGGCGTTGGCCACGCAAGTCCACGCGGCGAGACGGACCGGATCGGTGCCGGCGGGCCTCGGGGCGTCACCCACCGCCAGCAGCTTCGCCGCCGCCGCGGGCTGGCGGCGATACTCCGCGAGCATTTCGCTATGGAGATTTTCCATCGCGGCCAGCTCTGGCGCGGAGGGCGATCGGGCGAGCGCGAGCTGAAAGGCGAGGCGGAGTTGCTTGCCGAAATCATCCGGGCACTCCGCGGTTACCTTTTGCGCGAGCACGCGGGCGGCTTCGACAAAGGTTTCGTCGTTGAGCAGCACGTAGGCTTGCAGCGGCGTGTTCGTCACCGAGCGCCGCGCAGTGCAAACCTCACGGTTCGGCGCGTCGAAAATGGCATAGCTGGGATACAGCACCGAGCGTTTCCAAAAGGTGTAAACGCTGCGCCGGTAAAGGTCGGGGCCCTTGTCGCGCACGTAGGCTTTATCCGCGGAGTCACCATAGGCAAACTCGCGCCACAGGTCGCCGGGCTGATAGGGTTTCACGCTCGGCCCACCCACCGGTCGCGTCCGGTCGAGGAGACCCGCGATGGCCAGGGCATTGTCGCGCACCGTTTCCGCCGGTAGGCGAAAGCGCGGGCCGCGGGCGAGCAGGCGATTCTCGGGATCGCGCGCTTGCAGTTCGGGGGAAAATTTCGACGACTGCCTATACGTTGCGCTGGTTACGATCAGCTTGAGGATGTGCTTCACGTCCCACCCACTTTCGATGAACTCCACCGCCAGCCAGTCGAGAACCTCCGTATGGCTGGGACGCTCGCCCTGGGTGCCAAACTCTTCCGCAGTCTTGACGAGGCCGACGCCAAAGATCATCTGCCAAAGCCGGTTCACCATCACGCGGGCCGTGAGCGGATGCTGCGGCTGGGTCAACCATCGGGCCAGCGCGAGACGGTTGGGCTTAAGACCCTCCGGCATTTTTCCAAGTGCTGCCGGCACGCCGGGCGAAACCTGCGCGCCAGGATTCCGATAGTCGCCGCGCAGCAGGATGTAAGTGGGGCGCGGCTGCGGCACATCGGCCATCACGCGCAGCCGGGGAATGGATTTCTCAAATTCATCCCGCGCCTGCTTTGCCGCGGTCAGTTGCTTTTTCAGTTCCGCGGCGGAGTCCGTCTTTTTCTCCGGCTCCGCGGGCGCGGCGTCGGGTGCGGTTTCCGGCGCGACAACGGGAGCTTCGGCAGCCGCTTTCACCTCCTGCTCCAAGTCCACCACCCGCCGTTTCAGTTCAGCGAGCTTCGATTCCTGCTCCGGCGTCGGCGTGGTGATGGCCGGGGCTACATGCAGCGAGCGTTCGATGAAGTTTTCCGGGACCTGATTGAAAAACGCGAACATCTGGTAGAACTCGCGCGTGGTGAAAGGGTCATACTTGTGGTCGTGGCATTCGGTGCATTGCAGCGTTACGCCAAGCCAGGTCGTTGCCGTGGTGTTCACACGATCCACCGCATACTTCGCTGCATATTCCTTGGCATCCGCGCCACCCTCGGAGCTGGTCGGTCCATTACGGTGAAAGGCGCTGGCGATGCGCTGTTCGAGAGTCGCATCCGGCAGGAGATCGCCCGCGATTTGCTCGACCGTGAATTGGTCGAACGGCTTGTTCGCGTTGAACGAGCGGATGACGTAATCCCGGAACTGCCACATCGAGCGCGTGGTGTCGTCGTGGTACCCGTCCGAGTCGGCGAACCTCGCCAAGTCGAGCCACACCTGCGCCATTCGCTCCCCGAAGTGCGGCGAATGCAGCAGCCGATCCACCAGCGCGGCATAAGCTCCGGCCTGTTTGTCGCCAAGGAACCGATCCACTTCCTCCGGCGTGGGCGGCAGCCCGGTGAGGTCCAGACTCAACCGCCGGATCAGCGTGCGGGCATCCGCTTCCGCCTGTGGCGACAGCTTCTCCTGCTCGATCCGCGCCAGCGCCCACGCATCGATCGGATTCCGCACCCAGGCACCATCGCGCACCGCGGGCATGGCCGGGCGAGTGGGTGCTTGAAAAGCCCAGTGCCCCTGCCATTTCGCTCCTTCATCCACCCATTGCCGCAGCTTTCCGATCTGCGCCGGCGTGAGCGTCTTGCCTGATTTCGGCGGAGGCATGATTTCGTCCCGATCAGGATTGGTCACGCGCTGGATCAACTCACTCGCGGCACTGCGCCCCGGGACCACCGGAGTGACGCCTTCGTGGGTGGCGAAGAGACCTTCCTTCGTGTCCAACCGCAGCTCGGCCTTGCGCTTCTTTTCATCCGGCCCATGGCAGGTAAAACAGTGATCGGAAAGGATCGGCCGGATTTCGCGGTCGAAATCGACGGAAGGTTGCTTTACCGGGCCATCCGCAGCGATTGCAGCGAAGCTCAGCGTGACCGGAATGAGCAGCGTGGCGACGCCCAGCACGTGGGTGCATGACCGCGAAAGCAGCCCCGCGAACTCATGGTGGTCGGTTTTCATTTGGGCCAGCGGAGATGTTTGTGCAGGAAATCGTAAGTGCCTTTGCCGTTGATCGTGTGAGGTCCGGCAAAGACCTCCATTTCGCAGCGGTCGCCGATGTGGAGCCCCGCGTTGTAGAGGAAGTTCACCTTGGCAAATTCCCAAGCCACCGTTTCATCCGCTCCCACACCGTCGAAATGGCCGCGCTCGACCATGAAAGGTCGCGGGGCGATCAGGGCGGCCATCTCGGCGTAGTTAAAGGTGCTGCCGAGATCGAACTCGAAGATTTCATACTCGCCGCCCCACACGTAGCTGTAGCGGCCCGCGGTGCCCGCGGTAGCGGCGTTCTTACCGACCCATTCGTTGAAGTCGGCGGAGCAGATTGAAAGGACATAGTCCGGGACGAGCGGCGGGATGCGCATCGCCGACTTGCCGCCGTAGCTCAGGCCGTAGAAAGCGACCCGCTGCGGGTCCGCGCCGGGCAGGGTCTTGAGCCAGTTCACGATCTGCTGGTGCTGCGGGACGATCGTCGAGAAGAGCGTTTTCTTCAGCGGGTTACTCTTCCGCTGGAGGGTGCGAAAGCGGTCGTTGAAAATGTAGAGATTTTGCGGCGCAAAGGTGATGAACCCGCGGTCGGCCAGCTTGGCCGCGAAGTCGTGATAGAACTCGCTGTTGCCGGTGACCACATGCTGCGGACGTCCCTCCAACCCATGCTGGCAGACGACCACCGGACGCTTCTCGTCCGGCTTCAAATCCCGCGGCAAGAGCAGGACGCCATAAGCGATGACCTCCGGAAAAACATCGAGCACGACTTCGTAGCCCACCCACTTTTCGGATTCGTAGCTCTTGCGTGTGCGGGCGTTGGCCGGCAGCAGTGGCAAATCGAAGCGACCCACGACTTCCTCGGCAAAATAGTTGCGATACCACTCGGCGCTTTTCGCGTAGGCATCGAGCGAGCTGGTGTCCAATTTCTTCATGAACTCGCGTCGCACCTCGGGACTTTCGGTCAGCAGCCGCTGATTGTGCTGGTCCATTTCCTTGAGCTGACGGACTTGACGGGCTGCGGTATCGGTGGCGGGGCGCGCCGGTTTGGGAGCCGGTGAGTTCACGGCCAGTTCCGTCTTCGGCGCTGCGGCGTTGAGGAAAGCGGTCAGGGCTGGCTCGCTGCCAAAAGGCCCGGTGCCGTTGCCACTCACGATGAGTTCGATCGGGGCTGCCGGCTGGAGTTCGCTGACGAGGCTGCGCGCACGGTCCACTTCCTTTTTTACCACCTCCAGCGGCGGCGTGCGGAGGCGTCCCGGGGCTCCGCCGTCGCCGAGCGTCATCACGAGCTCCGGCCCCTTGGCCGCCTCAATGATGAGCGGCCGCGGGGCAATCATCCCGGCGAGCTCGGCGTCGCCAAATTGCTCCAGCAAGCCGAACGCATTCCGGTCGATCGGCTCTTCCCACAGGTGATCGCGATCCTCGAAATACCCGCTGACACTGACCGCGCCGATACGCTGGTCGAGCGCCCCGGCGTAAAGCGCGAGCAAACCGCCTTCGCCATAGCCAATGACGCCGATGCGGCGTTTCCCGGCGCCACCCGCTTTGGCGTACCAGTCCACCGCCGCGAGGACTTTCTGCACCTCGTAGCCGATGAGGTGACGTCCGAGTTCAAAGGCTGAGTTGTAAAGGAATTGGCGGGCGCTTACCCGGCTGTGTCCCAAGTGCGGTCCGCGGTTGCGATCGATGATCATTGGGACGAGCACGCGGCAACCGCTTTCCGCCAGGCGACGCGCATACTGCGACGCGACGGGCACGCCGTCCTGCAAGCCGCAGATTTGTTCCGGAGTCTGAGCGGCATCCGGGATTGCGACCACATCGGCCACCGGCTCGCGGCCCGTGGGCGTGAGCAGCAGCCCTTCGCCGTGGACATCGCCAAATGCGCCCCAGCGCACCGCACGAATTTCGTAATTGGCACCCTGCCCGACCAGCGGCGGCTGATCCACGCCCGCCACCACCTGCATGTCGGGCGTGGCAACACGCGCATCCCTCACACCGAGAATGTGCGCCAGCCGCTGACGATTCGTTTCGAGAGAAACGGCGTACTTTTCCGGCGACGAAAAATCTCGATGCCAGAACCGCGCGCGCTTTTCCACCGATAGGTCTGTTTCGCGGAGGAGGAACTTGTCCACACCGGCGACCAGCTGGGAGGGTATGTCGCCCTCCAAGGTCAGCGGCTGTGTGCCGGCGAGCGGCGCGGTGTCCACCGGCTGGCCAAAGTCGGGCCCGGCCTTGGCGGCGAACTGCTGCGCGAGTTTGGCGCGACCGGCGGCGTCCAGGTCGGCGGGCCATTGCGCCCAGGCGAGGTCATCGCCCGTCCGAAACTCCCACGTCCCGGCCAGTTTCAGAACTCCCTTGGCGGAACTCAGCCTCAACGGTCCCGTGGAAATCCCGCCCGCTCCGCCACCATCCCACACCCGAACCGACAGCAGATTCCACTCGCCGGCGCGCACCCGCTCGGGAGCCACGATGTATTGGCGTACTTCGCCCGACGCCGAGCGGTAAGGCTGGAAGCTGCCCCCCGCGCCGACCTTTGCGCCGTTGAAAAAGGTCTCGTCGCAGTCATCGATCGCGCCGAGCGACAACGTCAGCGATTCGCCCTGCCATTCCGCCGGGATCTGGATGAAACAACGATACCACGCACAACCGTCATGCGCTTCCACCACCCCGCCAAAACTTTTCTCCCAAAACCCCGGCGTCCGCAATGGCTGCCAGTCCGCGTTCTCCGCAGCGCAGGAAAGACCCATGGCGATGGTCAGAATCCCAAACAGTTTGACGAAGAGGCGTTTCATTGCGGGATTGTCAGTATGGTTTCGTGGCGCGGCTAGGGCGATTTGCTTTTCGTGGTGACGAACCCGGCTTCGGCCCAGTCGGCGAAATCCTCGCGCGAGCCGTCGTCGGCGTCCGTGACCGCGAGACTGATGATCCTGGCGCCCGCGGGAATCGGGACATCGAAGCGCCACGCCGGCGACTGCACGCGCATCACGGGACTCGCGGCGGCTTCCTTGCCGTCGATGAACACCTTGAAGACCACGCTCGGATACTTGGCGAGGTTGGAGCCATTGCTGAGGGTCACCACGTTTTCATCCGCGCCAGCCAGCGCGACGAAGCGCTGGTATTCCGGCTTGATCTCATACATGAGTTCGCACGGGGCATGGACACCCATGCCTCGCGGGTAGGTCGTCCGGTTGATCTTTATGTCCTGCCCCAGATTCGATTTGTCCTTCTGTGGCGGCTTGGTGTGGCCGGAATAACGCACGGCACCGCCATAGGTGTGGCCGAAGCCCACATTGCGCATGGGCTTCAAGTCGCCGATGGCCACCTCCGGCGCGGGTGGCATGGGCGGCATCCGCGCGAAGGAACCCTCGGACTCCAGGCAAACCGCCCGCCCGTCGCGAAAGGCCGAGGTCCGCAGCCGGGTTGTGTACGTGAACACGAGCGGCTTCGTGTAAAGCGCCGAGGATGCCGTCGGCACGGAGCCGTCGAGCGTGTAGCGAATTTCCGCGCCCGGCTCCAGCGGCGTCGTGAGCGTGACGGTGATGGGTTGCTCGAACAAATGCGGGCGCATCGGCGTGCCCCACGGCGTGATGCGCACCGGGTCCACCACCCACTTCGCCTCCCACTTGCCCAGCTTCGTCAGTTCCTCCTGGAAACTGATCGTCGGTGCGAGGTGCTTCTCGAAATGCTCCACGACCTGCTCGGTGTTCAGATCGGGGGTGAAATTGCGCGCCGGATCATAACCCGGATGCGCATCCGTCATGTCGCGCGCCAGAAAGCAGCGCAGGCCCGCGGATTTCATCGCCTTCAGTCCCATTGGTTTTCCGAGCAGGCAGACCTGGGTGTGAAAGCCGATGTAGATGAGATGGGTCAGACCGCGTGTCTTGCAAATGGCATAGACCTCCGCCTGCGTGTCGGGCATGAGGTCGGTCTCGCCGATGCGGAGCGCCGGGTGCATGCCATCCCACCCATAGTTCTCGGCGCACTTTTCCCGGCCGCAAGCGCAGCCGCCGGCGTCGGGCACGGGAGGACAATTGACGTTCACGACGGCGGGCACGGGAAACTTCGGCAGGGCGAAAACCGCCTCGCGCTGCGGGTAGCCCACATAATTGTCCACGACATCGCTGGGGCAAAGCATCACCGTCATGCCGAGCGTGCGCGCGGCGTCGAGGGCCTTGTTCATCCGCGGCATGATCGCATCCACGCGCATGGTCGCCGTCTTGCACCAATGGTAGTTCCAGACATCGACGGCCACCACGCCGACGTGGGCCGGATCCACCTTTTCCGCCGTTAGCACGATTTTTCCGCTTTCCGGATCGCGGGTCTGGCAGGTCAACTCGATCGGCTCAGCGCTCGCAGTGTGGAAAGTGAAACCCAGAACGATAACCCGCAGCAACTTTCGCATAAACGACTCCCATTTCGCTTGAACCGCGCCAACGTGAACTTCGTAATCAAGCAGGATATTCATAAAACTAGCGAACTAATGGCTGCGTGCTCCGGAGATAGGCGAATAAGTCACGGATCTGCTGGTCGGTGAGCGCGTCAAGCAGACCCTCGGGCATGAGGGAAAGGCCGACCGCTTTCATCTCCTGAATCTCATCCTGCGGCAAGGTAATGTTTACCCCATCGATGCCACGCAGAACCACCACGCGGTTATCTTTGTCTGCGAGGAATCCGGAAAGGGTTCGTCCATCTTTGGTAGTGACGAGATAGTTTTCGTAACCTTCGCGAATCTCAGCATTCGGGTCCACGACGCTGAGCAGCATGTTATCGAGGTCGTCACGCTTGAAGGTTGTGAGGTCGGGGCCGATCTGGCCACCCTGGCCAAAGAGCTTATGGCACATCGCGCAGGAGGTGCCGAAAATTTTCTGACCGTCATACGGGCTCCCGGTGCCACCGCGGATAACGACAGCCAAACGGTCGGTCTTTGCTTTCATCTCGGCAGTCGCAGGCCGAGCCTTCTTTGCCCAATGCTTTTCGACCAACTCGGCGACGCGAGGCTCGCGGTGCTGTTTCATCTTGCTGATCGCATCCTGCGAGATCGAAGCCTTGGCGATCTTCCCCGCCTCGACGGCTTCCAGCAATTGTAGCGACCAAGCGGTGCGGCTGGCGAGCAGGGCCAGAGCCGCAGTGCGCGCGCCGGGGGCAAGTCGGCCGAAGCAGGCGAGCACCTCGCCACCGATTATATCGTCGTCGTAGGGCTGGAGCGCGCTGAGCGCCGCTTGATGCAGCGGTTGGGCCGAGGGATTGCCAACGATTTTCATCAGCACCGGCACAGCCTGGGGCAGTTTCACCTCGCCGAGAATCCGGACGTATTCGAGCCGCTGGCTCTGATTAGCCGAGTCGTCAGCGATAATCTGGAGAGCCTCCTGCACAGCCTCGGGTCGGCCAAGGCGCAGACCCAGCGCGGTCGTTTCGCCGCCGGCTTTGGCCATGGCTTCGGTCAGTTCGCCGGGGAGACTGGGCATGGGTCGTCCTTTGAACGCGGCTTCGAAGCCAGCCATCAACCGGGCGGTTTGTTCCGGTCCCGGCGATAACAGAAAAAGCTGTGCGCAGACCAACAGGTCGCGGCGTGCGCCCGCCATGGCATAACGCCGCATGACGCGTTCGAGGACGTGTTTCTGCACCATCGGCAACCGCCACAATGCCGGATCGGCGAACAATTTCACCACGGCCTCGCGGGCCGTTTCCGCCTGCGCTTCGATAGCCCACCAAAGTAACAGCGGAATCCGGTTGTCATCCGCGTCTTCGTTTCGCGCCAGCAGATTGCGCACAATGGGCAGGGCATCGCTGGCCGGGAGCCGCCGGGCGGTGCAGGCGAGTTGGCCGCGCACTTCGAGATCGGGTTCGGTGGCACCGAGCGCCGCGAGGCTGGCGGCTAGGTCATTGGAAACTTTCGTCGCATCGCCTAGCAACCGCACTGTCCACAAACGCACCTGCGGTTCTTTGTGCGCGAGAGTTTGCCTCGCGACTCCATCGCTAAAGCCGCCACTCAAGTTCAGCGCCCACAGAGCTTCGAGAGCTAACTGCCCAGTGTTGTCGGCCACCATCTTCGTCAGCATCGGAATGACACTCTTGTCCTTTCGATCCCCGAGCAAGCGGAGCGCCGTCTGGCGGCATGTCCTGTTGGGGTTGCCGAGCATTTCGATCAGCGCCGGAGTGGAGAGACTGCCAAAGTCAATGGGACTGGCAGCCACAGCACCTTTGGCTTTCAGTCGGTAAATGCGACCGTTGCTCTTGTCGATTTGGCCCTCGCTGTTGCGGTAGTGATTTACCTGACGGTCATACCAGTCGGCAAAGTAGAGAGCGCTGTCCGGGCCCACCTTGATGTCCACGGGGCGAAACCAAGTATCGTCGCTGGTAAGTGCGTAGCCGAGATCCCGGGTTTGGAAGGATGATCGATCCCTTTGTATGTCACTAAAGACAATCCGGCCTTGCATGGGTTCGATCCCAAACAACTTTCCCGTGTAACGCTCCGGCAAACCGGGACTGTCGCAGATCACGAAGTTATGGGTGAAGCGCTCGACCTTGGCATGGGTCATCTGGGGAAAATAACCGAACGCATAAGGATTCGAGAGCGGGCCATGCTTATCAAAGCCCTTCTGCAGATATGCACCCTGCACATAGTGAAAGCCACGGGTGTCGCCGCCGTTGTGCCCGGAGAAGATCCGGCCCTTGGCGTCGATCTCCACCCCGAACGCATTGCCGCCGCCTTCGGAAAATACCTCGAAGCGCTTGGTCTCCGGATGATAGCGCCAGATCAACTGACCCATCGTGTGCAGGAAAGGCTCCTTGTCGAGACCGGGCCGGATCATGTGCCCTGTGACTGTGCTCCCCTGCGCTCCGTAGAGCCAGCCGTCTGGCCCCCAGCGCAGACTGTTCGCGACCGAGTGGGTGTCTTCCAGGCCAAAACCGGCAAGATGTACCTCGGGATCACCGTCAGGAATGTCGTCGTTGTTCCGGTCCGCATAGAAAAGCAGATATGGCGGATTCAGGACCCACACTCCACCGCGACAGCGGCACACCGCGGTGCAGATGTTCAAACCTTCGAGAAACGTCTTATGTTTGTCGAAGATGCCATCGCCATCGGTGTCCTCATGGATGGTGATTTTGTCCGCACCGGGAAAGTGGCCGGGCGGAGGTGGCGGCACCTTGTCGTAAACCCCGCGCCAGACATTGTCGCGACTTAGCATCTGCAACCCGGCGGGAGCGGGATATTGGAGATATTGCACGACCCACATGCGCCCGCGCTCGTCGAAATTTAGAAACACCGGCTGCTTTACGATGGGTTCCGCCAGCACTTGCTGAAGTTCCAAGTCATCAGCTACGTGGAAGCGCTTCATTGAATCCTCAGGACTCAAAGCTTCGGGCGGCAGTAGTAAAGCTGGGGCAACTTTGGCGGGCTGCGGTGGCTCCTCTTTGGAGGTGCTTTCGGCAGGATGAATGGGTCGGTCCAGCGCCCACAAAACTCCGTTCAGCAAGAGTCGCCTAAAAGTCGGTGCCGCGAAATCATCCGGCCCGCCGAGCGACGTGTAGAATACGCGCCGGTTGGCGTTCGTATTGGTCCAGGCGACTGGCTCGGTGACTTCTTTCTCATTGACCTCGATTGCGCCCGTGAGCAGCGTCTTCGTCCCGGCGACAAGGTTCTGACTGCGATAAAGCGAATAGCGAGTGCGAAACGTATCGACCGCGACGGCCGTGAGTATCGGATCCTTTTCCGCCCCCCCTGCGACGTGAACCAAGGGTGGCAGATCGTTGCCGTAATGGTTTTCGTAATGCCCCCCTAGAACATCCCGATCGAAACTGCTCCATGCGCTGTGCCGGTCATCCATGGGTTTCGCATCGAATGCATGGCTGGCCGTGCGAATCCCTACGAGCGGCTTTCCTGCGTCGAGGTGCTGGCGAATCAAATCCAGCATTTCCTTTTGCGGAGTGCGACGCCGGACGCTGATCAGCAGGAGGTCGGCCTCCTTGATTTCTTGGAAGTTGGCAAACTCATTACCACCGGCGGGCGGCGCGTTGACATAAGAACACTTGAAGCCGAGGGATTCGAGTTCTGCCTTGGCAAATTCTGGCAGCGTCTCCCACGTGTGATACTCGTTTTCCCCGATCACAAAAACGATGTGAGGCTTGGCCGGTCCGGCGGCGAGACTCGTCGTCACCACGAAAAAAATGAACAACGCGAAAGGCCGGAAGTATTTGTTCGCCACGCTTTGTGGGTTCGCCGAACGCTGTGGAAAAGTAAGCATCATTGATGGTATTCCGCCGCTGGAGACGGGAGTGGGTGATCAATCTCGTCGAGGCGATAACCGAACCCATGTCCGCGAATCGTCGCAAGATTCACCATGCCATTGCGCCTTTGGAAAAGACCGGGATGCACAGCCGCCTCGGCGCGCGATGCCTCCGGATAGAATTGCATCGCGTTTGTCTCAACGCCCATGATCGTCCCGACGTGTGCTGCGAGCAGCGTGTGCGGGATTTGGGCGAGCATCGGATTGGTAAGATCCTGAACCATCAGGGTCATTCCATGCGCCTTGGCCCAGCAGCAACTGAGCAGCGCGCCGGTTTGCGTCTTGCAAGTTTTCAAAGCCACGCCGGACCAACCGAGGTCGCGGCCAACTTTGACGAAACGCCAGTCATGTGCGCTTTCATCGAGAAACATCGGCTTTCGTGCCGAAACGCTATGCGCATCGATGCGATGCCTTTCCAAGTCATAGGGAAAGGGCTGCTCCAGGTAGAGGATCATCCCGTAGATCCGCGGATGCTCGTCTTTCAGCCGGTCGAGTAACTCATTGACGTAGGCCGGTTCCTGCACAGTGCAGTTGAAATCGGTCGAGAGCCAATCCACGCCCTGCGCGATGGCGATCTTCCCGACACTCACGATGCGTTCATAATCCCATGCGGCATCGTTGCCCCGGAGTTTGATTTTCAAACACTTCAATCCATCGCGGGTGATCCAATCCGTGAGCAATACCGGGTAACCGTCGTTGGGCTCCTGCCCGGTCAGTTCCGAGGCATCGAGTAAGTCCACGCCGCCGACGAGATGCCATGCCGGGAGGTCATTCTTGCGCGGAACCAGAAAATCACACGGATATTTTCCATCGAAAGAAATCGCGCTGTCCGACGCTGGTTTGAGGAAAGCTCTCAAATCACGGTTCATGAACTCCGGCCCATAGGTGGAATATATGTGCCGCCGTAGCAGTTGTCCGAAGGCATCGTGAAGCGCGAGATCAAAAGCGGAATCGCACACCAGAGCCGCCAGCCACGGCATGGCTTCGACATCATGGTGAGCTTTCTCCAGCAGGTCGGGCAGGACTTGTTCCTGAAAGTCGTAACCGATTTCCATCGGGTGACCGTAGGAAGCGAACTCCGACCAGGCTTTGGTGAGATCGATGCAGAACTGCTTCAGCCGCGCACTGCGGACCTCATAAGAAAGTTGACTCGGCCAAACCCATTGCACGGACAACGGGGTTTCACCCCACCCTTCAGCGGTGGCACCGCTGCGATCACGCACCCGCATGCAGACCCGAGCGCAGATGATTTCGGTCACCGTCTCGGTTCCGAATTTCAAAGGCAACCGCGTGCGAATGGGAAGAAAGTAAAGGCTTGCCTCAACCACGCGAATGTCAGTGGGCTTGGGCATTGAAGCTACTCGGGTAAGGGCTTCCCTTTGGTCTCAGGAGCGAACCAGATCAGGACCATGCCGAGCAGATAGACCAGGACGATGGTCGCCCCAGCCCGCGCGTAGCTCTTGTCGAAAAAAGCCATCAGGGAGCCCATCTGCCAAGCGCCGACAGCGGCGAGGATGCGGCCGAAGTTGTAGGCCAGACCCTGACCTGTGGCACGCACGCGAGTGGGGAAAAGCTCGGGCAGATATTGAGGAAGCCATCCATAGAATGAAGCTGTACACATACCCACCAAACCGACGGTGAGAATGAAGGCCCCGCTGAAACTTTCAAAAGCGCGAAAGAGAAAGCTGCTCACGACCAAAGACGCGAGGCACAGGCCGAAATAGACCGGCCTCCGTCCGAACTTCAGGCCCAGCAAAGGCGCGACCAGAGAACCGATGACCGCGCCGACTGATGAAACCAGTTGAATGTAGGCTTTGACCTTCGGCTGTTTGCCGCCCGTCATCTGATCGGCCCAAAGCGGAATCCACTGCACGATGCCCCACGTGACGATGAGCGCCACCGAGGAAAAGCAAATTGCCAGGATGGTCGAGCGCAACAGGCCTGCGCCAAAGATCCCCCGCACCGGATGCGATGAGCTTTTTTCAACGGCTTCCTTCCACCGCTCCGACTCCGGCACGTAGAGAGTGATGAATAACGTCAGCAAAGACGGAGCGGCCCCGACCAACATCACCCAGCGCCACGAGTCACGGGTGATGGCAAAGTTGAGGCCGATGAGGGCGATCATGGCGTAGCCAATGTTGGAAGCCGCGCCGATGAGCCCGGCCATGAGCGGACGTTTTTCCGTCGGCCAGCATTCCATGACCAGCGCCACACCAAGCGACCATTCGCCACCCATCCCCAGCGCCGCAATGAAACGAAATGCTCCGAGGTGCCACGGCTGTTGAGCGAAGTAGGCAAGCCCGGTGAAAAGCGAGTAACAGAGTATGCTCATCGTCATCGCGCGCACGCGGCCCAACCGGTCGCCGAGCCAGCCGAATACCAGTCCGCCCGCCGCCGCACCGAGCAGGAAGAGTGCAGTGATTTTGCCCATCCAGATCTGCACGAACTGCTCATCCAGCGCACCCGCCGCCGCCTGCATCTCCTGCAACGCGGGTCGCGCCACCAGCGGAAAAATACCCATTTCCAAGCCGTCGAACATCCACCCGAGAAACGCCGCGAGCAAAACCATCCACTGGCCCCTCGTGAGCTGGATTGATGCGGCTGGAGAGGATAGGTTCGGGGAGGCAACGAGGCTCATGCGTGGGGTTTATCTTTCTCGATGAGAAATGACTTCGTCGAGAAATTGTTAGGCGGGTTCGTCATTGCATGCTGCGGCTTACGCTAGCGGGCTTCTCTCGCGGATGTTCCCGATTTATCTTACCCTTCCCAGAGATTTGCCGACCTGCTAAAAGCAGCAGCATGAAAATCTCGCCGCGCTCTCTCGGAATTATTCTTCGCGCCGTGCTGACCATTGAGTCCATCGCCATGACCTCCCATTCTCTCGCCGCCGACAAACCGCTCCAACTCACTCTGCGTTCCCGGGTCGAATCCCAAGCCGGCACTTTCGTCCCCTCCGAAAAAAAGGCCGAGTGGGACCCCAAGAAAACCGCGCTCATCATTTGCGACATGTGGGACGACCACTGGTGCAAATCCGCCGCACGTCGGGTCGGCGAGATGGCCGGGCCACTCAACGAAGTCGTGAAGGTGGCGCGCGCCCGCGGCGTGTTCATCATCCACGCACCGAGCAGCGTTACCACTTTCTACAAGGAGACACCGCAGCGGAAACTGGCCCAGACCGCGCCCTTCGCGAAAACGCCCGTGCCGCTGGCCACGGCCGAGCGCTGGGGCACTAACTGGTGCTGGACGGACCCGAGACACGAGCGCGTCCTGCCCATCGACGACTCGGACATGGGCTGCTCGTGCGTGGGAACGAAATGCACCATTCGCGAAGCTTGGAAGCGGCAGATCGCGACGATCGAACTCCGCCCCGACGATGCGCTCACCGACAGCGGCCAGGAGACTTGGAACCTTCTCACCGCGCGCAGCATCGATAACGTGATCCTCTGCGGCGTGCATCTGAACATGTGCGTGCTCGGTCGCCCTTTCGCCATTCGGCAGATGGTTTATCTCGGAAAAAACGTCGCCCTCATGCGCGACTTCACCGACTCGATGTACAATCCCGAGCGCCCGCCGGGCGTGGATCATTTCACCGGCCACGATCTCGTGATCGAACATGTCGAAAAGCATTGGTGTCCATCCTTCACCAGCACCGACATCACCAGCCAGCCACCCTTCCACTTCGCGGAAGACCACCGCTGAAAGGCGGAGAAATGACATGGGCTTGTAAAATGTGTTTTTCCCGCCGGAGAGTGCGTAGGCTGTGTTGCGGGTGTTTTTGCATCGGCTCTCACTCGACGTGATGGTGAGCGCGCGACCCCGAGAACTGCCGAATCGGGTGCAGTTCGCGCAGGACGTTCCGGCTGCCACGATCAGTGGGCGGGGAGACGTGATTTGACCACGCCAGTCCTTTCTGGAATGCTGCGGGCATGAAGACGACGCTTGAAATTCCTGATGATCTGCTCGCCGACGCGGCGAACTTCGCCACACGCGAAGGCCGCGCCTTGAGCGACATGGTGGCCGAAGGTCTGCGGCGAGTCGTCGCCACCGCTCCCGCCCGTGTCCGTGAACCGCGTCTTCGCGTGCGTCTGCCGATCATTGAATGTGGCGCGCCGGGCACTCTGAATTTCCCGGACGACGCGGCGTCCCGGCTCGACACGATGGAGGACGAGTCACGTCATGCGGCATCTCTGTGATAGCAACGTTTTTGTCGCACTGGCGGTTTCGGGTCATCAGCACCACCCGGCCGCCCGTGCGTGGCTTGACGGCCTGAGTGACGGCGACACGGCGGAGTTTTGCCGGATGACGCAGAACTCCTTTTTGCGGCTGGTGACGACGGATGCCTTTATGAAACCGCATACGCTCACAAACGAGCAGGCGCTGGAGACACTGCGGATGCTGCGGGACGATGGGCGCGTCGCCGCGTGTCTCGAAGAACCGCTCTCGCTCGAAACGCGCTGGTTTCAGTTTGGCACCGCGACGATGTCCGCGCCGCTGCGTTGGATGGATGCGTATCTCGCCGCCTTCGCCATGGAGAGCGGAATGCGTTACGTCACGTTCGACCGCGGGTTCAAAAAATTCGCGCCACTGGGGCTCGATTTGCTGCTGCTCGGTCCGAAGACACCTGCGGCATAGCGAGCGGCCCTACGCCACTGCGATGACCACTCTCGAACTCCATCTCGACGACCCGAGCTTTGGCGAACTCGCGCGACTCGCCGCCGCGGCGCATCAGCCGGTGGACGCTTTTGCCGAAAACGCGCTGCGTGAGGCGGTGGCCGCTTATCGCGACCGCGACTATCTCGCGAGTCGTGCGGCACGCGCGGATGACGCGGCCTTTGCCGCCGTTCTCGCCAAGGTGCCGGATGTGGAGCCGGACGCGCAAGATCGCTGGTAGGCTGCGCTGCCTGCGGAGCGGGGAGGCGTCAGGCACGTTGTCGTGCAAGGTTCGGGAATTCTCGAACGATGGGCGGCCCCGGAGAGTTTCGGAGCCGTCCATTTTCTTTTGCTACAACTTCACCGGAAGAAAAGGGATGCGGCCCTTGCGGATTTTGCGCGGATCGGGTTCGCGCTCGGCGAGCCAGCGCTCAATCTTCGCCTCCACATTCATCCGGGGAGCGGCGTATTTTTCGCGGGAACGGGCGATGAGTTTTTCGCGGCGTCCGATTTGGAAATCAATCGGTGGGAGCGTGGTGCCCTGGAACGGCGCGCGCGTCTGGCCGTCCTCGGACAGGCGGGCGATGATTCGGAAGCGGTCGAGGCTGGTGAAGGTTTCGGTGGCGAAGGTCTGGCCGAATTCGCGGGAAAGTTCCTGAGCGTCGGAGTGGCCGACACGGAAGGAGATGAGTGAGCCGACATTGCCGAAGATGGCGGCCCGGATGGATTCGGGGACCTGCTCAATATATTGATGCGAAAGGGTGAGGCAGAGGCGGTATTTGCGGGCTTCGGCGAGGATGGCGGCGAAGGCATCGGTGGTGAAATTGTGGAACTCGTCGATGAAGAGATAGAAGTCGCGGCGCTCGGCCTCGGGCTGATTCACCCGTGACATTGCTCCGAGTTGGAACTGCGTGGTGAGCAGGCTGCCGAGCAGGTTCGCCTTGTCCGCGCCGAGTTTTCCCTTGGAGAGATTCGCGATGAAGATGCGGCCGGTGTCCATCATGAAGGGAATGCTCACTTTGGTGCGCACCTGGCCGAGAATGTTGCGGACAACGGGATTGAGGAGGAACTGGCCGAGCTTGTTCTGAATCGGCGCGATGGCTTCGCGCTGGAAGCGTGCATCGTAATTCTCGTATTCGTCCGTCCAGAATGCGCGCACGAATGGGTCGCGCACTTTTGCCACAATGCGGCGGCGATAGTCGGCGTCGGTGAGCATGCGGTTCACGCCGAGCAGGGAAGTGTTCGGGCAATCGAGGAGCGCGGCGATGGCGTTGTAGAGGATGTATTCGAGACGCGGCCCCCACGAGTCGCGCCAGATGCCCTTGAGGGCGCCCACGATGCCGCTGGCAACCAAGTGCCGGTCGTCCGGGGCGACGTTGGCGATGAGATTGAGGCCAATGGGGAAGTCGAGGTCGCCGGGATGAAAATAGACGAGGTCGTCCGCGCGATGCGGCGGGATGCAGTCGAGCAGTTCCTCGGCGAGATCCCCGTGCGGATCGATCAACCCGACGCCGTGCCCAGCGGCGAGATGCTGCACGATGAGATTGCGAAGCAGGGTCGTTTTTCCCGAACCCGTTTTTCCGACGACGTAAAGGTGCATCCTTCGGTCAGACAGCGAAAGACAGACGGGATATTGTGCGCCCCAGCCTTCGCGTATTCCAATTTGTGAAAAATGTTCGTCCATGATGCCGTAGCCAGCCGCCACTCCTGCCTGCGAAGGGAGCAATGCACCGCGCTGCCGTGTCGAAGTTCAGCTTGGGACAATGTCGATATCCGGGGCGAGACCAGTGGCCTTCAATCGCAACAACGCACGAGGGCGAGCGATTGAGGTAATGGAAGCTGGCTGCGATGCCTGACGGTTACGCCGGTGGCCTCCCCTTTGAGCCGGGGGCGGCTGCTGAACGTGGGGAACTCCGCTGCGTCAACAGGGAGTCGAGGAAACCGCTCGGGAAGGAGAGGATTTCGGAAAGTGCGGCGAAGTGGAAAAGTCCGGCGGCGCTGACCCGCTCGCTGGCGCATGCCGTGATGGATTCCAGCCGGGCGGCGGAGGTGGTCACGGTGAGGATTTGCACGCGGGTCGTGTTGAACCGCTGACGGAAGACTCTGGTGCGCCAGCTTGTTTCGTAGGCGATGAGTTTGCGGGCGATGGAACTGCGACGCACGTTGCGGCTCTCCACAGGCATGGTGCCGCGGTCGGCTTCGAGGCAGCAGAGGATGGATTCCGCCGAGCCGTCCGCGCGCCTGTGCTCCACTGCAAACAATGCATCGGGGATGACCGTGGTGCGCTCCATGCCACGGGGAGTGATGCTCCATCGAGTGACATCGCCGTGCGCCGGTTGGGCAAACTCGTCAGAGTGACGAAGGAACACATCCCCGCGAGTGCGGCAGGCGGTTTCCAGTGCCACGAGCACGTCGGAGATCATCAGCGCGTGATCGAGAAAGAGCCTTGTCGCTGAGCGGTTGCGCGAATTCCAGTCGAGGCGGATGGACACTGAGTTTTCTGTCCGAAACAGAAAGGCTGCCCCGCGATTGCCGAGCCCGTGGACCATGGGCTGAGAACCCGCGCGATGAAAGTAGTCGAGTTGGTAGAGCGGGCGTTCGACGTAGCCGTGATGGTAGAGCTTTTGCAGCCGGCGAAGGAGTTGCTGGCGGCTGTCGCCGAGCAGGGCGGCGATGTGATTTGAACGGAGGAAACGATGACGCCGGAGCAGACGCAGAATTTCCGCGTCACGCGGAGTGAGTTCCATCGGCGGAAATTTTTCCGCGCGTCGAAAACGTGGATGTCTGGGGAACGGCATGTCCTCATTGTACCAAACCGGACGCGAGGTTCCAAAGGCGTGCCCGTTCGCGCAGAGCGATAGCGGGCGCGGAGCAATGGGGACCCGATGCGGGGCGCGATTTCCTGTTCCGGCGGCGCGGCGGCGGCGATAGCCGCGCCATGCGCGAAGTTGTCGGCCACCCGGTAGGGTGGACGGACGCGATAGCGAAGTTGTCCTTTATGGAATTAGTTCCCCCAAGGTTGTCGGCGGGAGGTATCCCGTGGCGGCCGACTTCGCGCGGTTTGGTCAAGGCCGGAGTGGCTAACGCAGGCTTGACCCGATAGCCGGAGGAAATCGCGCGAAGTCGGGCGCTGCACGACAACCTTGGGGGAGCCAGTCAACGCGGTCGTTGAGCCGCGCAACAGCCGCGCGGATTTCGCGCGGGGCTACATACCATGTATGTGGGGTAATCAGCCCGGCTGTCCACGATAGGGGACAGAAGCAGTCAGGCTTTGCCTGTGCGCTTGGCGGCTTTGCTGGCGCGCTGAATCAGCGCACCGAGATCGACGTCAAGCGCCTCCGCGATACGAAGCAGTGTGTCGATTGTTGGCAGGCGGTCACGCTTTTCGACACGCATGACCATCGTATGGCTGAGGCCGGCGCGGGTTGCGACTTCGTTCAACGATAGCTCTTGCCTGCGGCGTTCCGCCTCAAGCGATGTGATGAGGCGGTCGATCGTGGCTTGGCGTTGGCGGTCGGCGGCTTTTGACACGCGGGTTTTCTATCGCACTATCTTGTTGACACGCGATGTGCCCATAGGCACAAGTAAGGCCTGAACATCACTCGACGCATTGGCCCCGATCCTCACGCCAACGGTGCGAAAACTTCCTCGCTCCAAGGCTGCCCCGACATCCTCGAACTCGAAGACGGTGATTTCGCCGTCATCGGCGTGGACATCACTGACGCCGCCATCGGCAAGCTCCGCTTCGGCGCGGGTTGCGGTCCGGACGAGCGCATCATCCGGATTCCGCGCAAGACACTCGTGCTCGCGAAAGCGGACATTCCCGAGACGATTTAGCACGGAAAAGCCTGCCATGGTACAATTCGGGGATGGGAATCCTCGAATGGGCGGAACAGAACTGGTTTCAATTCCTGCAAACGGCGAGCCTGCTCGTCGGCTTCTTCACAGCGATTCACTCCGTCCGCACGGATACGAAGGAACGGAAAATCGGGAACCTGTTTGCGCTCACCAACGCGCACCGTGAAATCTGGTCAAAGCTCTACGAGCGGAGAGCGCTTTCGCGAGTGTTGCTGGTGTCAGTGAACCTGCGACGTGAGCCAGTTACGGCGGAGGAAGAATTGTTCGTTCACACGCTGATCCTGCATCTGCGCGCGGCGTTCAAGGCGCGCAAACTTGGCATGCAGTTCGACGACGATGCGGTCGCGGCGGACATCCGGCAGTTTCTCAATCGTTCAATCCCTCGCGCCGTGTGGGAGAAATCAAAAATCTTCCAAGACGGCGACTTCGTGCAGTTCGTCGAGCGAGCCCTCGACTCGTGCGACATTATGGAAAGGGCAGCCTGAAAACGCGTCGCCAAATTCTGTTGGCGACATATCTCAAAAATGACGGCTCTGTTGAGCTGCATTTTTCGGCGACACCGCTTTTGCGAGGAAAATGAAAGGGCTGCCTCCGTGATGGAAGCAGCCCGTGTTTTCAATACTCGTCCGGCAGCAGGATGGTCGTCACGGAGCGGTCATGCTCGGTGATGATCCAGAATTTCAACCCTGCGGCGGTGCGATAGACCGAAACCAGCCGGAAACCCTTTTCGAGTGACAGGTCATTTTCGCGGCGGTCGTCCTTGCCGATCTCGCCCCAGTCGCCGCGGAGATGGCGGGCGAGGGCGGCCTGCATTTCCTCGGGCTGGACTTTTTCCAGAGCACCCGGCGTGGCGACAAGCTGGCCGGGGCTGAATTTCGGCGCGAGGACTTCCCCTTGCGCCGGTTCGTCGGTGGCGGAATGAATCATGATGGTGATGTGCGGTAGAGCCGCGCTGGCCGGTGGCCGGATGGCCTCCCGTGACAACCAGTGCGGTTCATGCCACACACCACTTCCCTGCCCTGCCGGATTGAATTGGCGCGAGCGAAAGGCCAGATGGGGTTGCCACCTGGCCTTTGTGTTCAAAGAACAATTTGCTGATCGTGGGCTCAGAGCCCGTGATCTTCGTAGGTCGCCGCCAGGCCGTCCTCGTCCCCTGCAAGCAGGTTTTCGATCTCGGCATTGATTTGGACCTTTGCGCGATCCGGTTGCGCATCTTTGGGACACGCCGGGCAACGAATCACGTTGATGACCGTCCGCCCGAAGACGTAGCAGGCGGCCTCGAATTGCTGCCTCCACTTCGGAGCGAGCTTTCCGCTTTGCGGGAGTTTCTCCCATGCGCGGATTTCGGCTTCCGAAAGGCCCGTGTCCCAGATGGCATCATGCCACAGGTGATACGTGTCCCACGGTTCGCCGCAGGTTGTGCAATGGACATCCATGGCTCACGCGGCGGCTGGCAGGGCGGATTGCCCGGCGGGTTCCTCGTGGGAAGGCTCGGATGACGCTTCGTCCCGGCTCCTGCCGAGAACGAAGTCCGCCGCGCGTCCCGCCTGGTTGGCGGCCTGCACAATCCAGCGCCGGTGTTCCTGCACCCGGAGGGTGTCCAGCCACGCCTGCAAATAGGCGGCGGACTGCTCATGCTGGTCGCGCACAATCCCGGCCTCCATGCCGAGAAAGGCCGCGCCCATTTCCGCCACAAGTTCCTCCTGCGAATACGTCTTGCCTCCGAATCCGTCGCTCTCAGTGACGCCTTTGCGCGCGAGCCGCGCTTCGTGGCCGGTGGAATGGATCAGCTCGTGAAAAAGCGTGAGATGAAACTCCTCCGGTGAATGGAAGCAGGCAAACGCGGGCATCTCGACGGTGTCGGTACTGCGCCGATAGGACGCCCTCGTGGTGCGGCCTTCAGTGATCTTCGGCGGCTTGGGCATCTGCGCGACGATTTGCTCGCCGCGGAGGATGCGCTGTTTCGGATCGAGTTGCGGCCCGGGTTCGACGGGCGGAAACTCGATGCCTTCGATCTGCGTGGCGTTGAAAACGCGGTAGCTCTTCAAAAAGAGCGTCGTCTTCTTGTCCTCGGTGCCGTCACCGTTCTTCACGGCTTTTTCCCAGCGGCCGAATTTCATGACGAGCGCGCCGTGTTCGCCTTGGCGAATGCGGCCTTCGCGTTCCTTGGTCTGACGGAACGTCATCCACCAAGGCGACGGGAAATGCAGCAAGCCAAGCAGCAGGACGTTGACGCCGTGATATTCGCGGCCGGTGTGAAAGTTCCGGGGACGGCCAGTGTTTCGATTCCACGGGCAGCGCCACGGAACGACGCCGCGTTCCAGATGCGCGAGGATGCAGTCGGTGACGAGTTGATAAGGATCGTTGCGAGCCGTTTGATGACTCATGGTTTGGTGTTCCTTTCGATTGTGGTTGGCCCCAGCGAATGCTGCGGCGTGGGTTGCGAGGTGAAACCAACCTCCGCACTCCTGTGCGCGAGACGGGCTTCATCCCGGCAAACCGGGAACACCAATTCCTCCGGTCTCCATCCTATCATGCCCGGCGGCCCTGTACAAGCCCCCGGCGATCCCTCATCGGGAGCTACGCCGCGTCGGCGAATTCGTCTGCGTCCAATTTTTCGAGCAACGCTTCGACGGCAGTCTTCATGTGCTGGCGCGCGTTTTGTCCGGCGGGGCCGGTGACGCTCGCGGTGTATCCGTCCACGCACACCGCGGTGCGTTCGGTCTTCCTCCGGCGGGAGTTTTTACCGTCCGGCAACTCCCCGATCCGGCGGCGCAATTCGGTATTGCTGGCTCCGCCGAGCGCCAGTTCGGCGAGTCGCTTCTGCTCGTGCGCGTCGCTGATCCGGGCTATCCGAATGATGGTGTCATACGGCACCGAAACCTCCGCATGCCGCAGCCGGGTTTGCAACGCGCTGGGCAGTGAAAGCACGCGCAGCATATCGCTGACCCAGGCCTCGCGTTTGCCCAGCACCCGCGCGAGTTCGCGCTGGCTGTGGACCTCGTTGTCCTCATCGAGCATCACCTGCAAGGCCTCCGCCAAATCCACCGCGCCAAGGTCTTCGCGTTGCACATTGGAAATGAGACTTTTTCGGCGACGCAACAGTTCGTCTTCGGCTTCCCGGATGAGCACTTCGACCTCCCGCAAGCCCGCGAGTTTCGCGGCACGGGCACGACGGTGCCCCGTCAGAATCCGATACCTTTCACCCTCCATCGTCACCGTGATCGGTTCGACCAGCCCCACGGCTTTAATCGAAGCCACCAGCCCGTCCATGTTGCGGAAGGTTTTGCGTTCGTTGCGGGGATCTTCGATCAGCCGGTCAAGGCTCACGATGAGCCGTCCGCGCTTACCCAATCCGCGCGCCAGTCCCTCCTTCACCAACTCCAGCCGGCTCCTGCCGGTCGGTCCTCTCATTTGTGTCATGGGTGTTTTCGTTAGCTGATAATGTCGCCAGCGCCTCCGCCACCAAGGCGTTGATGTCCGCCGCGCCGCGCGAGTGCGGTCGCCAGTGGAAGATGCTGCCTCCGTATTCATCGACCTGCGCCAGCCAGCCACAGGAACGGATTTCCGTCTGCGCTGGCGTCAGATCGTCCGCCTCCAGCAACTCCAAAACCCGGCGACGGAGGCCCGGAAGCCGGGTCAGGTTGCTCAGGACGTGGAGGATTTGATAGTCCCCACCAGACCGATGCTGGAGGAGGAGCTTGTAAACGCTGGCGAAACTCTTCACCGCCTTAGTGCTCTCGAACGGAACGATGAAAAGGTCGGCGGGATAGATCGCGTTCTCCATGATCGGCGAGATTTGGTTCGGGCTATCGATCACGGCGAAGTCGTAGTCGTCGCGCACGGCGGCAAGTTGCTGGGCGAGCAGGAACGCATAGCTCTCGCGGTCGGTAATCTGCCGGCCCAGTTCCTCCAAGCTGTCGGCGCTGGCTGCGAAATGGAGGTTGGCAATGTGGGAAGGCCGAACGATCTCGGAGAGCATTTGGTCGCCGTTGAAAACAGCGGCCAGCGTGCCCGACACGTTGAAGCCATCACCGGCATGAAGCCACTGCGTCACCTGTGCCTGGGGATCGAGATCGAGCAGAAGCACGCGCGAACCAAGCAGGCTGAGGCCAGCCGCGAGATTCATGGCGATGGTGCTCTTGCCGCACCCGCCCTTGGCATTGATGACGGTGATTACGCGCATGTTTGAAAAGGTTGGGGGTTAAATTCCGCGTCCCACGGCCAGAAATCCGGGAGTTGGAAATGACGCTGGAAAGCGAGCAGACGCAGGTTGTCTGGATCGGCCATGCTGGGCAGCCACTTGGAGTTTTGGTGCTCGGTGAGAAACCGCGCGTATTCGTCCGGGCGGTTCTCGCGGCAGACCACTTCCGCTTCGGCCAGAAAGCCAAACCACGCGGCTTCGTGAATCGCACGATGGGCGGCTCGAAGGGTTTCCGCGGCCTCGTCACGTAAGCGCTGTTGCGCACGACCAAAGCGCAAAAGCCACGCATCCCCGTGAGCGCGCAACGCCAACACCAGCGAAGTCACGTCCCGCGCGTTCCGGCGCTCGCTCACATGCGCCGCAAAGTCGCGCGCCCACTTGTTCACCTCGATCTTCACCGGCTTGGTGGCAAGCAAGCGCTCAACGAATTCTCCGGCCAATTCGGTGTCCCGCGCGGAAGGTTCGGCAACCGGCAAACCGGCATTGCCCGCCAGCCCCGCGTAGAAATGGCGCGCGAATTCCCGTCCTGCGGAATCTTCGGCATGCCGAAGTTCCTCCGGTGCCGGCCAGCTTTCCTCGATGGCCCGGCGCAACATGCCAAGCCGGTTGCGGCTCGGTGCCCTGCGCGCCAGCCACGCGATCTGCGCCCGGATTTGGTCTTCCGGGAATTGGCCCGCCAAAATCTTCGCTGCTTTTTCCGTGAACCCTTCCCGTTGCAATAGAGCGCAAGCGTTCGATGTGGCCGCATCGGCCTGCGGCTGTTTACTCATTTCGTTTTCTTGTTTCGTTTCTATATCGGTGGGGTTTTCGGACTGGTTCACCGGTGGGTTTTTCAAACCGGTGCCGGTGGGTTTTTCAAACCGGTGCCGGTGGGGTTTTCATACCGGTGAGGCTCGATTTGAGCCGGTGGGGTTTTCAAACCGGTCAGGAAGGGAGAAGCATCCGCCCAGCGCAAAGTGAACCGACCCGGACGGCTCTCCCGGCCAGCGTTGGGATCGAAATATCCCTGCTCAATACGGTAAAGGTAGTGGCGATCCTCCGCGCACCGCAAAGCCTCCGCCAGCGTGTGCCGGTCGCGCAGATGCGTGTAGCGCTGAATGTCGGAGTAGGAGAGACGCACCTCCTGTCGGCGTCCTCCATGGCGCGCCTGAAACCCGATCGAGAAGCGGATCACTGACGCGACGACTTTGATGACCGACAGCGGTTCGGTGGGGACAACACGATCAAAGAACTGATTCGGAATGTCCGTGCGATTGCCTTGGCCCTCGAAGAAGCCGCGAAACGTCTTCGGGTCTTTGATGTATTCGGGGCGTGAGTCCCAGCGAAGCTGGTAGTAGGCGCTTTCGGCAGGGGAGTAGGCGCGGGATGCCTGTCCCGCCTGGACACATTCGATGAACCCGCCCGCCAACGCGGCATCCAAAGTTTTGCGAATTTCGCTGCGGGCGATACCGGCCCGGCTCACGAGTTCATTGTACGAAACCCGGATGCGTTCGTGCTGTGGGTTGCCTTCGGCGTCGCACCAGCCGAGTGCCTGCCGGATGAGAAAGGCGACCAGCCGGACAACGCCTCGGGAATAGTTCGGCACGCACACGTCAAAGAATTGATTCGGTGTGAAAGTTGTGTTGCTCGTCGGCGCGGCGAAACCGGGGAACACCTGCACGGCAGGGAGGGTTCGGTTCTTTTGTTGGGGAGAGACGCGCTGCATAGATTTAGATGGAGATGATCTGCAGCCGCGGCGGGAGCTTGCCGCGGTGACGATGCGCGTGCTCTGAGACGATGGCGTTGATCAAAAACGTCCGATCCCGCTGCATGAGTTCCGCCAGCCGCTCCAAATACTCCGCCACCTCCGGCTCCATCTTGATGCTCGTCTGCGGGCGCGGCCCCTTCCGACCTTTTTTCCCTTTCCTTGTTTCCATGCCCTCCAGTGTATCACACCAAAGTTCGGCGGGGTATACGCCGACTGTGGATAGCTCGAAAACTTCGGCATGCCGAAGTGACTTACTCTCGCTGGGGCAACTCTTCCTTTTGGAACTTGAGTGATGGCCGCCATCCAAGTGCCACTCTCTTCGTGGTGAAAAATTCCTTTCCGATCATTTGCCTCAGTCTCGAATGCACCTCTCTACACTTGCATCGTGACCTCACCGAAGGCTTTCGACCGTAGCCCGTGGACAGTTATCTCCCAACACCGATTTGCAGCCCCCCTACTACCGCAGCCCACGGTATTTGTTCACCGCTTCCATCCGTGTGTGGGCGTGGAGTTTTTCGTAGATGCTTTTTACCCGGCGGCGCACCGTGTCGATGGTGATGCCGAGCTGGTCGGCGATCTCCTTGTAAAGCAGCCCGCCGGCGAGGAGTTCGATCACGGCGTGCTCCGGGTCGCTGAGCCGGGCCTCGTCGGGTGGCGGGCTGCGGTGAAAAAAGCTGACTACCTGCCGCGCGATTTGCGGCGACATGGGCGAACCGCCGCCGCGCGCTTGCTCGATCGCGGCCACGATGTCGGCGGGCGCGGTGCGTTTGAGCAGGTAGCCGCAGGCCCCGGCTTTCAGCGCGTCGAAGATCATCGTGTTGTTGTCGAAGGTCGTGAGGACGAGGCAGACCAGCGCCGGGCACAGGGTCTTCAGGCGGGCGATACATTCGATGCCGTTCATCTGCGGAAGATTGATGTCCACGAGCGCCACGTCGGGCTGCACCTGCCCGATGCCGGCCAGCGCGTCCTCGGCGCTGCGATACACGGCCACGCAATCCACGCCGGAATCGGGCCGGCGGAGGAATTTCTCCACGGTGCGCGCGAAGGAGGCGTGGTCTTCGATGATGACGGTGCGGATGGCAGGCATGGGGAAAAGCGGGGGGGGTGTTAGCGGGGCAGCGGCACGCGCATGGTGACCTCGGTGCCGCCGGTCGGGCGCTGGGAAAATTCGCAGGTTCCGCCGACGCAGGCCAGCCGGGTTTTCATGTTGGCGAGGCCGTCTTTTCCAAGCCCGCCCGGCACTTCCGGCAGCCCGCAGCCGTCATCGGCGACGGTGACGACGAACTCCCCGGCTTCCCGTCGCAGGGTGATTGCGACCTCGCGGGCGCGGGCGTGCTTCACCACGTTTTGGAGCGCCTCCTTGAAGGCGCACACCAGTTCGTGCCGCACCTGTGCGCGCACTTCCAAGGCGGGCCAGTCGATGGGTGCATGGATGCGGCAGGCGATGTGTGCCGGCTCCAGATAGCCGCTGGCGTAGTGCGCGAGGAATTCCGCCATGGAGGCGAGCGTGTCGTTCTGCGGATTGACCATCCAGACCACCTCGTCGAGCGAGGTCACGGCCTGCTGGGTGTTGAGGGAAAGCTGCCGCAAGTCTTCCCGAGCCGCCTCGGGCAGGGTGTGCTCGCGGGCGAAAACATCGTGCAGCATCACGAGTTGCGAAAGCCGCGCCCCCACTTCGTCGTGCATGTCGCGGGCGATGCGCGTCCTTTCCTCGGCGAGGGCGGATTGGGTTTTGAGGGCGACGATGTTGCGGCGGGTGAAGATCATCACCAGGAATGCGCCCGCCAGCAGCGCCCCCGTGGCGGCCAGCCAGCGGAAAGCCGGTGTCTCGACGAACGGCTGGGGAACATTCATCGTTCGGGAGAAAATGGTCGCATCCCAAAGCCCATCGCTGTGGCCGGCCTGCGCCTGCAACACGTAGCTCCCCGGTCGCGGGCACGGTATGCTCAGGACAGCACTTGGGGAACTCTGCCAGTCGCTGCCCATCCCCTCCAGACGCCAGCGGAGGGCACCTTTTGGCGCTTTGCCGGAGTGCGAAATTCTGAACTCAAAGGAAAGCTGTCTGGACCCGGCAGGGACGGACAAATGGCCCGCCATCGGCAGGACGCGACCGTCCGCGAGCAGGCAGGCCAGCGTGGGTGTGCGTGTTTCATACACCTCCACCTCCGCGATCTGCGGCGAAAGCCGCACGGTACTGTTGGTGGAGAGTCGGATGTATCGCCCACGGAATTCACCCTCGCCCTTCGCCGGTCGCAAGACGTCCGGCATTCCCTCGTCGGGAAAAGAGCCGTCGGCACGGTGCAGCCTTTGCCATACGGGCTTCACTTCGTCGGCAGGCTCGCGGTCGTAAAGCTGCACCAGTAGTTGGCTCAGGCGGTTATAATTTTCGCGAACGCCATCGTTGCGCCCCCGAAGGGTGAGGTGGTCCATCTCCACCACCCGGCCCAAGTCGATCTCGAAATGGAAGTTCGTGCCGAGGTCCGGGTCTTGCGGGTGGGAGAAGGTGGACGGCAGGCCGTCGGTCAGCGCGGACGGCTGCATGTTGCCGGCAAGGGGATGCGTGGCTTTGACCGGGGCGCCGAGCGCCACGTTGCCCAGTGGCTCAGCCCGAAATTCCGTGAGGATGAAATCCCCGTAAATACCCCAGGAGGCGACCGGGCCGGATGGGAAAATTTCCTCGTGTTCCGGTGGGCTGGGTCCCTCATGTGTGACGGGAAAGACATCCAGCCGAAAGCCGGTGATCCCATCGCGCTCCGTCCGGACAGTGACGGAATAAACATCGTCCGCCTCCATTCCGCGGATCTCCCGCGTCGTCTCTTTCGCCCGCAGATGATTGTCGGCGGTGCGGGTCAGCTTCGCCCGCTCCGCGCGGAAGCGCACGATCCTCAGCGGCTCCCAGCGCCCGGCCAGTGAAGGGTCGGCGTCGGTCGTGGCGGAAACGGCAAATTCCGCGATCGCGTTATTAAAGCGCCCGGAGAGGAAGCAGAGCGTCAGTTGCACAGCATTGGCGCTTAGCGGTGCCGCCGTGCGAAAAACCGCCGAGTGTGGCTCGCCGACCTGCGGAGCCACTCTCCACCCATGCGGCCCGGCCTCGATCCCGTCGATGCACTCCAGCAGTTCCTCCGTCGAGCCCCCGTGGAAGCTCGCCTCCACGGAACGAAACTCTATGGGTTCCGCCTTTCCCGGCAGCGCGCCGGCCAGCAGTGCGGTGGCTGCTGCCGCCAGTCGGCGCCGTATGGGGAAACTCATGGGGTTGCTTCACTTAGGCCGCGCGTGGACGCGCGTCAATCCATGCCGCCGCCCTGCACCCGGTGGCCGTGACATGTTCATGTCGTGGACGAAAATGGGGGACTCCCACATTCGTTCGCACAATGACGAACCCGGCAATCATGCCTTCTGCCCCGCTCGCGGACGGCACCCGCCTTGCCACCCTTCTCGGGCCGTGCCCTCCGGTCGGCAGTCCCGCATGGCGGAACCGGGCAGCACGACGGTTCCGCGCGGTCGGCCATCCGACCTGTGAGAGCACTCCATGAGGAATCGGGATCAAGCATTGGGCAAGTTCTTGGCCGCGCTCGCGATTTCGGGAGTCGGCTTCACGACCGCGATGGCGACTGATTACTACGTCGATCCCTCCGGCAGTGATGCCAACAATGGCATCAGTGCCGAGACGCCGTGGCGGAGCATCGCGAAGGTGAACGCGACCATTTTTACGCCGGGCGACAACGTGCTCTTCAAGCGCGGCGGGACATGGGTGGGCTCGCTGAGTCCCCAGGGCTCGGGCACCAGCTTGGCGCGCATCACGCTCGGCGCTTACGGCACGGGCGCGAAGCCGCTCATCAACGGCAATGGAAACTGGGCGGTGATCGCCCTCTCGTCGCAGAGCTATTGGACCATTGATGGCTTTGAGGTGACGAACCCCGCCAGCGGCGACAGCAGCCGCTCGGGAATCCGGGTGGACGCCTCGGGCAGCGACACCATGCGCGGCATCGAAATCCTCAACAACGACGTGCATGACGTCCGCGGCATCAAGAACGTGAACGACGGTGGCCGGAACAACGGCGGCATCTTTTTCTGGATCAATGAACCGGGTAAAGCCGATGGCGTGCTGATCCAAGGGAACGTGGTGAAGAACATTTACGGCCAGGGCATCGCCTTCAATGCCGAGGCGGAATACATGGGCGGCGGGATGAACTACACGAATTGCAGCCCGAACGTGGTCGCTCGCGGCAATACGGTGATGACCACTTCCGGCGACGGAATCTTGATGCTCGGCACCGACAACGAACGAGTCGAATACAACGAAGTCGGCTACGTCGGGCAGTTGAGCGACAACGGCAACAACATCGCCGCCGCATGGCCGACGCGCCACGTGAATGGCGTCTGGCAATTCAACCACGTCCACCACACAGCGGCGCTCGCGGCGAATGACAGCACCGCCTTTGACAACGATGGCTTTGTAAAAGGGACGACGGTTTTTCAATACAACTACACCCACGACAACGCGGGCGGTTTCCTCATGGAATACACATGGGGCGGCGACGAGTTCGCCCAGACCATCGTGCGTTACAATATCTCCTGGAACGAAAGCCGCGTCATCGCGACCAACCGCAACAACGCACGCATCTACAACAACGTCTTTTACAATCCCGGCGCGACGCTGGATGTGACTTGGACGCCGAACCCGAGCTACGTGCTGTTTCAAAACAACCTCTTCGTCGCCGCCGGGCGCACCGTGGATTTCTCGCGCCAGCCTTTCATGAATAACAACTTCAGCGGCGGCGTGACGCGACCCGTGACGATTGACGGTAATCGCACGCAGGATCCGCTGTTTGTCAGCCCGAACGCGACGGGAAATCTCGCGGGTTTCATCCTGCAAGCCGGTTCGCTGGTGCGGAACGCGGGTTACGTCATCGTCGGCAACGGCGGCAAAGATTTCTGGGGCGTGACGCTTCCCGGCACCGCGCCGCATCGCGGGGCTTCGCAGATCAATGCGAGCTCGGATTACACCGCGACGCCCAGCTTTGCGCGCCTCACGGGAGCCGATGTGGTCGAGATCCCCGCCTCGGGCACAAACACATCGGCATTCACGGCAACGGTGCGGGATCAGAATTTTCACCCGATTTCCAACCCCGCCGTGACGTGGTCGGTCAGCCCCTCTGTCGCTGGAGTCAGCATCGCCGCCAATGGCACGCTCAGCGTGTCCTCGACCGCCGTCCCGAGACGGATTGCAGTGCAGGCCACGAGCGGCAGTGTGGTCGCCAGCTATTCGGTGGCGCTCTTTTCCAACCAACCGATCACCTACACGTGGGGTGGCGGAAATGGATCATGGACTGACATTTCGGTCGCGGGCTGGGATGGCGGACCGCCCGTCGGCGGAGATCACGCCATCATCAACAGCGGCAGCGTGAGCATCAATGTGGCCGGCGTGGGAAATCTCGGCTCGCTGACCGTGGCCGGCGGAACGCTCAATGCCTACAATTTCAATGGCGGCGTGAACACCTACACCGCCTACAACTACCTCATTCTCCAAGGCGGAACATTTCACGGAGCAGGCAACTACAACAACTGGGGCGCAGGCATCCTGAAAAATCCGAGCGTCTCCGGCTCATCGCCCTCCACCATTTCCGCATCGTCGTTTTTCAATCTCAACGGCACGGGAGCAGACAGCTCGACTTTCAACGTCGCCGATGTCACAGGAAATGCCTCAGCCGATCTCACTGTCTCGGCGAAATTGGTGGACGTCTCCGCCGATCAAAGTTGGTCGCCTGCCGCGTTGGTAAAGTCGGGCGCGGGCACGATGAAGCTCACCAACGTCAACACGTACAGCGGCGGAACGACGATCAACGGTGGCACACTCGAACTGGCCGGCACCTCGGGCGGCACGGGATTGATCAAAGGCGCGATCACCGTGAACGCCGGAGCCACGCTCGCGCTCACCGGCGGCGACGGCACCGGCCTGGGATTTGTGGACCAGCTCAGCTCTGTCACCCTCAACGGCGGCACACTCACCGCCGCAGGTGCCATTCACGTCTGGAACATCCCCGGCGGCATCACGATGACCGGCGGCACGCTGCAATCCAACAACGGCACCAGCGACCCGAACGGCCCGCAGCTCGAGTGGAACCGCACCGCCGTCACGACCCTCGCCAGCGCAAACACCTCCACCATCGCCGGCCGCATCCGCATCCGCGCAGACAACGGCTACGCGGGCCTGACCTTCAACGTCGCCGACGGCGCAGCGGCGACCGACCTCCTCGTGAGCGCGGCAGTCACCGAGGCCTCCGCCGGCTGCAGCCTCACCAAGACCGGCGCAGGCACGCTCACCCTCTCCGGCGCAAACAACTACACGGGCGCGACCACCGTCAGCGCCGGCACCTTGCTCGTCAGTGGCAGCATCGCCACGAGCGCCACGACCGTGCAGAGCGGCGCGACGCTCGCAGGCACCGGCTCCGCCGGAAATGTGACGCTCAACAGCGGCGCCACGCTCGCTCCCGGCACGGGCGGCATCGGCACCCTCAGCACGGCGAGCATCACACTCAGCGGCACGCTGGCCGTCGAGCTTTCCGCCGCTACCACCGACCGGCTGAATGCCAGCGGCAGCGTCGCCCTCAGCGGCCCGCTCACGATCAGCGCCGCGGCGGGCATCGCGCCCGGCACCGCCTTCACGATCCTGAGCAAGACCAGCGCGGGCGCCGTGAGCGGCACTTTCGCCGGACTGCCGCAGGACAGCGCCTTCAGCGCGAGCGGCTACCTCTGGGTCATCAGCTACACCGGCGGCGACGGCAACGACGTGACCCTGACCACCGCCACCGCGCAGCAGGCGTGGCGCTTCACTTACTTCGGCACCGTGCAAAACATCGGCACCGCCGCGGACACCTTCGACGGCAACGGCGACGACGAGAGCAACCTGATGGAATTCGCCACCGGGCAAAATCCTACCGCCGCGACATCTGCCACGCCCGCGCTCGTGAAAAACGGCGCGACGCTGGAACTCACCTACACGCGCTCGCTCGCCGCGATGGCGGACGGCGTGGCCTTCACCCCGGAATGGCGCGACGACCTCATCACCGGCGCGTGGAGCAGCGCAGGCGTGATGGAGCAAATCCTCACCGACAACGGCACGACGCAGACGGTGCGCGCGAGCGTCGCGGTGGGCGCGGGTTCGCGCTTCCTCCATCTCAAGCTTTCCAAGCCATGACTTTTCAATCGAACAATCCAGGCAGACTGAAATCGGGGACTACGTTGCTCGCGTTGCTGTTCGCGGTCGGCACGGCGGCTCTGTCCAGTCCGTCGGCGCTTGCAGGCTCGTCGCCCGAGGAGGTGTTTCGGAATCCGCCGCCCGAGGCGCGGCCGGGCGTGATGTGGATGTGGATGGGGTCGAACAACAGCAGGGAAGCAATCACGCGCGATCTCGAGTCGCTGCACGGCGCGGGTTACGGGCGCACGCTGATGTTCAACCTCGCGGACGTGACGACGCCGTGGGCGCATCCGATTGGGAAAAGTCCGACGCCGGAAATCGTCGCGTTCACGGAGCCGTGGTGGGCGCTGGTGCGGCACGCAGCGATCGAGTCGAAGCGGCTCGGGATGGAGTTTGGGATGTTCAACGGGCCGGGCTACGAGACGAGCGGCGGCGCGTGGATCACGCCCGAGCTTTCGATGCAGGAGATCTGTTTTTCGCATACGGCGGTGACGGGCGGCGCGCGCGTGAGCGTGGACTTGAAGCGACCCGAAGTGGACCCGCGTGCGGTACAGCTTTTTCCGGTTTTCAATCCCGCGAACCATCAGGTGGAAAAGCCGGAGTCACCCGCGCGACGGTCTTTTTTCAAAGACATCGCGGTACTCGCGATGCCGGCGGACGGCGCGGTCGCGAAAGAACAGATCATCGACCTGAGTGCAAAGCTCCGCGCGGACGGGAAGCTCGACTGGGACGCGCCCGCGGGGCAGTGGGCGGTGTATCGCTTTGGGCACACGACGATGGGCACGCTGATGCAGCCGTCGCAATGGGCGGCGAACGGGATGGAGGTGGACAAGATGAGCCCCGACGCGGTCGCCTTTCACATGCGCCACGTGATCGGCGAGATCAAAAAGCACCTCGGCGATCTGATCGGCACCGGCATCCATTCGGTTCATGTGGACAGCTACGAAGCGGGGATGCCCTCGTGGACGCCGAAGATGCGCGAGGAGTTCGCGGCGCGGCGCGGCTACGAGCTGACGCCGTTTTTGGCGACTTTTGCGAAGCGCGTCGTAGGCAGCGAAGCGGAGACAGGGAAGTTTCGCGCGGACTTCGACTCGACGATTAAAGACCTATATCGCGACGCGCACTTCGCGGTGACATCGCGGATGCTGCGCGAGGCGGGGCTGGTCTTTTCCTGCGAGCCGTATGGCGGCCCGTGGCGGCAGTCCGAGATCATGCCGCACGTGCATACGGTGATGACGGAGTTCTGGACGAACGGCGGGAAGTTTCACCCCTTCGAGATCGCGCCCACCGTCGTCGCGCTCCGGAAGAGCGGGCAGAACATCGTCGAAGCCGAGGCCTTCACCGGCCAGCCGGAGGACAGCATGTGGAGCGAGACGCCAGCGTGGTTGAAGCCGATGGGCGATGAGGCGTTTTGCGCCGGGGTGAACCGCTTCATCCTGCACCGCTACGTGCCGCAGCCTTGGGACGATCGCTATAAGCCGGGCAACACGATGGGCCGCTGGGGCACGCACTTCGACCGGACGCAGACGTGGTGGGAACCGGGCAAGGCGCTGGTGCGCTACTGGACGCGCTGCCAGGCGCTGTTGCAGTGGGGCGCGCCATCGAGCCCACGCGCGAATTTTTCCGCAACCGGCGATGGTGTGTCGCTGAAATCCATCCACCGGCGCGGCGCGGATGCGGATGTGTTCTTCGTGGCAAATACTGCGCGCACCGGCGGCGAGGCGTGGTGCAGTTTCAAAATCGCGGGACGGCAGCCGGAATGCTGGGACGCCGTGACCGGCACGATGCGCGACCTGCCGCAATTCGAGGAACGCGAGGGGCGCACCGTGATCCCGATGCGGTTCGCGCCGACGGAGAGTTGCTTCGTGGTTTTCCGAAAAAAGATCGCGCCGAAAAGGGGTGGAAATTTTCCCGTGGCGACGCCCGTCACCGAGTTGAGCGGCGCGTGGGATGTGGCGTTCGATCCGAAATGGGGCGGCCCCGCGGCGCCGGTGAAATTCGACACGCTCACCGACTGGACGCAGCGCACCGAGCCGGGGATCAAGTATTTCAGCGGGACGGCGACCTATCGGAAAACATTCGACGCGCCCGATATCGCGGCGACGCAACTTTCCCTCGGCACCGTGAACGCGATCGCGCGCGTGCGGCTGAACGGGCGCGATCTCGGCGTGGCGTGGTGCGCGCCGTGGAGCGTGGGTGTGCCGCCCGGCGTGCTGCGGGCGACGGGCAATCAGCTCGAAATCGAAGTGACCAATACGTGGGCGAACCGGCTGATCGGCGACGAGCAGGAGCCGCCGGATTGCGAGTGGCTGCCAGGCCATCTGCCCGGCGGAAAATTCCTGAAAGAGTTCCCGGATTGGTTTCTGAATAAGCAGCCGCGGCCATCGCGCGGACGCTACTGCTTCACGACATGGAATTATTTCACGAAGAACTCGCCGCTGCTGCCGAGCGGACTGCTCGGGCCGGTGCGACTGATGCGCGAAGATTGGACGGTGCGGACGACATTCGCGCTTCCTGCGTTGACCAGCGCAAATCTCAGCGGCGCGTCTCGCACGCTGTCCGCGGCTGGCGCGCCCGTGCTCATCATCGGCACAAGCGACGCGGGTGATGCCGCGGCATTCGAGGACGACGTGCCGAAAAACAATCTGCTCGCGAAGGCTGCCATCGCCGACACCGGCGCGGGACGCGACAGCGGCGCGACCGATGCGGAGCCGCTCCGAAACGGCACCACGCTCAACGGCTCCGGCGATGGCGGGACGCTCAACGACGGTAAAACCTACCGCGCGTATGCGGAGGGCGGCAGCTTCACCGCGCGCCTCGACACGACGGGCGCGCCGCGCGGTTACGATCTCTCGAGCGTCGTCACTTTCGCGGGTCATCCAGACGGGCGGGCGAGCCAGCACTACGACGTGCTGATCGCGCGGGCCGATGCGCCGGAAAACTTCGCGCCGATCGCGACGGCGAAATTCGATGTCCGCGAAGTCTCCAGCAAAGTGACGCTCGCCAGCGCGACCGCCGCACCGCTCGCGACCGGCGTCGTCGCCATCCGCCTCCAATTCCACGACGGCCCGATCGGCGCGAACGTCTATCGCGAAATCTGCGCGCTCGGCGCGCCTGCAAAAGAACGCTGACCTTTCACCTCACCTCTCATGCGTAAAACGAAAATCGGACTATTTGGAATCGGCCTCGAAGCCTACTGGCCGCAGTTTGCGGGACTGAAGGAACGGCTCGAAGGATACCTCGCCATCGTCGAGGGAAAGCTGCACCGCGACGGCATCGAGATCGTGAACCTCGGGCTGATCGACACGCCCGAGAAGGCGTTCGACGCCGGGCACGCTTTCCGCACTGCGGATGTGGACCTCATCTTCCTCCACGTCACCACCTACGCGCTCAGCTCGACCGTGCTGCCCGTGGTGCAGCGGGCGAAAGTGCCTGTCATCATCCTGAATCTCTCGCCGCTCCCGGCGATTGATTACGCCGAGTTCAACGCGATGGGCGACCGCACCCGCATGACCGGCGAATGGCTGGCGAGCTGCTCCGCGTGTCCCGTCCCGGAAATCGCGAACGTCTTCAACCGGGCGCGCATCGAATTTCACCAGATCACCGGCCAGCTCCACGACGACCCCGAATGCTGGAGCGAGGTGGATGCCTGGATGGATGCCGCCCGCGTAGCCGGCGTGATGTTTCACAACCGGCTCGGTCTCATGGGCCACTACTACTGCGGGATGCTCGATATTTACTCCGACCTCACGCAGCAGTGCGCGCACTTCGGCGGGCACATGGAGATCATCGAGGTGGAAGAACTCGCCGCGCTGCGGCGCGAAGTCACCGCCGCGCAAATCGCCGAGCGGGTCGCGCTTTTCGCCGAAAAATTCGACGTGCAGGCCGACTGCTCGCAGGCGGAGTTGGAACGCGCGGCGCGCACTTCGGTCGCGCTCGACCGGCTCGTCGCCGAGCACGCGCTCGGGTCGATGGCGTATTACCATATGGGCACCGGCAGCGAGGAAAACGAGGACGCCATCAGCTCGATCATCCTCGGTAACTCGCTGCTCACCGCGCGCGGCGTGCCCGTGGCCGGCGAGTATGAAGTAAAAAACGCGCAAGCGATGAAGATCATGGACAGCTTCGGTGCGGGCGGCTCGTTCACGGAATACTACGCGATGGACTGGCCCGCCGACGTCGTGCTCATGGGCCACGACGGCCCCGGCCACATAGCCATCGCGGAGGGGAAAACAAAAGTGCGTCCGCTCCGGGTCTATCATGGAAAGGTCGGGCGCGGCTTGAGTGTCGAGATGAGCGTGAAGCACGGGCCGACCACGCTCCTCAGCGTCGTCCAAACCGTCGATGGCCGGTTGAAATTCCTCGTCGCGGAAGGCGAGAGCGTCGCCGGTCCGATCCTGGAAATCGGCAACACCAATTCGCGCTACAAATTCACCATCGGCGCGCGGCGCCTCGTCAATGAATGGAACGTCCACGGCCCCGCGCACCACTGCGCGGTCGGCGTCGGCCACATCGCGCACAAGATCGAAAAGCTCGGAAAACTGCTCGGCATGGAAACCGTCAAAGTCTGCTGATTTATGGTCGCACTCGGAGTCCTCCTTCACGCCCTCGGCGGTTTCGCCGCAGGCACGTTTTATCTGCCGATCCGCAAGATCAAGGGCTGGTCGTGGGAAAGCGGCTGGCTCGTCAACGGCGTCTTTTCCTGGCTCATCGCGCCGCTCGTCGTCGCCTCGCTCGTCGTGCCGGATCTTCGCGGCCTGCTCGCCGCTGTGCCGCCCGCGACGCTTGGCTGGACCTATCTCTTCGGCCTGCTCTGGGGCATCGGCGGCCTGACCTTCGGGCTCTCCTGCCGCTACCTCGGACTCTCGCTCGGCTACGCCGTCGCGCTCGGGTTCTGCGCGTTTTTCGGCACCATCGTGCCGCCGATTTACGATGGGAAATTCGGCGCGCTGCTCGGCAACACCTCCGGGCTCGTGTTGCTCGCCGGGCTCGCCGTCTGCCTCGCGGGCATCGTCGTGTGCGGAGTCGCCGGCATGGCGAAGGAGCGCGACCTCACCGCCGCCGGAACTCACGGCGTCGAGGGCGAGTTCAGCTTTTTCAAAGGCGTGCTCGTCGCGCTCTTCGCGGGCGTGATGAGCGCGTGCATGTCCTTCGCCTTCCGCGCCGGCGCACCCATCGCGGCACTCGCCACGCAACACGGCGTCAGCGATCTGTGGAAAAACACGCCCGTCCTCGTCGTGATCCTCGCCGGCGGCTTCACGACGAATGCGCTCTGGTGCGTTTTTCTGAACATCAAAAACCGGAGCGCGGGCGACTACCTCGGTTGCTCCTCTGCGCCCACGCTGACGAACTACCTGCTCGCGGCCATCGCGGGCGTGACGTGGTATTTCCAGTTCATGTTTTACGGCATGGGCACGACGAAGATGGGCGCCTACGACTTCAGCAGTTGGACGCTGCACATGGCGTTCATCATCGTCTTCAGCAACCTCTGGGCGATCCGCCTCGGCGAGTGGAAGGAGACCCGCCCGCGCACCCTGCGCCTCATCCTCGCCGGCATCGCGATCGTCTTCCTCAGCACGCTCGTCGTCGGCGTCAGCAACTACCTCGGCGCGGCCCCGGCGGGCGAATGACTTGCCCTTCGTGACGACCTCGATCGTGAAACGCTCTTCGTCTGCGCTTCTCGCCGCGGCGCTTGCCGCCGTGCTCACCGGAGCGGCACCAGCCATCGATAAGCTCGCTGACTGCAACGTCGTCTGGGATGCGCGCAGCACCGACGAATCGTTCAGCTCCATGCCGCTGGGCAATGGCGACGCGGGCATCAGTGTCTGGGTCGAATCCAACGGCGACCTCATGCTCTACGTCGCCAAGGTCGATGCCTTCGACGCGCAGCACCTCCTGCCGAAACTCGGCCGCATCCGGCTTCGGACCGATCCCGTCCTGGAGGCAAACAACCTCAAAACCACGCTGGTGCTGGAGCAGGCTGCCGTGGAAGTCGTGGCGGGCGATGCGCGGTTCCGCGTCTGGGTGGATGCGAATGCGCCGGTAATCCGCGTCCAGGGCTACTGCGCCACGGCGCGAAAAGTCAGCATCATGGCGGAGTCACTGCGCCAGTGGCAGAACGCCGCCGACCCATTGCCGGGCTCGGGCACGGCGGCGCTGTTGTTTCACGACACCGCCGACCATGTCGCATGGTGCTACCGCAATCAGTCCTCCGTTTGGGCGGAAAATTTCGTCCGTCAGAACTCCCCGGAACTCGTGGCCAAAACCAAGGATCCCATCCTTCACCGCACCTCCGGTTGCGTGCTCTCGGCCACAGGGTTCAAGCGCATTAACCCGACCACCCTCGCATCGCCGCAGCCTGTCACCGCTATCGACGCGACCGTGCGCGTTCTCACCAGCCAGCCGGAGACTTTGGAGGGTTGGAAAGCCGAGGCGCTCAAGCCGGTGCGGTCGGATTGGAATGCTCACCTCGCCTATTGGAAATCGTTCTGGAACCGAAGCCACATCTTCATCCCGAAAGCGGGGGCAGGCACCTGCGACCTCGACCCATTCCGCTTCATGCAGTTCCCGCAGGCACGCGACGTTTACGCGGGCCACAAGGAAATCCCCGCCGCGCAGAACGCTGCGCAAATTACCCAGCGTTACGCGCTGGAGCGCTTCTGCGAGGCCATCGCCAGCCGTGGCGCGGTGCCGCCAGCCTACAACGGCTCGCTCTTCACCATGGACATGCCCGCCGGCGCGATGGTCTTCGACAAGCCGAAGGGCTCGCCGACTTCACCCGACGGGCGCGACTGGGCGCAGCTTTCTTTCATGTGGCAAAACACCCGCCACCCGTATTGGGCGATGGCCGCTCGCGGCGATTACGACACGATCCTTCCGGGGATGAAGTTCGTCCGCGACGGACTCGAAATCGCCCACGACCGCTGCAAGAAACTCTACGGCGTGGACGGCGCGATGATCTTCGAGGCGAGTTGGCTGCACAACGTGGGAGTCTTCCCGATCGAGGGCATGGCGGCGCATCTGCGCACTCACCTGCTCGCGACTGTCGAGCTGCCCGCCATCATGGCGGAAACCTACTCGCACACGCGCGACGAAAAGTTTCTCCGTGAAACCGTGCTGCCCTGCGCGGAGGAGGGGCTGAAGTTTTACTACAACCGCTTCACCAAAACCGACGCCAAAGGCCGGATGCTGATGGAAGGCGTCGGCTGCGCAGAGACGTATCAGGGGGTCACCAATCCTGCGACCGAGATGGGCTGCATGAAATTTCTGCTCGATCTGCTGCTATCGTTTCCCATCGACGCGCAGCGCCGCGCGACTTTCGCGAAATGGCGCGCGATACTGCCGGACGTGCCGACCCGCCGCATCCGCGGCATGGACCTGCTCGCTGTCGGCGAGGTTTATGACCCCGGTCGCGTGGATTGCGAAACGCCGGAGATGTATTCGATCTATCCCTTTCGTCAGGCATGGCTCGGCACGCCGCAGAAACTCGCGATGGCACGCCAGTCGTTCCACGTGCGAAACACCAGCCTCGACGGCACCGTGGATTGGCAGCCGGTGGAGACTGGCGGCTGGCAGTCCGCGCCCGTTCAAGCCGCCTGCCTCGGTCTCGCACGCGAGGCTGCGCGACTCGCCAGCATCAATTTCCACGACCGCTTCGCGCACTGGACCGGCAACATTGTCAAAGGCCCGAACGGGGAGCTGATGCGCGGGAGCTGCGAATCGCCCGGCTTTGTCGTCGGCGATCCGAAATCCGGCCTGCCTTTTCCCTACCGCCCGCGCGCGAAGTTCCCGGCATTTTGGGAAACCAAGATGGACGGTACGCCGGACAACGACCACGGCGCGAACTCCGTGAACACCCTCCAAGCGATGCTGCTGCAATCCGACGGCGACAAAATCCACCTGCTCCCGGCATGGCCGGAGGACTGGGATGTCTCGTTCAAACTCGCCGCCGCGAGGAACACGACCGTCGAGGGCGTCTATCAGAATGGCCGCATCACCGCCCTCAAGGTCACACCCGAATCCCGCCGCAAGGACATCATCAATCACAGCGCGCCCGAGGCTCGCATCCGCACGCTCGTCGAGATCGCCTGCGCCGACCGCAACTGGCTCTTCAACCTCCCGCCCATGCTCGACGGCCTCCCCACGCCCGGCCCGGTCACCGGCCTGTGGATTGCGAAATTCGGCGAAAGTGTGACGAACACCCGCGGCACGTTCTGGCCCGGCTGCAACTTCCGCGACAACGTGCTCTACGTGCATGGAAAGTACCCCGTGCCGCAACTCCCGGCGAAAGTGCTGAAGCAATCCGCGCTCTCCGACTCGCTGCTGAAAATCGAATACGACCAGCGGCTCGAAGCCATCGTCCGCGCCGGCGTTTCCGCAGGCTCCCTCACCGCCGGCAAATCCGGCACGACCATCGACCTCGGCGCAGCGAAGACCTTCGACCGCCTCGAGTTCACCATCGAAAACCCGAACTACCTGCGAGGTCAGGCGAAGTCCTTCCGGCTCGAAGTCCTCCAACCTGACGGCCAATGGCGCATCGTGCATCAGGGCAAAATCTACGGAATCATTTACTCGAAACGTTTCCCCGCAGTCACCGCATCCCAAGCCCGCCTCACGATCGACGCACCCATCACCCAGTTCGACCTTTTCCCGCCGGGGCGAGTTCCCGGCTGTTCGAACGGCTCTGGGTGACACCCGTCCAACTGTGACTCCGGCAAACCCGGTCGCAGTGCCGCGCCAGGGAGGCCGGGCGACATGTTCATGTCGTGGACGGGCTGGGGAGAGCGGATAAAATTCCTGCGCTCTCGCCACTCTCCAGTCTACCCGCACCCTCCAACCATGAAAATATCCTCCCTCACCCCCCGCGTCATTCTCTCGTCCACCATCGCCGCGCTGCTCGGCCTCCACCTCGCGCCGGCCGTCCACGCCGCCACCCTGACTTGGGACAATGGCGCCGCGACCGGCAACTGGAACACCACCGACACGAACTGGACGGGCTCCATCTGGAATAACGCCACGCCGGACAACGCGATTTTCAATAACATTAACGGCACGGTCACGCTCACCCAAGCCATCACCGGCGGCACTCTGACTTACAACAATGGCGGCAGCCCGTCGGGCGCGCACGAACTCATCCTAACCGGCAGCAATTTGTCCCTGGCAAGTATTCTGAGCTGGGGTGGATACAATCCCTCCCTCGGGAACGGTGGTGTTGACAGCATCGGCGAGGCTTATAATCAGCGACTGAGGCTGGAGAACATCACCGTCGCCACCAGTGGCAATGCGACGGCTCGGCGTGGAATGATCTATCTCAACAACGCCACCCTGAATGTCGGTGGAACCATCAACTGCGCGGATGCGTGGAACGTGTTCCGGGAGGACAACAGCACCGTGACGGCCACGGGCGGAATCGATCTTTCCATCATTGCCTCGCAGGTGGAACTTTACGGCGGCACGGTGACGACGCCGTTTGTCAAAGTCGGCAACGCCGCGTTTAATGGGACTGGTGGCTTGTTCATGGGTGGTGGAGTGACGCTCGTGCCGACCGGTGCGAGCAGTGATTACCTGGCGGTGTTCAACAACGGCGATGTCAACAACCGTGCCGGAGCGACGATCACAAGCGGGGGGATGACGATTGACACTGCGTATGCCGTGACGGTCGCCACTTCGCTCGGCGGGTCTGGCTCCCTGGCCAAGTCCGGCAACGGCTCGCTGACGCTGACCAACAACAACAGCTACACCGGCGGCACGACGGTGAACTCCGGCGTGCTGGAAGTCTCGGGGTCGAGTGGCGGCAACGGCTACATCCGCGGCACCGCCACGGTGAATGCAGGCGGCGAGCTGCGCTTCACCGGCGGCGACGGCACCGGCTTCGGCTACAACGGCGGAAACCGGATCGACACGCTGAACATCAACGGCGGCCTCGTTCACTCCGTCGGCAGCGCGCACCTCTTCAATGGCGTGAACGTCAACATGACGGGTGGCGAGCTGCGTGTGACCTCCGGCACCGTCCAGTGGAATTACGTGAACGTGACCACCGCGGCCAGTGCCAGCACGGCCCTGATCAACGCCGCGATCAACTTCCGCGGCGACGGCGGGTTCACTAACTCGATTTTCAACGTCGCAGACGGAGCCGCGGCCACCGACTTGGAGGTGACCGGCCCGATCACCCAGAGCGGCGGTACCGTCGGCCTGACCAAGAATGGCCCCGGCACGATGAAGCTCACCGGGGCCAACAGCTACAGCGGCACCACGAGGATTAACGACGGCACGCTTGAGATCGGCGGAGCCGCCGGGACGCTCGGCTCGGGTGGGGTGACGAACTACGCCGCGCTGCTCTTCAACCGCAGCACGGCCCTCACCGTCGGCAATGTCATCTCGGGCTCGGGCAGCGTGACTCAGAGCGGGGCGGGCACCATCACCCTGACCGGGGCAAACAGCTACCTCGGCACCACGACGATCAACGTCGGGACGACGCTGGAGGTCGGTGGCAGCGCCGGGTCGCTCGGCTCGGGTGGAGTGGTCAATGACGGCGCGCTGGTCTTTAACCGCAGCACGGCCCTCTCCGACGGCAATGCCATCTCGGGCACGGGCAGCGTGACCCAGAGTGGAGCGGGGATCACGACCCTCTCCGGGACGAGCACCTACACCGGCGCGACCTCCGTGACAGCGGGCGGCTTGGACCTGATAGGCTCGCTCACCTCGAACGTCACCGTCAGCGGTGGCGGGCTCAGCGGTGAAGGCTCGACCACTGGCTCGCTGACCCTTACCGGCGCGAGCACGCTCGGCTTCGACCCGACCACCGGCACCTACCTGAGTGCGGCCTCTGTGAACGCCACGGGCGGCACCGTCACGCTGGTTCCCGCGATCAGCACGTTGGGCACGGGCATCGTGGTGCTGGAGGCCGTGGGCGGCATCACCGGCGTGCCGGGGACAAACTTCGTCTTCACCGGTCGCGGCACGAGCTACCTGAACGGCGGGAACACGCAGCTCCTCTTCGACTTCACCCCCGGCTCGGTGGTCTGGACGGGCGACGACGGCACCAACCCGACCTTCTGGGACGTGAATACCACCGGCAACTGGACCCTCGGCGGAAACCCGGACCTGTTTCTCACTGGCGACAGCGTGACCTTCGATGACACGGCGACTTCGTTCAACGTCGCCGTGCAGGGAGCCTCGCTCACCCCCGGCGGCGTGACCTTCGATAACACGACGGCTTACACCGTCTCCGGCGGAGCCATCGCGGGCGCTGGCGGGCTCACGAAGAACAACACGGGGACCGTCACCATCAAATCCGCGCAAACCTTCACGGGCGCGACGGTCATCAACGCAGGCACGCTGCAACTCGGCGATGGCACTGGCGGCAATGACGGTTCGCTGACCACCAGCGGCATCACCAACGACGGAACGCTCGCCTACAACCTCAACGGCAACCAGACCGTCGGCTACGCCATCAGCGGCACCGGCGCGCTGACGAAGAGCGGCGCAGGCACGCTCACGCTCACGGCGGCGAACAGCTACACCGGCGCGACGACGGTCAGCGGCGGCGTCCTCAAGGCGGGGATTGCCAGCGCCTTCGGGGATTCCAGCGGGGCGATCAGCGTCGCCTCCGGCGGGTCGCTGGATGTCAACGCGCAGCAGCTCGACGGCTACACCCAGAATATCCAGATCGCCGGGAGCGGCTCGGATGCGGCGCTCGGCGCGCTCGGTAACCACGGGGCTTCAAATCTCAATGCCGTCCGCGGCCTCACGCTCACGGGCAACGCGAGCATCGGCGGCAACGGCGGGCGCTGGGACATCGGACGGCTGGACTGGAACGCAGACCCTAACAACACCGTGAACCACATTAATGGTGGCGGTTTCGTCCTGACGAAGGTCGGCAGCAGCGAGCTCGGCCTGCTGTGCGGCGCGACGAATCTCGCGGGCTTCGTCCTGAACGCCGGCACGATTGTTCCGCACGAGAACACCGCTTTCGGCACCGCGCCGATCACCATCAACGCGGGTCTCTTCAAGACCTGGGCCGGACTGACCCTCGCCAATAACTTTACGCTCAATGGCGGCACGATCGGAACGGATGCCGGTTTCAACGACACCTACACCGGGTCGTTTGCCATCAATGCCGCGGTGACGTTTAATCCCGGCAACGGCAACATCACGCTCACCGGCGCGGTGGACGGCGCGGGCAACCTGAACAAGACCGGCAGCTCCCGTTTGATCCTTTCCGGCAACAACACCCAGACCGGCACGCTCTACGTTTCCGGCGGCCATGTGCAGTTTGCCAGCGGCACTGGGAATGCGACACACGGCAACGTGGAACTGCTGAATCCCGGTTCGTTCCTGCTGATGAATGCGCCGAACCAGTTCGGACCAAATTCCGGCCTCCTATTTAACTCCAGCGGCGGGCACAACGAATTCGCATTATACGGCAACAACCAGACGATCGCCTCGCTCGCCTCGACGAATGGCTTCGCCGTCGTGCAGAACTCGCACGGTGGCTTCGGCGCCGCGTCGGCGAGCTCGACGCTGACGGTCAATCAGAGCACGGACACCACTTACTACGGCGTCTTCCGCGACAACACGGGTAACGACGCCTTCACCCTCGCCCTCGAAAAGACCGGCTCCGGCAAGCTCACGCTGGCGACCAATGCCTCGCACACCGGCGGCACCACGGTGAATGGCGGCGTGCTGGAAGTGGCGGGATCGAGCGGAGGCAACGGCTACATCCGCGGCACCGCCACCGTGAATGTGGGCGGCGAGCTGCGCTTCTCCGGCGGCGACGGCACCGGCTTTGGCTACAATAACGGAAACCGGATCGACACGCTGAACATCCTCGGCGGCCTCGTTCACTCCACCACCACCGCGCACCTCTTCAACGGCGTGAACGTCAACATGACCGGTGGCGAGCTGCGTGTGAGTTCCGGCAACATCCAGTGGAATTTCGTGACCGTGACCACCGCGGCCAGCGCCAGCACGGCCCTGATCAATGGCGCACTCAATTTCCGCGGCGACGGCGGGTTCAGCAGCTCGATTTTCAACGTCGCGGACGGAGCCGCGGCGGCCGACCTGGAGGTGAACGGCCCGATTTCTCAGTTGAACGGCAACGTCGGCCTGACCAAGAACGGCACCGGCACCATGGTGCTCTCCGGCGCGAACAGCTACGGCGGCCAGACGCAGATCAACGCGGGCACGCTGCTGGTCACGAACAGCACAGGCCTCGGCGTCGGCGGCCACAACGGCACCACGATGACCTTCATCCAGGACGGCGCGACGCTGGCCCTGCAAGGCGGCATCAGCCTCGACGAGCATTTCCACGTCTGGGGCGCGGGCGTCGGCGGCCTCGGCGCCGTGCGCAGCATCAGCGGCAATAACGCGCTCACCAATGCACCCGGCGGCGGCCCCGGCTACGCCCTCCGCAGCGACACCACCGTCGGCGTCGAAGCCGACACCCTCACGGTCTCTGGTTTCTACAACGGAGATGCCGGCAGCTACGGCCTGATTAAGATCGGCGCCGGCACGCTGACATTGACCGCGGCCAGCACTTACACCGGCACGACCACGGTCAGCGGCGGCACGCTGGAGTTGGCGCATGTGAATGCAGTGCAGGCCAGCACCCTGGACACCGGTACCGCCGGGGCGCAAAGCGTGACCTTTACCGTGGCGGGAACCAATACCTACAACCTGGGTGGCCTGAGCGGAGCCGATGACCTGAACGCCGGGACCAACTCCCTGAGCGTGGGCGGCAACAATGCCAGCACGACCTACACCGGCAATGGCACGGCGGCGACCTTCACCAAAGTGGGCACCGGCACTTTGGACCTGAACGGAACGACCCAGGCGTTTGGCACCCTCGCGGCCAATGACGGCACGACCAATGTGAACGGCACCCTCGGCAGCGGCACCTCGGTGGTGACGGTGACGGACACGGTGGGCGGAGCGGCGACCAAGCTGCGCTTCGGCACGGTGAGCCAGACGCTCGGCTCGCTGACCATCGGAGCGGGAGCGACGGTGGTCTTCACCAGCGGCACGGCCAGCGGTTCCTTCAGCAGCGGCGGCAAGGGCGCGGGCCTCGGCGGCAGCGCAGTGGTGCCCGAGCCGGGCACACTCGGCCTGCTGCTGGTCGGCGCGCTCGGCGCGCTGGGCCGCCGCCGGCAGTCGTGAGCGAAAATTTTCCAGGGCTGATTGGCGTTGGTCCCTGGGAAGCGGGTGTCCGGAGTCTCGTAGTGGTGGCTCTGGACATTCCTAGTGGTCGAAAGCCGGGCGGTGCGCACCGCCCGGCTTTCATTGCCCGATGAAACTAGCGCTTCACCTTTTCGCCGTCCTCCTCCTCGCCGCCGCGCGCGGGGCGGACTACTACATCGATCCCGCCGGGAACGACGCGAACAACGGCGTCTCGACGGCGACGCCGTGGCAGAGCCTCGGCAAGGTGAACGGCACGGTTTTCCAGCCGGGTGACAAGGTGCTCTTCAAGCGCGGCGGTACTTGGGTGGGCTCGCTGAGTCCCCAAGGCTCGGGCACCAGCTTGGCGCGGATCACACTCGGTGCTTACGGCACGGGCGCGAAGCCGCTCATCAACGGCAATGGAAACTGGGCGGTGATCGCCCTCTCGTCGCAGAGCTATTGGACCATTGATGGCTTTGAGGTGACAAACCCCGCCAGCGGCGACACCGGCCGCTCGGGAATCGGGGTGGACGCCTCGGGCAGCGACACCATGCGCGGCATCGAAATCCTGAACAACGATGTGCATGACGTCCGCGGCATCAAGAACGTGAACGACGGTGGCCGCCGCTACCTCCACCTGAAAATCACCAGCCCGTAAGCCTCCCTCCGAGATGAAAAGCTCCCTCCTGAGCCTGTTCTTCAGCCTCGTCCTCCCACTGGCCGCCAGCGCGCTGCCTGTAGTGGTGGACCCGGCCACGCCGCTCACCGGCACTTACGCCGTGGAGTGGAATACGAACGGCAATCTCGAAAGCTGGACGACGAGCCAGGTGACCGGCGCGACCGTGAGCGGCGGGCAGTTTTCCGGCACGACGAGCGGCACGGCCCCGCAGGTCATCCGCTCGAATTTCTCCGGCCCGGACCTCGATCTTGGCTTCAACGACTACCTCGAAATCCGCATCCAGGTGCCCGCCAGCCACACCGGCGACATCAAGATTTCCTACGGCACCACGAGCACGACGGGCTTCAGCACGGCGCGCGTGCTCATCATCCCGGACGCGCTGGTGCCGACGGACGGGGCTTTTCACACCTACCGCATTGATGTCGGCCCGGAGCCGTGGTGGCGCGCGACGCTGCGCGACCTGCGCATCGAGCCGTCGGCCACGTCCGGCCAGGCCTTTGCCATTGATTACCTCCGCGTCGGCGATCTGCCGGGCGACGTGTATCTCACCAACAGCGAGTGGAACAGCGACAATGAAATGTCCTCGAAACATTTCCGCTTCATCTGGGACGCGAACCGCGCCTCGCAGGGCGTGAACACCACGACCGCCCGCGGGTCGCTTCGCAATGCCGAGGAGGCCTGGCAGGTTTATGTGAAAATGATGGGCTACCGCGAGCCGGCTGAGTCCAAGTATAGCCCGAATGGCAGCAAGTATAAGGTCAACTTCCTTTGCATCTACAACGGCTACTACATGAGCAGCACGGGCGGCGGCTTTGGATACATGAACATCGAGCCGAGCGGCCTCCAGGTGGATCCGCCGACATGGATCATCCCGCACGAGCTGATGCATGTGTTCCAGTTTCATAACGACAACGGGAACTACTCCGGCCAGTGGGAAACCCATGCCAACTACGGTCGCGCGCGCTGGCTGAAGCACTATCAAAACCTCTACCCGAATAGCGCGGGCATCGAGGCGCTCGGCGTGCGCGACGGGCATTTCATGATTTCGTCCGGCCGCAATTACTACCTCACCTGGCCGTTCCTGTATTACGTGGACGACAACCCGGATAACCTTCCCGATCTCTCCGACGGCATGATCAAGCGGCTCTGGCAGGAAGGCCAATCCGGCGAATTTTGGGCCACGACCCTCGACCGCCTCACGCCGACCACTTCGCTCAAGGACATCTCCGGCTACTACGCCCGGCGCTGCGCGACGTGGAATTTCTCTAACAAGGCGGCAATGAACGCCGAGTTGAACACGCAGGATCCAACCCGCAACGCGCGCCATCTTTTCACCGACCTCATCCAGCGCGCGGATGGGCCCGGCTGGTGGCGCGTGTCGCCGGAGAAAGCGCCTGCCCAGGGAGCCTACGCCATGCACGAGCTGATCCCCGCCGGCACCGGCGCGGGGCGCGTGGTGACGGTGAACTTGCAAGGCCTCGCCGACTCGGCGCGCGGCGCGGATTGGCGCGCGTCGTTCGTGGCCATCAGCGATGCAGGCGTCGAGCGATACACACCGCTTTGGAGCAATGGCAGCAGCTCGATCACCCTCGCTGCTAACGAAAACAAACTCTACCTCTCCGTGGCCGGGACGCCGGACTGGTATGCCAATGGCGGTCATGACGAATCGATCGAGCACTTCCGCTCCCACCCGTCGCGCTCGCGTTTTCATTACCAGCTCCAAGTCACCGGCGCGACCCCGCTTGAGCGGAACAACGGCGCGACGACCGGGCTCACCCAGCATTCCAACGGCGGCGGCTACAAGTCCGTCACGGTGCCCGCCAGCGTTTACATCGGACCCAATGCCCGCGTGACCGGCGGCTCCGTCAGCGGCAACGCGCGGATCGAAGATTACGCGGTTGTCGCGGGCGGCACGGTGAACGGCAGTGCGGTGATCAGCGGTCACGCGTGGGTGCGCGGCGGCACAGTCACCGGGTATGCCCGCGTGCGCGACTGGGCGATCGTGGACAGCGGCACGATCTCAGGAAACGCCCGCGTCCTCGATCACGCCACCGTCGAAGGCAACCTTCAGGACACCGCCGTCGCCAAAGGCAGCGCATGGCACCAAAGCGGCGGCACCCTCAGCGGCAACGCCATCGTGGACGGCGATTACATGTTCAACAAATCGCTCAGCGGCGGCATCACCTTCGGCCACCTGCCATACGTCGGCATCCCGGATAACTTCACCACCGCGACACCCACCGGACTCTACGCCGCGTATGATTTCGGCACCGCCCACGATTCCCGCGCGCTCGATCAATACGGTGTCACCGACGCCTTCACCATCGGCTCGCCCGCGTGGACTTCGACGGATTGGAAACGCAAGGGCTTCCTCACTTTCAACGGCAGCACCCAATACATCGCGCTCGACCGCAGCGTCGCCGACACCCGCGCGTTCACCTTTGCCGCTTGGGTGAAACCCGCCGGCGGTGCGGCGAATCAAGCCGTGCTCTGGCTGGGCGCGGGCACCACGCGGCGCATGTCCTTCACCGCGTCCGATGCCTCCGGACAGGCGAAGTTCGCCATCGTCAATGGCGGCGCTGAGCAGACGCTCACCACCGCCGCGCTGCCCGTCGGCGTCTGGTCGCACGTCGCCGTCGCGCTCGATGGCACGACCGGCACCTTGTTCATCAACGGCACTGCCGCCGCCACCGGCTCCATCACGATCACGCCGGACCAACTGCTCGCCGCCAACACCACCACCGGCACGCAGCACAACTATCTCGCCCGCTCTGAGGGCAGCGCCATGCCGATGTTCCAAGGCTCGCTCGATGACGCGCAGTTTTTCTCCGCCGCCCTCAGCGCCGCACAGCTCGCCACCGTCACCGTGCCGCTCGCCGGCGACGTGATGCTTTCCGACAATTTCAACTCCGCGAGTGGCGGCGCGAGCGTCTTTAACTCAACCCTCTCCGCCGACCAGCAGGGGCTGCTCGCGCCGACCGCTTACACCGTCGCCGGCAACAACGCGGACTACAAAATCCAGCACGGCAACGGCGGACAAATGCTCATGGCTGGCTGGTTCGGCGGTGAAAGCCTGAATCTTTACGCCAGCCTGAATCACAACTTCGCCGATGAGGCGAACGCGCTGAACAAGCCTCTGAAAGTGCAGTTCGACCTGAAAGTCACCGACTCGCCGGACGCCAGCAACTGGGCGGCCTTCGCCATTGGCAGCGCCCAGAATGCGTTCGTCAACAACGCCGCGAACAAGCTCAGCAGCCTCTTCCGCCACAGTGGCGGCACGCAGCAGTTCGCGTCGGGCGGCGACACCAGCAGCGGGATTTCCTGGGCGGCGGCTGGTTCGACGATCGCGGTGATCCTCTCCGACACCGCAGGCAACGGATCGCCATTCAACGGCAACGGCTCGGTGGCGCGGTTTTATGTGAACGGCACGCTCGCCGGAACCTACACGCTCGCGCAAATGGCCGCGACCGATGGCTACATTTCCTTCGAGGCTTATGGCGTAATGGCCAACTACGACAACCTCAGCATCTCGGTCGTCTCCACACCCAGCTCGAACTTCTACTGGAACAACAGCGCCGGCACTTTCGCCTGGAACACTACCGATGCGAATTGGACCGGCGCGAACTGGAGCAATTCCACCGGCAACAACGCCTTCTTCACCACATCCGGCGGGGCGCTCACCCTCGGCACCCTCGCGGCGGGCGCCGTCAGCGTCGGCAGCGCCAGCATCAACTTCCCGGCGACGACCTTTTCCGGCGGCAGCCTCGGCGCGAGCACGCTCACCGTGCAGGGCAGCGGCTCCAACAACGGCGCGTATGCCAGCAACCCCACGCTGACCGTGAACTCCGCCATCGCCCTCTCCGGCGACGCCGCGCTCGGCCGCGCCAGCCTCTCCATCACCGGCGGCACATTCTCCGCCAGCCGCATCATCAGCAACGCCGCCAGCGCCGACTGGGCGCGCCTCGCGATCAGCGGCGGCACCGTCACCACCACCAGCGGCGTGGATGGCTCGGTGAATACCGGCGCGACCTTCCAACTCGAACTCAATGGCGGCACGCTCGAGGTGCCCTCGCTCCGCGTCGCCAATCGCGACCTCAACGCCGCGGGTCCCGACAGCAACAACGACGCGAACCTGATCTGGAACGGCGGTGCCCTGCGCGCCATCGGCGCGGACAACGCCGATTTCATCACGCTCTACGGCGACGGCAGCAACGGCACCAACCCCGCACAGGCCACCTACGTCCAGTCCGGCGGCGCCATCATCGACACGAACGGCCGCAACATCGGCATCCAGGTGAAACTGCTCACCGCAGGCGGCAGCGGCGGCCTGACCAAGACCGGCGCAGGCACACTCACCCTCACCGGCGCGAACACATACACCGGCACGACGACGGTGAGCGCAGGCACCTTGCTCGTGAACGGCAGCATCGCCACGAGCGCGACCACCGTGCAGAGCGGCGCGACGCTCGGCGGCACCGGCTCCGCCGGAAATGTGACGCTCAACAGCGGCGCCACGCTGGCCCCTGGCACGGGCGGCATCGGCACCTTCACTGCGGCAAATGTGACCCTCAGCGGCACGCTGGCCGTCGAGATTTCCGCCGTGACCACCGACCGGCTGAACGCCAGCGGCAACGTCGCCCTCAGCGGCCCGCTCACGATCAGCGCCGCGGCGGGCATCGCGCCCGGCACGAGTTTCACGATCCTGAGCAAGACCAGCGCAGGTGCCGTGAGCGGCACCTTTGCCGGCCTGCCGCAGGGCAGCGCCTTTAGCGCGAGCGGCTACCTCTGGATCATCAGCTACACCGGCGGCGATGGCAACGACGTGACGCTGACGCCTGCCACGGCGCAGCAATCATGGCGCTTTACCCATTTCGGCACGATGGCGAATACGGGCACTGCTGCTGACACGTTTGATGCGAACAACGATGGAGAAAGCAATCTATTGGAGTTTGCGACCGGGCAGAATCCGAACGCTGCAACGTCCGTCGCAACGAGCATCGTGAAGAACGGAGCAACGCTGGAATTCACCTACACCCGCAGCAATGCTGCGCTGGCCGACGGCGCGACATTCACCGCCGAGTGGCGCGATGACCTCTCAAGCGGAGCTTGGAGCAATACGGGCATCACCGAGCAAATCCTCACCGACGACGGCACGATGCAGACCGTGAAGGCCAGCGTGGCAGCGGGAACGTTCCGGCGGTTTTTGCATCTCAAAATTCTCAAGCCATGAAAATTCGGTCCGCATTTTTCACACTGGTCTTTCTAGCGAATGCTTTCGGTGGTCAGTTCGTGCCCGACTTCCGCGTTCGCCCGGATGACTTCACCGTGCTGATGGTGCCGGATGCAAGGGTGTCGGAAGGCATCGAGAAGTGGACGAGCGGTCACGGGAAGTTCTTTGGCCCCGGTTGGCGCAAAGCGGGACAGCAGGCGGAGTGGCGCGTCACGGTGCCAGTGGCGGACGACTACGCGGTGAATGTCTCGCTTTACCAAAGTCACGGAAAGCCGGTGAGCTTCCTCGTGCGGGCCGGTGAGAGCGAAGTGCGCGGTGCGCTGACCGGCCAGGAGCGCGGATGGAATCGGCTGGCGCTCAGGGGAACGCTGCGGCTGCCCCACGGCGCGGTCACGGTGACGCTGCAGGTGGTCTCGCCGGCGGACGATTTCGAACTGTCGGTGCAGTCCGTCGAGCTGGTGCGGCCAGCAGTGCGAAAGGCCTTGCTGGGACGGGCGTCGAGCCTGCGTGCCGACACGAAATGGTTTCAGGACGCGGGTTACGGAATCATGGTGCATTGGACCAGCGAGTCGATGCCGCGGGCGGGTGAGCGCAAGCCCTACGCACAGGCGGTGGCGGACTTCGATGTGGAGGCGTTCGCCAGTCAGGTGCAAAAGACGGGCGCGGGATTCGTGGTGCTCACGACCTCTCACGGGCAGCAGTATTTCCCCGGACCGAACCGCGCGCTGGACGCGATTCTGCCAGGCCGCACAGCCAGCCGCGACCTCGTCGGTGACCTCGCCGCAGCGCTGCGAAAGCGCGGGATGAAGCTGATGCTCTACTACCATCCCGGCGCGGGGTCTGACCCGAAGTGGATCAAGGCCAGCGGTGCGATGGAGACGGACACGACGCGATTTTTCACGAACTGGCAGCGCATCATTTCGGAGGTCGGCGAACGCTACGGCGACCGGCTCGCCGGGTGGTGGTTCGACGACGGCGCGGTGGCCTACTACTACCGCAGCGCGCCGTGGGAGGCGCTGCATCGCGCCGCGCGCGCGGGCTTTGCGCAGCGGCTCATCGGCTGGAATCCATGGGAACTGCCGTCGCCCACCGAGTTTCAGGACTTCTATTGTGGCGAAGGTCGTGCGGAGCCTTCCGGTGCCGATGCTCTGCTGGCGAAGGGCGGCGACGGACACTACCGCCAGGGTGCCTACACGGGTCTGCAAGCCAGCGCCAGTCTGATCACCGAAAGCGACTGGGTCCACTCGCACCAGGACACGGCGATCGGCCCGCCAAAATGGACGGCAGCGCAAATGGCCGACCTGCTCACGTGCTTCCGCAGCTACCGCAATGTGCCCATTTTCAACGTCGAGATTTACCAGACGGGAGAGGTCTCTCCCGCGACGGTTGCCATGTTTCAGGAAGCCCGCCGGATGGCCAGCAACGGCGGGAATAAGTAGCCGCGTCGCCGCGAGCGACGATGTCGAGTTCCTAGCTCTCCATTGTGATCGGTTGTTCGACAGGAAAAGCGGCCTGCGAATACCCCGCATCAACTGGCAGTAGAGTCGCCTGTTGGATTTGCGATTATCAATGAAGGATCGTAGCCGAGAAAGGCAATGACACGGGCTCTGTATTTCGGCCCAACGAGGATCAGATTATGTTCCCATTTGACGATGGTCTGATAGGCTACCCCCAGCAAATCAGCGACTTCTCTCTGTGTTTTTCCCCGGTCTATACGTGCCGCCCGAAGATGCTCACCGAGCGTCTGAGGGTTTATTGGAGCCCGTTTCAATGCGCGCCGATAGACCGAAATCGTCGGGAAATGTGCGACAATTGTTCGACTACAAATATCCAACAGGGCGCACGGCACCTGCGTCCTCCGCCGCCTTTCCGCCCACCGTGCAGGTGCCACGCCCGCTCCGCCTTTCGCTGAGCTTTGGTTCGTTAGGCGCTGCTACGCGCTCACTGTGAACATGAAGGGTTTGCGAACACTATTTCTCACGCTCGCAATCATGGCGTGCTTCACCGCCTTTATTTTGTTGCGCCATATCTCGTTGGACGACCACCCGACTGACTTTACTCCGCGTGTTGTTCCCGCCACCTCCGACTCACGTTTAAACCTCATCAGCTTTCCGATCACTCCATCTTACGCCATTGCAATTCACGATTGGTCCATTTCAGTCGGCTCTTACTCCTTTGGTATCATCGATTGCGCGACGCAATTTATCGGCAACCAACCGAGCGAACGCATCACACTAGTGAAATTCGGCACTTGGGAGGCTTTTTGCAACTTTCACGCAGAGTATTTCGCAATCGCAGTTGCCGCCTCAATTGCGGCACTGTTCGCATTCACCTGCGTTCGTCATTTTTCTAGCCACCATGAGCAAGAACCAAAGATCCGCAACGCCTAACCAAGCTCAGCGCACCGCTCCGTGCGTCACAGCGCCTGCTTCCGCCCCCGCCTTTTCGCCCGCCATGCAGGTGCCGCGCAAGCCTCCTCTAACTCCACACGAAACGTGAAACCGAACACTCTTTGCCTTCTGTCTTCCGGTTTCACTCTCGCTCCGTTGTTTGTCGGCGGTATCTTGTTCGGCATTTGGTCGCGCACACATTCCGACAGCATCGTAGCCATTGCGCGTTTCCTTGTGCGGGTCTCACTCGTTCTTGCCGTCGTTGCCATGTGCTTGCTCGCGGCCGCTTGGGTTATCGCCCGTCGCTCGTCACAAGAGGCACAGCCTTCGCGCTGGCTTTTCATTCTATCGGCATTGCCGGTCGTCACCACGCTGCTTCTTTCCGGTTCCGTAGTCACCGGATTTACTCGCTTCTACAGCCGCATCAGGGTAGAATTTCGCGATCCCACTCCAGCCGAGGCCGACGAGTTTTATCGCACCTTCCCCGAAGCCAAACCTACTGAACCCAAGTGAACGAATCGCCTATGCGCTGCAGCAAACTGCACTGCATTCGCTGAGCTTGAGGTCGTTAAGCGTTGCTCGCCCCCATGACTGACCAAGACTTCCAATCCATAGAGAAGTGCGTCGGTTTCCCACTCCCAGCGTATTACCGCGCCACTTTATCGAGCTATCCGTTCGCGGCCAATTCATTCGCTGCCGAGTTCATGCTTCCGAACGACCTAAATGCCGTCATCGAGTTGAGCGATGCCGAGATTTCATCTCCCGAGATTCGCACACCTCTTTTCGTCGGCACCGATGGCAGCGAGGAGTGGTTCTTTGTGGACGCATCCAAGCCGGATTCCGGCGTTTTCGCTTTTGAGTTAGAGACCGGCAAACATCGCTTACTTACTCCAACGTGGGGAGCCTTTCTTGACCACATCCGCGCACATCACGCCGAGATTGCCGCCGACGAGGAAGCGATGCGGCAGCGCAAACTAAACAAGAAATGCTGGGAGTTCTGGAAATGACCGCAACGCCCTCAAGCCCCGCGTCCAAGCCCGCTCATGGCCAAGGCTATCGGCTGAGGCGGCGGGCGCGGCGGCCGGATGTTTCACTTCGCAATCGGCACGTTGCAGAAGCTCAGCGCGGCGATGTTGTTCGTGCCGAGGATGAGCTTTTCCTGACTCCAGGCGGTCTCCTTGAGATAGGTGATTTTAGTGGCGGCGGAGGGTGCGCTGAGCTTGAGCGTGAGTACGTTCCCGCTGAGCGTCCCGGAGGCGACCTTGTCCTTTTCGCCGTCGAGGTAGAACTGCCCGACGAGCGCGTCCGCCCAGACGATGGGTTGGTCGAACTCCAGCGCGATGGTGTCCTTTGCCGGGCTGGTATAAGCGGCGCGTTTGAGATTGGGCGGTGTGATGGGTTCGGTGACCTTGCGGCCGTAGTTATCCCGCTCGATGAGGGGCTGGATGAGACGCGCGAATTCCGCCCATCCAACGAGGGGAAAATGGCAGCCGCCGGGTGGTTTGACGCCGAGCGTGGACATGACGCCCATGTTTGAATAGAGCCGCGGCAGGCTGCGCTGGATCTCGCGGATCATGTCGCCGGCCCCGCTGCCACCAGCCATGCTGCAGGAGTTCGGCCAGATTTGGAAAACGTAGTAGTGCTGCACGTTCGGGAAGTCGCGCTTCCACGCGGCGGACATTTCAATGAAGTAGTCTTCGTAGGCTTTCCAGTCGTAGTCGCCGGTGGGGCCGGCGGTGCCCTGGTTGTTTTCGCCCTGATGCCAAAGGATGCCACGGATGCCGTGGGTGAGTTTCGCCTGCTGCACGCGCCAGAGCATGCGTCCGTAGATGGTGGTGAGATCAGTGGGATCGGCTTCGTTGCGCTGGTGCTGATCAATGCGCGTGCCGCCGACGGCCGCATTGATGATGAAGATGGGCATCTTCTGGCTCTCGACGAGCCGCTTCGCCAGTTCCATGCCCCACCAACCCAGCTCGGCTTTCTCGCCCTTTTGGGCTTTCCACACCGGGAGGCACCAGAGGTTGCCGGGGGCCGGAGCCTCCTTCGGGTTGTTCGGCGCACGGCCATAGCTGCGAATCCATTCGCTGGTTTCCGGCGGGGATTTCTCGCCGGTGTCGGTGGCCAGCGCATTGGACTGGCCGTCGATAATGTAGGCATCGCCACAGACGAGGTTATCCACCTTCTCCAGCACCTTCTCCTGGCCACCGCTCTTGATCCCGAATTCCACTTTGTATTTTACCAACCCGGGCTTGAGCTTCGCGGACAAGCTATAGGTCTTGTCCGGCGCGGGTTTGGCCGTGGCCGTGTTATAGGGCTTGTCGTCGGCATAGACCTTCAGAAAGACGGTGTCGGCGGCTTCGGCCAGCGTGCCATTGTAATAGAGCGTGCCTTCGTTCTTGTCGTCGCGGGTGTAGAACTGGCCTTCCACGGGTTTTTCATCCTTTTCCGGCGTGCGCGCGAGCCATGGGTCGGTTTTCGGTTCGGTCACGTCAATCGTAGCTGATTGGGTAGCGGGCTGGCCGCCGTTACTGACCGTCGCGGTAACGGTTAACTTGCCACTGTTTTGCGCACGCTTGAGCAGCAGCTTGCCGGGCACCACTTCCTTCACGGTGGCGAGGTCCGCGAGCTTCCAATCGATCTTCAACTCCCCTGCCCCTTTCGCCTTCATCGCGGCGAGATTCGTCACCTGCGGCACGACCTCCAGCGCCGTGCGACCATCCCACGTCGCGGGAGTCTTGAGTGTGAACACCGGCTCCTGAATGTCCTCCTTCACGATGATCGCGATCTCCTTGGTCTTCACTTCGGTCGGATAGACGGCCTTGCAGATTAGCGTGGCCGACTTGTCGCCCGTGACCCGTCCGGCATCGAAGGTGTAATTGAAACGATCCGTCGCCATGACGGTTTCCTTGCCCTCGCTCTTCAGCAGCCAGAATAACTTCAGCGCTCCACCGGCCTGCGCGGTAAAGGTCGCGCTTTTGCCCTCGGCCACCGTCGCCGTCGCGGGCGCGACCGCCAGCGCAGTACCCGCCTGCACGATGGTTCCGACGAGGGTTTGCAGCGGCTTTTGATTTTCGTAAGTCAGCCGCACCCATTCCTCGGAGCGCGCCACGCGCGACACTCGCACCTCGTCGAGGTCACCCACGAAGTCGTAGTTGTTATACCACCCGCCGAGCCACAGCCGCGCGGGGCTCTTGATGTCGAGCTTGGTGTTCGTCTCTCCATCCACCTTGCCATTGATGTAGATGCGCCGCGGTCCGTCGCCATAGGTTTGGACCACATGAATCCACTCGCCGAAAGGCAGCTTGCTCTCGCTCTTCACGTCGGAGAAATCGCTGTCCACCCGGATATGTGGCGGACTTTCAAAGAGCATCCGCACCTTGCTCCCGCGATTGCCGCCCTCATTGCCCCAGCCGATGATCGTCCCATTGGATTGGTTCGCGCGGAACCACAGCTCCGTGGTATGCGTGCCTCCCCCGGTCGGATAGTTCGTGATCTTGTCGCCGCAAAAAACGCCGGCCTTTCCCGGAAAATGCCGCGCCTTGCCGATCATGCCCGCCGTCGGCGTGGTGCCCATGTCCTTCGACTCCAGCGTGCCCACTTCATCCGCCACGGTGTCGCCGAGATGCCACACGCTGGCGAAGCCGTTCGCCTCATTGAAAACGGCTTTCCCATTCGACTCGCTGGCCGCATCCGCCTTGCCCCAAAGCACGCGGATCATCTGCCGCGCATTACCTACGATCTTCGGCACGCGCACCCAGATGCTCGCGGTCCCCTGCGCCGCATCCAACTCCTCGACCTGATACGCCAGCGGCGCGCCCGCGGCCGTGGCAAAGCGAATGTCCTCGCCGTTGGGTTTGGCCTGTTTGAAATCGAACCAGTCCCGGTGCAGCCGCACGAGCACCGGAAAGCCCTCCACCACCGTGCCCGCGGGCAAGTTTGCTCCGTCCGGAGTCGTCAGCAGCGCCATCGCACCCGCGTGTGACCAGCCCTGATACGCCGCGCCCGCGGGGCTCTTCTGCGCAAAGGCGAGCGTCATCCCCAGGCCGCCGATGAGGACGGCTGGCAGCACTACCGAACACAGTGCGCGGCACAGTGCGGCGAGAGGATGGGGTGACCGGGCGATGGAGTGGAGGCGTAACATGGGTTGGTGATGGATTTGAGGGTTGGTCGGGTTGCGGGAGCGAAATGGCGCGCATTGCTTGCCGTGCCGGGTGAGTGAACTCAAGTGCCGCGTGAAAGTTAGCGGGAGATTTTCCGTCAGGAACCGGGGCCAGAAAAATTCGGCTATTGGCATGCAGCGATCACTACTAGACAGTGCCCCACTCCGCGCTGCGCTATGAATACCCTGCTCCGCCTCGCCATCATCGCCCATTTTGCCCTCGTCCTGCCCTCCGCCCGTGCGGACGAAAAAAACGGCCTCAATGTCACCGTTTCCAAATCGGTGCTCGAAACTAAGAATGTTCGTGGCGGGTGGACATCGTCGAGAGGCACTTTCGATGCCGTCGAGCGGACCCAGGCCCTCAAAATTACCGCCAAGAATATCTCCTTTACCCCAATGCCCGAGGGGGATCTCGAGTGGAGAATCGTCGTGGTATCGGATAAAACCAGCGTGCTTTCCTCCGGCAACGAAAAGATCAAACCCCTCAAACCAGCCAACACTCAGGAGTTCGAGGTGGGCAGCGTCACGGTCGCCAATTGGCGCAGTTACAACAGCAAAGGGCAGGACCGACTCGAATGGCAGGTCGCGGTGAAACAGGGGGAAAAGGAGATCATCAAAATGCAAAGCGCGCCGAACTTCGACGCCCTCGCGAAAAGGGCCGAGGAGGACATGGCGAAAGCGCTGCGGGAAAAGAGCGGGAAGTAGGCGTTGACGGGAGTCTTTCACGCGGTTCCCCGCGAAGCTGCAGCTTTTCCGGCTTTCGCTCGACGCGCTGACGGCTTCTGCAATTCTCGCGCGCCAGCATGAAAATCCGCATCGCTTACCAGACGCAGTTCGCCTACGCCGAAGCGGTCAGTTTCTCTCTGCATCTCTTCCGGCTTTTTCCGAAAACCGGACGCCATCTCACGGTGCAGCGGCTGGCTTTTCAGACCAATGCGGGAGCCGACGTCCACTATCGGCACGATCTTTTCGACAACGAGATCGCGTCGGTTTTTTACCCGGGAAAGTCGGCGTTGCTGGCGGCGAGTTTGCTGATCGAACTGGAGGTGGAGGAGCGGAATCCATTCGGTTTCATCCTCGCCCAGTATGCGCTGGAGTTTCCTTTTCAATACACCCCGCGCGAGGCCGAGGTGCTGGCACCTTATCTCCGCCGCGCGGCCCCGCTGGTGCTGCCCTTTTGGAAAGCTCCCGTGGGGCCGCAGCCGACCGTGGAGACGCTCGTGGATCTGAATGCAGCGCTGCATCGGAATATCGCCTATGCCCGGCGCGAAGAGGGCGAGGCCTATACGGCGGCGGAAACCCTGCGGCACGGTCGCGGGGCGTGTCGGGACTACGCGGTGCTGCTCGCGGAAGTGGCGCGCGGGCTGGGCATCGCGGCGCGCTTGGCGAGCGGCTATCTGTGCGAGTTTGAAGCCGGAGAGAAAGTGGCCGAAGGCGCGCTGCACGCCTGGACGGAACTGTATTTGCCAGGCGCGGGATGGATCGGCTTTGACCCCACGAATGGCTATCTCTGCAATCACTACCACCTCACCGCAGCGGTGGGGCTCACGCCGGCGGACATCGCGCCGATCGCCGGCACTTTCGCGCCGCCACTGCCGACACCGCCGTGCATGACGGCTTCACTGCACATCAGTCCCGCATGAAGATTTCGCCCGCCCTCGCCCGCGTAGCCGACCGCGTGGACGCCACCTTTTCCGCCTACGGTGTGCGACTCACGCTCGGAGGTGAGCCCACCTATGTGCCAATCGATCCTGTGGGGCCGGAGTGGAGCATCACCGCGCTGGGACCCACGAAGCTGCGCTATGGGTACGCGCTGGCTGAGGCGCTCATGGCGGAGACACTGGGACACGCGGTTTCGGTCTTTTCGCCGGGTAAATTTTACCCTGGCGAAGTGAATCCACGCTGGGCGATCAATCTCGTCTGGAACAGCGAGGGCTCGCCGCTGGTGGCCGGGCTCGCGAAGCCAGCACCGTCTTCGCAGGTCGCGCTGGATCACTCCACCGTTTTGCTCTTTGCGCAAAGTCTGCTGGACCGTCTGGGCCTTGCGTCAGGCTGGATTCGCGCGGTGGACCCGCTTGATGAAACGCGCCCGGTGCTGGTGCTGCCGCTCGACCATGGCGCGGATGGTTTTGTGACGGAGGACTGGCAGACCGAAAGTCTGGAGTTGCTGCGCGTCGAGGGGCATGCCGGGCTGCGCCTGCCGCTGGCCTCGCTGCCCGAGGGGGTAAATCGGCGCGCGCTCACGATTGAGATTCGCGACTCGGGGCTGCACGTGTTTCTGCCGCCGTTGCTGCAGAAGCCTTGGCTCGCGCTGATCGGACACATCGCCGATGCGCTCCGCGAAACACGTCTCGGCGCGCCGGTTTTTGCCGGTTACGTCCCGGGCGATGAAGCTGCACGGTGGACGAAGCTGGGCATCGCCTCCGATCCCGGCGTGCTCGAAATCAATCTGCCGCCTTGCGCAAACTGGCGTGAATACGCCATGTGGCTCGACACGCTGGAATGCGCCTGTCGCTCCGCCGGACTGCGCTCTTTCAAACAGACCTCGCCCGAGGAGCAAACCGGAACGGGCGGCGGCAACCACCTGCTTTTCGGCGGCCCGAGCCTCGATGCAAATCCGCTCTTCACGCGACCCGCGTGGATCGTGTCCATGCTGCGCTACTGGCAGCAGCACCCGTCGCTCGCCTATCTTTTCACCGGCCAGTATGTCGGCCCGTCCTCGCAGGCTCCACGGCCCGATGAGTGCGCGAGTTCGCTTTACGATCTCGAAATGGCCTACCAATTCCTCGCCAGTCTCCCGCCCGGCGATCATCGCCAGATCATCAGCGAGACGCTCCGCCATTTGCACACCGACAGCTCCGGCAACACCCACCGGAGCGAAGCCAGTTTCGACAAATTCTGGAGCCCCGGCGTGGAGGGTGGCTGCCGCGGACTCATTGAGTTTCGCGCGGTCGAATCGCTGCCGCACGCCGCTTGGATGTCGGCTGTGGCCCTGCTCTGGCACGCGCTCGCCGCGCATTTGCTGGCTTCGCCCTGCACCGCCTCGCTGACGGAGCATGGCGAAAAGCTGCACGACGCCTTTTTCCTCCCTTCGCACCTCTGGGCGGATTTCGAGAAGGTGCGTCGCGATCTCCGCCGCGGTGGTTTCGCGCTGCCGGAGCAAATCTTTCGCGACATCTTTGCGTGGCGTTTTCCCGTGCTCCTGCAGCACACCGACGACGACGCCACGCTGACGATCCGGCGTGCGCTCGAAGGCTGGCCGCTGCTCTGCGAGACACCGCTCGAAGGCGGCAGCACCAGCCGCTTTGTGGACACCTCGATGGAGCGGTTAGAATTCATCGTCAACCCCGCCTTTGCCGCCACGAACGAGGTCCGCGTGGGCGGACGCCTCCTCACGTTCCGCCGGTTTCCGGGAGGAGTTCTCGGCGCCGGCCTTCGCTACCGTCGCACCGCGCTCTACCCTTCGCTCCACCCCGGCATTCCGCCGCACCTGCCGCTTCATGTGGCCATTACCCACGGCAAGAAAACCACGCACTACGAACTCGGCCACGCGCGCCGCCACTTCGTCTCCGCCAAAGCCAAGTCTGCATCCGCGTCCCGCCGGGAACCCTGCAAAAATCTCCACCGTCGTCTTCTCACCTTCGACCTGCGGCTGGAATAGAGCGCGGAGCCTATCCCGACCAGCCGATAGCGACGGTCCTCACCGAAAACCACTAGCCAGCCCCGGTTCATGAAATTTCCGCCAAGCTCCAAATAATACTTTGGATCGTCTGCGGGCGCGGTTAATTATGCATCGCCAAACCAAACCAGATTTTTTAGCAGGTCATGAACATTAGGAGTGAATCAATCATAGCGCAGGTCAGAATCGGGACGCTGCGGGAATTGGACGCGCTGGTGGGGAAATATCTTACCGACGAGCCGCCGCGAGCTTACTGGGAGGACAGCCACTCGTATCTGCGCTTCGATTCGATCGAGGAGGCGCTGAACACGCTGGGCGATCCGTATTTTCAACGGTGCTTTCCCGATGGCGTGCGCCTGGAGAATGAGCTGAGCGAGGTTTTTGAATTTCGCGCCTACTCGTCCGATCTCACGCTCGCGTGGGAGGTGGTCGAGCGACTCACCAACGTGGATCAACCGCTGACGGTTCGGCGCGAGAAAGGACGCTGGGTGGCAAATTTTGGCGACGGACTCTCGGCCCGCGCGCACAACCCGGCGGTGGCGATCTGTCTTGCCGGTCTGCTCGCTCGAGGCATTGCCGTGGATTTCATGCCGGACCGCAGTCGCGCCGCGCGAATCGCCTGGTAACGGGACGAAAAGCCGCGGGGCATTTTTTCCGACGAAAAAGTTGCCACCGGCGGTGGACGATGCTCTTATTGCGCCCCGGCTTTCCGGTCGGCAAAGCACTCGTAGCTCAATTGGATAGAGCATCTGACTACGAATCAGAAGGTTCCGTGTTCGAGTCACGGCGAGTGCACCACTGTGGCAAACAGGGAAATGGCGGATGTGGGGACAGGAAAAACAGCGCCACCCGCATTCGGGCAACTCACATGGCTTGAAAGGACTTCCTCGATAGCGATAACAACCTCGCTACGCTGCCACCGGCACTCGCTCGGCTCACAGCGAACCTCACCCTCGCTACTTCGGCTTGGTCAGCGTGCGATGCGAAAACACCAGGGTCGTCCCGCCGATTTTCATCGTCTCGGTCACGTTACCGATGTTCGGAGCCAGATAGAGCGTGCTTTTGAAATCACCCGATTCAGACGCATACGAGATCTTGAAACACTTCTCGTACTGTTTGGCTCCCACCTTGACGGACTCGGAGCCTTCCACCTTGAACAACACTTTGCCTTTTTCCCCCGGCACCTCCCACGTTTTTCCAACGGCCAGCGGCAGGGGAAACTCCAAGTTCTCCTGCTTTTTTGGGTCGGCCGCATTGATGGCAAACTCTCCCTCCGGCCCTTTGCGACGATAGGTGGTGAACGGCTTGAAACCGGGAATGCCTTCAACAGTGGTGTTGCAAATGAAGTAGGTCTTTTCGTTGATCACCTCCGTGCCGGGAATCTCACGAGTGGCCGTGCCCTTGGTGGTCTTCCCGTCGGCGGTGGTCATCACCACATCCGCGACCCAGCGCAGGCCTTTAGCCAGTGGGTTGTAAGTCTCCTCGGCAGCGTGACCTGCTGTGGCGAGTAACAGGCAGGTGAAATTGATTAGTAAGTAACGGACTATATTCATGATGTTATCGTGGTTGAAACGATGGCGAAGTTGCAAGGGCATGTCACCGCTCGTCCGCCGTCGTCGCCCCAAAACGATGGAGGCGAACTTTGGGGCCGCGGTCGAGATCGACGGGCAGTTCACGCCAGCCGGCGGTGTCGAAAAAGACGCGCCGCCGGTCGAATTTCGCGAAGAGTCGGGTGAGTGGCTGCGCCGAGGCGATGGGCAGGTGGATGGTGGCGCTACGGCCCGCGATGCGAACGGTGGCCCGGCGCAGCGGTTGGCCGGTGACGGTGTCGATGAGGAGCACGCGGGCGCTGCTGCCGGGCAGGGCAAGGGACCAGCGGAGGCTGCCTTCGAGGAGCGTTTCGAGAACGATGAAAAGCGTCGCGCCGCGAAAGCTGAGAAACGGCTTGGGTAATTTGAGTTTCAGCCGCAGTGCACCGCGGCCCTGATCGGCGGTTACGATCGGATGATGCGGATGTTTCGCCTCGGGACGAAGTGGGCGGTAGAAAGGTTCCACATCGCGCGCGTGCGCGAGAAAGCGCCGACGCGAAAGCATCTGTGTCTCGTGCGCCTGGATGGCGTCGGCTTTGACCGCTTTTTCCGCAGGCGAAAGTGCGACCGGACGGACCGCAAGCGCGAGCCCCGTCTTGGGCGCATGCACGACGTAGCTGACGACGTGGCGCACGACTATGCCGCGCCGGCGGAGACGGCAGAGCGCGAGCTGCACGAGGACAAAGAAGGCGCTGTGATCGGGATGCACATCCTCCGCCGCAGGCGTAATGATGTAGGAAGGCTGCCACTCGGCGATCTGCCGACAGATGATTTCCAGCGCCTCCGCATCGCCGCGCATGAGCAGTGGCGTCACGCCTTGATCCGGCCAGCCGAGAAAATGCGCCTCTGCCGGCTCGCCGATGCCGAGGATGGCGAGGGCGTTCAGCGCCTCCTGCCGCCGCCGTGCGCCCCAGCGTCGCCGCGCTTTGGCGTCGAGAAAGACGCTGCGCTCCATGACGCGCTGCGGCCACGGATTACGGTCGCCATTGGTCACAAAGACAAAGCGCATCTGCGCGCCCACCGCTACCGCCTTTTGCACGAGCCCCCCGCCGCCGAGCGATTCGTCGTCCGGGTGCGGGGCGAAAAACAAAACGCGATCCGCGACCGTAAGTTCGAGCGACTGCAGCATGGGTCAAAGTTTCATCCGGCGGTCGATCAGATCGGCGAGCAGGCCGATGAAAAGCATCTGCACGCCGGTCATCGCAAGGGCGATGGAGAGCATGCCGAGATGTCCTCTCGCACCCGGATCGACACAGCCGGTGTAATCCACCGCCCCTTTCGCGATCCCCACGAAAAGTAGCGCGAGCGCAGGCGGAACGAAGACATTCAGCGGTTTGAAGTAGGCGCAGATGCGGATGATCAGGATGGTGAAATTGGTAAAATCGCGCAGCGGTTTGATCGAGGATTTGCCGACGCGGCGGTGGTAGTTGATGGGGATGAACTTCACCTTGTAGTGGTTGGTCAGCATCGCCAGCGTGATCGTGGTGGTGAAGGAAAAGCCGTCCGGATAGAGCGAGAGGAAACGCAGCGCCACGTCCTTGCGGAAGACGCGGAAGCCGGAGTTGAGGTCCGGGATTTTCCTCTGGCTGAGATACTCGGCGAGGCGTGTGATGATCCACTTCCCCGGTTTGCGCAACGGCGGCACTTTCACGATCGCGCCGGTCCGCGCGCCCACGACCATGGCGTAGCCCGGCGCGTCGGCGAGCAGCTTCGGGATGTCCTCCAGCGGGTAGGTGCCGTCAGCGTCGGCGATCAGGATGTACTCGTGCCTGGCGGCCTGCAGCCCGTCCTTCAACCCGGAGCCGTACCCGGTATTGATCTCGTGCTCGATGAGCGTGACCGGCAGCGTCCGCGCGATCTCGCCGGTGCGGTCCGTGGAGCCGTCATTGATGACGATGATCTCCAACTCGCGCACTCCCGCCGCGTGCTGTCGGATGGCCTCCACGGTTTTGGCGATGGACTCCTCCTCGTTATAGGCGGGGATGAGGACGGAGACGGCGATATCGAGTGGATTCATCAAAGGGTCCGGCGTTGCTATGCGACACCACTGGGAGGGTCAAGCGGAAGCACGGACGCCGTCCCGCCCTTTACAGGAAAGGCGCGCCCATTGCGGGCCGATCTGCGTAGAGTCCCACGCCATGCTTTCGCCCACTCCGTCCGCTTCTGCCGTGGCACCCGATGCCCCGATCGTGCGGGCGAGCGGGGTGCGGAAGAGCTACGACGGGCGGGAGATTTTGCACGGCATCGAGCTGCGGCTGGCGGTGGGCGAGCGCGTCGCGCTGATGGGGCCGTCGGGCTCGGGCAAGACGACGCTGCTCAACTGCCTCGGCGGCGTGGACCGCATTGACGGCGGCGAGATCGAGCTGTGCGGGCAGGCGCTGCACCGGCTGGATCGCACGGCGCTGGCGGCGGTACGGCGGCGCTGGCTCGGGACGATCTTCCAGTTTTTTCATCTGCTGCCCACGCTCACGGCGGCGGAAAATATCGAGTTTCCGCTCCAGCTCCTCGGCGTGCCGCGGCGGGAGCGCGAAGCGCGCGTGCGCGAACTGCTGGAGCGTGTCGGCATCGCGCCTCGGGCGCACGCGCTGCCGGGGCAGCTTTCGGGTGGTGAAATGCAGCGCACGGCCATCGCGCGGGCGCTGGTCCATCGTCCGCCAGTGCTGCTCGCCGACGAGCCGACGGGCAATCTCGACTCCGCCAGTGGCGGGCGCATCCTCGCCCTGCTGCGCGAGCTTTCGGAGGAAACGCGGACGGCGCTCCTGCTCGTCACGCACAGCGCGGAGGCGGCGGCGATCTGCCATCGCGTGCTGCATCTGCGCGATGGAGCGGTGGTGGCGGAGGACGTGCGCGCATGAGCGAGGCGGGGCTGCTGCGGTTGCTGCTCGTGCGGTTTTCGCTGCGCCACTGGCGGCGCGGGCCAGGGCAGGCGCTGCTGCTCGTGGTCATCCTCGCACTCGGGGTGGCGGTGTATTTTTCCATTCGTCTCGCCAATCGCGCGGTGCTCGCGAGCTTCGAACGCTTTACGGAAGTCATCTCGCGCGAGACGGACTTCGTCGTTTCCGCGCCTGCGGGCAGCCTGCCGGAAAGCGTGCTGCCCAAGCTGCGGGCGGCGCTCGGCGCGCGACCGGTGCATCTCATTCCGGTACTGGAAACCACGGCCGTCCGGGCGCGCGGCGACGCCATCGAGGAACTCGGGAGCGGCGAAAGTTTCCGTCTCGTCGGACTGGATCTCGTCGGCCTGCAAAACCTGCGCGAGGAGGACGCCACGCCCGAACCGGTGCGCGCCGAGTGGGCGGGCGGACTCGGCAAACCGAACGCCGTTTTTGTCAGCCGCGCGCTAGGCGTGCCGCCGGGCAGCGAGCTGCGGCTGGTCGTGGACGACCGGATCGTGACGCTGGAAATCGCCGGCCTCATCCCGCAGCGGCGCAATGAGCCCGCGGCCCCGCGCGCGCTCCTCATCATGGATCTGCCCGCGCTGCAGGCGCTCGCCGAGCGGCGCGGGCAGGTGGATCGCGTCGAGTTTTTCATCGAAGCCGGACCGCTCCGCGCGGAACGGCGCGCGGAAGCTACCGCGCTTATCGGCGACGCCGCACAAGGCCGCTGGCTCATCGCCACGGGTACGGACCGCCGGGCCAGTGGCGCACTAATGACGCGCGCCTTCCGGCTGAATCTCACCGCGCTTTCCTTCATCGCGCTCGCGGTCGGGCTCTACCTCATTTTCCAGGCGCTCGATGGCGCGGTGCTGCGCCGCCGGCAGGAGATCGCCATCCTGCTTTCACTCGGCGTCGAGGAGCGCACCATCGGCCGCGCGTGGCTGCTGGAATCGCTGCTCGTCGGAGTGCTCGGCGGCGGGCTCGGCGCGCTGCTCGGCTGGTGCGGCGCGCAGTTCGCGGTGCGCGCCGTCGGCCGAACGGTGAACGTGCTCTACTTTGCCACCTCGGCGGAGTCGGCGGATTTGCGGTGGGAGGAAATCGGGTGGGCAATGCTGCTCGCGGTCCTCGCCAGTTTGGTCGCGGGCTGGCTGCCGGCGCGGACAGCCTCACGCCTGCCACCCGCGCAATTGCTCAACCGTTTTCAAGCCGCGGGTCCGGGCTCGCGAGTGCTGCGCAGTGGCGCGCTCGTCGTCGTGCTGGTCGGCCTCGGGGCGCTGGCCGCGGCAGTGCCGCCATGGCGTTTGCAAGGTGGGGCGCGGATCGCGCTGGGCGGTTACGTCGCGGCGCTCGCGTGGCTTTTCGCCGGCGGGCTGCTGAGCGGCTATCTGCTCGGCTGGCTCGGGCGGCTGCTGCGTCCGTGCGGCCACCGCTCCGCCATGGCGCGGCTCGCGACTTCGCATCTCGCGCCGCCATCCGGTCGCCACCGACTCGCCGCCGCGAGCCTCGCGTGCGCCGTGGCCATGACAGCGGGCATGGCGATTCTCGTCGGCAGTTTCGAGCGCACCATGCAGCGCTGGATCGGTGCGACGTTTCAAGCCGAGCTCTACGTTTCGAGCCGCGGTGCGGAAAACGCGTCGAGCCAAAACCGGCTGCGCGCCGCGACCTGGCAGCGCCTCGCCGCCGATCCCGCGGTGGCCGACGCCAACGTCCTGCACAGCGCGGACGTGATTTTCCCCGGCGGCCCCGCCGCGCTGGTTGGCACGGACTTCCGCTACGCGCGGGAAAACGGCAGCGTCGCCTGGCTCGGCGGCGCGCCCGAGCCGTGGCCGGATGCGGGCGACGCGGCGTTCGTCAGCGAGGCGTTTGTCGAGCGATTCGGCGTGCGGCGCGGCGGTGTCGTGACGGTGCCCACGCCCGCGGGTCCGCAGACGTTGCGCATCGCCGGCGTGTTTGCCGACTATGGCAGCGAGCGTGGCACCGTGCTCATCGAGCGCACGCGCTTTCTCGCGTGGTTTCAGGACGACGCCGCGCGCAGCGTCATCGTGAAACTGCGCGACCCCGATGCCGCGGAGACCGTGCGCACGCGCTGGCTGGCAGAGAATCCGGGCGTGCAGGTTTTTACCAACGCGCACCTGCGCGCGGAGGTCCTGCGGATGTTTCGGCAGACCTTCACGATCACCTACGCGCTGGAGGGCATCGGTGTGGCTGTGGCCGTGCTCGGGCTCACACTCACGCTCATCAGTATGCTGCTCGACCGGCACGCCGATCTCACCACGCTGCGCGCCCTCGGCGTCACGCGCGGCGGCATCGCGCGGAGCACCGCGCTGGAAGGCGCCGCCACCGCTCTCGCCGGGCTGCTCGCCGGGCTCGCGGCCAGCGGACTCCTCGGCTGGCTGCTCATTCACGTCATCAATAAACAGACCTTCGGCTGGACGCTCCTCCTTGCCGTGCCCGCGCCTGCGCTGCTCCTGCTCGCAGCACTTGTGCTCCTCGCTGCGCTCGCCGCCGCCACCGCGGTGGGCCTGTGGGGCGCGAACCTCCCCGCCGATCGCGAAGAATGAAACCTATCCGTCCTCTCCTGCTCACGGCCCTCCTTTTCCTCGCCACCCGCGCACCCGCCGCGGAGCCGTCGCTCACACCCGATGGCTTCGCGCTGCCGCAACCGGGCCGCCACTTTGTGTTCCCGCGCGACCACGGCAGCCATCCCGAATTCAAGATCGAATGGTGGTATGTCACTGGCCATCTTTTCGCCGAGGACGGACGCCGCTTCGGCTACCAGGCCACGTTTTTCCGCCGCGCGGCAGACCGCCCGAAGAACGCCGCCGCCGCGCCCGCCGGCGGCCAGATCCACCTCGCGCACATGGGGCTGCTCGACACCAAAACCGGGCGTTTTCTCCACCAGGAACGCGTGAACCTCGAAGGCTGGGACGCGCGCGCCTCCACCACCACGCTCGACGTGCACAACGGCCCTTGGTCGCTGCGGCTCGCGGAGGCGGAGGTCATGCGCCTCGCGGGTTCCGTGCGTGGCGACGCGCAATTCGAGTTGGAGCTGAGGCCGCGTCAGCCGCTCGTGGTCTTCGGCGAAAACGGCGTCTCCCGCAAAGGCGCGGACGCCGGCGCGGCGAGCCATTACCTCACCTTCCCGCGTCTCGCCACGACCGGCATGCTCACGCTCGGCGCGGAGCGGCTGCGCGTGCAGGGCGAATCGTGGATGGATCACGAAATGAGCAGCAGCCAGCTCGCCGCTGGCCAGGTCGGCTGGGACTGGGCCTGCCTCCAGCTCCGCAACGGACAATCCGCGATGGTCTATCGCATGCGGCGCGCGGACGGCACCGCGGATCCCTTTTCCACGCTTGCATGGGTCAGCCCCGAAGGCCGCGTGCGCCACGTCGCGGCGGCCGACTTTTCGCTCACGCCGCTCGGCCAGTGGCGCAGCCCGCAGAGCGGCGCGGCGTATCCGTCCGGCATGGAGCTTTCCGCCGTCGAACCCACCACCGGCCAGCGCGTCCGCTGGCGGCTCGTCCCGCTGGCGCGCGATCAGGAACTCACCGGCCGCATCACCGGCCTCGCATATTGGGAAGGCGCCTGTCGCATCCTCGACGAACGCGGCGCGGACATCGGATCCGCTTTTCTCGAGCTCACCGGCTACAGCGGCGATCTGCGCCAAGGCCTACGGTAAAAAGCCGCGCAGCACCGTGGGTAGGAGTGGTATTGAAGGCTCAAATTCCCAGCGCATGCGCCAAAACCTCAATGCGGATCACGGGCGTGCACACCCGCCGAGGTGCTCGGGAAGTGGAAGGGGTGTAAAGGATGGCGGTTTCACTCCGTCGGAGGCTTTGGCGCCCATGCGCCGCACTTCGCCGCGGGCGGAGAAGAGGCGGACGAGGTCGCTGATGGAGATTTGTCGAACGTGCAGTCGGGCTGCGGGATGCCCATGCGGTTCATGGTATCGACTCGATCTGGCGGAAAAGTTGCAATTTCGAGGGCAAAAATTCCTCGCATTCGCCGCCACGGAAGAACAGCCTTTCACGCGGACATACAACAACCCCGAACATGAAGATTTTCACTTCCTTCCGTTTCCTCGCCGTGAGCGCGACTGCCGCAGCGGCACTCTTCACGACGGGCTGCAGCTCGACCAAGCACGACAGCGGCAAAGGCCCGGGCCCCGCGCCAAATCATCCGCCAAAACCACCGGCGCTGTGCCTGCTGAAAGACGACGATGGCCACGCGATCCCGGCAAATTTCACCGGCACGCTCGGTACGACCCATCAGGGTCATGCCGCGAATCACGTCAATGAAATCCGCAGCGTACAATCCGCCTGCTGCGAAAATTTTGACCGACTGGTCTTCGCCGTAGATGGCATCCATCAGCCAACCTACACCGTGCAATATTCACAGCCGCCATTCACCGATTGCGGCTCCGTCAATACGCATTCCGTTCCGGGAAACGCCTGGCTGACGATCAAGATGACGCCCGCGCAGGGACACGGTGACGGCCAGGCGACGCTGCCGCGCGAGACCTCATATCGGTGCGCGAATTTGCGGCATCTTTCGATCACATGCGATTTCGAGGCCGACCTCACATTTGTCGTCGGCCTGAACGCGAAGAAACCGTATCGGGTGATCGAACTGCAAAACCCGACGCGGCTCGTCGTTGATATCAAGCACTGACATCGAGGTGCGCAGCGTAAAGGCGGCGCGCCCAAGTCGTGCCTTTGAAAAAGAGGACGACGCGCGCGATTTCGGCGAGCACGCCGTCGGGCGTGTAATTGGGCTGCGGGGATGCCCATGCGGTTCATGATGTCCACGACGATCTGGCCGTCGGTCTTCGTGCCGGCGAGCGGCGGGATGACTTCGTTCACGCGCTGCACGCGGCGCTCGCCGTTGGTGAAGGTGCCGCTCTTTTCAAAGAACGATGTGCCGGAGGGAGCACGATATTGGCGAACTTCGCGGTTTCGCCCACGAAGGGTTCCTGCACGACGTCGTGCTCGTCGAGCGACACACGTCCAAGGTCGGCAAGTGTCCCGTATTTCCCCCGTGCCACGCGTTCAGACTTCCGCTACTCAACTTCAACGGCGATAGTTGGGACTCATTTCGCCCCGGTGGGCCACAACAACCATGTCTCTCGAATCCACTCTCGCCGACATTACGGCTTGCCTCCGCCAGGGCAGCTTTCCGAATGAGCAGGCGATCTCGCAGGGCGTCGTCCTTCGCGTGTTTCAGGAGCTCGGCTGGAATACTTGGGACACGAATATCGTCTGGCCGGAGTATCAAACTGGCGAGGGCCGGGCGGATGTCGCGCTGTGTCAGCCGCGTCCATCATCGACGTGCGCCTGTTTATCACGGATGGATTACGCTCAAATCATCAGCTAGATTTCTCATCCGACACCATGCCACGCGCAAACCTCCTCAATACCAGCGATGTAACGCTGAAGGGACTTCTGGGTAACGGCCTCCGCTACGCGGTGCCTCCCTACCAGCGCGATTACTCTTGGCGTGAAGACCACTGGGAAGACCTCTGGCTTGATCCGGATGAGGTATCGCAGCGTGACGATTCGCAGCACTACATGGGCGCAATCGTGATGCAGCAGCGTGACCGCGAGGAATTCGTCGTCATTGATGGCCAGCAACGGCTCTGCACCCTCAGCTTGGTTGCGCTCGCGGCGGTAGCGTTGCTTGAAGAACGTGCCGCTGCGGACATCGAAAAGGACGACAACCTCGAACGTGCTCGATTGCTGCGAGATGGTTTCCTCGGCACGAAAGACCCCGGTTCGTTGCGCTACCGCAGCAAGATGAGTTTGAATCGGAACGATGACACGTTCTATCAGGGCACGTTGTTGCAGTTGCACGCGCCGCTCGCCCCGGCCCGGCTGGGCGATTCAAATCGCCTGCTGTGGGAGGCATTCCGATATTTCAAAGCGCGACTTGCGGAGCGTTTTGCGTCGCCCGACGCGGGGGCTGCCCTCGCGCGATTCGTCAACGAAATCGTCGCGCTGAGGCTTTTGTTCATCCGCGTGTTGGTGGATGACGATTTGAGCGCCTACACCGTGTTTGAGACTCTCAATGCCCGCGGTCTCGCCCTGACCGCCAGCGATCTGTTGAAAAACTATCTGATGGCGCTGGTCGCCCGACGCAGCGAGGCAGATCTGCGGCATGTGCTCGATCAGTGGACGCGCATCACACAATCCGTTGGCATTCGCATCCTGCCGGAATTTCTCCGGCATTTCCTGAATTCGAGGCAGCCATTCATCCGGCAGGAGAGGCTGTTCAAGACACTGAAGTCGCAGGTGAGCACGGCGGAACAGGTCTTTGAGTTGTTACGCGAATTGGAAACGGCGGCGGTGTGGTATCAGGCGATGCTAGATCCCGACGACCCCCAGTGGCACGCGATTTCCGGTGCACGCGAGCAGGTTCGCGTGCTGAACCTTCTCGGCGTAAAGCAATTCAAGTCTTTGTTTCTCGCAGCAGCCCGGCGCTTGCCTGTCGAAACACTCAGCGATGTCCTGCGATTTTGCGCGGTGGTTTCTTTCCGCTACACAATCGTTGCGGATCGCAACCCTAGTGAACTGGAAAGGGCTTACAACGATGTTGCGGTAGGCATCGAGGGAGGTCGGCTTAAGACCGTCGGCCAGATTCGTGAGGCTCTGCGCGTGGTGGCGGTGCCGGATGATGACTTCCGCGATGCATTCAGTCGGCGGTCCATTCCCGCGAGCGGTCGAAACAAGAAGGTTGTTAGATACATTTTGTGCGCGCTCGAACGGCAACTCGGAAATCCAGACGTGAGGGATGAAACAACGCCTGCGACAATCGAGCACATCCTGCCCGAGAATCTGGCACCCGCGTGGCGCAATGATTTTGATGACGAACAGCACACGCGGTTTGTCGCGAGGCTCGGGAACTACACCTTGCTCGACGTGTCTCGGAATACCGATTTGGGGAATAGGCCTTATGCGGAAAAGCAGCCTGTCTTCGCCGCTTCGGGTTACCACCTCAGTCGGCGCATTGCTACCCTGAGTGGTCGTCAGGAACGATTGAGGCCCGTCAGCGGGAAATGGCGGGATGGGCGGCATCGGTTTGGCAGTTCTGAGTGTGCCGTGAGGGTTAACGGCTAGACCGAAGACCAGTTTGTCACTTCGCCGCGACCATTTCCGGCTGCGCGGCCTTCTTTTCCATCGGCGCGTTCACGCGCTCCACGTCCACGGCGACGACTTTGTATTCGGGGCACATGGTGTCCTCGTCGCACTCGCTGCTGGTGACGACGTTCACGAGGTGCTCGGGGAAGTGGAAGGTGGTATAGAGGATGCCGGGTTTCACTTCGTCGGAGACCTTGGCGCGGATGCGGACTTCGCCGCGGGCGGAGAAGATGCGGACGAGGTCGCCGGTGGTGATTTGCTTGCGCGCGGCGTCGGCGGGGTGGATGGCGAGGACGTCCTCGGTGACGATGCGGGCATTGCCGGTGCGGCGGGTCATGGTGCCGCAGTTGTAGTGCTCCAGCACGCGGCCGGTGGTGAGGATGAAGGGGAATTCGCCGTGGTGCTGCACGATCTCGCGCGACTCCTGGAAGCGGAAAAAGTGGAACTTGCCGAGGCCGCGCTTGAAGGTCTCGGTGTGGAGGATTTCGGTGCCGATGCAGCCTTCCTGGATGGGCCACTGTTTGCCGTTGTCGCCGAGTTTTTCCCACACGGCGCCTTTGAAAAATGGGACGACGCGGGCGATTTCGGCGAGGACGCCGTCGGGTGTGTAGTCGGGCTGCGGGATGCCCATGCGGTTCATGATGTCCACGACGATCTGGCCGTCGGTCTTCGTGCCGGCGAGCGGCGGGATGACTTCGTTCACGCGCTGCACGCGGCGCTCGCCATTGGTGAAGGTGCCGCTCTTTTCAAAGAACGATGCGCCGGGCAGCACGACGTTCGCGAACTTCGCGGTCTCTGACATGAAAATTTCCTGCACGACGAGAAACTCGAGCGAGTTCAGCGCCTTCTTCACGTGCTCGGTGTTCGGGTCGGTCTGCACGAGGTCCTGGCCCATGACCCACATGGCTTTTAGTTTTCCCGCGAGCGCGGCGTCATACATTTGCGGGATTTTGAGGCCGATCTGGTCAGACATTTTCGCGCCGTAGAACTGTTCATACATCGCGTGGTTCGCGGCGTCGTTCACCTGCAAATAGCCCGCGCCCTGATGCGGCTGGCAGCCCATGTCGGCGGTGCCCTGCACGTTGTTCTGCCCGCGCAACGGGTTCACGCCGACGCCGCGGCGGCCGATGTTGCCGGTCATCATCGCGATGTCGGCGATGAGCATGATGGTCTTCGAGCCGTGGGTGTGTTCGGTGACTCCGAGACCGTGGAAGGCCATCGCATTCTCGGCGTTCGCGTATTCGAGCGCGGCGGCCTTCACGAGATTGCGATCCACGCCGTGGATTTTTTCCAGTTCGTCGAGATCCAACGAGCGGAGGCCGGCTTCAAACTCCGCCCAGTTCTCGCAGCGCTTCTCGATGAACTCCCGATCCACCAATCCGGCTTCCAAGATGTAGTACGCGAACATGTCGAGCAGCGCGACGTTCGTGCCGGGGCGAAGCTGGAGGTGATACTTCGCAAATTTCACGATCTCAATCTCGCGCGGATCGATGATGATGAGCGGCACGCCCTTCATCGCGCGCTGCTTGATCTTCGCGCCGGTCACGGGATGTCCCTCGGTCGGGTTCGCGCCGATGACGAGAATGCAGTTCGTGGATTGCAGATCGATCACCGAGTTCGTCGCCGCACCCGTACCGAACGCCTTCTGCATCCCCCACGCGGTCGGCGAATGGCAGACGCGTGCGCAGGCATCGATGTTGTTCGTGCCAAACGCGACGCGGATGAATTTCTGCATGAGGTAGTTTTCCTCATTCGTGCAGCGCGCCGACGAAATGCCCGCTACCGCATCGCCGCCGTGCTCGGCTTTGATGCGCTTCAGATTCGCCGCGATGTGATCATACGCCTCGTCCCACGTGGCCTCGACGAAGTGGCCGTTCGTGCGGATGAGCGGCTTCCGCAGGCGGTCCTTGTGGTTGTAAAATTTGAACGCGTAGCGGCCTTTGAGGCAGGTGTGCGCCGCATTCACCTCGGCATCGAACGGCGCCTGGATGGACAGAATCTCGTTCCCTTTCGTGGCGACCTCCAAGTTGCAGCCCACGCCGCAATACGTGCAGATCGTGCGCGTCTTCTTCGTCGCCTCGATCGCTTTCGATTTGAACGTGTCCGAAATCGCCGACGTCGGGCACGCCTGCGAGCACGCGCCACACGACACGCACTGCGAGTCGTCGAACGTGGAGTCGAGCCCCTTGATGATGCGCGCATCGAAGCCGCGCCCGTGCATCGAGAGCACGAACTGCCCCTGCACTTCGTCGCAAGCGCGCACGCAGCGCGAGCAGTTGATGCACTTCGAGAGGTCCGAAGTCATGTAGGGGTGCGAGAGGTCCTTCTTGCGGTCGAGATGGTTCTTGCCCGCCGGGTAGCGCACGCTGCGGATGCCGACTTTCGCCGCGACAGTCTGCAGCTCGCAGTTGCCGTTCACCTCGCACGTGAGGCAGTCGAGCGGATGATCCGTGAGCACGAGCTCGACGATATTTTTCCGCAGCCCGCGGACCTTCTGCGACTCGGTGAAGATGTGCATCCCCGCCGTGAGCGGCGTGTGGCATGAGGCGACGACGCGGCGCGGCCCATCGGCGCTTTGCGCGATCTCGACGGAGCACACGCGGCAAGCGCCGTAAGGCTTGAGCTGCGGCGCATCGCAGAGCGTCGGCACGTGCCCACGCCCGCGATGGCGGTCGATGAAATTGAGCAGCGTGTCGCCGGACTGGAACTGGTGCGGCGTGCCGTCGATGTAGGCGGTGATGGTAGCGAGATCCTGGACCATGGTCGTGATGGGTTAGCGCTTCTCTGGTGCGGAGCTTAGGAAAGGGCGAAGCTCTTCCTCAAAATGTTGCAGCGCATTTTTGATCGGCAAGGGCACGCCTCCGCCGAGCGCGCAGAGCGAGGTGAGTTCCATTGTGTCGAGAAGATCGCCGATGAGCGTGCGGTCGATCTGGTAGCTGCTGTCGCTGCGCGCCTTCGCGACGAGTTCCGCGCCGCGCGTGCTGCCGAGGCGGCAGGGGAAACACTTCCCGCAGCTTTCGTCGGCGGTGAATTGGAAGAGGTGCTGGATGTATTCGATCATCGGGAACGACTCCGGGATGCTCACGACGCCCGCGTGGCCGAGGAGAAAGCCGGCTTTCTTGAATGACTCGAAGTCCACGGTGAGTTCGCCAATTTTCCCGACTGGCACAATGCCGCCGAGCGGGCCGCCGACTTGGATGGCTTTCACCTTCGTGCGGAAGCCTCCCGCAAGCGCGACCACGTCGGCGAGCGGGGTGCCCATCGCGACTTCATAGATGCCGGGCTTGGCAAAATGGCTGTCGAGCGAGAGCAGTTTCGGCCCGGTGCTCTGCGCAGTACCGATTTTCGCGTAGCCCTTTCCGCCGAGCGTGAGGACGGCGTGGATGTTCGAGAACGTCTCGACGTTGTTGAGGATCGTCGGCTTGCGGTAGAGCCCTTCGACAGTGGGGAAAGGAGGACGCACGCGCACTTCTGGACGCTGTCCCTCGATGCTCGCGAGCAGCGCCGTCTCCTCGCCGCAGATGTAAGCGCCTGCGCCTTTGATCGTCTTCAGCTCGAAGTTGAATCCGCTGCCGAGGATGTTCTTTCCGAGCAGTCCTGCGGCGCGTAGTTCCGCGATGGCCGCGTCCACGATGCGGATCGAATCCGGATACTCCGCGCGAATGTAGAGGATGCCGACTTCCGCGCCCGCGAACCACCCCGCGACCATCATGCCGAGCAGCACTGAATGCGGGCGCTGCTCCATGAGATACTTGTCGATGTAAGCGCCGGGATCGCCCTCGTCGGCGTTACACACGATGTATTTTACTTTTCCCTCGCTCGCGCGGCATCCGGCCCATTTGAAATGCAGCGGAAATCCAGCGCCGCCGCGTCCGCGCAGGCCGGAGTCCTTCAGTTCGCCCGCGAGCCAGTCGCGATCCTTTTTCAGCAGATCGCGGAAGGGTGTGAAGTATTTCTCAACACCAGGAAATGGCGCGGTGAGTTGCGCGGGTTGCAGGTGCGAGACGACTTCGTAGCGATCCTCCGAGTCGCCTGTGCCGCCAGAAAAAAGTTCGCCAAGCGCCGCATCCGACTGCCCGGAAAAATTGCGCCCCTCATGTTGAAACGCCCCGCCCTGGTGACAGCGCCCGAGGCAGCAGATGTGTCCGATTTCCTCGTGTTTGAAACTGCGCCCAAGCGCGTCGTGCAATTTGTCCTGCGTACCCGCGGTGAGGCACGCCGAGCCGTTGCAGACGAAGACTTTCTTCCCCTCATTTTCCTTTTTCAGAAAATCGTAAAACGAAACTGCGCCGAGCGTGATCGCGTCGCCGAACAGCGATTCCTCGCCGAGAGCGCGCGCGGTCTCGGGCGCGGCTGCGGTGCCGGTTTTCTCCGCAGCCTCCACCATGCGCTCGAAGAGATTTTTGTCGGCGCTTTTGCGAAACGAGAGGGCACTGAGATTTTCAGACATGGGGTCGGGATGAACGGAAAGCAGCGGGTATTCAAAGCATGGGCGTTAGAACATTGCCAGCGGTGTATTGGGCACCGAACTCTGGACGCCCGGTGGAGCAGAATACAGCAAAGTCCGCTCACGCTCGACAATCGGCCAACGAGCCACCACCGTGCGCGCGTGAAATCCACTGAAATGTCAGCTTCCCCTACCTCCCTCCCCTCTTCACTGCAGCGGTTCCTGACGCGCAGCTTCTGTGTATGCTGGCTCGCCATCGTCGGTATCACTGGCTGCGACAAACCGGCGTCCTCGAACAACGGCTCCGGCATTATCTCCGTCGCGCCGACTCCAGTGCCGTCTACGATGCCCGCGACCAACCCGCCAGCAACGGCACCAACTCCAGTTCCGGCACCTGTCGCGGCCGAGCCGAACAGTTTCGACGAAGTCGCGGCGCAGCTCGACCGAGGCGGTTCGTTTTATGCCTATGTGAGCACGGAAAAATTCCTCGCTGGGATGGCGGCTCAGTTCGGCACCATGCGCGACCTTATTCTCGCCAGTCCGGGCGTGGGCGGCGTGCAGGACGCCAAATCCTCCGAGGCCTTGTTCAAGATGGTCACGAACCTATATACACACAGCGGAGTGGACCAAGTTACAGGCGCGGGGGCCAGCACCTTTGCCGTGGAGCCGGGGCTCTATCGGAGCAAGCTCTTCATTCATCACCGCGCGGGCAAAGGTGACGGCCCGTTCTGGTCGGCCTTCGGCAAAACGGCGCACCCTCTGGCCGGTCTCGATCTGCTCCCAGCCGACACCGCGCTCGCCGGCTTTGCGGATTTTGATCTGGCGGAAATCGTCGCGTTTCTCCGCCGCGAGATCGAGCAATCGGAAATTCCCGAGGCGAAGAAAGGACTGGACGAGGCGCTAAAAGAATTCCCAGCGGCCGCCGGGATGACGTTGGACGAGGCGCTCAGCTCGCTCGGCGGCTCGCTCGGTTTCATCGTCACACTCGATCCGACGAAGCCGATGGAACTGCCGGTTCCAGAGCGGAAGCTTTCGATTCCGACGCCGCGGGCCGCGTTGCTCGTGCAGGTAAAAGATGACCGCATTTTCAAGCGGCTGGACCAGATTCTCGGGGCGAACAAGGACGTGGTGAAGGTGGATGAAGGCGACCTCCGCCTGCGCACCCTCCCGTCGCCGATGCCGCCACCGCTCGAACTTCATCCCACCGTCGCGCAATGGGGCGGCTACCTCATTCTCGCCACCGACGACCATCTCGTGCGCGCGATCATCGCCGCGAAAACCTCCGGCAAGGGGCTGAAATCCACGGCACAGTATGCGAAAATGACGAGTGGCCTGCCGACGGAGGGCAACGGGTTTCAGTTGATGACTGAGACCTTTGGCGAAACGCTCGCCCGCGTGCAGCGGGAGATGCTGAAAGGCCAGCCAGGCGCGAACGCCGAGCAGTTCGCAATGCTCGAAAAATTCATGGGCAGCCAGAAATCCGGAGCCACTTATTCCGTGTCCGCGCATTTGCCGAATGGCTGGCTCGCGGTCAGCAAGGGCACGCAGGGCGTCGGCCAATTACTCGCGCCCTCGGTGCTCATTCCGGCGGCCATCGGCGCGGGCGTGGCGCTGCCGGTATTCGGAAAAGTCGGAGGCAAGGCCAAGGCCACCAAGTCGCTTTCCAACGCCCGCCAGATTGGCACGGCCTGCAAGCTCTACGCTGTGGATAACGGAGGAAAGTTCCCGAAGAGTCTCGCCGCCCTCGTCCCGGACTATTTGCCGGACGCCACGATCCTCGCGTCGCCTTTTGCACCGGGGGTGGCTGCGGGCTACACGTATCACGCGGGCCTCACAGACACGTCTCCGGCGAAAACTGTGCTTATCGAAGACAAATTCGCGGGCGCAGAGAAGACGCGCGTGATCGTCCGTGTCGATGGCAGCGGCGAAATCCTGCCGGCCCCCTGATTAGATTCGCGGAGGCCCGGCTGCGCGTGCAGCCGCATGGAATTTGCGAGGTGGACGGTGCGCGCTTGCGCCGTTTCGCGGCTCTGGAATAAACCTCCACATGCGTTTTTTCCGTCCCCTCCTCGCCCTCGCCCTCGCTTGGTTGACCTTCATCATCTTCACCTACGCGAATGCCGAGATGCAGCGGGTGGATGCCGATGGCAACAAGAGCCCGGACGCCCTCAAGGTTGTGCTCTACTTCGGCGGAGTGGTCATCGTGGGCGGCGCTTCGGGCGTGCTTTTTGCCGCCATGGTCATGCCGGCCATCGGCGATACCATCGGAAAATTTTTCTTCAACCCGGACGAGAAGATCGAGAAGTCCCCGCACGCCGACGCCCTAAGCGCCATCGCTCGTGGCGATTATGAAATGGCGGTGCAGGAGTATCTCAACGCCTTTGGCAAGGACCCGCACGACACGCTGGCTCTGAGTGAGGTGGTCCGTCTCGAGTGCGACCAACTCGACAATCCCGAGGCCGCCGCCGACATCCTCGAACAGGCTCTGGAGCGCGAGTGGACAGCGGAGGACGCCGCGTTTCTCACCTCGCGGCTGGTGGATGTGTATTGGAAACACCAGCACAGGGTCCGCGAAGCGCGCGCGCTGCTCATGCAGATCATCGAGACGATGCCCGGCACCAAGCACTCCGCCAACGCCCAGCACAAGCTCCAGGAAATCGAACGCCAGATCGCGCTCGAAGACTAACCGCCGTCGCCAGCCGCAGGGGACCGCCCTTTGGCCTCGCGTTGGCAGTTGGAGCGTGGGCGCAAATGTGCGATGTAGTCCGCCATGAAAACGCCGCCGCTTTCCCGCCGCACCCTGCTCCGTGGCCTCGGCACCGCCGTGGCGCTACCGTGGCTGGAGGCGATGGGCCGCTTCAGCGCCTACGCCGCGGACACGGCGGGCCGCAAGGTTCCCAACCGCCTCGCCTTTCTCTATGTGCCCAATGGCAAGGACATGGCGAACTGGACGCCGGGCACCGACGGACGGCTGGCGGAATTGCCGCCGATCCTCCAGGCGCTCACTCCGCTGAAGGACGACCTCCTGCTCCTCACGGGGCTGACCGCGGACAAGGCGCGGCCACATGGCGATGGCGGCGGCGACCACGCCCGTGCGATGGCGGCGTTTCTCACCGGGACGCATCCGCGCAAAACGGATGGCACGGACATCCGGGCCGGCACGTCCGTGGATCAGATCGCCGCCCAGCGCATCGGCGAACTCACGCGGCTGCCCTCGCTGGAGATCGGTGGCGAGGCGGGCGGCATGGCGGGCAGTTGCGACTCCGGCTACTCGTGCGTGTACAGCTCCACGGTTTCGTGGAAATCGTCCACGCAACCGCTGCCCAAGGAGGTTAATCCCAAGCTCGTTTTCGAGCGACTCTTCGGCCAACCGGGCGGTCCCGAACGCGCCCGGCGCGACCTCGCACGCAAGAGCGTCCTGGATTTCATCCGCGACGATTCGCGCTCGCTCGTGGCCACGGTGGGCAGCGGTGACAAACAGAAGCTCGACGAATACTTCACCTCCATCCGCGAGATCGAACTCCGCATGGAGCGCGCCGCGAAACTCCCCGGCGTGAACGCCCCGGCCGGCATCACCGCGCCCGTCGGCGTGCCGGACAACTACGCCGAACACTTGCGCCTGCTCTGCGACATGCTGGTGCTCGCTTTCCAAGCCGACGTGACCCGCGTCTGCACCTTCGTTTTCGCCAATGAAGGCAGCAACAAGAGCTACCCCGACCTCGGCGTGAACGAAGGCCACCACGAGCTTTCCCACCACGGGCACGATACGAAAAAGATTCAGAAGATCCGCGCCATTAATGAATTTCACGTCGCGCAACTCGCCTACCTGCTGAAGCGACTAAAGGCCACCCGCGAGGGCGACGGCTCGCTCCTCGACCACTGCATGATCGCCTACGGCAGCGGCAACAGCGACGGCGACCGCCACAACCACGACAACCTTCCCATCCTCCTTGCCGGCCGCGGCGGCGGCACCATCGCCACCGGGCGCCACGTCCGCGTCCCCGACGAAACGCCTGTGACCAATCTTTGGACCTCCCTGCTCGAACGCATGGACGTCCGCGTCCCCCTTGTCGGCGACAGCACCGGCACGCTGGCCGCGCTACGGGCGTAGCCGGGACCGCACACCGTCGGCGGAGTCACTTCGCGAGCAGCGCGCGCAGTTTTTCCACGTCGCTCGTCGGGAGCTGGCAGACGAAATTTTCGCAGACGAAGGCGGCGGGTTGGCCCTTAACCGGGCCGACGGTTTTGACAAACTCCAGCCTCTCGCCGAGCCACTGCTGGCCCGCGCCGCCGTCAGCGAGGAGCACGAGTTTGTTCGGGATGAAATGCGCGTGCGTCTCGCGCAGCAGCGCCCGCGTGGCGGCGTCGTCGCGCGGTCCGGCGATGACGACCTGTCGCGGCTTGGCGAGCGAGGCATCGAGGGCGACGAGCATTTGTGGCAGCGCGGTCGGGGCCTTCGTCAGTTGCTCGGCGAAAGCGGCGAGCGTCTTCTCCGCGCGGTCGCGGAAATCCTTGCGGTCGGTGAGTTGCGCGAGCCGGAGAAGGTTGAGCGCGGCCACAGAATTTGGCGACGGCTCGGCACCGTCGTAGTCCTCCTTCATCCGCAGCAGGATGTGCGGCGCATCTTTCTCCACGCTGAAGTATCCGCCGTGCTCGGGGTCGCCGAAGAGCGCGTCCTGCTTCCCTTGCAGTTCCAGCGCCCATTGCAGCCAGCCCGTGTCGAAGTCCGCCTCGTAGAGATCGAGCAATCCCTGGATCAGCGTGGCGTAGTCGTCGCAGAATCCGGCGACTTCGCCCGCGCCCTGCCGGTAGCTGCGGAGGAGTGCGCCCTTTTTCCACAGCTCCGCGCGAATGAAGCGCGCGGCTTTCTGCGCGGCGACGAGATACGCGGGATCGTCGAGCACCTGCGCACCGCGCGCAAAGGCGGAGATCATCAGGCCGTTCCATGACGTGATGATCTTGTCGTCGAGATGCGGACGCGGACGCCTGGCGCGAAGGTCGAGCAGCTTCATGCGCGACGCTGCGAGCGAGGCCGCGACTTCCGCCTCGGGCTTTTTGAAATGCTTCGCCGCCTCAGCGAGCGGGACGCGCTCGATAAGGATGTTCGCGCCCTTGAACTCCCCCATCGGGTCGCTGCCTTCCGGCGCATTGCCCGCCGCCTGCACGCCATACACGCGGTTGAAAATCTGCGCCGCCTCTTCGCCGAGCGCCGCGTCAATCTCCGCCTTTTTCCACACGTAAAATGCGCCCTCGGAATGTTCCGGCTGACCGTGCGCGACGAGACTATCCGCGTCCTCGGCGGAGTAAAAACCACCGCCTTGGTCCGTCATGTCGCGGCGCACATAGTCGAGGATGTCGCGCGCGACTTTTTCGTGCGCCGGATCGTGCGTGATCTGGAACGCTTCGAGATACGAACACGCGAGCTGTGCCTGATCGTAGAGCATTTTCTCGAAGTGCGGGACGTGCCAGAAACGGTCCACCGAGTAGCGATGAAACCCGCCGCCCAGATGATCGTGCATGCCGCCCGCGGCCATCTCCCGGAGCGTGTGCAGCGTCATGGCCAGCGCGGCCTTGCCGTCCTTGGTCTGCGCACCTTCGCGGGCGTATATGCGCAGCAGGAAATTTAGCGCGACGGGCCGTGGAAACTTCGGCGCGCTGCCGAACCCGCCCAGCTCGTCGTCGAAGCTGCGCGCGAGTTGATTGAAGCCCGCGGCCAGCGCGCCCTTGCCCGCCGCCTCGCTCTTCGACGCACCCGTCGCGGTGTATTCGCCAAGCGCCTTCATCGCTCCCGTGGCGGCCTTGACCACTTCCGCGTGGTCATCTTTCCAGGCATCGCTCAGACGTTGCAGCACCGTCGGAAACCCCGGCCGCCCGCCGCGATCCGCGGGCGGAAAGTAAGTGCCGCCAAAGAACGGCTGGAGGTCCGGCGTGAGGAAGACGCTCATCGGCCAGCCACCGCCGCCCGTCGTCGCCTGCACGTAGGTCATATACACGCGGTCCACATCGGGCCGCTCCTCGCGGTCCACTTTCACGCAGACAAAAAGCGCGTTCATCAGCTTGGCCGTCGCCGCGTTTTCAAACGACTCGTGCGCCATGACGTGGCACCAGTGGCACGTCGAGTATCCGACCGACAGAAAGATCGGTTTGCCCTCCGCCTTCGCCTTGGCAAAGGCCTCCGGCCCCCACGGATACCAGTCCACCGGATTGTGCTGATGCTGGAGCAGGTAGGGCGATTTTTCCCTGGCGAGGCGATTGGTAAAGGCGGTCGGAGTCACGGTGGTCGAGGGTTCGGCGGCGAGAGCAGGGTAGGCTGCGGCGAGGAAAAGCACGGCGCTTTTCCAGCGCTGAGGAATTCGTTTGAGCAGCATCGTGGCGACCATCGGCAACGCCATAGTCGAAAGCAAACCGCATTGCCGCCGTGCGAGCTGGATGAGAAGGTGCGCCATGCCCATCGCCGGTCTCGATCTCCACGAAGAAATCCTCGCGCTCAAACGCGAGCGCAACGCCGTAATTCTCGCGCACAATTACCAGATTCGGGAAATTCAGGAGCTGGCGGATTACGTGGGCGATTCGCTCGGGCTCTCGCGTCAGGCGGCGGCGACGGAGGCGGACGTGATCGCGTTTTGTGGCGTCCATTTCATGGGCGAGACGGCGAAAATTCTGAATCCCGGCAAGAAGGTGGTCATCCCCGACATGGACGCGGGCTGCTCGCTTAGCGACTCGTGTCCGCCGGAAAAGCTCGCCGCCTTTCTCCGCGAGCACGCGGACCTGAACTACTACGTCATCGCCTACATCAATTGCAGCGCGGGCGTGAAGGCGCAGTGCGACGTCATCTGCACCAGCGGCAACGCGGTGAAAATCGTGCAGGCCGCGCCTGCGGACCGAAACATCCTTTTCGTCCCGGACCAGAATCTGGGCGCGTGGGTCATGGAGCAAACGGGCCGACCGATGGAGCTGTGGAAGGGCAACTGTTACGTCCACGTCGAGTTCACGCGCGCGTCCATCGAGCGCGCCCGCGCGGAGTGGCCGGACGCACCCATCGTCGCGCACCCGGAATGCACGCACGCCGTGCGCCTGCTCGCGGACGAGGTTTGCTCGACGGAGAAAATGATCAGCTACTGCCGCAGTTCGCCGTCGCCGGCGTTCGTCATCGTGACCGAAAGCGGGATGCTGCACCGGCTGCGGCGCGAGTTGCCGGGCAAAGTTTTCATCCCCGGCCCGACCGACCACTGCGCGTGCGCCGACTGCCGCTACATGAAGATGAACACGCTGGAAAAGCTGCGTGATTGCCTGGCGAATCTCGCACCGGAGATCGCGATCCCGGAGCCGGTCCGCGCGCGGGCGGAGCTGCCGATTCGGCGGATGCTGGAGCTGAGCGCGTAGCGTGAGAAAATCAGGCGGCTACGGAGCCGGCGGAAAAAGCGCGGACGCATAAACGGGAGCGTGCTGCGCTATACCGACTAGCGCGGCAATGAACAATTCCCACTGGTGCGCCGGGAAGACGAACATCCCAATGAACGCCGAACCTTCCGCCAGCGCGATCCCAACGATCATTAGTGGCAGCGTCTGGGTCGGTGATTTCAGCCTCGGCAGCACATTCCACCGAATGATGACGGACGCCACCACGGGCACCGCTCCCACCAGCCAGAGCGCGGATGCGTCTGCGGCTGGCGGGTTTTTGGCATGCAGAAAGTGATACTGCACGCACACTCCGATCAGGAAAGCGGCCCAAAGGACCCACATAACGAGCTTCTGCTGCGCGGCGGACGGCGGAGGTGTATCCATGCCGGGCAGATAGCGGACGAGGCGAAGTCCGTCGAACCCATTCTCGAAGCCGCTTGCGCGCGGGGGCCAGCTTCGCGATGTTCGCGCCCTTTTTTCCGCCATGCTCACCCTTTCATCAGTCAGCAAAGCCTTCGCCGGTCGCACTCTTTTCAGCGACGTCTCGCTGCAGGTCAACCGCGCCGACCGCATCGGGCTCGTTGGGCCAAACGGCGCGGGCAAGTCCACGCTGTTCTCGCTCATCCTGCGCGAAGCTTCCCCGGACGAGGGCAAGGTCATTGTGGAGAAAAACGCGACCCTCGGTTTTCTCCCGCAGGAAAGCGCGCCGGCGGGCGATGAGACGGTGCTGGAGCTGGCGTGCGCCATTTCGCCCGAGCTGGCGCAGGCGCAGCGCACCATCAAGCGCCACGAACTCGCGGGCACGCACGAGGAGGAGGAATACCACGATGCTCTGGGCACCTTCAGCGAGCTGGGCGGCTGGCAGCTCGAGCCCAAGGCCAAGCGCATCCTCCACGGGCTCGCCTTTCGCGAGGCAGATTTCGACCGCGAGGCGCGGACGATGAGCGGCGGTTGGATCATGCGCGCGCACCTCGCGCGGCTGCTCGTCATGGAGCCCGATCTGCTGCTGCTCGACGAGCCCACGAACCATCTCGACCTCGAATCGCTCTACTGGTTTCAGGAATACCTCGAGTCGTATCCGGGCGCGATTTTGATGATTTCGCACGACCGCGAGTTCCTGAACGCGCTCGTCGATTCCATCGTCGAGATTGCGCACCAGAAGCTCAACCGCTACCGCGGCAATTGGGATAAATACGTGGTCGAGAAAGTGCAGCGCGAGGAGGTGCAGCTCGCCGCCTACAAAAACCAGCAGAAGGAAATCGCGTCGCTTCAGGAATTCGCCGACCGCTTCCGCGCCAAGGCCAGTAAGGCTTCGCAGGCGCAGAGCAAGCTGAAGCAGATCGATCGCATGGAGAAAATCGAGGCACCGCTCAGCCAGGAAAAGACCGTCCACATGCGCTTCCCGCAGCCGCCGCGTTCCGGCATCCGCGCGATCGCGCTCAAGGACATCGACTTTTCCTACGGCGATCTCACGGTCTATCGCGGGATGAATTTCGAAGCGGAGCGCGGTCAGCGCACCGTGCTCGTGGGGCCCAATGGCGCGGGTAAATCCACGCTGCTGAAAATCCTCGCCGGCGTCCTCACGCCCGCGCGTGGCACCCACGAGCCTGGGCACAACGTGAAGGTCGGCTACTTCGCCCAGCACCGCATGGAGGGCCTGAACCCGCGGCACACCGTGCTCGAAGCCGTGCAGGACATGCCCAACCCCGTGGGCGAGCAGCAGGCGCGCACCGTCCTCGGCTCGTTCCTTTTCCGCGGCGACGACGTCTTCAAACCTGTCGGCGTCCTCAGCGGCGGAGAAAAGACCCGCCTCGCGCTGGTCAAGCTGCTCCTCGATCCGCCGAATCTTCTGCTCATGGACGAGCCGACCACGCACCTCGACATCGGCTCGATCGACGCCCTCATCGGCGCGCTCCAGCAGTATGAAGGCACGCTCATTTTCATCAGCCACGACGTGCATTTCATCCGCGCCATGGCTCGCACCGTCCTGCACATCAGCGCCGGCAAGCTCACGCCTTACGCGGGCGACTACCAGTATTACCTCGATAAATCCAAGGCCACCTCCGAGCGCGCCGCGCTCACGGCCGGGGATAAACTCACCAACGCGCAGCCCGCATCGGCTCTGGCTGCAGCGCGTGTCGGAGTCGGCGGAAACGCGCCGACGCCGCGCAAATCCAAGGAGCAAAAGCGCGCCGAAGCCGACGAGCGCCAGGCGCGGAGCCGTGTGAAAAAGGAGCACGAGGCGAAGGTCGCTTCGCTGGAAATGCAGATCGCCGCGCTTGAAACCCGCCAGCAGCAGATCACCGCCGAACTCGAAAAGCCCGAGACCTACGAGGCCGGCGGCGCAGCCATGAACCTGAATCGCGAATCCATTTCCGTCAGCGCCTCGCTGGAGCGGCTGACCGCGGAATGGGAGGCGCTTTCCGCGCAAGCTCCACCGGAGTAACTCGCGGCGTTCTGCGCCCCTGCCCCTTCCCCTAGTTCGTCGCCGGAGTCGTCGGAATGACCACGACCGGCTCGCCCACGTTCTGGGTCGCGCTCGGACGAATGCGCGGAACTTCCACGCGATTGCTTTCACCCGCGCGCGCCGCCACGTCGGCGATCTGCGTGCCCACGGCGCGGCGATAGTTCTGCACCGCCTGTAGAATGCACGAAGCCATCTGCTGCCGGTAGGCGGGCATGGCCACGAGCTTGGCGTCGTAGAGATTGCTGAGAAAGCCGCCCTCGATGAGCACGCCGGGAATCGTGATGTCGCGAATAACGACGAAGCGCGCGCGCTTGATCCCGCGGTCGAACATCCGCGAACGCACCACCAGCGAGGCGTGCGTGGCCGTGGCCAGCGCCATGTTTTGCGCGTCGTTCCCATTGCCCGCGCACTGGTCGAGGTCCGACACGCGCGGGCCGTCCGCCATCATGGACGGCACCCCGCGTGGAGCCAGCGTGTAGGTTTCAAGTCCCGTCCCGGCGCCGCCGCTATTGAAATGCACCGAGATGAAAAGCGCGTTCGCATATTGGTTGGCGATGCGCGTGCGCTCGCCCAGCCCGATGAACGTGTCATTCGAGCGCGTGAGAACCACTTTGAACCCCGCCTGCACCAGCAACGCCTGCGTGCGTCGCACCGTATCCAGCGTGAAATCTGCCTCGCACCCGTACGGGCTCAATGCCCCGCGGTCATGCCCGCCGTGCCCGGCATCGAGCACGATGGTGTCCACTTTTTCCGCGCCCTTAATCTTGCTCGGCCGCAGCACCGGCTCGATCACCTTCGTCAAATCCATCCGCGAAACCACCGGCTTGCCGTCCACTTCGGCGATCGGGTAGCTGAGGTTAAATTTCAGGCCGTTGATGTAAAACTCCACGCTCCCCACCGCGCCGCGCAGGCTGCGATTGCCGATCGCCACAGTGAAGTCATTGTTCGCCCGCCGCACCGCGCCCAGATTGTAAAACTCCGCCAAATTTTCGAGCGTCACAAAATCGCGTCCGCCCACTTTATGGAGCGTCCACTCCGCCGCGCCCGCGGTGGCAAGCAGGGAAAAGACCACGAAAATATGGAGCAGCGTCCGGCTCATCGGCGCGCACGCTAACCGTGAGGGCGTCGGTGGCAAGGGCTTTTCCCGGGCACGACGGTATCATCGCGATTACCCTGCGGGAGCCCCGCACCGCCGTCTGGTCCTCTGTCCTCTGGCTCAGCCTCGAAGAACTGGGCTGAAACCGACTCGCGCGACTGACTGGCGCAATAGAGCGTGGGATGCGCCCGATGGCTCGTTACTGCTTGCTTCCGCTTGCCGCGCAGGCAGCGATTCGCGAACCTTGCCCGTATGTCCGCCGATTCCTTCGTTCACCTCCATTTGCACACCGAGTATTCGCTACTCGATGGCGCGGTGCGTATCCCGGAGCTGATGAAGAAGGCGAAAGCGCTGGGGATGCCGGCGGTGGCGATTACGGATCACGGGAATCTCTTCGGCGCGATCGAGTTTTTTCAGGAAGGCGTGAAGGCTGGGGTGAAACCGATCATCGGGTGCGAGGTGTATATGGCGGCGGGTTCCTACAAGGATCGCGGGACCGGCAACGGGCGGGACACGGCGTTTCATTTCACGCTGCTGGCGAAGGACAACACGGGTTACGCGAACCTGGTGAAGCTGGTGTCGGAGGCGCATCTGGAGGGGATGTATTACAAGCCGCGGATCGACAAGGACCTTCTGGCGAAGCACGCCGCAGGATTGATTGGGCTGAGCGGGTGCTTGAAAGGCGAGGTGTGCTCGGCGCTGGTGGCGGACGACTACGCGAAGGCGGTGAAGCTGGCGGGGCAGTATCGCGACGTTCTGGGGGCGGAGAATTTTTTCCTCGAAATGCACAACCACGGAATCGAGGCGCAGCTGAAGTGCAATGCAGTGCTGCCGCGCATCGGCAAGGATCTGGGGCTGGAGCTGGTGGCGGCGAATGACGTGCATTTCCTCGAACGCGCGCACCACGAGGCGCATGACGTGATGATCTGCATCGGCACGGGCTCGAACGTAACCGATGAGCGGCGGATGAAATACACGCCGGAGTTGTATTTCAAATCGCCGGCGGAGATGGCGGCGCTCTTTCGCGCGCATCCGGAAGCGGTGGCGAACACGCTGGCCATCGCGCAGCGATGCAATGTGCAGATTGAGTTCGGCGTGCCGAAGTATCCCGATTTCACGCCGCCGGAGGGGCTGACGCAGAACGGGTATCTGCGACAGATCGTGGAGCAGGGTTTGCGCGAGCGTTTCGGCGAGCGGGCGATGGAAGACCCGGTGATCCGCGAGCGGGTGGAGCGGGAGTTGGGGCTGCTGGAGTCGCAGGGGTTCGTGAACTATTTCCTGATCGTGTGGGATTTCATCGACTGGGCGAGGAAACATGGAATTCCGGTTGGACCGGGCCGCGGTTCGGCGGCGGGGTCGATGGTGGCCTACGCGATGCGGATCACCGACATCGACCCGATCCATTACAAGCTGCTCTTCGAGCGCTTCCTTAACCCCGAGCGCGTGTCGCCGCCCGACATCGACGTGGACTTTTGCGTGAACCGCCGCGCCGAGGTCATCGACTACGTGCGCAACAAATACGGCGACCGCGCGGTGTCACAGATCGCGACCTTTGGCACGATGGGCGCGAAGTCGGTGGTGCGCGATGTGGGGCGCGTGCTCGGCTGGCCGTATGGCGACGCGGATCGCATCTCGAAGATGATCCCGAACGAGCTGGGAATCACACTCGCCGGTTTCGACAAAAAGAACAAAGAGACCGGCGCGATCGAGCACACGCCGGGAGCGATCGACAAAAATCCCGAGCTAAAAAAAGCGGTCGAGGACGAGAGCGCGACGAAGCAAATGTGGCAATACGCGACGACGCTGGAAGGGCTGACGCGCAACGTCGGCGTGCATGCGGCGGGCGTGGTCATCAGCGACCGCGATCTCTCCGAATACATTCCGCTGACGCGCGCGGGCGATGGCTCGATCGTCTCGCAATACGCGATGGGGCCGCTGACGGATCTCGGGATGCTGAAGATGGATTTCCTCGGGCTGAAAACGCTGACGGTCATCACGGACGCGGTCGCGATCATCCGGCAGAAGGAACCGGCATTCGACGTGGACAAGATCCCGGTCAACGATCAGGCGACTTTTGACATGCTGAATCGCGGCGAAACCATCGCGGTTTTCCAGCTCGAATCCGGCGGCATGGTCGGGGTGTGCCGGCAGTTTGCGATCTCGGACATCGAGGACATCAATGCGATTCTGGCGCTCTACCGGCCGGGGCCGATGGACCTGATTCCCGACTACATCAAGCGCAAGCACGGCAAGGCGAAGGTGAAGGCGCCGCATCCGCTGCTCAACGAGATGACGAAGGAGACTTACGGCGTGCTCATCTACCAGGAGCAGGTCATGCAGGCGGCGCAAATTCTGGCGGGCTACACACTCGGCGGTGCCGATTTGCTGCGGCGCGCGATGGGGAAAAAGGACAAGGAAAAGATGGCCAAAGAGCGCATCAAGTTTTGCGAGGGCGCGGCCAAGTTGCATGGAATCAAGGAGCCGGTGGCGAACGAGATTTTCGACACGTTGGAAAAATTCGCGGGCTATGGGTTCAACCGTTCGCACTCGGCCGCGTATGCGTGGGTCAGCTACCAGACGGCTTACCTGAAGGCAAACTACCCGGTGGAATTCATGGCGGCGGTGATGAGCAATGAAGTCGCGAACACGGACAAGATCAGCATTTTCGTGAACGAATGCATGCGGCTGGGCATCACCATCCTCGCCCCGGATGTGAACAAGAGCGGGCTGAAATTTGTGCCCGAGGAAGTGAACGCCGCAGGCGTGGCCGCAGCGCAGGCGGCGCGCAAAGTGAAGCCGGCAACGACGGACGCAGAGGCGACGATTGAGGAGGAAGGCGTGCGTTTCGACGAACTGCCGACGACAGGCGAGGCGGCGCCGAAGCCCGATCTGGCCTTGGTTTCTGGAGGGGAGAAAATTTACGTCGGTTCGATCCGGTACGGTCTCGCGGCGATTAAGAACGTGGGCGAGTCGGCGATGGAATCCGCGGTCGAGGAGCGCAAAAAAAACGGGGCGTTCAAGTCGCTGGAGGATTTTTGCGGTCGGATCGACTCAAAAAAACTGAACAAGAAATCGCTCGAATGTCTGGTGAAGTGCGGCGCGTTCGACTGGATGGGCGTCGAGCGCGCGGCGCTGTTCGCCGAGATCGAAGGCGCGTTCGCCGCCGCCGCCTCCGCCCACCGCGACCGCGCCTCCGGGCAGGTCTCGCTTTTCGACGCTTTCGACTCCGCGCCCGCGCCCGCCAAACGCAGCAATGCGCCGCGCGTGCCGCCGTGGAGTACGGCGGAGAAGCTCGCGTTTGAAAAGGAGCTACTCGGCTTCTACGTCACCGGTCACCCGCTCGACGACTACCGCCCGGCGCTGGAGGGCGGCAAATACGTGCCCATCGCGCGCCTCGGTGACCAGGAGGACAAGAGCACCGTAAGCATCGCCGGCGCGCTCACCACCGTGGACAAAAAGTTCACGAAAAAGGACAGCAAGCCGTTCGCCGTGGTGGTCATCGAAGACCTCACCGCATCACTCGAAGTGATGATCTGGAGCGAGGCCTACAACAAAGCGCAAAACCATCTCGTTCTCGGCAACGTCGTCTCCATCACCGGCCGCCTCGACCGCCGCGAGGAAGCGCCCCGCATTTCCGCCAACGATGTGAAGCCACTCAAAAAGCCCGCCGCGGCGGACCGTCCCGTGGTGCTATCGTTCCCTCATGGCGCGACCGAGCAGGACCTCGCCGCCGTGCGGGAAATCGTCGCGCAATTTCCCGGCCCGCGCGGGCTGGAACTGCGCTTTCTCGACTCCAGCGGAAACCGCCTGCGGTTGCGCGCAGGCCACGGGCTCGGCATCACCCTCACTGCCGAATCCGAGCAACGCCTCGCGCCCTGGCTCGCGCGCTGAGGTTTTCGCGTACAAGGAAACGCCGGGATGTTTCCATCCCGGCGCTCGGAGAATTGACTTCAGCTTGTCGCTTAGAACACGAACCGCGCACCCACGCTGATGCGGACGTTTTCCTCGCTCGTGGCGCTGGCCGTCCAGACGTAGCGACCTTCAGTGAAGAGGCCGAAGCTCGGCGTCGCGCGCCATTCGATGCCGCCGCCCGCGTGCCAAGTGCCGCTGGTGGTGCCGTCCGCCTGCACACCGCCGCCTGCGAGCGCGTACGGAGAGAGGCAAATGCCGCTCAATTCGATCGGGTAGCGACCAATCAAGCTGGCGCTGGTGGTCCAGAGACCGTTGCTCACATCCGACAAATTGCCATCGACCCCAAAGCCGATGTAGCGCTGGAAAAAGTAGGTTACACCGATGCCGCCGCCGAAGCCCGAACCGGCGCTCTTGGAGTCGATCCAGCTTCCAAAGACATCGACCTGAAATTCGCGGTCATTGAAGCAAGGGCTGACGGGGCCGTCCTTGTAGCTTTTGCCAGAGACTTCGTGACCGGCGAAAGCGCTACTGGCGAGGGCGAGTCCGGCCATGATACCAAAAGAGAGGTTTTTCATAGATAGTTGAGGATGGTTGGTTGGTTGGTTGGTTTGAAAGGTGGGCGGGGTGCCCGAAGGCGCGTGTGATAGCCGAGACGCCTCGCGCTGTAAAGGCTGCGAACAAAATTTCTTTAATAATCGCCGACGTATTTCCCACGCGAGCGGCCGCGATCCGGTTTACACACTTTGCCTTCCCTCTCACGCACGGATGCGGCAGTTTCGCCGCCCTTTATGAATCCCGAAATTCGCGTCCGCTTCGCTCCTTCGCCCACCGGCTACCTGCATGTCGGTGGGGCGCGCACGGCGCTGTTCAACTGGCTTTTCGCGCGGCACCACGGCGGAAAGTTCATCCTGCGGATCGAGGACACCGACCGGGCACGGCACCATGAGGACGCGGTGCAGGTAATCTACGACGGGCTGCGCTGGCTCGGGCTCGACTGGGACGAAGGTCCGCACGCCGACGGTCCGCATGGACCGTATTTCCAGAGCAAGCGCGAGACAATTTACCAGCGCTATGCGGATCAACTGATTGCGGCCGGTCGCGTTTATGCGGACGAAAACGGCGCGCTGCGTTTCCGGCTGCCGCGCCAGCCGCTGGCGTTCGACGACATGGTGTGCGGACGCATCGAGGTGGATCGTAGCAAGTCACAGAACCGCGAGGGTGAATTGGAGGCCGACATGACCATTCGGCGCGCGGACGGCGGGTGGATTTTCCATTTCGTAAATGTGGTGGACGACATCGATATGCGGATCACGCACGTCATTCGCGGCGAGGACCACCTTTCCAATACGGCCAAGCACATCGAGCTGTATCAGGCGCTTGGCGTGGAGCCGCCGCGCTTCGGGCACATCCCGCTCATTTTGAACAAGGACGGTTCGAAGATGAGCAAGCGCGACACGGGCGCGAGCATCACCAGTTATCTCGACGGCGGATACGTGCCGGAGGCGGTTCTGAATTACTTCTGCCTCCTCGGCTGGTCGCCAAAAGATGACCGCGAGATCATGCCGCGCGAGGAAATTGTCGCGCGCTTCGACCTCGCGAATGTGAATCGCAAAGGGGCGCACTTCGACCTCGCGAAATGCGACTGGTTCAATGCGCAGTATCTCCAGCAGATGCCACTGGAACGCTATCGCGAACTCTCCGCACCGTGGCTCGCCAAGGCTGGTGTGGCCTTGCCTGCCGGGCAGCTCGACGCCGTGCTCGCGCTGGAAAAGATGAAGGTCACGCACCTCACGGAAGTGCCGGAGCGCGTCGCTTTCTTCGCGACCGAGGACTTCCCCTACGAGCCCGTCGCCGTGGAGAAGACGCTGGGCAAACCCGGCGCGCTCGACCGTCTCGCACAGCTCGCAGAGTGCTACGCCGGCGTGGAGCCATTCGATGCCGTAACGCTCGAAGCGAAGCTCAAGGAACTGGCGACGACGCTCGCGGTAAAGCCTGCGGAGTTCATCCACCCCGCGCGCGTGGCAGTGAGCGGACGCAGTGTCGGGCCGAGCCTTTACCACATGCTGGAAGTACTCGGAAAAGAGCGCGCCCTCGCGCGGATCGCGCGCACACGGCGGGAGTTTGCAGCCTGAGCCAGGGCGAATGAAGGACGTTTATACGCTCGCGGACTTGCAGGCGTGGGGCACGGTCACCGCTGGCGAACCCGTGCCGCTGCGGCTCGCCGTGCTCGGTGATCCGGTGGCGCACTCCGCCTCGCCGCAGATGCAAAACGCCGCGCTTGCCGCGTGCGGCATCGCCGCGCGCTACGTCCGGTTGCACATCCGTCCCGAGGAGTTCGCCGAAGCGCTGCGGCTGCTGGCGGAGCGCGGCTTCATCGGCGTGAACTGCACCATCCCGCACAAAGGTGCCGCCCTCGCCGCGATGGATGAAACCGACGAACACGCCCGCCGCGCCGATGGCGTGAACACAATCGTTTTCGGCGCGGACGGCAAACGGCGTGGCTTCAGCACCGACGGCCCCGGCCTCGCTCGCGCCGTGCGCGAGCAATTGGGCGTGAACCTCGCCGACATGCGCGTGCTCGTCCTCGGTGCCGGCGGAGGCGCCGGCCGGGCCGTAGCGATGCAGTGCGCCTTTGACGGCGCGCGCGGCCTCACCTTGATCAACCGCAGCGTGGAAAAACTCCACCCGCTCCACGACGCCATTGCCGTGTTTTACCCGCGCGAGCGCCTGGCCATCGCCCCGTGGACCGACGCTGCACTGGCCCGTGTGCTCGAAGCTTCCGACCTCGTCGTGAACTGTTCCGCCGTCGGCATGAAACCCAACGACGCTTCGCCCATCCCAGCCGCCCACCTCACCGCGCGGCATCTGCTTTACGACACCATTTACACCGCCGCGCGCACCCCGCTCATGCGCGCCGCCGACTCCGCCGGAGCACGTTCCGCAAACGGCCTGTCCATGCTTCTCCATCAAGGCGCGCTCGCCTTCGAGCACTGGTTTCGACGGCCCGCACCGCTTGAAGTCATGCGCGCAGCACTTACCCAGCAGAGCCGTTGAACGCACCGTGACGATCTATTTTCAACAACTTCACTGATTCTCGGCTCGGACCAATTTCACGGAACAAACCGTTTCGTGCTTATCGTGCGGAACCGATAGAAGTCTTCGAGCGAGGTCGTGCTGGTGCCGGAGACAAAATCCGGGAACTGCGCACCAGAGTCGAGATAACGCTCCAACAGCGTCGCTCCGCGAAATTCGCTGACCACCTGATCAACATTCTCCCGCCAAATCGAGTCATCCTCCGGCGTCGTCGCAGTCTTCTTTTTCAACACCTGCACCCGCATGTGAACGGTGTAGCTGTTCGACTTGGTGGTCAGTCGCGCATACAACGCGGTGTAGGGCTTCTCGCGGGTGTTTTCACCGGTCACGAGATTGTTGGGCCAGATGTTGTTTGAGAGGTAGTCCGAAAGCGATTCGCCATTCCGGACAAGGTGCAATTCCGAGACCTGAGTAGCCGAGCGGAAGGCCTTGCCCGCGGCAAATCGGTCATCGGCCTGTTTCAACGTCTGGGTCATATCGATCGGCCGCCGCATCTGGTCGAAAGGTGCCGTTCCCTTGTAGGCCTTGTCCCAATCTGCATAAACCTGCCGGTCGAGCGAGCCGCCTGCGTTCGGCGCGGCACCGCTGCTGGCCGCGCCATTCGGCAAACCACAGCAGTCGGTCGCTTGGTGATCCCACAACTTATAAATCTTTGATGCGCCATTGGGGGATCCCGGCAGGGCGCTGGTGGGTATAAGCAGCGGCTCCTCGCTTTTGAAAGCCGCATGGAGGGCTGTGGCCCGCCGGATGTAACTGAATGGTGCCATTTCGTAATTCAGGTTCACTTTCCCTGCCGTTGAAAAGGGTTCGCTGATGGCGTATGGCTCGATAACCGGCATCCAAAAAAGGTCCATCAGGAGATGATCCGGCGGCGACGTATAGGGCGGCCCGCTTGAAGGTGTGCCTTCTCCTGGATGGCCGGCCTGCGGACGGAACAGCAAGGTCTGCCACGGCTGGTTGCGCACAACTCCGGTGGGCAGTGAACCGAACATGCCCGCGGACGGCACTAACCGGTTCGGAGAAAACATCACTTCTCCAGGCTCGCTGAAGTTCCATGCAAAGTAGGCATAATCGTTGGTTACCGTGAAATTGCCCTCGTCCGGCTTGTTGATGTAGGCACCGTCAATGATATGCGCACTGCCGTTATCAAAGTCATTCCACTTGTTATACTTCTTGCCCGCTCCGGGAGTGATCTCCGGGAGGCGCGAATAGTGATAGGCGGCCGCCGTGAGTTGATCGCCCGTGGCGGAGGTCAGTCCGGGTTCGTTGGCGTAGCCATAGAACAACTGGGTACCCTCCGGTTCGACAAAGATGTGATCAAGGTTGCGCGTCGTATCATCGTAAAAGGCACCTTTGCCGAACAAACTGGAATCGACATTTTTGCGCCCGGCGATGATGCGAATGTCGCCGTGCGGTGGGACCATGGTGCGAACGACGTCTTCTGCGCGAAAAATCCCCCCTTGTTTGAAGCCACTAGGGCCGGTGGTGGGTGGCCACTGGCGGTTGATGTCGGGATACTCGGCGGGGCCGGGAACATGCGGGCAGGCTCCCGACCAACCATAACGGTTTGAAATACTCCGCCAGCCAGCCGCATCAGTAGCGCCTGCTCCTCGATAGCCACTGGTACCCGTCTGGACAACTGTGGGGATGGGAAAATCAGCGGCGGGAAATTTCACCGAAATAGTCTGGATCAGGTTCGCGGGGTTCACCCCGCCGCCAGAGTAAATGTTTACCACCACCTCACCACCCGAAAAGCGCATGGTATTTTTGCTGCCGGATACGGCTACTTTAAGCCGTTTGCCAACCAGCGGGTAGCCGCCGCCGCCAAAACTTTGAAGCGGTCCGCGGAGGCCTGCCGAGCCTCCCCAATTGCGGCCGTGCCAGACACCGCTAAAGCCCCCGCCCCCACGCACCACCACCGGCCCGGGAGGAAACTGCAGATCTTTGTCATCCACTTTCATCGGAGTCTTAAACGTAATCTCAAAAGACATGTCCTCCTGCAGGACATAAAAACCCTGACTTGGAGAAAAGGGCTGAAAGAGAAATCCCGTCTCGATCGCCCGTTCCCCAGCCGTATCCTCACTCCCGATGAAATGCAGACCGAACTGCGAGATGGTGTGAAACCTACCGAAGCCCTTCGTGTCGTTCACTTGGATGGGGGCGACCTGACCGCGGGGCGCGTACTGAGTTGCCCCGGATTGCCGGTCCCTCAAATTCGCGCACCGAACATAGTCGAAAATCTCAGTAAGCACCTGGTCACGATCACCGCTCCACTTGGCGAGAAAATGGCCGCCGAATCCGGGGATGTTCGCCGACGTCAACCGCTTCAGGTATTTAATAAGATCCTGATTGCGCGGGATATTTGTCCAATCGTTGGTCGGACTTGTGGCATTGCTCCGTTGGAAGGAAAAGTTCTGCGGCGAGCTGGCATTGACATCTCCCACAGTGGCACAGAACGCCGCCAGTCTGTCGTAGGCGGTGCGTGATCCCTCATTGTAGTTCACCGGCCAAATCGAAACGCGCGGCTGCCCAAACAGATTCACTTCCGGTGCGCGGCTGTTGGCGGTGAGAAAGAAGCGGCTCCTTTTTAAAGCACCGGCATCGACCAACCCAGCAAGACCGCGATCCGGTCTGAACAGAAATTCATCGACCGAAGCGAACAGTCGGTCGGAATCCATGGTCACTTTGCTAAGTGAGTTAATCGGACGGGTTCCGGATTCGCTTCCACCCCATGCGACCCGCGGCACCGCGTCATAGATGACCTGCTTTTGTGAAGACGTCAGAATTGTATTGGGAAAGAAGACCGGACTGAGAGCCGTCATAAATGGGTGCCCGGAAAAGCGTTGATATTCACTCTGCGCCGGCTGGTATTTGCCATAGTTCAGATCCTGAATGTTGATACTGCGCGGCGTGTCCCATGCGGTGGGTTCGGAGGCAGTATTGACGTTGATCTTGCAGGTTTCGTCATCGGCCCAAAAGGCGATGCGACCGACGATCGGATTGGTCGCGGATGGAACCTTATAGGAAGTGGCACCCGTCCAGGAGGCTATCTGCTTGCTGACGTCGTAATCGGTCGGTGCCGTCAGAGTGCCGTCCTTGAGCACGTAAAGCCATTTCACCGGCATTGGTAGGCGCGCGGCGTTGTCGGAACTGCTGGCCGGAATAGTAACGCCTGCCACATTGGTGCTGCCGACCTTCGCCGAATAACTGAAGCCCTCCACCGGCGAATTGCTGCCCTTGCCCATCGCGCGCGGATCAATGATCGGAAATACCGGGTAAATTGTACTGGGATTGGCCGTGTCGGAAACGAGAACCGGAGTGTTTAGATCAGCAAAAAGTCCGGGCTTGGTATTCCACGCAGGATCCACGTCAGATCCGGGCGTGAAGCTTTGTATTTGAGACTTGGTGACGATCATATTCTCCGAGGAATACAGCTTGTAGTAGCTGACCGATTCGCCGGAATCATCATAGGTGCGGATCATGCCCGGCTGGGAGGCCCAGGCCACCTTGTTGCCCTTGGTCGTGGCATCGCGAATCTGTCCCATGACGGTCTGCACCGAGGTATCTGCGAGCTGGCGGGCATTGGCCCCAAAGGCGTAACTTTTGGAGGACGTGAGTTCCGTGGTTACGCTGGAAAAAAACGCGATCACCAGGACCGAGATGAGCACGAGAAACGCCAGGACGAGCACCAGGGCGACACCCCGGTTAGATGGACGAAGGCGATAGATCAATGGTGGGGGCAAGGCGCGTTTGGGTCTCATCGAAACTTTAACTCCTAGTTGACCTGCTCACGGCTCCACTTTGCGGCCTTGAGGCTGACGTTGGTACTAAAGACGCGGTAGGTCAGTTTATTGGTTTGCAGGGTCGTCTGGAGTGTCTGGAGGTCCTTGGCTAATCCGGTTTTTGTCGGATCAACGGTATCGCCGACGGTGACAAAGAGGCTGGACAGCCCAAGCGCCGGCATAGAAGTCGCGGCTTTCTGCAAGCGGGTAAAAGAAGTTTCGTCAACAGCGATCATCGTGACCTGAATGACGGGAGGAAGCTGGTTCTTGGGGTTCAGATTCCGATCGGATGTCGTTGTCGTGGAATCATAGAGGTAACTGGGAGCAAGTGAGCCATCGCTGTAATTTCCAGCCTTTTGGTCGTAGGGAGTCAGCTTTGGCAGGAGTACGAGGGCGACGATGTTTTCCGCCAGCACGCGCGCTGGACGTGGACTGGTTGCGAACGGTATCTGATACCAGCTCCGCGTGGTGTAGAACGAGTTACCCCCGACGCTGAGTTCTTCCTTGTAAAGAGACAGCGATTCCGATGGTTCCATCAGTTCCGTGAGCCGGAAGCGGTAACGATAGGGGGCCAACTGCTTGGTCACGAAAGCCGGCCTCAAGAGGGAGTCATCGCCAAACTGAACGAAGTAGCCCCAGGTATTGAGAAGGTTTTCCATCCGCGAATAGGTGGTTGTGTCGCTGACAAAGCCGAGCGGAGCCTGAAAGAACACCGCATGGGTGGGGCAGGAACTGGACGGAAGCCCAAGCGCCGACGCCTGACCGCTGATAAATCGCAATTCCGACTGGCGCGCATAGCGGGCGGGTATGAAGGAGTTGGAATTATCCGGGGTGCGCGAGATGCCACTAGCATCGAAATAATCCCAATAGGTGTTCAAGGTTGACTGACTAAGCCTCCGCGTCATGGACTCAAATGCCGTCCGCGCCCCGCGAAACTCCTCAGCCCGGCTGGTGGTCGAGATCCACGTTTTGCGTGTGGCTTCGGTCATCGTGACCAGAATCAGCATGAGCAGCGCGATGATGGCAGTCGAAACCATGACTTCAACGAGTGTAAAACCTGCGCTTTTCGACTGAAGCGTTCGTAATGCCTTCATTTGTTTCTCGCGACGAGCGCCGGAAAGGTAAGGCAGGGGACGGCTTTCGTATTGTTGCGATCCGAAGCATAGGCTCCGGTCCAAAGATTCCGCAGCGGCTTGTCCTGTGAATTCGATGGGTCCGTCGAAAGCGCCAGTTCACGGTTGCCCGGATTATTTGCCACCTGCACCGTCACAATCGCAAGATTCGTGTTGTCTCCACCGCTCGAGGTGCCGGTTTTCGGCATCGCCGTGGCGGGAGTGATACGCGTGTTCACATGATAAATCGCCTGAGCTTTGCTGGACGCAGGCAATTCGCTCCCCTGATCGTCAAAGTAACGCTCTGCTTTGCGGCCAGTCTCGTTGGTTCCGGAAATTGTCGCACCTGCCGCGTTTTTGAGCAGCTCGGGGAAGTCAGATTGCAGGGCATCATTGATGACCCGCTGCGCGATTTGCGATCCCACTGAAGTATCCATCGCCTGACGGGAGATACTCATCCCGGTAGGCAATAGCGCAAAGATGCCGACGAACGCGAAGGCGATCACCCCAATGGCCAGCACCACCTCCACCAAACTGAAGCCGGCCGCCAATTTCGTCGCCACGGACCGCATCCCGTATCTAACCTTGATGCGAGAGGGTTCATTGAACAGCGTCAGAGGAAGTCGGCTCATGCGGGGGCGGATTTATGACACTATAAAGTGAATACAAAACCACCCGTCAAGCCATCATTGATGAATTTTTCGCATCGCGAAATTTTGAGAAGAGACACCTGAGTGTGCGTTCACGCCGTTTGCCTCAAACCACCATCCGCGCCAAACCCTCCCTGCGGTAAAATTTCGTTTACATCCCGCATCGCATCCATAGCTTCCCCGCCCCGACAACTTTTGCCTTATGGTGTAACGGTAGCACAAACGACTCTGAATCGTTTTGTCTAGGTTCAAATCCTAGTAAGGCAGCCATCGCGAACGGCACCGTCAGGTCCCGGGTTTGTCGTTCATGCCGCTTGTCAGCTCGGCTTTTCCTGCCGAATCTCCCCCCCTCTGCCATGAAAATTCTCGTCGCGCCGGATAAGTTCAAAGGTTCGCTTTCGGCGATCGAGGCGGTCGCCGCGATCACGCGGGGATTGCGGGCGGTTTGGCCGGAGACGGAGATCACGGGTGTGCCGATCGCGGATGGCGGCGAGGGTTTTGCCGAGGTGCTGGGCCAGCCATTGGACGGCAGATGGGTGCGAACGCAGGCGGTGGATCCGCTCGGGCGCGAAGTGGAGGCGCGATACATGTGGGTGGAGGCGGAGCGTCTGGCGATCATCGAGATGAGCGCGGCTTCGGGCCTGTGGCGACTCGCCCCGGAGGAGCGCGCGCCTTTGCGGGCCAACACGTTTGGCACGGGGCAGCTCATCCGCCATGCGGTGGAGCGCGGGGCGCGGAAAATTCTCGTGGGCCTCGGCGGCAGCGCGACCACGGACGGTGGCGTCGGGATGGCAGCGGCGCTTGGATATGATTTTCTCACGAGCGACGGCGAGGAACTCGCGCTGCATCCCGGCTGCTTCATCGCACTCACGCGCATACAGGCGGGCGGGGTGATCGATCTGCCGGAGATCGTGGCGGCCTGCGATGTGCAGAATCCCTTGCTTGGGCCGCGCGGCACGGCGCACGTTTTCAGCCCGCAGAAAGGCGCGAGTGCGAGCGATGTGGTCGCGCTGGAGGGTGGGCTGAACGCCCTAGCGGATTGCGTGACCGCGGATCTCGGTTGCGACTTCCGTGACACGCCGGGCGCGGGCGCGGCGGGCGGGATCGCCTTCGGACTGATGAGCTTTTGTGGAGCGAAAGTGTGTTCCGGCTTCGATCTGGTGGCGGAGACACTGGACTTGGAAAAGCGCATCGCCGAGAGCGATCTCGTCGTGACCGGGGAGGGTCGGATCGACGGCCAGACCGTGGAAGGCAAAGGCCCGGCGGGGGTCGCCGCGCTGGCGCGCAAATATGGCAAACCCGTGCTCGCGCTCGCGGGCTCGGTCGCAGAAACTGCTTCCGTGGAAGCACTCTTCGACGCGACCTGCGCGATAATCGACGAACCCGTAACGCTCGACGCGGCGATGAGCCGCGGAGCGGAATTCCTCGAGCGCACAACCGTCCGGGCCGCACGCCTCATTGCACTCGGAACCAAATTATGACCAACCAACGCATCGCCATCCTCTTCGCCGGCCAGGGCGCCCAGACCGTGGGCATGGGCCGGGACATTGCTGCCAAGTATCCCGCCGCCGCCGAGCGCTTTTCGCACGCCGACGAAATCCTCGGCCGATCGCTCAGTGGCATCGCTTTTACCGGCCCCGATGACGAGCTGACGCAGACGAAAAACTGCCAGCCCGCACTTTATGTCCACGGGCTCGCGTGCCTCGCCGCGTTGCAGGCCGAGTTGGGCGAGTTTCCCATTCAGGCGGCCGCCGGGCTGTCGCTCGGCGAGTTTACCGCGCACGCTGCGGCGGGCACCTTCGATTTCGAGACCGGCCTGCGCCTCGTGGCCCAACGTGGCCTTTTTATGCAGGAGGCCTGTGAGCAAACCAGCGGCGGTATGGCGGCGATGATCGGGGCGGATGAAAGTGCGGTGCGCGCCCTCGCTGCGGAGACGGACGTGGATGTGGCGAACCTGAACAGCCCCGGGCAGGTGGTTATCTCGGGCGAAAGTTCGAAGGTCGCGCTGGCCGTTTCACTCGCCAAAGAGCACGGCATCCGCATGGCGAAAACCCTCAACGTCGCCGGGGCCTACCATTCGCGGCTGATGAATTCCGCCTACCTCAAACTCGGCGAAGAGCTGCACAAAACCACGCTCACCGCGCCGCGCTTCCCGGTGATTTGTAACGTGGATGCCGTGCCCGTGAGCGAGCCCGCACAGATTCGCGAGTCGCTCCAGGATCAGGTCACCGGCACGGTGCGCTGGAGCGAGTCCATCGACTACCTTGTGGATGAAGCGGGCTGCGAACTTTTCCTCGAACTCGGCCCCGGTGGCATCCTCGCGGGCCTCCTCAACCGCATTCGTAAAGGCACGCCCTGCCTATCGATCACCGACTGCGCCACACTCGATGCGGCGCTCGCCACACTGCGCTGCTGAAAGATTTCCCATTTAGCATTTGAACCACGCTGCTGCGAAAACGTAAGAGCACCGGCTCACTTCCTGAATCCAAACTCTTAAATCCAAAATTCCATGCCTCTCTCCATCGGCTCCCAAGCTCCCGACTTCACCCTCAAATCCAAAACCGCCGACGGCCTCAAGGACGTCACGCTGAGTGCGAATTTCGGCCAGAAAAACACCGTGCTGCTCTTCTTTCCCCTCGCCTTCACCGGCGTCTGCACCCAGGAAATGTGCGACATTTCCGGCGGCCTCAGCGCCTACGCCGACCTCCACGCCGAGGTCATTGCAGTGAGCGTGGACAGCCCGTTCGCGCAGGAGGCTTGGGCGAAAAAGGAGAACATCTCGCTGACCATCGCCAGCGACCTGAACAAGGAAGTGATCAAGCAATATGACGTGGTCTTCCCGATGCTCGCGGGCGTGGGCGATACCTCGGCGCGTGCGGCGTTCGTCATCGATAAGGCCGGCGTCATCCAATACAGCGAGCAGACCCCAACACCGAAGGATCTGCCCGATTTCAACGCCATCAAAGCCGTGCTCGCCAAGCTGGCCTGAGGCCAAAATCTAAGTGGCGGCTCTTTGCCGATGCACGGCCACGGCGACAAAAGCGGTGTCGTGAAGAATGTATTTGCGCAGCTCAAGCCCCACGGATTGAAGCGGAAAATGGTCGAGTAGCATCGTCGCCAGATCCTCGGCGAGAGTTTCGAGCAGGCGACGCGGACGGGCCAAAGTGAGTGCTTTCACCTCCTCGCAGACGTGAAAGTAATCCACCGTGTTTTCGATGGCGTCGTCGAGTGCGGTGAAATCGCCAATCGGCTCCAGCACAAGGTTCACGGTCAGGCGCTGGGTCGTCGCCCGCTCGTCGTCTGGCACGCCGATGCAGGCGGAAAGTTCGAGACTGTCGATGAGGATGCGGTCGGTCGGCATAACTTTCCTCGACGCTTTCTATCCGACGCGAAATTTCACCTCGCGCACCACCGTTTTCCCGAAGCGTTCCTTAAGCTTCGCCAAAATTTGTGGTTTCCAAAAGCGGTCCAGTTCAAAGTGAACGGTCGGTTGCAGCACGCGCACCGTCAGCACTCCGTTCATGAGTTGCTGCGGCGCGGAGTGTTTGGCCACAAATTCGCCGACTACCTCATGCCACGCGCTCATCACCTCGTCCGCGCGAAGACGGTCTTTTAGCCCGAGTCCGGCCATCACTTTTCGCACCGCGTCGCCTACTGCCGCGGCGCGGTCCGGGCGCTCCGCCGCCTGCGGCAGACCGCGCCACTCGGCGAGGACACGGGCGCGGAGTTGGGCGGGTTTCATCGCTCGCGAGTGTCCACGGAAGCCGCGAAAAAGCACGCCAAACGACTTTCTCACCGTGGTGGTGTACCGCTACTTCGAAGCGTCGGCTCCCGGCAGTTTCGGCATCTCGAGTTCCTGATAACCCTCAGGTTTCACAAACTCCTTTTCGTCCACCGGTTCTTCCTTCGCCTTGACGAGCGTGACAGTCATCTTGCCGGCCGCCGTCCCCATCTCGCTCTTCACCACCATGCCGGGCACATCCAGCTTGCTCGGATCGAATCCCGCGCTCCCCATGCTGTTGCTGAACTTCAGCATCTGGTCCTTGATGGCCTGAGCGTTCGGGAAATCTTTCGCGACCCACATCTTGGCCTGAATGGGCCCCTGATTCATTTCGTAAATTTCGGTGTTATACTCGCCGACCTTCTCCTTTTGTCCGGTGGCCTTCGGCTTCTCGATCTTGGCGAGATCCACGCCGAGCGCCTTCTGCCCGGCGTCCTGCTGCTTCTTCACATCGGCCAGATTTAGCTTCATCGCCATCTTTTGCTGGTGCATGAGCGTAACCATGTCGCCGCTTTTGAAATTGATCAGCATCGTGACGTTTCCGCCGACTGGGTTGGGCATATCCATCCGCGCCTGATCACCTTTTACCTTCATCGTGACGTTGCCGTTCATCGCCGCGGATTCCATTTTCTGTTCGATGACGAGATCAGCGCGGGCGAGGACGGCGGCGAAGACGAGCGGGGCGATGTGGAGAAGAAGCTTCATGGTGTTTGTGACCGTGAGGGGAACCGGTCCGCGATGACAGAAAAAACACTGCACCTGCTATTCCGGCAGCTTGGGCTTGCGCGAGAAGTGCTGGAACAAAGTCTTGCCGGTGTTCATTCGAACGATGATGGAAACGGCGCACACGAGGAGGGTTAGAGCAAACATTTCCAGCACCATGAGGAGCATCATCGTTTTCCCCGGATAGTGGTACCCAAAAGTGCGATCCTGCCACTCGATAAGCCAACGCCCCGGACCGATTTGCCACTCCACCATGGCCCAAGCTGGCAGTCCAAAAATCGCGGCTCCAAGGACGCCAAAAAGCTTTTGCCGGGTAGTAGGAGGGGGGACAGCCATATGGTGCCGTGCATAATCAAGCGCACCTCGTGCGTCAAATCTGAATCGCGGCTATTCGCATAATCTCGCCCCTTGCAGCAGGCCAAAGAAAAACCCTCACCGGCGAAGATGAGGGTTTTCCAAATTCGTTGCGTTTTGTTTTTGTATTAGGCGGCACCGTCGCTGCCGATCGCTTCGACCGGGCAGCCTTCCATCGCCTCTTTGCAAAGCGCCGCTTCGGCATCGTTTTCCGGCTGCTTGTAGAGGTAGCTGTGTCCACCATCGTCGTTGCGGGTGAAATTGGCGGGGGCCGTTTCGCGGCACAGGTCGCAGTCGATGCACTGGTCGTCCACATAGAACGCGCCCGCTACGTTTTCAGGATATTTGTTTGCGTGATCAGCCATAGATTTTTGGAGCGGCCAAAATAGGGGCGATTCCCGGAGTGGCAATTTCTTTTTGTGTCATGCGCGGATGCGGCTTCCCGATTGACCCGCGCAGGCGCGGTGGCGACATTTGCCGCCCTATGAACGAACCTTTTCCCGCCGCCGTGGTGCCCGCCGAGGGCTGGCACGTGCTCCATCTTTTCTACCAAATCGAGCACGGCGCGTGGTCGCTCCTCAGCCCCGACGAGCAGCGCGCGGCAAAGACCAATCTCAGCGCCCTCATCGCCGAAATCCGCGCCACCGAGGCCGCGCAGATCCTGACTTTCGCCATGGTTTCGCCCAAGGCCGACCTCGGCTTCATGCTGCTCTGCGCCGATCTGCACAAGGCCAACGCCTTTGAAAAGCGCCTCACCCTCGCGCTCGGTGCCGACACGCTGTCGCCGACCTACAGTTTTCTATCCATGACCGAGCGCAGCGAATACACCACGAGCGAAGCCGAATACGCGGAGTCCCTCGTGCAGGAGGACCAGCTCGCCGCCGGCACGCCCGAGCACGAGGAGAAGCTCGTCGCCTTCCGCCAGCGCATGGCGAAATACATGAAAGACCGCCTTTATCCGGTGCTGCCGCCGTGGCCGGTCATGTGTTTTTACCCGATGAACAAACGCCGCGGCACCGCCGGGCAAAATTGGTATGCGCTGAGTTTCGAGGAGCGGAAAAAACTCATGGGTGGCCACGCGAAGATCGGCCGGACGTGGCACGGGAAAATCCTCCAACTCATCACCGGCTCGACCGGGCTCGATGACTGGGAATGGGGCGTGACGCTCCTCGCGCACGACCCGATCAACCTCAAGGGCATCGTCTATGAAATGCGCTTCGACGAAGTGAGCGCGCAATACGCCGAGTTCGGCGAATTCTTCATCGGCCTCCAGCTCCCGCTCGACGAGATTTTCCGCCGCGTGCAGTTGTAAACGGCGCGCGTCCGGTCGATCGGATCATTGATGAAAACGCGCGGTCTGCTACTGCCGCTCCTCATTCTGGTCGCAATGATGTTTGGGTATGTAGCCGATGTTCGGATGACAGCGAAATATCTCCCCGAAGGTTGGACTACACAATTCCGCACCAGAGGCGGAAGCATCAAGACGGTATCAAAAGAGGGATTTGTTCACCGCATGCTTACGGTCATGGGCTTTCCTCTATTTTGCATAGGCGGCGTATTCGTCACGCGGTTGATGTCGAAAAAGGGATACGGCTTGGAGCGCCTGAATGCTCGGCAGCGTGAAAAATGGATCGAACACGAACATTTTGTAAGGCGACAGGTGACTTGGTTTGCGTGCTTGTTGGTCGATATTTTCGCAATAATTAACCACCTCATTGTGCGCGACGACATTTGCGGTAGCCCTGCAGCTGTGGGGTTACCGATTTTCCTATTGCTCGGTGCGGCTACGATCTGGGCCTTGTTCCGCAAGGCATGAAAACGCGCGGTCTGCTCCTCCCGCTGCTGGCTCTTGCCACGCTGATCCTCGGCTTTGCGACCGACGTGCTGCTGACGGCGCATCAACTCCCCGTGCAACTCGCCACGCACTTTGGCACGGACGGACAGGCCAACGGCTGGATGGCGCGCGCCGGACATGTGCGGTTCATGCTCGGCATTGGATTGGGCGTGCCGCTTTCCATCGTGCTGATCATCGCCATCGTCTCGCGGCTCGGCGGGGCGGGTCTAAACATTCCGAACCGCCAATACTGGCTCGCTCCCGAGCGTCGCGCGCAGACGCTCGCTTTTGTGCAGCGCCAAATGGTTTGGTTCGCGTGCCTCCTCGTGCTCTTTTTCGTGATGATCCATCACCTTATCCTTTGGGCGAACGCGCACACTCCGGCGATGCTCTCGCCGTCCGGTTTGTGGATCCCCATCGCCCTTTTCCTCGCCGCAATCGTTGCGTGGACCGTCGCCTTCATCCGCCCGTTTCGCCGCACGTCATGATCGCCGAAAAACTCACCCGCCTCCGCGCGCAGCTTCGCGCGCACGCACCGCTGGTCATCGCTTACAGCGGGGGCGTGGACAGCGCGTATCTTCTCGCGGAAGCGCACGCCACGCTCGGCGCGCAGGTGCTCGGCGTCATCGCCGACAGCCCCAGCCTCCCGCGCCAGGCGCTCGCCGACGCGCTCGCGCTGGCGGAAAAAATCGGTGCGCGCGTCGAAGTCGTCCGCACCGACGAACTCGCCAATCCCGACTACGCCACCAATCCGCCGAACCGCTGCTATTTCTGCAAAGCCGAGCTTTTCACCAAACTCGACGCGCTCGCGGCCGATCGCGGTTTTCGCGCAATTGCCTATGGCGAAAATGCCGACGACATGCAGCAAGTCCGTCCCGGCCGACAGGCCGCCACGGAGTTTTCCATCCTCGGCCCGCTGCGCGACGCCGGACTCACGAAGGCGGAAATCCGCGCCCTTTCCCGCGCCCTCACTCTGCCCACCGCCGACGCACCCGCCCAGCCCTGCCTCAGCTCGCGCATTCCGCACGGCACGCCTGTTACCACCGCAGCCCTCGGCATGATTGAGCGCGGCGAAGCGCACGTCCGCAGCCTCGGCTTCCGCATCTTCCGCGTGCGCCACCTTGCCGAAAATCCCGATGCGCCCCGCGCCCGCGTGCAGATCGCACCCGAGGAAATGCCCCGCCTTCCGCAGCTCCGCGCCGACCTCGAAGCCGGGCTTCGCGCCGCCGGGTACGCAGGCGTCGAGATCGACCCGGCTGGTTACCGCTCCGCCTCCTAGCACCGCGTATTTATTTCCCCCGCCGCTGGTTTCATGCGCTCCACAGGTTTCACTGCACCGGGACCGCGCGCCGCCACCATCGAAAGCACCGCGCGCGCCCTCCGCCGCGAAGTCGCCACGCACAACCGCCAGGTGCTGCTCATCGCCTTCTTCACCGCCTTCGTCGCGGCACTCCTTTGGTCGCTGCTCTACGCCGTCTGCGAGTGGCTGACCATCCTCGCCACCACCATCAGCGAGCAATCCGAATTCGCCATTCCGCGCGGCTTCGGCGTGATCTTCGCCTTCGCCGCGCTCTGCTCGCTCATCTACACGTGGATCGACAATCGCCTTCACGCCCATGCCCTCCCGCGCGACGACAAAAACGCCGCCGCAATCACCGCCGATTTCCTCCTTGCCCTCCCCCGCATCACCCTCAGCATCTGGGGCACGCTCCGCGCCTGGCTCTGGCTCGATAGCGCCGACCACACCCTCGCCGCCGCGCTCCTCCACCGTCTCCAGCGCGATCGCCGCGTCCCACTCCACAGTCTCCCGGTGGACCTTCCCGACGAACCTCAGCGCTTCCGCATCCTCCTTGCCCTGCAAATCATCCGCACCATCGAAATGCGCCGCGACGGCAACGAATCCTGGCTCACTCTCAACTCCCAACGCCCACGATCCATTTTCGCCGCGTAGCGATTTGGAACACCCGAGCCAAAACTCGCCGCGATCACCAGCGATCTTTGGCGTTACATGATCTTCTTCAGTCCGGCCAAAGAAAGCGCCGTGCATTCCATCGCGGATTTGCCATCGGGATACACCTCTTGCTCGATCAAAAGAAACTCCGTTCCGCCGACCGTGCGGCACGCTTCGAGTGTGGAAACCCAGTCCACGGAATCTTCGCCGAAGATCGCTTTCTTCGTTTTGTCGCCACCGACCACGGTGGGTTTGAAATGCACGAGCTTGGTCCGTCCCGGATACGGTTTCATGACCTCCGCAGGCTTCAATCCGGCGGCGGAACTCCAGCCGCAATCCTGCTCCAGAACCACATCCGGCGTGGTGCGCTCGGCAAACAAGTCGTAATAAGTTTTGTCACCGACCTTGGTGAATTCCTGGGTGTGGTTGTGGTAACCGCAGGCCATGCCCAGCGGCTTTAGGACCTCGGCGGTCTTGTTGAAAGTCTCGGCCAGTTCCTTGCTCTTCTCAGGATGTGTAAACGCACCGTCCCCCGGCACGATGAGATATTTGCACCCGATGATTTGGTGAAATTCGATGGTCCGCGGCAGTTCGTTGGGCCGGAGGTTGCCGGTGCCGATGTGGGTGCTGATGCCCTTCAAGCCGAGGTCGTCGAGCTTCTGGCGTAGTTCCTTGGGCCGTGTGCGGTAGCCGAAGTAGCCCGCGAATTCCACGGCGACGAAACCCATTTTCGCGATCTGCGCCAGGGCTCCGTCGAAGTCCTTCCCACAATCGTCCCGCACCGAGTAAAGCTGGACGCCAATCGGAATGTCCTTGCCCGCGGCTCTCAGCAGGGACGGCGTGAGACTGACGGCGGCTCCGGCGAGGAACGAGCCTTTGATGAAGTGACGGCGGGATAATTGGGTCATGGCAGTTACGGGTATGTATTGATTTAAAGGTGAAATTTCCACAACGAACTTGGGCAAAATCGAGGCGGAACACTTTACTGTCGAGTCTGGCAGCGCTTTGCGAGTGAGTTGGGGCAAAGGGAAAATCCGATACTGAACCGGCGGCGCATCCGTGTGCATGCCGATTCTCCCCTCGCATGTCGGTGCTCGGCTTTCTACGGTCGGGCATGATTATGAAATCGTTCCTCCGCATTTTAACCCTCGCCCTCCTCCTCGACCCGCTCGCAGGACGCGGGGCGGATGCGCCGAAACCGAATGTCGTCGTCATCTTCATTGATGACATGGGCTACGGCGACATCGGGCCGTTTGGCGCGACCAAGCAGAAAACGCCGAACCTCGACCGCATGGCGCGCGAGGGGATGAAGCTCACGTCTTTCTATGCCGCGCCGGTGTGCTCGGTGTCGCGGGCGCAGTTGCTCACGGGCTGCTACGGAGCGCGGGTTTCGGTGCCGGGCGTGTTCGGTCCGGGTGGAAAACAGGGGCTCAATCCGGCGGAATTCACCATCGCGGAGCGGATGAAAGAGCGCGGCTATGCGACGATGTGCGTGGGCAAATGGCATGTCGGCGATCAGCCGGAGTTTTTGCCGATGCGGCAGGGTTTCGATCACTACTTCGGCTTCCCGTATTCCAATGACATGCAGACCAAATCCGCGAAGTCTGGCGTGCGCGGGGTGCCGCTGGTGCGCGATGATCGCGTGCTGGAGTTTGTCGCGGATGAAGCGCAGAGCGGGATCGTCGAGCGCTACACGGACGCGGCAGTGCAGTTCATCCGTGAGAGCAAGGAGCGGCCATTCCTGCTCTACCTCGCGCACACCGCCGTCCACACGCCCATCCATCCCGGAGCGAAGTTTGCGGGCAAGTCGGACAACGGGCGCTTCGGCGACTGGGTGGAGGAGGTGGACTGGAGCGCGGGGCGCGTGCTCGACACGCTGCGCGAACTCAAACTCGATGGGCGCACGCTGGTCATCTTCACGAGCGACAACGGCCCGTGGCTCATCAAGGGTGCCGACGCTGGCAGCGCGGGTCCGCTGCGTGGCGGCAAAGGCAGCACTTGGGAAGGCGGAATGCGCGAGCCGACGATCGCGTGGTGGCCGGGGAAAATCGCGCCCGGCAGCGTGTGCGATGCCGTGGCCGGGACCATCGACCTGCTTCCCACCGCGGTCGCCGTCGCCGGCGGCACGGTGCCCGCCGAGCCGGTGATTGACGGGCGCAACATCCTGCCGCTGCTCCTCGGCACGGCGAAGGAGTCGCCGCGCGAGGCGCACTATTACTTCCAGAACTACAACCTGCAGGCCGTACGGCAGGGACCGTGGAAACTCGCCATCGCGCCGCAGCATGAAACGATGGGCAAGCCCGCGCTGCCCGACGCCACTGGTCGGGCACCCCGCCTTTACAACCTTGACGCGGAAATCGGCGAGCAGACCAACGTAGCCGAAAAACATCCCGACATCGTAGCGAGGCTGCAGGCTCTCGCCGCGAAGATGGAGGCCGAGATTGGCGGTCCGACGCCTTCCGCCCGACGCCCTGCGGGAACGGCCGCCAATCCGAAGAAGCTCGACCTCTCCGAGGAGCCCGGCGCTCCGGTGAAATCCGACGCCAACACCCCATCCGCCCGCTAACTAACACGACCCATTCATGTCCCGCTATCGACTCATCCTGCTGGTCGCCTGCCTATGTTTGTCTGGCGCGAATTATTGCGGCGCAGCGGAGGGCAAAGTCCGCCTCTTCATCCTCTCCGGGCAATCAAACATGGAGGGCATGAACCCCGCACTTTCCTTCACGCCGGCGGTAAAGAAGGCTTTCCCAAACGACGATGTGATCGTCGTCCACTACGCCAAGGGCGGCACGCCGATCCGCTGCTGGTGGAAGGGCTGGCACACGCCGTTTGATGCCACGAGCATTGGAGCCGACCAGCCGCCCGGCGCGCTTTATGAAACGCTCATGGCCAAAGTAAAAACCGCGCTCGGCGGCAAGACGCCCGACACCGTCGCCTTCGCTTGGATGCAGGGTGAGCGCGATGCCAAGAGCGGCCTCTCGGCCTCGTATGAGGAGGCATTGAAAGCACTGCTCCAAACCGTCCGCGACGATCTCAAGCATCCCGCTGTGGCGGTCGTGATCGGCCGGCTTAGCGACCATCTCAAGGGCAACGAGCAATGGGACACCGTGCGGGCGATTCAGGAAAAGGTCGCCACGCAAGACCCCCGCGGCGCATGGGTGGACACCGACGACCTCAACGGCAACAAGAACGACTTGCACTGCACCAAGGAAGGTTTCGTCGAGCTGGGCCACCGCTTCGCGGCAAAGTCGGTGGAGTTACTTTCAAAGCCGCAGCCATCTGCAGCCAAACCATGAAAGCCGTCTGGCTTATTCTTTGCAGCCTGTGAAAAAGGCCGCCCGAGCGTGGGTGGCTGGATAAGTCCGCCAAAACCTTGGCGCTTTCCTCCGCCCACGCCTGGCATCCCGGAGCCAGGTTAATTTTTGCCTTGTGACCCTCGAAGCTGACCGCCACCACGAAGCAGAGCTTTGCTGAACTTGCACCGGTTTTTCGGACAGAGTGGCGACTGAGGAAGGCTGAGGGTGCCAACCAGCCATGAACGACCAAACGGAGAACCAAAACAACGAGCCAAAAATCATCAGTATCGACGAAGGGAAGGTGAGGGCGCACCTGGACGGAGTGGTGCGTGACGCTGAACAAGCTGCTGGACGCGGAGGCGGACGTGCTCTGCGGACCAGCTTGATCCAGCCGAAGGTGCGTTCGACAGCCGAGTGCAGCGAGACAGACTGCTCGCAGAGCAGCCCGCAGGGTTAGGCGAAGCCGAATCAATCCAACGCTTGGGCTGGACGGCGAAGCCTTTGGGTGCGGGGGACGCTGCGCTTGATGATGTCCAGGCGCAGGGCCGGATGCGCGGCGTGGAATGGGCGCAACAGCTCCCATTCCACATCGTTAAGATCACTTGGATACGGTTCTTTCTTCGGCATCCCAAGCCTTCCACCTCATTCCTCCAACGCGTACCAGTAATAAAATACTTGAGCGCCAACTTTTAACACTGCCTCTAAGGCGAGGTTTTATTCGCAACCGCCTCTTTTGAACAAATTTCTCGTTCGTCACGCCTTCATCCGCCGCGCCACTTCCTCCACGTTCGCGCGGGAGTTGAAGGCGCTGATGCGGAAGTAGCCTTCGCCCATTGCGCCGAAGCCGCTACCGGGCGTGATGACCACATTCGCCTCGCCGAGCATGCGATCGAACATTTGCCAACTCGTCGTTCCGGCGGGCGTCGATACCCAAATGTAGGGCGCATTCACGCCGCCAAAGACGCGCAGCCCCACGGCGGCGGCAGCTTCGCGAAGGATGCGCGCATTGCCCATGTAATGCTCAACCAGCGCGGCAATCTGCGCCTTGCCCTCAGGGGAATAGAGCGCCTCCGCGCCACGCTGCACGATGTAGGAAACGCCGTTGAATTTCGTCGTATGTCGGCGCGACCAGAGCGGATGCAGCGGCTTACGTTCACCGCCCGCCGTCGAGGCCAGGAGCGTCTTCGGCACGACGATGAACGCGCATCGCGTGCCGGTGAACCCGCCGTTTTTCGAGAAGCTGCGGAACTCGATCGCGCACTCGCGCGCGCCGGGGATTTCGTAGATCGAGCGCGGCACGGCGGGATCGCTGATGTAAGCCTCGTAGGCCGCATCGAAGAGGATGATGGACTGATGCTCTCGCGCATACGCGACCCATGCCGCGAGCTGCTCGCGCGTGGCCACGGCCCCGGTCGGATTGTTCGGAAAGCAGAGGTAAATCACGTCCGCGTGCTCGCTCGGCGGCGCGGCGACGAAGCCATTCTCCGCCGTGCAGTCGAGATAGATGAGCCCGGCATACGCCCCGCTCGCATCCGCCTCGCCGGTGTGCCCGGCCATCACGTTCGTGTCCACGTACACGGGATAAACGGGGTCTGTAATCGCGATGCGGTTCTGCGCGCCGAGGATGTCGAGGATGTTGCCGCAATCGCACTTCGAGCCATCGCTCACGAAGATTTCATCGTCCGCCACGTCGAGGCCGCGCGCGCGAAAGTCGTTCTCCGCAATCGCGTGTCGCAACCACTCGTAACCCTGCTCCGGCCCGTAGCCGTGGAAGCCTGCGCGCGTCGCCATCTCGTCCACCGCCGCGTGCATCGCCGTCACCACCGCGGCCGGCAACGGCTCCGTCACGTCGCCAATGCCACAGCGGATAATCCGCTTCGCCGCCTCCGGGTTCGCCTCCGCGAAAACGCGCACGCGCCGGGCGATTTCCGGGAAGAGATAACCTGCTTTGAGTTTGAGATAATTGTCGTTGAGAAAGGCCATAGGGGCGGACGGTGTAGCGCACCCGTCTGCGGCGCTCAATGGGGAATCGCGAAATGAAAACGCCGCGCTGGATCGCAGCGCGGCGTTTTCAAAATAACCCAGCCGAGGGGCCGCCTACTTCTGGAAGGCTTTGTCCGCGGGATTCCCGGCGGCCTGGACGTAGGCGATGAGGTCGAGCAGTTCGTCCTTGTTCATGCCGTTGATGAGCCCGGCGGGCATCATCGAGACGTTGAAAGGCGAGCGGCGCTTGACGTTCGCGGAATCCAGGGTGGTCAGCGCGTCGGGCGCGAGCGCACTCGTCATGACGAAGAGCTTCCCGTTTTCCTCCACGGTCACGCGGCCCACGATCGTACCGCCGTCTTTCAGTTCGATCTGATCGGTGCCGTACTGGTCGCTAATGACCTTTGAGGGCTCGATGATGTTGTCCATCAAGTCGGTGAGCGTGTAGCGCTGGCCCGCGCCGGTGAGGTCGGGGCCGATGTTGCCGCCTTCGCCTTTGATCTTGTGGCAGTTCACGCAAAGCGCACTGGCATACATGGCCTTGCCCTGCTCGAAGTTCCGCCCATTCAGCCCGCCCGCGGCCAGCGCCACCACCTCGGCGGTGCTGTAGTTTTTTCCGGGGCCTTTTGGCGGAACGATGTTCGCGGGCGGCGCGGGCGGCGCGCTTTTCGCGAGAGCCTCCAGCGCCGGCCGCTCGGAGGCGTCGGGCACCACATTGGAGAGCGCCTCGCTGCGGATGTTTTCCAGGAACTTCTTAAAGCTGTTGCCGCCGCGCCATGCGCTGGTCGTCGGGAACCAACCGAAGAACGCCTTGCGCAGCTCCGGCGTCCAGCCGGCCCGGGCCTCGCGCAGCGCGTAAACATACGCGATGGCCTGCCGGTTCGGGCGGCTGTTGTGCATGCCCGCGACCGAGCCGCCATAGCCTTTATTCCGATCCAGCATTTCCGTGCTGGCGATGGTGATGTCTGCGTCCTTCGCCGTGGCGAGCATCGGCACCGTCTTTGCCACAATGGTCGGCGATCCGAGATAGCTCAGCAGCGCCACGAGTTCGCGGTTGGCGTAGGGATCGGCGGCGGGAAAAAGCGGATCGAGCTTGGCCACGACCTGCGCGCAGACTTCCGGCGTGGGCCGGCCCATGCGGGTAAAAGTCAGCTCCCACACCCGCACCAGCGCGAGCCGGAGGTCGGGCGAAAGTTTGGCGTAATCAAACTGCCCGAGCCGCTCGATCAGCTTCGGCTGCAGCGCCTTGTCGCCCATGCGCGCCAGCGCCATCAGCGCCTCCAGGGCCGACTGCGGATCTTTTTCCCCGAGTGCTTTTTCCGCCCACGACGCGGCGGGCTGATGCTCGATCGCCACCCGTGCGGCCCAGCGGATAAACCGATCCTTGTGCCCGAGATACGGCCACGCCTTGGTTACCGCCTCCGGGCCCGTGCCCTCGGCGTGCAGTGTCTCCAGCCCCTGGCGCAGCTTCGCTTCCGCCGTCACGGCCACGGGTGCCGCCGGCGCGGTGCTTTCCGTACCGGTGTAGGTCACCCGGTAGAGCCCCGACTGGTTGCCGCGCCCACCGATTGTCACATACAGCGCGCCGTCCCGCTTGCCGATCACCGCGTCCGTCACCGAGAAACCCTGCCCGCCGAGAAAGTCTTCCTTCTCTGCCTTGAAGCTCGCGCCATCCGGCGTGAAGTGGATCGCCCAGACCGTCGCGTAGGTCCAGTCCAGCGCAAACATGGCGCGCTGATACTTCGCCGGGAACTTCGCCCCGGTGCCAAAAATCGTCCCCGTCGGCGAACCCGGCCCGATGTCCACTGCCGCCGGCAGCGAGTCCGCGTAGTAGCTGGGCCAGCGGCCCGCGCCGGAGCGCCAACCGTAATCGCCGCCGCTCACGAGGTGATTGATCCGCGTGGGCATGTACCACGGCGAACCCATGTCCCACTCCATGTCCGAGTCATAGGTGAAAAGCTCGCCGTTGGCGTCAAAGGCGATGTCATACATGTTGCGAAAGCCGCCCGCGAAAAACTCCACGCGCTTGCCCTCCGGGTCCGTTTTGCAGGCGTAGCCGCCGGGCGCGAGAATGCCCCGGGCGTGGCCATTGGCATCCCAGAGCCGCGTGATGGTATGATCCTCGCCGATTCCCACCGGCCGGGAATACGCCAGCCCCTGCGGCAGCTTGGTGTGGTTGCCATTTGCGAAGTAGATCGACTTTCCATCCGGCCCGAGCGCCAGCCCGTGCGTCCCATGCTCCCCGCCCCCATCGCATTTCACGATGAACTCCGCCTTGTCATACACATCGTCCCCATCCGTATCGCGCACCCGCCAGAGGCCCTTGTCGCTCTTCTCATTGACCATCACGTAGAGACTGTCGAACGCGTAGAGCAGCCCGTGCGCGCCGCCCTGAGGCTTGCCCTCGGGCATCGGGAGCGGCTCCACCTTTGGCTCCTCCGTGCTCCCTGCCGCGGGCAGCGTCACGCGAAAGAGTCCCCCGCCCTGATCGCACGCGATCAGCCGGCCCTTGTTATCCTGCGTCAGCGAAACCCACGAGCCCTGCTGCGGCTTGGGCACCGTGTAAATGAGTTCCACTTTGAAACCCGGCGCGATCTTCAGTGCGGCAGGGTCCGGCGCGGGCCCGCCTTTGGCGGCATGCACGGCGGTGGCGAGGCTGAAAGCGAGGATGAGTGAAGTGCGGAGGGTGGTCATAAGAGAGGTGCTAGGAAACAGCTTCACGCCGCTTTTCCTAGAATGTTTTTGAAAAAACCACGCGCCCGCGCCGTCCCGCTCCCGGCTTGCGGAAAGCGACCGCGCTCTCACCGCCCGCCCTACGGACGCGCCTTGCTGGCCTTGTCGTCCGGGAAGTCCGCCGGGACTTTCTGCGTGACCTTTCCCGTGGCCGCCCACTCCGCTCCGCGCTGGAGCGTCACGGCAAAGGCGACGCAATGCACCGCTTCCGCACCGTGGCCCAGTGCGGTGTGAAAGACGCGGCCCTTGCCAAAGGGAATCGCCATCAGCAGCGGCTCCTCTTCGCCGCTGCCGCCCTTGTCCTTGGGCGACATCGCGCTCGCGAGCACCGTCACGTCTTTCGCCGGACCGCGCAGGCGGTTGTAGAGTTCGTCCTGCCGGTGCATAAAGGCTGTGGGCAGGCCGGCCATCACGGGATGTGCGGGCGCATGGTTGTTCAGCACAAACTCGTGCTGCGAGCCGTGGCTGCCACCACCGCCGGGCGTGGTGTCGAAAGTCCACTTGCCCTCCCGCAGGCGCAGATACGGGCCGCTCTTTTCATTGCGCCCGCCCCAGCCCCCCACGCCGATCATCTCGTTATACGCCTTCCACTCCGGGAAGGCATTGTCCGCGGCGTGAACGCTCACGAAGCCGCCGCCGCCGCTCACGAATTTCTCAAACGCCTCCTGCGTCGCCGCCGACCAGAGGTGGCCGTTGTAATTCGAGATGACCACGGCGTAGTCGGAAAACTTCGGCTGCCACGCCTCCACCGCCGCCCCACCCGGTGCCGTGGACACCTCGACCGCGAAAATGCCCGGCTCCTCCATGATCGCCTTCAGCACCGGCGTGGTCATCTTCCAGTCGTGGTTATTCTGTCCGTCCACGATGAGCACTTTGATTTTGTCGGCAGCGCTGGCCGCGAGCGTGAGAGCGAGGGAGGCAAGGAGGAATGTTTTCATAGTGCGGCGAAAACTGCCGGGCCGCGCGCGCGCTGGCAAGCCCGTTGCCGCGCGATTGCCACACGTGTGGCGACCTGCCACCCGCCGGCTACTCGATCTTGAAAAGGATCGACGACGTTTTGCCCTCGGCGACCACACTCAGCAGATAGTCGCCCGCCGCGAGCTTCTGCTTATCCATCGTGCCGGCGAGTGAACCCTTGTTCGTGTTTTGCAGCAGGATGATCGCCGGCTGCGCGCCCGCCACCGGCGCACCTTTGGCGTCGGTCTTGTGGACGTTGATGATGATCATTTGATCCGCCTTGGCCGTCACGTCGATCGGCGCGTCGTTCTTCACCGGCTTCGCCAGCTTGGCAAAAGGCTCGCCCTTTTTGTAAGTCGCCGCCTGCCCACCCACGCTCACCGGAAAGGGCAGCGAGCCATCGTCCTGCGCGCGGCTGGCGGCGAGTCCGAGAGTGAGAAACGAGAGAGCGGTGAGGAGGAATGTTTTCATGGGTAAGTGTCGGCGACCCTGCCAAGGCGCGGGAACTTTGCAGAGAAAAATCTGCGCCCCATCCATGCGCGGAAAAAAGCAGCCCTCCAGTCCCATCGCCGCCGCTCCCCGCTTGCGCCGCGCCGCGCAATTCCCTTTTCTCTCCGCCCTATGCTCCGCATCTCCGCCTTTACCGGTCTCCGTCCCGCTCCCGCCCTCGTCGCCGAAGTCGCCTGCGTCCCCTACGACGTCGTCAACCGCGACGAATCCGCCGCCCTCGCCGCCGGCCACCCGCACAGCCTCCTCCACGTCGATCGCGCTGAGATCGACCTCCCGCCCGACACCGATCCCTACAGCGACGCCGTCTATGCCCGCGCCCGCGAAAACTTCCTCGCCCTCCAGACCAGCGGCGCCCTCATCCGCGAAACCGAGCCCTGCCTTTACCTCTACCAGCAGCGCATGGGCACCCACGTCCAGACCGGCCTCGCCGCCCTCTGCCACATCGAGGACTACGAGCGCGACATCATCAAAAAACACGAGAAAACCCGGCGCGACAAAGAGGACGACCGCACCCGCCTCATCGGCACCCTCAGCGCCGACACCGGCCCCGTCTTCCTCACCTACCGCGACTCCCCGGCCCTCGACACCCTCACCGCCGCCGTCCTGCAGACCGCCCCGCTCTACGACTTCACCGCCCCCGACGGCATCCAGCACACCGTCTGGCGCATCCCCGGCGGCGCCGCCTTTGTGGAAAACTTCCGCGCCATCCCCCTCGCCTACGTCGCCGATGGCCACCACCGCACTGCCAGCGCCTGCCGCGTCGGCCGCGAACGCCGCGAAGCCAACCCCGCCCACACCGGCACCGAAGACTACAACTGGTTCCTCGCCGTCCTCTTCCCCGCCAGCCAGCTCCAGATCCTCCCCTACAACCGCGCCGTCCACGACCTCCACACCCACACCCGCGAGACCCTCCTCGAAGCCATCTCCCGCGTCTTCACCCTCCGCTCCGCCACCTCCCCCACACCCACCCGCCCCGGCGAAATCCGCATGTACCTCGGCGGCACCTGGCACGACCTCACCTGGCGGCCCGCGCCCGATGCCGACCCCATCTCCCAGCTCGATGTCACCGCCCTCCAGGACCGCGTCCTCGCCCCCCTCCTCGGCATCGATGACCCCCGCACCAGCAAGCGCATCGACTTCATCGGCGGCATCCGCGGCCCCGGCGAGTTGGTGAAATTGGTCGATTCCGGCAAAGCCGCCATCGCCTTCAGCATGTATCCCACTACCGTCGCCCAGCTCATGGCCATCGCCGACGCCGGCCAGATCATGCCCCCGAAAAGCACCTGGTTCGAGCCCAAGCTCCGCAGCGGCCTCTTCATCCACACTTTCTAAAGCGCGGGCGCGGGCTCACCGCCGTTAATTCCGCTCATGCCGGAAGAGGAACCAGGAAAAGAAAGCGGACCAGAGCAGCGTAGAACCGCAGACCACCACAGGCAGATTGGTCAGGACAAGATTCATGGAGCCACGGGTAAATCCGCACTCCGGCTCCAACAGAACCTCCGCGACACAATCCATTAGAAAGTGCTCCCCGCCGCTCTGCGCCTGCTCATTGCGATAAGTATCCGAATAGCAAACCCAAGCGGCGAGCCGAATCCCAAGCATCAACATCGAGAGCACGATAAAGAAGATCAGGCGACGCTTCATTATCGAAAGGCGGTGCGTCCGGAGGACCATGCTCCGCCGCAGTGCGACCGTGAACACCAGCCAGCATAAGACCACAAACGCTGAGAAGATGAAATCGGGCAGTGCCATTGGCAGGGATTGGAACTGGGTTGGGCACTTTGTCGAGGGATAAGGGGCTGCCTGCGAGGCGGGTTGGAGTTTCCCACTTCCCATCCGGGCGGGGTGGGGCAAGGGTGCGGGATGCCCGACGACCGACCGACCGTCCCCGCGCGTTTCCGCTGGCTCCCGGTGTTCGGCTGGGTGCTGGGCGTGGTGGTGCTCGCCACCGGCGGTTGGAGCGTCTGGCGCGCGTATGACTACCGCGCCGCCGTGCGCGAGGCGCGGGCGGCGCGGTTCGCCTTTGAGGAAAGCCCCACGCCCTTTGCCGCCATCCGCGCGGACTGGCACGCCGCCTTCCGCCGCGCCACCTGGCTCGAGCACAAGCGCGAGCTGATCCTTCCCTACGGCACCGACCTCGCCCCGCTCCGGCCCCTGCTCCTCCGCCTCGACCCGATCTTCCTGCAGGCCCGGGCTAGCCGGAACGTGGACGCGCTCCGCGGGCTCACCCGGCTGCGGACGCTCATTCTCGGCGACGCAGAGGTGAAAGACCTCGCCCCGTTGGCCGGCCTCACACATTTGCAGTACCTCAACCTCGACCGCTGCACGGGACTGAACGCGGAGGCCGTGGCGGCTTTCAAAGCGAAGCATCCGGCGATCATCGTCTCCGGCCCCTAAGGGGATGGGATTTTTCCCCCTCGTTCTGAAGCTGCGTTTGGGAACGTGAGATTTACTCCGTCGCATCGCGACGAAATGCGGCCCGGACGGGCGGTCGCAGCATCCCGTCCTGCCCCGCCCCCCAAAACAGCCATGTTCTCCTCCGCCACGCGTTGGCCATGGCGCCGCCGAGCTCGGCGGTTTGGGCGGCGGTGTTTCCCGGGGGGCGGGGGCGGAAAAATGAAGCCAAAATGCGATGATGAAGTGCCCCAATGCAGAGCGCCACGGCCCGATCGGGATGCTCGGGTGCCCCATTGCAGCCTGCAGCGGCCCTCCCGGCGACGCCGGACGCCCCGTGCAGCCTGCAATGACTCACCCAACTATGTGAGGTGACCTCGTGCAGCCTGCAATGACCCACCCAACTATGTGGGATGACCCCGTGCAGCCTGCAATGACCCACCCAACTATGTGAGATGACCCCGTGCAGCCTGCAATGGCCCACCCCACTATGTGGGGCGACCCCGTGCAGCCTGCATTAGGGCGGTTTAGCACGGTTAGCCGGCTTGTTTTCAACGCTTTACTCCAGCGGCCCAGCGTGCCGCCTCCGCGCCAAAACCCGCCCTTTGGGCCTACCAAGCCTGAGGGGGCATTTCTCTCATTCCCACCCTCCGTTTGGGCATCCCGGAGCGGCCAAAACTCCGTTTCACGGGCGGGTTCCGGGGCGGCCAACGCGCCGACAGACCTCCCCCCGCGACCCAACGTTCCGCCCGCTCCCCGGTGCGCTCTTTCACGAAGAGCCGGCAGGCGGCTGGCCGCTTCCCTTGGCGGCGGCTTCGTGCAAAGTGGCGGGCACATGAGCGCCATCGAAGCCAAAGGTCTGACCAAAGTTTTCCGCACCTACAAAAAGGCCCCCGGTCTGTGGGGCGCGGTGAAGGGGCTGGGGCGACGGGTTTATGAAGACACGCGCGCGGCGGATGGCGTCACGTTTTCCATCGAGGAGGGCGAGTTCGTGGGCTTCCTCGGGCCGAATGGCGCGGGCAAGACGACGGTGCTGAAGATGCTCTCGGGGCTGCTCAATCCCACGTCGGGCACGGCGCGGGTGCTGGGCTTCGTGCCGTGGGAGCGGCACGATGCGATGAAGCGCCAGTTTTCGCTGCTCATGGGCCAGAAGAACGCGCTGTGGTGGGATCTGCCGGCGCGCGAATCGCTGGAGCTGAACCGCGCGATCTACGGCATCGAGCGTCCGCGCTACACGCAGATCGTGGGCGAGCTGACGGAGCTGCTCGATTGCGCCGACAAGCTGGACGTGATGGTCCGCGAACTTTCGCTCGGCGAGCGCATGAAGATGGAGCTGATCGCCGCGCTGCTGCACTCGCCGCGCGTGCTTTTTCTCGACGAGCCGACCATCGGCCTGGATGTGACCAGCCAGAAAAAAGTCCGCGAATTTCTCCGCACCTACAACGCCGGCAAGCAGATCGTGACCATGCTCACGAGCCACTACATGCAGGACATCCAGGAGCTGTGCCAGCGCGTGATCATCATTGATAACGGACGGCTCTTTTTCGACGGGCCGCTCAGCGCGATCATCGACCGTTTTGCCACGCACAAGATCATCGGGCTCACGTTTGAAAGCGCGCCCGAGTGCGAGCTGGGCGCATTCGGCGAGGTGGTGGAGCGGACGCCGTCGAGCGTGCGCCTGCGCGTGCTGCGGGCGCGGGTCACGGAGGTGTGCCGGGAGGTGCTGGGCACCTGCAAAGTCACGGACATCAGCGTGCAGGAGCCGCCGGTCGAGGAAGTCATCCGCCAGCTTTTTCACGAGCAGGATGAAAAGACCGCAGCCCCCGCCGGGTAGCGGTGCGTGGCCCGCCTTGCATGCGGGAGGTGGGCCGCTAGCTTGAGCGCCCGATGCCGGAGCCCACGCCTCCACTTGTGAAAGCGAAGCCGCGCCGCGGTTGGTTTCGCCGCGCCCTGCGCTGGCTGCTGCCGGTGGCGCTGGTCCTCGCCATTTTTCACCGCCCGCTTTTTCACCACGGCGCCCGCTTCATCCTCGTCCGCGTGGCGGCGCACGCGCACCTGCAGGCCGATCTCCGGCTCTCGGGCAACATTTTCACCAACCTCACCATCGACGGCATTCACGCGCGGCCCGTCGGCGATTTCCCGAATCCCGTCCGCCGCCTCGACATCGCGCGCGTGCGGCTCGACTACAGCCTGCCGCGCCTCGTGAAGCACGGGCTCGGCGAGTTTCTGAGCAGCTACGAGATCAGCCAGATGGAGCTGGAAATCGAGGCGCTGCCCAGCAGGAGCACCGGGGAAAAGCAGGAGAAACAGAGCATCGCGCAAACGCTCAACACGCTGCTCGGCCAGCCCGCGCTTTACTCGGACCGGGTGAAAATCGAGAACCTCAATCTGACCGTGCGCGCCGGGAAAAACGTCACGGAAATCCGCGGCTTTCACCTCCTGCTCGATCCGCGGCTGCCCGGTGAGATTCGCGCGGCGCGGGTGCAAATCCCGGGCGTTCCGGTCTGGGAGAATCTGGCAGCGGCGACCAACTACGCGGCGCGCAACCTCGCCATCCGCGATCTCCAGCTCGCACCGGAACTGGTCTTTGAGAAGATCAATTTCGACGCCTCGAAACGCGCCAAGAAGAAGGGCAGCCTCCAGCTCAAAGTCCGCGCGTTCGGCGGCACCGCGGCGCTCGCGCTCGCGGGCAGTCAGCTCGACAAAAAGGGCGAGCACCTCGCCAAAAGCTACGACACCACGCTGACCGTCACGGCAGCGGACGTGTCCGTGGATCGCGCGCTCGCCTACTTCCACGCGCCGCGTCTCCCGGTGCAGCCGGGCACGCTCCGGCGGTTCGCGCTGCGCTTCACCGGCGAGCCGGAAAAGCCGCGCAGTTGGGAGGGCCGCATCAACGCGCAGCTCGACGATACGCGGCTCACGCAGTTGCCCATTGACCGCACGGAACTCGCCATCGCTTTCCACGACGGCCACGCCGATCTCACCAGCGCGCAAATTACCGCCGGAAAAAACCGCGTGGCGTTCACCGCGCAGGCCACGCTGCCGGCCTCCGTCTCCGACTTTCCCCGCAGCAGCGTGGACGGCGAGCTAAAGCTGGACGCGCCCGATCTCGCCACGCTTACCGCGCTGCTCCCCGCGCCGTTCGCCGGTCGCCTCAGCGGTGGCGGGCCAATCACGCTGCGCGGCGGCGCGGCCACCGCCGACCTCACGCTCGACGCTGCGCAACTCGCCGGGCCGCAGCTCGCGCTCCGCGACGGCCACGCGCGGATCACCGCGACCAAACGCATCGACACGCCGCGGCTCGCGCCTTTCGAAGCGCTGGACGGCGATGTGTCGCTCGACCTCACGGAGCTGCGGGTGAACAGCTTCGCGCTCGATACCGCAAAGCTGCGCGCGGCCAGCCACAACGAACGCGTGACGCTCGACGAACTCGATCTGCGCCGCGCCGCCAATGCCGTCACCGCCCAGGGCACCTGGCGCATTCCGCGCGATTTCAAGGACGCCGCGCGCGCGCCGGGCGACGTGAAATTTGCGCTCAAAGTTCCGCGACTCGCCGATTTCGGCATCGCCGCCAATGGCCGCGTCCTCGCCGGTCGTCTCGACGGTCACGGCGCGCTGCAACTCGCCGACCAAGTGCTCACCGGCGCGGTGCAAATCGACGGCGGAGACTTCACACTCGGCGACTTCAAAGCCCCGAGCCTCGCCATCAGAATCTCCGCCGCCGAGCGCGCCGTAACGGTCGAGCAGTTCGCGATCAAACTCAGCGACCGCGACCAGCTCACCGCTCGCGGCACGGTGAGCCAGCAAGCGCCTTTCTCGTACGATGGGCAGGCCATCGTGAACATCCGCAACGTCGCCACGCTCCAACCGCTGCTCGCCGTTTTTGGCGTGAAGCAAACGCTCGCCGGCGCGCTCCGCATCGAGTGGGGCGGCAAAGGCGAGACGGTAAAAAAAGACGCACCGCTGGCGCAGTCCGGCACGCTGGCCATCGCGGTGGAGAAAGCGCGCATCGACAAAACCGATCTGCGGGAGTTCAAGCTCGCGGGCTTCTATGGGCCGGGCTTCGCGCAGTCCACGGAGCTGCATGTCGCGAGCGGGCCCACGGATTTCACCGGTGTGCTCGAACTGAAGGATGACCGACTCCGGCTCCGCGACATCAACCTCACGCAGGCGAAGCTCACGGTCCTCACCGGGTTCATTTTTCTGCCCATCGCCCTCGACCATCCGCAGCAGTTCATCCCGCTGGACGGGCGCATCGCCGCGAACCTCAACGCCACCAAGCTCGACCTTGAAAAGCTGCTCGCCAGCTTCGGCCAGACCTCGCCCGTCAGCGGCAACTTTACCGCCAATCTCGTGACCGGCGGCACGCTGCTCGAACCCGTCGGGCACCTCAAAGTCACCGCGCGCGGCGTGCAGGCAAAAGCCGTCGCTGCGCTCGAACCGGCGGACCTCGATCTCGACCTGCACTACTCCAAAACACCCGTCAGGGAACTCACGCTCGCCGCCGTGCTCCGGCAGCCGCAGATTCAGCCACTCACGGTCAAAGGGCGCGCGCCCTTTGACCTCGACGCGACGCTCAAGGATGGGCGGCTCGATCCGAAAATGCCGCTCGACGTGACCGTGCTGCTGCCGCCTTCCGCGCTGGCTTTCGTGCCGAAACTCGCACCGCAAATCCGCCGTCTCGACGGCACTGCCGGACTCGATGTCCGCGTGACCGGCACCGTGGAGAAGCCCGTCTTCAGCGGCGCGGCGGCCATCGAGCTGAAAGGCGCGCGCCTGACCGATGAGAACATTCCCGGCCTCGGCGTCTTGCACGCCAAGCTCGGCTTTGCCAACGACACGCTGAACATCGGCGCCTTCGACGGCGAACTCGGCGGCGGCACCTTCAGGCTCGGCGGCACCATCAAGCTGCCCAAGCTCACCGAGCCCGTCTTTGACCTGCGGCTGCAATCCAAGGAGGTGCTGCTCAAACGCGACGACGCCATCACCGTTCGCGGCGACGCCGACATCAAGATCGCCGGCCCGCTCAAGGCCGGTATGCTGACCGGCACGCTCTTCCTCACGCAGAGCCGCTTTTTCAAAGAGATCGACATCCTCCCGATCGCGCTCCCCGGCAAGAAGGCAAAGCCCGCGCCCCGCGCCGTGCAGAACCGCCACGCCACGGTTTCGTTTCCGCAACCACCGCTGCGCGATTGGAAATTTGACCTCGCGATCAAAACCCGCGCGGACGATCCCTTCCTCGTGCGCGGCAACCTCGCCAACGGCGCGGCGGCGGTGGATCTGAAATTCGCGGGGACGGGCCTCGCTCCCTACCTCGAAGGCAGCGTGCGCATCGAGAAGTTCAAGGCCTCCCTGCCCTTCAGCACGCTCAGCATTTCGCGCGGCTTTGTTTATTTCAAAAAGGACGAGCCCTTTCAGCCTTCGCTCGAACTCCAGGCCGACTCGCAACTCCGCGACTACCTCGTTCACGCCTACATTTACGGACGCGCGTCCGACCCGCAGATCCAGCTCAATAGCGAGCCTCCACTGCCTTACGGCGACATCGTCTCGCTGCTCGCCACCGGCACCACCATCGGCGAACTCGGCGGAAGCGCCGACGTGCTGGCGAGCCGCGCCGCCATGCTCGCCGTGCAGCAGCTTTACCGAAAGGCCTTCAAGCGGGGAGCCGCGCCGCCCGCCGACGAGAAAAAGGAAGACGCCGGGAAGTTCATGGACCGCTTCCAGGTGGAACTCGGTGCGCTCGACAACCGCTCCGGCGGGCAGGAGGTCAACACGCGCTTCCGCATGACGGACAACCTCTATTTTCTCGGCGACATTGGCGTCGGCGGACGCTTTACCGGCAGCGTGAAATACCTCATCCGTTTCCGCTGATGCGCCGCCACCTTAAAGCTCCGCGGAAGGGATTTCGCACAAAGCCACAAAGGCACGAAGACAGAATTCGGCAGCGCTCTTCCTTTGTGCCTTTGTGCCTTTGTGCGAGGCCGAAATGGTCGCGCAGTCTTACGGTGCTCGCGTGCGCCGTCCTCGCGGCATCGCCGCTGCGCGCGGATGAAAACCTCACGCGCGCGCTGGCGGGCGCGGACTTGCTCGTCGGAACGCTGAAGGACGCCGCAAACAACAAACTCGATTTCGCCGGAAACAAAACCTACACCGTCGAGCAGCTCCGCGCGCCCATCGCCGAGCAGATTCGCGAGTTGCAGGAGAAAGGAATCACGCCGGCCCGGGCGGATGACACCGCATTTTACGTCGGCGCGTTTTACCGGAAGAACGGCTTCTCGCAGGCCACCGTCGAATACCAGATTCGCGGCGACCGCCTGCTCCTCACCATCGTGGAAGGCCCGCGCGCCCTGCTCCGCGCGATCACCTTCAACGGCAACAGCGCCATCCCCACCGCCACGCTCTACGAATACATGATCGGCGCGCCGCCCGAGCGGCTGGCGAAGGAGCCCGAACAATTTCCCTACACCGCCGCCGAAGTCAGCGCCGGCGCGGACCGCGTGCGCGGACTGTATCTCGCCGAGGGTTTCCTCGATGTGACAATCGACAGCTCCGGCGTACAGCTCGCGGAAAGCGGCAGCCGCGCCGATGTCACGGTGCGCATCGTGGAAGGCCCGCGCTACACCTTTGGCGAGCTGGGCTTTGCCGGCGACACGCTTTTTCCACGCGAGCAGCTCGTGAAGGCGCTCGGCGAAACCGCGCAGGGGCCATTCTCGCCCGGCCAGGCCATGGCCATGCAGCGCAACCTCCAGTCCTTCTACAAATCCAAAGGCTACTACGAAGCCGAGATCCTCCTCGCCGCGGAGCCCGCCGCCGCTGTCGGCGGCCAGGTGCCCGTGACTTTCACCGTGCGCCCGCATGCGCTTTTTCGTTTCGGCGGCGTCACCGCGCGCAACGAAACTGAACGCCCGCGGCTGCGCGATGACTTCCTCGCCCGGCGCTTCCGGCATTTGCGCGGCGCCGTGTACGATCCCGCGAAGCTCGACGAAACTTTCCGCGAGATGCTGCGCACCGGGCTCTTTGAAACACTGCGCGTCACGCCCACGCCGGTGGCTGGCGACGAAATCCGGCTCGATTTCACGGTCTCCGAGGCCAAGGCCAAGGAACTCGGCTTCACCCTCGGCTACGGCACCTACGAAGGCGCGGTCGCGGGCTTTCGCGTCGGCGACCGCGACCTGTTCGGATACGGCCGCCCACTGAGCTTCGCCGCGCAATACACGCAGCGCGGGATCAGCGGTGAATTCCTCTACGTCGATCCATGGCTCTTCGACACCCGCTTCGCGCTCCGCACCCGCCTTTACTCCCAGACTCGCGAGGAGGAAGGCTACGCAAAGAACGAGATTGGCTTTCGCGCGGACCTCAGTCGGCGGCTCCTCCCGCATCTCGAACTCGGTGCCTTCATCGAAAGCCGCTACGTCACCATCACCGACAACACCATCGTCGCCGCCGACCTCGGCCCGACCAGCTACACCCTGCAAAGCGTGGGCCTCACCCAAAGCACCGACTACCGCAACGACCCGATCAATCCCTCGCGCGGCTTTATCGTCACGTCCTCATTCGACGTTGCGCAGCTCGACAGCCAGCCCGCGTTCCTCCGCGGCACGCTGCGCTTTTCCTGGTATCTGCCCATCGGCCCGTGCCTCCTCGCCCTCGGCGCGCGCGCCGGCTACATCGCCCCGCTGCTCGACGACCTTCCCATCGACGTGCGCTTTTTCAATGGCGGCGGCACCACGGTCCGCAGCTTTGCCGAGCGCGAACTCGGCCCGCGCGACCGTCTCGGCAATCCGCTCGGCGGCGAGTTTTCCACCACCTTCAACGCCGAACTCACCTTTCCCATTTACGGCGGGCTCCAGGGCGCGGTCTTCACCGACGCCGGCAGCCTGCGCAACGAAAACGTCCCAGGCTCCGGCGACCTGCGCTTCGCCATCGGCGCGGGCCTCCGCTACAAACTCCCCATCGGCCCGCTCCGCCTCGACTACGGCGTGAACCCCACCCGCCGCGCCGACGAAGACTTCGGCGCGTTCCACTTCTCCTTCGGCTTCGCGTTTTAGGCGCGAAGCCTCGCCATTCGCCACGCTCTACCCTTTGCGGCCATCGCGCTGGAGGCGCTTCAGCCGACCAGCGAGGCTGGCTTTGGCGGCGGCGTTCATGCGGTCGATGAAAAGGATGCCGTGCAGGTGATCGACCTCGTGCTGGAGCGCGCGGGCGAGCAGGCCGGAGGCGTCGAACTCGATGTCCTTCCCGTCGAGGAGCCGCGCCTTACAGCGCACCCCGGCGGCGCGCGTGATGTCGGCAGTCAGCTCGGGAAAGCTGAGGCAGCCTTCACTGCCGGTTTCCTTGTCCTTGCTGAGCTTGAGTTGCGGGTTGAGCAGCACGAGCGGCATGTGGTCTTCCACTTTTACCTCGCCGTCGCCGATGAACATCGCGCTGGGCCGGTCCTCGATGTCCGCCACGTCGATCACCGCCATCTGGATCGGCACGCCGACCTGCTGCGCGGCGAGACCCACGCCGTTGGCCGAACGCATGGTTTCCAGCATGTCGGCGGCGAGCTGCTTCACGCGCTCATCGACTTCCTTCACTTCCCGGCCCTTTTCGCGGAGCACGGGGTTTCCATATTGGACGATCTCGAGAATCATTATTTCGTTTCAGTAAAAGCCGACATGCTCCCTTTCACCCCAGCATCGCGGAGCACGTCGAGCACTTTGATGACAAAACCGTAGGGCACCTTGGTGTCCGCCTTGAGCGCCAGGGGGCGCGGCGGACTGTGCTGGAGGAGCGGGGCCAGCGCTTGTTTGAGCGCGTCGAGACTCACGGGTTTCTCGTCGAGAAAGAGCTGCTCGTCGGGGGAAATCGAGAGCACCACGGGTTCGTCGGATTTGTCCGCGGCGACAGCGCTCTTGGATTCCGGCAGCTTGATCGTCACGGACGGCTGCGCCTTTCTGAAAGTGGTGGTGACGATGACGAAGATGAGCAGGATCGCGAAGATATCGATCAGCGAAACGATGATGACCTGCGGCATGCGCCGCCGCCGTTTGTAGAAAGTCACGGCGCGGCCTCCGGTGCGGGCCGGACGCCGAGGGCCGGACGCGGGATCTCGGCGCGCACCGGCGCGGGCGGCGCGTAGGAGCTGGGTTCGCTGGCGACGCGGGACGCGGGCTCGGCGGGGCGCGCTTTTTCGAAGTAGCACTTCGCCAGCAAGTCGGCAGTGAGCGACTGCATCTCGGCGGCCATGATCTCGATCTTCCGGGAGAAGTAGCTGTAGGCGATGAGGCTCGGGATGGCGATGGCCAGGCCGGCGATGGTCGTACTGAGCGCCTCGGAGATGCCCTTGGCGATGCCGCGCGGATCTTGCGAGGCGGCGTCCGCGCCGAACGCGGCAAACACCGAGACGAGGCCCGACACCGCGCCAAGGAGCCCGAGCAGCGGCGCGATGCCGACGATGACTTCGAGCACGAAAAGCCCACTCTCCAGCCGCACGATTTCATGCTGCGCGCGGGTCTGCACGGCCTCGATGTTTTCCGTCTTCGGCCAGCTCATGTGCCGCAGCCCCACCTGAATGATCCGTCCGAGCGCCGACGTGTCCTTTTCCACCACGCGTGAAAGCCGCACCGCCGCCGCGACCGCGTCGCCCGGCTCGATGGCCTCGATTTCCCGCTCGATGAAAGCCGGCACCACCACCGTCCGCCGCAGCGCCAACGCCCGCACCACGATGACGGCGACGGACACCACCGAGCAGACGGCGAGCAGGTACATGAATTTCCCGCCGTGCTCGAAGAACTCGACCACGGACTGGAAAGAGGCGGCCACGGCAAGCAGCGGAGTCAGAGTCATTCGCGGAAATTGTAGAGGGTGAAAGTGATGGTGTATTCGAGCCGGCCGTCGCGCATCTGGTCGAGCGAACCGGCGGGCGGCTGGGAAATTTCGGCGTCCCTGATAGCGCGCTCGCAGACTTCGGCAAAGCTCGCATTTGCCGTGTTGCCCTCCACCCGGATGTCCCGCACGCGCCCGGCATTCGTGACCGCGAAGCTGACGCGGGCGGAGCCAATGGCGAGCACGTCCATCTGGTTTTTCACGTAGTAGAGCCAGCGCGAGCCGATGGCGTTATAGACCTGCGCCTTGTATTTGCCCAAAGGCGTGGCGACGGCGCTGACGGCATTTTTGCCGCGATTGGTGATGCGACCCTCCACGCGGCTTTGCTCCTGCTCGGGTTGGTAGCCGGGCTTGGCCGGCGGGCGGAGTTCCGGAGCGGGAGTGGTCAGCTTGGCCATTTCCTGACGCGGCGCGCGGGGCGGCGGGGTAGGCAAAGGCGGGAGTGGTTTGGCGGCGAGCGCGATCTCTTCGTCGCGTTTTTTTTCCACCTCGCGGAGGCGCTCGAGCGTCGCCTTGGCGACATCGGCGGGATCGGGCTTGTCCTTGTTCTTCGGCGCGGGCGTGGCGGGTGGAGCTGGCGGCGTCTCGGGCGGCGGCGCGGCGGGCTCGGGCTGGGCCTGGGCCGGTGGCGGCGGGGTCGGAGCGGGCGGTTCGGTAATGGCTCCCACAGCCGATTTTTTTGTTTCAAACACGTTGGCCATGCGCCCCGTTCCCTCCGTGCTCGGCAGCGGCAGCTCGCCCGTGGCCGGTTGCGCGCTCGCCTCGGTCATGTCCTTGTCACTTTCAAAAAGTGGGTCGGTCGCCGGCTTGGATTCCGCCAGGCCGCGCGAGTCGATGAACGCCTTTTCCTCCGCGACCGGAGCGGCCGCGATCTTCGGCTCCTCAGGCGGCATGATCTGGAGTTCCAGCTCCTGGGCCGGCGGCGGCGCGGCGGCGGTCAGATTCACGGTTTTCGGCAGCACCGCCGCGAACACGGCAATGACGAGGAACGCCAGCAGGTGCAGCACGACCGACGCGACCACGCCAATCCCCACCTGACGCCGCATCGGCACTGCCGAAATATCCGGAATCCACGCCGTGAGCGGCGCGGTGAGGCGCGCGATGGCCGTCCTCATGGCGTGAGCGCGCGGATCACTCCGGCCCGCATTTCACCGACTACGTGATAGCGCGAAAGCTGCCCGCAACAATCCACATCGGAAGCGCGTCCCGCTGCCGCGAGCACCCGCCCATTGTGCGAGGCGCGCAAGGCCGCGCGCGGGTCCGCGTAAAGCCGCGACACCGCCAGCGCGGCGTGCGCGGCATCGCCGAGACTTTCCGCGCCGAGATAGCCGATCAGCAGCCCGGCTCCGCACGCATCCTCCAGCGCAAACGTGTCGAAGGTCCCGGCGCAGACGATCAGCACCCGCCGGGGCCAGGTCTGCTGCAGCACCTCGGCCAGCGCCGCGATATTCAGAACCGCGCCGACCAGCACGCGCTCCGCTCTGTCGCACGCCCGCAGCGCGATGGTGCCATTGGTGGTCGTGGTGATGATCTGCCGCCCGCGCACTCGCTCGTCGTATTCTGCTGGCGAATTTCCGACTTCGAAACCGGGAATCAAGTCCCCCTGCCGCTCGCCGCCCAGCACCGCCGTTGGCATCCGCACTTTCAGCGCCAGCGCCTCGTCAATTGTCCGTACGGGATAAATCTCCGTCGCACCGTGAGCTAGACCGGTGATCATTGACGATGTTGCCCGGAGCACATCGAAAACCACGCATACCGTCCCCGAGAGATCGAGCGTCGGCAAGACACTAACGATTTCCGCGGGATGGAGGACGACATCAATGTGCATGGGGAATTTCGGCGGAACGCTCCGCGGCGGCTATCTATCCACCAATGCCGCGCACGCATCAACCTTTCCGCCGCGGAGTGCCCAACAAGAGGCGAGACGCGCGAAGGGACAGAAGTGCGACGCGCCACGCGATTTATTTTGACGCTGCCAACCCCGCGCCTCTAATTTCAGCCGCTTTTCGATCCAACTCCGGCGAATTTTTAAAAGGAGATCACCACTATCTCCCAGCGTCCGGCCCCAATCGAAAGCGTTCACCCGCAAGCCACAATTTACGATTTAAGAGGTTCACTTTGAATGTTTAATGGAATTTTCGGGATGTTCTCGAACGACATCGGTATCGATCTCGGGACGGCGAACACCCTCGTTTATGTCAAGGATCACGGCATCGTCCTGCGCGAACCTTCGGTTGTCGCAGTGCGCGCCGGGACCAACCATGTGCTGGCCGTGGGCGACGAGGCCAAACGCATGCTCGGGCGCACGCCCGGAAATATCGTCGCCATTCGTCCGCTGAAGGACGGCGTCATCGCGGACTTCGAGATCACGGAGGCGATGCTGCGGCATTTCATCCACAAAGTGCATCCGCGCCGGTCATTCTTGAAGCCGCGTCCGCGGGTGGTCATCGCCGTGCCGAGCGGCATTACCGAGGTGGAAAAACGCGCGGTAAAGGAAAGCGCGCTGCGGGCTGGCGCACGCGAGGTGCATCTGATCGAGGAGCCGATGGCGGCGGCGATCGGCTGCGGCCTGCCGGTCCAGGACGCGGCGGGCAACATGATCATCGACATCGGCGGAGGCACCACCGAGGTCGCGCTGATTTCGCTCTCGGGCATCGTGTTCTGCCGCTCGGTGCGTGTAGCCGGCGATGAACTGGACGAGGCGATCATTCAATACATGAAGCGCGCCTACAATCTGATGATCGGTGAACGCACCGCGGAGGACATCAAGATCAAGATCGGCAGCGCGTATCCGTGCGAAAAGGAAACGACCATGGAAGTCAAAGGCCGCGACCTTGTGGCTGGGCTGCCGAAGACTTTAACCATCACCTCACAGGAAGTGCGCGAGGCATTGCTCGAACCAATTTCGACCATCGTCGATTCGGTGCGCGTAACCCTCGAGCGCTGCCCGCCTGAACTTTCCGCCGATCTTGTTGACCGTGGGCTGGTGCTCGCGGGCGGCGGCGCGCTGTTGCGCGGTCTCGATCGTCTGCTCACCGAAGAAACAGGTCTCCCGGTCCACGTGGCCGAGGATCCGCTCAGCGCCGTGGCCGAGGGCACGGGTCGCGCGCTGAGCGAGATCAAATTCCTGCGTCAGGTGTCCACGACCGACACCCGCCGCACCTAGGCATACGCAGGCATGACTGCCTCCTTCCAACGCGGTTCGCGTCCGTGGAAATTTTCTGCATGAACCGGCGCAACGTCATCATCTCGGTTAGTGTCTTCGTGCTGCTGACTGGACTCGTGCTCACGCGCGGGCCACACGGCATGCGCCGCATCCAGTCGGGTTTTCTCGGCATGATCTCGCCGTTTCTGAAATCCGGATCTTCGATGGAGAAGAAGTATCGCGAGTTTCGCGAAGGGCTGAAAACACTCGATCAGCTCGAACAGGAAAACGGCGACTTGAAAGTGCGGAATAAGGAGTTGAGCACCACGAATCAAGTTCTGCGCGGTTTCGAGGCGGAGAACAAACAACTCCGAAAGGCGCTGCAATACCGCGCGAGCACCACTTTTAATCTCAAGCCCGCGCGCATCATCGCCCGCGACGCCTCGACGTGGTACAACAAAATCATCATTGATCGCGGCTTTGAGGACGGGCTGGACCGTAATGGCGATCAGCCAGTCCTGACCGAAGCGGGTCTGGTGGGCAAGACCACGGTCGTGGATGACCACACCTCCACGGTGGTCCTCATCGCGGATGAAACTTGTAAGGTCTCCGCGAACGTGGAATCCACCCGCGAGCAGGGCATCGTGCGGGGCGAACGCGCCTCGAACGGCGCGGTGCCGAGCATCGTGCTGAACTTTCTCTCCAAACAAGCCGCGCTGAAGCCCGGCCAAAACGTCCTCACCTCGGGAGCAGGCGGCGTTTTTCCTTCAGGTGTCGTGATCGGTCAGGTCAGAGAGTTCAAGGCCCGCGAACTGGACGGCCAGGCCACCATCATTCCGTCCGTTGATTTCACGACGCTGGAAGATGTTTTCGTCGTCATTGGCAAAACCAAAACCGAAACGGAATAGATGCTCTTCCTTGCCGTTCTTCTGGTCACGATGTTTGCCGCGCTCATCGGCGAACACTTCATCGGGCCGCTGCCGCCGTACGGCGTGCGCGTGTTGCTCATGCCGATGATCATGTTTTACGGCTCCCTGGCCCTGCCGCTGCCGGGGATGCTCGCGCTGGCTTTCAGCGGCGGGCTGATGTGGGACGCATTGCACACCAGCATGGCGCTGTCGTGGACTGCCGATCAGAGCCAGCTTGCCGACGTCAATGTGGAAGTCGCGCTCGGCTGGTCGATCATTGTGTACGGTCTGCTGGGCGCGCTGCTCAACGGCTTCCGCCCGCTCTTTCAGCGCGGGCGCTGGGACATCCACTGCCTGCTGGCCGGGCTCTGCACATCCGTCGTCGTGTTGCTCGAGTATCTCATGCTCACCTTTCGCCGTGAGCCGGTGGTCTTCATTTTCGACAAGGAGATCTGGTGGCGCATCGGCGGGGCCGGCCTCGTGGCTGCGGTGCTCGCGCCGCTCTTCTTTTTCGCGCTGAACTACGTCGCCTTTCTTTGCGGACACGACTTGCTACCCGCGCGCGGCACGGCGCGCACCCGCTGATATGGCGCGCCGCTTTTCCCGCCGACCAAGCGCCGAATGGCGCGTGGTTTTCCTCGGCTTCCTGATGCTCTGCGCCTTTGGCGTGCTCGTGGGCAAACTGTGGTACGAGCAAGTCTTGCGCGGCGCGCAGTGGACGAAAAAGATCGCCGGCAGATCCGAGGTCACGGTTCGCATCCCGTCGGTGCGCGGGGAAATTCGCGACCGCAACGGCATCACTTTGGTGACCAACCGCGCGAGCTATGAGGTGGAGTTTTACCTGCCCGACATGGTGCGGGGCTACCGGCAGCGCTACAAAGGCGTCCCCCAGGCGGACTACATCGGCACGATCAAGGGAATGAAGCAGAAGCTGAAGGAGCCCGACGTGGTGAAGATCGTGAACACCACGGTCATTCCGCGGCTGCAGGACTACGATCTCGCGCAGGACTACAATTCCGAGCGCCTGCAAAAGCACTTCCGCAACGACACGCTGGTGCCCTTCACCTACCAGGAGGAGCTCGATTTCGAAACGATCGCGAAATTCTCCGAGCACGATCTCGGGCTGCCCGGCGTGGAAATCGCCGTCAAGCCTGTCCGCCAGTATGTGTATGGCGCGCTCGCCGCGCATCTGCTCGGCTACGTCGGCGCGCCGCTGGACGTGAACGTCCTGCCCGACATCTCGAAGTACACATTTTACCAGCCCGACGTGGACGGGAAATCGCAAGTCGAAGCGACGATGGACAAGTATCTCCGCGGCGAACCGGGCACCCGGATTCTTCGACGGAGTCCGAAAGGCGTGATCGAAGGCGGCGACCGGGTCATTCCGCCAAAACCGGGCAATAACGTCTATCTAACGCTCGATGCCCGGATCCAAATGATCGTCGAACAGGCGCTGCGCCATCCCTCGCTCGGCCGCGCCGCCGCCGTGGTCATTGATCCGAACAATGGGGACATCCTCGGCATGGGTTCGGTCCCGTCCTTTGATCCGAACACCTTCATTCCGAGCATCACCGAGGACGCCTGGCAAAAACTCACGGACGATGAAGCTGATCCGCTGGTCAGCCGCGCGGTGAACTGCTTTCCGCCCGGCTCGACCTTCAAGATCGTGACGGCGCTCGCCGGCCTCCGCAAGGGACTCGGCGGCAATCACTACAACTGCCCCGGCGGCATTCAGTTTGGTGATCACTTTTTCAAATGCTGGATCGCCGAAAAAGGCGGAGCCCACGGCACCCTGGGTCTGGCGGATTCGCTGAAGGTTTCGTGCGACTGCTTCTTTTACCAATACGGGAACGCCGCCAGCATCGAGGAGATCGACCGCTTTGGAAAAATTCTCGGCATCGGCGAGCACTATGATCTCGGGCTCGCCGACGAAAAGGACGGCGTGATGCCTGGACCCGCGTGGATGAAAGCGAAATACCCGGAACTCAAGTGGACCAACGCCCACACCGCCAACGTGACCATTGGTCAGGGCTACGTACTCGCCAGCCCGCTCCAAATGGCAATGTGCTACGCCGCCATTGCCAATGGCGGCATCGCCTACGAACCCCGACTCGTACGCAAAGTCCTCGCACCGGATGGCGCGCCCGTCCTCAACGAAGCCGGCGAGGTCGCCGTGCCCGACCAGCCAAAAATTCGCGGCGATCTGCGCAAGGAGGTCTCCAAGGAACAGCTCGACCACATCCGGCTCGGCCTCTGGAAAGTCGTCAACGAAAAGAGCGGCACCGGGGGCGGCGGCACCGGTGCCGCGGCTCGCCTGCCCAATGTCGTGGTCGCCGGCAAAACCGGCACCGCCCAGGCCAGCGACCGGGGCAAGAAGGACACCATCGCGTGGTTCTGCTCGTTCGCTCCGTACGAAAAGCCGCGCTACGTCATTTGCACGATGGTGCAGGGCGGACGGCACGGCGGCACCGTCGCCGGCCCCATCGCCGCGCGGATCATGGAGCAGTGCCTCGCCATGGACCAGGGTACCTTTAAACCCGAAATCGCCGCGCTCACCCCGGCTCGAAACGCCAATCCCTTTGCCCCGATCGAGACCCTGCCACCCTACAAGGACACGCAAAAAATCGTCGTGAATTCCGAAGAGGAAGATGCCGACAAACGGGCTCCCGATCCCATGGCCACCAAGGCGGCCAAAACCGACCTCAAGGTCGGCACCGCCCGGCCCGACATCCGCGTCAAATCCGATGCCCGCGGCAAAGTCCGCGGCAAAACCTTCTCCGCTCCACCACCTCCACCGCCCAGACCGAAGGGTTTGCTCGAAAAATTCTTCGGCGGGGGCAATCCAAGACCAACCACCCGGGAAGCCCGGTAATTCACCGTGCTCTCCAAACTTTACCCAACCCTCATTTCCATGACCGAACGCGTGAAACGCCTCATAGGCCTGGCCCCGCGCCAGACCGGCAACAAACTCATCATCAACTGCGAAAAACTCGAGCGCCGCGTCGCGCTGCTCGAAAACGGCGTCCTCGAGGAATACTCCATCGAGCGGCAGACCGACCGCAACATCGTCGGCAGCATTTTCAAAGGCCGGGTGAAGAACATCGAGCACGGTCTCAAGGCCATGTTCGTCGACATCGGCTTTGAAAAGAACGCCTTTCTGCACTTCTGGGACGCCCTCCCGGCCGCGCTCGACAGCGGCGTCGAGCAGGTCGAAAGGACCGGCTCCAAACGGGAGCAAAAGCGGATCACCGCCAAGGATATCCCGAGCATTTACCCGGTCGGCGCGGAGGTGCTCGTCCAAGTCACCAAAGGCCCCATCAGCACCAAAGGCCCGCGCATCACGACGAATCTCAGCCTCCCCGGGCGCTACCTCGTGCTCATGCCGTACAGCGAGCAGTGCGGCATCTCGCGGAAGATCGAATCCTCCAAGGAGCGCGACCGCCTGCGCACCATTCTCAAGGAACTCGACATCCCGGAAAACATGGGCGTCATCGTCCGCACCGTCGGCGAAGGCCAGCGCGCGCGCTACTTTGTCCGCGACCTCGGCCTTCTGCTGGAGCAGTGGCGTGCCATCGAGGACGCCATGAAAGCCAGGCCCGCCCCAGCCTGCGTCTTCGAGGAGCCCGACCTCATCGAACGCACCGTCCGCGACTTCCTCACCGATGAAATCGACGAAGTCATCTGCGACGACGAAAGCGCCGTGAAACGCATGATCTCGGTAGTCGGCCAAATCTCCCGCCGCTCCGCCAGCCGCATCAAACACTACTCCGGCCCCCTTCCCATCTTCGAAAATTTCAGCGTCCAAAAGCAAATCGACGACGCCTTTCACCGCCAGGTTTGGCTCCCCTGCGGCGGCTACATTGTCATCGATGAAACCGAGGCGCTCATCGCCATCGACGTCAACACTGGGCGCAACAAAGGAGGCAAGGACATCGAGAAAACCATCCTCCAAACAAATCTCGAAGCCGCCGACGAAATGGCCCGCCAGATGCGCCTACGCAACATCGGCGGCCTCATCATCGGCGACTTCATCGACATGAAAAGCCGCCGCGACCAGCAGGCCGTCTTCCAGCGCGTGAAGGACGGCCTCCGCCGCGACAAAGCCAAGACCCATGTCCTGCCCATCTCCCCGCTCGGCCTTCTCGAAATGACCCGCCAGCGCGCCGCCGAATCCATTAGCGGTGCCGTCTTTGACACCTGCCCGTACTGCCACGGCCACGGCAAAGTGAAGAGCGCCATGACCATGAGCGTGGAACTCCAGCGCGCCCTGCATCAGGTCATGAAGAAATACCAGGACACGATCCACGAAGTGAAAATAATCGTCCATCCACACCTCATGGAACGGCTGCGCAAAGAGGACGAGGAACTCCTCGTGGACATCGAGCGCAAATACGCCGGCCGCCTCACCTTCCGCAGCGACCCCACCTTCCATCACGAAAAATTCAGCATCACCGACGCCAACACCGGCGCGGAGTTGAAGGCTTGAGTGCCGCCTGTCAGAGTGCGACGTAAATAGCAAAATATAAGTTACCGGGGAGAGACGGCTCTACTGTAGTGCAAGGCGTGAATCGTTCAGCAAGAGCAGTAGTAGCAGGGCTTTTGGCTGGTGCCGTCTGCATCGTCCTGTGTGCCCTTCCCCACGCGTTTAATCTTCTGGACCACGAGTTCAATTCCCGCCTGCCAGTGGCTCGATTCATCGGGAAGGCAATGGCCGGAATTTTCATCTCCTTGCTCATCGTCCTTGGAGCGAGAAACCGGGTAAAGGGCCACGTGGTGATCATCGCTTTGTCGAGTGTCGCGATTTTCGGGGTCGTCCTTCCCGCACCGGGAATTCTCAACGGAGAATGGGCTGACGGTTTGAATTTGTGGTACCGGTTCGCCGCAATCATCGCTGGTGCGTTTTGGGGATGGGAGTCTTGGCAGACGAAGGGGCAAGCTCACATGAAACAGCCGGATGCAATTTCCGGCGGCGCTCCGACGCAGAGGGTATAGTCGTTCGAGGAAGCGAGAAACTCAGTTTATGCGTCGGCACCGTCAGCTCGGTGAAGACGAAAACCTTTGTGAACTCCGTGGACTTTGTGCGAGGCATCGCTCCCATCCGCCAAAACACCGCGCCCCTTGGAGTATCCCGTCACCACCTTTGAAAACCTGCTGAACGCACCCGAGCCGGTGCTGGCGCTGGCTCCGATGCAGGATGTCACGGACCTGCCGTTTTGGGGGCTGATGAACCGTTATGGCGGGGCGGATGTGTATTACACCGAATACTTCCGCGTGCATGGCGACTCGCGGTTGGAAAAATGGATTCTCGAATCCATCACGCACAATCCCACAGGGCGCCCGGTGGTCGCGCAGATGATCGGCAACGACATCCCATCGCTCGTTCGCACTGCGCGTGAGCTGCAGCAGCACGCCATCGCCGCCGTGGATCTAAACCTCGGCTGCCCCGCGCCCGTCGTTTATAGAAAGTGCGCCGGTGGCGGCCTGCTCCGCGATCTCCCGCGCGTGGACGCCATCCTCGGAGCATTGCGCGACGCCGTGACCGTGAAGTTCACCGTGAAAACGCGGCTCGGCTTCGATGATCCCGCGACTCTCGATAAGCTGCTCCCCATCTTCGCGCGCCACTCGCTTGATCTCGTGACTGTCCACGGACGCACCGTCGCCGAACGCTACCGCAGCGCGGTTCACTACGACTTCATCGCGCGCGCCGTGGCCACGCTCCCCTGCCCCGTCCTCGCCAATGGCAACATCTCCTCCGCCACACGCGCCACCGAAGTCCTCACGCAAACCGGCGCGCGCGGCCTGATGATCGGGCGCGCCGCCATCCGCAACCCGTGGATCTTTCAGCAAATCCGCCAGCAACGGCAAGGCGTGGCACCCATCCAGCCACGCGGCCACGAGGTGCTGGACTATGTGCGCGCACTTTTCGCCACCACCTCCGTGCCGGGCCGCAGCTCCGGCCAGCAGGTGCAGAAGATGAAGAAATACGTCACGTTTCTCGCGCTCGGCGTGGAGCCCACGGGCCAGTTTTTGCACGACATTCGGCGCGTCACCACGGAGGCCGATTTCTTCCGCACCTGCGCCACCTACCTCGCACACGATACGCCCATGCCTCTGGAGCCTTTTCCCGTGGCGCTGCGCGAAAACGACGCGCTGGCTGGCGAGCACGGCTAGTCCCTGCCCGGCCAGAATGAAAATCCCTAATGTTCGCGCCCAACAGCGATTCCACTTCGGCACCGCCGCCCCCATTTTCTCCGGGAAAATCCCGACGCCCCTCCGATTGCGCCGCACTTATCCAACGTCCATGAAATCCATCTCCTCCCTCATCGTGGCCACGCTCTCCCTTTGCGCCGCGCCGACCCATGCCGCCGACGCGGCGAGGCCCAACATCATCCTCTGCATGACCGATGATCAGGGCTGGGGCGATGTGAGCTACAATGGACTGACCAAAATCCAGACGCCAAACATCGACGCGATGGCGGCGGCGGGGCTGCGCTTCAACCGCTTCTATGCACAGCAGAGTTGCTCGCCCACTCGAGCCAGCGTGATGACCGGGCGGCATCCGAACCGCATGGGTGTCTTCTGGCCCGGCATGCCGCTGCGCAAACAGGAAGTGACCATTGGTCAGGTCGCCAAACAGGCCGGTTATGCGACGGCGCATTTTGGCAAATGGCACCTCAATGGTGTGCCAGGACCGGGCAAGGTCATGCCGGAGACCGATCCGCTTTCGCCCCGCAACGTTGGATTCGATGAATCGTTTTCGGTGACGAACTATTTCGAGACCAACTGGACCTTTGGCCACAACGGCGAACCCGAAAAAGCGACAGGCGATGGCTCCGACGTGATCGTGAGTCAGGCGCTGAAGTTCATCGGCCGGCAAACCGAGCAGAAGAAGCCCTTTCTCGCGGTGGTCTGGTTCGGCAGTCCGCACGTGCCGCATGCGCCGCTGCCCGAAGATCTCAAGGCCGCTGGCGGGTCGGGTTACTATGGTGAAATGATCGGCGTAGATCGGAGCATGGGCACCCTGCGCGCGGGCCTGCGCAAGCTGGGAATCGCGGAGAACACGATGCTTTGGTACTCGAGCGACAATGGAGGCTGGATCGACCCGAAGAAGCCCGACGGTCACGGCACCAACGCCGACTTGCGCGGACGCAAAGGCGATATGTGGGAGGGCGGCATCCGTGTGCCGGGACTGATCGAGTGGCCGGCGCGGATCAGGCCGGCGGTGACGGAGATTCCCGTGGGCGTCGTGGACATCCTGCCGACGCTCGTGGATCTGCTGCAGGTGAAATTCGAGCATCCCGTGCCGTTGGATGGCATCAGCCTGCTGCCGCTGATTGAGGGAAAGATGAAGGCGCGGTCGCGACCTCTGGGGTTCTGGCAATTCGCCGGTGACGATGCCGCGGTGGAAAAGAAGGGCTTCGATACCAACTCCGGTCCGTCGGCGTGGAATGATAACCAATACAAACTGGTGAAGACTCCGCCGATGGAAGCGGCTCCCGGAAAATGGGAGCTATTCGACTTAACTACCGACCGCTCAGAGAAAACCGATATCGCCGCGCAACATCCCGATGTGGTTGGGCGCATGAAGGCGGAACTGGAGGAGTGGCAACTTTCCGTTATTCGCAGTTATAAAGGCGAAGATTATCCCGAGAAGCGGGTAATCCAACCGCCCACGCAGCCCAAGACTCCAACCAAACAACCGTAGCTTTTCAATCCATACCCAACATGACCAAGTCCACCTTCCGTCGCCGCACCATCAATCTGGCTCTCGCCGCTGCCGCCGTTGTCGCCGCACTGCCCGCCGCGGCCGATGTCCGCATGCCGCGCGTTTTCACCGACAACATGATGCTGCAACGCGACAAGGCCGTGCGCGTCTGGGGCTGGGCTGAGCCGGGTGAGGCTGTAAGCGTGGCACTCTCCGGAAAGACCGCCGCGACCAAGGCCGATGCGAGCGGCGTCTGGAAAGTGGAGCTTCCCGCGCTCAAGGAGGGCGACAACTTGGAGCTGAGCATCACCGGTAAGAACAGCGTCACTTTGAAGAACATCATCGTCGGCGACATCTGGGTCTGTGGCGGACAGTCGAACATGGAGTGGACGCTGGGGCAGAGTCTCGGGGCTCCAGAGGATATCAAAGCGGCGGACCTGCCGAAGATTCGCCAGATCAAGTTTCGGCAGACCAAGTCTGACCAGCCTGAGACGGACGCGCCGACCGCTACGCCCTGGCAGGTGTGCTCTCCGGCCACTGCGGGGGGATTCACTGCCGCCGGCTTCTATTTCGCCCGTGAGGTTCACCAAAAGACGGGCGTTCCGATCGGGCTCGTTTATTCCAACTGGGGTGGCACGAGAGTCGAGCCGTGGACGGCGCCGGAAGGGCTCGAAATGGTGGAGGCGCTGCGCCCGGAGATCGCCGGAAAGCTGGAAGCGATGAAGAACTATCGAGAGCAGTTACCCAAAGTGCTGACGGACATGGAAAACTGGATCGCCCAATCGCGGAAGAGCCTCGCCGCCGGTGGCAAGGTCACGCCTCCTCCCGCCATGCCTGCGCTTCCGGCCGGCAAGGGCGACTGGAGCGTGATGTACAACGCGATGATCCATCCGATCGTCCAGATGCCGATCAAAGGCGCGCTTTGGTACCAGGGCGAGTCGAACGGCACCGAAGGCGAGACTTACTTTCAAAAGAAACAAGCCCTCATCGGCGGCTGGCGCAAAAACTTCGCGCAGGGCGATTTCCCTTTCTACTTTGTGCAGCTCGCGAATTTCCAAAACCCCACGCAAGACCCCGCCGGCGGCAATGGCTGGGCCAAGTTGCGCGAGGCTCAGTTGAAGACGCTCACCGTGCCGAACACCGGCATGGCTGTAATCATCGACAACGCTCCTCTCGCCCAGGCGCCCGACATTCACCCGAAGAACAAATACGACGTCGGCGTGCGGCTCGCCCAGTGGGCGCTGGCCAAAGACTACGCGCAAAAAGGCGTGGTGGCTTCCGGGCCGCTCTTCAAGGCGCTCAAGATTGACGGCGGCAAAGCGGTGCTGACTTTCGACTACACCGGCTCGGGCCTGATGGTCGGGAAAAAGGAAGGCCGCAATCCCACGACCGAAGCCAAGGATGAAAAGCTCAAGCGCTTCGCCATCGCCGGGGAAGACAAGAAATGGTTTTGGGCCGAGGCCGTGATCGAGGGCAACACCGTCGTCGTCTCGTCGCCCGATGTGAAAGCCCCCGTCGCCGTGCGCTACGCCTTTGAGATGAATCCCGACGGGGCCAATCTCTACAACTGCCAGGGTCTTCCAGCGTCGCCTTTCCGCACCGACAACTGGTAAGGCGTCGAGACCGCGACCGTTTGCGCCCCGCGCAACATCTTCACGACCGAGCCTCAGTTATGCCAGTCGGAGCACCTGCGTTGCGGTTTCCGGCGACATCCAGTCGAGGTGCGTGGTGGTGATGAGCTTTTGCGCGCCCGCCGGAAGAGCGCCGAGCAGGGCCGCGCGGCGCGCGAGATCGAGTTCGCCGAAGATGTCGTCGAGCAACAGCACTGGCGGCGTGGCAAAATGCTCCTCCAGCAGCCGCGCCGCACCGAGTTTCAGCGCGAGTGCGAGCGTGCGTTGCTGCCCTTCGCTGGCAAAGGCGGAGGACTGTCCGTTGAGGAAAAATTCCACGTCATCGCGATGCGGACCGACGGTCGTCTGGCGCAGCCGCCCATCCTCCTTCCGCGCCTCGGTGAGCGTTGCCGTGAAGTCATTGCCGCTGCCCGGCACCAGTTCGATTCGTAGCGCCTCGCGTGCTCCGCTGATCGCGGCGTGCGCCGCCGCCACGGGCTCCTGCAGATCACGGACCAAGACCATCCGCGCCTCCGCGACGCGCTGACCAGCAGCGAGCAGCGGTTCGTCAAAAGCCGCGATCTCCCGCCAGCGCGGTGCCGCCGCTTTGAGCAGCAAATTCCGCGAGCGCAGCGCCCGCTCATAATCCCGCAATGCGCGCCGGTGGGTGGAGTCGCGCTGTCCCGCCACGAAATCGAGAAACCGACGGCGTCCCTCCCCTGCCCCACGCACCAGTTCGATGTCGCGATTGCCAAAATAAACCAGCCGGGCAACTTCCAAATACTCGCGCGCCGTCTTCTGTTCCACCTCGTCCAGCGCCAGCTTTTTCCGCTCACGACTGAGGTAAAACTGCAGATGCCTCTCGGCGAAATATCCGTCCACCACCAGTCCGCGCCGCTCGTGTTGGATCACATGGGCGAGGCGGGTGACGCGCGGCGATTGCAACCGCAACAGGATGCACGCGGCTTCCAACAGCGAGGTCTTTCCGCGCGCATTCGGGCCCACGATGAAATTCATCCCCGGTGCAAATTCCGCCGTGAATGCTTCGAAGCAGCGGAAATGGCGGATTTTGAGAGCGGAAAGCACGCGCCAGAATTTAGAGCTTCACCGCTCCATCTTCACGATGTTTCCCGACAACGACGCCAACTCGCTCCGCGCCTGCGATGGTGAATGCGAAACTCTCCGTCCGTGATGCCGATTCCTCTCGGAGATTAACTGATGCGCATCGGCATCAGGACGTACAGATAGGGGCTCTGAATCTTGATAACGCCGGGGCTCATTTCGTCGATGAGGTCGAGGAAGATTTCGTCATTCGGAAGAGCCCGGAGGGGCGCTTGGAGGAACTCGGGATTGAAAGCGATGGAGAATTCCCGGCCTTTATAGGCGACGGGAAGCGACTCGTGGGCTTCACCGATGTCGGGGGTATTGGCAGCGATCTCGATGTTATTTTTCGTGAACACGAGTTTCACGGAATTCGACTTCTCGCTCGAGAGCAGGGAGACGCGGTGGACGGCGTTTAGGAAGGTTTCGCGTTCAAGGGTGATGCGCTCTTTGGCTTCGCCGGGAATGACCTGACGATAGTTCGGGTAGTTGCCCTCGATGAGTTTGGAAACAAGGAGGGTGCCGCCGATTTCGAACGAGATCTGGCTGTCGCCCACGCTCACCCGGACGTCGCCTTCGTCGCCGAGCAACCGGCCCAGTTCAGTCACGCATTTGGTGGGCACGATGGGCTCGCCTTCGCTGCTGCGGGGAAATTCGACTTCGAGATCCACGAGTGCGAGGCGGCGGCCATCCGTGGCTACCATGGTGAGTTTGTTTTCCTTGAAGGAAAAGAGGATGCCGTTGAGGACATAGCGCGTCTCGTCGGTGGAGATGGCGTAGCTTGTTTTTTTCAGCGCGTCGCGGAGCGCCTGCTGGTGGATGGTGAAGGTCTTGGCACCTTCGAATTTCGGCAGCGGCGGAAACTCCTCTTCGGGTAGGCCGAGGATCTTGAAAAAGCTCTGGCCGCAGCGGATCGAGGCGACGTTTTTGGAATCAATTTCGATCTGGACCTCGGCGGCGGGGAGTTCGCGGACAATGTTGGCAAGGCGTCGGGCCGGCAGGGTGGTCGCGCCGGGTTTCTCGACCTGAGCATCAATAACGCCACTCACGCCAACATCGAGGTCGGTGGTGGTCAGGCGAAGCTGGCCATCGGTGGCCTGGAGGAGGACATTGGAAAGAATCGGAAGCGTGGTCCGCGTGCTAACGACGTTTTGAACGGTTTGCAGACCTGCGAGGAGCTTCTCTTTGCTGACGCTAAATTTCATAGGGATTGGAATGGGCGTTGTAGATGAATGATTGCCCCAAACGCTGCAATCATTTTTCCCACGCGCATCGCGGATTGTGCCCGCGAGAGCCTTTAGCGCGAGAGCTGGTTGTCGAGAAACGAGACCACGTTGCGGGTCTTGTCGTCTTTGAGCATGCGCGCTTTCACGAGCCGATGCGCGTGGAGCACGGTGCCGTGATCGCGCCCGCCAAAGGCGTCGCCGATTTCGCTGAGCGAAATTTTCGTCAGCTCGCGGGCGAGATACATGGCGATCTGCCGCGGAAAGGCGATGTTCGCCGGGCGGCGTTTGCTGGTCATGTCGGCGAGGCGCACGTCGAAGTGCTCAGCCACGCGGCGCTGGATTTGATCGATGGTAATGGCCCGGCGCGCTTCTTCGTGGAGGATGTCCCGGAGCAGATGCTCGATCTTTTCATTCTCCGGAATCTGTCCCTCGTGGAGCGAAACGTAGGTGGCCACCCGCGTGAGGGCACCTTCGAGACGCCGGACGTTCGAGCGGATGCGCTCGGCAAGGAAGTCGAAGAGGGAATGCGGCAGCCTGACGTTCAGGCCGAGCGCCTTTTTGCGGAGAATGGCGACCCGCGTTTCCACGTCGGGCGCTTGCAGTTCGGCGGTCAGGCCCCACTCGAAACGTGAGACGAGGCGCGATTCGAGGCTGGCGATTTCCGAAGGCGGGCGGTCGCTGGAGAGGACAATCTGTTTGTGGCCGTCGAAAAGGGTGTTGAAGGTGTGAAAGAATTCCTCCTGTGTGCGTCCTTTGTCAGCAAGGAATTGGATGTCGTCGATGAGCAGCACGTCGGCCTGCCGGTAGCGTTTGCGGAACTTGATGAGCGTGTTGTTCTGGATCGCGTCGATAAACTCGTTCGTGAAGTTCTCGCTGGTGATATACACGACCTTGGCCTTGCGCCTGGCGGCGATAGCGTAGCCGATGGCGTGCAGGAGATGCGTTTTGCCGAGGCCGACACCGCCGTAGATGAAGAGCGGATTGTAAGTACGCGCGGGCGCCTCGGCCACGGCCTTGCACGCGGCTTGGGCAAACTGATTGTTTGTCCCGACGACGAACGCCTCGAACGTATTGCGCGGATTCATCCCGTTCGGCCGCGACTCGGCAGTGGTCTCGGGCTCGGTCACGGATTTCTCCGGCACGCTCGGCTCGGGAGCGGCGTCCGGGATTTCAGTGCTCTCGCCGGCAAAAACAAAACCGATTTCACGCGCCCCTTGCAGCACGAGGAGCACGGCGGCGCGGAGGAGGCTGATGTAGTTCGTTTCGATCCAGAGCTGGTAGATGTTGTTCGGAACCTGCAGGGTGAGGTTTTCCGGGGTGAGTTCCACAAGGTCGATGTCCTTAAACCAGCGGTTGTAAGTATCCGCGCTGACATCGGCCTTGAGGGCCTTTGCAATGGCGTTCCAAGTCGCCTTAAGATCGGCTTTTTTCAGTGATTTATCCACAGTGGTTAAGGGCGTTTAGGAATCGGAAAAAATCCGGCGCGAAACCGGAGAAAGGGTGACGGGAAAATGCGGGCGGACGGAAAGAGGAATCGACCGTCGCGAAAAATGTCTGTCGCAAAATGTTGCATCCCAGTGATTTGAAAATCTCAAAACTGTGGAACGCCGATGCCAGCGCGCTCCGGGGGCGTACCGGGCGACGGGCCCGAGGGCCGGGCTTGCCGGTTTCCGAGGCGTAAGGTTTTTGGTCTTTGTTCACAAGTTATTCACAGCGGTTGGCTTCTCTTTCCGCCGCTGGGCTTGAGACTATTTTTGCGCCCTCCTCCCGCCAAGAAAATTTGCCATTTTCGGCCCAACTATTTTCCTAAAATCGCACGTTTTTTCGTTGACCGACCGGCGAGCCTTGAAGGCATCGGACTTCGCGGAGTTTTACCGATGTTACGTGTGCGTAGCGACCTCGGAGCGCATGGTGGCGCGCGCCGCTTCCGAGGTTCGGAAACAGAGCGCCACGCCGATCGTGACGAAGGTGCCGAGGGTGATCCGCCAGGGAAAGGCCAGCACGAGCAGCGGTTCGGGCTGGCCGTCCGCGCTTGCTGTCGCGAAGCCCACCAGCTTTTGCAGATCGCCATTGCTGAAAAAGATGACCGCGGCGAAACCGCAGATCATCCCCAGCACATTCCCGAAGTCGCTGCCACGCGTGCGCGTGAGCACACCGACGAGGAAGACGCCGAGCAACGAGCCGAACGTGAAACCGAGGATGCCGAGGACAAGTGGGATAATCGCAGCCTTCGGATGATGTGCCATGTAGTAGGCGGTGGAGAGACCAACGAGGATGATGAGTCCGGCAAAAAGCACCGTGCTCCAACGGAGCACGCGCACACGCTCGGCCTCGGTGATCGGGCTGAGCGCCTCCTTGCGCGGCAGCACGAAATCCCGCGCGAAGCTTGTACCGAGCGCATTTAGCGCCGTGCTGAGCGAGCCCATCGCGGTGGCCATGATGCCGGCGACCACGAGCCCGCGCATGCCCGCTGGCATCTGCGTGAGGATGAAATAGGGAAATGCCTCGCGTCCGGCAACGCCTGCGGGCAGCAGTGACTGTCCTGTCTTGTAAAACGTCGCGACGAGAATTCCTACGAGGATGAATGAACAGACAACGGGCAAATCCGCGAGGCCGGAGAGGATGGTGGCCTTCGCGCTCTCGCGCCGGTTCTTCGCGGTGAGCATGCGTTGCACGGTATCCTGATCGATGCCGTGCGTGGACATGGTGACGAAAGTGCTGCCTATCACCGCCGCCCAGATCGTGTACTCGGAAGTAAGCACGTTTTTGATCCACGCCCACACTCCGGGATCAGCCGACGGCTTGGCAAAATTCCAGAAAAGCGGCCGCTGAAAATGTTGTGCGGCCGTGCTCCAGCCGCCGGGAATCGCTTGAAGCAGGAAGAAGATCGAGAAACCGAGCGCGGCAATGAGCACACCGACCTGAATGAAGTCGGTCCAGATAACTGCGCGGATGCCGCCGACTGCAGTGTAAAGTGCGGTCAGCAGGGTGACGAGCACGACTGCGGCGGCGAAGATCCAAAATTTTTCCCAAGCATCCACTGGTGTGCCACGCCAGAGCTGCCAGGCGAGGACGAGGATGATCGCGCTGACGTAGAGTCGTGTGCCCATCGCAAGCACGCGCGTGACGAGGAACGTCGCCGAAGCCCAGGTGCGCGTGCGCCGTCCGAACCGCGTCTCCAGAAATTCGTAGAGCGAAATGACGCCGTGCCGGTAGAAAAGCGGGATGAACAGGAAACTGACGATGATCCGCGCGAGGATCGTGCCGATGGAGAACTGGGCGTAGGTCCAGTTCCCTTCGCTGAAGCCGCTCTCCGGCGCGCCGAGGAATGTCGCGGCGCTGATCTCCGCGGCGAGGATGCTGGCCAGCACTGCCCACCACGGTGTCTGCCGGTCGCCCAGCGCGAACCCCTCCATGCTCCCGCTTTTCGAGCGCTGCGAAAGCCCGATGCCGATGATGACCGCGAAGTAGGCCACCAGCACCACCACATCCATCCAGATTCCGCCCATCATGCGCGCGGAGTTTCGACCGCGCCGGTGGGGAGCAAGGCTTTGAGCATAATTTTGGAGTTGCGCGCGCTGGCTTCGTATTTGCGCCGGCGTTCGGCCGGCAGTTCATCCGCACCCACCTCGACGAAGCCGCCCTTCTGCTGGAAAAAATTAAAGGCCTGCGTTGAAAGCGCGAAAATCTTCCGCATCCCCTTCTCCGCCGCAAGCTGATCGGCAAAGGCCATGAGCTTGCGACCGTGGCCCTCGCCTTCGTGGCTCTTGCTCACGTAAAGGCACGCCAGTTCCGCCATCTGCTGCTCGGGGAAAAGATGGACGGCCACGCAGCCGATGAGGTTCCGGTCGAGTTCCAGCACCCAGTAATCTTCGAGGTGCGCGAGGATGTCCGCGCGCGTCCGCTTCACGAGTTCCTCATTGTGAACCGACTGGCGGATCAACGTCATGATCGCGCGCACATCCTTTTTGAAGACGCGGCGGATCTGCTGGTACTCGTTCGAGTAAATCATCGTGCCGATGCCTTCGTGGCTGAAGACCTCGCTGAGCAGCGCCTCATCGTGGCGACCATCGAGCAGATGCACGCGCGCCACGCCCAACCGGCAGGCGCGCGCACCGTGTTCGAGCTTGGAAATCAAGTTCCTCGCGATCATGCCGCGCTTCTTTTTCACAAACTCCTCCGCCTCGGCCATGGAGAGCTGCCCCACGATCTCGCCGTTCACCATCACTCCCTCATTGGCCGAGAGAAAAAGCACCTTCATCGCCTGCATGGCCTCGGCCACTTCGAGGGCGATGCCGTCGGAGTTCACACGAAAGGTTTTCCCCTCGCCGTCATATCCCATCGGCGGGATCACTGGGATGATGCCTTCATTCAAAAACAGGTGCAGCGACTTCGTGTCCACGCGCTCCACGCGACCGGTGTTGAGCTGATCCACACCGCCGAGGATGCCCGCCGGATGCGCGATCAGTGCGTTCGCGTAGGCCGCCCGCAAGTCCACGGACGTGAGCCCCTGCATGATTTCCGTCATCACGTTGGTCGCCGCCTCGATGCTGACTTTGAGCGTGGCATCGTCCGTAATGCCCGTGCCGTCGGAGTTCGAAATCGCAACGCCGCGCTCCGCCGCGAGTTGCGCGATTTGCTGGGCCGCGCCGTGGACGAGGATGACCTTGATGCTCAGGGAGCGCAGCACCGCGAGGTCGAGCAGGATGTTGGCAAAGTTCGGCGACGCCACGATTTCGCCGTCAATCGCGACCACGAAGATCTTTTCACGGAATCGTGGGACGTATTGGAGGATGCCGCGCAGGTCGGAAACTTTCATTCGGGTCGAAGGCCGCCCACGAAACGCAAATTCCGCGTGCGAGCAAAGCGCAAAAAAACCGGCGAAGCGCACCCGGCCCGGACAGCCCGCACCCGTCCGCAATAATCGCGCGGGGCGATCCCGCCTGCCCGCTGGCTTCCCTCCATTTGTGCGTTAGCCTTGTCTGCCGTCGCCTCCCACTCATGTCCTTCTCGCCCTCACTCCGCCGCGGCTTCTGCATCGTTCTAACTCTCCTGCTGGGTGGTTGCGCCGTTTTGGAAAGGCGGGCACCGGATGCGCGCACGAGCATTTCGCAAATGGAACGCGTGACCCTGGGCGGATTGCCACAGACCATTCGCATTCGTGGCGACGATCGCCTGCGCAATCCGGTGCTCCTTTTCGTCCACGGCGGGCCGGGTCTGCCGGAGATGCCTGTGGCGCATCACAACGCGGCACTCGAGCGCTGGTTCACGGTGGTGCAGTGGGATCAGCGCGGGGTGGGAAAGTCCTTCGTTTCACCAGTGCCGGACCTCACCGCCGAGCGGGTCACAAACGACACGCTGGAGCTAAGCCGGATGCTCCGCCAGCGGTTCGGCGGGCGCAAAATTTACCTCGCCGGCTTTTCGTGGGGCTCGCTCGTCGCGGCCCGCGCGGCCGCGCGTGAACCAGAGCTGTTCGCCGCCTTTATCGGGATCAGCCAGCTCGTGAACATCCCGCAGGCCGAGACTGCACTCTACCGGGAATCGCTCGCCGAGGCGCGCCGCCAAGGTGATGACCTCGCCGTGCGCGAGTTGAAGCGCGCCGGGCCGCCGCCGTGGACCGGCCCCGGAGCAGAAGTCACCAAACAGTGGTCGCGCAAACTTTTTCCCGGACCTCCGAACAAGGTGACCGCGACGCGCTTCGCCCTGCTCGCCCTGACCTCGCCAGCCTACAACCTGCGCGATCTCGCGCGCGTGCCCGAGGGCGCGCGCCAGTCCTATCACCTGCTCGAACGCGACATCTATGCCGCCGATCTTTTTCGCGAAGTTCCACAGCTCGACGTGCCCGCGTGGTTCCTCATGGGACGCCACGATACGCTCGTCAGCTCCACGGTTTTGGCGCGCTACTTCCACGCCTTGCGCGCTCCGCGCGGAAAACATCTCGTGTGGTTCGAGCACGCCGATCATGTGCTGCACCTCGAGGAGCCCGAGAAATATCGCGCCGTGATGAAGGAGATCCGCGACGCCACCGATCGCTAGCCAGCAACGCCGCGCGCGACATACACGGTGCTGGCGGATTGGCGGTCGAGGAGCGGGTTGGCGAAAGTGACGACTTGGGCCTGCGCGGTGGCGAAGACGGTTTTGAGCGCCGCCAGAAACGCGTCGTCGGGCGGGTCGTCCGACCACAGCGCAAAGACGCCGCCTTCGTGCAAATGTCCGGCCAGCGCCCGGAGGCCGGCGGGTTCGTAAAAGGCGCGGTGGCGCGGGTGCAGGAGATTCGTCGGCGAGTGGTCGATGTCCAAAAGCACCGCGTGAAATCGGCGGCCGGGTTGCCCGGAATCGAAGCCGGTGGCGGAAGCCGACAGCGCGAAAAAATCGCCGTGAATGAAGCGACAGCGTGTGTCGTCAGTGAGTTGGCGGCCCAGCGGCACGAGGCCGCGCTCATGCCAGTTAATAACCGTATCGAGCGCATCCACCACGACCAGCGAACGCACCGTCGGATGCGCCAGCGCCGCCACCGCCGTGTAGCCGAGCCCGAGCCCGCCCACGACTACATCCCACTCCCCGGCCCCAAGCGCCCCGAGCCCGAGATCGGCCAGCGCCACCTCCACTTCGTGAAACATGCTCGACATCAGAAACGCCTCGCCAAGTTTCACCTCGAAGACCTCCAGCCCGCCCAGCGCTGCCACCCGACGGCGGCGCAACGTCAACTCACCGAGCGGCGTCGCGCGATAATCCAGCTCCTCAAAGTCCCGGCTCATCGGCCCACCCGCGCGCTCACGGCAGCACCGCCCAGATCTCCACGATGCGATTTTTTTCGAGGTTCTTTTCGTCGAGCATCTTCGATCCGCCCATGCCGACGGTGTGCATCACGTTGATCACATCGCACTTCTCGCGCATCGCCTTCAGCACCACATCGGCGCGCGTCTGCGAGACGGCGAGATTCTTCTGCGCGTCGCCCTTCGGGTCCGCGAAACCGAGAATCACAAAAACCGCCGTCGGATCCTGCCGCAGTTTGGCGATCTCCGGTTTGTCCAACTCAACCTTGAGCTTCTGTACGTCGCTCGCGGTGAGTTCCGTCTTGCCCGAACCAAAGGGAATGGTCAGCACGATGCCCATGCTGCGCGCACGCTCGACCGCCGTGTAGAGCTTGTCCTTATTTGGATTCGAGACCTTCGGCATCAGATCCACGCGCTTGAGCACCTCCGCCTTCACGTTGCGGTTTTCCTTTTTCGACATGTCCATGTCGAGCTTCACCGGCGCGGTCACCTCCTTCGGCACCTCGGCTGCGGGCGTGGTGGAAACAGGCTCGCCGTTTGGCCCCACGAGCGGCTCCGGTGCCGGCGAATTGTCCTCCACCACGGCGGGCGCGGGCGTGGCCTCCTTGGCGCCTTTGTGCGGCTTGAGCAGCGCCCGCGTCTTCGGCATCGCCAGCAGCGCGATGATCCCGATCCCGCCCACCACGGCGAGGCCTGCGAGGTACTTCATCCACATCGCCGACGGCGGCTTCACCGCGGTCAGCGGCTGGCCGCACTCCGCGCAGATGAATGGCGCACCGTCTTCGATTTCCGCCTCCTCGCCGCGATAGGCGAGGAGGCAACCTGCTTGGTTCTGGCATTTTCCGAATCGGGACATGCGGCGGTTTATAGGGCGGCGCTTTCGGGAGCCGCGAGCAAATTCTCCTTCGCCCAGACCGCGATGTCCGCGGCCAACGGCGACTCCCACGCCAGCCCCAGCGCGGGCAGCCGCAGCCCCGTGGAGTGCAGCGCATGACGGCCCAGCAGCAGCCGTGCGGCCAGCCTCGGCGTCCAGCCGGTCTCGATGAATTCGAGGTAACACCGTTCGTCCGGCCCGTAGATTTTGTCTCCCACGACGGGATGCCCCGCGTGCGCGAGGTGGACGCGGATCTGGTGCGTGCGCCCGGTCTCGGGAAAAGCGCGGACTAGTGCAAAGCGGTCGCCCGCCGTTGTCGCCCCCGTGAAGCACCGTTCGACGTGGAACCGCGTGCGCGCCTCCGCGCCTTCGGCATGCACCGTTTGCCTGAGGTGAATTCGCGAAGGCTCGCGCGTGCCCTGTCGCAGCAGCGGCGCATCGACCGCAAATTCCCGCCTTTCCGGCCAGCCCCAGACGAGCGCGAGATATTCCTTTTCCACCCGCCGCGCCATCATCTCCAGCCCGAGCGCGCGTGCTGATGCGGCTGATTTCGCGATCAAAGTGAGTCCGCTCGTTTCGCGATCGAGCCGGTTGATAATCGAAGCCTGGCCGCCATTCGCGATCTCGTAGGCAAGCAATTCGCGCACGCCGTCCCACAGCGTGAACCCGCGCCCTGGCTTGCTCGGATGCACTTCGAGGTACGGCGGCTTATCCACCACGATCCACGCCTCGCTCTCGGCGATGACGTGGAAGTCTTTCACAATTTTTTTCACTGCTTCCCCGCACTGTTTCCGCTCCTCACGCGATTGCGAGTCGAAGTTCGTCGCGGGTATCGGAGGATTTCCACTGGCGCTTATTACAAAGAGCAGCGAAGGGTCTGGAAGCCCGGAACCAAGCCAATGATTCGACCCGGAGAGTGCGATGTTTTTCCACTACCAGACGCCGCTGGATGTCCGCCCCGGAGGTTGCCTATGAAACCCAGTCCACTACATGCGAAATTTGGGAGCCACCACCATGACTGACCCACTCCGAATCCTGCTCCTCGAAGACTCGCCGACCGACGAGGAACTGGTGGGCCGCGCACTCGCGCGTGGAGGGATCGAAGCTACGATGCAGCGGGTTCAGACCGAGGCGGACTTCCGCGCTGTGCTCACGGGCACCTCGCCGCAAGTTGTGCTGGCAGATTACAATGTGCCGGGCTTTCGCGGCGACACCGCCTTGCAAATCGCGCGCGCGGTCGCACCGGAGCTGCCGGTGATTTTCGTCTCGGGCACCATCGGCGAGGAGCTAGCCGTGGAGTTGGTGAAAAATGGTGCGACGGATTACGTGCTCAAGGATCGGCTGGAGCGGCTGCCTTTCGCCATTCGCCGGGCTCTGGATGAAGCCGAGCAGCGCGCGGCCCGCCGCCGGGCGGAGCAGGCCGAGCGGCGCGGCGCGGAGACGCTGACGGTCGCACTCGAGGCTTCGCAGATGGGTACGTGGGATTGGAACGTTTCCACGGGGGAACTCGAATGGTCCGACCGCTGCAAGGCGCTCTTTGGCATCCCGGTCGATGAGCCGATGAACTACGGGCGCTTTCTCCGCGCCGTGCATCTCGACGACCGCAGCCGCACGGATGCGGCGATCATTCATTCGCTTGCCGAAAAGCTCCCGCACGACCTCGAATACCGCGCCGTTTGGCCCGACGGCACCGTCCACTGGATCGCGGCAAAGGGCCGTGCATTCTATGATGAATCCAGCGGGCGTCCGGTGCGCATGGCCGGTACGGCCATGGACATCACCGCGCGCAAACTGGCCGAAGAGCAGCGCAAACTGGCGGAAGGCAAAATGCAGGAAACGCAGCGCCTCGAAAGCATCGGCGTGCTTGCGGGAGGAGTTGCCCATGATTTTAACAATCTGCTGACCGGTGTCATCGGTAACACCTCGCTGGCGCTCAATGATCTGCCAAAGTCCTCGCCGCTTTACCCCTGCCTGGAACAGATCGAAGAAGCCGCCCAGCGCGCTGCGGAACTGTGCCGACAAATGCTCGCCTACGCCGGCAAGGGCCAGTTCGTGGTGCAAAATGTGGAGTTGAGCGGACTCGTCCGGGAAACAACCCAACTCCTCGAAAGCTCCATCGCCAAGGGAGTAATTCTCCAGATGGATCTCGCCACCGATTTGCCTGCGGTGCGCGCCGACATCACGCAACTCCGTCAGGTGGTGATGAATCTCGTGCTCAACGCTTCCGAGGCTATCATCGGAGGCGGCACCGTGCGCGTGGCCACCGGACTACGGCTCGCCGATTCCGCCGAACCCGCCGTGCCCGATTTGCCGGTGGGCGACTATGTCTTTCTCGAAGTCCTCGACACGGGGCGCGGGATGACACCGGAGACGCTCGCGAAGATTTTTGATCCCTTTTTCACGACCAAGTTCACCGGTCGCGGACTCGGACTCGCCGCCGTGCAGGGCATTATCCGCGGACACCACGGCTGCCTCAATGTTTCGAGCACCCCAGATCACGGCACGACCTTCCAGGTTTTCCTTCCCTGCGTCGGCGCACGCCCACACCGGCCGCGCACCGCCCCCACCGACGCCGCGGGCTGGCGTGGCTCCGGCACCGTGCTGGTGGTGGACGACGAAGCCGTGATGCGAGTCGTCGCCGGGCGAATGCTCGAAAAGATGGGTTTCCGCGTGGTGTTCGCGGAGGACGGCCTCCAAGCCGTGGAGCGCTTTCGCGCCGAGTGTGACAGTATCCGGGCCGTGCTGCTCGACCTGACCATGCCGCATCTCGACGGCGCGGGCACGTTCCGCGAGCTGCGCCAACTCCGCCCCGAGGTGCCCGTGCTGCTCATGAGCGGCTACAATGAGCAGGAGGCCATCCGCGGCTTCCTCGGGCTGGGCCTTGCCGGGTTTCTGCAAAAGCCCTTCACCGCCGCGGATCTCGGCGCGCGAATGAAAGAGATTCTTCGCTGAGGCGGACGCCACCGTTGTCGCCCACGCTCACAGCTTCCGCAACGGAGGCTCGTTTATCAGCAACCAATACAAGCCGAGCTCGCTAACCGCCTCCGAGAAGTTCTCAAACTCCACCGGCTTCACGATGTAGCTGTTCGCGCCGAGCTGATAGCTTTCGATCACGTCCCGCTCCTCGCGCGACGAGGTTAGCACCACGATGGGCAGCACTTTCGTTCGAGCGTCCGCGCGAAGCCGGCGCAGCACTTCGATCCCGTCCACTTTCGGCAGCTTCAAGTCCAGGAGCACCACCCTGGGCTGAACGGCGGCATCCCGCTCCACGTAATCACCAGCGGCGAAGAGGAAATCGAGAGCCGCCTGGCCGTCGGCGACGTGGACGAGATGGTTGGCGAGGTTGCGCTTGCGCAATGCGCGGATCGCAAGTTCGGCATCGTGCAGGTTGTCTTCGACGAGGAGAATTTCGGACGGGGTGTTCATGGTATGAGTTTTTTCATGGTAAACGAAAAAGTAGCACCGCGATCCACTTCGCCCTCAGCTGCGACCTTCCCGCCGTGGCGCTGCACGATGCGCTGGACGAGCGCCAGGCCAACGCCGGTGCCGTCGAATTCCTCCTTCGTGTGCAGACGCTGGAAGACGCCAAAGAGTTTGCCTACGTAGCGCATGTCGAAGCCCGCGCCGTTGTCTTTCACGTAATACCGCGTCCCTCCTTCCTCATCCTCCCGCGCGCCGATTCCGATTTCGCCGACCGCGCGTTCGCTGGTGAACTTGATGGCGTTGCCAATCAAGTTTACCCACACCTGCCGGATCATCGCGGGAGTGCCGCAGGCAGGCGGGAGCGGGCGCAGATCGAGGCTCAGTTGACGCTCCGGCTCCAGCGCGGCCAGCTCGTTAAAGACCTCGCGGGCCAGCGCGTGCATGTCGATCGGCGTCGGCTCGATCGGCTGCCGACCGAGTCGGGCAAAGGCCAGCAGGTCATCGATCAGCCGCCCCATGCGCCGCGTCTCGCTGCGGATCACGCCGAGCATGCGCCGGCCCTCGTCGCCGAGCTGCGGCCCGCAGTCTTCCACCAGCAAGCGGGAAAAGCCGTCCACCGCGCGCAGCGGCGCACGCAGATCGTGCGAGACGGAATAGCTGAACCCCTCCAGCTCCCGGTTGGCCGCCTCCAGCTCGACGGCACGGCTTTGCAGCGCTTCGTTGAGTTTCACGATCTCCTCCTCGGCCCGCTTCCGCGCGGTGATGTCGAGATTGATCCCCACCACGCGCGCCGCCTTCCCGTCGGCCCCCGGCACCACCATTTCCGCCCCGTGAATCACCCGTACCGCCCGGTCATCCGCACGCACGATGCGAAATTCGCGATGGCTGCGCCCGCAGGCCGCGATCGTGTTCTGGAGCACCGCCTCCTGATCCGCCAGATCGGCAGGAAACACGGCGGCTCGCCAGTCCGTATAAACGGCCCGGCCTCCCGGCGCGGGTGGCAGGCCGTAAATCGCGAACATCCGCTCGTCCCACTGGAGCACGTCGGTCCGGACATCCCACTCCCACACGCCGGTGTCCGCCGCCTCCGCCGCCAGCCGCATCCGCTCCTCGCTGTCGCGCAATGCCTCTTCCACCATTTTTCGCCGGGTGATGTCCGTGCGAATGGCGATAAATTGCACCGGCTTCCCGTCGGTCCCGAGGAAAGGGACGATGGTACTGCTCTCCCAGTAAAACGCTCCATTCTTCGCGCGGTTTTTGATTTCACCCTGCCACACCCGCCCGCCGGTGATCGTCTCCCAAAGATCGCGCATGAAACTCTGCGGATGATGCCCGGAATTGAGGATGCGGTGATCCTGACCAAGCAGCTCCTCGCGCGCATACCGGGAGATCGCGCAGAAGTTGTCGTTGGCGTAGGTGATCTTTCCCTGCGGGTCGGTAATCGCCACGATGGCGTGCGTATCGAGAGCGGCTTTAAAATCGGTGAGCGCAGCATTGGCAGTCTGCAGCTCCGCGGTGCGCGCCGCCACCCGCTGCTCCAGTTCGCCCGTCAGCCGATGGATATTTTCCTCCGCCCGTTTGCGCTCGATGGCGATGCGCGCGACATGCACCGCCCGGACGATCACCTCCAGCTCGGCGGGCGTCGGATGCCGCGGTTCGCGATAGTAAATCGCGAAGGTGCCCAGAACTTTTCCCGCACTGCAATGAATCGGCGTGGACCAGCAGGCGCGAAGGCCGTGCCGCTGCGCCACATCCCGGTAGTCCGCCCAAAGCGGGTCGCTGGCAATGTCGGCGACGATGACCTGGCGGTTGCCAAAAGCCGCCGAGCCGCACGAACCGACCGCGGGGCCGATGGCTACACCATCAATGAGCCGATTGTATTCGTCCGGCAGGCTCGGGGCCGCGCCGTGCCGCAGCCGTTCGCCCGTGTCATCGAGCAAAAGGATCGAGCAGAGCGCGCCCGGCAATTGCCTTTCAAGGCCCACCATCAACTCCTCCAAAACTGGGTGCAGCGACGCGGTGCCGCCGATCAATTCCAATGCGCTTTTTTCCCATGCCAGCAGCTCCGTCCCGCGCTGGCGCTCCGTGGCCTCGCCGTTGAGCCGGAGCACCCCGACGCTCATCAGAATCAGGCTCAGCAACACGCCCGCCGGCAGGAGGACAAACGCTCGGGCGGTCGTGGCGCGCGCTTGCTCCTGATGGGCGGCGAGTTGGCGCTCTTCGTCCGCCTCCATCTCATTCAGACGCAGACGCAGCTCGTCGCTCATGACTTTGCCCTGCCGGATGGCGACCTGTTTTGCCGTCGCCTCCGGCCCACTATTGCGGTGTAACTCGATGGTCTGCCGCCAAAGTTCCTCCCGCTCGATGATATGCCGTTCCACCACGTCCAGCCGCCGCAACTGCATGGCGTTGCCGGCGAGTAGCTCGCGGACTTCACGCACATCCTCGCGGGCCCCCGGAATCGCCTTCCGATAAAGCGCCAGCAAGGCCTCGTCTCCGGTCAGCAAATATCCGCGAACCCCGCTCTGTTGCTGTTCGAGATCGATGCTCACCTCCCAGATTTTGCCGATGATGGCATGCGTTCGCTGCACCTCCCCGGCGGCCTCCACCAGTTGGCGGGCGCTCCGCTGCGAAAAAATTGCCACGGCCACGAGCAGCAGCAATCCGCTCGCAAAACCGACAGTCTGCCCGGAGCCAATCACCCACCGTTTCCCCGCATCCCGCCACGCGAAATGCAGCACGGCCACGCTCAACCCGACGAACAACGCCGCCGCTTGGATGGCCATGCCCGCCAATCCCCACCAGCGATTGCCGAATCCGAACTCGGCCGCGTGATCCAGCAGCGCGAAGATCCCCATCCCGATCCCGAGTGCGCCAAGCCACCCGAGGATTAAGGGCCGCCGCGGTGTCCCGGGAGCCTGGCTCATTAGCCAGAGCGCCTCTGCGGTGAGCAAAAAGCCGAGCATCGTATGCGGGGCCATACGCCCCGGATGCGTGACCGCGCCGGGGTCCCGCGCGAGAAATTCGTCCACGCCGAAGCTCGCTCCGGTCGCGTATTCCGCCAGCGTGACCAAAGCGATCCCGGCGACCGCCATCACGCACCCTCGCGCCATTTGCCGAGCCCATGCGCCACTCAAGGTCAGAAGCAATAGTGCGCCGCCACTGAGGAAGAATCCGAGCGCCGCATTCGCCTTCATCGTCTCACCGCCCGAAGCGAGGCGGTCGAGCGCATGGGGGTCGCTCATCCAGCCCGCGAACACCACAGCCCCAACCGCTGCCACCACCGCGCCCACGCCCCGCGAAAAGCCAGGGCTTGCCGGGCGGGCTGGGGATACGGAAAGCGCGTTCATACAATCATCCGCAGGCGAACGAATCGAACATCGGCTCCCGTCCCCGAAAAACCAAGCCACCATTTGCCGCGTCTGAATCCGGCCGAAGTCCACTTTCCGAGAACGGAATTGTCGCCATCGGGTTTTGCCGTCATCGTTCGCGCTTCCACTTCAACCCACCAACACTCAACCATGAAACTCACGCTCCCCATTTCGCTCCGCACCTTCTGCCTCGGCACCACCCTCGCGCTCGCCGCGGTCCTCGCTGGTTGCAAGCCGCCGTCCGGCGACGCTCCCGCCTCCGGCGATAAGGCGGGCACCAAAAGTCTGACTGTCGGTTTTGCCCAGGTCGGCGCGGAAAGCTCGTGGCGCACGGCGGAAACGAAATCCATTCAGGACGAGGCGGAGAAGCGCGGGGTGAAGCTGAAATTCTCCGACGCACAGGGCAAGCAGGAGAACCAGATCAAGGCCGTGCGCGGCTTCATCGCGCAAGGCGTGGATGCGATCATCCTCGCGCCGGTCGTCGAGACGGGCTGGGAGCCGGTGCTGCGCGAGGCGAAGCAGGCGAAGATTCCCGTCGTGCTCGTGGATCGCGGCGTGAAGGTCGAGGACGAGTCGCTGTTTGCCACGCTGATCGCCTCGGACTTTGTGGCCGAAGGCCGGATGGCGGCGGAATGGCTGGTCAAAAAGACCGAGGGCAAGGCGCAGATCATCGAGTTGCAGGGCACGCCGGGAGCAGCACCGGCGAATGATCGCAAGCGCGGTTTTGAGGAGGGCATCAAGGCTTCGCCTGAGATGAAAATCATCGCGTCGCAGAGCGGCGATTTCACCCGCACCGGCGGCAAGCAAGTGACCGAGGCCCTGCTCAAAGTCCATTCCGGCGCGACCGTCATTTACGCACACAACGATGACATGGCCATCGGCGCGATCCAGGCGCTGGAGGAGGCAGGCAAAAAGCCGGGCAGCGATGTAATCGTGCTCTCGATTGATGGCGTAAAGGGCGCGTTCGAGGCGATGGTCGCGGGCAAGCTCAACTGCACCGTGGAATGCAGCCCGCTGCTTGGCGGCATGGCTTTCGACGCCGTGGAAAAGGCGAAGGCCGGGACCGCGATGGAAAAGAAAACCGTCGTGCCGGATCGCGTGTTCGACCAAAGCACGGCCAAAGACGAACTGCCCAACCGAAAGTATTGAGCACCTCCGCCGACCACCCGCACCGCCGCCGCAACGCGCTGACCGGCGAGTGGCTGCTCGTCTCCCCACACCGCACCCAGCGTCCGTGGCAGGGTCGCCGCGAGCCGGTCGCCGTGGACACGCGCCCGCCGCACGATCTGCAGTGCTACCTCTGCGCGGGCAATGTGCGCGCCAATGGCGAGCGCAACGCCGACTACGACGCGACGTTCGTTTTCGAAAACGACTTCGCCGCGCTGCTCCCCACCGCCGCCGCCGCACCCGCGCCGGACCCGCTCTTTCACGCCGAACCGGTGCGCGGAGTTTGCCGCGTGATCTGCTTTTCCCCGCGCCACGATCTCACGCTCGCGCGGATGCCGGTGCCGGACATTCGCCGCGTGGTGGACACCTGGGCCGCGCAAACCGCCGCGCTCGGCCGCGACTGGCGCTGGGTGCAGGTCTTTGAAAACAAGGGCGACATCATGGGCTGCTCGAACCCCCATCCGCACGGGCAGATCTGGGCCAGCGACCAGCTCCCCAACGATGTCGCCAAGGAAGACCGCTGCCAGCGCGACTACCTCGCGGAAAACGGCACGCCGCTCCTCGCCGATTACGCTCGCCGCGAGCGGGCCGGCGGTGAGCGCCTCGTGGTGGAGAATGAGCACTGGCTCGTGGTCGTCCCCTACTGGGCGGTCTGGCCTTTTGAAACCCTGCTGCTCCCCAAAGCGCCCGTCGCCCGCCTGCCCGATCTCACCGACACGCAGCGCGACTCCCTCGCTGACATCCTCCGCCGCCTGCTCACGCGCTACGACAATCTCTTCGAGACTTCCTTCCCCTACTCCATGGGCTGGCACGGCGCACCCTTCGCCGAAGGAGACCACCGCCACTGGCAGCTTCACGCCCATTTCTACCCACCCCTGCTCCGCTCCGCCTCGGTGAGAAAATTCATGGTCGGCTACGAAATGCTCGCTGAACCCCAGCGCGACCTCACCCCCGAAGCCGCCGCCCTCCGCCTCCGCGAACTTCCGGAGCAGCACTACGCTTTGGCGTGAGAATCAATTTTCGGGTCACCGAATAGGGACTCCCGTTCGTCATTCATCCGCGCGCGGAGTGCGCAGTTCGCGTTCGCGCAGCCAGGCAAAGATGACGGGCGTGACGATGAGGATGTGCAGGAGACTGCTGAGCATGCCGCCGATGACAGGCGCGGCGAGCGGTTTCATGATCTCCGCGCCGGCACGGCTGCTCCACATGATCGGCAGCAGGCTGGCGACAATGGTCGCCACTGTCATGACTTTCGGGCGCAGGCGGAGGCGGGCGCCTTCCTTGATCGCGGCGAGGAGGTCGGCAGGGTCCCCCTTCATTCTTCCGCCTTCATCCTTCATCCTTGTCTTCATCCGCTCCACGGCTTCCTCCAGATAGACGACCATCACCACACCGGTCTGGATGGCGGTGCCGAAGAGCGCGATGTAGCCGACCCAGACGGCGACGCTGAACGGGTAGCCGAGCAGGTATTGGAGAAAGACGCCGCCGGTCAGCGCGAAGGGCACGGCGAGGATGACGTGGGCGGCTTCCCTCGCGCTGCCATAGACGATGTAGAGCAGGACAAAAATGATGCCGAGAACGGCGGGAACGATGATTTGTAAGGTCCGCCGTGCGCTGAGTTGGTGCTCGTATTGGCCGCTCCACTCGATGGTCATGCCGGAACCCGCCGGGAGGATTTTTGCGTCCTCGATCCGGCGTTTGGCTTCCTCGACGAAACCGCCGAGGTCGCGGCCCTGCACATTCGCCTGCACGAAGACGCGGAGACGTCCGTTCTCGCTGGCAATTTCGCTCGCTCCGATGCTGCGGCGGATGTCGGTGAGTTGGCCGAGCGGGATGTGTTTGCCGGCGGGTGTGGCGACGAGGATGTCGCCGAGGCGCTCGATGTCGTCGCGTTCGTCGCGCTCCATGCGGACTTGGATGGGGAAACGCTGGCGGCCCTCGATGGTGGTCCCGACGTTGCGCCCGCCGATGCCGGCTTCGACGACATCGAGGAGTTGCGCGGCGCGCAGGCCGTAGCGGGCCATGGCTTCGCGGTTCACGGCGATCTCGAGATACGGTTTGCCCTGCACACGCGACGGCGCAACGCCGACCGCGCCGGGAATGCTGCGGACGACGCGCTCGACTTCAAACGCCTTCGCCTGAAGCGCATCGAGCTTGTCGCCGAGGATCTTGATGCCGACCTGCGCGCGGATGCCAGTGCTGAGCATGAGGATGCGGTTTTCGATCGGCTGGAGAAAGCCGGGGACGTAGCCGGGCACTTGCGTGAGCTTCGAAGTCAGCTCGGCGACGAGCATGTCTTTGGTCATCCCTTTGCGCCACTCGGACTCGGGCTTGAGCATGATCGTGGTCTCGATCATCTCGACGGGCGCGGGGTCGGTGGCGGACTCGGCGCGGCCCAGTTTCCCCGCGACGGATGCGACCTCGGGCGTCGCCGCGATGACCTGATCCTGCCAGGACATGATCCTTTTCACCTCCGTGAGCGAAGTCTGCGGGAGCAGCACAGGCATGAAAAGCAGCGAGCCCTCATTGAGCGGCGGCATGAATTCGCTGCCCATCCGCGGAATGAGCGCGAGCGCGCCGAGGAGCATCGCCGCAGCGCCGGCGAGCACGGACTTGCGATGCCGCAGCGCCCAGTCGAGCGCGGGATCGTAGAGGCGTAGCAGCCCGCGCATGACCCAGTTGTCCTGCTCGGAGTGAAACGGCCCGCGCACGAGCAAGGCGCACAGCACCGGCACCACGGTGACGGCGAGGAGCGTGGAGCCGATCATCGCGAAGGTCTTCGTGAAGGCGAGCGGGTGGAAAAGTTTCCCCTCCTGGCCGGTGAGCGCGAAGACCGGCACGAAGGCGAGGATGATGATCGCCATGGCGAAAAAGATCGGGCGGCCGACCTGGCGCGAGGCGGCGAGGGTGACGGCGAGTGTCTCTGCGGCGGTGAGGCGGATGTCCGGGTGGAGCACTCGACCCGAGTGCTGTTGGCGGCGACCCGCCGACAACACCGGGTGCGCGTCGCCATGAGAGGAGGCTGTTCCCAAAGGCGCGCCCACCGGTGCTTCCGGCGAGTCGCCGGAAACGGCACTCGGGTCGAGTGCTCCACCCGGAGCCAGTCGCGCCGCTTTTTCCCGCTCCGCATCCTCGCAATGGCGGATGACATTTTCCGTCATGACGATGGCCGCATCCACAAGCACGCCGATGGCAATGGCGATGCCGGCGAGCGACATGATGTTCGACGTGATGCCGAACTGCCGCATGAGGATGAATGAGATGAGGATCGAGACCGGCAGCGGAAAGGTGACGATGAGGATGCTGCGGAAGTGAAACAGGAAGATGATGTGCGCGAGCGTGACGAGGATGATCTCCTCGGTGAGCGCGTGCTTGAGCGTGTCGATGGTGCGGTCGATCAGTTCGCTGCGGTCGTAGAAGGATTTGATGGTGACGCCGGGTGGCAGACTGGGCGTGATCGCGGCGATCTTTTCCTTCACGCGCTGGATGACCGCGTGCGCGTTCTCGCCATTCCGCATGACCACAATCCCGCCCACCACTTCACGCCCGTTCACATCGAGCGCACCGCGGCGAAAGTCGCCGCCGATCTGCACGGTCGCGACATCACGGAGGTAGATCGGCGTGCCCTCGCGCTGGCCGAGCACGGTCTGTTCGAGATCGCCGACCGTACTGATCAGCCCCAGCCCGCGCACCACGAACTCCATGCCGTTTTCCTCGATGACCTTGCCGCCGACGTTGAGATTGCTCTGCCCGACAGCCTCCATGACTTCCTGCAACGACACGCCCGCCGCGCGCATTTTCATCGAGGAAACCTCGATCTGATACTGCCGCACGAAGCCACCGATGCTCGCGACTTCGGCCACGCCGGCCACGGCGTTGAGCTGGTAGCGCACGAACCAATCCTGTTCGGACCGCAAGCGACCGAGGTCGTAGCCACCCGCGGGCGACTTCGCCGGGTCCACGTCGAGGTAGTATTGGAAGATCCACCCGAGCCCGGTCGCGTCCGGCCCGAGCTTGGGCGTGACGTTTTGCGGGAGCAAATCGCCGAGATAGTTCAGCCGTTCGAGCACACGCGTGCGGGCGAAGTAGTTGTCGATCTTCTCGTCGAAAATCACCGTCAGCAGCGAGAAGCCGAACATGGAATTGGCGCGCACCGTCTTCACCCCGGCGAGGCCCTGGAGGTTCACGGAGAGCGGATAGGTGATCTGGTCCTCGACCTCCTGCGGGCTGCGGCCCGGCCAGTCGGCGAAGACGATGACCTGGTTTTCGCTGAGGTCCGGGATGGCATCGACCGGTGTGCGGCGCAGCTCGAAAAGGCCGACGGCGATGATGACGAGCACGCCGCACGCGACGAGAAAGCGGTTGCGCAGCGACCACGCGATGAGCCAGGCGATCACGGCTTGATCTCCTTTCCGCAGTCGAGCATCTCCGCGCCGAAAAACGGATTGCGCAGCGGCCCGACGACCTGCACCCAGCGGCCTTGATTGGTCTCCGCGCTCGGGACGGCGCTCTTGGCCATCGGACACTCAAACACTTTCACGCTGCCTCCCCCGCCCTGCTGCCGCCACTGCAAGGCGAGTTCAGCCACGGCCATGCTCAGCGGGTAAAACTGCTTGCGCGCGGCGGTGAGATCCTTGGCCGGGCCGACGTGCGCGACGGCGGTCAGGCGCGGTTCTTCGAACGCCATCGCGGCGTTGTGCAGCGCTTCAATGCCCGCGTTGTGCGCGGCGAGATCGTCCGCAGCCAGCGCTTCGCCCACCGCAGACACTGCGACGAAGAGCTTTTCCGCGCCAGCACGCTGCGCGTCGGAAAATGGTGCTGCGGCTTTCGAAGCGGACACTGGTGATGGCTGGTCCAGTTGCGCCTGCGCATCGACGAGCAAATTGCCCGTGGTCACGACGCGCTCGCCTTCCTGCAACCCCGCGAGCACTTCCCAAAAATCATCCCCGGCCCGCCCGAGAGTGATGCGTCGCGGCTCGTACCCGCGCACTCCTTTTGCGACATACACCACCGGTTCGCCACTGGGCGAAAGCACTGCGCTGCGCGGCACCGTCAGCACCGGCTCCGTGTCCACGCGGATGCGGCCATCGGCGAAAATCTTGTGCAGCAATTCACGCCGATGTTTGCCGGGATCGGCGAGCAACGGGTTGTCCAGGATCACGCGGACTTTTGCCGTGCGCGTTTCCATCGCGAGGTTGGGATCGATGAACGCGACCGGCGCGGTGAACACTTTGCCCGGCACACTCGGCGTGGTGACCTCGACCGTCTGCCCCACACGGATCCATGCGAGGTCGCGCTCGTAGGCGTCGAAGACGAACCACATTTTCGAAAAGTCCGCGATCTCGAAGAGCACCTCGCCCTCCTTCACGTACTGCCCCTCATAAACTTTGCGCTCGACCACCGTGCCGGTGATGGGCGCGACAATGTCGAAGGTATCGCCGGTCTGGCCCGGCAACTTTTCGATCTGCTCGGCGGTGAGTCCGAAGCGCCGCAATTTCTGTCGGCTGCCCGCGAGCGCGCTCTCGCGCTCCGGCGACGCGGGACGTTGCGCGGCAAGGTTGTATTCGCTGCGGGCCACGAGCAGTTCGCGGCTGAAAAGCGAGGCCAGCGGCTGTCCGGCGACCACTTCCGCGCCGATGGAGTTGACGAAGAGTTTGTCGATTCGGCCTTCGACATACGCCGAGAGCCGGCGGTGCGCGGAGTCGTCGTCATCGATCCGCCCGGCTACGCGAATCAAGCGCCGGAGCGGCTGTCGCGCGATCAGCGTGGTTTCGACCTGAATCGTGGCGACCGTCTGTGCGCTGAGTTTGACCACCGGGCCAGCCGTTTCGTCGGGGACCGCGTCGCCCTCGAAGACGGGCACGAGTTTCATGCCGCAGATCGTGCAGTTGCCCGGCCGGTCGGATTTGATCCATGGGTGCATGGGGCTTTGGTAAAAAAGCACTTTGCGCTGGCCCGCCAGGCTGGTCGCAGCCTGCGCCGCGCGCTGACTGCCGAGGTGCCAGCCAGTCGCAGCGGCGACGACGGCGATGGCGATGATGAGGAAGGAGAGAAATGTTCGGTTCATGGAATCTGAGAGTTGGGTTGCCTTGAACGGCAGCCTCCCGAATGGGACGCCGCCACGAGACGCGTGGACACACCACGCCTGTTCAATGCCCTCTCAGATGAGCCGAACGCAGATCAGATCGAGCCGCGCCACCACCGGCATCCGCGCCGCCTGCCGCCGCTGCACCGCCGGACACTCGACCACAGGAGAGGGACTGAAACCGACGAACACACTCGTCGGCGCTACCAGTTGCTTGCCACTATCCGCAGTCGGCGCAGCTTGCACTGGAGGCGCCTGCTTTTCCGACCCACAGGCAATCGCGCAACAAGCCGCAGCCGGATCCGCACAGCACGCGTGGCACACCGCGACGCCCGCCCCTTTCCCACACGACACTGCCCCGCGCACCGGCCCGAAGGCGAGCCCCACGAGCAGGGAAATCAGGAGTGTCAGGCGCGCAACCATCGGTGGCTATCCCTTCGGCTAGTTCGCGGGCGGCGTCAATGACACCAATTGCGCGATACTCTCCATGATTTGCGCAGCCTTTTCCTCCACCGCCGAAAAAGCAAAACGCCCCGGCCTTTCGACCGGGGCGTTTGCGAGGTTAATTCCTAAGCGAGGCGCTTAGTAGCGCTTCTGGTAGCCGCCGCGCTCGCCGCCGCCGCCGCCGCCAAAGGACTTGCGGGGACCGCCGCCGCCGCCCGGACGATCTTCCCGCGGACGGGCTTCGTTGACGGTGAGGGCGCGGTTCTGGAAGTTCTGACCGTGGAACATCGAGATGGCCTTCTGGGCTTCGTCGGCGCTGGACATGGTGACAAAGGCGAAGCCACGGGACTTGCCGGTGAACTTATCCTGCATGAGCGCGGTTTCCGTGACGGAGCCGGCCTGGGCGAAGTGATCTTGAAGATCCATTTCGGTGGTATCGAAGGAGAGATTCCCTACGTAGAGTTTAGTTGACATGTTATTTGGTTTCTAAGTTGCAACTGCGGAGCAGACACTGGCGGTTTCCGGTAATCGGATCTCAAACGGCCACTGAAGTCTGCGGAACTGAATCCGCGGAAACGAAACAACTGGCAATCTCCCTACCCTTATGGGCTCTAACGGTGCGGCTGGGAAGAGACTGCATCGCGGGGAAAGCGCAAGGGTTATATTCGAGGCGGCGATAAATCGGGGATCCGCAGCACAAATTTTTCCGCCGCACAGACTTCGCGCTTCCCATGCGCGGCACGCGGCCTTTAGAAAAATCCCAATCACTCATGTCTGAACCCACTGTCGCAGTCCTCGGCGCTTCGCAAGATCGGCGCAAGTATGGGAACAAGGCGGTGCGTGCGTATCGCGAATACGGCATGAACGTGGTGCCAGTGAACCCGCGCGAGGCAACCGTGGAGGGGCTGACGGCGTATCCGAGTCTCGACGTGATCACCGTGCCGCTCGACTACGTGAGCCTCTATGTGCCGCCCGCCGTGGGACTGCAATTGCTCCCCGCCATCGCGGCGAAAAACCCGCGCGAAGTGTGGATCAACCCCGGCTCCGAGAGCGACGACCTGCTCGACGCGGCGGCGGATCTCCATCTGCGTACCGTGGTCGGCTGTTCGATCGTGGCGCTGGGGCTCGAACCAGCGGAGTTTCCCGACGCCTGATTTTTTTGTCCAAACTGTGAATCCCATCTCCTCGTATCTCTCCTCTTCCATCGGTCGCAAATGGATCGTCGCGCTGACCGGCCTGGGCCTCTTTGGCTTCGTCGTCGGCCACATGATCGGCAACCTCCAAGTCTTCATCGGACCCGAGCCGCTGAACCGCTACGGCCACTTTCTGCAGGGCCTCGGCGAGCTGCTGTGGGTCGTCCGTCTGGGCTTGCTGGCGATGCTCGTGGCGCATGTCGTTTTCACGATCAAGCTCCGCCTCGAAAACCGCGCCGCCCGCGGTACGCCCTACGCGGTGACCACGCGGCGCGCGGCCACGCTCCCGGCGCGCATGATGGCGCTGAGCGGACTCATGGTTCTCTGCTTCATCGTCTTTCACCTCCTGCATTTCACCGCGCAGAAAATCGACCCGAGCTTCCTCGCGCTGCACGACGACAAAGGGCGGCACGACGTTTACCGGATGATGATCCTCGGCTTCCAAAGCAAGGCGGCCTCGGGCTTCTACGTCGTGGCCGTCGGCCTGCTGGCGATGCACCTCAATCACGGCATCGGCAGCCTTTTCCAAACGCTCGGCCTCAATAGCGCGAAGGTGCGCCCGCTGTGGGAGAAAGGCGGGGTGGCTTTCTCGTGGCTGATCTTCCTCGGCTACGCCTCCATCCCCGTTGCCGTCCTTACCGGAGTCCTTAAATAATGAGCGCTGTCCTTGATTCGAAAATCCCGTCGGGCCCGCTTTCCCAGAAGTGGGAGAAGCACAAGTTTGAGTCGAAGCTGATCAATCCCGCGAACCGGCGGAAGTATGAGATCATCGTCGTCGGCAGCGGCCTTGCGGGGGCAAGCGCGGCCGCTTCGCTCGGGGAGATGGGGTATAAAGTGAAGTGCTTTTGCTACCAGGATTCGCCGCGCCGGGCGCACTCGATCGCCGCGCAGGGCGGGATCAATGCAGCGAAGAATTACCAGAACGACGGCGACTCCGTGCAGCGGCTTTTCTACGACACGATCAAGGGTGGCGACTTCCGCTCGCGCGAGGCCAACGTGTACCGGCTCGCGGAGGTGAGCGCGGCGATCATCGACCAATGCGTGGCGCAGGGCGTGCCGTTCGCGCGCGAATACGGCGGGCTGCTGGCGAATCGCTCGTTCGGCGGCGCACAGGTCTCGCGGACGTTTTACGCCCGCGGGCAAACGGGGCAGCAACTCCTGCTCGGCGCTTACTCCGCGCTGAACCGGCAGATCGCGGAAAAGACCGTCGAGATGTTTCCGCGCACTGAGATGCTCGATGTCGTGCTCGTGGACGGCCACGCGAAAGGCATCGTCGTCCGCGACATGGTGACCGGTGCGATCACCTCGCACGCCGCCGACGCCGTCCTGCTCTGCACCGGCGGCTACGGCAACGTCTTCTACCTTTCGACCAACGCGAAAGGCTGCAACGTCACCGCCTCCTGGCGCGCCTACAAACGCGGCGCGCTCTTCGCCAACCCCTGCTACACGCAAATCCACCCGACGTGCATCCCGGTCGCCGGAGACTACCAGAGCAAGCTCACCCTCATGTCCGAGTCGCTCCGCAACGACGGGCGCGTCTGGGTTCCCAAAAAGAAAGGCGACAACCGCAAGCCCCACGAAATCCCCGACGCCGAGCGCGACTACTATCTCGAGCGGAAATATCCCAGCTTTGGCAACCTCGCCCCGCGCGACATTTCCTCGCGTTCCGCGAAAGAGGCGTGCGACGACGGTCGCGGCGTCGGTCCCGGCGGGCTCGGCGTGTTTCTCGATTTCGCCGACGCCATCAAACGCCTCGGCGAGCCGACCGTTCGCGAACGCTACGGCAACCTTTTCGACATGTATCACCAGATCACAGGTGAAAACGCCTACCAGCAACCGATGCGCATCTACCCCGCCGTGCATTACACGATGGGCGGGCTCTGGGTGGACTACGATCTGATGTCCAACATCCCCGGCCTCTTCGTCCTCGGCGAAGCGAACTTCTCCGACCACGGCGCGAACCGCCTTGGCGCCAGCGCGCTGATGCAAGGACTGGCCGACGGCTACTTCGTCCTGCCGTACACGATCGGCAACTACCTCGCGCCGCAAATCGGCAAGCGTCCGACCACCGACCGCGAGGAATTCAAGCGCACCGAAGCTGACGTGCGCGCCCGCACCAACCGCCTGCTCGGCATCAAAGGCAAGCGCACCGTCGATCACTTCCACCGCGAACTCGGTCGCATCATGTGGGACTACTGCGGCATGGCCCGCAGCGAAAAAAGCCTCCAGCGCGCCCTCGCGCAGATTCCGCCGCTGCGGGAGGAGTTCTGGAAAAACGTCAACGTCCCCGGCGAAGGCGAAGCCCTCAATGTCTCGCTCGAAAAAGCCGGGCGCGTCGCCGACTTCCTCGAGTTCGGCGAGTTGCTCTGCCTCGACGCCTTCGAGCGCCGCGAATCGTGCGGCGGCCATTTCCGCGAGGAATTCCAATACCCCGACGGCGAAGCCAAACGCGACGACAGCAACTTCCAGCACGTCGCCGCTTGGGGCTTCAACGGCGAAGGCGCGAAACCCACCCGCAACGTCGAACCGCTGGTCTTCGAGGAAGTCCACCCCAGCGTCCGCAGCTACAAGTAACCGCTTTCCGACATGAATCTTCACCTCAAAGTCTGGCGTCAGAAAGACGCGAAAAGTGCCGGCAAGCTCGCCGACATCGAAGCCCGCAACATCCCGGAGGATGCGTCCTTCCTCGAGATGCTCGACATCGTGAACGATGACCTCACCGGCAAAGGTGAAGAGCCCATCGCCTTCGACCACGACTGCCGCGAAGGCATCTGCGGGACGTGTTCGCTCTCGATCAACGGCGTGCCCCACGGCCCGAGCGAGACCACCACCTGCCAGCTCTACATGCGGAAATTCAAGGACGGCGAGACCATCCACGTCGAGCCGTTCCGCGCGAAAACCTTCCCCGTCGTCCGCGATCTCATTGTCGATCGCAGCGCCTTCGACCGCATCCAGCAGGCGGGTGGATTCATCACCGCGCGCACCGGCTCGGCACAGGACGCGAACTGCCTCCCCGTGCCGAAAGTCGCCGCCGACGCCGCCATGGAAGCCGCCGCCTGCATCGGCTGCGGCGCCTGCGTGGCCGCTTGCCCGAACGCCAGCGCGATGCTCTTCGTCGGCGCGAAAGTTTCCCACCTCGCCCTGCTCCCGCAAGGCCAGGCCGAGCGCACCTCGCGCGCGCTCAAGATGGTCCGCACCATGGACGAGGAAGGCTTCGGCAATTGCTCGAACTACCTCGAGTGCGAAGCCGTCTGTCCGGCGGACATCCCCGCCTCCGTCATCGCCCGGCTCAATCGCGAATACACCGTCGCTGCGGTCAAGGACGGCGTGGCCTAGCCCGGCGGGATTACTCCGCCGCGGGCGAAATCGTCAACCCGGTTCGGGTCAGATTGCCCATTTGCGTATCGAAGCAAGCGGGGCAGATGCCGTGGCTAAAATTGCTGCCGGTGTGCTCGTGGATGTAGTTCTCGACCTGATCCCAATAGTTCGAATCGTCGCGCACCCGCTTGCAGTACATGCAGATCGGAATGAGCTGCTTTAGCATCCGAATTTGCGTGGTGAATTCCAGGATGCGCTCGGCGACGCGCAACCGCATCAGGATGGCCTCGCGGTCGAGCGGCTTGGTGAGAAAGTCGTCCACGCCGGCATCCATGGCGTGCTTCAGGTTATCCCGTCCGGTATGGATCGCGGTCAGGAGGATGAAATAGGTGTACTCCGTCTTTGGTCGCACGCGGACTTTCTGGCAAAGCTCCAGCCCATCCAGCCCCGGCATCATCCAATCGCTGACGATGACGCGCACGGGCTCGGCATTGAAAATCTCCCACGCTTCCGATCCGCTGGCCGCGACGATCACCTCGTGACCGTAATGCTGCAGGGTGAGCTGCAGCACCTTCGCGGAAACAGGATCATCCTCGGCGATTAGAATTTTCATGCGAGGCAGGCACTCCTCTCGTTTTCCAACGCCAGGCACACTGACGCGAGTTCGGTTGCGACCGTGGTGAGCAGTTCGTCCACATGATCGAAGATGCGGTCATGCACCGCTTGTTCTAGTTGCTGGCATGCGTCGCTCATCCGCTCCGCGCCAAAGTTACTGCAGCTTCCCTTGAGCGTATGCGCGGCGCGCTCGAGCTCGGGCGCGTCCTGCCGTTTGGCGGCCTCGCGGGCGGTGCGCAGGACGGTCGGAGAGTTTTCGAGAAATGTTCCGATCAAACTGTCGAGCATCTGCCCTCCATCATCGCCGCCCATGTCCCGAAAGCCCGCGAGCGTGACGGGATCAATGATCTTCCCTGCCGGCCGCGCCGGTTTTAGCGGAAGCGTCTTCCGGCATTCTTTCGCGAAACGGGACAGCGCAACCGCAAGGCCCTCGGGCTTGATAGGCTTGCTCAGATAGTCATTCATACCGGCTTCCAAGCACTTCTCCCGGTCCCCCTCCAGCGAGTTGGCCGTCATCGCGATCACCCACGTCTGCCGCGCCCTGCCGCCGCTCGCCCGCAGTTCCCGCGTCGCTTCGTAGCCGTCGAGTTCAGGCATTTGGCAGTCCATGAAGATCACGTCGTATGGCTTGTGCTGGACCGCCGCTAGTGCGAGGCGACCGTTCTCCACGACATCCGGGCGATAGCCGAATTTTTCCAACTGGCAGACCGCAACCTTTTGGTTCACCGGATTGTCCTCCGCCACGAGAATGCGGAGACTCAACCCCTCCAACTCCGGCGGAATTTCCATTGGCTTGGGCGACGTGCCAACGCTCGCTTTGATCTCGCCCGACGCGACATTGGGCACCATCACCGTTTGCAGACACTCAAAGAGTTGAGCCTGTTTCACCGGCTTCACCAGACAGCCCGCCACGCCGCTGTCGCGCAGTGCCTCCGGATCGTCCTCGCGATCCATCGAGGTCAGGATCACAATCTTCGTCGTCGCGAGTTTGGGATCTTGTTTGATGTGACGCGCGAGTTCCAGCCCATCCATGCCCGGCATCTGCATGTCGAGAATCGCCAGGTCGAGCGGACGCCCGCGCGCAGCTTCGGCGCGCATCAGGCCGAGCGCATCCAGCGCATTGACCGACTCGTGAACCTGCATTGAGCGGGATGTCAGCAGGTGATGCAAAACGCTGCGGTTCGTGTCGTGCTCATCCACCACGAGCACCCGCAGATTTTGGAACTGCGCTTTGCGCGGCGTGACGCTCGGCGTCTCGGCGGCCTGCCGGGCAAAGCGCGCCGTGAACCAAAACGTCGAGCCTTTCCCCGGCTGACTTGTCACCCCGATTTCGCCGCCCATGCGCTGTACGAGCTGACGGCAGATCGCCAGTCCGAGTCCCGTGCCGCCAAACTTCCGCGTGGTGCCGCCGTCCGCCTGCACAAACGCTTGAAACAGCCGCGACTGCGCCTCCGGGTCAATGCCGATGCCGGAATCCGTAATCGTGAAGCGGATGACCACATGCGTGGCCGATTCTTCCTGGCAATTCGCCCGCACCACGACTTCGCCGCGCTCGGTGAACTTGACCGCGTTGCCCACGAGGTTGGTGAGCACCTGGCGCAGCCGTCCCGGATCGCCGCGCAGCCCGCTCGGCACGCCGTTATACACCAGCGAGGCGATGTCGATCTTCTTCGCCGCCGCGCGCGCCGCCAGAACCTCGACCGCACCCTCGACCACCGGCGCGAGTTGAAAGTCGATTTCCTCGAAATGCAGCATGCCGGCCTCGATCTTCGAGAAGTCAAGAATGTCATTGATAATCGTGAGCAGCGAATCCGCGCTGCCCGCGATGGTTTGGGTAAAGTCGCGCTGCTTAGCCGAGAGTTCGGTATCGAGCAGCAAGTCCGTCATGCCGATGATGCCGTTCATCGGTGTGCGAATTTCGTGGCTCATGTTCGCGAGGAATTCACTCTTGAGCCGCGCGGACTCCACCGCGGTATCGCGCGCACTTTTCACCGCCTGCTCCGCCTGCCGCCGCGCCGTAATATCCTCCGCCGTGCCCTCGTAGTAGAGCAGTTTGCCATCGCCATCCCGCACCGCACGGCAACGCTCGGAGATCCAGATCGTGCTTCCATCCTTGCGATACACCTCGGACTCGAAGTCGCTGACCGCGTGCTTGTCCTGAATGAGCGATGCAAACTCGGCCCGCCGCCCCGGCTTTACGTAAAGCTGCTTCGCGATGTGGGTCACCGTGCTCATCATTTCGTCCGGCGAGGCATAGCCAAACATCTGGGCCAGCGCCGGGTTCACGCTCATATAGCTACCCTCCGCCGTGGACTGAAAGATGCCCTCAATCGCATTTTCGAAAATGCTGCGGTACTTCTCCTCAGCGTCGCGGAGTTCAGACTCGGTGCGCTTCAGAGCGGTGATGTCCTGCAAGGTGGCACGCCGGCCGCAGATCGCGCCGGAGGAGTCCTTCATGAATTTTTGCCGCATCAATACTGAAACTTTGCGCCCGTCTTTCCGCCGAAACGTGCATGGATACTCGCTCCTTACACCACGCGGCGTCTCGCGTACGCCGGCCTCATCGGGCTTTTCCTCGAAGATGAAACTCCATACCGATCGTCCCACCATTTCCTCCGCCGCATAACCGAGCATCGCCAGTTCCGCCGCGTTCACGCGCGTGATGCGGTTGTCGAGGTCGAGTTCGTGATAGGCCACGGGCGCATCGTCAAAAAGCTCGCGGAATTTTCGCTCACTCTCATGCACCGCCCGCTCGGCCTGCCGCTGCTCAGTCACGTCCACCGCCATCGCGCCGAGGAGCTTGCGCCCGTTTTGGCTCCCCATGCAAAACTTCGTCGTCAACCATTCGCTCAAGCGACCATCGGGCATGGGAATGGCCTCCGCCACCTCACGCGCCTGCCCGCTCGCGAGCACCGCACGATCTGTTTCGGCGACCGTCCGGGCCGTCTCCGCGGGTAGCCATTCGGCATCCGTTTTGCCGATCACCTCTTCGGCCCGGATTTGAAATTTCTCCTCAATCGCCAGGTTCAAATAGACCAGCCTTCCCTCTTCATCCTTGATCACCGACAAGGCCGGACTGTGTTGCATGAAGGCTTGGAAGCGTTCCTCACTCGCCCGCAGCGCCGCCTCCAAGTTCCGCTTTTCACTCGCATCGCGCAGCACCGCCAGAAGCACGCGCCGTCCGCCGAGTTCCCCACAGTTTAGCGTCACCTCGGTCGAAAATTCCACGCCATCCGAGCGCCGGTACACCCAATGGTAGCAAACGTGTCCTCTCGCCACTGCGGCCTCGCTCACCTCCCGCGCCTTGTCCCGCGATGAAATTCCGTCCGGCTGAACTTCGGGAGACAACTCCTCAACCCGCAAAGTGAGCAGCGCCCGCCGGTCCGCAAAGCCCAGCATCCGCGCCACCGCGTGATTCGCGTCGATAATCTGCCCTTCGCCGATCAGCAGCAGCGCCTCGCTGGCATCGTCGAAAACAATGCGGGATTTTTCTGCATTTGCGTGCCGCTCCGTAATGTCGCGCGCTACTGCCAGCACCTGCTGCGTGCGCCGCGCCGCATCGACACTTGGAGCCAGCGTGACCTCCCATAACGCCGGCTCCCCAGCCGCACCGGATGCCCAACCACGAAAATAGGCGTTGTTCCCTTGCCTCGCCTCCTTCAGTGCGCTCAGCGCCAACTCCCGCGACTCGCCAATCCACATTCCTGTCCAATCTCCATCGTTTTCCAGCGTCCGGCCATCCGGAGAAAGCTCCGCGATCACCGCGTCGCTGCATTCCCGCAGACGCCGTTTGAAATCCTCGGCCGCGCGCCATTCCCCTTCCCTTTCCCGTTTTCCCCGACCCATCGCTCTCCCCCCCAAAATCCCCATGCAACCGCCCGTCGCCAGACTCAACGCCACCACCACGCGCCCCTCTCCCATGCACGAGGCCACCACGATCGCCAGAGTGAGCAGCAGCCCACCGACGAAAGCCGTCAGAGTCATTCTGTCGTTGGAGGATTTCATCCCATGCAACTTGCGATGAACAACTCTAGCAATATGCGCGCCTCTAAGCCCGCAGAGTGGAACGATGTCGGACGGCTCTTAATCACATCGCCAATCGCTGGGTTTGGCTCCGTACGTGAAAAACCCCGTTTTGCGCGATGCAAAACGGGGTTTCTCGGTTACGAGGGGGAAATTACTTGAGCTTGGATTTGAGATCCTTGCCAGCGGCGAATTTCACGCTCTTGGAAGCTTTAATTTTGATCTTCGCCCCCGTCTTCGGGTTGATGCCCATTCGCGCCTTGCGGTTCGCGATTTTAAACGTCCCAAAGCCCACGAGCTGCACCGGCTTGCCTTTTTTCAGGCTGCCTTTGATGCCGTCGATAACGGCGGCAACGGCACGCTCAGCCTCCGCTTTGCTGGCTGTTTTACCGAGGGATTTTTGGACGCTTTCGACGAGTTCTGCCTTATTCATGAGTTGTTGAATTTCCTGGAGTTGAGTTGGAGTGATGCTGGGGGTGGAACCAGCGGTATGCCCGTGTTTTGCCCGGGCGCGAAATCGAAGTCAACCTATTCTGCAAAGATTTTTTCAAAGCCGACAATCTTCTAACCATCAGCGTTCCCGGTTGATCTGGCCGCCGCCAAACAACACGCTCGCCGCATGAATTTTTCCGACCGCTTGGCGCGCTATCTCCACACTCCCCCGAAGATTCATCCTTCCGCGTTCATCGCCCCGAGCGCTGACCTCATCGGTGACGTCACGCTCTCCGAGGAATCCAGTGTTTGGTTCGGGGCCGTGCTCCGCGGCGACATCAACCGCATCCTGATCGGTCCGCGCTCGAACGTGCAGGACGGCGCGGTCGTGCATCTCGCGGACGACTACGGCGCGTTCGTTGGCGAACTTGTCACCGTGGGCCACAAGGCGGTGCTTCACGCCTGCACTGTTGCCGACGAAGTCCTCATCGGCATGGGTGCCATAATTCTCGACGGCGCGGAAATCGGCGCGCGCTCCATCATTGGTGCCGGCGCGCTCGTTACAGGCGGGACCAAAATCCCACCCGGCTCTCTGGTCCTCGGCTCACCCGGAAAAATTGTCCGCACCCTCTCGCTCGATGAGCAGGCTGGCATCAAAGTCTGGGCGGAAAAATACGTCGCCCTCTCCCGCGCCTACCGCCAGCGCACTTGATCCAAAGGCCTGCGCCTGCGAGGTGCGCCCCGCCTCGGCCCGAGGAAAACTTCACCCTTTCTAAATGCCCCGCGTTTCGCCCTAAATCCGATCCATGCTCAATTACGTCTGGCTCGCCTTCCTGCTCATCGCCGTGCTGGTTGGCGGCTTCACGGGCCGGCTGGATGCGGTGACAACGGGAGCTTTCCAGACGGCGAAGGACGCCGTGATGACCATCGCGCTGCCACTCGTGGGACTGATGGCGATGTGGCTGGGCATGATGCGCCTGGCTGAGCGGGGCGGGCTGGTCCAGATCATCGCGCGGGCGCTGCGGCCAGTTTTGCGCCGGCTTTTTCCCGAGGTGCCGCCGGAGCATCCCGCGATGGGCGCGATGGTAATGAACATGGCGGCGAACATGCTCGGGCTCGGCAACGCCGCAACGCCCCTCGGACTGCGGGCGATGGCCCTGCTCCAGCAACTCAACCCGCGCAAGGACACGGCGTCGAATGCGATGTGTACGTTTCTCGCAATCAACACCGCGTCGATTCAACTCCTGCCGACGACGGCGATCAGCATCCTCGCCATCGCGGGGGCAAAAGACGCGACCGGTTTCGTGCCCGCGGCGGTGCTGGCGACGACCATCGGGCTGACCTGCGGCATCACAGCGGCGAAAATTCTGGAAAGGCTCCCGATGTTTGCGTCCCAGCCACCCGACGCGAAGTCCGCGGAGGACGAGGCCACGCCCGAGGCCGCGCCAACATCGTTCGACGAAGCACCGCCCGCCGCGATGACCGCGACCAAACGCGCCATTCTCCTTGCCCACACCGTACTGTTTGCACTGCTTTGTGCGGTGATTTTTGCGCCCGAGGCAATGGCGTGGATTCCAAAATCGCTCCACGCGGAATGGCGCTACGCCGATCTTTTTCCTGATCTGCCGCTCGCGGCGAAACCCGTGCTCCGGGCGGTGAAAACACTCTCCCTCACTGCGGTGCCCTGGCTGCTCACCTTCCTCCCGCTTTATGCCACGCTGCGCGGCGTGAAGGTCTATGAACAGTTCACCGACGGCGCGAAGGAGGCGTTTGCCACAGGCACGCGGATCATCCCGTTTCTCGTAGCGATGCTGGTCTCCATCCGCATGCTTCGCGAAGCCGGGGTGATTCAGGGCATGACGAACAGCCTCGGGCCGTGGCTGTCGCGGGTCGGTTTCCCGGCGGAGTTACTGCCGCTGGTGCTGCTGCGCCCGCTCAGCGGCAGTGCCACACAGGGGCTGTTCGTCGAGCTGGTGAACCGCCCCGGCATCGGCGCGGACAGCTTGATCGCGAAAATGGCGGCGACGATTTTCGGAAGCACGGAGACGACGTTCTACGTGCTGGCGGTGTACTTCGGCAGTGTGGCGATTCGCCGCACGCGACACGCGATTATCGCCGGGCTCACAGCGGACGCCGTAGCGGTCATCGCGTCGGTAACGCTTTGCCGGGCGTTGTTTCGGTAACGCGGCGCGCCTTACTTCGGCGCGATTTCCTTCAGCGGCACGAGATCGCTTTGCGCCACGATCGCCTGACCTGCAGGGCTCAGCAGAAAATCGATCAGCCGCTTCTTTGCACCCACCGGCGTTTCCCCCACCACGATCATCGCCGGACGCGCCAGCGGATATTTGCCCGCCGCCACATTCGCCAGCGTGGGCTCGATCACCTCGCCCTTTTCGTCCTTGATGGCCAGCCCGTGAACGGTCTTCCCGTCGATCCAATTGATCTGGGCGATCCCCAGACCGCCCTTCGTAAACTGCACGGTGTTGCGCGCGTCCTCTCCATCCACGGTGATCGGAAATTTGCCCAGCGGCACCTTGCGCGTTTCCTCATAGACCCATGTAAAGATCAGCTCCCACAGCCCGCGGCCGCGCTCCGTGTTAAAAAACTTGATAGGCATATCTCCTCCCCCGAGTTCCTTCCAGTTCGTGATTTGGCCTTCGTAAATCCCCTGCAGTTGCGCCTTTGAAATCGACCGCACCCCACTGGCCCAGACGTCCTCCGGAACGATGAACACCCCAACTTGCATCCCGATGCAAAACTCTTTCAGTTCTCGCTCCGGAAAATTCGCCTGATCTTTGCCCGTCAACCGCCGCGTCATCAGCGCGAAATCGACATTGCGGTCCCCCATCATTGCCACCGCCATGGTGCTGCTGCCTTCCACACCGACCTTGATCTCGATTCCCTGATCCCGCAGCACCGGAGCCGCCGCCACCATCACGTGCGCGAGCACCGGCGAACCCTGCATCTTGAAAGATTCCGCCAACGCAGGACTGAGGGCACACGCCGACGCGAGGAGGCCGGCGGCAATCTGGAGACGAGAGAAAAACATAGTCGGCATCTATTTGGTTTCGTTCAGGCTTCAGTCCTATTCCGGGTAGTGCTCGAAGCAAGTTGGACTTTCATAGCGGATGAGCGGGTGGGTGAAAAATTCCGCGACCACTTTCAGCCAGGGTTACCGAGAATTCACGCCAGAGTTCGCGCCTGCCCGATCACGGTTTGCTTCGCGCGCAGCGAAAGCCGAGGTCGGATGCCGCATGGCTCGGCACCGCCTTTTGCCGCGCCGCCGGACGATAGCCCGCACCATTCGTTTCACTGCTCAGAAAAGATCCGCCCCGAGTCACGCGCAGCGCCTCGCCGCCATCCTCCGCAGCGTCGCCCGACTCCGGCCCCGGCGGGTTCGCGTGCGGGCTTTTTTTGTAATAGTCCGCGCGATACCAATCCGCGCACCACTCCGCCGCATTGCCCGCCATGTCAGCCAGATCGTAGTTGTTCGGCGGAAAACTTCCGACCGGGAGCAGCCGCGTCAGACCTTCCTCACCGCCGTGACCAAGTTGCTCGCGCGCGGGAAAGATATTGGCCTGCCAGCGTCCGCCTGGCTGGAGTTGCGTCCCCCAGACGTACGCCGCGTGCATGATGCCGCCGCGCGCCGCGTATTCCCACTCTGCTTCCGTCGGCAGCCGCTTCCCCGCCCAACGCGCATACGCCGCCGCATCCTCCCACGAGATCTGCACCACCGGTGCCTTCTCGCGTCCCACGATGTCCGACTCCGGCCCCTCGGGATGCCGCCAGTTTGCCCCCGGCACATAGCGCCAGCCGAGTTTGGGACGAAACACACTTCCGCCCGCCTCCTTCCGGTCCGCGGGCGCGCTCGCATCCGGTGTCCATTCCGCAGCCGTCACATGACCAGTCGCCGCCACAAACTTCGCAAACTGCTCATTCGTCACCTCCGTTTTATCCATGAAAAAGCCCGTCACCTTCACATCATGCAACGGCTGCTCGTCAGGCGCGCCGTCCACCGCACCCATCGTGAATTTCCCCGTCGGCAACCACACCATTTCCCCGCCCGCCTCCGGGTTGTTTAGCGCGCGCAGTTGATCCTTCTCCCGCTTGATCCGCCGCGCGTCGTTCAGCACCCACAGCGTCGCCAGCGCGAACCAACTAAAAAAAAACACCACGAGAATAACCGCCGAGCGGGTGGCGGGCGGCAGTTTGAAAGCGGCAGCGGAATCTTCGTTCACAGCCTCGAAACGTGCCGACCGTCTGCCCCAGATGCAAGCACCGGACACATCTCGAAGACGTGCACCGCCGCGCGCACCAACCTATTTCCAGTCGAGCGCGGTGAGGATGTCGTCTTTTTTCACGCGGTCGGTGTAGTCGGCGAAGGTCTCGCCGGGCTGTTTGCCAGTGTCATAGACGCGGAGCAGCCGGTCGATGAAAAGATGCACGTCTTTGGCGACGATCTTGCCTTTGAGCAGCGTGTTGAAGCGTCGGTCTTTGCCGAGGCGTCCGCCGATGAAGGCGTCGAACGCATCCACGGAGACGCCACCCACTTTTGTCTGCGCGCCGCGAAACCCGATGTCGGCGATTTGGTGCTGGCCGCAGGAACTGGGGCAGCCGCTGAAGTGAATGCGGATCTTGTCCTTGTACCAGCCGGACGTGGTCTCGAGCTGGGTGATGAGTTCGAGCATGCGGTTCTTGGTCTCGGCAACGGCGAGGTTGCAGAACTCGATGCCGGTGCAGCTCACACAGCCTTTGCGGAAGTTTGAGGGCTGGTAGTCGAGGCCGAGCGCGTCGAGGTCGGCTTGGAGCGCCGGAAGCTGGGCCTCGGGGATGTTGATGATGATGAGGTTCTGCTTACTGGTGAGGCGAATCTGGTCCTGCCCGGGTGCGCAGTATTTCGCGGCGAGCGCACCGACCTGGGCGAGGGTGCCATTGCGGATGCGCCCTCCCGGAAAGCAGATGCCGACCCAGTAAAGGTCGCCCTGCTTCTGCTTGTGGATGCCGAGGTGATCGGTCTCCTGATCGCGGATGATCGGGAAGTCCGTGTGCGGTGCAAGCGGGTAGCCGAGCAGGGCTTCGATCTCCTGGAGGAAGCGCTCGTGCCCCCAGTCGGCCATGAGAAATTTCAGCCGCGCCTTTTGCCGCTGATGCCGGTAGCCGTGATCGCGATAGATTTTGCTGACGGCCTTGATGACTGGCCAGACCTGCGCCGGCTGGAGGAAGCACTGGAGCGTCTGCGCAAGCTTCGGCGCGGCGCTGAGGCCGCCGCCGACTTTGATTCCGTAGCCGCGTTCCTCGATGCCGTTGACGGTGCGCCGGAGGCCGAAGACGCCCACGCAGTTGATGTCCGGCTGGGCGCAGTGGATGCAGCAGCCGGAGACGCTGATTTTGTATTTGCGCGGGAGGTTGGAAAAGTCGCGGTTGTTCTCCAGCGCGGCATTGACCTCCATGAGCTGCGGCGTGGCGTCGAGGATCTCCTCCGGATCGAGCCCCGCGACCGGGCAGCCCACGACATTGCGCGCGATGTCGCCGCAGGCTCCGCTGGTGGCGATGCCCACGCTCGCCAGCTCGGAGAAAATGGTGGGGATCTCCTCGATGCGCAGCCAGTGATACTGAATGGTCATGCGCGTGGTGATGTCGCAGAAGCCGTGACCGAAACGGTCGGCGATCTCCGAGAGTTTCGCCGCCTGCGCCGCCGTGAGCTGCCCGCCGGGCAGCCGCAGGCGCATCATGAAATAGCCGCTGTCCTTCGGCTTCTGCCGATAGACGCCATACCACTTCATCCGGTCGAAATCGTCCGCCTCAATCGAGGCGAAGCCGGTCTTCGCGTAACGATAGATGTCGTGGATGACATCCAGTCCGTCCTTCTCCAGCTTCATCTTTTCCTGCGGGGTGAGCGGGATGAGGCCTTGCTTAACGGCGGCGAAATTGGGCTGGATGTCGATCATGGCTTTTGGCGAAGGGCGGGAAAGCTATCGGCGAGGGTTTTGAAAGCAAACAGATTGTCCCCGTATGACAGGCGCGGACGGGCCGCCGGTCCCACGCCCTTACGCACGCCGTTTCCACGCGAGCGCGAGCCAGCCGCTGAGCAGACATACGCCGCCGAGCGGTGTGATCGCACCGAGCCATTTCAAGTTCGTCAGCGCGAGCGCGTAGAGGCTGCCGCTGAAGATCAAAATCCCTGCGCCAAAGAAGGCGAAAGGCACCCGCGGAACCGCCGTCCGCTGCGCGAGCGCGAGCAGCACGACGGAATGCGTGAGGTGGTAAAGGGCCGCCGTTTGCCAGACGGCCAGCATGCCGTTTTTCTCCAGCACCGCTTTCAAACCGTGAGCACCAAAAGCTCCGAGGGCGACAGCCAGGAAGCCCGCGAGGGCAGCGAGGCGTTGGGCGGTGGCTGGAGGCATGAATGACGAATGAAGGATGACGAATGCCGAAACAATGCCGAAGGACGAAGACCGCGCGATTTCCTCATTCGGGCTTCCTTCGGCATTCGTCATCCTTCATTCGTCATTTATGAACTGGTCCACCTGGCAGCCCCGCGAGCGCGCGACGCTCTGCTTTATCGTCAAAGATGGGCGCATCCTGCTCATCCGAAAAAAACGCGGACTTGGTGCCGGCAAGATGAACGGCCCCGGCGGACGGCTTGAACCCGGCGAAACGCCGCTCGCGGCCGCCATCCGCGAGACCGAGGAGGAGGTGGGTGTCACGCCGTTGGACGTCGAGGAGCGCGGCGACCTGCATTTCCAATTTACCGACGGCTACAGCCTGCATTGCACCGTCTTCCTCGCGCGGAATTTTACCGGCGAACTGATTGAGACGGACGAGGCCACGCCGTTCTGGTTCGAAGTCGGCGCGATTCCCTACCACGAAATGTGGGAGGACGATCAGCACTGGCTGCCCGCGATCCTCGAAGGCCAGAGCTTCCGCGCGTGGTTCGAGTTCGACGGCGAGAAGATGCTCAGCAAGGACGTGCGGGTGGCCGCGCCGCTCACTTGACCTTCAGCAGCTCGTCCACCGTCCACGGTTTCACCCGGTCTTTGGTTGCCGTGCGGATGCGGGCGACCGTCGCGGGCTCCACGGCGGCGGACTCGTGGCCCCACTCGCGGCGGATGTAGGTGAAAACCCCCGCGAGCTGCGCGTCGGTCAGGGCTTCGAGCGGCGGCATCTCCAGTTCAAACGTGCGTTTGTTCACGGTGACCTTGCCAGTCATCCCGCGGAGGACGAGGCGCGTCAGGCGTTCCTCGGAGCCGAGCACCCATTCGGAATCGAGCAGCGGCGGGGCGACGCCATCGAGTCCCAGGCCGGTGGGCTGATGGCAGGCGGCGCAGATGGTGGCGTAGGTTTCGCGGCCTTCGGCGAAACGCTTTTGCTCGTCCGCGGTGAGCGGCGGCACGTCGGCCGACGCGCCAGGCTTGCCGGGCCAAGTGAAAGCGGCCAGCGCATTCGCGGCGGATTTGTTTTGCGCGGCGAGCGCAATCAGGCCGGCGGGTTCCCGATCGAGCTTCACGGCGCGCCGGTTGGTGCCTTTGCCGGATTTCGGAGCGTCGCCGAGTCCGCCGAGCAACGCCGCCTGCACGCCCGCCGGGGTGGTCGGCGCGGTGATAACCGCGAGCAATTTCTCCGCGTGTCCGCCGCTCCGGCCCGCGACCAGGCTGCGCGCAAGTGCGGCGACGAATTCCCGCTGCAAGGAGTCGGGATTCGCCCAGCTCTTGTCCGCTAGGACGGTCTCGAGCAGCGGGAGTTCCCGCCCGGCTAAGCCGCTGACCGCGGCCTCGCGCAGCAGCGGGTCGCTGCCGCGGGCGCGGAAGATTTCCAGCGCGGTTTGCGTCGCGCGCGGATCGGGAATCGGCATGAGCGTGAAGAGCATTTGCATCTGCACGCCGGGATCGCTTTCGCTGTGCAGCTTGAGCAGTGCGGCGAGCAGTTTTTCATCGAGCGCCGGGCGCAGCAGCGGCTCGGCGAGCCGCACGGCTGCGGCGCGCACGCCCGCGTGGGTGCTGGCGGACGCGGCGGAAATCGTCGCCGCATCCAGGGCGTCCATCCCGCGCAAGGTCCAGAGCGCGTGCAGGGTGCCGAGGCCGCCGTCGCGCGCGGTGGCGAGTTGCTTCAGCGCAGGCACCGTCGTGGCGTCCGCGCGTTCCACGAGCAGACGCTGCGCGGTGTCGCGCCACCAGCCGTTCGGATGCGCCAGCGCCTTTACCAGTTCGGCTGGCGGCGCTTTGTCGAGAGCCGGACGCGGGCCGGGCGCGGCGCTTTCATGCACGATGCGAAAGATGCGCCCGAGATGCAGCGGCTGGGCCAGTCCGCGCTGCGCGACCTGATCGCGCAGATACGCGGAGAGGAAGTTTTTGTGCTGCAAAATGCCGTGGTGAAAATCCGCGATGTAGAGCGCGCCGTCGGGGCCGGTGGCGAGATTCACCGGGCGGAAACGCTCGTCAGTTGAAACGAGGAAATCGACATCGGTGTGCGCACTCGTGGCCGTGAGACCCGCGCCTTTGGCCGCCAGCACCTGACGGGAGATGAGGTTCCCCGAAGGCTCGCAGACAAAGGCGTTGCCGCGAAACTCCGCGGGAAAGCGGTCGCCGCGATAAATGTGCGGCCCGCACGCAGCAGTCACGGCGGTCATTTTTCCGCTCGCACCCACGCTGGTGTAGGCGCGGTTGATGCCTGCGGTGACTCGTCCGGGAAAGACTTCGCCGCGCGCGATGGCACCGCCGCTGGCGCTCGCGAGGGCCGCGCTGCGCCGCGTGTATTCGGGCGCGACCACCTCCGCGTGCAGCATCGAGCTGTTACCGTTGAAGAAGAGGCGTCCGAGGTCGTCCTGCGCCAGGCCGTACTGGCCGCGCTGCGGCACCGCTTCGCGCATCCATTTTTCGCCCACGAGCCGGAAGCGCCAAGCGAAGTGCGCCCCGTAAAACCAATTGTCGAGCGCGCGCAGCGTGCTGTTCGGGTTGTATTCGGGCGTCCCTCGCGCGCCGTAGTCGGTGAAAATCGCGGTCTTCTCGTCGCTCCTGCCGTCGCCGTCTTTGTCGCGGCAGAACCACAGATTTGGCGGCTCACCCACGATGACGCCGCCGTGCGCCAGCGCGATGGAACGCGGCATGACGAGGCCGTCGAGAAAGACCGTGCGCTTGTCGAATTTCCCGTCGCCGTCCGTGTCTTCGAGCAGGGCGACGTCGCCCGTCGGCTCGTCCTCGCCTTTGCCATCCGCATCCGGCATGTAGCCGCGCATCTCCACCACGTAGAGCCGGCCATCAGGATCGAAAACCATGGCGACGGGGTTTTGCACGAGCGGTTCACTGGCGACCAATTCAATGCGAAAACCCGGCGGCAGCTTGAAGGACTTCAGCGCGTCATCCCCGGAAACCACCGGCGCGGGCGGCACGTCCCATTTGAATTTCGGCTGCTGCTGCGCGAGATCGCCGCCGGGCGGGCCGGCGAAAAGGGCGGCGGTGAGCGCGGCGGAAACAGCGGCGAGGACGAGAGGGCGCGTCACTTCGCGAACGCCTCGTATTGTGCCTGCGCGCCCTTGCGCCACACGGCCCGCTGTTCGTCGGTCGGCTTCGCGGTGACGCCTTCGGCCAGTTCCGTGAAAAAGCGATACTTGATGGCCAGCGTCTCATCCTTCTTCAGCTCCTTCTTGAAAAAGAAACCGAAGCGCCCGTAGTCGCGCCACGAGAGTTCCTCCACGGGATTTGTCGGCGCGTTCAGTTCCGTGGCGTGATACCAGCGCGTGCCGATGGGAAAGGTGTAGCGCGCCCATTTCAGATCCTTGGAAGCGACCTTGCCGTCCTTCCCGGCGAGGTCCGGCTCCCAGACGTAGGCCGTTTCCCCGGCGCGCGGCACCACGCTGGCCGAGGCACGGAAGTGGACGCCCGCGTGCTGCAAATCGCCGCCGAGCGAGAGGTCGCGCGCCGCTTGCAAAACGAACTGCGCGTCCACCTGTGTGGTCTTCGCCGCCGGACGCGAAACGGTGAGCGTGCGCGTCTCGGTGAGCAGCAGATCGCCGCCCGTCGCGTCCTTCGCGCCGCCGCGCCACTCGATCGTTGCCACGATGGTCGCGGAGTCCTTGCCGCCCTCAAGTTTCGTGAGTTTCACCAGCGCCATGCGCCCGCCGTTGTTGAAGTGCCACAAGTCGAACGAACCGAGGTCGGACGTGATCTTGTTCCATCCGATGAAGATCCCGCGGTGGTGCGGATACCTCTGCGTTTCGCTCCACTCGTTGAGCCCGTCGCCCTCTTCGCCCTGCACGCGGAGATACGGCTTCATCTGCCCCTCGCCGTAGATCAGCCGCGCGCGCAGCACGCCGTCCTGCGTGATGTCCACCCTGCGTCCCGGCAGGTCGGTGTTGGCGTCGTCCTTCACCGCCCAATCGCCGCGGGCAGAGGAAAGGACGGCGAGAAGGGTGAGCAGGGCGAGGTGTGTTTTCATAGGTTCAGGATAAGTTGGGCACACCGCACTCGGGGGTGCTGCGAAAGTGGATACGCGAGCCGATGCGCGGTGGAAAGTGGTGAAATCGGCAGCGTGGGCGCGCGACTCCGCGCTTGCCGCTCCCGACGCGCGCCGCTACCCATCGCGCGATGCAAAAGACCCCGCTCGGTGAAAGCAAACTCTCCTCCAGTCGGCTCGCTTACGGCTGCTGGCGGCTGGCGCCGGCCAGCGACGTGAAGACCAATCTCGAAACCGCCCGTGCCGCCGTGCTCGCCGCAGTGGAGGCTGGGTTCACGCTGTTCGATCACGCCGATGTGTACTGCCACACGCGCGCCGAGAGCGCCTTTGGCGAAGTGCTGCGCGAGAATCCGAAGCTGCGCAAGAAACTGCTCGTCGCCACGAAGTGCGGCATTCGCCAGGCCGAGGAACCGCCCGGCGCGCCGCACCGTTATGACTTCTCCGCCGAACACATCATCCGCTCGTGCGAAAATTCCCTGCGCCGCCTGCACGTCGAGGAGATCGACCTTTTCCAACTCCACCGCCCCGACTGGCTGATGGACGCAGACGAGGTGGCCATCGCCTTCACCAGCCTGCACAAATCCGGCAAGGTGCGGGAGTTTGGCGTGAGCAATTTCTCGCCGTCGCAGGTGACGATGCTCCAGCGCACGCTGATGAAAAAACTCGAACAGCCACTGGTCGCAAACCAAGTGGAGATCAGCCTCGCGAACCTGACGGCGTTTGCCGACGGCACGCTCGATCAGTGCCAGACGCTCAATCTCACTCCGCTCGCATGGAGTCCGCTGGCCGGTGGCCTGCTCGGCGATGGTGGCAAAAACCTGCTGCCCGGCCAGCAAGGCTACCGCGTGGAGGGCATCGTCGCCGCGCTGGACAAGATGGCGGCGGAGCGCGGCGTGACGCGCACCGCGCTGGCACTGGCGTGGCTGCTGAAACATCCCGCGCGCATTATCCCAATCCTCGGCACCACCAACCCCGACCGCATCCGCGCGGCGGCCGCCGCGGACCAGATCGAGCTTTCCCGCGAGGACTGGTACCGCCTGCTCCACGCGGCGCGCGGCGAACCGCTGCCGTAGTTTTTTCGCCGCGCCAGGGCCATGCGCCTGCTCGTCATCGCTCTCGTCCTCGGCGTCGCGCTCTGCCTGCCGTTCGTATTTTGGGGCGGACAATTCACGGAGTGGTTCACCGGCGAGTCGGCCATCGCGTGGATTCGCGGGTGGGGCGCGTGGGGCTGGCTCGCGGTCATCGCGCTGCTCATGGCGGACTTGTTTCTCCCCATCCCGGCGACCGCCGTGATGTCGGCCGCGGGTTTCGTGTATGGACCGCTCGTCGGCGGGTTGCTCAGCGCGACCGGTTCGTTCGCCGCCGGGCTCACCGGCTACGGACTCTGCCGCGGTTTTGGGCGGGCGTTCGCCGTGCGGCTCGCGGGGGAAAAGGAACTCACCGAGCACACCGCGCTTTTTCAACGCAGCGGCGCGTGGCTGGTGGCGGCATCGCGTTGGCTGCCGCTGCTGCCGGAAGTCGTGTCGTGCCTCGCCGGCCTCACGCGGATGCCATTCCGCACTTTCGCCACCGCGCTGGCCTGCGGCGCGGTTCCGATGGGCTTCGTCTTCGCCGGCATCGGGGCGTCCGGTCACGCGCGCCCCGGACTGGCGCTCGGCCTGAGCATCCTCGTGCCGCCGGTATTGTGGCTCGCGGTGCGCCCTTTTTTACGACGGTAAAATCGCGCGGATGAATCCCGTGGTTGAAGTCTCCCGCCGATCAATGGCACCTTGCCGCTCTCACGCATGTCCACCCGCAACGGAATTTTCATCGCCTACTGCTTTCCTGAAAGGAAGTGGCTCGACCGTGTGCAGGCGGTGCTCAAGCCGCTGACGGGCCAGGATGCCGTGGTCGTTTGGGACGAGCGCAAACTTCACGCCGGCGCGACCTGGAAGGCCGACCTCGCGGACATCCTCGCGAGCCGCAAAGTGGCGGTAATGATCGTCAGCGAGATTTTTTTGGAGTCGGAATTCATGAGCATGGCGCGGCTCCCGGAGCTGCTGGAAAAGGAGCGCGCCAACGGTCTGAAAGTCTGCTGGGTGCTGGCCAGCCATTGCCTGCACGAACTCGCCGGCCTGCATCGCCCGGATGCCGCCCACGACACGGCGTCTGCACTGGATGGTCTGGGCCTGGAGAAACGCGAGGGCGAACTCGCGAAAGTCGCCCACTGCGTGGCGCTGCACCTCGGCCTTGCGGACCCCGTTCAGGCCCTGCTGCCTGAGCCGGAGCCGCCCACTTTGCAGACGCTCGACACCGCGATGGCCACACGCCACGAGACGCTGCTCCAGCTCCGCCAACTCGCGCAGCGGCTCCTCCTCGGCGCGGCGGGTTGCGGGATTCTGGCGCTGCCCGCGCTCGCTCTCGGCTTCACGCATTTCCTGCTGCTCGCCGGCTTCGCCGCCTTCCTCGCCAGCCAGGCGCTGCTCGTTCGGGCGCGCATCGCTTTCCTCGGCCAGGGGCTGCTCGGCCTGCGCTACACCCGGAGCGGACTCGCGGATGAAGCACTACCCAACCGTCAACGTGAACCGCTCGTTCGCAAGGCAGCCGAAATCGCCGATTAACCGCACCTGACCACTCTTTTTATGGCTGCACAATCCACTCCCAACGCCGACCTCGAACAGTCGCTCTTCAAGGCCAACCTGAAGGAAATGAAACTTCGGCAGCGCGTGGTGCTCATCGCCCTTGTCCCCGCGGCCGTTGGTGCGCTCTGGCTGCTTTTTTCGCTCTATAAGGTGACCACTCTCCAGAATCACGCTCGCGAGGTCGCCGTGCGCGAGGCCCAGACCGAGGGCCGCGAAAAGGACGCCCTCCGGCAGGTGGCTGAAGCCAACGCGAAACGCGACGCCGCGGAGAAGCGCGCCGAAACTTCACTGGCGCAGGAAAAAGCTGCCAAGGAAAGTGCGGCCGACGCCCAGCGCCGCCTCATCAAAGCGCGCGCCGAAATCGGCAGTCTCGCCCTGATCCTCAGCGACATCACCTCGACTAAAGTGAAAGCGGCGAAGCTCAACAACAGCGAGGGCGTGGAGACCGATCTTTCCGAAATGCGCACCACGCTCGGGCGCACTCTGGGCCGCATCGAGCAGGAGATCGACAAAGGCCTGCCGGAAGCCGAGCGCAAACCCCGCGTCTTTCTGTTTTTCTCCGACGACGCCCAACGCGAAACTGCCAAGTCGCTCATCCCCGTCCTCACCGCCGCCGGCTTTGACGCCACGCTCGGGAAGAGTCCCGGCCGCCGCACCGACGCCACCGAGATTCGCTACTTCCACGATATGCGCGACAAAGCCGAGGCCAACAAGCTGCTCGGCCTCATCATCACCCAGCCCGGCCTCGCCGACTGCCGACTCAACTCCGCCACCGACCCCGACCACGCCACTGGCACCCGAAAATATCAGGTTTGGTTTGGCAAACCGGCGGCGGCAGTTCCGCGTTAGCAGCAGGCACCATTTTGCCCGCTACTTACCCGCTCCGCTCTTTACTGCCGTCGGTCCGATGCTCCGCAGTTCCGGCTGAGTCGTCGCACTTTCGATGGTCTTGATGGCGTCCTCGATCGCGCCGATCCGCCGCTGATTGATTTCGCCCTTGGGAAACCTGCTATTGGCCACGTCGTCGTTGAACTGGACGATCAGTTCCTTCAGCCCCGGTACCGCGCCACGCGCCGCTGCCCCATAGGTCACCAGCGCTTTCATGATCTCCCCGGTCCGGCTCTCGCTGCCGTGCCCGCCTTGCGTTTTCGCGAACATGACACCGGCATCAATACCTTCCTTGAAGTGGTATTTGGTCAGCGCTCTAAAACCGCCCATGCGGATCTCGTTGCCAAACATCGTGTCTGCCGGGCTGGGAGTTTTCACCGCGGCGTAAATATCCGGGGCCAACGCCTGCACGTCTTCCAGCGAGAGTTTGTTTTCAAAAAAGCCACGGAGTTTCGCCCGGGCCATGCCATCGGCGTTGTTGCTGATCACGCGAATGGCGGGGTAAAGGAGGCTGGTGTCGGCACCTTTGACGGAGTCGGCCAGCGGTCCACCAAATAACGCGGCGGCTAACTGGCCGTGGGTCAGTTGCACCGGGTCGGCCCAGTTGATCGGCTGGAGCGGTTCGGCCGTCCGAGCGACGGCCTTGAGAATTTCCGGAATCACGGGCTTGGCATCCGCACCCATCTTCTTCAGCGCCTGCGCCGCCTTGAATCGCAGCCAGCGATCCTCGTGCGCGAGCAGCCGAACCAAGACTGGCTGCGCCTCGACGCTTTTCAAAAAGCCGAGCGCCTCGGTGGCCCCCTGGCGGACGTGCGCGTCCTTACCCTCGGCCATCGCGATCAACTGCGGGACCATGGCTTTCGCCTCAGGTCGTTTGGACAACTCCTCCGCCGCCCAGCCGCGGACGACCGGCGACCAATCAGCAAACGCAGCCACGAGCTGCTGTGGGGTCATGGTCTTGCAATCCGTGTCAAACCGCCCGGATGCCACAACTTCACCCACTTCCTTCTTGGTCAGCCAAATGGCGGGATTTGCATTGCGCCCCGTTATGAAGAGTTTCTTCAGAGGCAGCGAATAAGTCAGAACATAAGTGGCATTCGGACTTAGTCCGCTATAACTGCTCTTGCCGTAATAAGTATCATCGTCCGTCTTGCCGGGGCCGTATTGTTCGCCGCCATCGTAAGTGAAAGACCCATCGCAGCGCCGCACGAGGTCGAAGTGCCACGAGGCTTCTTTAAAAAAGGCCGCCGCTGCTGCTGGCCCACCGACATTGGCACCGAGCGCACCCCATAGGTAACTAAACCCCTGCCCTGTGTGCCCGCACTCGCGGTTCCGATAACCGGCCGTCGCCAGCTTGGCAAAAAATTGCGTCTCGGGAACCTTGCCCAGCAGGGAGAACATCACGGCGGACATCGCGCTTTTGCCGTTGTTGTCGTGATACGGATACGGCTCGTGCTCGCCATAGGGAATGGTGCCTTTGTCCATAAAGTAGCCGAAGAATTTGGCGGATCGTTCCACGGCGGGCTCAACTTCAGGATCTTTCACCCCGCATTTCCGTCCCATTACGATGGCCAGGTTCGCCGGCAACCCCGCCTGATTCACCGGGCCGTACGGCGGAATGGAGCCATGCAGTTTGCCATCGGGCGTCTTCTCGGAAAAGCCGTGCCCAAAGGTGCCGTACATCCCCTGGCCTTTGGCCATCGAAAGCGTGAACTCCTTGATGGCAAGAGCCACCTCCGGGTCGCCGGTGGCGAGAAAGTATTCGCAGAGAAAGAGATTGCGGTAGCCGCTTTCCCACGCCCCCATGCCTTTGTTTTGCAGATTGAGCGTCGTCGGGCCGAGCTTGCGGGCATACTCCTGCAGACGCGGTAGATATTCCGGTTTCCCCGTGGCGAGCAGTGCCAGTCCGTTGATCGCGCCATGCCAGTTCTCCGCTAGGGGTTCCTTCTCCAAAGCCTTGCAGGCTTCGTCGAAAATCTTCTTCGACTTCGGGCAGTTGTACGGCGCAGTTTCCGCATACGTGCCCATGACCCGGAGTTTCAGTAGCACGTCTTCCGTCTTGCCTGCGCGCCAGCGGGTCAGCTTGAGCACGCCTTGATTGGCCTCCTTCTCCGCCTCCTGAATCGCCACCGCGATGCCCTTGCGCGCGTCATCGGTAAAAGGCTTGCCTCCCACGCCGAGGATCACGTCATCCACCTGCATCACGCCATCCGCAGGGGACTTCGCGCCCACATGCGTTACCAAAATCTGGCGACTCGGCGCGGTCGTGCGGCCCTGCAGCCCATCGAAGTGGGTGGCCGGTTTCAGGAAAATCCAGCCGCGCATCCCGGTAGAACCCAAATTATACGTTCCTTTGCGATCCACCCCGGTCATGTCACCCGTTGTCAAATCGGGCGGCGTCTTCGGTTTCTCGGCCGCAGGCATCCGGGCAGCGATTAAGGCGAGGATGGCGGTGCAGATGAGGTTTTTTGTTTTCATGGTGAGCTAGATGTGAAGTTCCAATAGGTTGTTCATGCGGTGAGGACTTGGAAAGATGTGGTTCCAGGAAACCACCGCCGCATGAACACGCACAGTAAGGCCAAACTACCGCGCGGAGTCGAGCCGAGATGATTCGGCTCATCGTCGATCTCCACCAACCCATCGGCCAAGTCGATGCGGGCTTTGGCATCTCGGAACGCTGCGCCTACAAGTGGCGCTTGGCCTGCTCCCCGAAAGTTGATCCCAGGTGCTATGAGAGTTGGCGGCGCGTGAGCGCCTGGGCAAGGCGTCCAATCGTGGGTGGCAAAGGCTTTGACCTGACCCCCGAAAAATGGACAGATGGAAAATATAGTTCTGCTGGGTAAAAGAGCAGAACGAATGAAAAAGAGCAGATTCAACGAAGAACAGATTATCGGGATATTGAGGGAGGCGCAGAGCGGAGGCGGCGGACCGAGCGGGTCAACCATGTGTGGAGCTACGACTTTGTCTTCGACCAGACCGAGGACGGGCGGCGGCTCAAATGGCTGCCGATCTGCGATGAGTTTAGCCGGGAGCTCGTGGCGCTGGAGGTCGAGCGGCGGA
>JAIOPH010000001.1 GCA_021414005.1 Chthoniobacter sp. | reverse complement strand
ACGCCCAAGCCGGTCACGACGACCCGGCGATCGGTCCATGAGTTCGACATGAAACAAACGGGGCAGCCCGCCGCTTGCAAACTGGCGCCGCTGCCCCGACAAATTCAGAGAAAATTACTTCTGTTGGCTTTCCTCGATGTATTTGGTGACGTCGCCCACGCTCTGGAGCTTTTCGGCCTCCTCGTCGGGGATTTCCTGTCCGAACTCCTCCTCAAGGGCCATCACCAGCTCGACGGTATCGAGCGAATCCGCGCCGAGATCCTCGATGAACGAGGCGGTCGGGGTGACCTGCTCGGGGTTCACGCCGAGCTGCTCGACGATGATGTCCTTCACTTTTTCTTCGATCGTTTTGTCTGACATAAATTCGGTGGTTGGAGCTGTTGGTTGGGTTGGTTTAGGGCGCATGGTTTAGTGGCACGCGCCGGGCCGTGGCAACAACTAATTCGGGTTTTCTCGCACCCAAAAATTCCGTCGCGAAATCGGCACTGGCATCCGCCCGCGGGCACCGTTAGTAACGGCGTCTATGAGCGATACGCCCGAAGAGTTTGATCTGAAATTTTTGCCCGACTGGCTGAAGGAAAGTCCGGCCAAAAATCCCTACGCGGATTTTGCGGGCGATACGGGAGATCGTCCTCGCCGGGATCGCGACGACCGCAGCCCGCGCGGACCGCGTCCGGAGCGCCGGGGGCCGGCACCCGGCGGAGAGCGCCGGGGGCCGGCACCCGGCGGAGAGCGCCGCGGGCCGCGTCCCGACCGGCCACCGGGCGGAGATCGTGGCCGCGGGCCGCGTCCGGGTGGAGACCGTCCGCGCGGCGACCGCCCCGGTGGAGACCGCCGGGCCGGAGGACGCCCGCCCGAGCGCCGCGACGCGCCGCGGCCGGTGCGCGAGAAAGCGCCGGCGCAATTGAAGATCGAATTTGTGCCCGAGCCCAATGCCGCGGCGGGCATCGCGAAGCAGATCCACTCCAGCGGCCGGGCGTATCCGGTTTTTGGCACGGCCAAACTTTTCCTCGACCGCCCCGAACGCTACCTCGTGCGCGTCACCTCAAGTGATCCTGCGGTCGCGCTTTTCCAAATCGGCGACGGACCCGTGTCGTTCGACCGCGCGGTCGCCGAGCGCAACGCTTTCCTCCATTTGCGCGAGCAGTACTACGCCTCCGAAACCGTGCAGGGCGAACCGATCAAGGGCAACTTCACCAACGTGGCCCGCTGCCGCGCCACGGGCAGCCTGCTCGGCCCCACGAACCACCACGGCTACCAGACCGCACTGCGCAAACTCTACGAGGAGCGCTTCAGCCGGCAGATGTCTTTTCCGCAGTTCCAGCAGTATGAAATTGACGTGGTGACTGACGAGCAGACCGTGGCCGACTGGAAGGAGCAGGCCCGCTCCACCACGACTTACACGACCACGCAGGAGGCGGAGCCCGTCACCTTCAAGACGCTCTTCGACGCCGAGCAGCACTTCAAAAAAACCTACCTCCCGCAGCTCGTGAAAACCGGGACGACGCTGGAATGCAGTGGCCAGGCGAGCCGCGTGACCGCCGACCGGCATGTGGCTGGTGCGGCGCTCGCCGCTTGGGAAGCCGAGTGCCGTTTCCCGCAGCAGATGGTCAGCGGGCTCGGGCCGTACTTTAACAAGGCCGGCCTCACGTATTTCAAACATCAGAAGCGCATGCTGTATGTCTGCGCCACCAAACCGCAGCGCCATCCGCTCGGTCAGACTTTCTCCGACGGTATCTCGGCCATTCTCGGTGCGGTCGAGTTGGCACCGCGCATCAAGCGCCCGCAGCTTGCGGTCACTATTTTGGGGGAATTGCAGGACACGCCGGAGGCGACGGCGCGGAAGGCTCAACTCGCCTCCGATCTCCACTTCCTGACGCATGCCGGTCACGTCATTGAATTTGCCGACGGCACCCTCGAACTCCCGCTCGACCCGAAAGCCAAGCCCGAGCCCGCGCCGAAGGTCGCCCGGAAAAGTGGGTCGGACGGTGCCGTCGCGGCCGTGAAAAGTGACGTTTCCGGTAATATCACGACTCCTGAAGCGGAAATCACAACTCCTGAAGCGGAACCGGAGAGCGAGGAAATGCCTCCAGCGGATTCCGCTGAAACCGGGGCTGTGGCAGCGGAGCCTGACGACATCGGGCATCCCACCATTGAGGGTGAACCGGCCAATCCTTGATTGGCTTCCGCCCTTTGCTCCTCGGATTGAGGTCGGCCCATGACGAGAACCTTCCATCCTTGGGTAAATACATGACGCGTAACTCGAGACAGAGGCCAGATTGAATCGGAGGAAAAACTGAGAGGAACAATCTTTGCCTGACCTATTGCAAACGGGCTTCCTCCGCCCGCTATCCCCCTATGAAAAAATCAAGCCGCCCCGGAGCTTTCGCACGAAAAATGGCTCTCGTCTTCGCGGCACTGATTGCTTTTGTCCCGCCAAGCGTCCGCGCGGCCACCCGCATCAAGCAGAATAACACCACGGCGCTGAATCTCGCCGGAAGCTGGGATGTCCTTCCCGGTTCCGCTGACATCGCGCAATGGGACGCCACCGTAACCGCGGCCAACAGCCCGCTGCTCGGAGCGAGCCTGAGCTGGACTGGAGTCAAGCTGGTCGCTCCCGGAGGTTTGGTGACGGTTGGTGCCGGTAATACGCTGACTCTCGGTGCCTCGGGCATCGACCTGAGTACCGCGACGCAGAATTTAACCATCAACTGCGGGCTGACCTTGCAGGGTCAGCAAAGTTGGAAGGCGGCTGCGGGCCGCACGCTCAACGTGGCCGGCACCTTCACTCACAGTGGCGCGCTGGTGGATTTCACCAGCTTCAACGCCACCGCCATTCTGGGCACGCTCGCCAACGATGCTACCGGCATTCTCGGCCCCTGGGCCTATACCGGCAGCACAACGACGCTGAATTACGTGAAGGCCACCGGCGGTTTGATTTCCGCCTATTCCACGGCCACGGCGGATGCGGGAAATTTGACCAGCGTCGCCAGCGCGACGGGTAACTACAAGTACTCGGCGGCGGCCACACTGGCCGGCAATCAAACGGGCCACACCCTGCAATACTCCGGCGCGGCCACGACCACGGCACTGGGCACGAAGAGCCTGACTTTGGATGGATTGATGAACTCCGGATCTGGAGCGCTGACCATCACCGGCACGGCCTTGAATCCCGGGTTAGTTACTGGTGCGAGCGGCGAACTCGACATCATTAGTAATAACCAAGGTGTGGTTATCTCAGCCGTCATCTCGGGTCCCGGCGCGGTGGTTTATGGCGGTCCCGGTGCCGGCACTTTCCAAGTTCAAGGGATCAACACCTACACCGGCGGCACCAGAATCAATGCCGGCACCGTGCATGTGAGAGGGGACTTGAACGCAACGCTCGGCGGTGCCGGCACGGTGAACGTGACGGTTCAAAGCGGCGCCATCCTCCGCGGCGAACGCGCGAATTTCACAGGGAGCCTGATCATGAACGGCGGGACATGGAGCGAGGGCAATGGTTTCGGCGGGAGTTGGTCAGGCGGACCCCACACTTTGAGTGCCGACTCCATCATCGACGGCAATTTCAATCAATCCATCACCGGGGTGGTCAGCGGAACAGGCGGCTTGACCCACACGGGTACCGGCGCGGTGATTCTCAACAGCGCCAACCTTTACACCGGCCCCACGATTATCAGCTCAGGCGCGGTGACTCTGGGGGCCAGCGGTTCGATCGCCAACACGTCCTCCATTTCCATCGCCGCCGGAGCCACTTTCGACATTTCCGCGAAAACCTCGCCTTATGCCTGGAGTAGCTCCACCACATTGCGATCTTCCGGCACGGCCACCGCCGCCAATCTCAAAGGCAAGTCCGGCGGTATCGTGAACTTGGGCTCGCAGGGCATCATTCTGACTTTCGATGGCCTGAATCCATCTCTGACGGTCAGCCAGGGCACCTTGTCGCTCAATGCCAACCCATTCACCGTCAACACCGCTTCGCCACTGGCCAGCGGCACTTATAACATCGTCACGCAAACCACCGGCAGCATCACCAGCGCCGGGACCTACCCCGGCGTCACCGGTACCGCGATCGGCACCGGCAAGATCGGCTCGATTTCGGTCAGCGGCTCGAACGTCGTGCTAACCGTCGGGACGCCGACACTAACGGTGAGCGCCTTCACCAGTCCGCGGATGGCGGGCGTGACCGGCAGCGTGACGGTTACACTGCGAAACAGCAGCGGCAACCCGGCCACCGCCTACACCGGCACCGTCCATTTCACCAGCAGCGACGGCGCGGCGATCCTGCCCGCCGATTATACCTTCACCGGGGCGGACGCCGGCACGCACACCTTCAGCGGCGTGGCGCTTAAAACCGTGGGCACCCACTCGATTACCGCCACCGACACGGTGACGGGGGCCATCACCGGCACGCAATCCGGAATCATCGTGAATCCGGCGGCCGCTGCCAGCCTGGTGGTTTCCGGTGTCCCGAGCCCGCAAACGACAGGCGTGCCGACCAGCGTGACTGTTACCGCCAAGGACGCTTTCGGCAACACGGCCACCGCCTACACCGGCACAATTCATTTCACCAGCAGCGATGGCGCGGCAGCGTTGCCGGCCAATTACACCTTTGTAAGTGGAGACGCCGGGACGCATACCTTCACGAACGGAGTTACGCTTAATACCCTTGGTGGCCCGTGGTCCGTCACGGCCACCGACACCGTGACAGGTTCCGTTACCGGCGTTCTGCCCGGCATCACTGTGACCGCGACCACGGTGGCGACCCGCTTCGCGGTTAGCGGCTTCCCGGCTTCGCCAGCGGCCGGCGTGGCGGGCAGCGTGATGGTCACCGCCCAGTCTTCCGACGGCAACACGATCACCGGCTACACGGGCACGGTTCATTTCACCAGCAACGATGGCGCGGCAGTGCTGCCGGCGGACTACACTTTCACGGGCGGCGACAACGGCACGCACACCTTCTCAAACGGAGTGGCGCTCAAGACGGCGGGCGCGCGGTCCATCTCGGCTACCGACACCGTAACGGCCATCACTGGCACCCAGTCCGGCATCACCGTGGGGTCGGCTGCCGCCGCCGCGTTCGTGGTGTCCGGTTTCCCCAGTCCTCAATTTGCCAGCATTGCGGGCAGCGTGGTGGTTACAGCCAGAGACGCCTATGGCAACACGGCCACCGGTTACACCGGCACCATCCACTTTACCAGCAACGATGGCGCGGCGGTGTTGCCGGCCGACTATACCTTCGTGGGTGGCGACGGCGGCGTGCGCGCCTTCGCTAACGGAGTGACGCTCAACACGGCTGGGTCACGGTCCATCACCGCCACCGACATCGCTACGGGCTCGATCACCGGCACGCAGTCGGGGATCACCGTCAACATGATTCCCTCGGTATTCACATGGAATGCGGCTAGCGCTGGCTTATGGGATGCCGCCTCCAATTGGACTAACAACGCCGGGATCGTCGCGGCCCCGGACAACGCCGGCAAGTCGAACTACACGCTCAACTTCAACGTGGCCGGAACCTTCACCTCCACCCATAACCTAGCCAACGGGTTCCTCCTCAACCGCCTAAACTTCGGCGGTTCGACGGTGACGCTCGCGGGCCTCAACCTGGCCCTCACCAACGACAGCGCCACCTTGCCGCAAATCAACGAGAGCGGTGCGGCCGCGGTTGTTGGCAACAACATCGCTTTGAACGCGGACACGACCGTGAGCGTGACCGGTAGCGGTCTCACGCTCAATGGCGTAATCTCCGGCACGGCGGGGCTGACCAAAACTGGGGCCGGCACCCTGACGATGGGCAACGCCGCGAACAGCTACGTCGGTGAAACCATCATCAGCGGTGGAACATTCTCCTCGTCCTTGGCGGGGCGCGCGGGATTTGGAACCGGAGCGATCACCCTCGCCAGCGGCGCCTCCATCACTTTCAACGGCCCCGGTCCCAATGTTACCAACGTCGGGACTTTCAATGGCGGCACGATCACCGCCACGAACGGATTTGGCGCGTCATGGAGCGGCACCGTCACCCTCAACGCGAACATCGCCGTCGTGGCCGCGAATACCATGTCGTTCACCAATGCTGTCAGCGGCGTTGGCGGCTTCATTAAGTCAGGCGGCGGCATACTGAACCTTTCCGGAGCCAGTACCTTCACCGGTGCCGTCGCCGTGCAGGCCGGCACCGTGCAGATCGCCTCGTTCAACAGCGTCAGCGGCGGCACGCCGGCGAGTAACCTGGGTGCCCCGACCACCGCGACCGATGGCACGATTTCATTGGGTGCGACCGGCACGGTCGGCGCGCTGCTTTATACCGGGCCGGGTGAAACCACCGACCGCATCCTCAAACTAACCGGCCCCACCGGCGGTGTGACCATCACGCAGGGTGGGCCTGCCAGCGGCATCTCCACCTCGCGGGGTGAGAGCGGACTCTTGAAGTTCACCAGTAACCTCTCGATTCCTGGCACGGCTGGAACGGACAACCGCAAGACGCTGACCCTGACCCAGGTGACCGGGCCGTCTAACGGAACAAACCCGGGCCGTGGCGAAATCAGCGGCAGCATCGGCAACAGCGTCCTGGGCACTGCCGGCCAGTTGGCCACCAGCGTGACCAAGGCGGGCCCAGGCATCTGGACGCTCTCTGGCGCGAACACCTACACGGGCGCAACCAAGGTCCAGGCCGGACTCCTCGCCTTTTCCCGCTCCGATGCTTTGGGCAGCGGTTCGCTCGACATCACTACCGGGGCCAAGGTGCAACTCGATTATATCGGCACGCGGCAGATTTTCTCGCTCACCTTCAACGCCGGCGCGGCCCAGGCGAACGGCACTTACGGCTCCACCAGTTCGATCGCGACCTTCAAGGACGACACCCGCTTCGCCGGCCTTGGCACGGTGACGGTCGGTGCCATCGCCTCGCCCACCACCACCGCGCTGGCACGGACCAGCGGCAGCAGTCCGTCCAGCGGAGGCGCGGCCGTGACCTTCACCGCCACCGTGACGGGTGCCGCGCCGACCGGAACGGTGCTGTTCTATGACGCGCTCACGCTGATCGGAACCAGCGCCCTGAATGGCTCATTCCAGGCCAGCCTCACCACCAATTCTCTAACGGCTGGAACCCACTCCATCACCGCACTCTACGTGGGCGGCGCGGGCAACCCGCCAAGCTCCTCCGCCGCGCTCACCCAGATCGTGGCGGAAACCCGGGCGGTGACGACCACAACCCTGACTCGCACCGGAGGCGCAAACCCGTCCAATTCCGGGGCGGCGGTGACCTTCACCGCCACCGTGACCGGCGGCGTCGCGCCGACTGGAAATGTTACTTTCTACAATGGATCAACGGCGCTGGGCACCGTCGCCCTGAACGGCTCCGCGCAGGCGGTGCTAACCACCGGTGGCCTCGCGCCGGGCTGGCGTGGCCTCACCGCGCGCTATGCGGGCGATGCCAACAACACCTCCAGCACCTCCGCTCCCGCCTTGTTCCAGACCGTAAACCCAGTCGCCGGCAACGGCAAGGTGAAGGTCTTCATTCTGGCGGGTCAGTCGAACATGGTGGGGCATAGCTGGGTCGAAACCGGGCGGGACCCTAACAATATAGCCAACACCACCATGGTGGGCGGTCTCGGCAGCCTGCGCCACATGCTCAACGCCAACTTGAACAAGTATGGCTACCTGGCGGATCCGGCCCATCCCACCGCCGCCGGCAACCCCGGCTTCATCACCCGCAGCGATGTGTGGGTCGCTTATTGGGGCGAAAGCAACGGCCTGAACCGCAGCGGCATCCTCGATGCGGACTACGGCGACAACGGCGGCGTGGGGGCCATCGGGCCGGAATATGGCTTCGGCCTGGTGACCGGCAGCCAGCTCGGCGATCAGGTGTTGCTGGTCAAATATGCCTTTGGCGGCAAGTCGCTGAAGGTGGATTTCCGCCCGCCCAGTTCCGGCGGGACGGTGGGGCCCTATTACACCGGCATGGTCGCCCGGACGCATCAGGTGCTGGATAATCTGGCCACCTTCTTTCCCGGTTACGCGGGGCAGGGATACGAAGTCACAGGCTTCGGTTGGCACCAGGGCTGGAACGATGCCGGCGGCGGCGTCACGGAGTATGAAACGAACCTGGTCAACCTGATCAAGGATCTCCGCACCGAGTTCAATGTGCCTAACATGCCGGTATCCATCGGCGTCACCGGCATGAGCAACAGTTACGCGTCCGATGTGATCACGGCACAATTTAATGTGGGGAATCCCGCGCTGCACCCCGAGTTTGCCGGCAACGTGACCACCGTGGACACCCGCCCTTTTGACTTCGGCGAACTCCTGAGCGCCAGCAGCGACGCCACCCATTGGAATCATAATGCCGAAAGCTATTTCAACGTCGGCGAAAGTATGGGCCTCGCCATGATGGCGATGCTGCCCGCACCCAGCTCGGCCAAGGATATTTTAACATTCACCTTTCCCGGGCTGCCCGCTGCCACCATCGCCGGCACCAACATCAGCGTGACCGTGCCCTATGGAACCAATGTGACGGCACTCGCTCCCACTTTCACCGTGTCTGACTTGGCCACGGCCTCACCAGTTTCCGGCACCGCCAGGAATTTCTCGACCGCGCAGACCTACACCGTCACGGCCCAGGATCTCTCCACGCAAACTTACACCGTCACCGTGACCATCGCACCGTCGCCCTTCACCGCATGGGCGAGCGACCCCGCGCAAGGACTCACCGCAGGTGTGAACGACGGCCCCTTGGACGACCCCGATCACGATGCGCTTTCCAACCTGCTGGAGTTCACCCTGGGGGGCGCTCCCATGGTGTCCTCACGGGCCATCCAACCCACGCTGACGCTCGTTGGCGGCAATTGTGTCTTCGCGTATGAGCGCAGTGATATTGCCCAGTCCTCCACCACGCAGGTCGTCGAATACGGCGACGATCTCGTGGGCTGGACCGCGGTGCCGATTCCGTTGACCAGCGCCGGCCCCGTGACAATCACGCCCGGCAGCCCTTCCGACCATGTAACCGTGACCATCCCAAATCCGGGGCCGAAGACCTTCTTCCGCCTCAAGGTTACTCAATGATCAAGGCCTCAAGAAGTCATGTTGTGGGGGACAAGGGAAAACATCCGAAGCGAAACCGCGAAATCCCCGCGTTTTCCGGGTTCGGCGGAACGCTAAGCGGTCAACGTGGAAGCCACTTTACGCGATTTCGCAAAGTGGCGGAGCCTACGGGGCTCGAACCCGCAACCTCCGCCGTGACAGGGCGGCGCTCTAACCAATTGAGCTAAGGCTCCTCGAAAGGAGCGCCGAAACTAGGGGGGTTCCCCGAATACAGCAACAGATTTTTCCCGGTTTTTCCGGTGCAAAGCGCCCACGACGCCCGGCCCTGCAAGGCGGCTAGGATTTTGCCGTGCCCCACCGCCGGTGGATGAAGCGTTCCCACGGCGAGAAGAGGATTTTGTCAGCGAGCAGGCCGATGAGCACGATGATGAACATGACGCCGACGACCTGGTCCATGGCGCTTAGTTCGCGGCCATTATGCAGGAGAAATCCGAGGCCGAATCCGGTACTCACTGTCACGTAAACCTCGGCGGCCATGAGCGAGCGCCAGGCAAAAGCCCAGCCCTGCTTCACGCCGCTGACGATAAAAGGCAGTGAGGCGGGAAGATTCACGTAAAGCCATGTGTGCAGCCCGCGCGAACCCATGGTCTTGGCCGCACGCTGGTAGATCGGCGGTACGTTGCGCACACCGTTGTCGGTGGAAATCTGGACGGACCAAAGCGTGCCCATGATCACGACGAACTGCATCGCTGCTTCCGTCAGCCCGAACCACAGCAACGCCAGCGGTACCCAGCAGACGCTGGGCAGCGTCTGCAGTCCGAGACCGAGCACGCCGATGGTGTCGCCCGCCCATTTGAACCGCGCGGTAATGAGCCCCAGGGGCACGCCGAGCGCCACGCCGATGAAGTAGCCGAGCAGCAGCCGCTTCACGGTGACCCAAAATGCCTCCAAAAGCGTGCCGTCCTGTGCCGCCTCGCGAAGATACAGCGCCACGCTCCACGGATCGGGCACGAGTACGGGCGACCAGCGTTTTGTCGCCACCATGTAGTCGCGTCCATAGTGCCAGGCGGCGAGCAGTGCGGAGAAAAAGAGAACCGCGTGAAAGAGTCGTTTCATGGCTTACTCGGCAGTGTCGCCCTCGCCGCTGAGATGCGATTTGAGCGCTTTCGTGATCTCCGTGGCATGAGCGGCGAGGCTCGGGCTGTTGATGTCGCGTGGACGCGGAAGGTCGATTTTGAACTGCTCACGGATGCGCCCCGGATGCGGTGAAAAAAGAACCACGCGATCCCCGAGGCACGCGGCCTCGCGGACGTTGTGCGTGACGAAAACGATGGTTTTTTTTCGCGCCGCCCAGATCTCCTGAAGATCGCCGTAGAGCTGCTCGCGCGTCATGGCGTCGAGCGCGGCAAAAGGCTCGTCCATGAGCAGCACGCGTGGGTTCGGCGCGAGCGAACGGGCCAGTGCCACGCGCTGCCGCATGCCGCCGGATAGCTCATGGATATTGGATCGCGCGTATTTCGAGAGGCCCACGAGTTGGATGTAAAACAGCGCCACCTCGCGGCGCTCCTTGTTGTTGAGGTTGGGCTTGAGCTTGAGCCCGAACATCACATTGCCCAGCACGTCGAGCCACGGAAAGAGCGCCGATTCCTGAAACATCACCATGCGGTCCCGCCCCGGCTCCGTGACCATCCGTCCGTCGGACATGATCGAACCGTGATCGGGAAACTCGAGTCCCGCGATCATCGCGAGCAGCGTCGATTTTCCGCAGCCGCTTGGCCCGACGAGGCAGACGAATTCTCCCTCGTCCACGCTCAGGCTTACATTATCGATGGCATGTGTCTCCACCACGCCGTCACGAAAAGTCTTCGAGACGCCGTCGATGGACAGCTTCACGGGACGGACGATTTGCAACTCTTCGAGTGGAGCGGTCATGGAGTTCTGGCGGGCGGACAGCGTTGGCCGCGGACGGGGCAGGGGACAAGGCTCATCTTTTCCCATCCGGTGGGGGCAGTGTGACCACCAGTCGGCCGAGGTCCGGCGTGCCTTTGAGAAAACCTACGCTCTGCGCTTCGGCTACGGCCGCGTCGAGATCCGCGCGTTTGATCGCGGCAGTGAAAGTCAGTCGCGACCACGCTTTATCGAGCAATTCGGCGGGCATCTCGCGCTGCATGTGGTGCTTGAAGCCGGCGTTGGCCAATTGCTTCGCCTCGGTGGGGTTCTTGTTGATCCATTCCGTCAGTTCCGCGTGCGCTGCTGCGAATTTCGCCACGAGTTCGCGCTTTTCCGCGAGTAATTTTGCGCTGGCGACGAGCACCGTGGTGATGGTGTCTTTCTGTTCGAGGAAAATCTTCCCTTTGGCCTCCAACTCAATTCGCGAAACCCATGGCTCCACTGTCCACACGCCGTCAAGTGTTCCGGCGGTGAAAAGAGCGAGTTGATCTGGATTGGCGGTTGGCAGGACGCGCACGTCGCCGCTAGTTTGCGTGATCCGATAGCCCTGCTTTTTCAGCCACGCGCGGCAGGCCACATCCTGGGTGTTGCCGAGTTGCGGCGTGGCGATGGATTTCCCGCGAAAATCCTCCGGCTTGGCCAGCCGCCCATCGCCCTGAACCACCAGCGCCGCACCGCCGTTGGCCGCACCCGCGATGATGCGCACCTCCTCGCCTTGCGATCTGGAATACAGATTCAACGCCGGATTTGGCCCCACGTAGGTCAAGTCGATGGAGCCAGCTGCGACCGCCTCCATGGCCGAGGGTCCGGCGTTATATACGAACCACTGAATCTTCACATCGCTCCCGAGTCGCGCCTCAAACCACCCCTTTCCCTGTCGCGACAATTCCGACGCGATGAGCCCCTGCGCGTGCGTGACATTCGGAAAATGTCCCACGCGCAGGACGGTCTGCTGCCCGAAGGATGCAGGTGATGTGAAGAGGAGCAGCGACAGGATGCCGAGTAGGTGACGGAAGGTATTCATACGTGTTGTAATTAAACTCTATCGTTTTAGTAGAGCTTCAAATCTTTAGCCAGGCATCAGTGCTTCGTAAAGCCCGTTTTCATCACGGGAGAACCCTCGCCCGGAATCTACGCTATCCCGCCAGCCATCCGCTGTCCGGCATGGCATACGGGCGGAAGGTCTCCAGCGTGCCTTCGTGCTCGTTGTAAAAGAGGGCGCGGTGGAGGCCGAGGTTACTGGCTTTGGGGGAGTCGATGAGGCTGGCGGAGTCGTTGGCGCTCATTTGGAAGACGACGCGCATTTCAAATTCCGTGAGCGCTTTGCGGCTCATGCCGCGGCCCACGTTGTTGAAGGTATCCACGCTGACGAGCAGGTGCAGGCCGTGGCTGCTGCCCTCGGTGATGACCTCGCCGAGCTGCGCGCCGGGGCTGGCGGGGGCGTCGCTGGAGGAAAAGCTGAAGTCGTCCTCGTGGCGGAGTTTTTTGAATTTGTGCAGGCCGTGGATGAAGACGAAGACGGGCGGCGCATCGGCGGGTCGCTCGCCGGCGAGGCGGGCTTTTAGCTCGGTGGTGAGGTCGTTCATGGCGCCGGCGACGTCGTTGATGTGCGCGACGGTGATGTCCTGCGGGCAGGCGGCGATCACGCGGTCGAGAAACTCCGCGTCGGGCGTGCCGGCGTTCGTGCTGTTGAAAACGACGAAGCGGGCCGTGCCGCGCGGATACTGCGCGGCGAGGGCGAGCAGCGAAACGCCGAGGAGGGTGAGTGCGGCTTCCTCGCGCTGGCCGACGATGAGCAGGTGGTTGCCGCTCTGGCGGTGGAAGACGACTTCGGTCGGGCCTTTGATCGAGTTCGGCGCGCCGAGCCAGGCACGCGGCGAAATGGCGGGCGCGGTCGCGGCGGTGGCGCGCACGGTGCAAAGGGCGTCGTTCTCGCGGATGTCGGCGGGCGCATTTCCCTCGAAGACGATGGGACTGGGGAAGTGCAGGTGCCGCTGCTCGGCGAGTGCGTGGACCTGGTCGAGCCAGCGGTCGCGCTCGTCGTCGGGCAGCCACACGACTTGGAACGGGCTGTTGCCTTCGACCGCGCCGGCGGAGTCGTTGTAGATGCCCTCGCCGGGCCGCGTGAGGAGGCGCGGCGCGGAGTTGCTGTCGTCCATGATGAGGTAGGCGTCGGCCTCATTGCACTGTAGGGCGACGCGGATGACCATCTGCCCGAGCGTGGCGCGGGCCAGCGAGTAAGCGCCGCCGAGCGTCTGCGAGCCGAGCAACACGTGGATGCCGAAGGCGCGGCCCTGGCGCACGATGCGGTCGAAGAGCAGCGAGGCGGTCTGCGCAATGGTGTCGTCATCGACGAAGAACTCCTGGAACTCGTCGATGAGCAGCAGCGAGCGCGGCATTGGCTCGGTGCCGCCGGCGCGCTTGTAGCCGGCCACGTCCTGCACGCCGAGTTTGCGGAACATGTCGCCGCGCCGCTTCAGTTCGTCGTCCACGCGCTGGAGGACGCTAAGCGCAAACTCCCGGTCGGACTCGATGGCCACGACGCGCGCATGCGGGAGCCGCTTCTCGGCGTAGCATTTGAACTCCACGCCTTTCTTGAAATCGATGAGGTAGAACTCCACCTGCTCCGGCGAGCACGCGAGCGCGAGGTTCGTGATGATGACGTGAAAGAGCGTGGATTTTCCCGAGCCCGTCTTGCCCGCGAAGAGTGCGTGCTGCTTGGTGCCTTTGCCGATGGCGAGATACTGGAGCTTGGTCGCGCCGGTGCGGCCGATGGCGATCTTGAGTTCGCTCGTCGTGTCGCCGGTCCACAGTTCGCCGGGTGGCGGCGCGATCTGCGCGAAGGGCACTTCCACGCGGTTCGAGTCGATGCTGGCCTTGCCGATTTTTTGCGTGAGCACCACGGACAGATCGGCGTCGGGCGGCGGGTCGAAAACGAGCGCGGCTCCGGCTTCGGTCTGCGCTTTGCCGAGGGTGAGTGCGCCGTTTTCGCGCCGGATGCAGATGCTGCTCTTGCGGAGTTCGTCGGCAGAAAAGCCGTCCGGCAGCGGCTGGCGCTGATCCCAGTGGATGAGCGTGAAGATGCCGCAGCGCGGGCCGCTGAGGGCGATGCTCTGGAGCCGTTTGGCGGCGCTCTCGCTGAAGTTCGCGGGGAAGTCCGCGATGACGAGGAAGAGGTATTTCTCGGCGACGCTGCCGGCTTTTTCGTTGTACTCGGTGATCGTGCCGTACTCGTTGCGGAGATACATCTGGATGACCTTCTCGATGTGCTCGGCCAGCTCCGCGAGGCGCTCCTCGATCTGGTCGCGCTGGGTCCAGATGCGGCGGTTGATGAGCGCCTCCTCGAAGTCGGCGAGGTGCATGAGGCCGGCGAAGTTTTTGCCCAGCCCCACAGGGTCGATGATCGTGAAGGCGATCTTCCCCGGCGGCGTGGTCGCGAGCAGGCGGAGAATGATGTTGTCGAGCGCGCCGATGACGGCGGGGCCGCCGGATTCCTGCGTCTCGAAAAGGAGCGAGCCGTGGTCCGGGTAGGTCAGCGCGAGCGGGATGGAAAGCTGCGCGGGGCCGGGCAGGGCCAGCCGCGGCTCCTGCGGGAGCGGGGTTTTCGCCAGGTCCACGTCGAGGTGGCCGAACTTCGTGGCGGGCAGGAATTCCGTCGGCGGTGTCCACGTTTCCGCGAGCTGCGCGGTCCACGGGGGAAACTTCGCGTCCGTCTCCGCACGCATCTCCGCGAGATCGCCGTAAAGCGGAGTGATCGCGCCCCGCCATTCCGTTTCGAGCTGCGCCAGACGCGACGCCTCCTCGGCGTCCAGCGCGGCGATTTCGGCGTGGTGTGCGGCGCTGAATTCCTCGTGGTGCGCGGCGGCCGCGGCTTCGATCTCGGCCAGACGCGCGGCCTGATCGCCGGCGAGACGCGCGAGTTTCGGGCGGGAAAAGGCGGAGATCTTTCCGAAGAGCCGCGGTGCCTGCGTCTCGATCTTCTCCCGTGCGGCGGCTTCAAATTCCGCCTCCACGTCGTCCGTGCGATTCCACTGCTCGGCGATGGCCGCCGACGTTTGTTCAAACTCCGCCTTGCTCTGCGCGCGGGCTGCGGCGTTGCGCACCTCGGCGGCGGCGGTGCAGGCCGCGTGAGCCTGGCTGGCCTCCGCGAGCGCCTGCGCGCAGGCCGTGGCCGCCGGTCGCGCCGAACCCGCGCTGAGGAATTGAATGAGACACACCGTGCCGATCAGCACCACGCTGCCGCCGCCCACCATGCCGAACGCCGTGGCCGTGGCCCCCAGGCCGAAACCCAGCGCCAGCCCCGCCGCCACGATGAACGGAATGAGCAGCGCCAGCGGTGCCACGCTGAAAATGCGCGGCACGGGGAACCGTCGGAAAACCGCAAGCTGCTCCTGCGCGCTGGCGAGCTGCGCTTCGAGTTCCGCGAAAAGCTGTTCCTCGTCGCCGCTGCCGCCCGCACCGGCCGGGGCGCGGCGGAGCATCCGCTGAAAACTCGGATAGCCGGCGAAAGATTTCCGCGCCGCGCGATGGAGCGTGTTGAAACGTCGCGTCGCCTCGGCCAGCCGCGCCTTGATCTCCACGAGCGCCTTGTCCGCCGCCTGCTGATCCGCGGTCTGCTTTCGCTCCGCGCGAAACTGCCGCATTTGCAGATCGCCCATCCACTGCTCCTTCGCCTCCCTGGCACGCTTCGGCAGATTGCGCAGGCCCGTGATCTTGAGCCGCTGCACGCGCTCGCGCCGGCCTTCGTAGAGTGCGCGGATGCGGGCCTCCGTGCCGGTGAAAAACTCCGTCGTCTCCGCGACCTGCGCGGCGCGGCGGTTCTCGATTTTTTCCAGCGCGTCGCGCTGCTTCCGCAACGCCGTCCCGCGCCGTCCGCGCACATCGCGCAGCAGCGTCTCCTCGCGTTTGGCAAAGTCCGCGCCCGTCCGCTGCAAATCGCCGAGCAGCGTCAGCGCGCGGCTCACGCGGAGGTCGGTGCGGCTACTCACAGTCACGCCTCACTTTCTGCAACAGCGCACCGATTTCCTCGATCACGTTCATGGCGCGGCCCACGTCATTCGGGAGCTTTTCGAGATAGGTCCGCTCGAATTCCTGACTCTTCACATCGTGCCAATGCCCCTGAGTTTCATGCCAGCGCATGCTGAATTCCTTCAACGCGCCGGAGAGATTTCCCGAACTGCCCTGCGTGCTCATGCGTTGAAAAAATGGCCGGGGGAAGGTCGTCGTGAATTCATAAATCCGAATCAGTCGGCGGCACCACCGGCGCGGCGGCGGGTGGCGGAGTTTCCATGTAGGCGTCGAGAGTGCGCTGTGCCTGAACGAGAAAGGCGATGGCCTCGGGCAGCTCGAAGTCGAGATAGCCGCGAAGCCCTTCGAGCCGCTTCAGCAGCGGATCGACCGAGCTGTCAAAATCGCGATTCCAGCGCTTCACGTTGCGCAACTTTCCCTCCGCTTCGTCGAGCGCGGCGCGGGCTTTGCGCACCGCCGCCTGCTGCACGGCGAGGTTGTCGCGCAGGCCGGAGAGCTTCGCGCTGAGCAACTCCTGCTCGGCCTGCCCCAGCGTTTTGTGCCGCTGGCGGACCCGCCCTTCCCAAAGCGAGCGCTGATCGTGCTGCAGCCACATCCGCGTGCGCCGCACGTCGTCGCCCACATCGTCGAGCGAGCGCCGCGCTTTCGTCAAAAAAATGATCAGCGCCGCGCGCAGCGACTCCAGCGCGTCAATCGACGTGACTCGGACTTGCTGAGCCATGCGTCAGCGCTGGCTGAGGTAATCCTCGATGCGCTGCGCCTTGCGGAGCAGGTAGGGCGTGTGCTTTTCCGAGACCTCGACGAATTTTTTCAGCACCTTCATCGTGGTCAGGAATTCCTCCCCGAACTTGTCCGCCTCCTGGTCCTGCCACGTCCCGCTCAGCGCCGCGAAACGCGCCTGCAGCGAGCCCGCCTTGGCCTGCACGTCATCATTGAAACGCTTCAACTCCGTCGCAAAGCGGCGGACTTCATCGGGATCCATGATTGCCTGGGCCATAGTCGTGTGGGTGAAAAGTGCGGCGGTTGGTGAAAGAAGCACCGTGAAGCTAGCGCGCGCGGCAGCCCTCGGGCTAGTGAAGAATCGTACGTTGTTCAGGTGAGGCGGATGGCGTCGAGCACCGCCTGCGCGTTGCGATCCCAGGTGTGTCGCTCGCGGATGGTGACGCGCGCGGCGGTGCCGAGGCGGGTGCGGAGGGCGGGGTCGGCGATGAGGCGCTGGAGGGCGTGGCGAAGGGTGGCGGGATCGGCGGGATCGAAAAGGAGGCCGTTGACGCCGTCGGTGATGATCTGCGCGATGGGCTCAGTGCGCGGGGCAACGGTGGCGCGGGCACGAGCCATGGATTCAAAAAGTTTGATCGGGGAGCGGTATTCGTTGCTGTGCGGGACGACGCTGATGTCCATGGCGGCGAAGTGCGCGGGGATCTCGGCGTGAGGCAGGGCTCCGGTGAAAAGGACGCGGTCGGCGAGGCCGAGGTCGGTTGCCTGCGCGGCGAGGGTCGCTCGCAGTGTGCCATCGCCGACGAGCATGAGGCGCAGGCGTGGCTCGGCGCGGGCGAGGGACGCGAACTGCGCGAGCAACTGGTCGAGCCGATGCCAGGCGACGAACCAGCCGACGAAGCCGATGATGATGGCGTCGGCACAGCCGTGGCGCGCGCGGACCGGCGCGCCGTCCGCGGGAATGTCGAGCGACTCGACGCTGACCGCATTGGGCAGCACGACGATTTTTTCCGGCGCGATGCCGAGCGCGGCGATGCGGCGCTGGAGGTGTGGCGAGACGACGACGATGAGGCGGGCACGCTGAAAGGTGAGGCGGTCGGCGAGGCGCGCGAGCGGGAGCAGCCAGGGGGCGGCGCGCACGCGTTCATCACCGGCGAGTTCATTCACCTCGACCACGAGCGGCACGCCGCGGCGCTGGGCGAGAAAGGCCGTGGCACAAAGAAAGAAGGCATGACGCTCGTAGATGAGCGTGCAGTTTTCGCGTGTGAGCGCGGCGCGATTGCGAGCGTAGGCGACAGCGTTGTAGGCGAGTTCCAGTAGCTCGAAAACGAAGCCGGGGGCATGCGTGGCGAGGCGCGCGATGAGGCTGCGGCGTTTCTTTTCGGCAAAGGGATTGGCGCCGGCGGTGGTGCGCGGATCGACGCCGGTGGGGCTGGAAAAAACGACGCGATGGCCGAGTCGCTCGAAGGCCGTGGCGATGCCGGAGATGTGGACGCCTTCCGCGCCGGTGCCCTGGGTGCGGAAGTGGTAGAGAATGTTCATAGCCCTGCGGCGGGGGCGAGCAGGGCGTGGTATTCGGCGGCGGTTTTCTCCCAGGTGAACTGCGCGCCGTATTCCGCGATGGGCGCGGAGGGTGGCACCTCGCGCAGAATGGCGCGCAGCGCCGCGGCGACCGGCGCGAGGCGTGGCTCCACGAGGCGCCCGCAGCTTTCGCCCGGATGCACCTCAGGAATGCCGCCGACCCGACTCGCGACGACCGGAAGGCCGCACGCGAAGGCTTCGAGAATGACGTTCGGCACGCCTTCATTGACGCTCGGCAGGCAGAGCACGTCAGCGGCCTGCATGTAGAGGGCGATCTCGGCGGAGGTCTTGCGGCCGGTGAGGACGACGTTCGCGCCAAAGTGCAGGCGGTCGCCGAGTTCGCGTGCGCTGCCGACGAGCGGGCCGTCGCCAATCATGATGAGCTTGGTATGCGAAAGGGTGTTGTCGTCGCAGACTTGGGAGTGGGCCTCAATGACGAGCAGTGGGTTTTTGATCGCGTAGAAATTGCCGACGAAAAGAATGATCTGCTTGTCGGCCGGCAAGCCGAGGGCCTGGCGGGCGGCGGCGCGCTCGGCGGCCCGGAAGCACGCATGGTCCACGCCGTTGTAGATGGGGTGAAGTTTCTCGGCATCCACGCCGGCGTCGCCGAGCAGGCGCGCGAGTTCCGCGCTGCGGGTGATGACACCAAAGGCCGACGGCAGCGCCCGCGTGATAATTTTTCGCCGCACCGGATGCTGGAGATATTGATGCACATCCGAGCCCTGCGCGATGGCCACGAAGTGAAAGCCGAGTTCCTCCGCGAGCAGCGCGACCGCACACGAGTCCGGGTAAATCCACGAGCTGAGGACGACGTCGAACGGGAATTCCGTGCGCAGGCTTTGCAGCCGCTCGCGGAGGGCGCGCGCCATCAGGCGGTGGTTCCAGCGGCTGCCGATTTTCGGGAGATAAGGCGTGGCGAGAAACTCGGGCTGGAGCACGCGATCCTCCTTGCGCGCGGTCCAGGTGCCGGAGCGGAAAGGCAGCGTGGGCCGCAGCGCCAGCGTGCGGATTTTCCACTGCGCCGCGAGGTGGTGCAGCACCGTGGCGTTGTCCAGCCCGCGGTACGGTTCGCGGGTGTCGGGGAAAAGATTGGAAATGAAAAGCAGCCGCATCACGCCGAGTTTGCCGTGCCGTTTTTCCGATAGCAATGATCGCGAAAGGGACCGGGCTCGCCCGAGTGCCCGGCCTCCGCCGCGTGCAGGAGGTTCACCATTTCGCGCGCGGTGACGTAGTGAAAACGCAGGCTTGCATCCCGGGCCGCCGCGGTCGCGAGGGAGCGGTGAAAGGCGCGCATCGGCTCGCCGAGGAGCATGCGTGAGTTGGCGGGCAGCGCGCCGTGGGTGTGGAGTTTCACGAAGAGCCAGTTCGGTCGGCCGACGACGGAGATGCGGCAGTCGAGCCAGAGGCGGAGGCGGTCCATGGTTGGGGGATTGACCGCCGTGAGGTCGCTGTTTTCGATGCGCGGCAGCACGCCGAGTTTCCGCCGCTGCCAGTTCAGCGCGAGCGGTCCCTGCACGATTAGCAGCTCGCCGTCGGCCGCCGGTTTCATGTCGCGTCCGGCGGTGACCCGGCGGCCGGTGTCGTGCGATTTCGGCGCGTCGGTGCCGCGGGCGTAGTAGAGCGAGTTGATGGCGCGCGTCTGCGTGCGATTCGGCGCGGAGGGCAGGGTGAAATCCGCGTAACAGCCGGTCTCGCGGAGCACGCGGAGTTCATTGCGCACGCCGCAGTGCCGGCCTTCGGGGTGCGAGTTGTCGAGCGCCCAATTGCCATGCACGAAGCCGTAGCGCAGCGCGCCGCCGGCATCCCGCGCGAGCTGGCCGTGCGCGGCGAGCCGCTCGACGCCCTGTGCCAGCGTGCGGCGGAGATTGTCCGCCGTATCGCCATCGTGATGCAGATGCACCTCGGTCTCGCTGCCCGTGGCGCGGCAAACGTCGGCCAGCGCACCCACGACCTCCGCATCGTACTGCTCGATCGGGTAAAAGAACGTGTGCTTTGGCGGCTGGCCGTCGGCATCCCGAAACTCCCCGGCCAGCGTTGCAAAATCCCGCCGCCACGTCGCCACCCGCGCCAGCGCCTCGTCCTTCTCCGCGTCGTGAAACGGCTCGAAATGATCGCACACCGCGATGAGCACATGACGCACGCCCAGGACGTGCTCGTGGTGGCGATGGCGCTGCCACCACGCAGGCAGCCAGATGTCGAGGGCTTTGAGCATTTCGGGGAAAAAGAGGGCGCGCAAAATGGCGAAACCCGCGCCTTGGATCAATCGCTATCGCCCTTTTGCCGAAAGAAGGCGGCGCGATTCACCAGCCTTGCAGCCGGTCGGTTTGGTGGGTAACTGACTGCGGCGCGAGTCGGTTGACTTCGCGCTGAACCATCTCCATCCCTTTTCCTGTTTTCGAAAATGCTCCTCTTGCCCGCCATTGATCTCATGTCCGGTGAAGTCGTCCGTCTGCGCCAGGGCAAGGTGGAGGAAAAGACCGTTTACTCGCGTGATCCGGCGGCGTTTGCGCGGCGGTGGGAAAGTGAAGGCGGCGACTACCTGCATGTGGTGGATCTGGATGCGGCTTTCAGCGGCGAGCAGCGGAATCTGGAGGCGGTGCGGGCGATCACGGCGGCGATCTCGATCCCCTGCGAACTCGGCGGAGGAATGCGCAGCGAGGCGGCCATCCGCCGGGCCATCGAGGCGGGCGTGGCGCGCGTCATCATTGGAACGCGTGCGGCGGAGTCGCTGGATTTTGTGCGCGACATGGCGCGCGAGTTTGGCGGTGAGCGCATCGCCGTCGGGATCGATGCGAAAAATGGCATGGTTTCCGTGAAAGGCTGGACCGAGGAGAGCGCGCTGACGGCGCTCGACCTGGCGCGGCGCGCGGAAGACGCGGGCGCGCGGACCATTATCTACACGGATATCGCCACCGACGGCATGCTCGCGGGACCGAATTTCATGGAGACGGAAAGGATGCTGGCGGTGCTCGGCTGCCAACTCATCGCCAGTGGCGGCGTCGGGACGGCAGAGCACGTCCGTCGCCTTGCGGAAATGCCCGGCCTCTACGGCTGTATCATTGGCAAGGCGCTCTACGACGGTGCCGTGAGCCTGCGGGAAATCTCCCGCCGCGCCGTGAATTGAAGCACGCGCCCGCCTTTCCATTTTGAAAATCTGAAATCCAAATCTGAAATGAAAACCCTCTTCCTTGACTGTTTCTCTGGCATCAGTGGCGACATGACCGTCGGTGCGCTCGTCGATCTCGGGGTGAAACCATCCACGCTCGAATGGGAGCTGTCCAAGCTCGACCTCGGCGATTTCCATATGCACTTCGAGCGCGAACAGCGGCAGAACATCGAGGGCGTGAAATTCGGTATCCACGAAGGTGCCACGCACATCCATGCCACGGATGAAGAGGCGCACCACGACTGCTGCGGCCACGATCACGGGCATGGGCATGCCCATACGCACGAGCACAGCCACGAGGGGCACACGCACACGCATGAGCATGAGCACGGCGAGGGGTGCGGGCATCATCATCACGGCGAACACGGACACGGCCACGATCACGATCACGGTGCGGAAGTTCACGAGCACGACGGCCATCATCACCACGAGCACGGTCGCAGCCACGGCCAGATTCGCGCACTCATCGAGGCGAGCGAGCTTTCGCCTTTTGTGAAAAAACATGCGCTCGGCATTTTCCAGCGCATCGCCATCGCCGAGGGAAAAATCCACGGCCTCCCAGCAGCCGACGTGACTTTCCATGAAGTCGGCGCGCTCGATTCCATCGCCGACATCGTCTGCGCCTGCGTGGGCCTTGAGGCGCTCGGGGTGGAAAAGGTTTTCGTCTCCAGCCTGCATGAAGGCCGCGGCACTTTGCAGTGCGCGCACGGCACCTTTCCGCTGCCCGCGCCGGCCACGCTGGAAATCCTCGCCGGCATCCCGCTCAGCCAGATCGATGAACCACACGAACTCATCACGCCCACCGGTGCCGCCATCGTCGCGGAATTCGGCACGGCCTTTGGCCCGATGCCGAAAATGAAGAGCGAGAAGATCGGTTACGGAGTCGGCACCCGACACCTCGATTCGCGTCCCAACGTCCTGCGCGCGGTGCTCGGCGAACTCGTCACGGAGTAACGCGATGGCTGGCGGATATGACACCGACATCGTCACCCGCCTGGAGACGAACCTCGATGATCTCTCGCCGGAAATCACCGGCGCGGTCATGGAGAAACTCCTCGCGGCCGGCGCGCTGGATGTCTGGTTCACGCCGATTCAGATGAAAAAAAGCCGGCCCGCCGTGCAGCTCTCCGTGCTCTGTGAGGAAGCGCGCGCCGAGTCGCTGGCCGACATCATCTTTACCGAGACGAGCGCGTTTGGCCTGCGCATGGAAAAGATCGCGCGGCTGAAGTTGGAGCGCCGTTTCGAAACAGTGACGACGAAGTTTGGCGACATCAGCGTGAAACTCGGGCTCAAGCAGGGGCGCATCATCCAGACCGCGCCGGAATTCGCCTCCTGCCTCAGCGCGAGTGAGCGCACCGGTCAGCCGCTCCGCGCGATTTACGCCGCCGCCCTCGCGGCCTACGCGGCCCAGCCGTGATCCGCGCCCGCATCTTCGCCGCGCTGTTGCTCGTAGGCAGGGGGACGGTGCGGGAGTGTGCGGCCGTGGAGCCCGTACCGCACGCCGCACGGATCGAGCTGGAAAAGGACATCGCCCGGTTGGAGGCGAAAATCCACGCCTCCCTGCCGGAGTTTGAAAGCGAGCAACACGCGTGGGAGGCGGAAGTTCTTCAGGCTGCCGCCGCCCGGTCAAAGACCGCCCCGCCCCAGGTCCCGCCACGCATCAGGGCGATCCTCGCTCTGGAGCCCACCGAGCGGGAGCCCGCGCAGCGCGAAGAACTTGCCGCCTACTTTCGTCCCCGCTCGAAGACGCTCGGCGACCTCACCCGCCAACTCGCCGCCAAACGCGCGACACTGGCGCGCATTAGCCGTTGAAGAGACCGATCGTCCGGCGAAATGGCTCGACCGCAGGCGCGTGGACGCCACGAATGATCGCATGAAACTGCTCCTCTCCACGCTCGTTTTGCTGTCTGTACTCTGCGCTGGCGGCCTCGCGGCGGAGAGCGGTGCGAAACCGAATGTGCTCTTCCTTTTCAGCGACGATCAGCGCGCAGACACGATCGGGGCGCTGGGCAATACGGTGATCCGCACACCGGCGCTGGATGCGCTAGTGGGACGCGGGACGGCGTTCACGCGTGCCTACTGTATGGGGGCAAATCAGGGCGCGGTGTGCGTGCCGTCGCGGGCGATGCTGATGAGTGGGCGGACGCTGTTTCGCGTGAACGAACAGCTCCACGGCCAGACGACGTGGCCGGAAAAATTCGCGGCGGCGGGCTACACGACGTTCATAACGGGCAAGTGGCACAACGGGGGGGAGTCGGCGCTGCGGTCCTTTCAACGTGGAAAGGCGGTATTTCTCGGTGGCATGGGCGATCCCTACAAACTGCCGCTGCAGGACATCGGCGAGGCCCGCACGTTTGCCAACAAGCGCGTGAGCGGCGGGCATTCGGTGCAGGTGTTTACGGATGCGGCGGTGGAGTTTTTGCGGGAGCAAAAAGGGACTGCGCCGTTTTTGTGCTACGTGGCCTTCAATGCGCCGCACGATCCGCGCATTGCGCCGAAAGAATACCGCGAGAAATTCTACGGCCACGAGCCACCGGCACCGGCGAATTTCCTGCCGGTGCATCCTTTTAACAACGGCGAGATGACCATCCGCGACGAGGCGCTCGCGCCGTGGCCGCGCACGCCGGAAATCGTGCGGCAGCATCTCGCAGATTACTATGCGTACATCGAATTCATGGACGCGCAGATCGGGCGCATCATCGAGGCGCTGCAGGCGAGTGGACAGGCGGAGAAGACGATCGTGGTCTTTGCCAGCGATCACGGACTGGCCATTGGAAGCCACGGGCTTTTTGGCAAACAGAACCTCTACGACCACTCCATGCACGCACCGCTGGTGCTCGCCGGGCCGGGGATTCCGCAGGGCCGGCGCAGTGACGCGCTCTGCTACTTGCTCGATATTTTCCCGACGCTCGGTGCGCTGGCCGGGGTGCCGGCACCGGAAGGAAGCGAGGGACGCAGCCTGATCCCGGTGGCTACCGGCCAGGCGGAGACGTCGCGCGCCGTGATCCTCACGGCCTACACCAAGGTGCAGCGCGCCCTTCGCGAGGACCGCTGGAAGCTCATTGTGTATCCGCAAATCAACAAGACGCAGCTCTTCGACCTGAAGGCGGACCCGCTCGAACTGCACGACCTCGCTGCCGATCCGCAGCACGCGGAGGAGGTCAGGCGTCTCACCGCGCGATTACATAAGGAACAGGCCGAGGCAGGCGACAATCTGCCGCTGAGCACCGCCACGCCGCAGCCGGCGGAATTCACGTTTCCCTCCGGAAAGCGGAGCGGAAAGGTGAAGTCGATCGAGTAGTCCGGGGCGGGCGTTTCGCGCTGTGAATACCCTTTGCATTTCCAGCCGGTCTTCCCAATTGTCCCACGCTCTCAGCCTATGAAATCCACTATCCTTTTCGCCATCATCCTCACCGGGGTCGCCACTCTGCGCGCCGCCGACCCGCAACCGCTCGCCGAGCGGCTCAAAACTGAGCCTTTCGCGCTCGTCTATGAGACCTACGTCGATGACAACTGGGAGCTGTTCATCTCGAACAACGACGGCACTGCGCCGATCAACCTGACCAAGACGCCGACGGTCCATGAGCATTACCCGCAGGTGTCGCCGGACGGGACAAAGATTTGCTTTTCCGTGGATGAAGGCGAAGGCCGCGACGCGGTGCGCAGCCTTTGGGTCATGGACAGCGACGGCGGCAACCGCAGGAAGCTGACGGACAACGCGCGCGAACCGTTTTGGAGCCCCGACAGCAAGCGGCTGGGTTTTCTTCCGCAGGAGTATCCGAAGTTCAACGTGATTGATTACTATACGAAGGGCATGAGCTTCTATGACCTCGCGACGGGTGTCATCACGCCGCATCCGAATACGGAAAAGCTGCATCATCTCTACAACCCGAGTTTTTCCCAAAATGGGAAATGGATCGCCGCCATTTGTCATGCCGGGATGGGTGAGACTCATGCCATCTTTCTGATCGAGGCGAATGGAACAAAGCTGATCAACCTCAAGATCCCCGGCTGCCGTCCGTGTCTGAGTAACGATAACAAGAGCATCGCTTGGGGATCTGCTGACCATGAGCTCTCCGTTGCGGACATTGATCTCGACTCCGATGAACCCAAGGCCAGCAAGCCACGGCTGCAAATCCGTGATGCCGTGAATTACATCTACCACATTGATTGGTCGCCGGACGGACGTTACCTCGCGTTCAGCGGCGGGCCGGCTTCAAAGGGGGATCCCAGCAAGAAGGGAACATTTCAATCGGCCTGCGAGATCGTGGGTGTGTATGCACCGGGCTGGGACATTTATGCGGTGTCGTCGGAGAAAGCGGGGATCATCGACCTGAAAACCGCCGGGGCTGACGAAGTCGCTCGTCTCACCAGCAATGGGTCCAGCAACAAGGAGCCCGATTGGATGCCGAAGAAAGCCGCGGGCAAGTAAGCCATGAGACCGCTGACTTATCTTCCGATGCTCGCCGCCGGTGCGGTACTCCTTTCCGCGTGCCAGGAAAACAAACCGGGAACCGAACCGAAGCCCGGAGAATCCGCCGTGGTTGAAATTACCACGCCATCCGGGACAGCGATGGTCTTTGTGACCGGCGGTTCCTTTACCATGGGCAGCAGCAAAGGCAGTCCTGATGAGGCACCACCGCACAAAGTCACGGTGAGCAGCTTCCTCATGGATAAGTATGAGGTGACTGGGGCGCAGTATGTCACGGCGCAGCTCCCGAACCCATCGCGCTGGCACGACAACCCAAAGAATCCTGTCGAGCAAGTGCGGTGGCGCGATGCCAAGCAATACTGTAATGAGCGCTCGCTGCTGGAGAAATTGAAGCCCTGTTACAACGAGAAGACGCCAGACTGGGACTGCGACATGACGGCGAATGGTTATCGTCTGCCGACTGAGGCGGAATGGGAATATGCGGCCCGTGCGGGGATCGATGGAGACTACGAGTTTGGCGGCGCGGACAAGTTGCGGCAGTACGGGTGGTTCGCGGAGAATGGCGAACAGAAGACCCATCCGGTGGGCCAGAAAAAGCCGAACCGTTGGGGGCTCCACGACCTTTACGGTAACGTCTCCGAGTGGTGCGAGGACGTGTATAGCGCGACGTATTACCAGGGGAGCCCGGCCACGGACCCAACCGGCCCGCCCAACACCGGTGCAGATGTCCGCCGGGTGATTCGCGGCGGCAGTTGGAAGGCGAGCGCCGGCCAGTGCCGTTCGTCGGCGCGGCAGGGCGAGAAGACCGGCGATAGCGATGCCTGTTTCAAGACGGACTACAGCGGCTTTCGCTGCGTGCGGCGCGTGACCGAGGCGGAACTGGCGGCCCTCAAGGCCAGGTAGTTTCCCGGTCTCACGTCGGCTTCGTCGAAGACTTCCGCGCCATGCTTTTCCACACCTGGCCCTTCGCGATCTTCCTGCTGATCGTGCTGCCGGTGTTCTTCGCGTTGCAGCGCACGCGCCTGTGGCTGGCCTGGCTGCTCGTGGCGTCTTACTTTTTCTACGGCTGGTGGAATCCGTATTACCTCCTGCTCGTCGTCTATTCCACGCTGCTCGACTACGCGCTGGTCGCCTTCATGGACCACTGCCCGCGCGTCGGTACGTCGGGCGAAAGTGGAAGCCGCTTCGCGCTGCGCGGACTGGAAGACAAGTTGCTGAAGACCGCGTTCGCCGGCGCGGCCGTGGGAGCGCTAGGGATTCTCGCTGCGGCGGTATGGGGGCCGGCGACACTGCGCCCCACGCTGATCGGAGCGGAGGTTTTGATGCTGCTCATGGCGCTGGGCGCGCTCTTCGGCAGCCGCAAAATTTGGCTGCTGGTCAGCCTCGTGAACAACCTCGCACTCCTCGTGTTCTTCAAGTACGCGGGTTTCGTGGTCGGGAGTTTGAATGAGTTATTCCCCCGCCTGCATCTGACCGATCCGGCCACGCTGATGCCGTTCGGCTTTGAGTATCTCCTGCCGGTGGGGATCTCGTTCTTCACTTTCCAATCGCTGAGTTACACGATTGATTTCTACTTCGGCAATGTTCACCGCGAGCGCAGCCTGCTGCGCTTCGCCACTTTCGTCTGCTTTTTTCCCCAGCTCATGGCCGGACCCATCGAGCGCGCCCGCCACCTGCTCCCGCAGTTCAATAAGTTCCCCGCGTTCCGGCTCCAGAATCTGACCGATGGAGCTTCGTTACTTCTCGTCGGGCTTTTCAAAAAACTCGCGCTGGCGAACTATCTCTCGCTCTACGTTGAGCGCGTTTACGATCACCCGGAGACCAGCAGCGCCGCCGCGCTGGTTCTCGGGACCGTGGTTTTCGGCTGGCAGATTTACTTCGACTTTAGCGGCTACACCGACATGGCTCGCGGGCTCGCCCGCATGATGGGTTTCCAACTGGTCCTGAACTTTAACAACCCCTACCTCGCGGCGAGCCTCGGCGAGTTCTGGACACGCTGGCATATCGGTTTGTCGTCATGGTTTCGCGATTACGTGTATATCCCGCTCGGTGGCAATCGGCTTGGGTCGTGGATGACTTACCGCAATCTGCTCATCACCTTCCTCATCTCGGGCGTATGGCATGGGTCAAAGTGGACGTTTCTCATCTGGGGCGCGCTGCATGGCATCGGCGTGATCGTCATGCGCGAAATGGAACGGTCCAGTTTCTACCGCGAGCGGGTTCCCCGGCTGCTCAAGCAGACGGCGGTGTTCGCGTTCGTGTCTTTTACCTGGATCTTCTTCCGCGCGGACTCACTGGCCGACGCCAATCTCATCATCCGCCGGATCGCCACCGCTGGGTGGGGGAGCGCCAACCTTCCCGTGCTCATGGTCGCGCTCGTGGCCGCTGTGTGGGGTTATGCCTTCCTTTATGAGTCGCGCTTCCGCGACTTACTCAAGACCAGTGGTGTGCGTGTCAGTCTCGCGGTGATGATGGTTCTTTATCTCTGCCTCTGCGCCTCAGGCGGCGGAGCTTTCATTTACTTCCAGTTCTAACATGGCCAACGAATCCGCATCCGGTATTACCCGCTCCGTCGGCCATGGCGGGTCGAAGGAACTTGTGCCCTTTGGCGCGACCGAGATGCGCCTGACAGCGCGGCAGTGGCTTGCGACTTTAGCCATAGTTCTCGCGATCTTACTCGCGGTGCCGCCGATTTGGGAAAACGTGGAGCGCTTCGATACCGGGGCGGATTACCGTATTCCGTATGCGCTGAGCCGCGATTACTGGCTTTATGCGCGCTGGGTGAAGCGGGCGGCGGTTCCGGGCAAGGTGGTAGTCCTCGGGGATTCCGTGGTGTGGGGCGAGTATGTGCAGCCCGACGGCGCCTGGCCGATTTTCCTCACGCGCGAGAGCGCGGGCTCGCCGCAGTTTGTAAACTGCGGCGTCAATGGTCTCTTCCCACTCGCGCTGGAGGGAATGGTGCGGCATTACGCGAAGTTACCCGCTGGGCAGAAGGTCTTACTGCAATGCAATCTGCTCTGGCTCACGAGCCCCGAGGCCGATCTGAGTTCCGCGAAAGAGGAACACTTCAATCACTCGCGCCTTGTCCCGCAGTTCTCGCCGCGCCTCGCGTGTTATCGTGCCGATGCCAACGAGAAGCTCACCGCGGAAATCCAAAACCGCGTGGGTTTCCTGCAATGGACGAGCCATCTGCAAAACGCTTACTTCGACCAGAAGAGCATTCCCAACTGGACCCTCGCCGACGACGGTGGCGACCCACCGCACTATCCCAATGCGCGGCGCAACCCACTCGCGCAGATCACCCTCACCGTCCCGACCGCGCCGCGCGATGACCCCCAGCGCGGTCCCGCCAGCGCGCGCCACAAGCCGTGGTCCACCACCGGCGTCGGCAGCACCCGCTTTGACTGGGTGCCGCTCGCGACCTCGCAACAGTGGGCCGCGTTTCAGCGCGTGGTGCGCCTGCTCCGCGAGCGCGGCAATGATGTCTTTGTCGTCCTCGGCCCTTTCAATGAACACATCATGGCCCCGGAAAACCGCGCGCCTTATCAGGTCATCCACGATGGCGTAGCCGCATGGCTCGCTGCGGAGAGCATCCCCCACAGCGTGCCCGAGCCTTTGCCCAGCGAACTCTACGCCGACGCCAGCCATCCGCTCACTGCCGGTTATGAGTTAATGGCCCAGCGCACCCTCGCGGACCCCGCCTTCCGGCGTTGGCTGGGCCAGCCGTCGGAGAAATAGCGAGGCCGGAAGGCGTGACCTGCGCCGATTTTTTTCCGTGTCATGCCCGCATTTCGCGGCATGGTTTCGCCACCTATCGCTATGGACAAACGCCGCCTGCTCATCCGTTTCCTGCCCGTTGGCATCGCTTTGTTGGTCGTGGCTTTTCAGTATTTTTCCTCGGAAAAACTCACGAACGAAGCCGGACGCACCGCCCGCCATGCCCTCACCCCGCAGCAGGAGGAAGCCCTCGGTTTGCAAAGCTACCAGCAGGTGCTCGGCGAGTCGGAACTCGTGAAGTCCGGCGACGATTACGATCTCGTCCTCCGCGTCGCCCAGCGCCTCGCCGCCGCCACCGGCCCGGCAGCCACGAAATTCCAATGGCACGTCTCGCTTGTCCGCAGTCCGCAGGTCAATGCCTTCTGCCTGCCCGGCGGCAAAATCGTCGTCTATACCGGCATCCTGCCCATCGCCAAAACCGAGGCCGGGCTCGCCACCGTCATGGGTCACGAGATGGCCCACGCCACGCTCCGCCACGGCTCCGAACGGCTCCTGCAGGAAAAGGCCACGCAAACCCTGCTCACCGGCGTCCAGACTTCCGTGGGCGACATGAGTTACGAACAACAGCGCGCCATCATGGGGGCCATCGGTGCCGGCGCGCGGTATGGCGTGTTGCTGCCGTTTAGTCGCGACCACGAGAGCGAGGCGGATAAGATCGGCCTCCTCTACATGGCACGCGCCGGCTACGACCCGGCGGAGTCGGTGGCCTTCTGGCAGCGCATGAGCGCGGCGACGGGCGACGGCAAGCCGCCGGAATTCATGTCCACTCATCCTGCGGACAGCACCCGCATCGCGCAGCTCAAAGCGCTGCTCCCGCAGGCGCAGGCCGAGTATCAGCGGGCCCATCCGCAGCCGTAAGCTCAGTCGGGCGTGGAAAAAAGCTCACGCTGCTCCTTTCTATTCGTCGCGGTCTAGCCGGAACCTTCGTTCGGTTCGTAGAGGAAAATTGAGCGGAAGCGAGAGAGGTCAGCCGTCGGCGGAAATCTTCCCGCCTTTTTTCTAAGAACCACTACGCCCACCCGTCTCACCCTCCGAAACGATGTCTCCCGACTCGCCATATCAGCCCGCCCGCCGGATGCTTCGCCGATGATTCCACAGCCCCACCCCCATGGCCGTGCAAGCGCCTGACGAAGCCAGCCGTCCAGTGCCCGAATGGGCGACCATCGAGCAGGTCTTTGCCGCGCTCGAGTCGCCGCTGCTCGCCTATGCCCGGCGGCTGGTGCGGGATTTCAGCGTGGCGGAGGACATCGTGCAGGAGGCTTTTATGAAACTTCACGCCCAATTCCAAAACGTCCTCACGCCGCAGCCCTGGCTCTACCGCATCGTCCACAATCTCGCCGTGGACCATCAGCGCCGCGCCAGCCGGCTCGTGCTCGTCGGAGACGCGGAGAATGACGGAGAAGGTCCGCTCGCCGACGCCGCCGACGCCCAGCCTTTGCCCGACGAACAGATTGCCCGCTGGGAGGGCATCGGCCTCGTGCGGCTCGTCCTGGAGACGCTCGACGACCGCAGCCGCGAACTCATCCGCCTGCGCTTCACCGAGGAGCTTTCCTACAAAGAGATCGCCGACCGCACCGGGCTGACCACCGGGCACGTCGGCTACCTGCTCCATCACGCGCTGAAAAGCATGGCTGTGGAGCTGGAGAAAACGGAGGTCGCCCGATGAACCCGGAACCCACCCGGACCCCGCGCGAGCAGACCGAGATGCGCCTCACCGCGCTGCTCATGGGCGAGCTTTCGGCGGAGGAAACCGTGGCGCTGCACGCGCAGATCGCCGCTGATCCCGGGCTGGCGCACCTCCATGCCCGGCTGCGTCAGGCCATGGAACTCCTGCGCGAAGCCACCGCCGAACCCGAGCCCGCCACGCCCACCCCGGCCCAGCTTTCCAGTGAACGCCGCGAGCGCCTCCTCGCGCATTTCAAAAGCCCCGCGCCCCAGCCGGCGAAGCCCGCGCCCATCGTCAAAGCCCCGCGCCGCGTTTGGACGTGGGTCGTGCCGCTGGGCGCGGCGGCCGCGGTCGTGGTCATTCTTGCGGGGCTGTTATTTCCGGCCATGTCGGGAGTAAAACAGTCGGCCCGAAAGAGTGCTCAGGCTGTTCGCAGTCTCGACGAGTTGCGGATTGTTGATTCTGGCATCGACCAATACGCGATCGAAGGGCGCGGGGAAGCGCAGAATTCCTCGACGATTGCTGCAACAGCGCTAGGTGCTGTCATGGGACAAATTCGCGAAACCAATGGCGACTTCGCGGGAAAGGACACCAGCGTAGTTGGAGCTAGTCCGGTGACTGCAGGCAACCGCAGCGGTTCCGAAGCAATTTCTGCCAGTGCCATTGATGCTCTATTGTTCGGCAAGGCAGATCCAGCGCCTGTAGATCGAGTGTCAAAAAAATCTGGCGCCAGCGCCCTCTATCTCCCGCCCACCACCGACGCACCTGCGGACCTTGCGTCTGTGTCACCCTCGAAGAAGGCTGAGTGGGGTAACTTGCCGCCGAAACTTGCGGAAGATCTCAGCAGGGGGCAGGCGGCTGCTGGAAACGACGAATCTGTGCAGGCGTATTACCGCGCCGTCGCGGAGAAATCCAAGGCCGGGCAGATCGCTGAGCAGCAGGCCAAAGCAAAAAATGATCCTTCGCTCGACGGGGGCGTCAGCTACGGCCCGTCCGGCACCACCCGCCAGCATCCCGACCTCGACAACGCCCTCGTCGGCCAGGAAACCCTGGCCGCGGCGGCTGCCCGCCCTGCCGAAAGTCCCAAACCCGATGCGTCCGCGCTGCCTGTGCTTGGCGACATCCCGGTTGCAGGGAAACTTTCCACCAACTCCGCAGGAACTCCGGCTCCGTCAGGCGCGAAGGAATTTCAGCGCTATCCGGGCACCCACGCCAGCAACACCGCCTTGGACCCGGGCGTGGCCAATGTTTACAACGGAGTAACGGTTACCAACAGCGACAGTCTCTCCCTCGATCGGTCGGCGAACGAAATGGTGAAAGCCGCTCCCGTCCAGGATTTCGCGAAGAACTTGAGCAGTGATGGGGTGAAGGTGCCAAATGATGGCGCACGCCTGGCCGCTGACGGGGATGAGCGCCCGCTGCAAAACCGTCTGGGAGACTCGGCCCGAGGAACGACGAAGAGCGTCGAGAAAGGCCAAATCTTGCAAGGTCGCGTAGGGCCGGTGGTCGAGCCCGCACTGCCTGCCGCTGATTTCGATGGATCCGTCAACTTCGGCTCCGCAATTGCCAAAGCTCCCGCAGCCCCCTCCGCTCCGGGCATTCGTTCCGACAGCGACGCGATCGTGGCAGCCTCTGCGCTGGCCGAAGCCCAACTACCGAAAGGCGAGCGGGAGAAAGCGTTCGACAGCAAGAAGGCCGCGCCGCAGGAACAGGTCGATCTTTCCGGCAAGGATGCTGGGCGATTCGCCGGTTTGACCGGACCTCCGGCGAGCAGCGACAAGTCGCGCGAGATCACGGCCAAGAACGTGGAGATCAGGCAGAGCAATCAGGCGGAAATCAGCTTGGGCTTCGGTTGGGTCGATGATGAGGCGTCGAAACTGAACCGCAACGCCGCGACGGAGGGAACGCATTCGGACGAAGATGACAAGCGTCGCCCGGCGATCAAGACGGACGGTGCTGACGAGCAGGTATTCGAGTCAGTCGACGAGTTCAAGTTTGTGCCCGAGCGCGCGGCGAAGGATGCCGCCAAGGCGCAGGAGCAAACCGACAAGGCGGCGGCGGGCGAGGATCCGTTTGGCAACACAGGTGAGCTGCGAGACGCGCAACCAGCGCCGGTTCCCGCCCCCCTCAAGACTCAGCCGCCGCCTCTTCCAGCACTGGAGCCCGCGCTCCCGGAGCGTCAGCAAGCCGCGGCTGAGAAGAGGGAGGAGCTGAAAAAGGAAGAGTCCGCTGTCCAGCCGCGCAAACCAGAAATGCAGCTCGATGAACCGAAGGAGCTGGCCCCGGAAGGTCGCGACGAGAATGGGAGGAAGGGTAAAAAGGATCTGCCTTCGGCGCTTGATGCTTTGGTTTTCCAAACCGAGGCAAAGACGGAACCAGTGGAAGCAACGGAAACACGACCAGCGGAGCAAGCAGCGGCAACAACGGCGAGACCTGCGCTGAATGCGGCCGCTCCGAAGATTGCGCCCGCGACGACTGGAGATTTGGCGCAGGAGAAGCTCGCCGAAGCCCAATCCTACTTTGAAAGCGACAGGCTCGACCTTGCCTTCAAACGTGCTGAGCAAGTCCTCAGCATCGATCCCCACAACGAACAGGCGCAGCGATTGGAGGATAGAATCAATATGGAGAAACAGGATTTCGATAGCAGGTCATACACGGAAAAGCGGGCACGCGCGCCGCAGAAGGCGGACAATGCGTGGGCGAATCCCGTCCGTAAATTCAATGTGCCGCAGGCCACACCAGCACCAGCCACGGAGCAGCTTCAGTGGGCCGCGAAGACACTGGGCGAAACCAGTATTCGGGAGCTAAACGAACAGCGAAACCGGGTTAGTGCTCTCGAACAGCAGGAGAAAATTTTGGAGAAACTCAAACCCGAGGAGCTGCCTCAGGCGCTTCGCTCAATGGCACTAGAAGATTACTCGGCGACGCGAGCCAGCCGAACCGTTGGCGAGTTGAGTGTGGAGGAGAAGAGGTTGCTGAATTCCGGCTTGGGCGCGGATCACCCCAGCGTGAAGGAAGTAAGAGAAAAGCTGGCGAGCGCGCAGAGCGACGCGGAGAACACCATGAAGGCGACGCGCGACAGACTCGCTCAAGCGTCCGCTTTGGAAGCCAAAAGGCTCGCGGTGATGGAACAGCAAGCGATCGCCAAGCTGGAAAGGATGGCTGAACAACCGGCGAAAGCAGCCGCAGTGCAGGAGGAGGTGAAAAAACTGGACGAAGTGATTCCCGCCGCCCGCCCGGCCCAGCCCGCCGCGATCCCACAGCCGGAGGTGGCGACGAGCGCGAATGCGTTCTCGACCTTCTCGCTCAATGTCAGCGACGTGTCGTTCAAGCTCGCGGGGGCGAGTCTCGAAAAGGGACAGATGCCGGAGCTGGCGACGGTGCGGAGCGAGGAGTTCATCAACGCCTTTGACTATCGCGATCCCGAGCCCGCCGCCGGTGCGCCGCTGGCCTTTGCCACGGAGCGGGCGCGTTATCCTTTCGCCCAAAACCGCGACCTCGTGCGCTTCTCGGTGAAGACCGCCGCCGCGGGCCGCCAGCCGGGGCGTCCGCTGAATCTCGTGCTGCTGCTCGACAATTCCGGCTCGATGGAACGCGCCGACCGCGTGCGCATCCTGCGCGAGGCGCTGCGGGTGCTCGCCGCGCAGTTGCAGCCGCAGGACCGGCTGAGCGTCGTCGCCTTTGCCCGCACTCCGCGGATCTGGGCCGATGGCGTGACGGGCGACAAAGCCGGCGCGGCCGTGGCGCGCGTGGGCGAGATCACCCCGCAAGGCGGCACGAACCTCGAGGCCGCGCTCGATCTCGGCTACGCCACGGCGCTGAGACATTACCAGCCAGGCAGCATCAGCCGCGTGGTTTTGCTCACCGACGGCGCGGCGAATCTCGGCGACGTGAACCCGGATGCGCTCAAGCGCAAGGTCGAGACGAACCGCCAGCGCGGCGTGGCGCTGGATTGCTTCGGCATCGGCTGGGAGGGCTACGACGACACGCTGCTCGAAACGCTCGCGCGCAACGGCGACGGTCGCTACGGCTTCATCAACACGCCCGAGGAGGCCGCGAGCGGGTTTGCCGCGCAGCTCGCCGGCGCGCTGCGCGTGGCGGCGTCGGACGTGAAAGTGCAGGTCGAGTGGAACCCGCGCCGCGTCACCGCCTACCGTCAGATCGGCTACGCGAAACATCAGCTCAAGAAGGAGCAGTTCCGCGACAACACCGTGGACGCCGCCGAGATCGGCGCGGCGGAATCCGGCAACGCGCTCTACGTGGTGGAAGTGAACCCGCGCGGCGAAGGCGACCTCGCCAGGGTGCGCGTGCGGTTCAAAGTGCCCGGCACCGCAGACTACAAGGAGCACGAGTGGGCCGTGTCCTTCACCAAAGACGCGCCGTCGCTCGAACAAGCCAGCCCCGCGCTGCGCCTGGCGGGAACCGCGAGCGCGTTTTCCGAGTGGCTCGTCGCCAGCCCCTACGCCGCGGAAGTCACCACCGACCGCCTGCTCGGCCTGCTCAATGGCGTCCCCGCCATCTACCCCGCCGATCCGCGCCCGAAGAAGCTCGAGTGGATGATCCGTACGGCGAAAAGCGTGTCTGGGCGATGAGCGCCGCGCCGTATCCTCCGAGCATAGGCGTCTGGCGTCTTGGAAAAGCGCACGCGTCCCCCACGACCCGTCATCCTGAGCGGAGTTCCCGGCGGGCGCAGGCGGGCGGGAACGGAGTCGAAGGACCTCTAACTATTCGCGGGCGGAGGCGGCGGGCGGGGGGGAATGACGAATGACGAATGTGGAATGACGAAAGAAGCCCGAATGACGACTTGGCCATCGCGCGGTGCGTCCTTCGGACTTCGCGCTTCGTCATTCCTTCGTCATTCGTCATCCGTCATTCGACATTTCCCCGCCAGCCGCCGCCTTCGCCCCCGCCTGGAGTTTGAGGTCCTTCGACTCCGCTGCGCTCCGCTCAGGATGACGGGCTTTTTCCACACGCGGCTCCACGAGCCGCGCCGCTCCCGTGGAAAGCGGAGAACGGCCGTTCGCGCCGGTGCCTTCGCTCCGGCTTCCGGCTCTTTCCCTGCCACCATCCAATCTCCCAACCCAACCCGCCCATGAAACTCCGCATCCTCACCCTCCTTCTCCCGCTCCTCATCGCCGCGAATCTCCGCGCCCAAAACACCGCCGAAATCAAATCCCCCGCCATCTCCGGTGGCGTGACCGATGGCAAGGTGCGTCTCGTCATCGAGGGCCTGATGGGCGGGCAGCCGGGTGACAAGGACAAGCTCATCTTTTCCACCACCCTCCAGGAATCCATCCGCATCACGCGCGACAAACTCACGCAAAACTTCGCCGTCACCCTCGACATCCTCCAAGGTGAACCCAAGGAACTTCCGCTGACCATTTCCGGCGACGGCGAAATCAAAGAAGTCACCGGGGAGGGGCTCCAGGACTGGGGCATCCGGCGGGAACCCGGCGGCGGACGCACGCTCATCCTGCGCCCGAAGAAAACCGACAAGGCCCCCGCGCAACTCACCGTCGCCATCACCGCCGAGCGCGAGCTGAAGTCGCTCGAAAACCCGCTCGTCCCACTCACGCTCACGCCGCCGCAGCCCGTGCTCTTCAGCGGCTTTGTGAAAGTGGAAACCTCGCCCGAGTTCAGCGTGCAGGCCGAGGAGCCGGGCGGGCTGCTCCCCGTCGCGATGAAGTTTCTCCCCGACGCCATGCGCGTCCAAAATCAGGACGACGCCCCCGACTCGCTCGCGTTCCAATTCCACGGTGCAGCCTACGCGCTGCCGCTGCGGGTCACGCTCGCGGACCCTGAGGCACGCGAGGTCGTGCTGCGCGATTTCAAACTCACCGGTACGCTCAGCGACCAGACCGCCGCCTTCGTCCTCACCGCGACCGCGCACGTCGCGAATCCGAAGGGCGGCTCGCGCAGCCTGCTCGCCGGCGGCCTTGCGCTGACCGAACTCCCGCAGCATCCAGACTGGCGTCTCACCGCGCGCGACGGGCGCTTCATCGCCACGTTCGACAAGCCGGGCGACTACTCGCTCACGTTCAAATTCCACGCCGCCGTGCAGCCGAGCGGCGGCTGGAACGCGGTGAACTTCCGCGTCGCCACCTGCGCGCTCCAGCCGATCATCCTGCAAGGCCTCGCCGCCGACACGCAATTCCAGTTCGCCGGTGCCGCGCGTCCCGAGCGCACGGGCACAGACTTCGCGAGCTTCCTGCCGCCGGGTGGAAACGTGATCTTCTCCTGGAAAACCGCCGCGCCTGAGACCGAGGGCAAACTTTTCTACTCCGCCGAAATGCTCGCGCAGATCAGCGTTGGCCCCGGCCTCATGCGGCAGGTCGCGCTGCTTGATGGCCGGATCATGCAGGGCGAACTCGACCGAGTGACGCTGCTCCTGCGCGGCGCGGGCGAGGTCACGCGCGTGGCCGGCGAGCAGGTGCTCGCGTGGAAAGTCGAGCCCGGCGCGAACGCCGACGAGCGCAAACTCGTGGTGCAGTTCAATCAGCCGCAGAAAAATCAGTTCGCGCTCCAGGTGCAGACGCAGACGCCGATCGGCGCGTTCCCGCAAACCGTGGACGCGCTGCAACTGCGCCCCGACGGCGCAACGCGTTTCGCCGGCTACGTCCGCGTGGTGAATGAAGGCGCGGTGCGGTTGGAAGTCGCGCAGGCCAAAGGGCTGTCGCAGATTTCGCCCGAGCAGTTTCCCGAAACCGGCGCGACCAAGGCCGCGTTCCGCGCGGGCGGCGCGCAGCGGTTTGCGTATCGCTTTTCCGGCGCGGACTTCGCGCTGCGCATCCAGGCCGACCAGATCCTGCCCGAACTCACCGTCTCGCAAGTCCTCGCGTATCACCTCGGCGAAACCGAACTGAGCATCGACGGCGAGATCGAACTCGACGTGCGCGAGGCCCCGCTGCGCGAGCTGCTCCTGCGCGTGCCGCGCGGCTACGCGGTGGCGCGGCTCAATGTCGCCGGCATGAGCGACTACTTTCTCCGCGACCTCGAAGCGCCCACGGAATCCGAGCTGCGGATCGTCTTTGCGCAGCCCGTCTCGGGCCGGCAGGTCATCCAGCTCCGGCTCGAACAGAACAAGGCGCTCGGCGCGGCGGAGTGGTCGCTGCCGCGCGTGGAGGTGATGAAAGCGAAGTCGGTGCGCGGCCACGTCGCGGTGTCGGCGGACGCGGGTTTCCGCCTCACCGCGGAGCGCACCAAGGCGCTCACGGAAATGGCGACCGCCTTCTTTCCGCGCAAGATCGCGAACATCCAAAACGCCTTCCGCATCAGCGAACCCGCGTGGGAACTCGCGCTGCGCATCGAGCGTCTGCCGCAGTCCATCCAGGTGGATGCGTTTCATCTTTTCTCCATCGGCGAAGGCGTGGCCTACGGCAGCAGCGTACTCAACTACGCGGTCTCCGGCGCGCCCATCGCGGCGTTCAAGGTCGAGCTGTCGGCGGAATATTTTAACGTCGAGTTCACCGGCAAGGACATCCGCAACTGGCAGAAAACCGACGGCGGTTACGTGGTGCAGTTGCACACGCCGGTCACCGGCGCCTACACGCTGCTCGCCACGTATGAGCGCCCGTTCAAGCCGCAGGGCGAGACGCTCGCCTTCACCGGCGCGCGCCCGCTCGACGCGCAGTCCGAGCAGGGCCACACACTAGTCATCAGCGCGTATCAGTTTCAGGTGAAAGCGGCGACGGTGTCCCCGGGATTGCTGCGGCTGGAGACGGCCGAGGTGCCGTCGGAATACCGCCTGTTTTTCGACAAGCCGATCCTCGCCGCGTATCGCTACGCCGCGCGGCCCTTCGATTTGCAACTCCAGCTCAGCCCGCTCGTGCAGGGCGATTCGCTCAGCCAGGTCGCGGACCGCGCGGCGCTGACCACACGCATTTCCAAGGAGGGCCAGGTGCTGACCGAGGCGAAGTATTTCGTGAAGAATCGCGGCAACGCGAACTTCAGCGTGACGCTGCCCGCGGGCACGGAACTGTGGTCGGCCACAGTCAATGGCGCGACGGTAGTACCGGTGAAAGACGGCGGCGCGAATCTCATCCCGCTCCCGCAGCAGGCAGATCCGAATGCGGTGCTCGCCGTCGAATTGAAACTCGCCGAGAAGGCGAAAAATCCGACGCACGTGAAGATCGCGACGCCCGTCGTGGGCGCGCCGGTGCTGCTCGCGGAGTGGAAAGTGGAGCCCGACACCGCGCAGCGGCTGGTCTATCGCGACGGTTCGCTCACGCCGGTCGGCGGCGTGGCGGATGTCACCGGCTTCGCGCAGCTCGTGCGGATGTTTTCCGGGTATGAGGCCGGGCGTGCATTGATTGCGCTGTTCGCGTCGGTGGCGCTGCTGGCCGTCGCCGTCTTCTTGTGGCGCGGCGCGACCCGCGGTGGCGTTTACAAATTCAGCGCGCAGCACTGGGCGGGAATGATCCTCGGCGGTCTGGCGTTTCTCGTTGCGGGCATCGCGCTCATCAACGTGGGCGATGTCGCGGAGCACAACCACACGGGCCTGGCGCGCGGGCTGACCTTCCTTGCGCCGGTGCAGCAGGCCGGGCAGGCGCTCTCGGTCGAAGTCGGCAACGTGGAAGATGAAACCACCGTGCTCCGCTTTCTCGGCTACGCGTGGCCGGCGCTCCTCGCGTTCCTTGCCTTTGGCTACGCGTGGATCGCGGAGAAACCGGCGGCGTCGATCCTCGGCTGGACGCTGCTCGCGTGGGCCGCACTCCGCTGGCCGAATGGCGCGGAGGCGTTCCTCGTGGTCGTCGCGCTTTTCGCCGTATTCCGCATCGCCGTGCCCGCGCTCCGCCGGCTCTGGCAGATGCCGCGTGCCCCGAAGCCCGCATTGCGCGGCGGCCCGGCGACAACCGCAGCGCTGCTGCTCGTCGGCTTCGGCTGGCTCGCCAGCAGTGCGCTCGCGCAGACCGACGCCGCTTTGCCGCCGAAGGGCGCACCGATCGCCGAGACCGTGACACAGCAGATTCGCGTGGAGGAAAAATTCGCGCTGGCGACGGCGAAGATCCACTGGCAGGCGGTGAAGGGGCAGCAGTTGCCGGTGTTCTTTGACCCGGCGGTGCTCACGCAGATCACCTACCCGAAGACCGCGCTCAAGCTCGTGCAGACGCGCATCAACGACCGCCACGCGCACGTGCTGCTCGCACTGGAGAGCGGCGCGTTCGACATCGAGCTGCAGTATCAGCTCGCCGTCGCGAAGCAGGGTGCCGACAGCGGATTCGTGCTGCCGGTGCAGTTCGGTCTGGTCAATCAGCTCACCCTCACGCTCGCCAATCTCGACGTGGACGTGCTCGCACCGCAGGCCGTTTCCATTGATCGCAAAGCCGAGGGCAAGGACACCGTGGCGAAGCTCGTGCTCTCGCCGGCGAACGACATCTGGATCGCGTGGAAGCCGCGCAGCCGCGATGTCGCGCGGGAAAAGGCGATCTTTTACACCGAGCTGACGCAGCTCTACGCGCCGACCACCGGCGTCATCGAGGGACTGCATCACGTCTCCATCCGGCCCGCGCAAGGCGAACTGGGTGAGCTGGTTTTCAATGTCCCCAAAGGCACGACGATCACCGACGTGCTCGATCCCGCGACGCTCGCACCGGCGAAAGAAAACGCCGCGCGCCCGGCGTCCACCGTCTCGCAATGGCGCTTCGATCCCGACGCCGGCAAGCTGCGCGTGAACCTCGCGCCGCGGCAGTCGCGTCCGTTTTCGCTCCTCATCCGCTCGCAGATCGCCACCGGCCCGCTGCCGATGACGCAGGCCGTGGGGCTGATCTCCGTCGAGGGCGCCGCGGGACAGATCGGCGTGCTCGGCATCGGCACGGGCAACGAAGTTCAGCTCGACACCGTGACCGCCGAGACGCTCGCGCCGATCAATCTCGAAGATTTCCCCGGCAACCTCGCGCCCGCGCTCGCCGGACAAATCTCCGGCCTCACGGTGCGCCGCGCGTTTCGCTACGCCGACGTGACGAAGACCGCGACGGTGAAAGCGTCCGCCGTGGAGCCCGACGTGCGGGTGCAGTCGCAGGATACGCTTTCGCTCGGCGAAGATCGCGCGTTGCTCGCGGTGAACACGACCGTGGACATCACGCGCGCCGGGATTTTCCGGCTGAGTTTCGCGCTGCCTGCTGGCATGGACGTGGAGTCGATCACCGGCGAAGCGCTCAGTCACTGGACCGAGTCGAAGACCGGTGAGGCGCGCATCATCACGATGCACCTGCGCGGTCGCACGGAAGGTCCGCAGAAGTTCGCCATCAACCTCACGGGGCCGGGGCTGAAAGCGGCGAAAGCGTGGGCCGCGCCGCAGCTCGTCTTTCGCGAGGCGAACAAACAGCGCGGGACTTTTCTCGTCGTGCCCGAGCAGGGCATGCGCCTGCAGGTCACCACCCGCGAGGGCGTGACCCAGCTCGATCCGCAGAAGTCCGGCATCAAGCAAAAGGGCGTGCTTGCGTTCAACGTCCTGCAAACGCCGTGGAGCCTCGCGCTCGATGTCGAGCAGGTGGACCCGTGGGTGCAGGTCAACGGCTTGCAGCACGCCACGGTCGGCGAGGCGCAGGTGAAGACGGTCGCGAATCTCCAATACCAGATTGAAAACACCGGACTGAAATCGTTCCGCATCGCGCTGCCCGCCGAGGCGGAAAACGTGAAGTTCGCGGGCGATCAGGTGGCCGACTTCCTCGCGGTGCCCGGCGACGCCAAAGCCCCGCTGAAAACGTGGGAGGTAAAGCTGCACCGGCGCGTCATCGGCGCGTATCTTTTGCAGGCCACGTATCAGACGCCGGTGGCCGCGAACGCCGCGCAGATCAGCCTCCGCGGCGTGCAGGCGGCGGACGTGAATTTGCAGCGCGGGTTTGTCACCGTGCAATCCGGCGGCCGGCTGCAAGTGCGCGTGGACGCCACGCCCGCCGCGCTCCAGCCGACGGAATGGCAGAGCATCCCGCGCGTGTTGCAAAAGGATCTGAGCACGTCATCGGCGAGCTTTGCCTACCGGCTTGTTGAGCCCGCGTTTGTGCTGCCGATGAAACTCGAGCGCCACGAAGCCGTCGCGCTCCAGCCCGCCCGAGTGAACAGCATCACGTTCACCTCCGTCATCTCCGACAACGGCGCGATGCTCACGCAGGTGCAGCTTTCCATCCAGCCCGGCGACAAGCGCCTGCTGCACCTCACCCTGCCGAAGGACGCGAAGTTCTGGTTCGCGTTTGTGAATCAAAACGGCGTGTGGCCGTGGCGCGAGGGCGCGCAGATTCTTATCCCGCTCGAACAGCCGTCGCGCAGCGATCAAGCGATCCCGGTGTCGCTTTTCTACAGCAGCCAGATCGGCGAGGCCGGCACGAGCGAACTCGATCTGAAACTGCTCGCGCCGAAGTTTGACCTGCCGCTCGAAAACATCACCTGGAAGGTTTTCCTCAACGAAAAGTGGCAGCTCAAAAAGTGGGACGGCTCGCTGCAAAAGCAGGACGACCAAATCGTCGCCCGCGCCGCCGCCGTCGATGTACAGACGTATCTCCAGGGCGAGGCCAGTCAGCAGCGCGCGAAAACCCAGGCCGCCGAGCAAATGCTCGCGCGTGGCAACAGCGCGCTGGCGCAAGGCGATCCGCAGCAGGCGCGCCGCGCCTTCGAGTCCGCCTACGGCCTGAGCCAGCACGACAACGCCTTCAACGAAGACGCCCGCGTGCAGCTCCACAACCTCAAGCTCCAGCAGGCGCTCGTCGGCCTTAACGTCCGCAACAATACCGTCGTCGGCGCGCCCGATCCCGTCTCCGGCAAGCTCCGCGGCAACGCCGGCAACAAGGAGGCGAACTACACGCAGCAGGACGCGAAGGATCTCATGGGCCGCAATTCCGCCGACGAGAACGCCGCCTTCACCCGCCTCGCCGAGCGACTCATCCAGCAGCAGGACGCCGCGATCAGCAACCCCGCCGCCATCCAGGCCACCCTCCCCGAACAAGGCCGCCTGCTCACCTTCAGCCGCACCGTCGCCGTGGACCTCAACGCCGACCTCCACATCGACCTCGAAACCAAAGCCGTCGCCACCGCGTCCGGCTTCAAACGCTTGCTCATCCTCGCGGGCACCGCGCTGGTGCTCGGGCTGTTCGCCAGCTTCGCCGGAGTCTTCCGCCGCAAACAGACCGCGTGAGCGCGGGATGTGAGCCCGAGATTTGCCGGATGCGCGTCCACCAACCCGTCATCCTGAGCGAAGTCCCGTGCGGGCGCAGGCGGGCAGGACGCAGTCGAAGGACCTCTAACTATTCGCGGGCGGAGGCGGTGGACGACTTAGCGTTGACCACGGATTTCACGGATTTCACAGATTGCGGATTTCTGAAAATCCGTGTCATCCGTGAAATCCGTGGTCGAAATTCCCACCAGCCACCACCTTCGCCCCCGCCTGGAGTTAGAGGTCCTTCGACTGCGCTGCGCAAAGCCTACGCTCCGCTCAGGATGACTGTTGTTTTTTCCACACCTATGCCCGCCAAGAGAAACCCCGACCGTCCACTGACCCACGCCGAGCTGATCAAAGAAACCTGCCGCCGCATCCGCGTGGCGCGCAACTACTGGGACGCGCATAACAACCGCGCGTGCCGGGGCGAACGCGCCAAGGCCCTCGCGCTTTACGAAAATCTCAGCGAGGCCGAGCGGGAGAAGGTTCCCCAAGTCCTCCGCATCTGGCTCCGCTACCGCAGCGAGAAATACTTCGGCGAACACCGGACGCCGCCGGGCGGTGGGCGGGGGAAAAGCTAAGGTGATTGCCTCGCGGACTCGGATCGATGGTGTTTCCACCCGTTTGCGCCCGCCGGGAACTCGAGCCAGGACGACTGTTGAGAGAGGGCGTGTTAGCTGGTGGCTTGCACCAATTCGCGCGGGGGACGGGTCGGGGTGGTGGGCGGGTTATACGGAGTTTTCCGGGCGCGGCCTTGGAGCCGTTCGAGGTAGAGGTAAATGACTGGGGTGATGTAGAGCGTGAGGAGTTGCGAGACGAGCAGGCCGCCAACTACGGCGATGCCGAGCGGACGGCGGGCTTCCGCGCCGGCACCGATGCCGAGGGCGATGGGCAGCGTGCCCATGAGCGCGGCCATAGTGGTCATCATGATGGGACGAAAACGGACGATGCAGGCTTCGTAGATGGCGTCGGCAGGGGCTTTGCCTTCACGCCGCTGTGCTTCCAGAGCGAAGTCGATCATCATGATGGCGTTCTTTTTCACGATACCGATGAGCATAAGGATGCCGACGAAGCCATAGACGTTCAGTTCCATGCCGAAGACGAGCAGTGCGATGAGCGCGCCGAATCCGGCGGACGGCAAGCCGGACAGGATGGTGATCGGATGAATGAAGCTCTCGTAGAGGATGCCGAGCACGAGGTAGATGACGAGCACGGCCATGAGCAGGAGAAGGCCGAGGCCGTTGAGGGAGGATTGGAAAGCCTGGGCGGTGCCTTGGAATCCGGTGCTGATGGATGCGGGGATTTCGGCTTTCACGGCCTCCTCAATCTTGGGGATCGCTTCGCCGAGGGCGACGCCCTTGGTTAGGTTAAAAGAAATGGTGACCGCGGGAAGCTGGCCGAGGTGCTGGACGGTGAGGGGGCCGGTGTTGCGGCCGATTTTGGTGACGGCACTGAGGGGCACGAGTTTGCCGGAGGTGGAGCGGATGTAGAGCGTGGTCAAATCGACGGCGCTTTCCTGATATTTCGGCAGCACTTCGACGATGACTTGGTACTGATTGGTCGCCGTGTAGATAGTCGAGACTTGGCGGGAGCCGTAGGCGTTGGAGAGCGCGGTTTGGATCTGCACGGCGGAGACGCCGAGCGCGCTGGCTTTGTCGCGGTCGATGGTGACGAGGACTTGGGGATTGGTGATTTGGAGGTCGCTGGTGACGTCGATGAGACCGGGGATCTGGCGCATCTTGGACTCGACCTTCGGGGCCACGGCGTAGAGTTCCGCCAAATCGGGGCCGAAGAGTGTGTATTGATAGAGACTCTTGGTGAGACTGCCCCCGATGCGGATCGAGGGGACGATCTGCGGGAAGCAGCGGAGGCCGGGGATGCCCGCGAGTTTGGGCCGCAGTTCGGCGATGATCACGTCGGCGGACGGGCGCTGGCTGCGCGGCTTGAGATTCATGTAGATGCGCCCGGCATTTCCAGTCGAGGTGGAGCCGCCGACGCCGATGGAAGACATGAAACCTTCCACGTAAGGGTTTTCCAAAACGATGGCGGCGGCCTGCTGCTGCAGCTCCAGCATTTTGTCGTAGGACACGCCCTGCGCCGCCTCGGTGAACGCAAAAATCTGTCCGGTGTCCTCGCTGGGGATGAAGCCTTTGGGCAGCAGCGTGAAAAGAAACGCCGTGGCGACCACGCTTGCGACTGCGACCATAAGCACGATGAAGCGGTGCCGCAGCGAAACTTTCAGCGTGCGCTCGTAGAGGTGTAGCATGCCGTCGAAAACGCGCTCGCTCAGTTGGTAAAGGCGGCTGGGCTGGTGGGCGCTGTGCGGCTTGAGAAAGCGCGAGCAGAGCATCGGCGTGAGCGTAAGCGAGATGAAGCCGCTCATCAGGATCGCCACGCCGATGACGATGGCGAATTCATTGAGCAGCCGCCCGAGGATGCCGCCCATGAACAACACGGGGAGGAACACCGCGGCGAGCGAGATGGTCATGGACACGATGGTGAAACCGATCTCCTTCGAGCCTTTCAGCGCGGCTTCCATCGGTGCGTCGCCAGCCTCGATATGGCGCACGATGTTTTCCAGCACCACGATGGCATCATCGACGACGAAGCCGACGGCCAGGGTCAGCGCGAGCAGGGAGAAATTGTCCACGCTGAAACCCAGCAGGTGCATGACCATGAAGGTGCCGATGACGGAGAGCGGCATGGCGATGGACGGGATGACGGTCGCGCGGACATTACGGAGAAAAAGGAAGATGACGAGGACCACGAGGGCGATCGCGAGGACGAGCGTGAACTCCACGTCGCGCACGCTCTCGCGGATGGAGAGAGATTTGTCCGAGAGAATTTCCAGCGCCACCGAGGGCGGAATTTGCGCACGGAAAGTGGGGAGCAGCGCTTTGACCGAATCGACGACGGCGACGGTGTTGGTGCCGGGCTGCTTCTGCACGGCGAGCACGATCCCGCGGGTGCCGCGAAACCAGCTCGCGATTTTGTTGTTCTCCACGCTGTCGAGCACCGTGCCGAGCTGCGCCAGGCGGACGGGCGAGCCGTTGCGGTAGGCGACGATGAGCTTGCGATAGGCGGCGGCGTCGAAAAGCTGACCGGTGCTTTGCACGGTGCTGGCCTCGTTCGGGCCGTAAAGCGTGCCGGTGGGCAGGTTCACGTTGGCGTCGGCGATCGCGGAGGCGACTTCATCCACGCCGATGCCGCGGGTGGCGAGTTGGCGCGGGTCCACCTGCACGCGGACGGCATATTTTTGCGAACCAAAGATGGAGACTTGGGCGATGCCGGGGATCGTGGAGATACGCTGCGCGAGCAGCGTGTCGGCGTACTCGTTCACGTCCGAGAGCCGGAGGGTGGGGGAGGTGATGGCGAGGTAAAGGATCGGCGAGTCCGCGGGGTTGACCTTTTTGTACGAAGGCGGCGACGGCATGTCGTGCGGAAGCAGGCGGGCGGCGGCGGCAATGGCGGCCTGAACGTCCTGCGCGGCTGCGTCGATGTCGCGACTGAGCGAAAACTGAATGGTGATATTGGTAATGCCCTGCGCGCTGGTCGAAGTCATCGAGTCGATACCGGCGATGGTGCTGAACTGCCGCTCCAGTGGGGTGGCCACCGACGAGGCCATGGTTTCGGGGCTGCCGCCGGGCAGGTTCGCGGTGATCTGGAGGGTGGGAAAATCGACGTTGGGCAGATCGGAGACGGGCAGTCCGCGAAAGGCAAATAGGCCGAAGCCGAGAATGCCGAGCATGACCAGCGTGGTCATGACCGGGCGGCGGATGAACGGCTCGGAGATGCTCATGATTTAGGCCCCGCTGGATTTGCCGCCGGGAGCCGGGGCGGCTTCGGCGGCGGGTTTTGGGACCACTTTGGCTCCGGGGGAAAGGCGGAGCTGGCCGTTGGTAACGACGCGCTCGCCGGGCTGGATGCCGTCCTTGATAATGGTCTCCTGGCCGACCGTGCGGCCGGTGGTGACCGTGCGGAGATCGACGATATTGTCGCCTTTCACGACGAAGATCTGCGGCCCCCGCTGGCCGATGGTAACGGCGCTGGCGGGAACCACGGTGACGCCGGGTTCGGTGTCGAGTTGGAGGATCACATCGACGAAGGCTCCGGGCCAGAGGGCGCGATCGTCGTTGGGGAAAGTACCCTTGAGGGTGATGGTGCCGGTGGTCATATCCACGCTGTTGGCGACGAAGGTGAGCTGGCCGGTGCCGAGTGGTTTCCCGGTCTGGGGATCGAGGGTGGTGACGGGGAGCAGCCGCTCGGCGAGGCCGCGCCGGATGGCGGTGAGGTAGGATTCGGGGACGGCAAAGGTGACGTAGATCGGCGCGAGCTGCTTGACCGTGGTCATCGGAGTGTCGGCCAGATCCTTGATGATATTGCCGCGCTGCACTGCGAGGGCACCGGTGCGTCCGTCGATGGGTGAGCGGATGGTGGCAAAAGAAAGGCGCACGCGGGCGATTTCACGGAGGGCCTCGTCGGCCTGGATGGTGGCGGCGGCGGAGTCCGAGGCAGCGATCGACTGGTCGAGCACCTCTTTGGAGACGGCTCCCTTGGCGGCAAGCTCGGCGTTGCGGTTGGCTTCGCGCAAAGCATTCGCAGCAGCAGCGCGATCGCGGGCGAGGTTGGCGTCGGCCTGGGCGAGCTGGGTGGCGTAAAGCTTCGGCTGGATGCTGAAAAGGAGGTCGCCCTTCTTCACGTCCTGTCCTTCCTGAAAGCCGACCTCGATCAGCTCGCCGGCGACTTGCGCCTTGATCTCGACGGTGGCGATGGACTCCACATTGCCAATGGCGCGGAGATCAAGGGGCACGTCCTTTTTCACGGCCTCGCCCACATTCACCGGCACCGGCGCACCGCCTTTCTGCGGGCCGGCAGATTCAGGCTTTTTCGGACACGCCGTAAGGAGTGCGAACGCCCAAAGGACGAGGAGACGGTTGGTGAAAAGCGGCATGGCGGCAGTGGAAAGACCTCCTGAAGGTGCGGACGTTAGTCCACATCCCTATAACGTCGGCGATAAACGGGATAGCCGTATAACGCTTAAGCACGGACCGCGTCCGTCGTGCCATATCCTCAACCGCAACCGCTGCGTGGCACCAGAATTGGTGCGCCGGAACTAAGCGTTTTGCGTGCTACTCTCGGGAGGAGTGACCGGACCCTGGTCACCACCATTATCGGGCGGGAGGCTGCGGATGTAAGCCTTGAGTTTCTTGAAAAGCTTATCCAGATCGCTATCCGACACGCCGTCGGCGAGCTGGTCCCGATTCTTTTTGAGTTCCTTGATGATTCTTTTAATCAGTTTTTCATCACCGCTCTGCGCCGTCCTTCCGAGTTCTTTTTCGATTATTTTGAAGATGTCTTGGGCGTCGCCGTCATTGGAATGGCGGTAAATTTTCCGCAGGATCGACTTGTAGCTCGCCCGATTGCTTTCGGCCATCGAATCCGGAGCCGAGGAAACGAGGGTGGCGATTGCCAAGAGGGCGATGATGGGCAGACGACGAATTTTCATGAGTGGGAAGGGGTGATGGCGGGACTCTCTTCGCGGAGGTGTGAGTTTCAACAACTATTTTGAGCGGACACGAAAATGTTACTTGGCGGCGGCGTCATCGGTATCGCTGGCACCCCGCAGCTTGAGGTGCTTTTCGTAGAGCGATTTCAGCACGTTGAGTTTGGGGTCCGCCGCGAGGGCGGCCTGAAATGCAGCTTCGGCTTCCTCAAAACGACGCAATTGATCCAAAACCTGGGCGCGACGGATAAGCAGGTTTTCATCTTGGGGAAAAAGCTGCAGTCCCCGCGCATAGGCCGCCTCCGCAGCCTGTCGGTGCCTTTGCCGGTCAGCATATTTCTCCTCAAGTTCTGCCTGACGGCGTTCCGCTTCGCCGAGATGGAAACAAACGAACGGATTGCCGGGATCGAGCCGCAGGGATTGGGTCGCGCTGGCTATGGCTTCAGGGTAATCTTCGTCGGCCAACTGAAGGCGGGCGATTTCCCCATAGTATTCGCCGGGCCAGCCGAGAACGGAGAGGAGCAAGAGCAGCGCGCCGAGCAGCGGCAGGGCGACACGCGCGCGAACTGGCCACGACGAATTTAGTCCCGACTCGCGGAGGGCGTCGTCTGGAGATTGCGGACCGGCCAGTATCCCAAAGAGAAAGGCCATGGTGAGGGCGTTGGCGGGGATGTGCAGATTGAAGTCCACAATGGAATGGGCGGACATGGCGGCGAAGGCCGCGAGCGCTCCGATGAGCAGTGCGAGTTTGGGACTGGCTGAACCCTCCCTTCCGCGCAGCGCGCGAGCCGTGGATCGCAACGCCCGCAGACCGCTGCGGAGATGAATAGCCAGGAAACAGAGCATGCCCGCCGCGCCGACGATTCCGTATTCCGCGAGAAGCTCGAGATAATCGCAGTGGGCATGAACGGGATCCATGGCCTGCAGCTCCGGTTGGCGAAAAAGGCGCCCGAAATACAAATGCGTACCGGCCCCGGTGCCGAAAACCGGCGCGGTCCGAAACTGATCCAGCGCAGCCTGCCAGTTGGCCACGCGGATGTCTCGACTGAGCGCGGTGGCCATGCGCTCCTGCAGTTCCTGATGCTGGGCCAGCAGCCATCCGCCGATGGCGAGCAGCAGCACCGCGGCGATCGCACCGAAAAGCAGCGCCCGGTCGAGACTGCGCGGGTTGCGGAGGTAGCTCACCCGCACCGCCAGTGCCCCCCACGCGAGCAGCGAGAAGACCGCGCACAACACACCGCCCCGGCTTTGCGTCAGCAGCAGCGCCACGTAACCGCATGCCGTGGCGTAACCTAGGAGGATTTTAGCTGCCGTTTTCCGCACACTCCACCACGTCAGCGAAAGACCGAGTACGCCGGCGATTTCGAGAAAGCCGGCGACGTGATTCGGCGAGATGAACATGCCACTTGCGCGGTTGCCCATCGTGGGACGGATGAAGCCAAAGAGCATGTAATCCTCGCCCCCATAAGCCTGCACGGCGGCCACTCCGGCATGAACCAGCGCCAGGGCGAGCAACGTGCCGGCTACCAGCAACCGTGGCCGGGCGGTGGTGAAAACAAACGCCGTGAGCAGGTAGATGACGAGACACCCGAGCATGAGGAAAATATCCGCGCGCGAGAGATATGGCACGGGTGACAGCGCGGCGCGTCCGAGCAGATAGCTAAAGAGCACGCCGGTGCCGGCGAGACACAGCGGGCCGGCGGAGCCCGCGCTGCCGGATCGCCGAAACGCGAGTACCCCCGCCAAACCGAGGAGCGCGAACGCCGGCAGGCTGAAAACCGCCCTGCCGCCGCCAATCAGGCAGTGGATCACAACCAGTGCGGCGAGAAACAGGAACATCGGGAGTTTCGTGGAAATGAAGCGCATGAGCGGAACGGCGGGGTGGTGCGGGAATCTGTGCCAGACATTGCGGCAAGCAACAAGTCGGCGTCCTGGCGTAGGCTGATTTGCGCTTGCCTGCGGGAGAGGCGGAGACATGCTTCCAGCTCCTCACACCATCCTATGAAAAAACTCCATCTCCTCTCATTCGCCACGCTGCTTGCGGGCCTCGCCACTTTCGCGCCCCGCGCGGCCCGGGCGCAGGAACCTGAGAAGCTGAACCTGCCCGGCGCGATCTCCGGCACCATGGACATCGACTTCCGCACCCGGAAAAGTCTCGATGACAAAGGCAAGCCGCAGAAGGGCGTGACCGACCAGTATGCGCTGGCGCTCACCGTGGCGCAGACCACGGAATTCAAGGGCTCGATCCTCCGCCAGCCGCCCGTCTCGGGACTGCTCGGCACGGGGCAAAAGGCGCAGCTCGTCTATTCGATTGATCTCTCGGTGCTGAACCCGGCCAATCTTTCGCAAAAACGCACCGTCGGAAAATGGGTGGGCACGGTGCCGGTGGCGGCCAATGGCGAATACAACGAGGAAGGCTTGCCGGACAGCTTGCAGCGCATCGCGGTGGACGCGATCGGCAAGGCACCGGCGTTCACGGATAAGTTCGGCGGCAAGCTCATCGGCAAGGGCAAGAAGGCGGCCAGCGCCACGACCTACCTGCGGCAGCTCGCGGGCAAGGAGGTGAAAGTCGAAGTCAAGAACAGCGACCCGATGCGTTTCGAGTCGCTCGCTCTGGCAATGGGGCCGGCGCAGACCTATCCGCGCACTGTGGTGACCGGGAACCTCGACTACGACTACGAAACCGGGAACTACTACACGAACGGCATCCACTTTCTCTACCAGCAGAACGGCAAGGAAGTGGACGATGTGGTGACGGGCTCGATCAAGTGGGTCGAGGATGCGAACCGCGCGAGCAACGGCAAAGGCCAGTATGAGTTCAACCTGCGCTTCAATGAGGCCAAGAACACGAAGCCGGCGGGCGAGGCGGCGGCATTTGCCAAGATGAGCGACGAAGAGGCGTTCTTCGCGGTGGACAACACCATCCCGTCGCTGACCGGGACGATCAAATACGAGGATCAGATGACCACCGTGGGCGACAAGCAGGTGCCCGGTGCGAGCAAGGTCAAATACGATCTCGGCGCGAACCAACTCACCAAGGTGCAGATTATGAACTTTCTCAAACTTTGGCTCGTCTGCGTGGGGCCGACGAACGACGAGTAAGTCGCGCTCGCCGTAGAATTCCAACGCCGTCCGGGAAACCGGGCGGCGTTTTTTTGAGGGTCAGCCGTGGGGGAGCAGCACCTGATCGAGAAAAATGCCGAGCACGAAGACCACGCCAACGAAGGCGTTGCTGGCGAAGAAGGCGCGGTTGACGGCGGCTACGTCGAGCCGCGCCGCACTGCGGTGCTCGTAAATCAGCGCGCCGGCCACAGGGATGAGGCTGAGGAAAAACGGCGCGCCGAGTCGAGCCGCCCAGCCGAAGACGCCGAGCACGCCGAGCATGATCCAATGCAACGCCTGCGCCCACGCGAGGCTCCGCGCCACGCCGAGGCGCACCACGAGCGAGCGCAGGCCGGCGGCGCGGTCGAATTCGTGATCCTGGGTGGCGTAGATGACATCGAAGCCCGCAACCCAGAGCAGCACGGCGAGTGCGAGGATGAGCGGCGGCAAGGCGAAGTGTCCGCGCACCGCGAGCCACGCGCCGACCGGCGAAACCGCCAGCGCGAGGCCGAGGAAAAAATGGCTGAGCGAGGTGAAGCGTTTGGTCAGCGAGTAGAAAAACACGATGACCAGCGCGACCGGCGAAAGCCAGAAGCAGAGCGGATTGATCCACCACGTCGTGCCGATGAACGCCGCCGCGCTCGCGATCAAAACCCCGATGGCGACATCGCGAGAAATTAGCGTGTGGCGCTCGGCGGTGCGAGGGTTGCGTTGATCGAGCTGCCAGTCGGCGAGGCGGTTGAAAACCATGGCCGCCGTGCGGGCGAAGACCATCGCGAGCAGGATCAGCGCGACGATTTTCCCCTCCGGCCAGCCGTGCGCCGCGACGAGCATGGAGCCCAGCGCGAACGGCAGTGCGAAGATGGTGTGCGAAAACCGGATGAAGCGCAGCAGCCGCGCGATCACGGCCGGGCGTCCGACTCCCTGCGCTCCTCCGGCTCGTCGAAAATTCCGGTCAGCTTGTCATCCACACGCAGATCAATGAGCCGCCAGGTGCCGTCGGGATTGTAAAAGTAGAAACGCCAGCGCAGCGGGAACGTGCGGCCATGCGAGACGTAGGTCGTTCGTACGAGCCGCGCGCCCACGACCTTCGTCTCCACGAGATCGTGCCCGCTGATCGCACCGAAGACCTCGATGGCTTCGTTGGTTTTTGCCTTGAGCAGCTTCAACTCCTCCGGCTTTTCCGCGATGCGCGAACCGCGCGTGAGACTGGCATAGGCCGCATCCACAGAGCTTTTTTGCAGGAGCGAAAAGAACGCGGCGACGATTTGCGCGGGATCGGTGATCGGGCCGGCGGTGGAAGGCGCAGCGACAGCCGGAGCCTCGGCCGCGGCAGGAACCGGAACCTGCATCCGGGGCATGGTGGCGTGCGGCTTTTCGCGCGGCTTTTCCTGCGCGCGTAGCGCGGAAGAGGCGAGCAAAAGGACGGCGCAAACGATGGCGATGGGAGCTTTCATGCGAGGAGTTCGACCAGTCGTGGGCGGGCTTGGGCCACGAGCGGCAGACCGTGGGCGAATGTCAGAACTTCAAACGGGAACCGCAACAATTTTTCCAGCGAGCCGCGCAGTTCGCGGGCATCGGTGCAGTACTTTTCCGGCAGCAGGGTGAAACCGTGGGGTGTGAGATGGATCAAGGCATCGCCCACATGCAGCGCGCCTCCCGCATGGAGCGCGATCTCGCCCGGCGCCGCGCCGCGCAGGGTGATGACCGTGAATTCATCCAGCACGATTTCGCTGTCGGCGATTTCTTCATCCACAGTGAGACCGAGTTCCGCCACGGCTGCGGCGTGGGCGAAAAGCGGGATGGAAAATCGTTGCCGGTAATTTTCGGCGGCGCGTGCATGGTTGCCATTGGTGAGAATAATCGCGGCAGGTGCCGCGATGTCGCACAGCTCCGCGAGGGCCTCGGATGCGAGTGGGATAGGGTCGATGAAGACCAGACCGCGCGCCGTCCGCCGTGCGCAGCAGGAGAGCTCGACTCTCACGGACGGATCGTAGGCCTGCCAGAAATACAGGCCGTCGGTGACTTGCTGGAATTCCTCGGCATGCGGCATCGCCCGATGACTATTCCGCGCTGCCGGTGATCTTTCCATTCGTCAGCTCCCACCGATGCACGGGCGGCCCGTCGCCTTTGCGTAGCACGCGGTAGAGCGCGGCGGCGTCGCGCTTTTGAAGCATCAGCTCGGCGACGCCGTCGCTGTGGCAGCTCAGCACTTTGAGATGCCCATTTCCTTCGCGCGGCTCGCCGATGATGTGGGAGAAACCGTCGCGCATTGGAATGGGGCGCGGGCGCTCCAGGACGAGGAAACTGTAGGGCAGGCTGCGCAGGTCGATGCCGAGTTCGCGCCCGAAATCCATCCAGCGGGCGTTTTGGAAAATCTCCGACGGCGACCGCGCGAAGTGGTGACACCAGTGCTGCGCATTTTTCCCCGCGAGCAGTCCGCAGGCGTGCTGATGGGTGCATGGCGCGACGGCGGAGAAACGACCGCGCAGCGTTTCTCGCACGGAGATTAGGCGACGGCTGTCCACATGCGTGCCGGCTTCGACCCAGATGATCTCCCGCGCTTCTCGCGCGACGGAGAGCAGTTGGTCGAGGGCGGGCGCTGAGAGTTCGCTGATGACGTGGCTGAGCACGAGCAAGGTATCCGGTGGAAGTGGCGACTCCAGCGCGGCGAGGTGGATGCCGGGGAAGTCGGCGCGCGCTTTCTCCGTCGCGAAGCGCATCGCGAGCGGGGAACGATCGTGCAGCGCGAGCGATTCCAGATGTGGCCACTGTGCGAGTACACGGCGACCGGCCACGCCGCTGCCGCAGCCCCAATCCAGCACATGTCGGCTCTGCGGCTGCCAGGCGCGGACGTGGAGTTCGGCGAGCACGCCGTCCCATTTCCAGCCGATGCGCTCGGCAAAGGTGGTGTCGTAGAGCGCGATATCGTCGGGCCTTTGCCAGTAATCCTGCGCGCCCGCGGTGCCGGCGAGAAAGCGCTCGCGCATGCGGCGGAGCGCCAGCACTTCCTGATGGGTGAAATACTTGATCATTCGCCGAGGAGTTGCGCGAGGCGCGGGGAGCGGAGGCCGTAAAAGGCGAGCAGCGCGCGGAGGCGTTCGCGCAACGGCGCGGGGTCGGGCGGTTGCAAGCGTTTGTGCGCGGCGATCATCAGGTTTTTGCCGGTGTGTTCGCTGGAGATGAACTCGAAGACGCTGGCTTTGTAGCCGTGGATTTCGAGGAGCAGGGCGCGGATGCCGTCGGTCACGATCTCGGCTTCGCGCTCGGCGAGAATGCCGTGGCGCAGCACTTCGCGCAGCACCGGCGGCGGCGTGAGTTGCGCACGGATTTCCTGATGGCAGCAGGGCGCGGCGAGGATGAGCGACGCCCCGGCGCGGATGCCGTGATGGAGCGCGTCGTCCGTGGCGGTGTCGCAGGCGTGCAGTGCGATGAGTAAATCAGCCGCGCCATTTTCCCCGGCGAAGTCGCCGATCGCGCGGTGCTCAAAACGCAGTCGCGCGAAGCCGGTCTCGCGGGCCACGCGGTTGGTCAGTTCCACCAGATCGGTGCGGGCTTCCACGCCGACGACCTCGGCGTCCACGCCGCTCTCGCGGAAAAAGGCGGCGGTGGCGAAGGTGAGATAGCCCTTGCCCGCGCCCATATCGAGCACGCGCAACTCGCGTCGGTCACGGAGCGGCGAGTCGTCCACAAGATGCCCAAGGATTTCCACGAAGCGCTGAATCTGGCGCAGCTTGTCGGCCATGCCGGGGCGCGCTTCGCCGGTCGCCGAGGTCACGCCGAGGGCGCGTAGAAATGGGGCGTGTTCCACCGTCAGTGACGGACGCTTTTTCTGATCGTGCTCCGGCATGGGGGCGACCGCGAAGACCGGGCGGCTTGCCTTCAGCTTGCCCGCACCTTCGGCGTCGCAGTGGAGCTGCCAGTCGCCGGTCGTGGTGAAAAGATGCGCGCGGGAAAACGCGGCGCCGAGCAGTTTGCCGAGCGCATCCGCGGCCTCTCGGACGGGCACGTTTTTTGTCACGTCGCGTGTGGCGTAGCGCCAGACGAGCGAGAGGTGCGGTCCGTCGCGCAACTCGACCGGACGCGCGTAGAGGTTGCGCACGCCTTGCTCCGCGCCGCGATATTCGCTGAGCGTCAATTTCACGAAAGCGCCCGCGCGCAGGCCGGCGTCGAGCTTCGCGAGGAAGCGGGTGCGCGGGGAGTCGGGCATCGCGGCGCTCTACGCCGGCTGCGCGGCCGACTCGTGGCAGCGGCGGGCTTCCTCGATGATGTGGGGGTTCACCTGATGGAGGATGGATTGCACGGCCATGCGGAGGGCGTTTTTCACGGCGATGGGGGAGCTGCCGCCGTGGGCGATGATGCAGACGCCGTTCACTCCGAGGAGCGGCATGCCGCCGTAGTTGTCGGCGTTGGTCACTTTGTGGACGGCGCGAAAGGCCGGCCGGCAGAGCAGCGCGCCCGCTTTGCGCACGGGTGTTTTCATGAGTTCGCCCTTGAGCAGACGGAAGATGCTTTTGGCGAGCGCTTCGCTGGTTTTGAGGACGACGTTGCCGGTGAAGCCGTCGGTGACCACCACGTCCACGGTGCCGGCGAAAAGGTCGTGGCCCTCGACGTTGCCGTGAAAATTCATGCCGCTGTTTTTCAGCAGAGTGTGGGCGGCCAGGGTGAGTTCGTTGCCTTTGAATTCCTCTTCGCCATTTGAGAGCAGGCCGGCGGTGGGGTTGGCCTTGCCGACGACGTGGCGGCAGTAGGCGAGGGCCATGGTGGCGTTGTCCTGGATTTGGCGCGGAGTGGGGTCGGGGTTCGCGCCGGCGTCGCAGAGGATGAAGTTGCCGCCGCCCTCGGTGGGCATGTGGGTGGCAATGGCCGGGCGCTCGATGCCGGGGAGGGTTCGCAACTTGATGGTGGCGGCGCTGACGGCGGCCCCGGTATTGCCAGCGCTGACCACAGCTTGGGCGTCGCCGCATTTCACGAGATCAACGGCGCGGCTGACGGAGGAATCCTTTTTCCGCCGCACGGCGTCGATGCCGCTGTCGTGCATCTCCACAACCTGCGTGGTGTGGACGATCTGAATGCGCGCGTCGCTGCAGGCGATCCGCTTGAGTTCGGCTTCGAGGCGCGGGGTTTCGCCGGTGAGAAAGAGGCGGGTGATTTCCGGAAATTCGCGGAGCGCGAGTGCGGCTCCTTCGATCAGCTTGGCCGGGCCGTCGTCGTGGCCCATGGCGTCGAGCGCGATTTTCATGGGCGCATTTCGGACGCGGCCGGGGCGTTGTTCAAGGGCAAAAAGAAGCAGCCGCCCACGCTGAAAAGCGGGGCGGCTGCAACGGGGTGCAAAGGAATTAGGCGGCGCCGATGGTCAGCACCTGGCGGCCTTTGTAGTAGCCGCAGGAGGGGCAGGCGCGGTGCGAAACGACCGCGCTGCCGCACTGGCCGCACTTGTTGAGGGCGGCGGCGTGCCAGCGGTTGGCGGCCTTGCGGGTGCGCAGGCGCATCTTGGATGTTTTACGTTTTGGAACTCCCATATCAGTTGGTCTTGTTAATTTTTAGCTGGTCCAGCGCACCCCACGCGTCTCGGGTCTCGGAGAGCGGCTCGGGCGCGGATTCGGTTTTGGCCCGAAGCGACGCGCCCTGACAGACTTTCTCTCCATTCCAGTCGCAATGCGGATGGGGCGGAAGGGCGAGCAAGATGTCTTCCCTCACCATGCCTGTCAAGTCCACCGATTCAGCCCCAGAAAGTTCGATCTGACAGGCGAAATCCGGCACTTCGAGCGCGTAGCGGAAGCGCTCCAGACAGACCACACATTCGAGGTCGAGATCCACGCCGACGCTGCCCGTGGCGAAGAGGCCGCCTTCGCTCAGACCGACATCGAGGGAATAGCGAACGTCTCCCGCGGGCTGGATGCCGGGATCGCGGAGATCGAGCATCTGGCTGCTTTCGGTCCCCTCGAGGTGCAAACCTTCGACGGGAATCTGATTGCGATGAACTTTCATAGAACAGCTTTCTAAGCGGGTCGCGCCGCGAGTTTCTCCCGCAATGCTCCCGCGACGGAAGCTGGCACGAACGCATCCACATTGCCACCGAGCCGGCTGATTTCTTTGACGATGCGCGAACTGAGATACGTGTAGTTCTCGGCCGGCATGAGAAAGATCGTCTCGATCTGCTCGTCGAGTTTTCGATTCATCAGCGCCATTTGAAACTCGAACTCGAAGTCCGACACGGCGCGTAATCCGCGCACCACGGCGGTCGCCCCCTGCGCGCTGGCGAACTCCACGAGCAGCCCGTCGAACCGGGAGACGCGCACGTTTTTCCACCCCGCGACCGCGCCGCGAATCAGGGCGGTGCGCTCGTCGGCGGTGAAAAGGCCGCGCTTCTGATCGTTGACGGCGACGGCCACGATGACCTCGTCGAAAAGCTTGGCGGCGCGCGCGATCACGTCGAGGTGCCCGTTGGTCACGGGGTCGAAGCTGCCGGGATAGATTGCGCGTCTCACGCGGCGGAAGCTGCCGGAGCCCGCGCGACATTTGAAGGGAAACTTTTGCCTCGCGGCGGACGCGAGTTGAACGGGGCAAGATTTCGCTTTCCTTGGCGGGTCTTTCGGATTGGATGCGCGCTCTCTCCAAGCGCCCATGTTTTCCTTTTTCGCCTCCAAGCACGTCAAACAAGGCCGCCAGTTTGTGAAGGACGCGCGCAAACTGCTGGCCTACAAGCGGGACTTGTGGAGCGTGGCGCAGGTTGCGGATTTTGAGGGTGGGATCACGCGGCTGGAGCAGGCCTGCGGGGTGGGGGAGAAGGGCGAGATCGAGAACGCGGCGAAGGCGCTGGACGAGCAGTGCGGGAAATATCTGCCACCGGTGAAGGACGCGGGTTGGCGGGAGAACTGCGAGGTTTTCCTCGTGGCGATCGTGGTGGCGCTCGGGGTGCGGACGTATTTTCTCCAGCCGTTCACCATTCCTACGGGCTCGATGTGGCCGACACTGAATGGGATCAACGCCTACCCCACGACCGACGAGCCGCCAAATGTTGTGGTCCAAATTCTCCAAGCTGGAGCGCTCGGGCGCACGTGGATCAATGTGGTGGCGAAGGACGATGAGTCGGTGGCCATGATGGACGAGGTTTCGCGGTTCCGCTTTTTCACCTACACGCAGATCACGATGAGCAGCGGCAACACTTATCTCGTTCACGCTCCGCGGCTGACGGTCAGAGATGGTTTTCAGGTGAATTCCACCCGCACTTACCGGCGCGGCGAGCCGATCGTTCGCGGCTATGTGGACACGGGCGACCATGTGTTTGTGGACAAGATGTCGTACCATTTTCGCACGCCGCGCCGGGGCGAGGTTTTCGTTTTCAACACGCAAAAGCTGCCAACGATCGAGCGTCGGCGGGAGCGGGACGGCCTGCACGACCGCAACAACGTCGCGGATTTCGATCTGCCGGACATGGCGTTTTATGCCGACCGAATGGGGTGGACGATAAATATGGATTTGCCGTCACAGTTTTACATCAAGCGGCTGGTGGGTGTGCCCGGCGACGAGCTGCAGATCAATTCGCCGCAGCTTGTGGTCAATGGATCGCCAGCCCAGGGGCGCTGCTTCGAGCGGGTGATGGCGCAACAGGATGGATACAGAGGTTACGCACAGGGTTTTTCGAGCTTTCTCATGCCGGTGCTGCGCTCGCCGAATGACACCTACAAAGTTCCCGAGCGCCACTATTGGGCGATGGGCGACAACAGCTACCACAGTTCCGACAGCCGCGACTGGGGGCCGGTGCCGGAGCGAAATCTAATGGGTCGCGGCGTGTTTGTGTATTGGCCGTTTGCTTCTCACTGGGGGTTGATCCACTAACCAGCGGTATTCGACCTGCTGAAATGACTCCACGTTTCTTCCCCCTTCCGCCTTCCGTCCTCCGCCTTTTCCACCATGGCTCGCCGCGCTAGCTCCTCTGCCCACCCTCTTTGGATTTTTGCCGCCGCTGGCATCGTGCTGGCCGCGCTCGGCGGCGGCTATCTCATCTTCGGCAAAGCGAGTGATCCCTACCGCACGATGACCGCGCTGCCGGTGGCGGATTATTTGGAAAATTCCAACAGTCTGCGGGGCAATGAATACAAGCTCGACGGCACGATTTCGAAGTCGCTCGAGTTTTCCGCCGTGAACGGGCGACTTTTCTCCGTGGAGGTCGGTTCCGATCTGCTCCCGATTCTGGTGCCGCCGCAGTTCAACAGCGTGAACATCGAGCGCGGGCAGCGCTTCATGTTCAAGATCGAAGTCGGCGACAAAGGCATCCTCAAAGCCAAGGATGTAAAAAAGATCTAAATCTGCTATTCAGTCTCCCATGAACACTCCACTCCCCGGTTCCTTCCACCCTCACGCCGCCTGCATTCTTTCCGCTGCAAAACGGCGATGCTGGACTTTGACGGCTGGTACCCTCGCGCTGAGTAGCGCGATGCTGTGCGCGCAGGTTCCGGATGCGCCGGCTCCTGCGGCCCCGGCGGCTCCCGCAGCTCAGCCGGCAGCGGGCGCGGGTGGTGCCGGTGCCACTGGCGGCGGAAAGAAAAGCGGGAATGTCATGGGTGGCGATGTCCCGATGTTTGATCCGGGCACGGAGACAGTGCAGTGGGGCGGGAAGAACTGGAATGTGAACAACAACCGGCTTTTCCAGGCGCGCTTTGAGAAATACCTGAACGCGCCCGAGGAGACGACGGCGGAGGATCGCGAGTATCAGAAGGTCATTTCCACGATTCTGGGCTTGCTGGCGTCCTCGACCTACGTGCCCACGCAGAATCTCGATGCCGCGGTCAAATGGCTGCCGGTCGGTTCGCGTTACGACATTGATGCGCGGCTTTGCGACGCGCTTTTGGACGCCGTTTCCAGTGCTTGGAAATCGCAGCGCAATCAAGACCGGCTGGTGGTAGCCAATGCGGCGCTGGCTGATGAGCGGCGGCAGGAATACTGGGACGCCGAGCATGCGGGAAAGGCGGATGGTGCCCGAGCCGTGGTCTCCAACAACGGGGGAGGCGGTGGGGGCAGGAACGGGCGGGGTGGGCAGCAGCAGCCGCCCAATCAGCAGCAGTTCGAGGCTTCCATCACCCAGGCGAAGCACACCAAGCGCATTGCGGAGGTCGAGGCGCAGATCAAAAAAAATCAGCTCAACAACGAAATCTCCTCGATTCAGGCGAAGGTGGAATTTCAGGCGTTGATCGTGCAGTTCTTCATGCAGCGGCGCTTCCAGCATGTGCTCATGGGCACGCGCTTTTATCGCGCGATCTTCACCGATGGCGACACCAAGCTGAACGTCGGCAAGGACACCAAGGATCTCTTTGAAAAGAGTGCAGGCATGCCGCCGACGGTGGGCACGCTGGACTCGATGGCAAACGAAGCGATTCGCGACGTGCGCGAAGGGGTGAAGTCGTTTGAGTTTTTGGTTTCCAAAGGTGAACTCGAGAGCGCATCGAAGCGGCTGGCCGAGGCCGTAACCGTGGGTGAATACATGCCGGAAATCCGCACCCTGCCGCGCGAGAAGAAGCGGCAGGCGCTGGAGTTTGTGCAGAAAACCAACCAACTCATCTCGGCGATCGACGTGAAGGACTACACGCTCGCAGAAACGCTGGTGAAACAGCTCGAAAAAATCGCGAAGGATTTCGACAGCTCGAAGCCGATGGCGGCGATTGAAACCTCAAAGCAGGTGGCCGCGATGCATCTCGCCAAGGCGCGCAATGCCGCGTTCAAGGGCGACAACGCCACGCTCGAAGCCGAGCTGGCTGCGGCCACCGAGTTGTGGCCGCGGAATCCAGCCCTTGAGGAGATCTCCAAGATGATTTTCAAACATGGCGATGCGCAGGCCAAGGCGGCAGCCGATTTCGAGGCGCTCGCGGGCCAAAAAAACTACCGGCAGATTTTTGACGACCGCGTGCGGTTCATTGCGGCGCTCGCTCTTTACCCCGAGAAGCAGAAGCAACTCGAGGAGGTGCTGAAAAACGTTCAGGTCATCGAGACCGCACTCGGTCAGGCCAGCGCCATGGCGGTGCAGACGAATTATGCCGGGGCGTGGGAGAGCGTGGAAAAGATCGCCGGGCAGTTCCCCGATGATTCCAAGCTAAGCCAGACGCGGGCGGACCTCACAACGAAGGCGGCTGATTTTGTCCGCACGCTGCGCGGGGCGCAGGAATTGGAAAAGAAGGAGCAGATTGGTTCCAGCCTTGCGTGGTATCTCAAGGCGCAGAAGCTCTATCCGCAGAGCGATTACGCCAATGAAGGGATCGACCGGCTGGTGAAGAAAATCCTGCCGCAGGGGTAGGAGCGTATTTGGCGATTCAGGATCGCGCGCTCGGTGAATGGATGGGCGTGTGCCGATGGCGGTTCCGCCGACTGTGGGCAACGCTGACCTTCAACGCGGTCGCGGCGTCACCACGGCGCGAGCACTTCCGGTTCGTCCGCATGGTGCTTGCCCGCCTGCCAAGCCATGCAACCAACGAAGAGCAGCGTGAAACCCACGTCGCTGAGGAGGGTGTTGACGTAAAATGTCCATGTCGCCGGATACCCCGGTAAACCCCTGGTCAATGCCTGAAGCCAGCCGCCGACATTCCTGGCGTAGCCGGGCTCGTACAACCACGAGCCGGTATTCGTGATGACGTAGAAAGCGACCGAGCCGCCGACGCTGGCGGCGAGCAGCGAGCCGAGGCGCGCCTTGCCCTGCAGCGCCAGTCCGAGCCCGGCAATAAGCGCGAGGGCGAGATAACGCGGGAGGATTTCCACGGTCGCGAGCGGCTGGTGGTAGTGAAAAACATTGAGCACAAGGTCGCTCAGAAAAAGCATGGTCAGCGGCAGCGCGAAGGCGAAACGTCGCGGCAGATAGACCGCGCCGCAGAGAGCCACGGCGGCGAGCGGGGCGAAATTGTGCATCCAGGAAAAATCCGTGCTGCCTACGAAACCGGACGCAATCCGGTAGGCGACGACGATGATCAGGAGGGCGAGGGCGGCGAACATGAAAACAGACTGGGGGAGTTTTTCGGGGCGGGCAATGGCGAAAATTCCGCGCAGCTAGAAAATAACTTGTGTGCCGCGCGGTCCTCGCGAATTCTCCACGCAGTTCTTTGCGAGTTTTACGTCAGTGGATCGCAGGCAGGAATTCCGTGAAAATCGGAAGCAGTTGCGCTGCTGTAACTGGATACGACGCCCCATTTTGCCAATCTCCGATAGCCCGGAGGTGAAGGCGGGGAGAAGGCTGGCGGGCGAAGGCCCGCCGAGAATCCAGAAGTCAGAACACTCCCTCGATTCGCTCTCATTCGGGCCGCCGCTGGTGCGGTGGTCGCGTCAAAACTTCTTCGCAAAAAAGAAGCAATGAGGGATCAGTCCCGCTCGCCGCGGCGCACTCGCGCCGTGTCGTGTTCTGGTTTCTCACCAACCCAAAAAAGAAACCAGTCCATGAAAAAAACCATCCTCCTCAGCGCCTATCTGCTGACTGCGGCTTCCGCGCTTTTCGCGCAGACGCTCACTGTCTCCGCGCCGGGGTATTCCGTCACGAAACTCTTCGACGCCTCGCCCGGCTTTGTGATCGGCGGGCTGGCCGTCGCGCCGGGTGGCGACATCTACTACATCGAAAGCGACAGCGATTTCACCGCGCCGAGCCGCCTCTGCCGACGCTCGCCGGGCGACGGCTACACCGCAGCCATGGACCTTTTCAATTTTGGTGCGTCCATCTTCGGTTCCTTCGTCCGGTGGGAAAACGGGAAGGTTTTCTTTGGCGAGAACAGCAGTGGGGCGATCCGGGTGCTGAACCCGAATCTGACCATTGATCCGCTCGGCACGGTCCCGGGAAACTACGACATGTCGTTTGCCGGCGGCCGGCTGTACCTCAGCCACAATCCCGGCGGTTTTTCTCCACGGAACAAAGTCTCGCGCTTTGACCTGCTGCCGGACGGCGGCGGCGGGCTGATGCTTGGGACGGCAGATCTCATTTTGGATACGCCGAGCGACTACTCCGGCCCACTGATTTTTGATGCCACGGGCCAGCTCTTCTATGGCGGCTCAGGCGCGTTCGGGCAGCCCGACCTTTACCGTTTTAGCGCTGCCGAGGTGCAGGCTGCGGATGGCGCGGGGCCCACGCAGCCTCTCGACCTGCCGCACCGCTTCCTCGCCAACGGTGGCAACGCCTATCTCGCCTACGACGGCGCGCAGGCGCTCTGGCAGTCGAACTTCGGCACCCTCGCGCGGATCGACCTCACTGTGCCGGGCAGCAGCGCCATTGCGGTCAGCCCGGACTTCGGCATCGGCCAGCTCGAGTTCGTGGACGGCACGCTGTTCGTCGCCGTGACCAATGCCAGTTATACTCAGGCGGCGATCTATGCCGTGGTGCCCGAGCCCTCCGTCGCCGCTTTGTGGGCGTTGGGATTCGCTGTATTGACTCGCCGCCGCCGCTGGCAAAGCTAGACGCCCATGCGCCTTTCCCCGTTCCGCTGCCCGTTTGCCTGCGTCCTCCTCGTCGGGCTGTGGGCGCAGGGTTCGCTCGTTGCAGGGCCGTATTCCGCCGGGCTGAATGATCCCACGAGCACTACCGACGCGCCCATTCCCGGATTCGTCGGTCCCGACGGCGAAGGCTTGGCGCGGCTCGATGACGGCTTCGGCATCATCAACGAGCGCAACTACGTTAATCCACTCTTCTTCGATTGGGCGGCGAGTGTCACCAGCTATGCGCCCGCGCCGGGTGTCTCCAGTGCCTACGCCCAGCCCGGTGCCACCCTTGGTCCGGTGACGGGCGACCACTTCGACGTCGCCTCCCTCGGTGATCGGTCAGATGGCGGTACGCCCGGCAAAATCACCCTGCATTTCGCCCATCCGATTCAGAACCTGACCGGAGCCGATTTCACCGTCTTTGAAAACGCCTTCTTTCAAGGGGGCGGCGCGGCGAACCTTTTTGGCGAACTGGCCTACGTCGAAGTTTCCGCCGACGGAGTGAATTTCGTGCGCTTCCCCTCGCGCTCGCTAACCGCGGCGGCGGTCGGCCAGTACGGCACGATCAATCCCACCAACGTTTTCAACCTCGCGGGTAAACATGTGAACGCATTCGGCGACTCGTGGGGCACGCCGTTCGACCTCGCCGATGTCGGACTCGCCAGCGTCAGCTACGTCCGCCTCGTGGACATCCCCGGCACGGGCACCTACCTCGACAGCACCGGTCACGCGATTTACGACCCGCTCCTCACTATCGTTTCCGGCGGCGCGGACATTGAGGCTGTCGGGGCAATCTCGCGACTGATGACGTTCGATGCGTGGCAGGACTTGCGAGGCCTCACGGGAGGAAACCGCGGTGCCGATGTCGACCCGGACGGCGACGGCGCGTCGAACGTAATCGAATACGCCTTTACCCGCCTGCCCGATCAGCCGGATGCCACCGCCGGCCCGGTGCAGGTGGAAAGCAACGCCGACCGCCTCGAGATCATCTTCACCCGCGACGAACGCGCCACCGACCTGACCTATGAAGTGCAGGTCCGCGACAACCTCGCCACCGGCTCGTGGACGACCATCGCGAGCAGCGCCGCCGGCCAACCCGTCGCCGGCGTTGGCGGCTTCACGCCGACCATCACCGAGACCAGCGCCAGCGCCATCGCCAGCGTCGGCGTCATCCGCCGCGTGTGCGTGGCCGACGTGCAGACCATTTCCGGTCACGCCGCGCGATTTCTGCGGGTAAAAATCACCCAATCCGCGCCATGACGCGCCGCTGTGCGTTCACGCTCATCGAACTGCTCGTCGTCATCGCCATCATCGCGATTCTCGCCGCGCTGCTCTTTCCCGCGTTTCGCCACGCGCGGCTCCAGTCGCTCGCGGTCAGCAGCAGCCAGAACCTACGCTCGCTCGTCGCGGCCAACCTTGCCTACGCCGCCGATCAGGGTTGTTACGCGCCGGCGGACGACAAAAAGAACAACCGCCGCTGGCACGGCGCGCGGACCTCGGCGGGTGGAAAGTTCGATCCCACCAAAGGATTTCTCGCGCCGTATCTCGGCCAGTCCGCCGCCGTTACCAAGTGCCCGCTCTTCACGAAAATGATCGCTGGCAAAGGCAGCTTCGAGGACGGCACCGGCGGCTATGGCTACAACGCCAGCTACATCGGCGGCACACCGGGCGGCGCGTGGAATGCCGACGGCACCCGCGTGTCCGCCCGCCCCGCGCAGGTTCTCCATCCGGCGCAGACGCTCATGTTTGCCACCACCGCCTACGCCGTCGTCGATGGCATCCAGGAATATCCGTTTGTCGAGCCACCGTTCTGGGATTTTGGCACCGGTGCCAGCGGCTCCCGGCCCTCACCCAGCCTCCACTTCCGCTTCAATGGCAAGGCGCTCGTCGGCTGGTGCGACGGCCACTCCAGCATGGAGACAAAGGTCTCCCGCGCCGACGGCGAGAACCCCCACGGCGGCAATCCCGAGGCGCAAAACCTCGGCTGGTTCGGCTCCGACGAAAACAACGGCTTCTGGAACCCGGATCGCGAACCCTGAGACTTGGACACGGCCGGATTTGTCACTGCTCCGCATCGCCGCTACCCTCCGGGCATGACCACCACCGCTTCATGCGATCCGCACCTGCCCATGAGTGCACTGCTCCAGCGCTACCCCGGCGCCCAGCGCGCGCTCTTTCGCCGCTACCACATTGGTGGGTGCGCGAGCTGCGGTTTTCAGCCCACCGAGACGCTGGCGGAAATCTGCGCGCGCAACGAAAACCTGCCCGTCGAGGAAGTCGTTGCGCACATCCTCGCAAGCCACGAAGCCGACGAGAAAATCCTCATCGCTCCCGCCGACCTCGCTGCCGCGCTCAAAGCCGACCCGCAGGCACGGCTCATCGACATCCGCACGCGCGAGGAGTTCGACGCCGTCCACATCGAGGGCGCGATCTTTTTCTCCCAGGAGCTGATGCAGGAAATCCTCGTTCGCTGGGATCGCCAGACGTTGCTTGCCATACTCGACCACGCCGGCGCGCGCAGCATGGATGCGGCAGCCTACTTCGCCGGGCATGGCTTTGCAAACGTGCGCGCGGTCCGCGGCGGCATTGATGCGTGGAGTCAGGAGGTCGATCCCGCGCTGCCGCGCTACGAACTCGAGTGAGGCCGCGCGCTACTTCGCGGGCTCGATGATCGGCTCGCCGAGGTAGAAAGGATCGGTGACGCCGGCGCGGTAGGCTTCGAGGGATTCCGGCGTGGAATTCACGCGGAGGTTGCTGTAGCGGCCGTCCTCGTTCTGCCAGCGTTCGTGCCAATAGACGCACGCCTTGAAGTTCGGGTAGCGCGCCTCGCGCATCTGGCGGAAGCCGTCGCGAATCCATTCGGGCTTGCTGCCCATGCCGGGAAATTCGCCGACACCCCACTCGCAAACCATCACGGGCTTGGTCGCGTCGATGCGGCGGAGTTCCTCGTAAGGCCAGTCGAAAAGTCCGGAGAAGCGCGACCAAGTGTCGTCGGCAAACTGCGCGCCGTAGAGACTGAAGCCGAGCCAGTCGCAGTAGTCCGGGCCGGGATAGTACTGGGCGGCGAGATTCCAGTGCTCCTGCGGGAGCGAGTAGTTCATGAGGTGCAGGACCCACTGCACGTTCTTCGCGCCGCGCGCGCGCACGCGATCGACGACATGACGGTAGGCTTTCTTGAAAGTCTCCGGTCCGACGTAGCGCTCGTCGGGCGGCTTCGTGCCTTCCACGAGTTTGTCGCCGCCGTAGTGCAAACCGCTCCAGGGAAACCACGAACCGTTCATTTCATTGGCAAACGAGACGATCATCGGGTGCCCAAACTCGCGCGCTTTGTCGCCCCACATGTCGAGATAGGCGTCGTGTTTTCCCTCGATGATGCTGGTGATCGAATATTTGTCCGGCCCGAGTCCTTCGACGTACGGCTTGTCCCACGGCGACCAGAAGATCAGCGGTACCGAGTGGTGCGCGGCGATGACGCGCACATTGGCCTCGGGAAATGTCTGCTCCCCCCAATAGCTCGAACTCGCGACGATGGCCTGATGCTTGCCCACCATTTTGTCGAAGCGCTCGATGGCTTCGAGCGTGACGCCGTCCTCCTTTTCGCCCCAGTCAATGTAAGCGCCGGTGTAGGCACCGTGGGCCGGGATGACCAATTTTCGATTCTCGATTTTCGATTCTCGATTGGCGGAGGCACTCATGCCGGCATCCCGTTTGCACGCCGTGCAGCAAAGAGCCAGAGCCAGAACGGAAAGTGCGTGGCGGGGAAATCGAAAATCCAAAATCGAGAATCGAGAATTCATACCCGGCTCGGCACACTCGCGGTGCGCTCCAGTTTCCCCCAGCCTACGAACGCGCCCCGCAGCGCGCGGATGATCGCCTTCCAAATGACCCACGCCAGCAGCGGCCGATAGACGAAGCGCATGGGCAGGATGAGCAGCGCACGGTGCAGCGGTTCGCGCTCCATCCGGCAGGCGAGGAGGGCGAGAAAAAGATCGAGTCCGAGCACGGCGGCGAACCAATACCAAAGGCCGGCGGCATGGCCGAGGATCAAGGAGTAGAGCAGGATCGCATCGACCAGCGGCGTGACGGCGACGAGGCCGATCTGCATGAACCAGACGTTTGGCAGACTGAACCAGCCGAGCGCGCCGAAGCGTGGGTTGAAGACGAGGTCGCGGTGTTTCCACAGGCATTGCATGGTGCCAAAGGCCCAGCGGAAACGCTGGCGTGCCAGCGTGCGGAAAGTCTCCGGCGCTTCGGTGTGGGCGATGGCGGACGGCGCGTAGTCGATGTGGTATCCGAGCCGGTGCAGCATGAGCGTAAGGTCGGTGTCCTCGGCCAGCGTGTCGTCGGAAAAACCGCCCGCAGCTGCGATGGCGCTGCGCCGCAGCGCGCTGATCGCACCGGGCACCACGGTGATGCAGTTGCTCGCGGTGTAGGCGCGGCGGTCGAGATTGAAGCCGCAGATGTATTCGAGGCTCTGGCAGCGGGCGATAAAGGTGCGCAGGTTGCCCACGCGTGCATTGCCGCTGACGGCGCCGGTGAGCGGATTGGCAAGAGGCTGGACGAGCGCGCGGAGCGTACCGCGCTCGAACTGCGTGTCGGCATCGAGAAACACCACGATGCCGTGCCGCGCCTGCGCCACGCCGCGCCGCAGCGCGCCGGACTTGCCGGTATTCGCCTGTGGCACCAGCCGCACGCGCCGGTCCGCCGCCGCGACGCGGTCCACTTCCTCCGCGGTGTTGTCCTTTGAACCATCGTCCACCACGAGGATTTCAAACTCTCCGGCGTAATCCGTCTCCGCGACCGACCGCAGAGTCTGCGCGATCACCTTTCCCTCATTGAAAGCCGCGATGACCACGCTGACCGGCGGACAGAAAGATTCGTCATTCGTCATCCGATATTCGCCTTTCCGCGCATCGCGGTGGTGCCGGTGCGCGAGCCACGCCACGAGCAGCGTGCGGAGAACCACCAGTCCGGTAGCCACGATCATGAACGCCCAGAAAAACTCCACGATGCCGTGCCAAACGCGAAAGCCCGCGCTCGTGACGACCCGCTCCAGCGGCTGGCTGGCGTCCACCGGCGGCATCAGCTCATCGCGCGCGATGCCGAGCAACTGGCTCAGCGACACGATCCGGTCGCCACGCGCCTGCAGGTAATCAATGATTCGCGGCAGCGCCTCCACCGTCTGCCCGCGGTCGCCGCCGGCGTCGTGCAGCAAAACGATGTTGCCCTCGTCGCGCAGATCCTTCACGCGCTGCACGATCTCGTCGGTGCCCGGCCGCGCCCAATCCTGCGGGTCGATCTTTTCCAGCACGACCGTGTAGCCGAGCCGCTCCGCCACGGCCAGCGGCTCCAACTCCGCGAGGTCCGCCGGATTCGAGTCGGCGTTATAGGGCGGACGAAAAAGCGTGGTCGAGTGGCCGGTGATGCTTTGGATGAGACGTTGCGTGGCATCGAGTTCGAGCTGCATCTGCCACTCCGACATCGTGGCGAGGTTGCGGTGGTAGTATGTGTGGTTCCCAATCTCGTGCCCCTCCGCGAGGATGCGCGAGACCAGCCTCGGATGATCTTCGCAGTTCTGGCCCGTGAGGAAAAAGACCGCCTTCACGTCACGCGCTTTGAGAATGTCGAGGATGCGCGGTGTCCAGTGCGGGTCGGGGCCATCGTCGAAAGTGATGGCCACATCGTGCTCCGCAGTTGCGCCCTGATGATACAGCACCGGGTAGGTGGGAAAGTCCGTATATTCCGCGGCGAGCAAGCCGTCGGGTTGCAGCGACACTTTGCGCCGCCCGTCATCGTGCGTGAGGTCCACCGTCACCACCTCGCCGCGGCCCACGTTGGTCACGCTGAGATTCGTCTTCAGTTCCCCCAGCGCTCGCAGCGCGCCGCTCGCCGGCGGGCCGCGCATTTCCAGTACGTCCCAGATTTGCGGGTCCTCCGTGCCGAGCCGGCTCACGCCGATGCCGCCGAATTTCGCCGCGCGCACGGTGCGCAGGTGATTGTGAAACGAGATGGCGTCGAGGAAGGTCACGCTGTGCTCGCCACCGGGCTCGGAGTAAACGTACTGCCCGTTGTAGGAGGGCGCGGCCACGCGGATTTTTTTGGCCGCGTCATCCACCCCGGCGTAGCTCGCGCGGCTCATGGCATCGCGGTAACCGATGGTCTCAGCGCGCTGGGTCGTCGTGTTCCAGTCATACGCGTACGCGCCGAGCAGGCCGATCCACTGCGCTGGCTCGCCGTACAGCCAGTGGCCTTGCGCGTCGGTTTTCGTGAGCACTTGCATCCAGCCATCCAGCCACGTCTGCGAGGCGATGGGTCCCGGCGGATCGCTTTCGGAGTTTTCGTCGTGAAAGACGGCCACGAACCGATCCACCGTCAGCTCCAGCCCGGCGATGTCGAACGTGTCGAAGTCCTCGCCGAGCGAAACCATGAACCACAGCTCCAGCTTCTCGTCAGCCATCGCATCCGCGATTTGCCCGATCAAAGCGGTGTATTTGTCCTGGTACGCGGGATCGAGTTCGTGCCAGTCGAGAATCACGCCGCCCGCCTTGCTCCTGCGCAAACCAGCCACGAGTTCCGCAACGAAGCGCGCCCGTTTGTCGGCCGAGCCGTTGGCGAGATTTTCCACCGCCTCGGGCTGCCAGGTGCTGCCCTGGAGATTGCGCAGGAGCGGCATGAGCGTGAGTCCGTGGGCGGCGGCGAAGGCGGTGATCCGCGGTTCACTTTCCACCACGAGCCGGCTCTCGGTGCCCTGCAGCGCGAACCACTCCGGTGCCAGATGCGTGAGCGCGGCGGCGTGCTGCTGCAGCGAGGTGAAGCTGTTTGGATCCCAGTCCACATAGAGCCCCAGCCGGATTTCCCCCCGCGCGCGTTGGATTTGGGAGCGGATGCGCGTGAGCCGTTCCTGCGCAGCCTTAGAGCTGCCGTAAAGCCGCGCGACGGCCGCCGGATTGGCGTCCTCGGCCGCCAGCTTCGCATTGAGCTGCTCCAGCTTCTTCTCGAAACTCAGTGCCTTCGGATCATCCTTTTCCGCGCGAATGGCGATCTTGAGCTGTCCCTTCAGCGAGCGAACGATCGCCGGCATGTGCAGCTCCGGGTGGATGAAAAGCGCGCGAAAAAACCACACCACCGCCAGCACCAGCACCAGCCCCCACAGCGCCAGCACCCGCCGCAAGCGCGGCCAGCGTCGGCCCTGCGGGTCTTGGAAAATAAATCCGCTCTTTTGCGGATCGGGCGCGGGTTCGGTCATCGGGCGCGGACGCTAGCGTATCGGGGTGCGGCGGGGAGAGAGATTTCGTTCCCTGAAGCGGTGCCGTGCTGGTGCCTTGCTCCGGTGGGTGAGTAGCCCACGCAGCGGGCTGACGGATCGTTTTCCAACTGGCTCAGCGTGGAAAGCGGAAGAACGCGTCGGCCGTTTCCGTCGTGTGGGCGGCGAGCTGGGTGAGCGATTCACCGCGGAGTTGGGCGATGAATTCGGCGGTGTGGCGGGTGTGCGCGGGCTCGCAGCGTTTGCCGCGATGGGGGACGGGCGCGAGGAAAGGGCAGTCGGTCTCGACCATGAAATTCCCCGCCGCCACGGTGCGCGCGGTGGCTTGGGCGTCGGGCGCGTTTTTGAAAGTAACGATGCCGGTGAAGGAGACGAGGTGACCGAGGTCGAGGATGGCTTGGGCGTGGGCGGGGCTTTTGCCAAAGCAGTGGAAGACGGCGCGCAGCGGAGCGGGGAACTTTTTCAAAATGGCGAGGGTGTCGTCCCAGGCGTCGCGCTCGTGAATGACGACGTTGAGGCCGAGCTCGCGGGCGAGATCAAGTTGCTGCTCGAAGACGATGGCCTGCTGGTTCTGGATCGCGGCGGCGCGGATGCCGGTTTCGAGGTCGGCGGTGGTGGCGTCGCCGATGACGTCGAGTGCGGTGCGACGCTGGTCCGAGCCGGGGAGGCGGTGGTAATCCAGCCCCGTCTCGCCGAGGCCGACCACGCGTGGATGCCGGGCGAGTTCGCGGAGTTGCTGAATGAAATCGGGCGGCGCTTCCGCGGCGTTGTTCGGATGCACGCCGACGACGGCGAAAACCTGCGGATACTGCTCCGCGAGCGCCACCGCGCGGCGGCTGCTTTCCACGGAGGTGCCAATGGTGAGGATGCGGGTCACCCCGGCGGCTTCGGCGCGCGTGAGGAGAGCAGGGAGATCGTCGGTAAAATCCGGGAAGTCGAGATGGGCGTGGGTGTCGGTGAGCATGGCAGGCGGATCGGCGTGAAACGAGCGAGCGTGAGACAGACACGAAATCGTGCTGACGCGGAGCTAGTGTCTAAGGACGATCACCCGGAAACGGATTCGCCTGCAATCGTGTTTCCGCCTCCGTTTCGAGATCTGCCGCGGTGGGTTTCATTCTCGGAGCCCACGCGGCTGCGAGCGACAACCCGGCCACGGCGAACGCCAGCAAGACCACCGCGCGCACAGCCCGACTGCAGGGTCGGTTAAGCGACGAGTCGCCGAGAACGGCGCGCACTCGGCGGGCGAGTCGTGAGCGGGTTTGCGGGAAGAAGGCGGTCGCGAAGGCGAGAGCGCCGGTGCGTGATCCGTCCGCCAGCGCCAGCAGTTCCTCGGCATAGTCCGCGGCCGGCCTCCCCGCAGCGGCGGCGTGATCCGCCAGATGTTCGCACTGCTCAGCCCACCGGGCGCACACCCACCATACGAGCGGATGAAACCACAAGCCGACGCGGAGGGCGGAGCCGACCACGGCCCACTGCGCATCGGCCGAGCCCACATGCCGCCACTCGTGGCGGAGCGCGCTGCGTTTCAAGCTGCTCGGCCACTCCTGCCACGCCCGAGGCAGAAGGATTGTCTGCGGAATTCCGGCCAGCACCATGGGCGTTTCAATGGCGTCGGCGACGACGAAATAACGCGCGATGTCGCTTCGCGAAAGAGCCAGTGTTTGTCCCACAAACTCCACCTCGTCGTCCCGAAGCCTTCTAGAATTTGCCTTCCAGCGCCTGGCGAGAAACCCGTGCCACAGCAGGCGCACCGTCATCAGCGCGGCTCCCGCCAGCCAGATCGTGGTGACTATGAACCAAGGTTCATCCGCAGTCGTCGCGAATTGGTCACCGGCCAGCCCCGCGAATGCTGCCGCGCCCGGAAGTTCGCAGCGGGCGACAAGCTGCATGCCCAAAGGCAGGAGTAACGTCGTGACCATGCCACCCAGAAGAACCAACCTTTGCGCCTCCCGGTTCCAGCCCGCGAAAAGCCGCGCCGCAATCGCCGCAAAGGCGAGAATCAGAGTGGCCGCCGCGATAAATCCGATCATGCGAGTCAGGCTCCTTTCCGGCTCTTGTGTTCGTCGATCAGTTTCTGGAGGCGTTTGATTTCATCGCCGGAAATCTTCCGTTCCGCCGGATCGAGCAGATTCGCCACCAACTCGGCTGGCGAACCGCCGAAGAACGTGGTCATCAGCCGATTGAGTGCGCCCTTGCGCGCCTTGTGGGCCGGCTCCCGCGGCGCGTAAACGTAGGCGCGCGAACCTTCGCGGGGCGCGACAGTAACGAGTCCCTTGTTCACGAGCACCGTCAGCAGTGCCCGCACGGCGGAGTAGTTCGGGTCGCCCGGCATGCGCGCCTGAAGGTCGGCCGCGGTGGCGCTGCCCAAGGCGTGGAGCAGGTCCATCGCCTGGCGTTCTTTCTTCGTGAGCGGATCGTGGACTGCGCGGGGCATGATGAAGGACTGTTTCCCACTGCCCGCAGGCTGGCAAGCCCGAAGTGCAGATATTTCTGCACAAACCGTTTGACGGACACCCGCGAGTGCAGAAATATCTGCACATGAACCATCCCATCATGCGTCTCGTCGGAGCAGCCTCGTTGCTGCTGGTCCTCGCCGGTTGCGCCGTCAATGAACCGTCCGCGCGTTCAGGTGCCCCGCGCGCCACTGGCGGATACATAGATCGGGCTGAAGCCGTGTCAGATTCCACTGCGACTAGACGCAAGCCCGCCGAAGAACGCCCCGGCCTCGGCACCACGCTCGGCGGCGAGATTCACGACGCGTCGGAAGCCACGCGCTTTTACCGCAGGCTGGAGACGACACCGGATGCCGTCGCGTCCTTTCACTACAACGACGACGAGGGAGCCAAGCTCATGGCAGGTCTGGCGGGCTCACCACGAAAACACAGCGGCGCATTTGAACTGATCAGCCATAAGCTGGAGGTGACAGTCGAACCGAGAAGCTGGCGTTCGAGCGCTTACGATCACTATGAGGCGAACGGTCAGATCTTCGTGATTGGCTCTCCTGGGGACTCCTACCGCCTGCGGCTGCGCAATCTCACCAGCAACCGGCTGGAGGTCGTGGTGTCCGTCGATGGACTCGATGTGCTCGACGGGCAGCCCGCTGCGGTGCGCAAACCCGGCTACGTCATCGCCGCCAACTCGTCGATGACTCTCGAAGGCATGAAAGCCAAGGGCACGCTGCGTGAACTCGTCTTCAGCACCGTCGCGGCCTCACGAGCGGCGACCGCCTTCGGCGAGTCCGGCGCGCGCAACGTCGGCGTGATCGGGGTGGCCGCGTACGGCGAGGACGAAATCGCCCGCCGTCGGGCCAATGTCGAAGAGAGCTACATCCGCGACGGCGCACGGGCGTTTCGCAACTAGCTGCCGGAGGGTGGAGTGGCGCCAGGTCGGGGTTGCGAATGGCGCGACAGGTACCGCGCTTTTTCGGCGTTCCCGGGACCTCGGAGAATTGCGACTCAGCTAAGGAAAGTCGTTTTCGGGGTTACTTGAACGGGGTATGCAGAAATGCACGCACCGACTCATCCGAAAAATGCTCACGCAAAAACATTCTCCGATCTCCCTGTTCGTTTTGCTGGTTGCTGCGGCGACGGTTCGCGGGGAGGAGCCGTTGCGTTACAACCGCGACATCCGGCCGATCCTTTCGGAGAATTGCTTTAGCTGCCACGGACCGGATGAGAAGCAGCGCAAGGCAGGGCTGCGGTTGGATTTGCGCGAGGCGGCGCTGAAGGAGGCGGAGTCGGGGGACGTGGCAATCGTGCCGGGGGAGGTGAGGAAGTCGGCGCTGGTCGGGCACATCGAGAGCACGGACAAGGACGAAATCATGCCGCCGCCGAAGGCGAACAAGCATCTGACGGACGCGCAGAAGGAGAAGCTGCGGCAGTGGATCGCGCAGGGTGCGAAGTATGAGCAGCACTGGTCCTTCGTGGCCCCCGTAGCCGCGGTGCCGCCGGTGGTGAAAAAAGCGGGCTGGGCGCGGAATGACCTCGACCGTTTCATCCTCGCGCGGCTGGAGAGCGAGGGGCTCGCGCCTTCGGCGGAGGCGACGAAGGAGACGCTGGTGCGCCGACTTTCGCTCGATCTCACGGGGCTGCCGCCGACGCCCGCGGAGGTGGATGCGTTTGTCGCCGACAAGTCGCCGCAGGCTTATGAGAAAGTGGTCGATCGCCTGCTGGCTTCGCCGCACTACGGCGAGCGCATGGCAGTGAGCTGGCTGGATGCGGCGCGCTATGGCGACACGCACGGCTACGAGAAGGATCCGCCGCGCAATCTCTGGCTGTGGCGCGACTGGGTGATTCGCGCCTTCAATGACAACATGCGGTTCGATCAGTTCACCATCGAGCAGCTCGCGGGCGACCTGCTGCCGAGTCCCACCACCTCGCAATTGGTCGCGACCGGCTTTCACCGCAACTCGCTGCTCAATGACGAAGGCGGCACGGATGCGGAGGAATTCCGCATGGCGGCGCTCAATGATCGCGTGGAAACCACGGCCACCGTCTGGCTCGGGCTGACGATGAATTGCGTGCAATGCCACACCCACAAGTACGATCCCATTCAGCACCGCGAGTATTACCAGTTCCTCGCTATCTTTAATAACACCGAGGACGGGGGAAATGGTTCCGCGCCCGAGTTGCAGGCCCCGACCAGGGAGCAGGAAGCGGCTTTGAAAGTCCTGCACGAGCAGGTGACCAAATTGGAAGCTGCGCCCGACGCCGCGCTGCCGGATGACAAGGCGGCGCTGGAAAAGGCGCGGAAGGCGGAGAAGGACTTCGCCGCGAAATTTCCGAAGACGATGATCATGCGCGAGCGCGGGCAGCCGCGCGAAACGCGGATCGCCCTGCGGGGGAATTTCCGCACGCCCGGCGACAAGGTGGAGCCAGGCGTGCCCGCTTTCCTGCCGCCCCTGCCGCAGGGCCAGCCGGCCAATCGCCTCGCGCTCGCCCGCTGGCTGGTGGCGAAAGAAAATCCGCTCACGGCGCGCGTGATCGTGAACCGCTATTGGGCGCTCCTTTTTGGCACGCCGATCGTGGATTCAGTCGAGGATTTCGGCGCGCGCGGCGAAGCGCCTACGCATCCCGACTTGCTCGACTGGCTGGCGGTGGAGTTCACGCGCTCGGGATGGGACGTGAAAGGGCTGTTCAAGCTCATGGTCACGTCGGCCACATATCGTCAGGCGTCGGCGATTCCGCCCGGGGTGTTGGAAAAGGATCCCTACAACAAGCTGCTCGCCCGCGGCCCGCGTTTCCGCGTCGAGGCCGAGATGGTGCGCGACCTCGCGCTCGCGGCGAGCGGGCGGCTCACCGCGGAGATCGGCGGCCCGAGCGTGATGCCGCCGCAGCCGCCGGGCATTTGGGAGAACAGCTTCGGCTTCGAGTCCTTTGCCGGCAATCAGCGCTACAAGACCGATGAAGGCGCGGGCCGCTACCGCCGCGCGCTCTACACCTACTGGCGCCGGACCGCGCCGTACCCCGCGCTCGCCACTTTCGACCTCGTGAGTCGCGATGTCTGCAAGGTGAAGCGCAGCCGCACCAACACGCCGCTGCAAGCGCTCATCGTGCTCAACGATCCGATGTTCTTCGAGTGCGCGGGCGCGATGGGCCGGTGCCTGCTCGCGCTGCCCGCCGCCACGCCCGAGGCCCGCGTGGCCTATGGCCTAAAGCTGTGCGTCTCACGCGCGACCAAGCCCAGGGAGGTGGAGATGCTTGTGGCGATGTATCGCGATGCGCTCGGCATTTTCACGCAGGAACCGGCACGGGCGACTGCGCTGATTCAGCAGGGCCGTGTGGACGCGGGTGCTGCGAATCCCGCCGAACTCGCCGCATGGATCACCGTCGCCAACGTGCTGCTCAATCTCGACGAAACCCTCACCAAATCCTGACCCGCTTCCATGCAACACTCGCACCTGCCCACCCGCGATCCGCTTTCCTGGATTTCCCGCCGAAAATTTCTCGGTGACACCGGCTACGGTCTTGGCGCGATTGCGCTCAGCACGCTGCTTGGCCGCGACGCCCACGCCGCCACCCGCACCGATCCGCTCGCGCCCAAGGCGACTCATTTTCCCGCCCGCGCCAAAAGCGTGATCTACCTGAACATGACCGGCGGTCCGTCGCAGCTCGATCTTTTCGACCACAAGCCGACGCTGAAAAAACTCAACGGCACGCCGATCCCCGAGTCCGCGGTGAAGGGCCTGCGTTTCTCCAGCATGACCAACACGCGGGCCAACGTGCTGGCCTCGCCTTGGGAGTTCGCGCCGCAGGGGCCGAATGGCTCGATGATTTCGGAACTCCTTCCGCACCTCGGCACGGTGCTCGATGAAGTCACGATCATCCGCTCGATGAAAACCGACGAGGTGAACCATGTGCCCGCGCAGCTTTTCTTCATGACCGGTTCGCCACGCATGGGGCGGCCCGTGATGGGTTCGTGGGTTACTTACGGCCTCGGCAGCGATTGCGAAAACCTGCCCGGCTACGTGGTGCTGCCCTCGGGCATCGGCGATCGCTGCGGCACGGCGTGCTGGAGCAGCGGGTTTCTGCCGAGCGTGTATCAGGGCGTGCAGTTGCGCTCCGCCGGCGACCCGGTGCTGTTCCTTTCCAATCCCGGAGGCATGGACGAAAAGCTCCGCCGCCGCACGCTCGATACCATCCAGGGGCTCAACCACCTCGCCCTCGACGAGCAGCACGATCCCGAGATCGCCACGCGCATCGCGTCCTACGAGATGGCCTACAAGATGCAGGCGAGCGTGCCCGACTTGATGAACCTCGCGACCGAGTCGCCCGAGACCCACGCCGCCTACGGCACCGAGCCGGGCAAAACTTCGTTCGCCAACAACTGCCTGCTCGCGCGTCGGCTCGTCGAGCGCGGCGTCCGTTTCGTGCAGCTCAACCATACGCCGTGGGATCATCACGGCGGTAGTCCCGGCGAGAACCTCGCGACCGACCTGCCCAAAATCTGCCGTTCCGTGGACCGCGCGTCCGTCGCGCTCATCAAGGATCTCCGGCAGCGCGGACTGCTCGACCAGACCCTCGTCATCTGGGGCGGCGAGTTTGGCCGCTCGCCCATCCTGCAGGGCAACTTCTCCAAGGATCGCCTCGGCCGCGATCATCTGGCCAGCGCCTACACCATGTGGATGGCCGGCGGTGGCGTGAAGCGCGGGCTGGACTTCGGCGAGACCGACGAATTCGGCCTGCAAGTCGTCAAGGATCCCATGCACACGCACGACATGCAGGCCACCATCCTGCACCTCCTCGGCATCGACCACACCCGGCTCACCTATCGCTTCCAAGGCCGCGACTACCGGCTCACCGATGTGCACGGCGAGGTCGTGAAAGGCGTGCTGGCGTAACGCCGCCACCTGACCGCACCATTCACGGCGCGAGGCGTAATAAGGCGGCGCCGGACGCCTACGCCAGAACGGTCTGGATCGCCTTGCCTTTCCCGTCTTTGGTGACGTAGAACGGTCGATCCTCGGTGACAAAGCTGTGGTCGGCGGGGATGCCGAGCGCCTGGTAGATGGTGGCGTGGATGTCGGGCAGACCGACGGGATTTTCCACGGGCAGCATGGGGTGGCGGTCGGCGGTTTTGCCAAAGACGGTGCCGCCGCGGATGGCTCCGCCAAACAAGGCCACCGTGTGGTTGGTGCTGAAGTGTCCGTGCAGGCCGTACTGCTTTTCGTTGGCGATCACGAGCCTGGTGCCGTCGTGCTCCTCGGTGGAGCCGATGACTTCGGTGCCCGCCTTGCCGTCGATCTGCCGGTCGGGGTCGGTGGCGATGGTGCGGCCAAACTCGGACTCGATGACGACGAGCGTGCGTTCGAGCAGGCCGCGCTGTTTCAGGTCGCGGAGAAGCTGGGCAATGGGACCGTCGATCTGCTTTTTCATCTCCACCATCCGGGCCGCGCCGTCCTCGTGCATGTCGAAGCCCTTGAATGGTCCATATTGCAGCTCGACCTGGACGAAACGTGCTCCGCTTTCCACGAGACGCCGGGCGAGCAGCAGACCGTGGCCGAAGCGCGTGTAGTAGTCGTAGCTTTTGTCGCGCAACGCGGCGCTGGCCACACGCGGCTCGTAGGCCTTCAGCGTTTCCGCAGACTCCTCCTGGGCGAAAGCGAAGGCCTTTTTCACCGGCGAATCCATCATCCGGCGGGCGTCGGCGATCACTTTGAGGTAATGCGCGGTGGCGTCATCCTGCCCGGCGGAGCGGGAAAGTTCGGAGAGATACGCGAGGCGGCGGTCGAGCCGTTCGCGCCCCACGGTGGCGAGCGCGCTGAGAGTTTCGAGACCCTGCGCAGGATCGGTCACGCGGAATGGCGCGTAGGCGCTGCCGTAGAACCCGGGGCCGGTGAATTCGGCGGCTTTCTGTTTGTCCACGTTGCTGCCGGGATTGGCGTCGGCACCGATGTAAATGTACGGCGGCACATTCGGATCGCGCGGCCCGAGCGACCGTGCCACGACGGACCCGATGCTCGGCGGCTTCAGACCCACCGGTTCGAGGTAGCCGGTCATGGCGTAAAACTGCGCCTTCACATGCGACGCCCCAAACCGCGCGCTCGTCTGCAGCGAGCGGATGAGCGCGGCGTGATCCATGAAGTTGGCGATCTGCTCCATCCCTTCGCCCAGCGAGATGGGATCGGCGGCCGTGCAGATGGTGCGGCAGGTGGAAAGCAAATCGCTACCCTTCATGCCGGGCGTGAATGGCGTGTGGGCCTTCGGGTCCCACGTGTCCTGCTGCGCCACGCCGCCGGGCAGATAGATCATGATCACCGCATCGGCGCGGCCTTTGAAAATCTTTGCGCCATCCGCCGCAAACGCCAAACGGCTGCCCAGCGCCAGCCCCGCCGCGAGCTTGGCACCGCTTTGTAGAAACTCCCTGCGAGTGAAAGAGGAGGCCTTCATTGTCCCAATTCAGTTCACGTATTGAAAAGCCGGGCTGGTGACGATAGCCCAGAGCATGTCGGTCACGGCCTCACGCAGGGGCACTTTTCCGTCCGCCGTCGAGTCGCGGAGAAAGGTGCGGCCCAGATCGAATTCGTGTTCCGTCGGCTTGCGCTGCAGAGCGGCGAGATAGAGCAACTCCACGATTTGCCCCGGCTCGGGTGTCTGGCCGAGCGTGGCGAGCAGGACATCCGGGTTGAGCAGCGCGTTGTAGCGCGCGCCGTTGAGCAGCTCCAGCGCTTGCACGACCGCCACTTCGCCCGCCCGCGCCGTGCTCACCTCCGAACGAATATCCGGCCGACCCAGCGCGTGATTGAGCGGGTCGGGCACGCCCTCGTGGGTGCGGTAGAGCCGCTGCCGGTCTTCCAGCTTCTGCCTCGTCACCACCGCGATGCTGTCGAGCAACTGCTCCGCCGCGAGCCTCCGCTGAGTCGGCGAGCGAAAGAAGCGCGCCGCCGCGCGCGGGTGCAGCGCATCCGGCTGATCCTCGACGGCGGCATCGTGGCGGAGCTGATAGGTCCGGCTGTTGAGGATGAGGCGCATGGTCCATTGCACATCGTAGCCGTGCTTCATGAAATCGTACGCGAGCCAGTCGAGCAGCGCGGGGTGACTGGCCGGGGTATCGAGTCGGAAATCATCGGCCGGTTCAAACAGCCCCAGCCCGAGAAGGCGCTTCCAAAGACGGTTCACGAAGGTTTTCGCGAAGCGCGGATTCGCCGGATCAGTCAGCAGCAGCGCGGCAATATGCAGCCGGCCATTAACATCGGACGGGGGAGTGGTGGGAACGCCCGGCTGCTCAAACGGCGACGCCGCGGGCACGAAAATGCCCGACCGCTTCTCGCACCGGATTTTTTCGAGATCCTTGCCGTTGAACAGGCCCGCGAACGAGAGGAAGCGCTTCTGCGGCCATTCGTCGTTTTCAAAATGATTGTGGCAGCTCGCGCACTTCATCCCCGTGCCGAGAAAAACCTGCCCGACATCGGCAGCCGTTTGCAGCACTTCGTTGTGCTCCGCATCGCGCAGAAAGCTGACCTTGTAGCGCACGCCGAGGATGTCCACATGCCCCGGCTTTTTGAAACCCGGCATCGTCGGGTCGAGCAACTCGGCCACGAAAACATCGTAAGGTTTGTTCTGCGCAAAGCTCGCGTGGACCCACGGCAGATGATCGCCCCGGCTGACCACACCGCCGAAGGTCGGCGCGACATTGCTGGCCAGCGCATCGAGCCAGAACGGCGTCCAATGCGCCGCGTAATCGGTGGAGCGCGCGAGCAGTTCATCCACGAGCCGGGCGCGTTTGCCCGGCTGCGTATCGTCAAGAAAGCGCCGCGCTTCGGCGAGCGTCGGGGAGACGCCGATCACGTCGAGATAAACGCGCCGGAGAAAAGTGGAGTCATCGCACAGCACGGGCTCCGCCGCGCCGGGCGGCAGCTTCATCTCCTGCCAGCGAGCCACGATGAAACGGTCGAGGTCATTGAAAACCGTCCCCTCCACCGTCGGCGGTGCCGCCGGTTTCTCCACCAGCGCCAGCCGGGCCGCGCGCCGGTTCACAAGCCGCTCCTGACTGTCTCCTCCCTGTCCAAAAAACGAAGGTTCCTCGCTCGGGGCTGTGGTGGCCAAACCGGCAGCAAGGTTCGCCGCCAAAACGACTTTGCGCAGGCCCCGGCAGATCGTGGTGCGGGATGGCAGTGCCGTTGTGCTCATGATCTTCAGCGTGATATGCGCTCGTTTCGTTGCTCGCGAGCATGGCCGTCCGCTCTGCTCTGCCAAGCATCTTTTCGGCAGCGGTTCTTTTCTGGCTCAGCTCGCTCCGTGGCCTCAATCGCGGTCGAGGACGAGGCGGCTGCCGTCGGTCGGTTGAAGCGGTTTCACCGCATACTGCTCGCGCGGTGGAAAGAATGTGGTTCGATGACCGGCATGAAAAAAATTCCTGATTCTGATGTGGCTGAGTCGCGACTCCTCGGACGCCGGGAATTTCTCGAAGTCGGAGCGGTGCTGGGTGCCGCGCTACTGGCGGGTGCGGGATCGGCGGCGGGAGTGGAGGAGAAGCGGGCGGGTGCTGCGGGATGGAAGGCGAGTGGGAGGCGCGGTGCGGTGGCTGGCGGTGGCGTGGCGGCGGTGAGCGCGGCGAATGGGGTCATCGCGCGCGGAGGGAATGCCGCGGATGCGGCGGCGACGATGCTGCTGGCGTTGTGCGTCACCGACTCGTCGCTCTTCTGCTTCGGCGGCGAGGTGCCGATGATTTACCACGATGGCGCGACGGGGAAGGTGGAGGTCATCGCCGGCATGGGCACGGCGCCGAAGCTCGCCACGCTGGAGCATTTCAAAAAAGGCATACCGCGCAGCGGGCCGGAGTCGGCAGCGGTGCCGGCGGCGCTGGACGCCATTGTCACGCTGCTGAGCCGCCACGGAACGCTCGACTTCGCTGCGGTTGCGGGGCCGGCGATGGAGTTGCTGGGTTCGGGCAAGCCGGCGTGGCAAGCGGATCTGGCGGCGACGATGACGCAACTGATCGCCGCGGAAAAAGCGGCGGGCGACCGGCAGGCGGGGCTGCGTGCGGTGGCGGATTGTTTCTACCGTGGTCCGGTGGCGGCGGCGCTGGACAAGTGGTCGCAGGCCAATGGCGGGCTGATCCGAGCGGAGGATCTGGCGGCGCATGTGACGCGGATCGAGGAGCCCGTGCTGGCGGAGTATCGTGGCTTCACCGTTTGTAAGTGCGGGCCGTGGACGCAGGGACCGTATCTGCTGGAGGCGCTGGGGATCATCGAGGCATTCGACATCAAGGCGATGGGCCGCAACTCGCCGGACGTGGTGCATGCCGCAGTCGAGGCGCTGAAGCTCGCGCTGGCGGACCGCGATGTTTTTTACGCGGACCCGCTGTTTGAAAAAGTGCCGATGGACGCGCTGCTGGCGCGTGAATACGCGGCGATGCGGCGGAAGCTGATCAACATGGCACAGGCGTCGCGGGAGCTTCGGCCCGGCGATCCGCTCGGCGGCAAACCGCTGCTGGCTTCGGACGATCCGCGTTTCGGCCCTCCCGGACCCAACCACGACACGACGACCTGCCTCGCCGCGGATGCCGCGGGCAATTTCGTCGCGGCCACGCCGAGCGGCTGGGGCGGCGTGCTGGCTGGGCCGACGGGCGTCTGGCTCAACTCGCGCCTGCAAAGTTTCAACATCTGGCCGCACAGCCCCAATCGCATCCTGCCCGGCAAACGCCCGCGGATTACGCTGTCGCCGACGTTGGTGCTGAAGGCCGGTCGGCCGGTGCTGGCCATCAGCGTGGCGGGGGGTGATGGGCAGGATCAGGCGGCGCTGCAGTTGGTGATGAATTGCGTGGACCACGGGCTCGCCGCCGCGGAGTCGGTCACGGCACCGCGATTCGGCACCGATCACCACATCGGTTCATTCGGCCAGACCGCGCCGGCGCTGGGCAGCCTGCTGATCAATGCCGGCGTGGGCGACGCGACGGTGGCCGCGCTAAAGGAGAGGGGACACAAAGTGCGCGTTTCCGACGGCGCGCTCTGGAACCCGTGCGTGTTGCAAAGGGATGAGTCCGGAGAGTTTCACGCCGCCGGCGACCCACGCGCTGGCCGACACGCGGCGGCATCTTGATCGGCGTTAGCCGGTCGCTGCGCCCGGCCACGGTTTGAGCTCTCGTGCCCGAACACGTTTGAGCACGACCCTGCGGAAACTCTGTTTCGCGCGGGAGGGGTGTCGTCAGGGTTCCGGAGCCGGTGCGCGCGCCCGCCTGCAGAGCACCCCGCCTGCGAAACAGAGTTTCGCTCCCAAGTGCGCTCCCAAACGGAGCTTAGGAACGAGGGGTAACAGAGCTCGCAACCCTGGGCTGGCCGATGGAACGCCGTTGGCGTTCTCGCCGGAATGGTTGCGGCCAAGACCGCGGGAATCGTCTTACTGCGTCGCGGAAAGGAGTGGGCGAGTGAGGGAAAAGGCCGCGCGGGCTGGGCGAGTGGTCGCACGGGCTGGGCGAGCGGTCGCACGGGCTGAGCGAGTGGTCGCACCGGCTGGGCGAGTGGCCGCGCGGGCTGGGGGAGTGGCCGCACCGGCTGGGCGAGCGGTCGCACGGGCTGGGCGAGCGGTCGCGCCGGCTGGGGGAGTGGCCGCACCGGCTGGGCGAGTGGCCGCACGGGCTGGGCGAGTGGCCGCACGGGCTGGGCGAGTGGTCGCACGGGATGGGCGAGTGGCTGCACCGGCTGGGCGAGCGGTCGCACGGATAGCATTTATCCATCAAAAAGCGTCCCAGACCGTCCAAACCTTCCCCTTTGCCCGCCTCCCCGCCGCCGAACCCCGGCACGCAGCACCCCAGATCAAATCGCGCCGCCGCCGTAGTGATCGAGAAGTTCATGGGGGAACGCACCCGCTCCACCACCGCCCCCGCCGCCTGGCAATCCCAAACTTCGCCCTCCCCCGGACGGGAGGAAGATGCAGCGGAGGCGCCCGCCTTTCCCCACCGCCGCAGCCCGCCACGGAGCTACGGCGCGGCGTCGGCAGCGATCTCGGTCTTCGGCAAAGCGGCGCGCAGCTCCACCACCGCCGTGGCCGGGAGCTTCGGGCACCCGCTGAGGTCCAGGCCTTGCAAGCCGGAGAGGCCCTTGAGGGCGTCCACGTTTTGCAAGGCGGGGCAGCCTTCAAGGTTGAGGTATTTCAGGTCGGAGAGGCCCCTGAGGGCGTCCACATTTTGCAGAGCGGTGCAGCCTCGGAGGTCGAGGTCTTGCAGGCCGGAGAGCCCCTTGAGGCCGTCCACATTTTGCAGGGCGGTGCAGCGGCGGAGGTAGAGAATTTGCAGGCTGGAGAGGCCCTGGAAGCCGTCCACGTTTTGCAAGGCGGTGCACTCGCTGAGGTTGAGCCATTGCAGGCTGGAGAGTCCCTTGAGGCCGTCCGCGTTTTGCAGGGCGGTGCAGCGGCGGAGGTCGAGCGTTTGCAGGCCGGAGAGGCCCTGGAGGCCGTCCACGTTTTGCAGGGCGGTGCAGTCGCTGAGGTTGAGCGCTTTCAGGCCGGATAGGCCCTTGAGGCCGTCCACGTTTTGCAGGGAGGTGCAGCCGACGAGGCTGAGGTTTCGCAGGATGGAGAGGCCCTGAAGGGCGTTGAGGTTCGTGTCCTTGCAGGCGGGAGCGCTCAGTACCGTCGGGCGGAGGCGGAGGAGGAGCGGGCGGAGGCGGGCGAGGTCACGGCCCTCGCCGACATCGAGAGTGCTGTCGCGCCGGATGGCGTCCTCGCTGTGCCCGTAGAAGCCCGCGGCCTGCGCCTCGCGGACGGCGGCGCGGTGGTCGTATTCGCGCCAGCCGCCCCGGGCGGCGGCGGCGAGGGCGAGCAGGAGCAGCCCGCGCAGCCACCAGCGCGGGCGGGGCGCAACCTCCGGCGGCAAGGGCGCAACGTCATTCACGCCCCCCCTTTACCCCCGCCCACCCCACCCGCCAAGCGGCAAACCACGGCGGGGCGTGGGGAGGGTGATGGCGGGCTCGGCCATGTGGAAAGGGTGCGCGTCCTCGCGACTCACCCGGAGTGCGACAAGGAAATCGTTCGCCACTCCCGGCAGCTTGCCTAGGGACGGCCAAACCGCTATGTCCGAACCATGCACGTTCCCATGACGGAGGTTATCCTCACCCGCGAGGGGGAGGAACTGATCCGGGCCACGCTCGCGCCAGGCGAATACGTCATCGGGCGCGAGGCGGGCGTGGAACTCCACGCGGAGACGCCGCTGCTTTCGCGGCAGCACGCTAGGCTGACGATCAATTACGACCATCTTCTGCTCGAAGACCTGGGCAGCAGCAATGGCACCTTTGTCAACGACCAGCCTGTCGTCGAAGCCACCCGGCTTTTCCCCAACCAAAGCATCCGCCTCGGCCCCGACATCACGCTGGAAGTCCGCCGCCAGCGTGCGCCGACCGAACCCGGCGTCTCGCTCGCTCCGGCGCAGGCGGCGATCGCGCGCCATCTGCCCGCGGAGTTGCTGGCGGAAAAGCGCTACGCCATCGGCGGCATCGTCGCGCAGGGCGGCATGGGCGCGATCCTCGACGCCCGGCAAAACGCCACCCAGCGCACCGTGGCCATGAAGGTGATGCTCGAAAGCGCGGACGAGACGGATGTCGTGCGCTTCATCGAGGAGGCCCAGGTCACCGCGCAGCTTGAGCATCCGAACATCGTCCCCGTCCATGAACTCGGCGTCGATGAGCAGGACCAGCTCTTCTACACGATGAAAATGGTCCGCGGCATCACCCTCAAAAAGGTGCTGGACCTCCTCGCCGCAGGCACCGCGGCCACGGTGAAGAAATACCCCCTCCCGGCGCTGCTCACCATTTTCCAGAAAGTCTGCGATGCCATCGCCTTTGCGCATGCCAAGGGGGTGATCCATCGCGACCTCAAGCCGGAGAACATCATGCTCGGCGACTTCGGCGAGGTGCTGGTCATGGATTGGGGCCTCGCCAAAATCCTCGGCAGGCGGGCGGAGGAATTCGGACCGGGTGCCGTCGCCACCGCACGCACCAATGCCGGCGAATTTGGCAGCACCATGGCCGGCTCGATCATGGGCACGCCCGCCTACATGAGCCCCGAGCAGGCGCGAGGCGAGATCGAGACGCTCGACACCCGCTCGGACATCTACGCGCTCGGGGTCATCCTTTTCGAGCTGCTGCACCTGCGGCCCGCGGTCACCGGTCCTGCGCCGATAGCCGTCGTGGAAAAAGTCGCGCTGGGCACCGTTGAGTGGGCGGGCACGTTGCCCAAGGACCGCCCCGTGTCCGGCTCGCTTCTCGCCGTCTGCCGGAAGGCGCTGGCGGCAGACGCGGCGGCGCGCTACGCAAGTGTCGAAGACCTGCAGCGTGACCTCGCGGCCTACCAGGGCGGCTTCGCCACCAGCGCGGAGCAGGCGGGGCTGGCGAAGCAAATCGTGCTGCTCATCCGGCGCCACAAAGGCATTTTCGCCACCGCCACCGCCTCGTGGTTGCTCATCACCGCGCTCGGCGTTTGGTTCGTCATCAATCTGCGCGCAAAGGAGCGGCGCGCGTTCGCGGGTGAACAGACGGCGCTTGTGGAAAAGGAAGCCGCCCGGCGCTCGGCCGCCAAGGCGAGCCTCAGCCTCGCGGAGGCCTCCCTGCGCGAAGCCAACGGCCTCGCCATGCAGGCGGCGCTCAACGATGTGCCCGAGGATTTGCGCAACCCCATTTGGCACTATCTGCTGGCCCAGTCGGACAGTTCCATCGCCCGCCTCAAGACCGGCACCGAGGCGATCGAAAGCGTGGCGGCCGACCCCACCAGGCCCGGCGAGTTTGCCGTGGCGGATCGAAACGGGAAAGTCACGATCATGAAGGTGCGCAAGGGAGAGCGACGGCTCGAATTCCAGGCGGGGTTCTCCGCCGCGAACGGAGGCAACCGTTATCGCATCGCGTTCAGCCCGGATGGTCAGCACATCGCTTTGGGTCGCGCCGGTGGCAGGGGTGGCCTGGTGATTCACCGGGCCAAGGATGGCACCAAGGAAAAGGAGTGGGACACGCCACCCACGGATCGCCTGGAGTTTGGCCGCAACGATGCTCTGCTCCGGCAGGGCAGCGGCAGCCTGCAAGTTTGGAATCCGCTCACGGACCAATTGTGGTGGGAAGAAAAGGTCACCGGCAATATCGGTGTCAGAGGCACCTTCACTCCCAGTGGCAACGAGGTGGTCAAGTACACGTCCAAGGGTCGGCTGCAGTTGGTCAAAGCGAACGACGGTAGTCTGATTCGCGAGCTGGGCGGACGCATGAGCGGCTACGATTGGTTCATGGCCGTGCGACCCGATGGCAAGGCGGTGATCACTTGGAACGAGACGCAAATTACCGAGTGCGTCAGCCTGGAGGACGGGCGGGTGCTCTTCGCTCTGCCGGACAAGAAGCTTCGCCATAACATGGGCTTCAGCCACGACGGCTCCATGCTCTTCACAGCCGCGTTGCGCGACGAAGGTATCCAGTCGATTGAGGTCTGGAACGCGCAGACCGGGGAATTGCTGCGCTCGTTACTCGGCGGCCAGGGCCAAATCACGGGGCTGGACCTGCATCCCGAGTCTCACGAATTGCTGGTCGTTGGAGCGGATTCGCGCGTCTGGGACACTACCGGTCCGACGGCTTCGTGGCGCTGGAAGTCGAGGCCAGTGGGAAATATTGCCTTCTGGGGACCGGAGGATTGGGTGTTCGGATTTGTGGGCGAACCTGCGCAATGGGGCCTGTTCCGGCTTCAACTCGATCGCAGGGAGCCGCTCTGGCAACCCGAGATCAATGGCTTCCATGTCGCCGAAACTAGTGCGGACGGAAGCCTCGCCGTACTGACCCGCCCCGGCTTCAGCAATGACGCCACCCTGCTGCGCAAGTCCGGAACGGAGGTGGAAAAAGTCATCACGATTAAGACCAATTTTTGGCCCTATCGCCTCCGGCCCAGCCCCAAAGGCAACCGGGTGGCATTCATGGAAAGGGTCAAAAACCTGGATCTGGAGGTGTATGACGCCGCGGGAAAAGAGACGGTGAAACTCGATCGTGCGGACCTGAAACGCATCAGCGATCTCGGCTGGCTGGGGGAGCAGCGGCTGCTCGGACTCCTCACTCTCCACGCCGCCCGCGGCAATCCCGGCTCGCAGGAAAATATCGTCGTGTGGGACGCGGACACCGGCAGGGTGCTCCAAACCACCACGCATCCCACCGCCATGGACGCGCTCGCCGTCGCTCCCGATGGCAGCCGCTTTGCCGAGGCCGGCACCGACAAACTTGTCCGCATCCGTGACGCGACGAGGCTCGCGGTGCAAAGGGAATTTCGCGCGCACGACGCCCCGATCACCGCCATGGCCTGGCACCCAACCAAGCCGATCATCGCCACCGGCTCGGAAGATCACAGCGTCAAAGTTTGGAACATCGAAACCGGGCGTCTGCTCGCCGAGTATCACGAGCTGCTCAATCCGCCGGAGACCCTCACCTTCAGCCCCACCGGCCGAATGCTCGGTGCCAAGACCTTTTCCGATGATCTCGTCCGCATCTGGCAGCTCGCGGGCGACGCACCACCGCCGCTACCGCCGCTACCGCCGTCACCGCCGTCACCGCCAGCAAAGACGCCGCCGGTCGCCACCGCGCACAAGGTTCCGGTCGTCGATGGCTGGGAGGACCTCCTCGCCGAACTGACCCCGGCCGCCGTCGAGCAGACGAGCCCCGGCTGGCGCATGGAAAACAGCGCACTCATCACCCCGGGTAATTCCTTCACGGTGCTGCCGCTGCCTGGCAATCTCACCGGCACGAGCTTCTCCGTGCGCGTTAAACTGCGTGAACTGAGCAAGCAAAGGCCCTTCCACATCGCGCTGCCCGTGGCCGACCGGATGGTGGGATTCGCGGTCGATGGATTCATGGAGAACGATGGCTACACCGGCGTCATGCTGAATGGCCGGGATATCAAAGATGTGCCAGACGCTGTTCGCGGCGGGCAAGTGAAGGACTCCGACCAGCACGACCTCGAAGTGACCGTCCGCCTCGACGGAGCCAACGCCACCATCACCAGCACGCTCGATGGCCGGTCGGTATATGCGTGGACCGGTGCCATCACCGCCCTGAGCCAGAACAAGAAGTGGGCCAGCCCGCCGGGCCAACTCGCGATCGGCACGGCCTCCGGCAACTGGGTTGTATCCGAGGTGAAGGTGAAGCGGCTGTAGACGAGGAAGTAAGGCTGGAGCGGGTTCACGGTTTCGCACCCCTGCGTCTTGCCGGCCTGTTTGAAACAGAAAACGACGCCGGGTCCGATGATGCGGAACTCGGAATCTGGCGGGACGACGCTGTAAAGGCCGAAGGGCGCGGCCTCCAGCGCGGTGCGGTTGGCTTCGAGGTATTTCAACAGGTCGAACCCGCGGGGACCGTGACCGTCGCAGCTTTGCGGCGGTGGTATGCGGAGGGCGCAAGCGCCGAGTGGGAGCGGCTTCGCCGCGAGCGCGAAAGCCGCCAGCAGGGATTCGCGTTTGAAGTACCGGGTGAATTGAAGCTGTAGCATCGACCCGCATCAAAAGCTTTTCCGACGCCACGAGTTTTTGGAATTGCGCGAAATAATCGCTGTGTCGGGTGGAGAGAAAGCGGGAGACCTTCGCAGTGGCGAGCAGGCTCGCGACCTCGTTCGCGCGACCGAAGGATTGAGAACCGTTTCACCGTAGGTGGCCTCCACGGCTTTGAAGTCTCGGGAGACAGCGGCCATCTCGTGTTCCATGCGGGCGAGTTCCTCCGGCTTCATTCCTTTGGCCTTCTTCGGTTCGTCGGGATTCATGTCGGTCCCAATGGGTTTCAGAGGCAGTCCGGCAAACCACTTCAAAAGAGGCGGTTACGAATTGGTATAAAACTACATCACTTTCTAATTTCCATCGTCCCTCCGGGACGCGCCGTCCCGCCCGCACGGCACCCCATTGCATCCCCCGGAAAGGAGGAAGATGCAGCGGGAGCGGAAGCACCCGCCTCCCCCCCGCCGAAGCCCGGTGCGGTGCTACGGGTCGTGGTCGGAATAGATTGCGGTGTTCGGCAAAGCGGCCCGCAGCTCCGCCACCGCCGCGGCCGGGAGCTTGGGGCAGCCGCGGAGGTCGAGCCTTTGCAGGCCGGAGAGGCTCTTGAGGGCGTCCACGTTTTGCAGGCCGGTGCAGTTGCTGAGGTTGATCTCTCGCAGGCTGCGGAGGCCCTGAAGGCCGTCCACGTTTCGCAGGGTGCTGCCGCGGAGGTCGAGCGATTGCAGGCTGGAGAGGCCCTTGAGGGCGTCCGCGTTTTGCAGGGTGGTGCAGTAGCTGAGGTTGAGCGTCTGCAGGCCGGAGAGGCCGTTGAGGCCGTCCATGCTTTGCAGGGCGGGGCAGTCCCGGATGAAGAGCGATTGCAGGCGGGTGAGGCCCCGGAGAGCGTCGAGGTCTCGCAGGTTGGTGCAGCCGCTGAGGCCGAGCTTTTGCAGGCCGGTGAGACCCTTGAGGGCGTCCACGTTTTCCAGGGCGAGGCAGTCGCTGAGGGCGAGCGATTGGAGGTGGGTGAGGCCCTTGAGGGCGTCGAGGTCATGCAGGGCGGGGCAGTCGCCGATGCTGAGATTTTCCAAGCCGGAGAGGGCCTTGAGGCCGTCCACGTTTTGCAGGGCGGGGCAGTCGTCGAGGCGGAGGTAGTGCAGGCCGGTGAGGCCTTGGAGGCCATTCACGTTTTGCAGGGCGCGGCAGCCGGGGGCTTCGAGCCATTGCAAGCTGGTGAGGCCCTGGAGGGAATCGAGGTTCGCGTCCTGGGAGGAGTGAGCGATCAAATGCGTCGGCCGAAGGCGTAGGAGCAGCGGACGGTGGGGGGCGAGGTCGATGTAGCCGCCCGTGTTGAGCAGCCGGTAGCTCGTCCAAGTCTCCTTGCGGAAGGCTGCGCGCCAGTCCTCGCGGACGAGAGTGATGGGCTCGCGGACTTCCCACCCGAAGTTTGCAGCCCGCGCTTCGCGGACGGCGGCGCGGTGGTCGAATTCGCGCCAGCCGACCCAGGCGGTGGCGGCGAGGGCGAGCAGCAGCAGCCCGCGCCCCACCCAGCGCCCGCGGGGCGCAACCTCCGGCGGCATGGGCGCAACGTCTTTCACGCCCCCCCTTTACCCCCGCCCACCCCACCCGCCAAGCAGCAACCACCACCCCATCCGCGGCCACGTTTCCCAAGCCCCTCACGCCAGCAGCGCGGGCACGATCTTTCCCGCGACATCCGTGAGGCGGTAGTCGCGGCCGCCGTGGCGGAAGGTGAGGCGCTCGTGGTCGAAGCCGAGGAGGTGCAGGATGGTGGCGTGGAAGTCGTGTACGTGGACGCCGTTCTCGATGACCTTTTCGCCGTAGTCGTCGGTCTTGCCGTAGGCGATGCCGCCTTTCACGCCGGCACCGGCGAGCCAGGAGGAGTAGGCGTTGCATTGGTGGCTGCGGCCTTTGGTGCCGTCGGCATTGGGCGTGCGGCCAAACTCGGTGGTCCAGACGACGAGGGTGTCGTCGAGCATGCCGCGGGATTTCAGATCGCGGAGCAGGCCGGCGATGGGGCGGTCCACGTTGCGCGAGCGGGCCGTGGGTGGCCATGTCGCCGTGGGCGTCCCAGTTGTCGTGCGAGCCGATGTCGATCAGCTCGATGAAGCGCACGCCGCGCTCGGCGAGGCGGCGGGCGACGAGGCACTGCCACGCGAAGCCTTTGCTGGAGCCGTGCTCCAGGCCGTAGAGGTCGAGCGTGGCGTTGGTCTCGCCGCTGAGGTCGAGCACCTCGGGCATGGTCATCTGCATGCCGGCGGCGGTCTCGAAGGATTTCAGCCGGGCGACCAGCGCGGGGTCGGCGGGATGCTGCTGCTGGTGCTTGCGGTTAAAGCGGTCGAGCAGGCTGAGTTCGAGCGCCTGGACTTCGGCGGAGGCGGAGCGGCGGACGAGATTCGGGATCGGCTCCGCACCCGCGAGGACGCGCGTGCCGGCATGGACGCCGGGGAGAAAGTCGGAGCTGAAAACCTGCGTGCCGGCATACGGGAGCTGCGGCGCGAGCACGACGAACGATGGGAGATTGCGGTTTTCCGTCCCCAGCCCGTAGCTGACCCACGAGCCGAGGCTGGGTCGCGCGAAACTCACCGAGCCGGTGTGGATGCCGAGCGTGGCTTGGAAGTGGTCGTTGTGGTCGCCGCGCATGGAGCGCACGAGGCAGATGTCGTCCATGCACTCGCGGATGTGCGGGAAGAGATCGCTGACCTCGGTGCCGCAGGTCCCGCCGGGTTTGAAGTCCCAGAGCGGCGGGAGGAAAACGTCGGTGCTTTTGTCCGAAGTGCGCTTGCCGCCGTCGGACTTGAGCCGCGGCTTTGGGTCGAACGAGTCCATGTGCGACACGCCGCCGGTCATGAAGAGGAAGATCACGCGCTTCGCTTTGCCGGGGAAATGCGGGACGCGCGGCGCCAGCGACTCGGTGCCGTCCTCGGCGAGCAGATGGTTCAGGATGCCGGGAAACAGCATCGAACCCGCGACGAGCGAGCGGACTATCTGGCGGCGGGTGCAGTGGGTGTGGGTCATGGTTTTAGGGCCTAACATGCAATAGACCCGGCGACAGCCCGGAGCACCAAAGGTGCGCAAACAAGCCAGCCCAGGGCAAAGCCCTGGGTTTCGAAGCCAGAAAGCGCAAGCCCTGAAAGGGCGGAAGATGCGTCGCCCTTTCAGGACTGTGCCCGTTGATAACTGGCACCCAGGGCTTTGCCCTGGGCTGGCTTGTTTCTGGGCCTTCGGCCCGCCGGAGTAAGAGCGGGATGAAAAGCCGGAGGGGGACTCGGACGAAAAGTTGCATGACGCGCTTCGGCCTCATTCGAGGAAAACGAATTCATTGGCCCCCAGCAGCACGCGGCAGTAGCTGGCGAGGGCGGCTTGAGGGCGTTGCTCGGCGGGGATGGTCAGGGCGTTGCCGGCTTGCGCGAGGTATTCCTGCGCGGCCTTGATTTCATCGGGCTCGGCGGGCCGCCCGAGGGTTAGTTCACTGAGTCGAGAAAGGCGCTCGGTTTCATCGGGAAAGTCGCGCGTCACCCGTTCGGCGAGCGCCGCGGCCTGCTCGTGGGCGAACTTCGCATTCATCATCCACAGCGCCTGGAGCGGCGTGTTGCTCACGGGCCGGATGGCCGTCGTCGCGTTGGTATCCGCGCCGTCGAAGGTCGCGAGGAACGCCTGCCTCCGGAGGCGCTGCTGCATGAGATAGACGCTGCGTTTGTTCGTCGGGAAGTCGCCGAAGAACTGCTTGTGCTGCGTGTATTCCCACGTGCTCTCACGGGTAAAGGGATGCGGTCCGCCGGGCGACGGATCGAGCGTGCCGGCGATGACGAGGATGGAGTCGCGCAGTTCCTCAGCGCTGAGACGGCGGCGGTTGAAATGCGAAAGCAGGTCGTTGTTCGCGTCCTTCTCCGCAGCGGCGGGCGTCGCGTCGGATGCCATTTGGTAGGCGCGCGAGAGCATCATCGTGCGGTGCATCGCCTTCACCGACCACCCGCTTTCCACAAAGCGCTGCGCCAGCCAATCGAGCAACTCGGGATGCGTGGGGCGCTCGCCGCGTGTGCCGAAATCGTTCGGCGTCTTCACCAACCCGCGCCCGAAATGGTATTGCCAGATGCGGTTCACCATGACCCGGGCGGTCAGCGGATTGGCGCGATCAGTCAGCCAATCGGCGAGTTCCCGCCGCCCACTCCCGCGCGACTCCGGCGGCAGCGTCTGTCCGCCGAGTACGGTGAGAAAACCGCGCGGCACCTCCTCGCCCGGTGAGCGCACGTCGCCTTTTTTGTGCAGCCGCGCATTGCCCGGAGTATCCCGGTCCATCACCGCATATGCTTTCGGATAAGCATCCGCACTTTTCACCAACTCCTCCTGCCGGGTCTTCGTCGCATCGAGGTCGCGCTGCACATCCTGCGCGGTGCGCGGCGGCTTTTCGACAATGGGCTGCGTGGAATCCGGCGTGTTCTCTCCTGCGAGCAGAGACGGCAGCGCGACCCGCTTTTTCACCGCCAGCTTCGCCGTCCGCTCCACGGTCTTTTTCTCCTCGTTCAGCTTCTTCACCCGCGCATCGAGTCCGGCCAGTTCCCGGCCTTCCGCGAGGCGTCTGGCCGCTTCCGTGCGGTCGGCGATGAGTGGGGTGAAATCCTGCGTGTGCTTCAGGCTTTCAGTGCCGGGAAAGGCGAAGCGCGAACTCTCGAAGATGCCGTAAAGCGCGTAGTAGTCGCGCGCTGGCACCGGGTCGAACTTGTGATCGTGGCAGCGCGCGCAGCCGAGCGAGAGGCCCAGCACGGTCTTGCCCATGTTGTCGAGCAGGTCTTCGAGCGTGAGGTTGAAGTCGTGGTTGCCCGAACCGAAACGCCGCGCTCCCGCGAGGTAGCCGGTCGCCACCACTTTCTGAAAATGATCCTCATCGCCCGATGACGGCAGCAGGTCGCCGGCGATCTGCTCGCGCAGAAACTCGTCATACGGCTTGTCCGCGTTGAACGCGGTGATGACGTAGTTGCGATACCGATAGGCCGAAGGCACGGGGAAGTCCGAGTTGCAGCCGCTCGTATCCGCGTAGCGCACCACATCCAGCCAGTGCCGGCCCCACTGCTCGCCGTAGCGCGGCGACGCGAGTAGCCGATCCACCACTTTCGCGAAAGCCTCTGCCGACGAATCCGCGAGAAACGCCCGCATCTCGTCCGGCGTCGGAGGCATTCCGGTCAGGTCATAAGTCGCCCGCCGCAACAGCGCCCGCCGGTCCGCATCGCCCGCCGGAGCCACGCCGCGCTCCTCCATTTTCGCGAGCAGAAAGCGGTCGATTTCTCCGCGCGTCCACGCGGCATTCTGGACCGCCGGCACCGCCGCGTCGCGCACCGGCTGGAAGGACCAAAACTTCCGCGCCTCATCTATATTGATCGCCGGCTTCGCCGGAGCCGCCGCCTTCGCCTCGCGCGGATCGGGCAGACCCATCCGCACCCACTCCTCGAAATCCCGCACCTGTTCCGGCGTCAGCCGATGCTTGGGCGGCATCTGAAAATCCTCATCTGTGTAGCGAATCGCCTCGATCATCGCGCTCTTCTCCGGGTCGCCCGGCGTGGCCGCCGGCCCCGTGGTCCCGCCTTTCAAGATGTCGCGCCGTGAATCCAGCAGCAGCCCGCCCTTGATCTTCTCGCTCTCCGCGCTGTGACACTTCGCGCACTGCTCCGCCAGAACTGGACGGATTTTCCTTTCAAAAAACTCGAGCCCCTCCGGCGTCGCCGGTCCCTCGGCCCACGCGCTGCCCGCCGCCAGCACGGCTGTGAGTGCGTGCAGGAAAAGGCGCGAGGATGTCATGTGGTAAACGCGAGATTTCACGGCGGACCGAGAGTGCTACGCCAACGTATGATCCGCAACCGCGCATCCACTTTGGAAGAAAACGCCGGACTGGTTCGCCCGAATCCCCGCTCAACTCACGGCGACGATGACGATGCCCGCGCTGATGAGGGCGACGCCCGCCCAAAGTTGGGGGGTGATTTTCTCGCGGAAGAAGAGACCGGCGGCTCCGAGGAGGAGGATGCGGGTGAGGGCTTCGAAGGGGTAGAGCTGGCTGAGCGCGCCTTGCGGGAGGAGGCCCATCCAGAGGAAAAAGCTGGCGGCCATGACACCGACGCCGGCCCCGAGCGCTAGCCAGGCGCGCGCGCGGGCGCGGTGCCAGAGGTCGCCCATGGCGTGCTTGAAAAAGAGCTGTCCGGCGAGATTGCAGATTTCGCAGACGGACACGATGGCGAGAGCGGCGGCGGTCACAGTTTTTCCTCCACGGCGGCGGCGGACTGCGCGCTGAGGACGACGCCCGCGACCACGAGGGCGATGCCAAACCAGCGCAGCGGCGAGATGCTTTCACCCAGCCACGCCCAACAGCCTAGCGGGATGAGCACATGGGTCGCTCCGCTGAGATTGTAGGCGACGCCGAGCGGGACGGTGCGCAGCGCGGCGAGCCAGGAGACGAGGCTGGCGATTTCGGCGGTGATGCCGGCCCAGACCCACGGAGAGCCGAGCGCGGTGAGGTTGAAAACGTCGTCCGTCGCGTCACCGGCACCGCGTTTCAGCAGGAGCTGCGAGGCCGCAAAGAGCACGATGCTGGCGATGAGCTGGAAGGCGGACGCGGGGAGCGGGCGGCGCATCGACGGGGATTCCGGGTTAGCGGGTCGCAAAAAACTCGGCGAGAGTGGCGACGACTTCGGTTTGCTCGTCGTCGGTCAGCTCGGGGAAGATCGGTAGCGCGAGCGTTTCGCGGGCGGCGCGCTCGGCTTCGGGGAAGTCGCCGGCCCGGTGCCCGAGATACGCGAAGCACTCCTGCTGGTGCAGCGGCAGCGGGTAGTAAATCTCGGTGCCGATGCCGCGCGCGTTGAGGTGCGCGCGAAGGGCGTCGCGCTGCGGGGTGCGGACGATGAACTGGTTGTAAATGTGGTGGAGTTCGGCGTCGGGCCAGGTTTCGACGGGCAGGGTGAGGTGCGCGAGCAGGCCGGCGCGCTCCATTTCCCGGCGGTAAAAAGCGGCGCGGGCGCGACGTCCGGCGCTCCAGGTGTCGAGGTGCGGGAGCTTGATGGCGAGGATGGCGGACTGGAGGGCGTCGATGCGGAAATTGCCGCCGAGATGCGCGTGGTAATAGCGCGGCTCCATGCCGTGATTGCGCAGCGCGCGGAGCTTCGCGGCGAGGGCGTCGTCGTGGCAGATGACCATACCAGCGTCGCCAAAGGCGCCGAGGTTTTTCGTGGGGTAAAAGGAAAGCCAGCCGGCCTGGCCGAGCGCGCCCGCGTGGCCGAGCGGATGCCGCGCGCCGAGAGCCTGGGCGGCGTCTTCCAGCACGGGAACGCCGTGAGTTTGGCCGAGATCGAGGATGGCCGCCATGTCCGCGCATTGACCGAAAAGGTGGACGGGGATGATGGCTTTGACGTTGGCCGTGCGGTTGAGGGTGGCGGCGAGCTGGCGGACGTCGATGTTGAAGGTGTCGGGGTCGATGTCCACGAAAACTGGTGTGGCCCCGAGCCGGGCCACGCAGCCGGCGGTGGCGAAAAAAGTGTAGGGCGTGGTGACGACGACATCGCCCGGCCCGACGCCGAGGGCCATGAGGAGCACGAGCTGGGCATCCGTACCGCTGGAGCAGCCGATGGCGTGCGGGACACCGCAATAATCCGCGACAGACTTTTCAAACGCCTCGGTGCGCGGGCCGAGGATGAGCGACTGGGAGTCGGCGACTTCCTCGAAGGCGGCGAGACATTGAGCTTTGAGCGGCGCGTATTGGCGGCGGAGGTCGAGGAGCGGGACGGGCATGATGGAGAAAATTTGTGCGGAAGGGCGGGGTGGTGTCGAGCAGATGGGAAGGGCCGATTGCGAATGACGATGACGGAGGCGTGAGGCGAAGGTAATTCTGGCTTGGGAAGTGTTTCGTCATTCCGTCATTCGGAGTTCGTCATTTCCCGCCGCCCACTCGACCCGCCCGCGCTATTTCGGTGCAAACCAGCGGGCAATCTTAAACCGGCCGCGCATCTGCGTCTGGTCAGCACCGTCAATTTTGAGGTTGGCGGATTCGAGGACGATGAACTGCTCGGGGGATTGCAGTTGGCTGAGGAAGCCAATCAGCGCGGGCCAGGTGCTCTTGGTTTCGATCTCGACGGTGATTGCGGTGTAGTCGGGTTTGCGGAGCGGCGGGCGGATGACCGGTTTTTCGAGCACGACCTGCTTCGTCTTGGCCAGTTCTTTGATCTGGTCGAGGAGTTTCACGCCACCGGAGTCGTCGTCCACGAGTTTGGGTTGCTTCTCACGAAGCCAGGCTTCGCGCTTTTCCCAGAGCGCCTTTTCGCCGCTCAGCGACTCCAGTGTCGCGAGCTGTTTCTTTTGGTTCGCGAGGTCCGCGCGGAGGCGGGCGTGGTTTTTCAAAAAGTAGTCGCCGACCAGATACGTGAGGCCGAGCAGGAAGATCGCGCCGACGAGGAACGAGAGGTTTTTTTCGCGGGTGGAAAGCGGCGCGCTCATTGCAGTTTGCCGTAGATGGTGAATTGCGCGTGTTCGTTCGGCAGGAGCTGCGGGGGCTTGGCGTCGATGACGAATGTAGTGAGCCCTTTCTCGGCCTTGAGCTTCGCCACGTAGTCGATGGCGAGGCTGGCAGACGGGGCTTCGCCGACGATGCGCCACTGCGCGGCCTGGAGGTCGAATTCGGTGATGCGGATTTCGTCGTTGGGCAGGTTTTTGCTCGTCTGAAAAAGCAACTCCACGGCATAGCGGTCGGGCTCGATGGCGGGCGCGAGCGTCTTCCAGCGGAGATCGTGGGTCCGGATGAACTGCAGCACGGGCTGCGCGGCGCGGTTGTCCCGCGCGACTTTGGCGGCCTCGGCTTTCAGCCAGGCGAGGTAGGCAAAGACGGCGGCGATGGCGAGCAGGTAGAGCACGGCGACGGCGATGATCCGGTTCCGCCATTGCGTGGCGCGTGCGCCGCGCTCGACATCCTCCTGCCAGGAGGCGGGCACGAGATTGAGCGCGGGCTCGGGCAGCGTGCCGTCGAAGGATACGCTCTCGACCGGGATCTCCAGCGCCTCGCGCAGCGGGTCCGCGAGCGCCGCGCATTCCGTGGCGAGCCGCACGCGCGCGAAGCTCACGGGCACGCCTTCCATCTCCGCGCTGAGGAGCATCTGCGGAAGGGCTTCGCGCAGCGTGTCGGCGTCGAGCGCGGGGATGACCTGCGTCCAGGCGAGGCGGCTGTTTTCGCAAATGGCGACGACGAGCTGGCCCTGCTCGGGATAGACGGCGAGCACGGTTTCATCCGCCGGGCAGGTGGCGGCGATGTGCATGGCGAAAGGCGTGATCTTTTCCGGCGGGCGGCCGCGGTCGCGCAGCGGAGCGCAGAGCGCGTTTAGCTGGGTGTGCTGCGCGGCGGCGGAGACGAGCGTGGTATCGGTGCCGCTGGTTTCGAGGGTGACAAAATCGGAGGACACTTCCTCGATGGCGAAGGGGAGCGATTTTTCGAGCTGGAGCTGCACCATGCCGGCGAGTTCGGCACGGTCCGTGGCGGGAAGGGTCATGCGCTCGAGGAGCACGGCCTGGCAGGGCAGGGCGAGGTGCAGGCTGCCGGCGGGCAGCGCGGCGGCGGCCTCGGTGAGCGTGGCAAATTTCTGCGGAGCGAGCCCGGCGCAAAGCAGGCGCCAGCCGGTGGAGTCGGGACTGAGAAGCGCGGGAGCCGCGCCGGATTTCTTCATTCTTTCCAGGACAGAATTTGCGGATTGGCACCAGCTTTTCGGACAACGACTTCGAGTTGTCGATAGGCATTTCCCGAACGCCCTTCGCTGATGATGTGCATGGTGGGATCTTTCTGCATGACGAGCCCGCCGAGTTCCTTGAACTGCGCGTCGCCGAGTCCGAGGAAGCTCTGGATTTCTTTCAGGTTTTTGAACTCGGCGTCGTCCTCCGTGCCGTCGGCCCCGTCCTTGCCCTGCCGGTAGGTGATGAACGCCGCGATGCGCGCCTCGCCCAGTCCCGGTAGCAGGCGCATGATGTCGGCGCTGGCGGCGAGGAGATCAATGGGCCCCTGGCTGTCGATGGTGAGGTCGTCTTTCCAGCCCGGCTGGGAGACGAGCGGGCCGGAGTTCGCGACCTCGGCGATTTCATCCACGCTGGTCAGTTCGCGGTTCGGCGGATGGTAGTCGCCATCGTCCTCCTGGCCGTTGAGGTGCTTCACGTTGTCGCCGTCCACGTAATCAAGCAGGCAGTCCACGAGCGTCTCGCGTTCCTGAAATTCGAGGCCGCGTTCCTCCAGCCATTGCTTGAGGATGACGAGCTTGCGCGGTTCCTCGCCGCGGAGCAGCCAGTTGATGTTCAGCCGCCCGCCTTCGCTCACGATCCGCACTTTGTAACCGAGATCGGGCGTCACGTCCTCCTCGAGCAACGGCGTCTTTTGCGTGACTAGCGGATGTAGCGCCAGCGCCAGCCCGGAATGCGCCATGGCCCGCGCCTCCACGTCGCGGCTGCCTTCGCCGTGGATGAGCAGATTGCTCTGGATGAGCGCAACCCACGCGAAGACCGCGAAGCTCAGCACCACCAGCGCCCACATCACGAGAAGGAGCGCGGAGGCTCGGTTGGCAAAGCGGGCGCGCATCATGGCTGGGCCATCCTTCCCGAGGGCACCGACAGGACGGCTTCGATCGGAGTGTCGTCCACGTTTTTCCAAAGGCGCACGCGAACGAGCAGCGGACGCGCGGCCTGATCCGTCCAGCGGTCGAGCCAGGCGTTGAGGCGCGGATCCCAATACCGTACCTCGAAGCCGGCCATCGGCCGCACCAGCGAAATCCAGTTGTATTTGCTGGCGCCGCTGCCGCGCGCGAAAAAAGCCAGGTCGCCGCGCGCCTCGTCGGTGACCGGCTCGCGGCGCAGGCCGAGTTCGTATTCGCTCGCCGCGCCTTCCACTGGCTGCACCGTCATCGTCACGCGATATTCGCCCGGCGCGGCGGCGGTGAGCACGCCCTGGCCGGCGTGCGTGCGCCAGATAAGTTCGTCGCTCGGCAGATCATGAATCTTGAGCGGGTTGCCGAGGATCACCCCATTCTGCCGGCGCGGCAGATCGGCGAGCTGCGCCTCCACGAAGCGCACCACCGCCTGCACCGTCTCGCGTTCGTCCTGCAACTCCGTGGTGGCGTGCATCGCCTGGAGATTCGCGGAGACGAAACGGAAGAGCGTGAAGGCGAGCAGCGAGATGATGAGCGTGGCGATCATCACCTCCAGCAGCGTGAAGCCACGCGGGGTTGGGGCGTCGGCGGATTTCATCGCGTCGGAGTGGTGCCAGTTGCCGCGGCATTCCCCGCGCTCGGGTAGTAGTAAAAGAGCAGTTCTTTCGACTGCTCCTCGTCCTCGCCGCCCCAGGTGACACTCAGTGTGATCGCGTAGATGCCTTCGACCTTCTCCTGCTTCTCGTTCTCCTTCTCTACCGGCACGACCGTCGTCTTCAGCGTCATTCCGTCAAAGGGCGGCTTGAGTTCTTCCGCGGTGTTCTTGCCCACCGGCACCGCTCCCGACTCGATCTCTGCCCAGCGATTTTCCAGCGCGCGCCGCGCCAGCGCGTCCTCCTCCTTCAGCCGCATCGCGGAAAGGCAGCCGTTCACGCATTTGCCGAGCACCAGCACGCCGAACGCGAAGATCGTCACGGCTAGCAGCGCCTCCATCAGCATGAAACCGCGCGCCCTTTCCCGGCCCGACCGCCATGTTTTCGCGCGTTTCATTTCACCTCCGAGTCCACGAATGTCCCCCGCGTTGTGAGCGGATCATAATGCACGCGCCAGCTCCCGGAGGCCCCGGCATAGGAAATCTCCGCCTCCTCGCACAGCCCGCTCCGCCAGAAAACCCACTCGCCCGGCGGCTCCTTCATCAGCGCCGACGGACGGCTGATTTTGAAACTTTCGCCCTCCGCAAAAATCAGCCGCTCCGGTGGCGCTTCGGCGTCATCCGTGTCGCGCCGCTCCGGCGTGATCAGTGTGATGCCATCCTCCTCCCAGACCAGCGCGTAAGTCCGCCGCTCCGTGATGCTTTTCTCACGCGCCTTCCGCACCCAGCCATCGAACGCCTCGAACGACGCCTTCAGCCGCTGCTCCGCGAGCATCGAGAGCACGCTCGGCACCGCCATCGTCATCACCAGCAGGGCGATGAAAAGGGCGATGCAGATTTCGAGCAGCGTAAAACCAGCGCGGCGGGACATGGCGGGGGAGGTTAGCATCGGCGGGAGCGTGGCGAAATGGGAATGACGAATAACGAATGTGTGCGGGCCCGACTTCAACCCGCGACCCTGCACGAAGTTCCATGCGGATTGGAGATTGTGGACGGCAGCGCCGCGCGCGAAACCTCGCCGCAACTCCACTATTCGGCGAGGGTTTGCTCCCGCCAATTGTCACGCCATCGGTGTCTGCCGCCGTTGACCGCACCCCGCCCCACTGCTACTCCCAACTCATCATGTCCCGCTTCACCCCGGCTCTCTCCGCGCTCCTCGCCACCTCCGCTCTGGCGCAAAACGTCCCCGTCCCTCCGCCGCCGCGCCCCGTCCCCAGCCCCATCACGGTGCCCGCGACGCCCGGCGCGCCGTCCGACGGCGACACCGTCCAGCTCCAGTTCACTGAGCTGAAAGCCGTCCTCGATTTCTACGAGCGCCTCACGAAAAAGCGGCTCGTCTATGACCAGCAGGCCGCCGGCCCCACGCCGCTCACCATCGCCGTGGCGGGAAAGATTCCGCGCGAAGAAGCCATCCGCATCATCGAAATCAGCCTGCTGCTCAACGGCATCACCCTTGTCCCCGTCGAGCGCAGCAGCATCGTGAAAGTCATCGGCGTGGGCAAAAATCCGCGCAGCGCCGCGATCCCCATCATCGCCGACGAGGCCGCCATCCCAGACGGTGAGACCGTCATCACCTTTCTCGCGAAGCTGCAATTTGCCGACCCCACCGAGCTGACGCAGATGCTCGGCACTTTCGTCGTCCAGTCGCCGGGCCAGTACACGAACATCACGCCGCTCGCGAAATCGCAGTCCATTCTCATCACGGAAAACACCGCCATCATCCGCGGCCTGTTGCGCATCATCCACGAGGTGGATGTCCCGCCCGCCGAGGTGGTCAGCGAATTTCTCCCGCTCGAACGCGCCGATGCCAAGGACGTGCTCGAAAAGCTCACCGCGATCTTTGAGAAGCAACCCACCGGTGCCGCAGTCACCGCCGCCGCGCCGGCCGCAGCCGCCCCGCGCGGCAACGTACAGGTTCCGCGGCCCGTCGCCACTTCGCCCGACGGCACGCCTCTGCCTCCCGGCGCGACCGCCGAAGCCGTGTCGCCGAACTCCGTGGAGATTCGCGGCGGCTCGCTGACCGAAGACTCGATCATCGTCGGCAAAATCAAACTCACCGCCGATGTGCGCACGAACCGCATCCACGTAGTCACGCGGCCGCGCAACATCGCCTTCATCCGCAAGCTCATCACGGAATTCGACATGAGCGTGAAGTTTGGCGAGCCCGCCACGCGGCCGCTGAAATTTGTCCGCGTCGAGGAAGTCATCGACACCGTGGTCAAGGCAATCAGCGACCCCGGAGCGAAGGAGGACGCCAGCGCGACCGGCGGCACCGGAGCCCGCCAACCGGGTCAGACCGGTGGCACGACGAACCGCGGTGGCGGCGCGGGCAGTGTGTTTGGCAACAACACCACGGGCAACAACGGCGGCACGAGCGGCGGCAACGTGGGTGGCGAAGAACTTGCGACCACCACCGTGGACACCACGCCCATCGCCAAGATCGTGGGCACCACAAAAATCATCGCCGACGTGAACGCGAACGCCGTCATCGTCATCGGCAACGCCGACGCGCGGAACAAGGTTTTCAAGCTCCTCGATCAGCTCGATAAACGCATCCCGCAAGTCATGCTCCATGCCATCATCGGCGAGCTGAACATCAGCGGAAAAGTGCAGTTCGGCGTCGATTACATCCTGCGCAACGCGGGCCTCGGGATCACCCCCATCGTCGTGAATCCCGGCACCGTCACCACCACGCCAGGCACGACCACCGGCACCGGCACGACCACAGGCACCGGCACCACGACAGGCACCGGCACCACGGTCACCGGCACCGGCACGACCCCCGGCCAGACCGCGACTAACCTCGTCGGCTTCAACAGCTCGAACCAGCCCGTCCTCGATCTCAACAACCTGCTCAAGCAGGACACCATCCGTCAGATCGCCACCGCCGGAGCCTCCGGCCTGACCGGCTATTTCACTGCCGGAAACTCGCTCAACGCCGTCGTCACCGCGCTGCAAAACACGGGACGCTTTACCGTCGTCAACCGCCCGAGCGTTTTCACCCGCAACAACAAAAAGGCCATCATCGCCTCCGGTCAGGAAATCGCCGTGCCGCAGAACATCCAGAGCTCCGTCAATGCCGTGAACGCTGGCAGCGCCGGCCTCGTGACCAATTCGAGCGTCCAGTACAAACAAGTCACCCTCCAACTCGAAATCGTCCCGCTCATCAATTCCGACAAGGAGGTCTCCCTCGACATCCTCCAGCGCAACAACGAAGTCTCCGGCTCCACGCGCATCGACAACAACGACATTCCCACCATCGCCACGCGCTACGTCCGCACCTCCGTCACCGTGCCGAACAGCGCCACCCTCATTCTCGGCGGCCTCATCAAATCCAGCGTCAACAACGCCAAGACCGGTATCCCCATCCTCGGCAGCATCCCGCTCCTCGGCCCGCTTTTCAGCACCACCACGAAAGAGAAGGTCCGCACCGAACTCGTCGTCCTCATCCGCCCCGAAGTCACCTGGGCACCGCCGGATGCCGTCGAGCTGCGCGAGCGCGAGATGGAGATCATGAACATCCCGCCCGACATCGAATCCACCCTCTTTCCCGAGGTGAAGCGCAAGCAGGTCACTCCAGAGGAAATGCTGCGCAAACCCGCCGCGCCGCTCCGGGAGAAAACCAAGCCAACCAAGCCCAAACGCTAGCCGTTCGCGGATGACTTCCCGCAAAGTTCTCAGCGACGTCCTGGTCGCCTCCGGCCTCTCCGGCGAGGACGCCACCGCCCTCGCCGCCCTCCAGCCCGCGCCCGGCGTGAGTTGGACTGCCGAGGTGCTGAACTCCGGCAAGGTCGATGAGCACAAGCTCGCCGCCGAACTCGCGCGCCTTTTCAAATCGCCGTGCGAGTCCATCGAGGCCGGCAAGGTCGAGCGCAGTTCGCTCCAACTCCTGCCCAGCCGCTTCGTTTTCAAACACCACATCCTGCCCCTCGGCGGCAGCGAGACCGCCGTCCGCCTCGGCACCTACGATGTCTTCAATGCCGTCGCCCGCCGCCTCACGGCGCAGCAGCTTCCCGGCAAGAAGCTCGAATGGGTCATCATCCCGCGCGGCCCGCTGCTGCGCACCATCAAGGCGGTCTATGGCGTCGGCGCGGAGACCTTCGACGAAATCCTCGCCTCCACCCGCACCTACGACGGCGACCGGCAGGATCAGGCGCAGGACATCACTAGCGACGACCCCGAGGCCAGCGTCGTCAAATTCGTCAACCAGATCATCCGCGAAGCCATCGTCGAGCGCGCAACCGACATTCATGTCGAGCCGCTCGAAAACGACCTCCGCATCCGCTACCGCATCGACGGCATCCTCCACGAAGTCGCCGTGCCCCCGCAGCTCCGCCTGCTCCAGAGCGCCATCATTTCGCGCCTGAAAGTCATGGCGCACATGGACATCGCCGAGCGCCGACTGCCGCAGGATGGCCGCATCAATCTCACCACCGGCGCCGGGGCCATCGACGTCCGCGTTTCCACCATCCCCACGGTTAACGGCGAATCCATCTCCCTCCGCCTCCTCTCCCGCAGCGAAACCTTGAGCTTTGGGATCGACCGGCTCGACATGAGCGAAAAGCAGATCACCACCGTCAAAGGCCTGCTCGCTCAACCCAACGGCATCATCCTCGTCACCGGCCCCACCGGCTCGGGCAAAAGCACCACGCTTTACAGCTTCCTCACGTCGATCAACGCGGTCACGCGCCGTATCATCACCATCGAAGAACCCGTCGAGTACCGACTCCCCGGCGTCTCGCAGATCGACGTGAAAAGCGAAATCGGCCTGACCTTTGCCAACGGCCTCCGCGCCATCCTCCGCCAGGACCCGAACATCGTCATGGTCGGCGAAATTCGCGACTTCGAGACCAGCGAAATCTCCATCCGCGCCGCCATGACAGGCCACCTCGTCTTTTCCACCCTGCACACGAACGACGCCGTTTCCGGGATCACCCGCCTGCTCGACATGGGCATTGAGCCCTTCCTGCTCGCCAGCGTCGTCCGGTGCTTCCTTGCCCAGCGGCTCGTCCGCACCATCTGCCCGGATTGCAAAACAGAGGCCAGCTACCCCGTCGAATACCTCCTCGAAATCGGCGCGCCCATTCCCAAGGACTTCAAATTTTACAAGGGTGCCGGCTGCGAACACTGCCGCCAGACCGGCTACCGCGGACGCACCGCCATCTACGAAATCTGCACCGTCACCGAGCCGCTCCGCCGCATGGTGATTCGCAAGGAAACCGGCACCGCGCTCAAGGCCCGTGCGATCACCGACGGCATGGACACCCTCCGCACCGATGGCTGGCGCCGCGTCCTCCGCGGCCAGACCACCGTCGAGGAAGTCGTTCGCGTCACGCAGCAAGACGAAAATTTGGCCGAGACGGACTGAGCGAATTCATAGCTCGACGATCAAGGCCACCACGCTTTCAGGTTTGGCTCGTGATGAGATTGTCAGCCCAGGCTTCGCTGCTCTTCCGCATTCAACGCTCACGCTGCTGCCACCATTCCGTTCCTCGCCGAGGCGCGGTTCCCATGTTTGCCAAATGCGCGGAGCGCCGATAGTTTCGCCGCCCCTTTCCGCATGGATCATCTGCCGCTGGCTGTTTCCACTTTTTGTTTTCTCGTTGGGTTTGCCTATACGATGCACGCTCTGGGGGCGCGCGTGTACCGGGCGTCGCGGCTGAATCTGGTGGCGATCCTGGGCGGGTTCGTGGGGCAGACGGTGTTTCTGTATCTGCGCGGGCAGGCGTTGGGGCGGTGTCCGCTCACGAACCGCTTTGAGGTGCTTATCTTCCTGAGCTGGGCGCTGGTGCTTTTCTATCTGCTGATCGGGCCGGCTTACCGGTTGTCGCTGCTGGGTGCGTTCACTTCGCCGCTCGTCTTTCTTTTTCAAACGGGTGCGCTACTGCTGGTGGGCGACGTGCCGTCGCAGCCGAAGCTGGCCCTGAATGGGTGGCTGGAGCTGCACGCGGCGATCTCGGTGGTGGCGTACGGGGCGTTCGCTTTGGCGTGTGTGGCGGGGGTGATGTATCTGGTGCAGGAGCGGCAGTTGAAGACGCATCATCTGCATTCGATTTTTTACCATCTGCCGCCGATCCGCGATCTGGCGGTGGCGAATGCGCGGTTGATCATCGCGGGCTTCGCGCTGCTCACCATCGGGCTGGGTGCGGGGTTTAAATTGGGAAGTGTGTTCACGCATTCGCCGCTGACGGCGTGGTCGGTGGTGGTGTGGCTGGGCTATGGTGGGCTGGCGGCGCTCGGGGGGCTGCAACGGATCAGTCAGCGGCGGGTGGCGTGGATGTCGGTGGCGGCATTCGGAGGGGTGCTGGTGACGCTGGCCGGGCTGCGGTTTGTCACGGAAAACGGAGCGCTCTGACATGGAGATTCTCTGCCTTGGGCTCAGCCATCAGACCGCGCCGGTGGAACTGCGGGAAAAGTTCGCCATTCCCGATGGCGAGGTGGGCGCGACGGCGACGGCGCTGAGCAAGACGGCGGGCGTGAGCGAGGCGGTGATCGTCTCGACGTGCAACCGCGTGGAGTTTTACGTGGCCGCGGAACAGGCGGCGGCGGGCTTGGCGGCGGTGCGGGAGTTCGTGGCGGAGCGGCTCGCGCCAGCGGAGGGCGCGGCCTTTTTCCAGCACGCCACGGAGCCGACCGTGAGGCATCTTTTTCGCGTGGTCAGTGGGCTGGAGTCCATGGTGCTCGGCGAGACGGAGATCCTCGGGCAGGTAAAGAAGGCCTACGCGGCGGCGAGCGCGGGCGGCGCGACGGCGAAGCATCTGAACAAGCTGTTTCAGCGCGCCTTCAACGTGGCGAAGGATGTGCGGACGAATACGAACATCACGCGCGGGGCGGTGAGCGTGGGCTCGGCGGCGGTGGATCTGGCGGAGAAGATTTTCGGCAAGCTGGCGCACTGTCAGGTGATGATCCTCGGAGCGGGGGAGACGAGCGAGTTGACGGCGGGGGCGCTCCAGGCGCGCGGGGTGAAGTCCATCTTCGTGGCGAACCGCAGCTATGACCGCGCGGCGGCGCTGGCGGTGAAGATGAATGGCACGGCCATCCACTTTGATGAGTGGCAGCGGAGCTTTCACGACGTGGACATCCTCATCGGCTCGACGGCCGCGCCGCATCATGTCCTGACTGCGGCGCAGCTCGCGCCGATCATGCACACGCGCCCGGCGCGCCCGCTTTTCTGCATCGACCTCGCGGTGCCGCGTGACATCGAGCCGGCGGTCAACGATCTCGATGGCGTGTACCTTTACGACATCGACTCGCTGCAGGCGATGGCCGACCACTCGATGAATGTGCGCCGCCAGGAGTTGACGCTCTGTGAGCAGATGATCGAGCGGCATGCCACGGAGTTCGATGCCTGGCTGGCGAGCGCGTGGCAGCAAGGCGTGGTGAAACCGGTGCCGCCCACTCCCGGCGCGGCGGCGCAGCAAGCGAAAACGTGATGAGAGAGGTCCACGAAAGAAACGAAACCGCACGAAAAGGGGTAATTCCTTTCGTGTCCTGGCGTGTTATTCGTGGACCGCACCTACGGCGGAGAGGAGGGGAATGATGGAGCGTTTCACCCTCGGTACGCGCGGCTCGGCGCTCGCGCTGGCGCAGGCGGAACTGACGCGCCACGCGCTGGCGGCGGTGTGGTCGGAGCTGACAGTGGCGCAGCAGGTCTTCGTCACGCGCGGCGATGTGAAGCTTGATCTGAGTCTGATCCGCGCGGCGGAGGCGGGAGGCAAAGGACTCTTCACGAAGGAGCTGGAGGACGCGCTGCTCGGCGGGACGATCGACGTGGCGGTGCATAGCTTGAAGGATTTGCCGGGGCACAATCCGCCGGGTCTCGCGGTGACCGCGGTACTGGAGCGTGCGGCCACGGCGGATGTGTTGATTGCCAGGGACGCGCGCGCTTTCGACGAACTGCCGCCCGGCGCGGTGCTCGGCACGAGCAGCGTACGGCGGGCGCGGCAGCTCCGTTGGCTGCGGCCCGATCTCGTGATTGAAGAGTGGCGCGGCAACGTGCAGACGCGGTTGCGCAAACTCGGCGAGAGTGACCGCGTGGCAGGAATTATTCTCGCGCAGGCCGGGCTGGAGCGGCTCGGCTACGATCTCGCGGCGGGCACGATCGAGTTCGCGCCGTGGAGTTTCCGCGCGGTGTCGCTCGCGGACCATCTGCTGCCGGCGATCGGGCAGGGAGCCATCGCCCTGCAAAGCCGCGCCGACCGGGCCGAGGTCACGACCATTTTACAAAAGCTCGACCACCCCGCCACGCACACCGCCATCCGCGCCGAGCGCGAACTCCAGCGCCTGCTCGCGGGCGACTGCGGCATGCCCGTGGGCGTGCGGACCACGCTGCGCGGCGATCACCTGCATCTCCGCGCGATCCTTTTCGGCCCCGAGGCCGAGCCGCCGAAAACCGCCGAAGCCGAAGGCCCCGCCGCCACACCCGAAGCAGTGGCCGCGGAACTCTTCGCGCAGTTGGCTCCGGCCTCGTAGGGCGGGAGCGTTTCGCGGGAACGAAAGGCGACCGTCGCCGCCGCCTTACTTGTCGTCGGGATTCAGCGCCTTAAAAGCGATGCCGGCCACCAGGCCACCCGCGAGATCGGCCACGATGTGGATCCAAATTTGGGAGAAGCTGAATAGCTTCATCATCGCCGCACCGACAGCCACCGCGGGATTGAACGCCCCGCCCGAGATGCTGCCGACCGCAAATGCGCCGGTCATCACAGTCATGCCGATGGCCAGGCCGTAAAAGGAGTTGCCGCTCGTGCCCTTGGCGGTTGCCGTGTTCACCACGACGTAGGCGAGGGCGAAGGTGAAGAGAAACTCGGCGACGAAAATCACGGGGGTCGCTGCTTCCAGCGGCGTGCCTTGGCCGCCTTTTCCGGTGAGGAACATCGCCGTGTAGGCCGCCGCGATTCCAGCGGCGAGTTGGGCGATCCAGTAGGGCAGCACATCTTTGGCGTCGCATTTGCCACGGACGAAAACCGCCAGCGTCACCGCCGGATTGAAGTGCGCTCCCGAGATGTGGCCGCCGGCGAAGATCATCACCATGAGGGCCGCGCCGATGGCGAGCGGCGGAATGACTCCCGGCGCGCCGAGGAGCACGGTGCAGCCGATGGTCAGGACGAGGAAGAAGGTGCCGATGAATTCTGCGATGTATTTTCTCATGAGAGGATGGGTGGATATGGGATTTTTCGGGCGACCTTCATCTTCTCGCCCGCCGGGCATGTCGAGCTTGAACTGGCGGCACCCTGCTGCATCGTGCGGGCCGTGATTCGCCTCCTCGCACTCCTTGCCGCCCTCACCCTCGCAGGTCGTGCCGACGACTGGCCGGAATTCATGGGACCCACCCGCGACCAAGTCTCCGCCGAACGCGGCCTCGCCGATACGCTCACGCCCTCCGGCCCGCGGCTCGTTTGGGAGAAGGCGGTGGGCAAGGGATATAGCGCTCCGAGCATCCGCGGCGGCAAACTCGTCGTGCATCACCGCGTCGGGAATCAGGAGATCATCGAAGCGTGCGACGCCCGGCTCGGCATCACGCTGTGGAAATACGCGTATCGCTCCGACTATCGCGACCCCTTTGGCTACAATAACGGCCCGCGCTGCACGCCCCTGCTCACCACCGATTACTGCTACACCTTTGGCGCGGAAGGGTGCCTGCTGTGCCTCGATATGGTCACCGGGAAAAAAGTCTGGGAGCGCCAGACCGGCTTGGATTTCGACGTGCCGGAAGCCTTCTTCGGCGTCGGCAGTTCGCCCGTTTTGGAAGACGGTTTGCTTTTTGTCCAAGTCGGCGCGCAACTCAACTCGGGCGTCGTCGCCTTTGAGGCCGCCACTGGCAAAACCGTCTGGCAGAACGTCGGCGAGAAATCCTGGAACGGCGTCCCCATGACCGCCTGGCCCGGCAGCCGCAGCGTTGCCTGGGATCGCGCCGATCCTCGTTTCGAGAAACAAGCCAGCTACTGCACGCCGGTGCTCGCCACCATACACGGCCAGCGGCACCTCCTCGTCTGCACCCGGCAGGGCCTCGTCTCGCTCGACCCAAAAACGGGCACGGTGAACTTCTCCTTCTGGTTCCGCGCCCGGCAGGACGCCACTGTCACGGCCATGACTCCCGTGGTGCAGGACGACCTCATCCTCCTCTCGAACGCCTACTACAAAACCGGCAGCGTCTGCCTCCGCGTCCTCCGCGGCGGCAAAAACGTCGAGGAAGTCTGGCGCGGCCTGCAACTCGAAGTCCACTGGACCCGCCCCGTCCTTCTCGATGGCCACCTCTACGCCTTCACCGGTCGCAACGAACCCGACGCCCGCTTCCGCTGCGTCGCCCTTGCCACCGGCGACATTCGCTGGGATCGCGACGAAGCCTGGCCCAACGGCGGCCACACCAAACTCGCCGACGGCGAAAAACCACCGGACGTTTTTGGCCGCGGTTCCGCCATCCTCGCGGATGGAAAACTCATCGTCCTCGGCGAAGCCGGCCTTCTGGGCCTCTTCAAGCCCAACCCTGCCAAAGTCGAGGAATTGGGCCGCTGGCAAGTTCCCCAACTTCGCTACCCGTGCTGGGCTGCACCCGTCCTCGCCAACCGCCTCCTCTACCTCCGCGACGAGGACCACCTACTTTGCTACGACCTCGCGAAGTAATCCCGCCTTCCGATTCGCTGCACCTGCACTCTTCGGGTGGTCGGTGGTGGACGAACGCGCAACGTCACGCCGGGGCCGCGAAGCCCGCGGCTTTCCGCGCTTGCGTGGCGGCGGGTGGGCGATAGTCTGCGCGCCTGTCCCGAGCCCCCACGGTGGTGCTCGGGACTTTCCCTGTAACTCGCAAACTCCCATATTTAATCATGTCCAATACGATCCTCGTCGGCGCCCAGTGGGGCGATGAAGGCAAAGGAAAAATCATCGACTTTCTCACCGAGGAGGCGGACATCGTGGTGCGCTCGCAGGGCGGAAACAACGCGGGGCACACGGTCATCGTGGGTGGGACGAAATATGTGCTGCACTTAATTCCGTCGGGGATTTTGCGGCCGCAAAAGATGTGCGTGATCGGCAATGGCGTGGTCATTGATCCGGTCGCGGTGGCGAAAGAGATCGAGGGGCTGCGGGCGGCGAAGATCAAGGTGACGAAGGAAAACCTGATGATCAGCGAATGCGCGCATCTGGTGCTGCCGTATCACCGCGCGCTGGATGAGCAGCGGGAGCGGAAGAAGGGCAAGGGAAAGATCGGCACGACGAAGCGGGGGATCGGTCCGGCGTACGGGGACAAGGCGGCGCGGGTGGGTTTGCGCATGGCGGATCTGCTCCAGCCCGAGCTTTTCACGGCGAAACTAAAGCAGCGCATGGCGGAGAATAACGCCGTGCTTAAGGCGCTGGGCGCGGCACCGCTGAATGTAAAGCAGGTCACGGCGGCGTATCTGGAGGCGGGCAAAGCGCTGGCCCCGTTCGTGGGAAACACGGTGGTCTTTTTGCACGAGGCGCTGAAGGCGGGACGCGAGATGCTTTTTGAGGGCGCGCAGGGGACGTTTCTCGACATCGATCACGGGACGTATCCGTATGTCACTTCATCGAACACCACGGCGGGCGGGGCCTGCACCGGGTCGGGCGTTCCGCCGCACCGGATGGATCGCGTGCTCGGCGTGATGAAAGCTTACACGACGCGCGTGGGTGAAGGGCCGTTCCCGACGGAAAACGAGGAGCTGTCGCGGATGCTGCACGGGATGGGCCGGGAGTTTGGCGCGACCACGGGCCGGGCGCGGCGCTGCGGTTGGTTCGACGCCGTGGCGGTGCGCTACGCGGGGATGATCAACGGCATCGACGAAATCGCGGTGACGAACCTCGATGGGCTGGACGGGCTGGAGTCCATCAAGGTCTGCACGCACTATAAGCTCGGGAAGAAGACGCTCGAGGTGCCGCCGTCGGACTTCCTGCAACTGGAGAAATGCCAGCCCGTGTATGAAGTGCTGCCCGGCTGGGAAAGGCCGACGCACGAGGCGAAGAAATTCGCCGATCTGCCGAAACGCGCGCAGGAATATCTGCGGCGCATCGCCGATCTTTCGGGCGCAAAGCTGCGCATCGCCAGCGTGGGGCCGAACCGGGATCAGACGATCGTTTTGTGATTTCAGGTTTCCGATTTCAGATTTCAGATTCGCTCCCCGCACCGCGCCGTATTCGCAGAGCGGACTGGCGCGTGGGTGGGTTCAGCAAATCTGCAATCAATAATTTGCAATTTGAAATCCCATGACCGTCCCCCGCCACGTCGCGATCATCATGGACGGCAACGGCCGGTGGGCGCGGGAGCGGGGACTGGCGCGAATTGCCGGGCATGAGCAGGGCGCGGAGTCGGTACGGATGGTTACGGAGGCGTGCGTGGAGATGGGCGTGAAATTTCTGACCGTGTATGCGTTTTCCACGGAGAACTGGAAGCGGCCCGCCGCCGAGGTGGCGGCGCTGTGGGTGTTGCTGGAGCATTTCATCGCGCAGGAAACGCCGACGCTGATGAAGAACAACGTGCGCTTGCAGACCATCGGCCGGCTGCACGAGCTGCCGGAGAGCTGCCAGCAGGCACTCGCGGAGACGGTGGCAAAAACGGCGGGCAACACCGCTACGACGCTGGTTCTGGCGCTGAACTACAGCGGACGCACGGAACTCGTGGATGCGGTGCGCGAACTGGGAGCGGAGGTCGCGGCGGGGCGGCTCGCCGTTACGGCGATTAACGCGGAGGAGATTGCCGCGCACCTTTACACGCGGACGATGCCCGATCCCGACCTGCTCATTCGCACGTCCGGGGAAATGCGGCTTTCCAACTTCCTGCTCTGGCAGCTCAGCTACACCGAAATCGTCGTCACGGAAAAGCTCTGGCCGGATTTCGGCAAGGATGACTTGCGGGCGGCCGTCGCGGAGTTCAACAAACGCCAGCGCCGTTTCGGCGGCCTGTAAATTTCATGGATAAACAGCAAACCATTCTCGTCGTGGATCCCGAGACGGACTTTCTCGAATGGGTCCAGCATCAGCTCGGCTCGGCGACGACAAAGGTCATTACGGCGACGACGAGCGACGCGGGTTTCAAGGCGTTTTGCCGCGAGCTGCCCGACGTGCTGCTCGCCGAGACGCACCTCTCGCCGTTCAATGGTCTCGATTTGCTCGTCAAAGTCCGGCAGCGCGACCCCAACGCGATCGTTGTCCTGATGAGCGGCTTTGGCACCACGCAGTCGGTCATCGAGTCCATGAAACTCGGCGCGTTCGATTTCATCCGCAAAGAGACACTGCCCTTCACGCTCAAGGTGGTGATCGACGCCGCGCTCAAGGCGCAGGCCGAGATGAAATCCGCGACGACTTTCAAACCGCAGCTCACGGTCGAAGAGCATCAGGATTCGATCGTCGGCAAGTCCGTGGCCATGCAGCAGGTTTTCAAAATGGTTGGGCGCGTGGCGCACAGCGAGGCCCCGGTGATGATCACCGGCGAGAGCGGGACCGGCAAGGAACTGGTCGCTCGTGCGATCCATCACTACAGCGGGCGCAACGCCAAGGCGTTTGTGGCCATCAACTGCGCGGCCATTCCCGAGCAACTGCTCGAGAGCGAGCTTTTCGGTCACGAAAAAGGATCGTTCACCGGGGCCGTCGGGATGCGCATCGGGCGCTTTGAGCAGAGTCATGGAGGCACGCTTTTTCTCGACGAAATCGGCGACATGCCGCTGGCCTTGCAGGGGAAAATCCTGCGCGTGCTGCAGGACGGCGAGTTTTCCCGCGTGGGCGGAAACACCACGCTGAAAGCTGACGTGCGGATCGTGGCGGCGACAAACAAAAACCTCGAACAGGAAGTCGCGAGAAAAACCTTCCGCGAGGATCTTTTCTACCGGCTGAATGTCGTTCGCATCCAGCTCCCGCCTCTCCGCCAGCGCATCGAGGACGTCCGCCTGCTGGCCGAATACTTTCTCCAAAAAGTGGCCGTGCAAAAACTGCTGCCCCGCCTGCAACTCAGCGAGGAAGCCGTGCGCGTGCTCGAAACCCACGACTGGCCCGGCAATGTGCGCGAACTCGAGAACACCATCCAGCGCGCCTGCGTGCTCGCCACCTCGGATTTGCTCACGCCGCGCGACATCCCATTCGGGCCTGCAGAAGTGGCGGGAACCGGCGCGCCCGCGACCGCCGCGCCGGTGGCTCAGACCACGGAATCCGCGATCGAAGTGCTGCTCAAGGCGGCGCAGGTCGATCCCGATGTGCAACTGCTGCCGTGGCTCGAGCGGGAATTCACGCTCTATGCGATGAAGGCGACGAAGGGCAATCAGGTGCGCGCCGCCAAGCTCCTCGGCATCACCCGCGCCACACTGCGCAAACGCATCGAGCGCTTCGGCATTACCAAGGAATTGACGATCAGTTGACCGTCGAGCGCGGTCGCCTCGTGCGCAAAATGCCCACCTCACGATGATCGCCCCCGAACCGCTGCGCGCCTGGCAATGGAACGGCGCGGCCTTTGATCGCTGCACCTCCATCCCACTCACCGATCGCGGCTTTCGCTACGGCATGTCCGTTTTTGAAAGCCTGCGCGTGGAGGGCGGGGTGGGGGAGTTTTGCGAGCAGCATGTCGCCCGGCTCACGCAGGCTTGCGCGGATCGGGAGTTCGCCGCCGATGACGCTGCGTTACGCGCTGTGCCGGAGCTTTTCCGGGCGGCGGCGCGCGACGGCTTCGCCCGCATTTATGTCAGCGGCGGCGACGGCCCGCCGACCGCGCCGGCCACGCAGCCGCGCGTGTTCGTTTTCATCGAAGACCGCGCCGCGCCGGACGCGGAGGACGCCTGGGAGCTAACGCTGCACGACGAAACGTATCACGCACCCTTCGGCGGCTTGAAGACCGCGAACTACTGGTTCAACGCCGATGCGCTCGCGCGCGCCCGCCGTCGGGGCTGTGACGAGGCGCTCCTTTTCAACGACCGCGCCGAACTCGTCTCCGCCTGCTGCGCCAATGTCTTCCTCGTTCACGGCGACCGTCTTTCCACTCCAGCCCGCGGCAGCGGTGCGCGCGCGGGCGTGGTGCGCGAGTGGGTTGTCGCGCGGCGGAAAGTCGAGGAGCGCCGCCTGCGCCGCGAGGACGTCCTCAGCGCCGACGAGATTTTTCTGACGAACAGTTGGGTCGGCATCCAGCCCGTCGCCACCCTCGAAGGCCGCCCGCTTGGTCCGCGCGCCGTCGGCCCCAAACTCGCCGCCGAGTTCGCGGCGCGCAGATAAGGAGACCCAAAACCGGCTTGCTTTGCCCGGCTTCATTTCTAGCCTCCGACGATGCACGACACGCTGAATTCGCCGCCTGCCGCGGCCCCGCTCGCCACCACCATCCTCGCTCCTTGCGACACCTTTCCGCGCCGTCACCTGGGCTCGAATGAAGGCGAAGTCGCGGCGATGCTCGCGACGCTCGGGCTGGCGACGATGGAGGCGCTGATCGATGGCGCGGTGCCGGCAAAAATCCGGCTTGATGCGCCGCTGCACCTGGCCGCCGGGCACGGCGAACACGACGCGCTGACCGAGTTGCGCGCGATCGCGGGCAAGAACCAGATTTTTAAAAACTATCTCGGCCAGGGCTACAGCGATTGCGTCACTCCACCGGTGATCCAGCGCAACATCCTCGAAAACCCCGGCTGGTACACCGCCTACACGCCGTATCAGGCGGAGATTTCGCAGGGGCGGATGGAGGCGCTCGTGAACTTCCAGCAAATGGTCTGCGACCTCACCGCGCTCGACATCGCGAATGCCTCGCTGCTCGACGAAGCGACCGCTGCCGCCGAGGCCATGCACATCGCGCACGCGGTGAGCAAGCACGCCGACGCGCACGTCATTCTGGTTAGCGAGCGCTGCCATCCGCAGACCATCGCGGTGGTGCAGACGCGCGCCGAGCCGCTGGGGATCAAAGTGATCGTCGGCGACGAGGCGGCATTCGACTTCGCGGCGAAACCGTTCGCCGTGCTGCTGCAATATCCTGACACGACGGGCGTGATCCGCGACTACGCGCCAATCATCGAGCGAGCGCACGCCGCGGGCGCGCTGGCCATCGTGGCGGCGGACATTCTCGCGCTCACGCTGCTGCGTCCGCCGGGGAAATTCGGTGCGGACATCGCGGTCGGGTCCACGCAGCGCTTCGGCGTGCCGCTCGGTTTTGGCGGACCGCATGCGGGCTACATGGCGGTGAAAGATGCCTTCAAACGCCTCATGCCCGGACGACTCGTCGGCGTGAGTCGCGACGCGCATGGACGCCCCGGCTATCGCCTTTCGCTCCAGACGCGCGAGCAACACATCCGCCGCGACAAGGCGACGAGCAACATCTGCACGGCGCAGGTGCTCCTCGCGGTCATGGCGTCCATGTATGCGGTCTATCACGGGCCCGGTGGCCTGCGGAAAATCGCCGCGCGCACGCATCTGCTCACGCGCACCCTCGCGGCGGCGCTGGTGGACGGCGGGCATGTGGTGAGCGGGCCGTTTTTCGACACGCTCGCGGTCCAGGTGAAATCCGCCGACGCCACACTGCGCGCGGGACACACGCGACACCTCAATTTGCGCAAGCTGGACGAAACGACCGTCGGCATTTCGCTCGATGAAACAACTAGCGCGGGTGATCTCGTGACGCTCGGTCTGGCGCTCGATCTCGGTCCGGTCGTGAGCCAGTACATCGGCGAGACGGAGAGGCATTTCGCGCGGCTGCTCGCCCACGCGGAGGCGGGAAACACCGTGCTCTTTTTCGACGAGGCGGACGCGCTTTTTGGCCAGCGGACCGAAGTGAAGGACGCGCACGATCGCTACGCGAACCTTGAGGTCAGCTATCTCCTCCAGCGCGCCGATGCCGACTGGCTGGCGCATCCTGTTTTCAACACCCACCACACCGAGCACGAGATGCTCCGCTACATCCGGCGGCTGGAGGCGAAGGACCTTTCGCTCACCACCTCGATGATCCCGCTCGGCTCCTGCACCATGAAGCTGAACGCGACCAGCGAGATGCTGCCGGTGACGTGGCCCGAGTTTGGCCGGCTGCATCCCTTTGCGCCCGAGGAGCAGACCGCCGGCTATCGCCAGCTCTGCACGCAACTCGAAACGTGGCTCTCGGAGATCACCGGTTTCGCGGGCGTTTCGCTGGAGCCAAACGCCGGCTCGCAGGGCGAATACGCCGGGCTGCTTGTCATCCGCAAATACCACGAGTCGCTCGGCCAGGAGCATCGCGACATCTGCCTCATCCCGACCAGTGCCCACGGCACGAACCCCGCCAGCGCCGTCATGGCCGGGATGAAGGTCGTTGGTGTCCGCTGTCTCGACGACGGCGACATTGATCTTGCCGACCTGACTGCCAAGGCCGACCAGCACAAGGGTCAGCTCGCCGCGCTCATGGTCACGTATCCGAGCACGCATGGCGTTTTCGAGGAGACCATCGTGGACATCTGCGAAATCATCCACGCCCGCGGCGGGCAGGTTTACATGGATGGCGCGAACATGAACGCGCAGGTCGGGCTCACCTCGCCGGGAGGCATCGGTGCGGATGTGTGCCATCTCAACCTGCACAAAACCTTTTGCATCCCGCACGGCGGCGGCGGCCCCGGCATGGGCCCCATAGGCGTGGCCGCGCACCTCGTGCCGCACCTCTCCGCCATCGAGCGCCAGGGACCGGACACGCGCACCGGTGCCATCTCCGCCGCGCCGTTTGGCAGCGCCAGCATCCTCACCATCCCGTGGATGTATATTCGTATGATGGGCGGTGCCGGGCTGACCGAGGCCACGCGCCACGCCATCCTCAACGCCAACTATATGGCGCGCCGGCTCGATTCGTATTTTCCCGTGCTTTTCAAAGGCGCGAACGGCCTCGTCGCCCACGAGTGCATCATCGACCTCCGCAGCTTCCATAAGACGACCGCCGAGGACGTGGCGAAACGGCTCATGGACTACGGCTTTCATGCTCCCACGCTGAGCTGGCCGGTTGCCGGCACGCTGATGATCGAGCCCACCGAGAGTGAGCCGAAAGCGGAACTCGACCGCTTTTGCGACGCCCTCATTTCCATCCATGCCGAGATGATGGCCGTGGAAAACGGCACCGCCGACGCAAAGGATAACCTGCTGAAAAACGCGCCGCACACCGCGCACTCGGTGATCGCCGGCGAGTGGACGCACCCGTATTCCCGCGAGCAGGCCGCTTATCCCGCGCCGTGGCTGCGCGAGCACAAGTTCTGGCCCGCGGTCGGCCGCATCGACAACGTCTGGGGCGACCGGAATCTATTCTGCGCGTGCGTGCCGATGGACGCGTCTGCGAGTTAATGTTCGCTAAGTAGTTCTTCAAATTTTGCTGCGACCCAGAGGGATAGAGAGTCCGATGATGATCAAAATAACGAATTTCCGAGCGAGAGTTTATTTCCTGATCGCGCTCCTGCTCTGTGGCAGCGCGTTTGCCGACGAGTCGAAAATCGCGGGCCTCGTTGCACGCGGCGACGCGGAAGAGAAAAGGGGGCATACTCACGCCGCGCTAAAGGATTTTCGCGCTGCCGAGGCGCTTGATCCGAAGAACGTCGGCATCCTCATCCGCATCGCCCAGCAGTATGCCGATCTCGTGGATGTGACAAAGCCCTCGGACGCCGCGAAGCAGTGTGCCCAGCAGTCGCTCGACTATGCCCAGCGGGCCTTGGCCCTTGATGCGAAGTCCGCCAAAGCGCACCTCGCCGTGGCCGTGGGCTACGGCAAGCTGACCGATTTTGTGGCGAACAAAACGAAGCTCGAATACTCGAAAATCATCAAGGAGGAGACCGAGAAATCCCTCGAACTCGATCCGACGAACGACTTCGCTTGGTCCATTCTCGGTCGCTGGCACGCGGGGATGGCGAACGTCAACGGCGTGCTCAAAGTGTTGGCCAATGTCGTGTATGGTGGGGTGCCGACAGCGAGCAATGAGGATGCGGAGCGCTGTTTGAAAAAGGCGGCCGAGCTGGCACCACGCCGCATTTTGCACCGCGCGGAACTCGCGCGCCTTTACAAGATCATGGGTCAGTCCGACCTCGCCGCGAAGGAATGGCAGACCGTCCTCGCGCTTCCCGCCGTGGAGGCCGATGACGAGAAGGAAAAGGCATCCGCCCGAATCGCTCTTAAATTGCCGGCCAACCCCACGAGTTGAGTTCTGTCGCTGGTGCCTTCCGGGATGCTGGACATGCTTGTGGCGGGCCGTTAAACCTACGCGCCTATTCCCCGCGGAACCTACCATCTTCATGAGTGCAATCTTCCTTAAGCGATTCCTCCAGCGGCCTTTTCAGGTGGCCTCGATCATCCCGAGTTCACGTACGCTGATCCGGCGCGTGGCGGACAAGATGGACCTTAGCCAGCCGCGGGTGATCGTGGAGTATGGGCCGGGTGAAGGCTGCCACACGCGCGAGATCGTGCGCCGCATGCATCCCGATTCGCACCTTATCCTTTTCGAACTGGATCCGGAACTCGCGCAGCATCTCGAGGAGCAGTTTCGCCCTGACCGCCGCGTTACCGTCCTGAATGCCGACTGCGCCACTCTGGCCGCCGAGCTGGCGCAGCGCGGGCACACGCACTGCGACTACATCGTGTCGGGGATTCCGTTCAGTATTTTGGAGCCGGCCAAAAAGCGCGAACTGCTGCGCCATACCTACGACTCCCTCGCGCCCGAGGACAGCGCTGCCTTCATCATTTACCAGGTGACGAATGAACTCGTGGGCCACTGCCGGCACTTCCCGCGTGTGGAGTCGGAGTATTGCCTGCAAAATCTCCCGCCGATGTTTGTCACGAAATTCTACAAGACGGCCAATGGCAGCGCGCCAAAGCACGCTGGAGCGAACGGGAAGAACGGGCATCATCGGAACGGCAACGGACGGCACTAGACCGGGCGATGAAATCCCTGCTGTGGCTCTCCGCGCTGTGGCTGCTGCTGCTGCTGGCGGGCCGGGCGCATCCGCTGGAGTTTCGCAGCCGCGAAAAGGGCGGCGTGTTTCCCAATGAGGTCCGCGAGGAATTGGGCGCGACGCTGAAGAAATATCCGAATGGCCGGCTGGCCCGCGCGTATCGCGGGGAGCGCCCGTCGCTGCATCGCTATTTCGTCCGGGCGCAGACGGTCTTCGAGGACGACGACGACAATCCCGCGATGAGCTATCTGCTGCTCAAGCTGCTGTTCGGCTGCCGGGACACCCGCTACTCACGCGCCCTCGAGACGGAGGATTTCGCCACGCGCCAGGCTGTGGGACGGTTGCTGAATCCGCTGCTCGTGGAGAACCATCTGAGTTATCCGCTGACCCGCGCGACATATCACTACCGCCCGCGTCCTCGCTCGCGCGCCGCGAGTCCGCGGGACTGACGCGCTACATCGCGCTTCCCATCGCGCGCTCCCTTTGTGCAAGCTGCGCGCATGTCCTCCACTCGTATCGAAAAAGATTCCATGGGCACCATGGAAGTGCCCGCCGACGCTCTCTACGGCGCATCCACCCAGCGCGCGGTGCTGAATTTCCCCGTGTCCGGCCAGCCGTTTGGGCGCGAATTCATCCGCGCGCTCGGCCTCATCAAATGGGCCGCAGCCGAGGCGAACTGCGAGCTGGGCCGGCTCGACGAAGCGCGCACCGCGCTCATTGCCCGCGCGGCGCAGGAGGTCATTGACGGAAAACTCGATGCGCATTTCCCGCTGGATATTTACCAGACCGGCTCGGGCACCTCGACAAACATGAACGTCAACGAGGTCATCGCCAACCGCTGCTCGCAGTTCGCGGGCAAGCCCATCGGATCGAAAGAACCCGTGCATCCGAACGATCATGTGAACATGGGCCAGTCGAGCAACGACGTCATCCCGACCGCCATCCACGTCGCTGTCGGCGAGCGCATCCGCAAATATCTGCTCCCCGCGCTGGAGCAGCTTCACGGGGCTCTGGAAAAGAAGGCGCTGGAATTTTGGGACATCATCAAGATCGGGCGCACGCATCTCATGGACGCCACGCCGGTTCGGCTCGGGCAGGAGTTTGGCGGCTACGCGAAACAGATCGAGTATGCCCGGCTGCGCGCCGGCAATGCCATCGCCGCCGTCGAGGAGCTGCCGCTCGGCGGCACCGCCGTGGGCACGGGGCTAAACTGCCACCCGGAGTTCGCTTCCATCGTCATGCGGCATCTTTGGAACCAAACCAGCATCGCCTTTCGCGAAGCGCGCAACCACTTCGAGGCGCAGGCCGCGAAGGACGGTCTGGTGCAGGCCAGCGGGCAGCTCAAGACGATCGCCGTGTCACTTTTCAAAATCGCCAACGACATCCGCTGGCTCGGCAGCGGCCCGCGCTGCGGCATCGGAGAAATCATTCTGCCCGAGACGCAGCCCGGCAGCTCGATCATGCCGGGCAAGGTGAACCCGGTGATCTGCGAGAGCGTGATGCAGGTTTGCGCGCGCGTCATTGGCAACGACACCACGGCCACCTGGGCGGCGGCGAATGGGAACTTCGAGTTGAATGTGATGATGCCCGTGCTTTCGCACTCCATCCTCGAATCGCTCCGCCTGCTCGCCAACGTCACCACCGTCTTCCGCGAAAAGTGCATCGAGGGTATTAAGCCCAACGCCGCGCGCTGCGCGGAACTCGTGGAGTACTCGATGGCGATGGTTACTTCGCTCGCGCCAATCATCGGATACGACAAGGCCGCCGAGATCGCGAAAGAGAGCGCGAAAACCGGACGGACGGTCCGCGAAATCTGCCGCGAGAAGAAGATCCTGCCCGAGGACGAACTGGTCAGGGCGCTCGATCCGGTCGCCATGACCAAGCCCGGCGGCGACGGGGCGGCAGGTGGGTAGGGGAGCAGCGCAGCAACGATCCACTCCGCCATGTTTCGCGTCCTCCTTTCCAGCCTCTGCGCCGCGCTCCTCGCGTCCGCGCTGCAGGCCGCGGAGGCTGAGTTCAAGCCGATCTTCAACGGCCGCGATTTGGCAGGCTGGGACGGCGACCCGCGCTTTTGGTCCGTGCGCGACGGCGTGCTCCGTGGCGAAACCACGCTGGATAAGCTGACCATGGGCAACACCTTCCTGCTCTGGCGCGGCGGGACGCTGAAGGACTTCCAGCTCAAGCTGAAATTCCGCATCCGCAACGGCAACTCGGGCGTGCAATACCGGGCGAGCGACCTCGGAAAATGGGTCGTGAGCGGCTATCAGGCGGAGATCGACAATGCGGCGGGAAAGAGCGGCTTTTTGTATGAAGAGCGCGGGCGCAAATCACTCGCGCTGATCGGCCAGAAAGTGGAGATCGGCACCGACGGCAAGCCACGCCTTGCCGGTCAACTGGCTGAGCGAAAGGAGTTGATCGCCCGCGGTTACTACAAGCCGAAGGAGTGGAACGACTACCTGATCGTGGCGAAGGGCAACCATCTGGAACATTTCCTCAACGGCATCAAAACCGTCGAAGTCACCGATAACGACCCGAAAGGTCGCGCGATGGAGGGTTTGCTCGCCCTGCAAATCCACGCCGGACCGCCGATGCTCGTGGAATTCAAGGACATCCTCTTTCAGACTCCGTAACGAATCCGCAGAACCACCCACGCCCAATGAACACTCGCCGCAACGCCCTCAAGACCATCGCCCTCACCACGGGAGCCCTCACCCTCGGCTCCCGCTTCCTCCACGCGCAGGCTCCCGCCGCCGAGGTGCCCGCCGTCTTCAAACTCCCGCCGCTCGGCTATGACTACGACGCGCTGGAGCCACACATCGACGCCGAGACGATGAAGATTCATCACGACAAACATCACGCCGCCTACGTCAGCAAACTCAACCAGGCCATCGCCGCTGCGCCCGGCTTGGAGAGCAAGCCGATCGAGGAGATCCTCGCCAAACTCGACACCGTGCCCGAGGCCGTGCGCAAGGACATCCGCAATCAGGGCGGCGGCCACGCCAACCACTCGCTATTTTGGCAGACGCTGAAAAAAAGCGAAAAAGGCAAGCCCGTTGGCGAGTTGGCGAAGGCGCTGGATGCCGCGTTTGGCAGCTTCGCGAAGTTTCAGGACGACCTCGGCACTGCAGCCACGAAGGTCTTTGGCAGCGGCTGGGCCTGGCTCGTGTGGAAAGGCGGGAAGCTCGTCATCGAATCCACGCCGAATCAGGACAGCCCGCTCAGTACGGGCGGCACCCCGCTCCTCGGTCTCGACGTGTGGGAGCACGCCTACTACCTCAAGTATCAGAATCGCCGCGCCGATTACATCAAGGCCTTCCAGAGCGTGGTGAACTGGGACTTTGTCAGCGAGCGCTTCGCGAAAGTGGCGAAGGGTTAGGCTGGGTCGGTGGGGGGCGCGAAGGACGTTTGTAGAGCAAATTCTCGAACGTGAGCCAGCTGCGGGAATAAGACTTTCGCGCTACGGCGGTTGTGCTTACACCGATGCCCGTGTCCCAAACGATCGCCTCCGAACTCGCCGAGCTGCGCGCGCTTTCGTTGCTGCGGTCGTTGCGCGAGATGGATTCGCCGCAGCAGCCAACGGTGGAGTTGGCCGGGAAAAGGCTGAGCAATTTCTCGTCGAACGACTACCTCGGCCTGGCCACGGAGCCGGTGCTGCGCGAGGCGGCCAAGGCGGCAATTGATCAATACGGCGTTGGGTCGGGCGCGAGCCGGCTGGTCTGCGGGACGCTCTCGCCGCATGTGCGGCTGGAGGAGAAGCTGGCGGAGTTCAAGCGCACGGAGGCGGCGCTGACTTTTTCCAGCGGCTACGCCACGGCGCTCGGCACGCTCGGCGCGTTGTGCCGGAAGGATGACGTGATCATTTTGGACAAACTCGCGCACGCGTGCCTGATCGACGGCGCGCGGCTGAGCGGGGCGCACGTCCGCGTTTTCCCGCACAACCACATGGGCAAGCTGGAGAGCCATCTGAAGTGGGCGCGGGAGAATTTTCCGGAGGCGCGCGTGGTGGTGGTCACGGAATCGGTTTTCAGCATGGATGGCGATTGGGCGCTTCTGGCGGAAATCGTGGAGCTAAAGCGGCGCTTCGGGGCGCTGCTACTGCTCGACGAGGCGCACGCGGTCGGCGTGATCGGCACGCACGGTCGCGGGCTTGCTGATCAGCTCGGGCTGGCGGGGGCGGTGGACATTCACATGGGCACGCTGAGCAAGGCGCTTGGGGTGAGCGGCGGATACGTGTGCGGCGGGCGGCGGCTGATCGAGCTGCTGGTGAACCGCGCGCGGAGCTTCATCTACTCAACCGCACCGTCGCCGGCCGTGGCCGCGGCCGGGTGCGCGGCGGTGGAGTGGATGCTTTCGAGCGCAGGCGAAAAGCGGCGGCAGGCGCTGCGGCAGAATCTGGCGCAGTTCGCCGCGGAGATGCCGCCCCTTTTTTCCGGCGAGAAAAAAGTGCAGAGCGCCATCGTGCCGGTCATCGTGGGGGCGGCGGAGGCCGCGCTGGAGGCGTCGCAACTGCTGGCGGACAAAGGCTACCTCGTGCCCGCGATTCGCTTCCCCACCGTGGCGCGCGATGCCGCGCGGCTGCGGGTCACGCTTTCCGCCCGGCACACGCCGCGGCAGATCGCTGGGTTGTGCGCGGTGCTGCGGAATATCGCGGCGGGGTAGGCGCCAATTTCACAGTGGGGGGTGCCCTGTCTTGACCGAGCGGGGTCGGGAGGTTTGCTCCCTGATAGAAAATTTTTAATTCTTGCGGAACACCTTGCCCCGCTGTCCTTTTCCACCCAATGCACCCCGACCATCCTCCCTCGGTGAAACGCTCCTTTTTTCTCCGAGTTCTCGGGTTCTGCGCGTTGCTGCTCGTTTTCGTGCCTTTTGCCCGAGCCTATTCGCCGAATCCCGATCTCACCGCGAACGGCGCGATTGCGACGCTGAAAACTGACGTGAACGCCTCGCCGCTTTACGGCGAAAGCTACAATCTCGGGCCCACCGGGTTGCGCGGCTGGATTTACATCGACCGCAACAACATGGGTAACGATGGCCTGCAGACCGCGCAGAGTCGGCAGATTCTCGTCACCATAGCGAGCACGCCGGGAAGCGCGGTGCTGGCCGTGGATGATGTGATCCTCGGCGCCATGGCTGGGAGCGCCGGAGTTGTACCGCTTTTCACCAGTGACTGCCGCAAGGCATTTGGGGCGGCCATAGGAGATGCTGAGAAGACGGGGGCTGGAACATTGCGGGTCAAACGCTGGCGTGCCGGAACGACTAGCGACGTGAACATCGCCATGACGGTCATGGGCGATTACACGGCCACCGCACCGTACTCCTGTCCAAAATCCGCGCAGATTCTTGCCAATGCGCGGACTTACTTTGTCGGCCAGCTTCTCGCCAATTCTTCCTTCCTATCGAAGGACTTGGGTGGCGCGGTGGATGGTCTCGCCCTTTTGGCCGGTGTGGCTCCGGGGGATGCAAACTACGGCACGGTGCAAACTCGTTTGCAGAGTTATGCCCGCAGTCTGGTGCCGTCCTCTACGCTCGTCGGCTGCGACACTTGGAACTGGGCCTACATCAACATTTTCCTCAGCGAGTATTACCTTCGCACGGTCGCCGATGGTGCGCCCGACGCCCAGGTGTTGCCGGGGATCAGTGCCTACACCGTGGCCCTGGCCAAAGGCCAGAGTAAGTATGGCACCTACGGCCACGGCGGTGCCGAGCAGCACGCCGATGGCAGCCTGCATGGCTCGATTTCCTGGTATGGTCCGGTGAACTCCGCCGGCATCCCCGCAAACATCGCCATCGTTCTTGGAAAAATCGCCTTGCAGGCGGGCTTTCAGGCGATTGATCCGGAAATCGACCCGGCGATCACCCGCGGCTCAAATTTTTTCGGCTGGTATGTAAACAAAGGCTCCATCCCCTACGGCGAGCACGAACCGTATAGCAACGGCCACGCCTCCAATGGCAAAGACCCGATGTGCGCGGTCCTCTTCGGTTTGCAGGCCAATCGCCCACTTGAGACGGAATATTTCACCCGCATCTCGACGGCGGGATGCACCGGACGCGAATACGGTCACACGGGACAGGGCTTCAGTTACCTATGGGGAGCCATGGGGGCAAATATGGGCGGACCAGCAGCAGCGGCTGCCTATCTCAACAACGTGCGCTGGCACCTTGATCTGGAACGCCGCACCGATGGCTCGTTTGTCTATGACGGCGGCGAACAATACGGCGCGGGCACGACCTCGGGCGGAACCTATCTGGGAGCCAGCCAGTCCTATGGCGGCATGAATGCCACGGCCTGGTATATCCTTTCCTATGCGTTGCCTTTGCAGCGGCTCTACATCACCGGACGAAACGCCAACCCGGCCAACACTCTCGACGCAGCCAAGGTGGCCAAGGCCATTGCCGCCGCGACTTACAAACTCGATTGCAAGGATACGGTCAATTACCCCGTGTCCCGGTTGATGACGGACTTGGGCGAATGGGATCCCGCAGTCCGTGCCTATGCCGCCGCCGAACTGGCGACGCGCACGCTGACCGCAACTGACGAAAACAACCTGATCACCATGGCCGAGGGTGCCGATGCGAACGCGCGCCAGGGCGCTTGCGAAGTGCTGGGCATCCGCAAGACCACCGCCGCCCTGCCGGCTTTGGGGCGCCGCCTTTCCGATTCGGACTATTGGGTGCGCGGGAAGGCCGCCAATGCGCTGCGGCAGTTCGGTTCGGCGGCCAGTCCGCAATTGACGCCGATGCTCACGGCCTTTGCGGCCAATGCCACCGACCCGAATGTCATCGTGTGGACTGATCCCATCCAGATCTCGAACGGCTATCTCGCCGACACCCTGTTTCAGGCGATGGCTGCCAACACGGCAGCAGCCGACAAGAACCTGCTTTACCCTGCGGTCACCGTCGGGCTGAAACAGCCGGATGGGATGGCCCGGATGTATCTGGGAGACTTCATTAAGAACCGGCTGACTTATGCGGATGTTCAGGCCGTGGCGCCAAGCATCGTGGACGCCGTGGCCGAGCGCTCCCCGGCGGACCGCATGTTCAGCGATGTCATCCGCTATGCCGGCTTGCAAACGCTTGCGAAGTATAAGATCGAAGAAGGCATTCCGCTGGCTCTGATGGTAAAGGAACAGACGTGGCATGGAGATGACTGGGATCCATTTGACCTGCTCACCAACACCTATCGCGGGGCCGCGAGGGACGCGCTGCCCACACTCTACAAATGGCAGGCCCACATCCCGCAATTTGCCGCCGACTATTCCATCGGAGGCTGCTGTCCGGCGCGCCTCCAAAACATTACCGACAAGATCGCCTCGACGATCGCCGCCATTGAAAACGACACGAATCCGCCCACGCTAAATTTCTTCAAAACCCTGTCGGCCAGCGCTGCGCCTGCGGCCATTACCCTGCCCACCAATAGCGTTGTGCTGACCGCGACCCTTGCGGATCTGGACGCCGGGGTGCCGAATTTTGTCTGGACCAAAGTCAGTGGTGCCGGCGCGGTCACTTTCAACCCGAGTGGCCCAACGGCCAGCGCCACCAGCACCGCCATCTTCGATACGCCGGGCACTTATGTGCTGCGGGTGCAGGCGGTGGACCGTTCCATCTTGGACTACGTGATCTGGATTACCTACTCGCTGGGTTACTTTGATTTTCAGACCTACAACGAGATTCTGGGCGCGGTGTCCACCACCGTAACCGTGACGGTGGGAGCCGACGCCAATCGCGCGCCCGTCGCGCAGAACCAGACCCTCACGACGCCGCTGAACACGGCCAAGTCCGTCACCCTTGCCGCGACCGATCCGAATGGCGATGCCATGACTTACAGCGTGGTGACTGCGCCCGCGCATGGCGCACTCTCTGGCACCGCCCCCGCCCTGCTTTACACGCCCACGACTGGTTACACGGGCGCGGACAGCTTTACGTTCAAAGCCAATGATGGCCGCGCTGACTCCGCGGCTGGCACGGTCACAATTGACGTGGGCACAGTCGGAAACCGACGGCCGGTGGCTGTGAGTCAATCCGTGACGACACCGGAGGAGACGGTCCGAGGAATTGTTATCGCTGGGACGGATCCCGACAGCGACCCCCTGACCTATCAGATTGTCAGCGGGCCACAGCACGGCACTCTGAGCGGAACCGCGCCGAATCTCACGTACACTTCGGCGCCGAACTACCCGGCGAGCAATAACAATGGATCGGACAGCATTACCTTCACTGTAAGCGACGGCGCGCTGACGAGCGCGCCCGCCACGGTCAGCATCATCGTCACTCCAATCAACGACGCGCCGCAGGCCACGGCCCAAAGCGTCAACGTGAGCGTCAATTCGGTGAATGCGATCACGCTGACCGCGTCGGACCCCGAGGGTTACGGGTTGCTTTACTCCGTTCTGTCGAATCCCACCCACGGCACGCTCGCCGGAACTGCGCCGAACCTGACTTACACCCCGGCATCGAATTACCACGGCCCGGACAACTTCACGTTCAAGGTGACTGATAGCGAAGGAGTGGTGTCGTCCGCCGCGGTTAGCATCACAATCATTAATGACCCTCCCGTCGCCAATGCGCAGTCGCTGGAACTCGCGCCCAATATCGGCCAAGCCATCACTTTGACCGGTAGTGACAATTGCAATGACCCGCTGACCTACGTCGTGGTCACCCAGCCCGCGAACGGCGTCCTTTCCGGCACAGCACCCAATCTCACCTATACGCCGAACGTCAATTTTTCCGGTACCGATAGCTTTACCTTCAAGGTGAACGATGGCACGAACGACTCTCCCGTCGCCACGGTGGTCTTGAATGTGGTGCAGTGGCAGACGTGGACCAACATCGCGCCGGGAAATTGGTCAACGGGTGCCAACTGGACGGGCGCTGCCGCACCCGCGGCGGGTGGCGGTAGCAATGCGCTGCTTGCCTTCAACACGACTCCCTACGCCGCGGCCAGCGTCAACGACCTCGCCGGCACGTTTCAGCTTAATCGCTGGAACTTCGGGACTGCGCTGCCAGCCCTTACTTTCAGTGGTAACGCGCTCTCATTTGTGACTAACGGTGCAACCCTCCCACAGGTAAACCAAAGCAGCGCCAACGGCGTTACCGTTTCCAATAGTCTGGCTCTCGCGGTCAACACCGCTCTGGGCGGCAGCGGGTCCGGCGCTCTTACTCTTTCCGGGGTGATCTCGGGAGCCGGTGGGTTGGTTAAAACAAGCAGCGGCACCCTGACCGTTTCCGCCGCCAACGGGTATGCCGGTGGCACTACGGTAACTGCCGGGACGCTGAATCCGCATGGAAATGGAACCGGAAGCACGCGGGCGTTTTTTGGTACGGGCTCGGTGACGATGGCTGGTGGCACCACCTTGAAACCGACCGATCAGTCGGGACAGCCCGTGGATATGAACCATCCATTTGTTCTCAGCGACGGCGTGGTCAGTGTTCCGGTTCCTTTTGGCGGTGGGACGGATCTGCGGCTGAGAGGAGTTATTTCTGGTCCCGGTGGTCTGGCGGTGAGCGGTGGCACCCGCTGGCTGGCGCTCTATGGAGCCAATACCTTCAGCGGTGGAGTTAGTGTTGGCGATGGCAACCTCGTCCAGATCAACACGGCTAGCGCGTTGGGAACGGGGACGTTCAGCTTGGGCAATTCCGCCGGCGGTTCGCTGGTGTCGCTCACGAGCCTTACGGGCGTTCAGGTGACCAATGCCATTGATCTGAAGTTTGGCGGAGTTCTCACGGTGAATACGGGTTCCGGCGGGCTTAATCTTTCGGGCGCGATTCAGAATACCGGAGGCCTGACCAAGACCGGGGGCAACACCCTGACTCTTGCCGGTACCAATACCTATACTGGCTCGACGACGATCTCGGGTGGCACGCTGGCGTTTTCGAGCGCGGCCTCGCTCGCGCAGGGTTCGTTGGTCATTGCCAGCGGTGCCAAGGCCGCGCTGAATTACACGGGCACGCGCCGGATCTCGGCTTTGACCCTCAACGGGGTGGCCCAGCCGAACGGTATTTACAGCGTCGCGAACGCCGCCACCTATTTCTCGGGCACCGGCACCGTGACGGTCGCTCCTGCCACGACGACCGCGCTCGCCCTGACCGGCGGAGCCACGCCGTCGAGCCAGGGCTCTCCGTTGACCTTTACCGCCACGGTGGCAGGCACCACGCCGACGGGTAATGTGTCCTTCTATGCTGGAGCCAGTTTGATCGGCACCAGCGCCTTGAACGGCTCCTTTCAAGCCAGCGTCACTACGAGCAGCCTTGCGGTCGGGACTTACAACATCACCGCCCAGTATGCGGGCAACACCAACAACGGGGCCAGCACGTCCCCCGCAGTGGTCGTTCAGGTCGCTGGGGCGGTCCCGGTGCCGGCCGCCCCGACCAATCTGGCGGCCGTGGCCGGCAATCACCTAACTGGCCTGACATGGACGGCCGCGAGTGGTGCGACCAGTTACATTGTGAAGCGATCCCTGACCAGCGGCGGTCCCTACGTGGCCGTGGGCTTTACGAGCCTGACGAGTTTCGGAGACACGCCGTTGGTCAATGGCACACCTTATTATTATGTGGTTTCGGCAACCAATGGCGCGGGCGAAAGCGCCAACTCAACGCAGGTCGGGGCGACACCCGTAAACCAGACCCCGGTGGCCGGCGCGCAAAATGTGGTCACGGCGCAAAACATGGCCCTCGCGATCACGCTCGCTGCCACCGATGCGGACGGTGATCCGCTGACCTATGCCATCGTGGCATCCCCACTGCACGGCACCTTGAGTGGTCCTGTGCCCAATGTCACTTACACGCCGGCGGCAAACTACAGCGGCTCCGACAGTTTTACCTTCAAGGTCAATGACGGGACGATTGATTCCCCCGCAGCGACCGTGAGCGTAAACGTGGTGGGACTGACTACCTGGACAAACATTGCCCCTGGCAACTGGTCGAGCGGCGTGAATTGGACCGGTAGCGTGGCTCCTCCAGCCGGCGGGGCAACCTATGGGCTGCTCAGTTTCAACACCAGCCCGTATGCAACGGCCAGCGTCAACGATCTCGCCGGAACCTTCCAACTCAACCGCGTAAACTTCGGCAGTGCGCTGCCCACGATGACGGTCAGTGGCAATGCGCTGTCGTTCGAGACTAACGTCAACGCCCCCCCGCAGATCAATCAGAACGGCGCCAATGCCATCACGGTTTCCAACAACATCGCTCTGGCCGCCAATACGACAGTCGGCGGCACCGGCGTGGGCGCGCTGAGTCTCTCCGGTGTTATTACCGGAATCGGCAGCCTGACCCAAGCGAATACCGGAATTCTGACGATCGGTGGATCGGGCACAAACACTTTTAGCGGGGGAGCTATTGTGAATGTCGGGACGCTGGTGCTCAACTTGAGCCGGCTGAACCTCGGCGCGGGGGCCGTGACTTTGGCTGGCGGGACCACGTTTTACACGACGAACTTTGAGGGCAACACGTCCGGCGGAGCGATTGGTAACACTTTTAACCTTGGAAGTGGTACGGTGACCATGCGGACGGTGAAAGACATCTGGATCACCGGACCGGTTACGGGCAGCGGCATTTTGCAAATCCAAGGGAGCGGCAGGACTCCCGGCGTGATGCTCTCCGGTGCCAAGACTTTTTCCGGCGGGGTTAAACTCAGTCCGACCAATGGCGGGACGCCTACGGTGACGATTGATGACAACGGATCGCTGGGCACCGGACCGTTGCGCACGGAACTCACGGCTGCCAGCGTCAGTGCGGGCAATCTGCGCACCGTTGCCAATCTGACGGCTGCTCCCGGAGTGGCAAATACCGTGGATCTGGCTCCCGGCTGCCGGCTTGTGGTGGATACGGGGAGTTTCGGCCTATTGCTTTCCGGGCCGGTCATTAACACCGGCAACCTAATCAAGATTGGCACTGGCACCCTGACTCTTTCGGGCGCGAACACTTACACCGGCACGACCACCGTCTCTGCTGGCACCCTGGCCTTCTCCAGCACGGCTTCGGTCGGGCAGGGAGCGCTGCTCCTTACCTCTGGCGCGAAGGCCGCCTTGAATTTCAGCGGCACGCGGCAGGTGGCCTCCCTTTCGCTCGGAGGCACGGCGCAGGCCAACGGCTCCTACGGGTCCACGGCATCGTCCGCGATCTTCAAGAACGACACTTACTTTTCCGGCACCGGCACCGTGACCGTCGGTCCGCTCCCCGCCGCCACCACTACCACGCTTGCCCTGACTGGGGGCGTCACGCCGTCGCCGTTGGGCTCTGCCCTGACCTTCAGAGCCACGGTGACCGGCAGCGCGCCGACTGGCAACGTGTCTTTTTACGACGGTGTCACCTTGATCGGCACCGGCACGTTGAATGGGTCCTTCCAGGCCAGTGTCACGACGAGCAGCCTGACGGTCGGGTCTCACAACATCACCGCCCAGTATGCGGGTAACGTAACAAATGCGGCCAGCACCTCGGCGGTCATGGTCATTCCGGTGGTCGAGTCGATCGCCCAGTGGCGGCCGGCTCACTTTACGGCGGGTGAAATCACCGCGGGCCTCGCCGCGGACGGAGTTGATCCCGATGGCGATGGGGTCAGCAACGTGAACGAGTATCTCCTCGGCACTGATCCGCGGAGCGCTGACCAGCCGCTCCTGACGATCACCCGCAACGGTGGCAACTGCGTGCTGAGCTTTGTGGCCCGGACGGCAACTGGCGGCGGTTACGCCGGATTGACGCGGAAGTATGATCTGATCTACACCACGGATCTGAAGACACCTGCTTCATGGGGTGGGGTGGGTGGTTACACTGGGATTGTGGGTGCGGGCCAGTCCGTAAGCGCTACTCTGCCGATAGCTGCGCCGGATAAGTCCTACCGACTAAAGGTCTGGCTGGAGTAAATCTCACTTTCCATCTTATGCACCCACTGTGATGACCTCAGCGACAACGAAGGAGCGTAACCGCGCTTCTGTCCCCCCAGCGCTGGCGACTTGGATCTTCGCCTTGTTCCTTGCTGGCGTATTGGGTTTTCCGCAATCGGCCCGCGCTGCGACGACTATCAATTCCGGGACCGCGTTCACGGTTGACGACAGCAACACGACACTCGTCTCGTCGGTGAGAACCTGGAATGAGACGGGGGTTTTAGCGATTCGGGGCGGAGGGACGCTCCAAACCTGGCCGAGTCAAACCCCGACGGTTGCCAACAATGCGTCCGTCGTTTTCGCTGACCTTAATTCCGGGAGCAGTAACACCCTTGCTCTCAGGTTCAATGGCAATGACAGCCACTTTACGTTAAACGGTCCGATTACATCCACCGCCACCACCGCGCAGACTCTTACGGTTTTCACGGGTTACAGTGGTAACGGGGATCGCGAGGCAGTTACGTTCAACTCCGCGATTCCCAATGCTGGTAACGGAAGCGCGATGTCTCTGCAAGTTACCTTTCAGACGCAGACGCCCTCGGTGAGTTATGTCAGCCTCCCGGCGAGCAACATTTTCACCGGGCCGATCACCTTGTTGAAGGGGAACAATGTGACGACTTCCTACTTCACGATTGGTGGCGTGCGTACTAATGCGGGGAGTACTCCGGGGACGGGTAATCTGGGGGGCGGCAGTTACCCGGGGAATATTGCCCTGGCGAGCACGACCATTTTCAACTATCTCAGCTCGGCGAGCCAGACCCTGTCGGGTGCCATATCCGGTGCCGGCAGCCTCAGCGTGGGCGGCGGCGGGACCGTCACACTTTCCGGTGCCTGTACTTTTGCTGGTAATACAACGGTCAGCAGCGGCAGCGCGTTGATTGTCGGGAGCAGCGGTAATTACAAGTTTACCATTACCGATGCGTCCGCCAACAAGATCACCGGCGGGGGAGTCGCCACGTTGAATGGCGCTTTCACCATCGACAGTTCGGCGGTCACCGTAACCAGCGGTGCGTGGACATTGGTCGATACCACTACGAAGTTGTTTGGTGCCGGATTTAGCCTGGTCGGATTCACGGGTCCGGTTGCCAACGTCTATACCAAGGTGATTGGGGGCCAAAACTGGACGTTTAGCACGGCGACCGGCGTGCTCAGCCTCACATCGAAAGCCATTATTACTTCTTTTGGCATTCCCGGCTCCACGGGCGTCATCAATCAGGTGACCAAGACCATTGCGTTGACCGTGCCTTATGGGACATCTCTGGCGACCCTCGCGCCGACCTTCGCCGTCACTACCGGAGCGTGCAATCAGCCGAACGATGGCATTACCCCGCCAACTCCGACATTTGCGGTAGCCAACCCAGTAACCTACACCGTTACGGACGGGGCGACGGTAAATTCCTATGCCGTGACGGTCACCGTCACCCCGGCGAGTTCGGCAAAGGATATTCTTACCTGCGACTTTGGAGCACTGGGTGCGGCGGCACTCACAGGGACTAACTTCGTGTTAACCGTGCCTCCCAACCAGCAGATTACCTCACTGGCACCAACATTGACGCTTTCACAGTTTGCCACCGTGAGCCCGGCTTCGGGCAGCCCGCAAAATTTCACCAACCCTGTCACCTACACCGTCACTGCGCAGGATGGGACTACCAAGGTTTACACCGTGAGCGTCCAAACCTATGCGACTTGGGCTCATTCCGGGTCGCTCAACATCATTACCACCCCGGAAGGCGCGAACATTCCCGCCGGTGCGACGGAGACGAATTTTCCGCTCCTGGTACGATTGAGCAGTACGAATTTTAACTTCGGTGAGGCGCAAACCGACGGGCGCGACATTCGGTTTACCACGGCGACCGGGGCGGCGCTGTCTTATCAGATTGAACAGTGGGATGCGATCAATGGAGTGGCCAGCATTTGGGTCAATGTGCCGACGATCGCGGGGAATGCCCGGCAGGAGATCAAGATGTATTGGGGAAAGTCTGGCGTGCCGGCGGAATCCAACGGGGCGGCGGTTTTTAATGCCACGAATGGGTATGCTGCGGTAATTCATATGAACGAAACCGTGCAGGATGTGGTGGGATGGGTCACTCCTGTCGATCCGGGGACAACCCTGGCCACCGGGATGATTGGCAAGGGCCGGAGTTTCGCCGCCGGTCAGGGCATCCATTGCGGGGATACGATCACCAACTTCGCCCAGGGTAACGCGGCGCATTCGACGCAAGCGTGGTTTCGGACCAGCGCAGTGAACTGCGATATCGTGGACTGGGGTGTCGAAGGCGGCGGCTTTAATAAGGTGCAGGTGCGGGTGATCAGTCCGCCGCGCATCTATGTTGACGGAAACTTTGCCAGCGTTACCGGCAATGTCGCCCTGACTTCGGCGCAATGGCACCAGGTGGTGCATACCTACACTCCCGGAAGTCCCAATGTGTCGCGGATCTATGTGGACGGACAGTTGGACAATTCCGCCAATGTCACGATGAACCTGCCGAACCCATCACGGATGTGGATCGGAGGATGGTATGGCAACTACTACTATGCGGGGGACATTGACGAAGTGCGAATCTCGAAGGTGGCACGCTCGGCGAACTGGATCAAAATGGAATATGAGAACCAAAAGCCACTGCAAACCCTGGTTGGTTCTTTGGTGCAGGGGGGATCCACCTTTTCCGCAGCACCGGCTACACTAACGATCAATGAAGGCACCAGTGCCACCCTTACCGGTCAGGCGGGAGGTGCGCAGAAGGTGTATTGGATTTTCAAGCAGGGTGCGCAGGAGACCGTGCTAGCGGTGGATCAGTTCACGTTGAATGTGGCGGCGGGCCGGGTTTCAGGCAGCCAGTCGTATGTGATCCAGTTCAAGGGCATCTACCCGTCGGCCATCCAGACCGTGGATATTCCGATCACCGTTACGGAAACCATCCCCGATCCAGTCTTCACGCTGACTTCACCCGATGCGTGGAACGGACGGGACACGATTACGGTGACACCAAACATCTCGAACCTGGTCGCGATGCAGGCGGCCGGTGCCGGCACGTTGAACTACCAATGGAGCGTCAATGGAGTGGCCGTGATCAAGCAGATCACCCCCGGAGTCCTGACCCTGCTTCGCTCGCAGGGGAGCGGTGCCATGACCGTGAGCCTGACGATCGACAATGGGGGAAGCCCGGTCACTGTGTCGAAAATCATTTCCGTGCAGGAACCGGCCAGCGACGCGTGGGTGCAGCGGACTCCGGCGGCGAACGAAAAGCCGGTGAACAATCAGTTCTTCGCCCGCGATAACACGGGGTTCGGCACGATTTACTACCGTGGCACCCAGGCGGCTCCGGCCACCGAGGTCTATCTCAAGATTTACCGGACTGAAACCGGTGCCGATGTGCTTTATTCCACCCAATACCAAACGTTGGTGGCGACAGCCTATTCCTTCGCCGTGCCGGTGGCGGCGGGCAAATTTAACTACAAAGTGACCTATGGCACGAGGTCCAGTGGTGTCGATTCGGCGCCACTCGCAACCGTGACCAACCTGCTCTGCGGCGACGCCTACATTATAGAAGGCCAATCGAACGCTCTTGCCACCGATAACACCGCACCCAATGATTCGACCACCGATCCTTGGATTCGCACCTATGGCCTGACCTTGGGCTGGGGCAGCGCGATCAGCAAGGGATCGGAACTGCAACTTGGTCTTTGGGGGTGGTATCTTGCCAAACGACTTTCGGCAAATGACAACATGCCGATCTGCATCATCAACGGTGCCGTTGGCGGCACCCGGATTGACCAACATCAACCTAACCCTGCCGGACATGGGACGGCGGGTAATCTGTATTCGATTTATGCCAATTTGTATAACCGCGTAGTGGGGGCGAAACTGACTCATGGCATCCGCGGTGTGCTGTGGCATCAGGGTGAACAGGATCAGGGGGCTGGGGGGCCGGACGGGGATTACGATTACAAATTTTACCAGCAATACTTCGTGGACATCTCGGCGGCATGGAAGCAGGACTTTCCCAACATTCTCAACTACTACGTATTTCAGATCTGGCCTGGGGCGTGTGGAGACGTTTCAAGAAACGATCAGTTGCGCGAAGTGCAGCGGTCGCTGTCGCGACTCTACTCGAATATGCGCGTGATGAGCACGCTGGGCGTCGTGCCGGGATCGAGCTGTCATTACGACGCGGCGGGTTACCAGGTCTTTTGCGACTTGATCGGCCCCCTCGTGGAGGTGGATCACTATGGCTATGCTCCGGTCTCGGCCGTTACAGCGCCGGATTTGAAGCGGGCCTACTTCACCACCGCTGTGAAGAACGAAGTGACTCTCGAGTTTGGCCAGAACATGGCTTGGAATTTGGCGACTGCCTCGAGTCTTTTCTTTCTGGCTGACGGGAGCGGCACTTCAGTCGGTACGGTTACCGGAGGAAGCGTGTCGGGCAACTTGGTCAGGGTCAATGTTACCGGAGCGGCTGCAGCGACGACGATTACCTATCTCAAGGGCACCGTCACCTGGAGCCAGACCAATATCCTCAAGGGCACCAATAACATTGCCGCCCTGACCTTTGCCGATGTGGCCATCGCGCCACCGGCACCCACGGCTCTTTCCGCCACAGCGGGCGGCAATCAAGTGGTGCTGAGTTGGACGGCATCCGCCGGAGCGACGGGCTACAATGTGAAGCGCGCGACGACGAATGGCGGTCCTTACATGACGGTTGGCACTGCCGGTGGTACGAGTTACACGGATACGGTGGTGACGAGCGGCACGACTTACTACTACGTGGTGTCGGCGACGGTTTCATCGGGTGAAAGCCCGAACTCCGCTCAGGCCAGCGCCACGGTGCCGGCGTCGCCTTATGCGGCGTGGGCGGCGGCTCCCGCGCAGGGTTTGACGGCGGGCTTCAATGACGGACCGCTGGATGATCCCGAACGCGATGGCATTTCGAACCTTCTGGAGTTCATCCTGACGGGCGCACCCATGACGCCCTCGATTGCAATTTTGCCCAAGTTGAGCAGACCGTCGGGCAACTGGATCTTCGAATATGACCGCAGTACGGCCTCGGTGTCCTCGACCACGCAGGTGGTGGAGTATGGCAGCGACTTGGTGGGCTGGACCGCCATCCCGGTAACTGCGACCAGCGGTGGCGCGGTGACGATTACTCCAGGCAGTTTAATGGACCATGTAACCGTCGTCATCCCTGCGGGAAGCGGGAAACAGTTCGTCCGCCTTAAGGTGACAAAATAGGGAGGCGCAGGTGCGGCCGATTTCCCATTTCCGAAACTGACGCCGTTTGCTCCGGTCGAGGGAAAGAAAAATGGCCGCCGGGATGCCGGCGGCCATTTTCAAATAAGAGCGCTCGTTGAGCGAGGCGTCAGAGCACCGCCGTCTTGCCGGGAACGGCGCGCTGATAGTAGCCATCGGCACCGGGATTGACCGGCGTGGGCTTGTCCCAGCCGAGCTCCTTCGGCAGCAACTCGATCTTGGAATTGAGTGCGGCCTGCATCTCGATCTCCTTGCCCGAGTAGGCGGCCATCCGGCCAAGAATCGCGGTCATGGTGCTGTGCGCCCCATTGAAGGCTTCGTTGTATTCCTTGTTGTCACGGATCGCTGCAAAGAGGTCATCGTGTTCCTGCTGATAGTCGTCCTTGCCTTCGCTCTTGGCCCGCCAGTTCTCCGCGGCAAAGATCTTGTGCCCGCCGAGGTCCGCGCGCCCTTTGGTGCCGACGGCATACTCGTTGACATTATTCCAGGCACCGGGTTGTTGACGGCATTCGCTAAACAGAATCGAGCCGTCCTCGTATTCAAACTGGCAGGCAAAATGGTCGTAAATTTCCCCGTCGTCCGGGCTGTTCGTAATCTCACGCCCGCCCATGCCGCGGGCTTTGACCGGGTAGCCTTTTTTTACCCAGTTGATCACGTCGAGATTGTGGATGTGCTGTTCGGCAATGTGATCGCCGCAAATCCAAGTGAAGTAGTACCAATTGCGGAGTTGGTATTCCATTTCCGTGAGCTTGCGCCCGTATTGCTTCTCCAAATCACTGCGCTTTTTCTGCCACGGACGCGAGCCGTTCCAAAAGGCGCGCATCGAGGTCACGTCGCCGATCTGGCCGTCATGGACGCGCTTGATGGTTTCGATGTAGCCGGCGTTGTGGTGCCGCTGGAGGCCGACGCCGACCTTGAGGTTTTTCTTTTTCGCCTCCTCGGCGGCGGCCAGCACGCGGCGGACGCCGGCGGCATCGGACGCCACAGGCTTTTCCATGAAGACGTTCTTGCCCGCCTTCACCGCAGCCTCAAACATCATCGGGCGGAAGCCGGGCGGCGTGGTGAGGATGACGACGTCGGCGTGCTCAATGGCCTTTTCAAAAGCGTCGAAGCCGAGGAACTGGCGTTCCTTCGGCACGTCCACGCGGGCGGCGTGCTGCTTGCTGAGATTGCCGAGCGTGGTCTGCATCCGGTCCTCGTGGACATCGGCCATGGCCACCAATTTGATCGGGCCGAGGTTGGAAGTGTTGAGCGCCTGGGAGGCCGCGCCGCCGCCGCGACCACCGCAGCCGACGAGAGCGATCTTGAGTTCGTCGGTGCTAGCGGCGTGAGCGAAACGCTCCGCGGTCAGCGTGCCGAGCAGCGCACCGCCAGCCATGGCGGCGGAGCTTTTTTTGAGGAAGTGCCGACGGCTGAGTACGTCGGACGGGGAGAGGTCGGAGGGTTCGTTCATGATTGGTGAGTTGTGGAAGTGAGCGGTGAAGTTAGTTGAGCCGCGCGCCGATTGGCGATGATTCATTCATCGCGGGCGGTGGGAAAAATTAGGCCGGACGTGCGGGCAGCGCCGCGGCTTCGTAACGCTACTCCGCCTTTTTTAGCAGTGGGTTGTCCTTCTCCACGCCGCTGTTCCAGTAAGCGTGCATTTCCTCCACGCCCGGCGTCTTCAGCGGGCGCACGATGCGGAAGCCGAGAAACTGCGCATCCGTGTGATACCAGACGCTCTTCGGGAGCTGCGGGTCCTGCACCTTCCAGCTTTTGTCCGAAGCCCGACGCGCGGCGCTGCGCAGCGCCGCCGGTTCGTCGTCATCCCACGAACCGCCGCGCGCGACATGCGGGTAGGGCTTCGTCGCCTTGTTCCAGGGATTCGCGGCTGCGGAGGTCGTGTAAAACTCCGGGGCATACTGATCGAGCGTCCATTCGAGAACATTGCCAAGGATGTCGTGCAGCCCCCACGGGTTCGGCTTCTTCCTGCCCACCTTCTGGTATTTGAAATCGCTATTCTTGCCGGACCACGCGTAGTCGTTCATCGGTGCCGCGTCGTCGCCCCAGAAGTAAGCCGTCGTCGTCCCGGCGCGGGCAGCGTATTCCCACTCGGCCTCGGTCGGCAGGCGGTAAAAGTGGCCGGTTTTCGCGCTCAGCCACTGGCAATATTTGTTTGCCCCGTGCTGGGTCATCGAAATCGCTGGGTAGCCGTCTTTGCCCATGCCGAAGCTCATCTCCACATACGGCTGACTCGGGCGTGTGAGGCCGTCGGTCAGCGCATTTAGCTCCGCCGGCAGCTTCTTCAGCTCGCGCGCTTTTTTCTCCTCGGCGGGATACATGAACAGCTCGTATTCGCTCCACGTCACCTCGCACTTTTCCATCCAAAATGGCGCGACTTCCACCTCGTGCTGCGGGCCTTCGTCGGCCTTGCGCCCCTTCTCGCTCTCCGGGCTGCCCATTTTGAATTTTCCACCCGGAATCGGCAGCATCGTGTAGCTCACCTCCGAGCCCGGAATCTCCATCTTGTATTCCTTCATCTCCGCCGCCGCCTGCTCCTTCGTCACCTCCATAATCCGCGCATGCACCTTTGCCGTGATCGCCACTTCGTCCACGCCTTTGCCCTCTTTTTTTCGCGCGATCAGCTTGGCCCCGTCAGGCCACTTCGCGCCTTCGTTGATCCACGTTTTTAAAATCTCCGTCTCCTCTTTGGTCAGTCGCTCCAGCGCGCCGGTCGCCTTGTTCTTCGGCGGCATCAGCTTCTTCGCATCGTCGGCCAACACCGTGGTCGTGTAGAGTTTGCTCTTCGCCGCGTCGCCCGCGACGATCGTCTTTGCGTCATCGGTCGCCGTCTTAAACGTGGAGAGATCGAGTTCCGTGTCGCCCTTTTCAAAATCCGTCCCCTTCGGGTTGTGGCAGCGCACGCAATTGAACTCGAGCACCGGCTGTACGTCCTTCACAAAATCGACCGCACGACTGGTGGCGAGAGCCGTGGTGACAAAAAGAGCGAGGCCGAGCGGGCGGGGTGTTTTCATAAAAGACGCGCACTTTTGCCTTAGCGCCCGGCGCTGTCAACGGTTGCCAAGCGGCCCCATTTCGCGCTTTCGCGGCGGCACTCGCTCCGCCATCGTTGCGCGCGTGAATCCCGCCATCCACTACACCTGCGAGCGCTGCACGGCGTGCTGCCGCTGGCCCGGCGAGGTGAAAGTCGGCGCGGCGGAGATCGCCGCGCTGGCGGGGCATCTGGGGCTGAGCGAGCACGCTTTCATCCAGCGCTACACCCGTCTCCGCCCGGCGCGCGACGGCCTGGCGCTCCTCGACAAAGGCCTCGCCGCTGACGGCAGCTACAACCACGAGTGCATCTTTCTCGATGGCCGCGACTGCGCCGTGCAGCCCGTCAAGCCGGTGCAATGCGCGGGCTTTCCGAACACCTGGAATTTCCCCGGCTGGCGCGAAGTCTGCGCCGCCGTGCCGTCACTCCGCGCGGGCTGAGCCTGCGGGCGTCGTGCGGAGTGCGCCCCGCGCCGCGCGCGTGCCGGTGGCGAAGCAGCCGGTGATGAGATAGCCGCCGGTCGGCGCCTCCCAGTCGAGCATCTCACCGGCCACGAAGACGCCGGGGAGCTGGCGGAGCATGAGGTGCGCGTCGAGCGCCTCCCAGCGCACGCCGCCCGCGGTGGAGATGGCCTCGGCGAGCGGACGCGGGCCGGTGAGCGCGAGCGGGCAGTTTTTTACCAAAGCGGCGAGCGCCCCGACGTCCGCGACGCTCTCTTCGGCGGCGGTGGAAAGGATGGCGCTGGCGGCCTCGCCCAGCCGCCAGCGCTGGCGGGCGGTGGCGAAGATGTCGCGGGTGACGCCGGTCAGTTTTTTCGCGAGCTGCCCGGCGGTCTGCGTAGGCTTGAAGTCGATCGCGAGGCGCGGCGCGGACATCGCGCGCAGCGTTGGCGCGAGCGGGTAGAGTGCGCCGCCTTCGAGGCCGTAATCGGTGATGAGCAGTTCGCCTTCGATCCGCTGGTCGCCCGCACTCGCCGCGATGTTTTTCAGCGGCTGACCGGCGAGCGCGCGAACGGCGTCCGGCCATGGGCAGGTCCAGCCGCAGTTGGCCGGATGGAGCGGGGCGAGTGGGACGCCGAGTCTTTCCAGCAGGGTGGTCCACGCGCCGTCGGAACCCGTCTCCGGCCATGAGCCGCCGCCGAGCGCGAGGATCACAGCATCGGCCTCGGCGGTGACGGGCGCAGCGTCCGGCCCCGCGAAATCGAGCTGCCACGGGGGCCCCGGGCGCAGGCCGGTCCAGCGGTGGCGCAGGGCAAAGCGGACGCCGCCCGCGCGCAGTCGCGCGACCCAGCGACGGAGCAGTGGCGCGGCTTTCAGCTCGCGCGGATAAACGCGCTTTGTGGAGGCGACGAAGGTCTCCACCCCGAGCCCCGCGGCCCACGCCCGCACCGCCCCGGCATCTCCGTCGGCCAGCAGCTCCGCCCAGCGCGCGGGATCGCCATAACGCGTGGCGAAGAGGGCGCGCGGTTCGTCCTTCGTCAGGTTTAGCCCGCCGCGCCCCGCGACGAGAAACTTGCGGCCGACCGACGGCTTGGCGTCGAAAAGCGTCACCCGCGCGCCGCCCGCGGCGGCGACCTCCGCCGCGCGCAGGCCCGCCGGGCCGCCGCCAATGACTGCGATGTGAAGCATGCTCGGAGGGAAGCATGGGGAATGACGAATGACGAATGACGAATGAGGGAGTGCTGTTTGCGGGTGTGCTTCGCCGTTGCGCGGGCGGCGCGCTTCGCGTTCCTTCGCGCGCTGCGCATGACTGCCTCACTGCACGACCTCACCTTTCCCGCGCTCGAGCGCACACTCGTCGCCGACGGTCTGCGCGCGGTGCATGCGGGCGCGCTGTGGCGGGCGGTGCATCGCGACGCCGCGCTCACGCTGCCCGGGTGCGCGGAGTTTTCCCCGCCGCTGGCGCGCTGGGTGGCCGAGCACCTGCGCGCGGGCGGACGCTTTTTTCTCGAAGCCCCGGTGGTCGCCACTGATACCGCAAGCAGCGACGGGCTCACACAAAAGTTTCTCCTCCGGCTGGCCGACGGTCAGACGATCGAGACCGTGCTCATGGGCTACGCCGGGCGCACCACCGCCTGCGTGAGCACGCAGGCGGGCTGCGCGATGGGCTGCGTGTTTTGCGCGACGGGGCAGATGGGTTTCGTGCGGCATCTGCGCGCGGGCGAGATCGTGGCGCAGGTGCTCCATGTGCAGCGCGCGCTCCGGGCGCGCGGTGCGGCGCGGCTGCGCAATCTGGTACTCATGGGCATGGGCGAGCCGCTGCACAATTACGACGCCGTGCTCACCGCGCTGGAGATCCTCACCGATGACCGGGGCGTGGCGCTCGCGCCTTCGCGGGTGACGATCAGCACGGTCGGCGTGGTGCCGGGGATTCTGCGGCTGGCGGAGGAAAAGCGCGGCTTCAATCTCGCTGTGAGCCTGCACTCGGCCGATGCGGATGAGCGCGCGGCGCTGGTGCCCGCGAGCCGCCGCTGGCCGCTGGGCGAACTCATCGCCGCCTGCCGCGAATACGGCGCGCGGACGCGGCGGCGCATCTTTTTCGAGTGGACGCTGATCGCCGGAGCGAACGACTCGCCGCGCCACGCGGAGCAGGTGGCCGCGCTGCTCGCCGGTATTCACGCGCATGTGAATCTCATCCCGCTTAACCCGACCGACGGCTTCGCCGGCACCGCAACAGCCGGCGCGGCGGCGCGCGAATTTCAGCGCGTGCTCCGCGAGCGCGGCCTGCCGAGCACGGTGCGCCAGCGTCGCGGCATTGATGTGGCCGCCGGGTGCGGCCAGCTCCGCGCGGAGAAGCGCCCGAAGTAGCGCGCCGATCCTTTTGGCAAAAAAACAGTGACCCGCGACTACGGCGCGGGCTTTTTGCGAGTGGCGAAGTCCACGGCGCTGCTCCACCAGTGCTTCGGCTTCTCCGCAAGCCGGCCAGCGGTGGCCCACCATTTTTTGGGCTGCTCGGCGACTTTGGCGACGGGCGCCCACCACGGTTTCGGCCCCTCGTGGATTTCGGCGACATTGGCGGCTTCGATCCGCTCGCGCGCGCTGAGGGCACGGCGGGCGTAGAGGTGCTGGGGACCGTGGGTTTTTTCAAAGCCGGTTTCGGCACGCTGGCTGTAACAGAGGGCGTCGGCAAATTTTTGCTGGGCCGCGAGGCAGAGCGCGAGGTCGTAGCAGCTTTGGAAGACGACCGGATGCTCGGGGCCGCAGGTGTTTTCACGAATTGCGAGAATCGCGCGATGCTCCTTTTCGGCGGCGGCGTGCTTGCCTGTGTCGTCGAGGACGTTGGCAAGGGCGGCGCGGGTGTTCAGCGTGTCGGCGTGCTCGGGGCCGAGGGTGCGCTGGCGAATCGCGACGACGGCGCGATCCTCGCGAATTGCATCGGAGAACTTGCCCTGGGCGGCGAGGGCGAGGGCCAGGTTGTGGCGGGCTTTGATGGTGTGGGCGTGTTCCGGGCCGAGCGTGCGCTGAAGCACCGGAAGAATGGCACGGAGTTCGCGCTCGGCGTCGGCATACCGGCCTTTGGCATGCAGGAGCGTGGCGAGATTGTGCCGGGTGGTGAGCGTCTCGGCGGCGTCGGCACCGAGGGTGCGCTCGCGGACGGCGAGGACGGCGCGGAATTCGCGTTCGGCGTCGGCATACCGGCACTGCCCTTGAAGGACGAGGGCGAGATTGTGCCGACTGGAGAGAGTTTCGGCGTGTGTTGCGCCGAGAATACGATCGGCGGACGGGATCAGAGCGCGATAGGCGCGCTCGGCGTCGGGGTATTTTCCCAGTTCAAAAAACTGCGCAGCTCGTTCGGCCTGCTGCTCGATCTCGGCGACGGTTTCCGCGGAGCGGACGGAAGGGGCCAGCGCAGTAAGCGGAATGGCGACGCGAATGAAAACAGAGATGGCGGCGAGAAATGCGCGCGGCATGAAGCGCAGGTATGCATCCAATGGCGCGCCTGCGTCAAGGGACACGAGCGGCCATTGACCTGCAGAAATTGCTTGAGCGGCAGTGGACATCGGTCAATGAAAGTTCACCTCCGCCGAGCACCGGCGGTTGAATTCGTCCGCTGCAGTCGGGCGAGCCACCACGAAACCCATCCACTCCTCCAACCCGCCAACCATGAACCCCATCCTCCCGCTCCCCATCAAGGCGCTCCTCGCGAGCGCGCTCATCTTTGCGCTTTCCGCCCCGCTGCACGCGTGGGAGCCCAGCGCGCGCGACCTCGACTCCGCCGTCAGCAGCGGCGACTTCGGCAGCTATCTGACGAATCTTTCCACCTGGCTGAGCCAGAAGGTGCCGGGCGACCCGACCAAGATCACACAGCCAAGCCTCGAACCGGTGCTCCAGAATCCGACCGTGGCTCTCGCGCTGGCGCAGCGGCAATTCATCGCCAAGGTGGAGCAGGGGAAGCTCGGAGCCTTCGCCAAGGCGGACTTGGCCAACAAGACCTTTCTGGCCTGGCTGCTCAAGAATCCCGTGGCGCTGCAGGAATATCTGCTGGCGGCCACGCCGCTTTCGATCCCGGCGCGTGAGGATAATAGCTACGGTCTCGGGACCGATGTGCTGGACCGGTGGAAGCAAATTTTTGTCGCTGATCCGGCGTCGAGGGAAGGTATCCCACTGCGTCTCGCCATCGCCACGGCCCTGCGTCCGCCGGGCACGGGGTCGCCGGGCTCCGGTCAGCAGAAGACCCACAGCGCGCCGTTGATGCGTTACAAATACTACAAGGACGCACAGGCGAAACGGGAGCTGTTTCCCAGCTTCGACAAATTGACGGCGTGGGAGATGCAGTTCGTGGTTTGCTCCGGCGGCTCGGAGGCCGATCTGACATGGGGCCGCGACATGGTGCGGACGAGCATGCCCTACCTTATCGAGGGCGAAAAGGTGGTGGACTCCACGTCGAGTGTTTGGCGGCGGAACTCGCCGATTTCTCATGTAGACTACAAGACCGTGCTGGATGGGGGCGGGAAATGCGGGCCGCGGTCGTCGTGGTCGGTCTTCATCTGCCAGGCCTGGGGCATCCCAGCCATCGGCGTGGGGCAGCCAGCGCATGCATGCGTTGCTTATAAGTCACTCAGCGGCTGGCAGGTGGCCTATGGCCGGGGTTGGGATGCGTCGAGGCTCGAAGGGATGGGGGGCCGGGAGTTTGTCGCAGCGGTCTCTGCGCGCGAAAAGACGGCAACTTTCTCCCTCGTGGAAAGGCTGCGCTGGCTGGCCTCCGCGCTACCGGCGAAATCCCCGCAAAGCACCGCCATGCTGGCGCTCGGAAAGACGTTGTCCACTTCCGCCCCGATCGCGGAGAAGGATCTCACTGCTTCGCAAAAAGCGGACGAGATGGACAAAGACGGCGGTGTCCCGACGCTTGCCGGCATGGCAAAGGTCGCCGCGAAACCCGAGCCGCCCGTGGTCGTTCCGCCGGGCGTGATTCATGTGGATGGCGCGAGCTTTTTCGAGACCGGCGGCATCACCGTGTGGGGTGGCGAGCCGCGGGTCGGGGTGATGGACTCTTATGGCGGCGGCAAGCAGTTGCTCTTTTCGCAGGGTATGGCGTCGTGCTGGGTCGGCTACAAAATCAACGTGCCCGAGACCGGCATCTACGATTTGACCGCGAAGGTTGCAGTCATTAACAGCGGACAGGGACTGTATGTCCGAACCTTTGGGGCCATGCTGCCCATCAAGTCCGCCACGGCCACCAATGTGTATCGGAACCAAGTCAAGGATCTTGGGCCGCAGTTTGCCATCGATAACAACCCGAGCACCCGCTGGGCGGTCAATGGTGGCGTGGACAAGGCTTCGATCGACATGGACCTCGGCAAGCCATGTCCCATCAGCACCATAATGATTGATGAGCGGGCTTACGAGAAGGTGTCGAAATTCATTCTCGAATACAAGGTTGGCACGGGTGATTGGAAAACGATTCTGGAAGGCACCACCATCGGCAACAGCTACGAGAAGGACTTTCCGCAAGTCATCGCCGACCACGTGCGTCTGACCACACTCGATTGCAGCGGCAATGTGGGCGGCCCCACGTTCTGGGAAATTAGTCTTGGCACTGTGAAAGACGGTCACGGCTGGATCAGCCTCCCGTGGACCGCCGGACTTTGGGAAACAACCAAGCCGATGGAAATCCGTCTGCTCAAAGGGGCTCAGACGCTCTGGTTCTTTGCGCCCTATCAAAGAAACGTCGCCTTCAAGTCCTTCGACTTGAAATTGAAAACCCGCGAAACCCGGACCGCTTACGTTCAATAGCCGCGACCACCTTCCCGCTGAGGCGGACGCCCGGACTAATACGGATTTGTTATTCCTGCTGCGCCTTCCCGGTCCACGGATCGGAGGGAACCTCAGCTTACTCAATAACGAGGGTGGGGCAGATTGGGAAACGCCCGCAGTCGCCGGAGTAAATTGCAAGGCCGCCGGGCGAGTCGGCGGCAAAATTTCGCAGCGCAAAATGAACGTGTCACCAGTGTAAGCGCCGAGCACTTCACTCAACAGATCGTCCTCAACGGGCGCGGCGATGAGATAGCCGTAAGCGCCGGAACCACCCCGCAGATAGCTCAACGCGCCACGCGTGTCGTGCGGATGATTTGACAGGAGAAGATTCTCGTGGATGTGCACACCGGTGAGGCAGAATCGGAGCCTGCTGGGATGCGCAAAAGCGTCGCTCTGAGCAGCCATCGAGCCGGGAGGAGGCTTCACAAAGCACGCGCAGTTTTCTGAACGCCGCTGGATCGCGCCGCTGGTACAGCAGCCGCCATTCAAACCATCCGTGAACTTCACCGTAGAGCGAATCGCTATTCAGAACGTCGCCCACAGTGCTGCACCTACCCGACCATTGCGCGGCGGAAAACTCATGCGGCTGCGTTCGCACCACGCAGAGCGACTCGGTTTCGGTGAGCGGTGGAAAACCGGCATCGACGAAGAACTGCACAAAGTTGCGCGCGACGACAGTCCCACCCGCCGCGACAGCGAGCACCCACAGTGTGCAGAGCGTCGTCTCCATCGGCATCCGGAGCATGAGTCGCTTGGCAAGTTCGACTCGAAACTGGCTAAACGAGATGGGCGTTACGCCGCTGGTCAGTTGGTCGTCCATCCTCCGAGTGAATCTATGCCGCTCAAACGCCAATGCAGCGGATACGTCTCGGCGGGGTCGGCGCGAGAAGTGCGACGCAAAAAAACTCGACAACTCGCTCCTCTCCGGGCTGACATGGAGCCCGGAGTAAGTCTCCGGGTTTCTGGACCGGAGTGGAAAGCTGGCCTGGCGATCAGCCACGAAACGATCTGCGGGCATGTGTGGCGGGACGCTGCATGCGCATCTGCGGTGTGCCCGCAAGCCATGCCGGAAGCGGTATGGACGCCACGACAGCCGTGGGCGACTGGCTGTAAAGAGGATGATCGGCGAGCGGCCTGCGGTGGTGGCAAAGCGAAGCGGATCGGCGATTGGGAGAGATCGACACGGCGATCGGGGAAAGTCTTTGGAAAAGCAGCAACTACTGTATCCTCACGCTGGTCGAACGCAAGACCGGCCACGTGCTTATTGGGAAGCTCAAAGCGATGGCGCTATTGAATTCGGTTGAGTAGCCGGGGATGGTTGGGAGCATAAAGATCCAGTGTCGTGATTCTGGTTCCAGAAATGCTGAAATTCACGTCGAGAGTAAATTGGGTCGGTGTGTCCACATGAAAGTTGATCAGTCCTGCACTGGTAAAGCGTATCGCCAGTTCTTGATCCTGCGGAGTGGAAGAAAGCCCTAGAGCGGAGCCGTTGAATTGAAAAGCGTTGAATGTCAACGTCTGTTGAAGACTACCATTCGATTCGATGAGGGCGTGGTCAAAAGGATCAACGAAGGAAGAATCGTATAAGTAGCTTCCAACATTTTGGCCGCCGGCAAACAGACTGAAGTAAGCAAATTCGTGATCGTAGATCAAACCAGCCTGGGCTTGCGCGAGAGCGGCACCCATGATGGCGAGGGCAATTGGGATTTTGGTGGATTTTTCAATGTTCAATCGGAGTGTGTGAAGTGGCCTAACGACCCCAAGCTCAGCGACAGCGGAGGGCAGCACAGGCTGTGCGCCCTGTTGGATATTTGCAATCGAACAACTGTCGCCCATTTCCCATGAATTCGGTCTATCGGCGCACTTTGAATGGGGCTCTGACAAATCCTCAAACGCTCGGTGAGTACCTTTGGGTGGAACGTATTGACCGTGGAAAAAACACAGAGAGAAGTAGCTGTAATGCTGAACGTAGCCCATCAGACAATCGTCAAATGGGAACACAATTTGACACCCGTTGGCCCGAAGTCTCGTGCCCGTGTCATTGCCTTTCTCGGCTACGAGCCGTCGTTGCCGATCACCAATTCAACTGGCGATTCTCACCCCGGTTGAAGTTGGATATTTGTAGGCCGCTTATCCCAGTCGAATGTCCTCCGAATCCAAGCGACGGAGGTTGAAACCCCTGCAACGGAGTCTCCCATTTTCACGGCAAAGCCGCCTCCATTTCATGACCGCGATGCGAGAACTGCACGCATCACGTGAGCCTTGTGCCGGAGTCAGGAATTGAGCCGCCCCACCGGTGAAATACATCTCGATCCGCCGCGACACTTCCTCGGCAGCAATCATTTCCATACAGTGCGGCAGAGCATATTTTTCGAAATCCGGTTTGCCTCCCGTCCAGATTTCCTTGGTCAAGACCTCCAAGCAGAAGCGCTCCGGGCTGTCCCATTAGTTGCCATCGCCCAAGGAATTGGCTGCGGCGGCATCAAAGCAAATGGGGCATCCGGCCTGCTATGGCTCGCAAATCGATGGGAAATCTGGGTGACACAGGTGAAATCCGGCCCGTTCGGAAAGGCGCGCACATCCGCGAGATTCATTCCGTGCCAGACCTGTCCGGGGCCAGTGGTGATTCATTGCCTTACGTTAAGAACCCCTGTTCCACTGAGCATACCCGGCGCATTCTTGGCACGATAAAGTCCAGCCGCCTGCGGCTTCCCATCTAGAGTGAGTTTGCGGATTTTCATTTCACCACTGAAGTTTAGATTCAGTGTTGCTCCAGGCCCTATATTGACCTCGGTATTCGGACCAAGACTGCGTTCACTTGCTAGTATTAGAATTCCTTCAATAAGTGTTGTTGGACCACTGTAGGTGTTGATACCGGAGAGCGTCCATGTGCTTTTGCCGGACTTGGTGAGTGTGGTCGTTGCCTTTCCAGCACGGTCGTGAGGATCGGCGATGCGGCCTGCGAATTCGCCGGTGCCCGCGGTGTCACCGGTGAGTGCGATGGTTTTGTTTGCGCCGTAACCGGAAATCAGGAGGTCGCTCGTGAACTTCAGCAGACCGGTGCCGGATTGATTGAACGTCACGGTCGATTCTTTGCCTGCGAGATTGATCACGCGATCGGTGGTTTCGCCAGTGCCGGTGTAAAGGAGCGCGCACCCATCGTCGGTCTTTTCCTTGCCGATGACAATCTCGCCATCCTCCACATTCGTCGGCGCGCCGAGGCTGCTGCTGGTTTTGCGGTTTACGACGCTGTTGAGCGAGGTGACGCTGAGCGTGCCACCTTCGAGGATGGTCTTGCCGGTGTAGGTGTTGGTTCCGGCCAATCGCAACGTGCCAGCGCTGGATTTCCTGAAAACAAAAGCTCCGCCGCCGGCACCCTGGCCGTCGGTGATGTTGGACGTGATCGTGACGGTGTCGGTGGCCTTCACTGTATCGACGCAGAAGATCGCGCCAGCCATCAGCCCGTTTTGATTCGCCGCAGTCGTGAGCTTCGTGAGCAGCGTGCCGAGTTGGGCACCGGTGAACTCGCCCGGCCCCCCAACCGGGATGCACAGCGTCGCCGCGGGCTGAACGGTAATTTTTTCCGCGCTCCAGTTCGCAGGCTCCGCGTTGTAAAGTGACACGGCCTTTTTGATGGTGAGCGTGCCCTTCTGAACGATGGTCGGCCCGGTATAGGTGTTCGTTCCCCACAGGCTGAGTTCGCCTTGATTGACGCGCGAAAACGGACCAATGGGACCAATCTTCGTGATGCCGCCTCGCCCGCTGATTCCGCCCCTGTGTTCATTGAGATTCATCGGTCCGGCGATGCTGGCGGTGCCGTTCAACGTGATGGGCGCGTCCCAAGTGCCGCCCTCGATGGTGCCGCCATTGACGATCAGCGGGTTGGTGATCGCGTGGGATTCCAGCCGGATGTCGGCGTTGTCGTTGAGCGTCACCGGACCTGTGCCAAAGCCCTTCTCTGCGCCGAGAAGAAAGATCTGGCCGCCATTGATGATGGTTCCCCCGGAGTAAGTATTCTCTTTGTTTTCCAGTCGCAGCAGCCCCCAGCCGTGGTAGCTATTCGTCGAGCCGGGGCAGTTCAGGGTCAGGCTGCCGGGGCCGGAGATAACACTCTTCACGAACAGGCGTCCGCCGAGCATCATGTCCACTGTCGTGTTCGCCGCGAGCTCGATGGGAAACCTGATGGGGTTGCCTTCCGACCTCGTGTTCACACGGATCTCCGGCAGGCTGCCGGTCGCAGGGTTTGGGACCATCTTCACGCGATTGCCGGTGAGATTCAGACCGAACTTCTCCTCGAAATTGAGCTGATTGACCTGAAGCCCATCGGGCAAATCGTTGGTCACTTCATGATTTCCGCCCGTGGTGAAATTGAGCACGTAGTCCGGCTTTCCGGCGGAAACCGGCGCACCGCCGTGCGCCCACTTCGAGCCGTCGCTCCACTTGCCCGCCTCGGTCCCGCTCCAGTTCAGCGCCACCGGGTCGGCGCTCTTGATGACCGTCACCGTATAGACGCGCGTGGAGCCATCCTGCGCAGTCACGGTGTAAGTCTGCGGTTTGGAGAAATCCCGCACGGTTCCGGACGGCGGACTGGCGACCGCAAACTCCGACAGCTTGAATGTTGGAGCCAGCAACCGCACGTCGGTCGTCGGTGCCACATACAAGCCGATTTTCGTTTCGGACAAAATGCCCGCAATCGGCCCCGGCAGCTCCAACTCGGAAAGTTCCGCGCGCGTGCTCGCAGGCATCTTTGTGACGGTCACCGTGTAGGTCATTTGCGAGCCATCCTTCGCCGTGACCGCATAGTTCTGCGGCTGCGTGAAATCCATCGGAACGCCCGATTCAGGAGCGATCGTGGAACCTGCAGGCAGCGTGATGTTTGGAGCCAGCGCCGTGACATTCGTCGCAAAGGGGGCGGTCACGCGGAACCTCGAACCGATCCGCTGCACGCCCGGCAGCCCGCGAAACTCGAAGCGCTCAATCTCCGTGCCCGGCAGTGAATACGGCTTGTCGTCTCGGGCCATCGGCACCGGTCCGTTCTCTTTCAAGTTGTGCAGCGTCGCCGGCAACTTCGCGGCTTTGACTGGATCAATATACTTCGCCAGATCGCGCATCGCGATGCACTGGTAATGGTTGTCCTTCAAATACTGCATCATCACTTTGAAGGTCGCGGGCTCCAATCCCACCGGAGGATGCTCCATGTCCGGCACGCCGTGGAAACAATACACCACCACGCGGCCCTGACAGGCCTGCTGCGCTTGTTTGATGAAAGTCTCCATCGGCACGCCATCGTGAATCGAGAACGACGGAACGTCGAAAGGATTATCCAGCGTCGGTCGGTAAGTGCGTTCATGACCGCCGCGCCCAAACGTGTAGCCATGCTCGGACAACTTCGGACAATCCTTCCAATTCACAGCGTACACAGGCCAGCAAAGCGTCGTCATCCTCGGTCCGCCATTGGCCAGCACTTGATCTTCCATGGCCAGAAATGGCTCGTACCCGCCGTAATGTCCCACTGTGTGGTTCCCTATCTCCAAGCCATCCGCGTGCATGGCGTTCATCTGCCGGTAGGTCAGATACCAGTCCTTGCGCGTCTTGAACCCATCGAAGTCGCAGACATAGATCGTGCCGCCAAACCCCAATTCCTTGAGAATCGGCGCAACCACCGTCGCATGACTCGCCGGAGCATCGTCAAACGTGAGCACCACAAGTTTGTCCGGAATCGGTTGTTTAAGGACGCCAAGTGTGTCTGGGTCGGCCGCACCAACAATCCCGACCGGCATCAACAAAAACGCGAGGGCCGCGAAAGGCCACGTGAATGGATTCATGGTCAGTTTTTTTCCTTTCATCTAATGTTTTGTCCGGGGCTAAGCCAAGCAAGGGATCGGTCTGTGGATAGCCCCGATGATTGGACTGGTGAGCCTAGTTGTTGGTCCTCTTGCGATAGAGAAAAGCATCGGAGGTGAGCAGGGATGTCAACAATGCCTTCATGCTGCCGTTGTTGTCCCGGTAGGCTTTGTAGGCATCCTGCAGGATCGGCGCGTCATTGATGGTTTCGTTGCGGCCCATCCAAAAACGGAAAGCATGGCGGACGAAGACTTGTTTGACGCGTTCGCTGTTGGCGAGTTTTTGAATCATTTCCATGGGGTCTTTTACCGGGCCGTCTAAAGCGGGATCGCCGCTAAGGATGATTTCGCCGGTGGTGTCCACGGGGTGGCCCCAGTTGTTGGATGGGTTTGTATCGAGAAGGATGCCGAGTTGGTTATACTTTTCAAAGGGAAGGCCGAGGGGGTCCATCTTTTGATGGCAGCGCCAGCATTCCTTTTCGCGGGTGACGCGCATCCGCTGGCGGAGGGTGGACTGGGGCTCGACGGGCAATTTGGCGTCCACGGTGATGGGAATGTCGGGCACGGCGTCGCCGAGGAGTCGCTCGCGAATCCAGCGGCCACGGGAGATGGCATGATTGTCCATGGCATCGGAGTGGGCGACGAGCCAGACGGGGTGGGTGAGGATGCCGAGGCGGTCGTTCGTGTCCACGGTGGTGATGGCTTTGAGGGCGTTGGTGGCAGGGGGGTGTCTTCCTTGGTCGAACTGGGACTGCCGCACGTAAATCGGCTCCGCAGGGTTGGGGAAGATGTGATGGAGCATGTTTAGGTCGTGGGCTTCGCGCTGTGCTCTTTCGATGAGGAGCCTGTTGTCTTTGGTGGGCTCGATCTTTTCGGGCTTCATGAACTCCTCGAATTTCTTCCCCCTCTTCATGAAATAGGCGATGTCGGTTTTGAACAGGATGCCGTCCCGGAAGTTCGCGCCGGAGGTGTAGGGCTGGTAGATGACGCGGTTGGTGGTGAGCAGTTCCTTCAAGACGTTTTTGTCTTCCCGCAGGATCAATTCGATTAGGCCGTCGGTATTGGCGACCATGCTGTTCATGGCGGCGTAGTAGGTGTCGAAGTGGCCGCCGTCTTTTTCGAGAATTTTTCGGTCTTTGCAGATGCCCGGGGCGCGGTCGTAGTCGAAGTATTCGCGGAAAAATTGGAGGATGCGTGGCTTGCGGATGGAGTCGTCGTTGAGGATGCGGGTGACTTCGCGCCGGACATCGTCGCGCGTTTTGAGGTGTCCCTCGGCGAGAGCGGTGCGGAGGTGATCGTTCTCGGGGCGGATGTAGGAAAAGGCGGCGTTGATGGCGAGAGCGAGTTCGTCGCCTTGCATGGGCAAACGTCCATACTTATCGATGGGCTTCCAGGTCTCGCATAGTTCCGGGCGAAAGAGCGCATCGCGATCGAGGAAGATCGGGACGAGGCCGAGGAAGACGCCGTCTTCCTTGCCGAGTGCAGTGATGGATTTGTTGACGATGCCCAGATAGAGAGCGGTTTCTTCTTTGCTGGGCGGGCGCAGGGTGAGGGATTCAAAGAGGAAACGGATGACTCCGGTCAGACGTTCGTCGCTGACGCCGGGCGTTTTCATTAACTCATACAACGGCGTCAGCGGGCGTTTGATTTCGCTTTTGTAGAAGATGAGGTTGAGGTTCCGGTACTGGCCGGGGATCTTTTTGATGTCGTCGCCAAACTGATAAGGCTCGGCTGTGGGACCGTTGGCCATGAAACGCAGAATCTTTTCCGCGATGCCGGCAATCTGGAGGGCTTCGGAGCTGTTGACGGAGTAAAGGAAGGGGTAATTGCGCAGGCCATGATCGCGGATCATGGGGAGGGTGGATTGAAAGCCGCTGACTCCGACACTGTAGGCGTCGTCGAAAGCGCCGAGGAATTGATCGAGGCCAAAATAGACCTTAGTCTCCCCTTCCAAGTTTGAGGGGATGTGGTCGCCGTGCGTCCATAGACCGGGGCGTTTGGGGTCGTATTTGCGCTTGAGACAGATGAGATCGTTGAGCCGGACGAGTTGTTCCTGAGGGTGGATGCGCCAGATGCGCGTGGGGGTGGATGCGGGTTCGAGGTTCTCCAGCTTGGTGTTAAAAAGGAGATCGTGATCCAGATGGTTCCCCTTGCCCGGGCGCATGTGGTCGGTGAATCCGCCTTTGTCCTTCATGGCGTTGGTGAGCCCAGCGGTGATCCAATTGGAGAGTTCCAGGCGCTCCAGCAATTTGGGTTGGGTGGACTTCTTCCTCGGCGGCATTTCCTTCAAGGCCACCTGTTCCCAGATGCGTTTCCACATGCTGGCATTGTCCGCTGAGACATCGGTCAGACTCTCGAGCGAAACATTTCCCTTCTTGGTCTCAGTGTCATGACAATCCAGGCAGTAGTTTTCAAGGAATGGCTTTACCTTTTGTTTGAAGACATCTGAAACCTCGCCTGCTGCCTTCGCCTGACTCGCAGGATGAAAGCAGCAGAGCAAAAATGCCCATCCAACCACGCGCCCTTTCAACCGGCAAACGGACATCTCTTAGGCCAGTAGCTCGTCGATGGGACCAACCCTGCTATGATGGAGATTCGCCATGTTTTTGTCCATGTTGAAGCGGTCCACCGGCGCGCCGACTCCGTGAAGGAAGGTGGCGTAGAGATCGTTAATCGGGCGCTCTTTGATATTGGTGTATTGGCCGGTCTTAAAACGTCCGCCGGCGTTTCCGAGCAGTACGAAAGGCCACGTTGCGCCTTCGGAGTGCTGCTTCTCCGCATTGTTGCTGGAATAGACGATGAGGGTGTTATCCATCATGGAGCCTGAGCCTTCGGGCGTGGCCTCCAGCGCTTTCATGAGCTTGACCAGCATCTCGCAGTTATACTGGCGAATCTTTGTCCAGATTGGGTTGCCAGGTTGATCGACGTGACCCAGACCGTGGCCGGTTTCATTGATGCCCAGTCCTTTCCAGGAGCCGAAATACTCACCGCATCCGGAGGCGATGGTCAGGACATTGGTCAGGTTTGCCTGAAGAGCCGCAATCCCGATTTCCAATAGGGCGTCATGCCAGTCGGTTTCAAATTTCGGATTGGTGTAACGCTCATCGAGTTTCGGAGCGAACTTTTTGAGCCGGTCAGAAATGCGGGATAGTTTTTCGTTTAACCCGTTCAGTTCCCGAAATCCGCTGACATACCTTCCGTAGCGTTCGCCGTCGCTCATCGGCAAGCCCTTGGCTTTGAGTTGGGCCGCACGCTCCACTTCCAGCATCACATTGGAACGAGCTTCGTAGTGCTGCTTAATGGCACCCTCGGCGATGCTGCCGAAGAGCAATTGGTAGAGCATTGAGGGGTCGCAATGCATGAAGATTGGCTGATTCGGCCCCGATGCGGAAAGCGTGGCGAGAGTCGGGCGCGCTCTCATGCTATCCAGAGATTCCATGCCGATGCACAGCGGCGGCATGATGGTCTGCGGGAGCGCCCGGCTTAGCACATAATCAATGGTCGCGGCAGACGGCGGCACACCCGTTCCACCACGATAAGCGCCCAGAGCCCCGAAATACGCGCTGTGCCCTGGGTTCGTATGCCGGCCATGCAAACCGGTGATGATGTGCATCCTGTTTTTGTATGGCTCCAAAGCCTGCATGGGCTTTTCCAGCGGCAAGCCGTCGAGAGCGCAGCTTTCCTTGTTGAGATCCTTGGGGATGCAGGTCAGGGGGTCAAAGCCGTGGTTTTGTAAAAAGAAAATGACCCGCTTCGGACTGCCGGGCGTCTGAATGATCGGCTTGTCCGCAGCGCGGGCGATGTCTGGAAACATGCTGGTGCCAAGCAACGCACCGACACCGGTTGCCACTCCATGGAGCATTTCTCTGCGAGTAATCATAGTGTGATAGTCATTGCGTCTTGCGTGTTGGCCCTGAAGCGCCCGTTGAGGCGGAGGCCATGAAGCTGCGATGCACCCGGCATCCGTCAATCAAAATAACATCCAGACATTTGCGGCTTGGCAATAAGCTCGCATCTCGCCATTTTCCGCGCGTTCAGTTCTCCAAAACACCATGAACGATTGTGAAACCCGTCGTTACGACATGTTTGGCCGCGTCCAGACATTTGGAAAAGACAACGCCACCGACTTCGCCGCAATGTTCATCGCCTACGAATTGCCCTCCACCTTCGTGCAAGACCTCAAGGACGACCTCTCCGCCATTCGCGAGGCCGATGCCGCAACGAACTCCGACGACCAGGAAGGCGTCTCCAGCACCGCCGGCGTGGGCCGGCTTATCAAGGCCGGCATGGCCGAAGTCACCCAGGTCGACTGCATCATGCGCAACAATTGCGCGCGCAACCCGGACAAGCTCACCGCGTGGGACAGCGCCAGCCACATCGAGCGCGCACCGAAGCGGGAGAAGAAGCTGGCAGGCGGCGGCAACCCGCCCGCGCCAAAGCCTTAGGAAAGGCACCGTGAGTAGCTGGACGGCACAAGTGCGGAAGCTGCAAGCCGAGCAGCGACGTCAAGAGCGCGACGCACGCAAGCGGCAGAAAGATCTGGAGCGGCGTTCGAAGGAAAAGGCAAAGCTATCGGCACTTGAGCAGGCACGGCTCGAGGTGGAGGCGCACGAAAATGCGTTGGAGGTTTTGCTTTCGGTCCACAAGGAGCAAAGCGCGCCCATCGACTGGGCGGAATTTGCTTCAGCGCTTCCGCCGCACGAACCAGTCAGGCCGGGTCGGCTTGAGTTTGAGGCGGTGCTTAGACACGGTGTCGGGGATCTTGAAAACTCCGGTGGGAGTGGGGGCGCTGCTGCTGAGGAGGCTCGGGCGCGCGACGAGCGAGAATATCAGACGATGCGTGAAGAATACGAAAGAGAACGCGCCGAGTGGGAACGCATGCGTGCGCTGGCGAAACGGGTCTTATCGGGCGAGGCGGGCGCGTATTCGGAAGCCATTTCTGAGTTCTCTTCGCTCGGAGAGATCGCTCACCTCGGGTCTTCCATCCATTTCACTGTACGTAGTCCGAAGCTCATCGACTGCGTGCTGACGGTAAGTGGCCGGGAGGCGATCCCGGCTGAAGTGAAATCACTGACGGCTGCGGGAAAACTTTCCGTTAAAACGATGCCAAAACCGCGCTTTCACGAAATCTACCAAGACTACGTGTGCGGATGTGTTCTTCGGCTCGCTCGCGAAGTTCTAGCGTTGCTGCCAGTTGATGAGGTTCTGGTGACTGCATCCGTGGATGGTATCGACGCGCGCAGTGGGAGGCCGGCAGAACTGCCCGTGCTCTCCGCAGCAATCGCGCGCGATGTGGTCGAGCGGTTGGATTTCGAACGTCTCGATCCATCCGACTCGATGGAGAATTTTCCTCATCGAGGCGACGTTATGGCGTCGCGGAAAGGTGGGGAGTTTCTTCCCATCGTCCCGCTTACGCCCGCGGATCTGGCTCCGGCTCAACCGGAGAGGATGGACTTTGCCGGGTTGCTGACCAACGTGCGGCAGCTTCGTGTCGAGATCGGCTCCAAGCTCAAACCAGTGACACCAATACCAGATGAGAATGCGGAACGATCCCTTACCACATGACGACATTTCTTTTGGTCCTATGGCTGATCACGGGCGGCGCGCTCGCTGTAATTTATTTCCTCAAGCAGCGCGCAGAAGCGGCTGCCGCCACGGCGAACCAGCGAGCTGATGCTGCACGGAAGGAGAGCGAACGAGAAAATAGCCACTGCGCGTGGACAATCGCAATCTGCGGTGGCTTATGCACAGCAGACACTCGAACAACGCCTTGCCGAACTCGCGGCGGAATCGGAGCGCATTCGCGAACACTATGAGAAGGAGGCACTGAAAGTGCATGAAGCGGCGACGCAACAACTAGAGGCCGCGTTAGCCGAACTCGGGCCATTGCGGGGTTATGCCAGCCTCCAGGATGCCGAGAACGAAGTGAGAAAGAGCCTCGCTGAAGCAATCGCTGAGGCGGCGGCTTTGCGACAAGAGGCGCAAATGCTCGTGGATCAAACGCGAGCCGCGGCAGCGGAAGAGCGCAGAGTGTCGCAGCAGCGAGCAAAGGACATCCGCGCACAGGCCGACGCTCTTCTTATCCAAGCAACTCGTGATGCTGGTCGCATTGCGGAGGCTGCGGAACGGCGGGCCGAGCAGGTCGGTGGGGAGGCCTATGTCGCTTTGCGTGACAAGCAAGTGCTTGAACAAGCGGTCGAAGCACTCTGGAACGTCGTCAACGGATACGGCGACAAATACGTTGTTCCGACACGCAGCTTGCTGGACGAGTTGGCGGCGGATTTCGGTCATACGAAAGCTGGCGAAGAACTTAAAGCCGCCCGTGAGCAGTCGCGCCGGCTGGTTGAACTGAAGCTGGCAGCGACTTGTAACTATGAGGAAGAGGATCGGCGGGATCGCGCCAATCGCTTCGTGATTGATGCATTCAACGGGCGAGTGGATGCCATTCTTAGCCGCACAAAACACGATAATTACGGGACATTGGAGCGCGAGCTGCGTGACGCATTTAGTGTGGTGAACATGAACGGGCTGGCCTTCCGAGATGCGCGCATTCTACCGGAATATTTCGACGCGCGTTTGGCTGAACTGAAGTGGGCGGTTGTTACTCAGGAACTCCGACTGAAAGAGCGCGAGGAGCAACGCGCGATCCAAGAACGGATTCGCGAGGAAGAGAAGGCGCGGCGCGAATACGAACGTGCGATGCAAGAGGCCGCGCGGGAAGAGGCGGCAATTAAGCAAGCAATGGAGAGGGCGCGCGCAGAAGCGGAGCACGCGAGCGCGGAAGAACGTGCAAAACTTGAAGCTGAGCTGGCCGAACTGAATCAGCGTCTTGTTGATGCGGAAGCGAGAGGGCAACGCGCGCTTTCAATGGCGCAGCAGACGCGTGCCGGAAACGTCTATATCATCTCGAACGTGGGTTCATTCGGTGACGATGTGATCAAAATCGGGATGACGCGCCGTCTCATTCCGGAGGATCGGGTCAAAGAACTCGGAGACGCCTCCGTGCCTTTTGCGTTCGACGTCCACGCGATGATCAGAAGCGATGATGCGCCAACCCTGGAACGTATGCTTCATCAAGAGTTCGACGATGCCCGGATAAACAAGGTGAACTATCGCAAAGAGTTCTTCCGCGTTCCGCTGGAGCGCGTTCGCAGGCTGGCCACCGAGAAAGGACTTGAAGTCACGTTTACGATGGCTGCCGCTGCCCGAGAATATCGCGAGACCGTTGCATTGGAAAAAATGAGTCCCGAGGAGCGGGGAAAATATCATCTGCGGCAGATAGCCGAGGAGGAAATGCAGGCTGAGGATGCCGCTGATTCCCCAGAGCATGACGAGAGCTAAAACGTGAGCCTGCCAAAACTCTACCTCGAAACAACCATCCCGAGCTACCTGACGGCGCGGCGGAGCCGGGATTTGCGGCTGGCGGCGCATCAGGAGGTGACGGAGGAATGGTGGGATGCGCAGCGGTCGCAATACGAACTTTTTACCTCGGCCTATGTCCGCAAGGAAGCAGCCGATGGAAACCCCGCTCAGGCGGCGGCGCGTCTCGCTTTGCTCGCCGGCATTCCGGTTTTGCCGACGACTGAGGAAGTGGATGACCTCGCGGGAAAGCTGCTGGCGGGCAAATTGATTCCAGCCAAAGCGGCGACCGATGCCTTTCACATCGCCATCGCCGCCGTGCATCGCATGGATTTTCTCCTGACGTGGAATTGCACCCACATCCATAATCTCAGCATCGTCCGCCGTGTGGAACGCATCTGCACAGCCGCGGGCTACGTGTGCCCCGTGATTTGCAACCCCGACGAGCTTCTGCCACCATCCACACCATGACCGACAACGATCTGCTCCAGGAAATCCATCGGGTCCGCGAAAAGCTGGCGCGGGAGTGCGATTACGATGTCCATAAAATCGGCGAGCGGATGCGCGAGCACGAGCGCGAGGAGATGGCGAGCGGAGTGCGGTATGTGTCCTTTGCGCAGAAGCGCGGAGCGGAAGCTGAGTCGTGCGTGGTCCGTGAAGAGCCGGGCCAGCCGTAAAGCAGCGCACGCGTGCGCAATCCGGGGTTTGTCTGGCACGCGGAGCGCATCTTTGCCGCGATTTTCCGCAGCGAAGGACGTTTTGGAGTGCCGCGGGCTGGTTTTGGCGTAAATGGCTGATGCCAAGGCTCTCCCGACACGCCCCAAGGCTCGATTTGCACGCCCGAAGGCTCGATTTACATGCCCCAAGGGTCATCTCGCACGCGCCCAATCGTTGGATGCCCCGGATCGACACACACCACCTTCCGCCCACCCACCGCCATCCACAAACGCCCGCGCCGGTCGGCAGCCAGCGTCTTGATCATTCCCGTCGGAGCCCCCCGTCCGCGAGCGGAAACTGCCGGAACTGCACCCCATCGAAACGCACCAGCCCCGTGTGCGTGGCCACCCGCAGAAAGCCATCGGGCGTCTGTACGGTCCCCATCACCGTATTGTCCGGCAACCCCGCATCCGACTGCCAGCTCCGCGCGAACCACGGCGGAGCCGCCGGCCGGCAGCGCCGCCCCAGCCAGAACCGCCAACATCAGGCACGCACGGAATTTGCCACGGATCATCCGCCAACCTCTGCGCGCACGCGGCGGCAAAGGCAAGGGAATCGCGGCCCTGAGCCGGAACAAGGCGGAACTAGATCATTTGCACTCCACCACGATAAGCGCCCAAGGCCCCGAAATACGCGCTATGCCCCGGGTTCGTATGTCGGCCATACAAACCGGTGATGATGTGCATCCTGTTTTTGTAAGGCTCCAAAGCCTGCATCGGCTTTTCCAGCGGCAAGCCGTCGAGAGCGCAGCTTTCCTTGTTGAGGTCCCTGGGGATGCAGGCCAGAGAGGACCAGAAGACTCAATGCGGCAGCGATCACTACCACTCTCGTTCCCAAAGTGATCATAACGTCTCTTGCTTCCGCTTCCCACCGCCACCCTTCTGAGGCAGACCGCCGGCGGCCTCCTGCTTGCCTCCGGCCGGATTCAGGTCGGCGAGGACGGCGGTCAGGCGCTGGCGCGCGGCTTTGCTAGGTTCGGTGTCGGCGGCGGCGGCGACGGGCTTTTCCGCAAAGGGCGCGTCGCTCATGTCGAACAGCTCCGCCGCCTGGTTCATCTTGAATCCCGCCTCGCGCACAAACCATTTGTCGCCGAGCTGCACGTAGGCCCACTCGCGCGGCGTGCCCTTTTCCCCGCGCAGCTGCGCGGCCAGACTGCGCCCATCGAACTTCATGCCCTCGGGCAACTTGGCGCCGCCGAGTTCGGCAAAGGTCGCGTGTGGGTCGGCGAAGCTCACAATGTCTTTCGACACCTTCCCCGCGGGCGTGATGCCCGGCCAGCTCGCGATGAATGGCACCCGCGATCCGCCTTCTAGCATTGAGGCTTTGTGCCCGTGGATCATGCGTCCGCCGACCGGACTCGGCTGGCCATTCGCGGTGCCGTTGTCACCGGAAAAAATGACCAGCGTCTTTTCGCGCAGCCCGAGCTTTTCCAGCTCCGCGATCACCGCGCCGACCTGCTTGTCCATGTAGCGGATGTTGTCCTCGTAGAGATCGGTCGCGCCTTCCTTGGCCGTGTCCGGTGTCTTCAGGATCGGCCCGTGGACGTGGTGCATGGAGTAGTAGAAAAAGAACGGCTTCTCCTTGTTCTTGCGGATGAAATCGATGGCGAAGTCGTGCACCACATCCCCCGCGTACGTCCCCTCCGGCACGGTGATCTGCTCGCCATTCTTGAGGTGATTCGTCTGCCAGTACCAGCCGCTGGCCGTGGGGTCCGTCGTGTATTCATCGAAGCCCCAATCCCGCGGCGTCTCCCCCACCTGCCGCCATTTGCCCGCCATGCCGGTCGCGTAGCCCGCCTGCTTGAGCAGTTTCGCGATCGGGTTCTCGTCCGCCGATTTTGCGCCGGGTCCGTTCTGACGCCACGACTGGTTGCTGATGCCTCCGGTGCGAAACGCGTACCGCCCCGTCATCAACAAACAGCGCGACGGCCCGCACAGCGGCGCGGCGTAGCACGTCTCGAAGCGCGTGCCCGAGGCCGCGAGCTTGTCGATGTTCGGGGTCTTGTGTTTGTCCGAGCCGTAGCAGCCCACTCCGTCGAGCCCGAGATCATCCGCGAGGATGAAAATGATGTTCGGCCTGGCCTTGGCCTCGGCGGCAAGACTGTCGGTGCAGAGTATGCCGAGCAGGGCGAGGATCGGGAGGAGTGTCTTCATGGGCGGATTTGGTCCGCGCATCGCCGTGGCGTCGAGCGGAAACAGTGAGCGGTGAACCGGCCTCGTCTCCGCCCGGCCATTGGCACCTTTTCCGTTCGCGACAAAGCCCTGTAGTTCGCCTTGTCGGTCTTCATCTGTGGTTTAGCGGGAGCGCTGCTTCTGCGATGGTTGCTCGGCCGCGGGTTGCGTGAGGTAGGCGAGGAGGTCGAGCAAGTCGGCTTCTGTGAGGGTATTTAGCAGCCCGGACGGCATCAGGGAAACGGGCGAGGGCTCAGTCTTGGCGAGCAGACGCGGACTGAAGTGCGTCTCAGAGCCGCCGGGGTCCATGGGGTTGGTGGCGACGATCAGGTCATCACCGCTCATATTCACCAGCCGACCGACGATCTGGCTGCCATCCTTTTTCGTGAAAGTGGTCAGCGCGTATTGTTCGTTGATGACCTTGCTGGGGGTGAGGATGTTATCCAGCAGGTCGCGCGCGGTGTAGCGCCCACCCACGCTCGTGAGGTCCGGCCCGGCGAGGCCGCCGTCGCCGCGGAAGTTGTGGCAGGCGATGCAGCCGGTGGCGGCGAACAGGTTTTCGCCATTTTTCAGATCCCGTTTGCCTTTCAATCCCGCCTCCATGGCGGGCGTGAAATCCTCCAGCTTCCACTCTTTCACAAACGTGCGCGTCGCGGTGGGCACGACGTCGGCTGGTTTTCGCGCGGCGGTGATCACGTCGGCAAACTTCTTCCGCTGTTCCTCGGTGAGTTTGCCCTCGATGTGGCGAAACTCTTCTTCGCGCAGCGGTTTGACCCATCCGCCGCCCTTCCAATTCGGCACGGTCCTGACGACGGTCTGGAAAAAACGCTCACGCAGTTCGGCTGTCCACGGCGCTTGATCGCGGGTGCTGTTGAGCACTTTCGTGAAAAAAATCTGCTCCTCCTGGGTGCGACTCTTTTCCAGAAGTTCGATTCCCTTGGCCAAAAACGTCTTGCTGCCGAGCGCGGCGCAGGCGGCGACGATTTCCTCGTTCACGCGCCGGTCTGCGGATGGCAGCAGCGGTTCGATGCGCGCGACGATCGCTGCCGCCACGTCCTTCGCATACATGCCATGCCGGATCGCCGAGACGGTGATGATGCGCAGATACCAGCACTGTTCGTCCGGGCTCAGCTTAGCCAAGTCCATCCGCTCCAGCGCGTCTAGCAATTCCGCCTGCACGGTTGCGTCACCATCCGTCGAGCGCGCGAGGGCGAGCAGGGCCTGCAGCGCGATACGCGGATCTTTTTCGGCGAAAGCGCGAGCCTTCCACTCCGCGACCGGCTGCCACTCCAGTGCCACGCGGGCCGCCCCGCGAATCGCCCGGTCTTGGTGCGCGAGTTGCGGCCAGACGAAAGCCAGCGCCGCGGAGTTCGGAGCGCCGTGGAAGGCTTCGAGTTTTTCGCGCAGATCGCGCAAGGCTTTCGTCGCCGCATCCAGTGGCCTCGGCTGCGCGGGCGACGCGGGTTCGTTGCCGGCATAGACGATCCGGTAAAGCCCGCCATGCGTGCCGCGTCCGCCGGTGACAAAGTAGATCGCGCCATCCTTCGGCGACACCGCGAGGTCCGCGATGGGCAGCCCCGACGCGCTCAGAAACGTCTCCACCTCCGCCGTGTACCCCGCACCCACCGGCGTGAGATGCACGGCGAAGAGCCGCCCGTAACTCCAGTCGCACGCAAACAACGCCTCCTGATACTTCGCCGGAAACTTGGCGCCATAGCCAAAACACACACCCGTCGGCGAACCCGGCCCCACGTTTTTCAGCGGTGGCTGAATGTCTTCCCACTTCGATGTCCAGCTCCACTTCATGTCTCCGGCGCGACCCGCCCAGCCGCTGTCGGTGCCGCTCAGGATCTGGCGGATAGCCGTGGGCCGGTACTCCGGCATGCCGATGGAGAACTCCAGATCGCTGTCGTAAGTGAAAAGGTCGCCGTAATGATTGAAGGCAATGTCGTAGCTGTTGCGCAGTCCCTTGCAGATGACCTCCGCGTTTTTGCCATCGAGATCGGCCCGCATCACCCATCCGCCCGCGTAGGCTTCCTTTTGAAACTGCCGGCCCCAACTGTCGCGGTTCCAATGCGCCGGCGTCCGGGATTTCTCCACCGGCAAACGCATCGTGTCGCCCCCGATGACATAGATCGACTTGCCATCCGGCCCCGCCGCGATGGCATGCAACCCGTGCTCGCCGTCCCAGCCCACATTCTCCCCCGGCACCGCCGGAAACTCGAAAATGCGCTCCGGTTCGCCGAGCTTCCCGTCGTCCTGGACCTTCAGCCGCACGATGTCGTCGGGCTTGAAACGCTCCTTCGAATGATCCCCGTGCCGCACCAGATAAAGCGCGCCGCCGATGAACGCCATGCCCTGCGTCTGATTGAGGCCATAATGCGCCAGTTCCTCCACCTTGCACCCGCCCTCCGCAGCCCCGACCGGCGGTGGCGTGATGCGACAAATCCGCGGTCCCTGTTGGGAAGCATAAATGTTCCCCTGGTCGTCAAAACACATCGCCACCCACGAGTTCTCGGAACACAGCCGCTCGACGCGAAAGCCCTCGCGCACTTGAATGGCCGAGGCCGGTGTGGATTCATTGGCGGCAACCCCGGTGAACGGAATTGCGGCGAAAAGAAGCATCAAAGCGGAACCGGCGGGTTTCAGGACATGCATTTGGTGAGGCGGATGGTGGTATTTTCGGTGCTGTCCACAACTTGAGGGACGGCGGGCAGGATGGTCGATGCTGGGGCCAACGTCAAAAGGTGTGCCGTGACACCTTCACCCACTACTTGGCGAAGTTCGGATGCTTCGGGTCGCCCATGGATTCGAGGAATGCCACTAGGTCGAGGATTTCATCTTCGGTGCAAGTGTTGAGCAGGCCGGGCGGCATGGCTGAAACTTTCGACAGTTCACGGGATTTGATTTCCGATTTGCTCACCGTTGCGGTGGTGGCGGCGTCAAAAGGGTTGATCATCACCACGACCTTGTCTGGCGACTCCTGTGCGATGCGGCCAGCGACGAGCTTGCCGTCGTTCAGCGTGAACATGGTGTTCATGTATTGCTCG
>JAIOPH010000006.1 GCA_021414005.1 Chthoniobacter sp. | reverse complement strand
CCTCCGCATCGTGAACGGATAAAGTCAGGTCGGGAATGGGCTCGCCGATCAGACTGCGGGGGTCTTCGGCGTCCGCTCTGGTCAAAGGCCGATAGGTAACATGCACTGTCGTTTCAGTGATTCCGTACATGTTGACGAGTTGTGGCGCGTTGCCATCGTGCCGGCCAAACCAGTTCTTCAAGGAACGGAGATCCAGCGCCTCACCGCCGAAGATCACGTATCGAAGCGAGAGTTTCGAATCCTGGAGCACGGCATCGGCGCGGTCCAGGAGTCGAAAGGCTGAGGGGGTCTGATTGAGAACGGTGACGCGTTGGGAGGCGAGCAACCGGTGGAACGCAAGTGGGTCACGCGCAACATCGTAGGGTACGATGACCAGTCTCCCGCCATAACGCAGGGCGCCCCAGATTTCCCAGACCGAGAAATCAAACGACGGTGAGTGGAAGAGCGTCCAGACATCGCTCGCGCCGAACTGGAACCACGAGTCCGTGGCTTGGAAAAGGCGGACGACATTGTAATGCGTGACGGCGACACCCTTCGGCACGCCGGTCGAGCCAGAGGTGTAGATGACGTAGGCCGCCGCGGTGGCGGTGGCGAGCGGCGCGGGGTTGTCGGCGGGCTGCGTGGCGAGCGTGGGCAGATCGCGGTCGAGGAAGAAAACGGTGGCCGCACGGACGCTGAATTTTTCGACCAGCGAAGTCTGCGTGAGCAGCACGGGCGCGGCGGCGTCGGCCACGATGAGCGCCAGCCGGTCGGCGGGCGCATCCGGGTCGAGCGGGACGTAGGCACCACCGGCCTTGAGCACAGCGAGGAGCGCGGTGAGCAGGGCGGGGGAGCGGTCGAGGCAGAGGGCGACGAGCGTTTCCGGGCCGACGCCGAGGGCGCGGAGATGATGGGCGAGGCGGTTGGCTTCGGCGTTGAGTTCGCCGTAGCTCACATGCTGCCCGCCGAAACTGAGGGCGATCGCGTCCGGCGTGGCGGCGGCGTGCGCTTCGAAGAATTCATGGAGACACGCACCGACTGGAAATGAGCAAGTCGCCAGGCCGGCGTCCGGCGCGCCGGCGAGCGGCGGCGGACAGGGGTCCGGTGTGACCCGCAAAGCGGGCGGTTTTCCAAAATTCATGGTGCAGGCAAAAAGGTATCGCGCCTTCGCGATTCGTTTTGAGACTAGCATCCGATATGCCACTGCCGTCGATCCGAGAAAACCAAATGATCGCCTGATGCGCGTCCTGTTTTTGAATCAATATTTCCCGCCCGATGCGGCGCCGACGGGCGTGCTTTTGCGCGAGGTGTCGGAGGAGTTGGAGCGGGCCGGACATACGGTGGATTTCGTGGCGGCAAGGGAGGGTTATCGCGCGGGGCAGAAAAAGGGCGGGCGGATGCGGCGGGAGGCGAAGGCGCTGGGGCGGATGTTGCTGGATGGCCTGCGACGGCCGCGCGCGGACGTGGTGGTGTCGGCGAGCTCACCGCCGTGCCTGCTGGTGGTGGCGACGCTGGTGGCGCTGTGGCACCGCGCGAAGTCGGTACACTGGATCATGGACCTGTATCCCGAAATTGCGGTGGCGCTCGGAGAAGTGCCGGCGGGGTTCGTCGCGCGAATGATCGAGCGGGTGATGGGCTGGTGCTACCGACGCGCGGCGAAAGTGGTGGTGCTGGATGAAGACATGGCGGCGCGGCTGCGGCGCTACGGCGTGGCGGGCGCGGTGATCCGCCCGTGGGTTTTCGCGACGGTTTTGCCGCAGCTCGCCGCGGCCCGGGGCGAGCGGGCAGGGGAGTGGACGTGGATCTACTCGGGCAATCTCGGACGCGCGCACGAATGGGAGACGCTGCTCCAGACGCAGGCGCTGCTGGAGCGGCGCGGCGCGGACGTGCGACTGCTTTTTCAGGGCGGCGGTCCGTCGCGCGCGGTGGCGCAGGCGCGGGCGGTGGAGCTGGGGCTGCGGCGGTGTGCGTGGGCGGACTATGTGCCGGAGAGCGAACTGCCGTCCTCGCTGTTGCGTTGCGAGGTGCTCGCGGTCACGCAGCTTCCCGCCGCGCAGGGGCTGCTCTGGCCGAGCAAGCTCGGGCTCGTGATCAGTTTGCCGCGCCCGATTTTGTGGATCGGTCCGCCGGACGGCGCGGTTGCGCGGATGCTGCGCGCGTTTCCGCACGCGGGCGTCTTTGCGCCGGGACAGCCGGAGGAAATCGCGGACTGGCTGACGGCGAGAAAGGCCAGCGATGCGGCGATCCCGGCGGCGGACGTTTTTGATCCGGTAGCCCACCGTACGGCGTCGCTCGTGGAGTGGCGGGAGCTGTTCCGCGGTTTCGGCGTCGCGGGCTTGTTGTGAAAAAACCGACGTGGCACCCTATCTGCGAAGTGTGCCGGTAAATTCATGAAGCATCTGAATCATTGGACGACCTCAGCCCGCGCGTTTAATCGCCCGCGCGCGTCCGCTTTCGCCCCGGAGGCGGACGAACGATGAACCACTTCGCGCTGCTCTATGCGCTGCTGTTTTTCGGCTTCGGCCTTCTCGTGGCGCTCGTCGGCACGCCGTGGGCCATCCGCCTCGGGCAGCATGGCATCGGACTCGATTTCGCGCACGAGACGCGCAAGAAGCAGGATGTGCCAGTGCCTCGGCTCGGCGGCCTGCCGATCATGCTGGCGGCTGCGTTGAGCGTCGGCGTCATCGTCGCCGTATTTCCCGCGCAGGGCGCAAAGTGGCCGCCGATCCTCGTCGGCAGTTTGCTGATGTATGGGCTCGGCCTGTGGGATGACCTGAAGCGGCTCGGCGCGCGGCGCAAGCTGCTCGGGCAGTTGCTCACGGCGTGCATCGTTTTCTCGATGGGGCTGGGGATCGAAAAATTCACCTGGCCCGGCGCGGGGAGTGTCGAGCTTGGCGCATGGAGCCTGCCCGTGACCGTGGTGTGGCTGATCGTGGTGCCGAATATCGTGAACCTCATTGACGGCTTCGACGGCCTCGCCGGCGGTCTCGGGCTGTGTTTGGCGACCACGCTCGGCATCGTGGCGCTGCACAATGAACAGACCGCCGTGGCCTGTTACGCCTTCACGATGACCGGTGCGCTGCTCGGCTTCCTCATCTTCAATTTTCCCCCCGCGAAAATCTATCTCGGCGACGGCGGGGCCTACCTCATCGGTTTCACCATCGCGTCGCTCTCGCTCACCAGCTCGAACAAAGGCTCGGTCGCCAAGGTGCTCGTCGTCACCTTCATCGCGCTGGGCGTCCCAATTCTCGACACGACGTTTGCCGTGCTCCGGCGTGGCCTGCGCGGCTATCCGCTCTTTCACGCAGACGATGAACACTTTCATCACCGGCTGGAAAGATTCGGTTTTTCCAAGCGTCGCATCCTCCTCGGCATCTACGGCGTCTGTCTCGTGCTGAGTCTCGCGGGGCTGAGCATCATCTGGACATCCGGCAGCACGCTGCCCATCGGCATAGGCGTGCTCTGCGTGCTCAGCCTGTTCGCGCTGCGCTATTTTCATCTTTTGAAAAGTTGGGACGATGTGCGGCGCAAAATCGACCGGCTGCTCGGGCGGCGTCGCGTGGTAGCTTACGCGCTGGCCCAGGCGCAGGTGCTGGAACTGGAGGTCGAGCGCTGTGGGAATGGCTGTGAATTTTGGGAGGTTTTTCACCGCACGATTCGGCGGGTCGGTTTTGTGGAGGCGGGCGAGGTGCCGGATGAGATCGCGATCCAGGTGCGCTACAACGGCAGCGCGCCTTGGACGCTTTACGGGTCGCGCGCCCGCGGCACCGTGGTGGAATGGCAGCGCATCGCGGAGTGCTTTCGACCGGTCTATGCGAAAGCGCAGGAGAAGTGGCCCGCATGAAGCCGTCCGGGCCACGGCGTGTGCGGACCAAGACGACCGCAATGCCCACCACGACGCCCATGGCGAACCGCGCAGCGCTCTGGATTTTTTCGGTGATCGTCGCCGCTGGGCCGCTGCTCTTTGGCGCGGTGGATCGGCCGGTACAGGTGGCGCTCGTGCTCCTGCTCGCCGCGGGCGTGGCGCTCCGTCCGCCGGCGATCGTGCCGCTGAGCCGGTGGGGCAACCGGCTGGTCATCGTCCTGCTCGTCCTGCTCGTGGGCAAGGAACTCGCGCCCGCGGAATGGTTCGGCCCGACACTTTGGCGAAAGATGGTGACCCAGGATCTTGGGATTGAGTTACCCGCGACCCACCATCCCGAACCAGCCCGTGCGCTGGATAGCTGGCTCGCCGCCATCGTGGCGGCGATTTGGTTTCTCTGGGTCCGCCGCCTCGCCGCGGAGCGGGAAAATCGCGCCTTTCTGACGTGGAGCCTTTTCGGGGCGGCGGCGCTGGTCGCGCTGGTCTCGTTCGCAACGCGCGGCTGGGATCCGCAGGCCATCTACGGACTGCGCTATACGGTGGGCTGGCGTGGATTCGGCCCGTTTCCGAATCGCAACCACACCGGCGACTTTTTTGCGATGGGCGCGCTGCTCGGCGGCGGCTGCGTGGGCTGGGCGGCGGCGCGGCGCGACTGGCGCGGCGTGGCTGGTGCCGTCGCGCTGCTCGGCCTGGTGCTCGCCGCGTTGCTCGTCACGGAATCCCGCGGTGGCTTGATTGCCTTCGGGCTCGGGCTGGTGGTTTTTCTCGCGCTCGTGCAGATCCGGCTGCGTAGTCGTCAGGCGCTGGTCGTGGCCGCGGGCGTCGCGCTGCTCGTCGTCGCCTTTGGTCTGGCCTTTGGCGGACCGGTGCTGGCCCGTTTCCAGTCCGAGCAAGCCGGCATCGTTTCCAATTCGATGCGGCTGAATATCTGGCGCGATGTTTTCTCCATGTGGAAAGATGCGCCGCTGCTCGGCCACGGCGTGGATTCCTTCCAGCAGATTTTCCCCTTCTACCAGACCTTCGAGTTTGAAAACGGCGTGGTCCTGCATCCGGAGAGCAGTTGGCGGCAATGGCTCGTCGAGTTGGGACTGATCCCGGTCGTCGTAGCGGCCTTGGCGCTGGGATTGTTTCTCGCCACGCATCTGCGCGAGACCCTGACCGGGCGCAGTTTCTTTTTCCGTGCCGCCGGCTTTTCCGCCGTGATTGGCATCCTCGGGCATTCCGTGTTCGATGTGCCCTCCCATCGCTGGGGCACCGCCGGCTTTGCCCTTGCGGCGCTCGCGCTGGCCTGTCCGATGCGGCTGGAGGGGCGGCGGATTTTTTCCCCGCGCAAAGCCGCGCTCGTCCCGTTGGTGGTGGCCGCGTTTTGGGTGCTGCCGTTTTTTGGCGATGTGCCGGCATGGTCGCCGCTCTCGCTGAATCGTGTTCTCGCGCGCAACGCACTTTCCCTCGATGTCTCGCTCCAGCAGCTCGATGAAATGGCGCGCTATTTTCCGCTCAGTTCCGATCTCAACCAGCATCTCGGCATGCGCGAACTCGCGGTGCTCGGGCGCAGCAAGCCGACCGCGTGGCAGCGCCATTTCAGTCTCGCCTCGCAGCTTCTCCCTGGGTCGTGGCGGCTGCCTGAAACCCAGGCGCGCGCCGTGGCAAATTTCTCGCCGGGACTCGCGCTCGGTTACTGGCAGCAGGCCGTGGGACGTGGTGCCGCGCATCGCGCCGACGTGCTCATCATGGCGGTGAACGAGACCCTGGCCTCGCCGATGGCTGCCGAATCATGGAGCCGCTACGTGGAGGCAAATCCGCGCCTGCTTCTGGCCTACGCGCAACTCGTGCCGTCGGAGCGCGCGCAATCCTTCGCGGCGCAATGGTGGCAGGCCCGCGCACTCACGGCCGATCTCGACCCCGGCGAAATCTCCGCCTTTTACCAAAATGCCAACCGCTGGATTACCCGCGAGCAGTTCGAGGAGTGGATGCAATCCCGCGCGGCCTGGCGTGCGCGCGACCGCACGGAGTGGGCGCGGCTGCTGCACGCGTGGGGCGACGACCGGGCCGCGTGGCCGCTGCTCGCCGAAACCGCCCCCGAGGAAAATTTCCCAAGTCTTCCGAGCGGCTTGGTCCGCGAGAGCTTGGAGCAGCGCTGGCGAATAGCGCCGGGAAATTTCGTCAACGCCCAGCACCTCGCCGCGATCCTTGCGCGCGATGGCGACGTGGCGCAAAGCGAGGAAATCATCCTTGCCGTGGGCGCGAGCGACGGCGCGCCGTGGTGGTTCGTCCATAAAGCCGCCCACATCCTCGCCCGCCGAGCCCATCTCGCCGAAGCCGTCGGACTTTTACTCAAAAGCCAACCGCCACGCACCGGTGGAACGTGATCATCTCGTGCCGACGGTTAAGGATTCGGCAAGCAGCTCGGGTTTGCGTCTCCCTTTGGGGAGTCAAACCATGCCTTTGCCGAGTGGCGCTACGCGCGTGTGGGGGCGGCGGCTGGAAGCGCGCCGCTCCTTTCCCGGATCTCTTCGTTACACTTTCGGGCCAGCGGCTTTGACTTCAGGCGTGGTGCCGTCCTCGTATTTTTTAAAGTTGGCTACGAAGAGACCGGCGAGTTTTTTCGCGGTGGCGGTGTAGGCTGCCTGGTCGGCCCAAGTCTGCTCCGGGATGAGAATTTCCGCGGGCACATCGGGCACGTCGGTGACGACGTGAATGCCAAAGATCGGGTCGGGCTGGGTGGGCGCGCTGGCAAGCGTGCCGGAGTGGATGGCGTCGATGATGGCGCGGGTGAATTTCAGTTTGATGCGCGAGCCCATGCCGTGGCTGCCGCCGCTCCATCCGGTATTGATGAGCCAGACGTTGACCTTGTGCTGCTGCATTTTTTCCGCGAGCAGCTCGGCGTATTTCGCCGGATGCCAGACGAGAAAGGGTGCGCCGAAGCACGCGCTAAAGGTGGCCGATGGCTCGGTCACGCCCATTTCGGTGCCGGCGACTTTGGCGGTGTAGCCGGAGATGAAGTGATACATGGCCTGCTCGGCGGTGAGCTTGGAGACCGGCGGGAGCACACCGAAGGCATCGCACGTCAGGAAGATGATGTCCGTCGGATGGCCGGCGACGCAGGGCAGCTTGGCGTTCTTGATGAACTCGATGGGATATGCGCCGCGGGTGTTTTGCGTGATGCTGGTGTCGTGAAAATCGACGTGATGGCCCTCGTCGTCGAAGACCACGTTTTCCAGCACGCTGCCGAACCGGAGCGCGTGGAAGATGTCGGGCTCGTTTTCCGGCGTGAGGTCGATGGCCTTGGCGTAGCAGCCGCCCTCGATGTTGAAGATGCCATCATCGCCCCAGACGTGCTCGTCGTCGCCGATGAGCCGGCGTTTCGGATCGGCGGAAAGCGTCGTCTTGCCCGTGCCGGAGAGGCCGAAGAGCACGGAGGAATGCGTCTGATGCGCGTCCGCCGTGGCCGAGCAGTGCATGGAGAGCAGGCCCTGTTTCGGCATGAGGTAGTTCATGATGGTGAAGACACCTTTTTTCATCTCGCCGGCGTATTCGGTGCCGAGAATGACCATCTGTTTTTCCTCGAAGGAGAGATCAATCGACGTCTTCGAAGTCATGCCTTGGGTGAGGCGATTCGCGGGAAAACGGCCCGCGTTGAAGATCACGTAATCCGGTTCGCCAAAGTCGGCGAGTTCCTGCTCGGTCGGACGGATGAGCATGGTGTGCATAAAAAGCGCGTGATAGGGCCGCGAGCAGATGACGCGGATTTTCAGCCGGTGCCGCGGATGCCAGCCCGCGAAGGCGTCCACGACGTAGAGCCGCTCGCGCGTGTTGAGGTAGTCGATGGCGCGCTCGCGGTTCACATGGAAGCCATGTTCGTCCATAGGGAAATTGACCGGCCCCCACCACACGTCCTTCTCGGAGTTGGGATGTTTGACGATGCGCTTATCCTGCGGGGAGCGTCCCGTTTTTGCCCCGGAGTAGGCCACGAGCGCGCCGGAGTCGGCGATGGATGAACGCGGCTCGTAGCGGATGGCGTGCTCGTAAAGGACGGCGTGCGAAAGATTGCGGTGGATGGCGGCGACGGTGATGCCGGTGGTGGTGAGATCGAGTTGATGGATGCTGGTGCTCATGAGTATTGGAAATGGTGTTGCGGACTCTGTGGTGAGCATGCGCCCGCACGGGCGGGACGGCTCACCGCGCCTTGCACAAAGCTGGGCGGGCCTTGGGCAGCGGCTACGGCGCGTACCGGATGAGCGACCACACGGCAAGCCGATACGTGAAAAATCACCGTGAGATCACTTCGACCGGCTCCAGCGGTTGCCGAACCAGGTCTCCGCGACGGCCAGCACGAGTGCGAGGATGGCGAAGACGAGCCAGAATTCGGAGCCGGTGCGTTCCTTTTGCAAAAGCGTGCGGAGGCTGTGCTCGGGCGACCAGCGGATGATCTGCGCCACGCCGTCGAAGACTTTCAGGTCGGTCGGCGAAAGCTCTTCCAGCCTTGATTCGCCAGGGTCGGACTGCGTGGCGAAGCGGAGCGTGGGCGAGGCGTCTTCGCCGATGTGCGCGTCGTAAACGCCGGCCATGTCCGTCTCGTCGAATTCCAGCAGCGGTAGTCCCGCGTTGAGCGCGATGCGGCGCAGGCTGGTCGCGTCCCTGGCGTCCTTTTTCGCGGCGGGCTTGGAGATGGTCAGGTCCTTGCCAATCATCTCGGTGTCCATCACGTAGTTGAATTTCGTGCCGACGCGCAGGTTCAGGTGCTCGTCCTGGCGCGTGACGATGGCACCAAGAATGCGGTGGATGAGCGGGACAAAAACCGGGCGAATGCATAGGTCATTCCACGCGCTGTCGGCGGTGCTGCTGAACTGGATGACGCGCCCGTAGCCCCAGGTGCGCTCCAGCACGGCGGGTGCGCCGTCGGCGTAGCTGAGGATGAGCGCAGGCGGGCCGATATCGGGGCGCGGCACGTCGGACTTCGCCGGCTCCAGGGCGAAGGCGCGGTAGAAGTGCGCGGTGCCGAGCGTGCCGGCGGCGGGGTCTTTCCAAATGGAGACGACGGGATGCTCGTAGCCTTTCGACTGGAGAAAGAAAAACTGGTCCTGCTGCTCGGCGCTGCCCCGCGGCGCGCCGAAGGACGCCGGGAGAAACGCGTGCTCGGCGAACAGCTTTTCATTGTAAAAGCTGACGCTGATCCGCGCGCCGGGGAAGACGATCAACCCGCCGCCGCCGCGCAGATATTTCTCGAAACCCGCGACCACGCCGTCGGGCACGTCGAGGACATTGGTGAGGACGACTGCCTCGTAATCGCTGAGTTTGGCCGACGCCAGTTCCGCCGCGGTCACGGTCTTCGTCTTGATGTAATACTTTTCGCGCTGCTCCGGCGGCACGGGGACGAGCGCGTTGCGCAGGTAGAAAACTTCGCTCTCGCGCGGCTCGACGCCGGGATCGCCATCGACGAGCAGCACGTTGATCTCGCCGATCACGCGCACGGCGACGGCACGCTGGTCGTCGGCCGGATTGCGGTCCGCAGGGAGATGCGCGGTGACGGAGTGAAAGCCCGGATCGCGGAACTGCACGAAGAGCGAAAGGCGCTTCGACTCGCCCGGCGGGATGGACTCGATGCCCGCTTCGTCGCCCGGCGGTTCGGCGTCCACGCCGATGCTGACCTGCACATTGCGCGCCTCCTCGACGCCGTAGTTCGCGACCTCCACCTCGAAGCGCACCGGCTGGTTCACCGGCGCGAGCGCGCTGCTCATGCGCAGACCAGTCACGCCGAGATTGTGCTGCTCGCTTTCGCCCACGAGGACGAGGCGCGTCTGGATGTCCTTCTTCACCGAGTCGAGCAGCAGCCGCGTGTCGGCGAGTTGCTTCCAGCCCGCGGCCTGGCCGTCGGTGAGGAGAAAGATCTGCTTCACCGCGGTGGTCTGCCGCTGCATGACCTCGATCGCCTGCCGCAGCGCCGCCGGCATCTCCGTGCCGCGGTCCGAGCGCTGTGCCTCGCGGATGATTTTCCGCGCGAGGGCAAAGTCATGCGTCGGCTCGGGGATGACATTTTTCACCACGTCCGAAACCAGCCACACCGCGACCGACGATCCACTTGGGAGCGCGTCGAGGGCTTCCTCCGCGGCCTTCTGCGCCTTGTCGAATCTCGACGTCGCGCCATCGCTCTGCGACATGCTCGCGGAGTTATCGAGCAGGATGATCGCCGCCTCATTGCTCCCGCCGAAGCCACCAAACCCGCCCTGCTTGAACGACGGCCGCGCCATCGCCAGCGCCAGCGCGATGAGCACGAGGCAGCGCAGGATGAGCAGGATGAGGTCTTCGAGCGTGAGCCGGTGCTGGTTCTTCTCGACGACGATCCTGAGGAACTTCATCGCGGCCCACAGCGTGCGCTTGATCCGCTTCTTCGCGAGCAGGTGGATGATGATCGGCGCCGCAATGCCGATGATGCCGAAGAGGAGGAGTGGGTTGAGAAAGGCCACAGGAGGTTCTTACCGCAGAGGCGCAGAGGACGCGGAGGGGCGCAGAGACTTAGGCATGGAGGTTGGGAGGAGGTTCATCGTCGGGTGGTTTTTCGATGAGGTTGTTGACGACGCGGGTGATGCCATCGACGAGGCGCTCGACATGAAAATTGATGATCAGGCCGAGGCGGAGGTCGGAGAGACGTAGGTAGGTGCGGAGTTTCGCTTTGTCGATCGGAGTGACTTGTTCCTTGGCTTTGAGGTCGATGATGACGCGGTGTTCGACGATCAGATCGAGCCGCAGGTTTGCGGATAGACGCACGCCTTTGTAACTCACCGGCACCGGGCGCTGCCGCTCGAAGGTCAGGCCTCGCAAATGAAGTTCATGGCACAATGCTTCCTCATAAGGCTGCTCGATGAGCCCGGGACCCAGTTCGCGATGCACTTCAATCGCGGCCCCGATTACCGCCTGTGTGATCTCATTTTCAGTCATCATCGCATTCTTGTCCCGCAGAGGCGCAGAGGACGCGGAGGGGCGCAGAGAATGCCGCTGCGACGCGGAGGGGCGCAGAGAATGCCGCTGCGAACTCGGCGCTCCGACCCTTCCTTCCTCCGACTCTGCGCCCCTCCGCGTCCTCTGCGCCTCTGCGGTTTAAAAAAAAACCTATCCATATCGGTGCTGTCGCGTGGCGAGAAAGGCGCTGAGCACATCCGTCCACGGTTGGTCGGTGGAAATGCGCACGTAGGGGCAGCCCGCGCGTTCGCAGGCGAGGCGCATGCGGTCGAGGAACGCGTTGAATTCTTCGAGGTAGCTTTTTCGCAACTCGGACGGCCGCGTGAGGATACGGCCCTGCGCTTCGAGTCCCTCGAACTCGACGGTGCCTTGAAAGGGGAACTTCAGTTCGTACGGGTCGAGGACGTGAAAGACGATGACCTCGTGCCCGCCGAAGCGCAGGTGCTGGATGCCTTGCGTGATCTTTTCCTCATCGTCCATCAGGTCGCTGATGAGGATGACAATGCCGCGCCGCTTGACCTGTCGCGCGATCTCGGTGAGCGCATTCGAGATCGCCGTCTGCTCGGTCGGGACGAACGCGGTCAGCACCTGACAGATTTGATGAATCTTCGCGAGCGAGTCGGTGCGGGGCTGATACTCGCGCATCTTCGCGTCGAAGATGCCCACGGCCACGGCGTCGCGCTGGAGCAGGATGAGGTAGGCGAGGCACGCGGCGATGGTGCGTCCGTAGTCGAGCTTCGAGACTTTGCCGGACGCGTATTTCATCGACTCGCTGCCATCGAGGAGGAGGTGCGCCACGTAGTTCGTCTCCTGCTCATACTGCTTGATGTAATAGCGGTCGCTCTTCCCCAGCACCTTCCAATCGAGATGTCGCGTGTCGTCGCCGGGGACGTACTCGCGGTGCTGCGCAAACTCGATGGCAAACCCGCGAAACGGCGACCGGTGCGCGCCCGCCATGTAGCCCTCGACCACGGTGCGCGCCTGCAACCCCAGATGCTCCGCGCTTTGGATCGCGGCGGCGTCGAGGAGCGCGTTGTGGGTGGACTTTGCAGCCATCAGCGGAGTTCCTTTTCGAGTGATTCGGGAAGGGCGATGAGTTCGCCTGCTGCGCCATCGGGGCACCAGGCGACAAGGCGGGACTCAACGATCCTGCGGTATCTTTTCCAAAATCATCCGGGTGATGTCGTCGCTGGTCACGCCTTCGCTCTGCGCGGCGAAGTTCGGGATGATGCGGTGGCGCATGATGGATGGCGCGACTGCCGCCACGTCGGCGCAGCTCACGTAGATCTGGCCTCGCACAATGGCGTGGGCCTTGGCAGCCATGATGAGGTTCAGCGAGGCGCGCGGGCCGGCACCCCAAGCCAGCCATTTCTTGCAAAAGTCCAGCGCCTGCGGGCTCTTCGCGCGCGTCGCGGCCACGATCTTTTGCGCATACTCGAAAACGTGATCGGCCACCGGCATGCGCTTCACCACGCCCTGCAAATACAGGATGTGATCCAGTTCCATGATCGCTCGCGGCGTGCCGCCGCCCGCGCCAGTGCCGCGTTTCATGATTTCGAGTTCCTCCTGCATCGAGGGGTAGTCCACAAAGATCATGAACATGAAGCGGTCGAGCTGCGCCTCGGGCAGCGGGTAGGTGCCTTCCTGCTCCACGGGGTTTTGCGTCGCGAGGACGAAAAAGGGCTCGGGCAATTTGTGGCTCACGCCACCGACGGTCACGCGCCGCTCCTGCATGGCTTCGAGCATCGCGGCCTGCGTCTTCGGCGGGGTGCGGTTGATTTCGTCGGCCAGAATCACGTTCGCGAAAATCGGCCCGTTAAGAAACTTGAACTCCCGCTCGTTGGTCTGCGGGTTCTGGTAGATGACCTCGGTGCCTGTGATGTCACTCGGCATTAGGTCGGGTGTGAATTGAATGCGCTTGAACGACAGATTGATGGTCTGCGCGAGCGTGGAAATGAGCAGCGTTTTCGCCAGCCCCGGCACGCCCACGAGCAGAGCGTGGCTGCGGGTGAAAATGGCGATCAGCATCTCGTCGATGACCTGGTCCTGGCCCACGATGACTTTTGCGAGCTGATGCTTGATCAGCCCGTGCGCCTCCTTGAAATACGCCACCGCTTCCACGTCGTCGTCCTTGAAAGCGGCATTCGTTCCCGCGGTCTCGGACGGCGGTGGCGTGGTGGGCGATTCGGCGGCGGTGCTCATAGCGGATTGGAAAGGCGGAGACTGGGGCGGTGATTGGGGCGGTGATTGGCGCAGGCACTACAACACGAGCGCCACCCTGTTGCCAACCGAGAACCCGCCGCCGCACTCAACCTTTGCGGGATAGCGGAGTTTAGCGCCGAACCTTGGAAGGGAGATTGTCATCCCATAAAAAAGGACGCCCGGTGTGGGCGTCCTTTTCTGAATTGCGGAGTTATCGTCGGCGATTACTTGGCCAGTTCGATCTTGGTCAGCGCGATGGTCTTCTTGCCGTCCTTTTCGGTAATGACGCCTTCGGCGGTGACCTTTTCCGCGCCCTTGCAGATCTTACCGTGGAAGGCTTTCGAAATGTCGTTGGCATCGCAGAGGATGGTTTCCTTTTTGCCGTCCGCGCCGGTGACGATGATGGCGTTCTGGCAGGCGGTGGCGGTCTTCAGATCGCATTTGGCGCAGGTGCCTTCGCCGGTGATTTTGGTGGCGTCCTCGGCCTGCACGGTGAGACCGAGCGCGGCGAGGGCGATGAGGGTGTGGAGTGCGAGTTTTTTCATGATGAGATGTGGTTGTTGGTGTGCTCTTGCGAGAGGTTAGGGAGTTAAAGACGCCATTCCCGCATCTTCGTTCACACAAAGCAATGCAGCGTTGTTGAAAGCTGCGCGACGAAACGCCCGCGCACGCGAGTCTGCGCTTGGAAACGTGCGCGGCAACTCTACGTTTCGGGTCTCCCGATGATTCCAATCGCTCCCCCACACTACCGGCTCTTCGCCGCCATTGGCGCCGTCGTGCTCGGCACCGCCACAGCCCACGCGGTCGAGTTCAACGAGCAGACTCTGGCCGCCCTGAAGTCGCCGTCGCCCGCCGAGCGGCAGAAGTTTTACCGAATGCTGCCCCAACTCCCGGACCTGCAGAAACCGGCGGCGGTGGCCCAGTTGCAAGAAGCGCGGGCGTATCATAAAGGGCGCGTGCTGGAGTCGTTTGCGGCGGCGGCGCGAGGCGACAGCGCCTGGGGGCGATTTGTGAAAGCGCATACGGCTTGGCGTGAGGCGGTGGCGACGCTGCTCACGAACATCCGCACGGACTGGCACAAGGATCCAAAGAAGGTCGCCGACCTCACCCGCGAGATCGGACAGTGCGCCCGGCTGCGCGATCACGTGCGCCAGGCCGCGACCGCCGCGCAGCAGACGGACTACGCGCGAATGCTGGCGGCCACCGGAGTGCTTTTGGAACTCGACCGGGTGGTCGCTTTCGTCGAGGGAAACGCGGGCACTTTCCAGCAAACGCCGGCCGAGACGCTGGCGCTGGCCGTGGCCGGGAGCGAAACGGAGGCGCAGCTCAAAACGCTCGCCGCCTGGCCGGCGACGCTGAAACGCTACGCCGAGGCTGACGAAGCCAACGCGAAGTGCCGCTGGGCAAAGGAGGAGCAGCGCCGCTTCGCCGCCATACTCAATGAAGCGCGCAGCACCGTGGACCTCACGCCGCTGCGGCTCGATGAGCAGCTTTCCGCCGCAGCCGTCGGGCACTCGAAGGAGATGGTGGCCAAGGGCTACTTCGCGCACGAGTCGCCGGTGCCGGAGAACAAGAGTTTCGTGGAGCGCGCGCGCAATGCGAAATTCGACGGAGGCCCGAGCGGCGAGTGCATCTTTATGGGCGACCGCAGCCCGACCGCCGCGTACGGCGGGTGGTGGGGCAGTGACGGGCACCGCTTCATCATGTTCGGCGAAGCCAACACGCTCGGCGTGGGCCACGGCGGCACCGACCACTGGACGCTGAACACCGGGAACAAGAAGTGGCCGTAGCCTGAGCGCGTCGCCCGGATGAAAAGACGTGTCCTCGGTATCGTGCGGCAGTTCGCCGTCGGCTACGTCGCGTTCGTGCTGCTCGTCACGGGTTGTCAAAACAGGCTCCTCTATCATCCGCGCGTGAGCCCCGAGCCGGCATTGCTCCGGGAGGCCGAGGCGTTGGGCGTCCAGCCGTGGCGCGACGGCGCGGGCCGACTCATTGGCTGGCGCGAACCCAACTCCGCTGCCCGTGCCCGGCTGCTCTGTTTTCAGGGCAACGCCGGCGCAGCCCTTGATCGCCGCGGCTATCTCCAGACCTTCAACGCGCTGGGGGACGGAAAATCCTGGGAGACGTTCATGCTTGAGTATCCGGGCTACGGCGCTCGCCCCGGTCCTCTTGGACGCGAGGCCTTTCTCGCGGCGGGCCGCGCGGCCATCGCGGAACTCCGCCACGGTGACCAGCGACCGCTCTACCTGTGTGGCGAAAGCATCGGCAGCGGCACCGCTGCCGCGCTGGCCGGCGAGTTTCCCGACGGGATCGCCGGCGTGCTGTTTGTCGTGCCCTTTGCGCGGCTCGTGGAGGTCGCAAACGACAAGATGCCCTGGCTCCCCGTACGCCTCATCCTGCGCGATGACTTCGACAACATCGCCGCGCTCGCCAAATTCCACGGTCCTGTCGCGTTCGTCATCGCCTGCAATGATGAGGTGGTCGGTGCCGAACAGGGCCGCAAGCTCTACGAGAGTTACGCCGGGTCGAAGCTGCTTATTGAACTCCCGGGCATCGGCCACAACGACTATGGTCTCGGGCCGGACGTTCCGTGGGTGGCCAATGCGGCGGCTTTTCTCACGCGCTGACCTGCGGCTTTCCCGCCGCGGCTCGTCGGAACGCCAACGCGGATCTTTCTACCACGGTCAGGCCGCTCAGCCCTGAGCGCGCCGCCGCCGCGCGCAAACCGCCAGCAAAGTTGCGCCGAGTAGGGTGGCTGTCCCCGGTTTCGGGGCGGCGGAGTATTGCGAAGCTGTGAGCGGAGCCCGGAGGAATCTGTTGCTTGGCGTTGTCCGGTTGCTGCCGGGTAGAGCGTGGGTTTGACGCCTGATTCGGTGGGCGACAGGATGTGCGCATGTTGCGTCTGCTCCTTGTGGTGGTTCTTGGCACCTGCGTCACCGTCCGGGCGTCCGCACGCGATGCGGCTTGGGCGGTAAAAGTCGAGCGCCCGGGCCTGCCAAATCTCCACCGGGTAACTCCGAATCTCTACCGCTGCGCGCAGCCGACCGAGGGCGGCGCCGAGGCCGCGGAGAAGCTGGGGATCAAGACGGTGATCAGCTTGCGGGCCTGGCATTCCGACGGCGACGCGCTGCGCGGATCGACTCTTCGGGTGGAGCGCATCCGCTTTAACACCTGGCACCCGGAGGATGAAGACGTGGTGCGCTTTCTCCGACTCGCCACTGACCGGCGTCTCGGCCCTTTCCTTGTTCACTGCCAGCACGGGGCGGATCGCACGGGCACGATGATCGCGATTTATCGCATCGTCGTGCAGGGCTGGAAAAAGGAGGCGGCGATCCACGAAATGACCGAAGGCGGCTACGGCTACCATGTGGTGTGGAAGAATCTCGTCCGCTACCTTGAGGCGCTCGACGTGGCCGACCTGGAGAAGAAGGCCGGGCTTACGCCATCCCACCGCTGAGGTTCCGAAAGCGTGGCGAATTTCACCTCGCAAAAACGTGGACCGACGTAGAGCCCGCGCCCGCGCCTCAGCGTTTTTTTGGAAAGAATCTCGTCGTTTACGGCGGATTGGGTTTTCCTACGGAGTTCCTTTTCGCATCCAATCTCCGATCCATGTCTTATTCCGAAATCTCCGGCGGGGTGACCGCCGCCCAGGACTTCCTCGCAGGGAGTGCGTACTGCGGCATCAAGGCGAGTAATGCGGACCGGCCAGACATCGCACTCATCCAGTCGGTGCGCGAGTCCGTGGCGGCGGCGACCTTTACCACGAACAAGGTGAAGGCCGCGCCGGTCCGCGTCTCGATGATGCATCTGCGCGGCGGAGATGTGCGGGCGATCCTCGCCAATGCCGGCAATGCCAATGCCTGCACCGGGCTGCTCGGCATCGAAAATGCCAAGCGCATGGCGGAGGCGGCCGGGCAGGCCCTCGGGCTGAAGGCGCGGCAGGTGATGGTGTGCTCGACGGGGCGTATCGGCGTGCAGTTGCCGATCGAAAAAATGGAGGGGACGATCGCGGCGCTTCCGGCGGGTTTGGCGAAGGATGGGAGCAATCGGGCGGCGCAGGCGATCATGACGAGCGACACTTTTGCCAAGGAGATGGCGGTGGAGGTGGAGATCGATGGCAAGGCCGTGCGGATCGGTGGCGTGGCCAAGGGCGCGGGGATGATCGATCCGAACATGGCGACGATGCTGTGCTTCATCACGACGGATGCGGTGATCGACAAAAAGCAGCTCCAGTGCGCGCTGAGCGTGTCCGTGGAGCAGTCGTTCAACCGCATCACGGTGGATGGCGACATGAGCACGAATGACACGGTAATCATGCTGGCGAACGGGGCGGCGGGGAACAAGCCACTGCGGCATGGCCGACCGGGGTTCAAGGTTTTCCAGCGTGCGCTGGATCATGTGACGAAGCATCTCGCGCGGATGATCGTGGAGGACGGCGAGGGCGTGACGAAGTTCGTGGAGGTGCATGTGAACGGCGCGGCGACGCTGAGCGATGCGCGGCGGGCGGCGGAGGCGGTGGCGAATTCCACGCTGACGAAGTGCGCGTGGTTCGGCGGAGATCCAAATTGGGGGCGTATCATGGACGCGCTCGGCTACTCCGGCGCAAAGCTGCGCGAGGAGATGATCGACATTTTCTACGATGGCATTATCGCGGTCCGCGGCGGGATGCCGAGCAAGACGCCGATGGCCAAGCTGCAGGAAGTCGTGGCGAACAAGCGCTTCACCGTGACGATCGACCTGCATCTCGGCAAAGCGGACTACACGGTTTTCACGACGGATCTCAGCACGGACTACGTGCGGCTGAACATGGGGGAGTGAGGCGACGGGCCTTTTGACGTTTAGCGGGCGGAGCGAAGATTTAGGCACCTAAAAAGGCGAGGACGCCCCCCTCGCGGAGAGCGCCCTCGATCGGTGGCTGGCGATAAGCCGAATTCTGTCCCGGCGTAGTCGCCCACGCCGGGTGATGATCATTTCTCTCAGCCCGCCGAAGCGGACCGCCGCGCCCCTCGCGGAGCGCTGGTGCGACTATTACCCGGAAGCTGCCACGCTCTCGCGCGGCGGGCAGGCGGCCCGCTCCCTGTTATGTCTTGCACCGCATGGGGTTTTTCGTGCCCCGGCGCTTGCGCGCCGGGCGGTGGGCTCTTACCCCGCCTTTTCACCCTGACCCGCGGCTTGCGCCGCCGGCGGTCTGATTTTCTGTGACACTTTCCGTCGCGCCCGGCTTGGGCCGGACGCGCCCGCGTGTTTTACACGGCATGCTGCCTTGTGGTGTTCGGACTTTCCTCTGCGGAAAAGGCTCGCGCCCTCTCCCCAGCGATCATCTGCCAGCCGCGCGGAGCTTCGCCCACGCGCCGGAAAATGCGAGCCGTGATTTCCGGCGTGCTGGCCACTTGCACATCCGACATTCCGTTTGCCTCCCTCGTGAGCCGTGTGGATAGTCGCGGCCCTTATGACTTTGACTGAAAAAATCCTGGCCCGCGCGAGCGGCAAGACGCACGTCGCCGCGGGTGACAACGTGTGGGTGAATGTGGATCTGCTGATGACCCACGACGTGTGCGGGCCGGGCACGATCGGCGTTTTCAAAAGAGAGTTTGGTCAGGACGCGAAAGTTTGGGACCCGAAGAAACTGGTCATCATCCCTGATCACTACATTTTCACCGCCGACTCGATGTCGAACCGCAACGTGGACATCCTCCGCGACTTCGCTCGTGAACAGGGGCTGCCGTATTTCTACGATGTGATCGACGACCCGAACGGGCACTGGCAGTTCGACGCCTCGCGCGGCCAGCTCAAGCAACAGTATGGCAAGAACTACACTGGCGTCTGCCACACCACGCTCCCGTGGAAAGGCCACACCCGGCCTGGCGAAATCCTCTTCGGCACCGACTCGCACACCTGCATGGCTGGGGCGTTCAATCAGTTCGCCACCGGCATCGGCAACACCGACGCGGGCTTTATCCTCGGCACCGGCAAACTGCTTATCAAGGTGCCGGAGTCCATGCGCTTCTTTCTCGAAGGCGAGATGCAGCCCGGTGTCATGGCGAAAGACGTGATCTTGCACATCATCGGCGACATCGGTTTCGACGGCGCGACGTATCGCGCCATGCAGTGGGAAGGGCCGGGCGTCTTCGCCATGAATATGGACGACCGCATGACCATCGCGAACATGGCGATCGAGGCTGGTGGCAAGAACGCCATGTTTCCCTACGACGAAAAGACCGGCGCGTATGTGCGCGAGCGCGTGGCGGAAAACGGCACGAAGAGCGAGTTTGAGCCCGTCGAGTTGGAGAAGGATCAAACTTTCGTTTACGATAAGGTTTTCAACCTCTCCGAACTCGAGCCGACTGTCGCCTGCCATCCCGATCCCGGTCAGCGCAAGCTCGCCAAGGAAATGAACGTCACCCTCGACCGCGCCTACATCGGTTCCTGCACCGGAGGGAAAACGAGTGACTTTCTCGCCTTCGCGCATGTTGTGCGGGGGAAGAATGTGAAGATCGACACCTTTGGCGTGCCCGCCACGACCAAAGTCGTGCAGGAGTTGAAAGACACCCTCTGGGGCGGCATCAGCGTTTGGTCCATCCTCGAAAGCGCCGGCGTCCGCATGACGGAAAACGCTTCCTGCGCTGCGTGCCTCGGCGGGCCGGTGGATACCTTTGGCCGCATGAACACCGCGCTGAAGTGCATCAGTGCCACGAACCGCAATTTCCCTGGCCGCATGGGCAGCAAGGAAAGCCAGGTCTTCCTCGCCTCGCCGTACACCGTCGCCGCCAGCGCACTCACGGGTCGCATCACCGACCCGCGCGAATACGTCAGTTGAACGCATCCGCTGGCTATCGTGTCGCATTCCCGGCGCTTCCGCTGCCGTGATTTATGCCCCTACCTCGCCACGTCGCTCTTTTTGTCCTCGCTGGCGCGCTCGTGCTGGTCGGCGGGTGCGCGACAAAGCAGGTCAAGGTCGGTTCGCGTTACGTCATCTCCGCACCAAAATCGGCGTTTTACAAATACGGGCCGGCGCAGAGTTTCGGACCGGACACGACGTTGCCGGGCGGCACATTTGTCACAATGCTCGAGAGCACCTGGGGCTTTTGCCATGTGATGACGGAAGCAGGGCTCGCCGGGTATGTTTCCAGCGACGATCTCAAGCCAGCCCCGGCCCCGGCGGGCGCGCCCGCGCCGAAACCCGGAACGAAGCTCGCCACGAATCCGCGCGGGCCACAGTCCCAACAATTCTTCCCCGGTCGTCCGAAAAAGAATGCTTACCTGCCCACGCCCGGTGGCCCGCTTTTTGATGTGAATGATGTGCCGTTGCCGCTCCCGGAGAGCAACCCGCCCGTCGCGCCCGTTGGCGCAAAGCCGAAATTTCGATACTAAACCACCACCCCATTTTTATGCCCAACATCATCACGAGCCCCGTCTTCGTCTGCAAAGACAACATCGACACCGACCAGATCATCCCCGCGCAATATCTCACCCTCGTGCCGACGATCGCCGAGGAGTATGAGAAACTCGGCAGCTACGCGTTGGTTGGCCTGCCGGACGAGACGTATCCGGTCAAATTTGTCGCGCCGGGCGAGTTGAAGACGAAATACCAGATCGTGATCGCCGGGCGGAATTTTGGCTGCGGCAGTTCGCGTGAGCATGCGCCCATCGCGATGGGCGCGGCGGGCGTCCAGGTTGTCGTCGCCGAAAGTTTCGCCCGGATCTTTTTCCGCAACTGCGTCGCCACGGGTGAGCTGTATCCTTTCGATGCCAGGGAGCGGCTCTGCGACAAAGTGCAGACCGGCGACATCGCCACGCTCGATTTTGACGCCGACACGCTCACGGTTCGCGGCACCACATATTCGCTCAAACCTCTCGGCGAAGTTCGCCCGGTCATCGACGCCGGCGGTCTCTTCAACTACGCCCGCCAGAGTGGCATGATCGCGGCAAAAGGTTAGGCCGGGCCTGTCATATCGAGCAGAAGCTTCGCCTTTGCTGAAAGCTTCCGCGTGCTCAGGCCGCGACGTCCTGCGCGGTCGATCCTTTCTTTGAATGATGGCGCTAATCTGCCGGCGTACGGGCTTCGCGTGATGCGCACGCTTGGTTTTAGGTGGCAGGCATCCGACACCTCGGTGCGCCCTTGTTGTGATCCTCAGGCCGAAGCGTTCTCGTGATTCGCCATGGCGCGGAGATTTTCCAGCGTGTCGGCGTCTTCCGGCTTTTTGTCGTGACGCCAGCGACTCATGCGCGGAAAGCGCACAGCTACTCCAGCCTTGTGGCGGGTGGATTTATGGATGCCTTCGAAGGCAAGTTCGAAAACGAGTTCTGGCTTCACGATGCGCACCGGTCCGAATTTCTCGGTTGAGTGACGGCGCACGAAGGCATCCACATCGAGGATCTCGGCATCGGTTAAGCCGGAGTAAGCCTTGGCCACCGGGACGAGTTTGCCATTGTCCCACAGGCCGAAGGTGTAAAGGTTTGCCCGCCGTCCGCTGCCACGTTGCGCGAGAATCAAAACGGCATCGATCACGTAAGGATCGATCTTCCACTTCCACCAATCGCCCCGCTGGCGTCCGACAGCATAAGGCGACGAACGGAGCTTGAGCATCAAGCCCTCAACGCCGAGGGAACGCGCTGTGGCTTGGAACCGTGTCACTTCTGCCCATGACGTTGCGGGGACGATGGGAGAAAGGCGCAGCGGCGACGGGTTTTCCGTAGAGGTGTTTGCCTCAAACCCGGAAAACATGGGCGTTTCGAAGAGTGCGCTCGCGTTTGCCGTGCCGCTGGTTCGAATGCGTTCGTTCGAGCCGACGATGAGCGCTTCGAGGCTGCACCGCCGGTCGTCGAGTGGACGGCTCCGAATATCGGCCCCGCCAGTTTCCAGAAGATCGTAGGCGACGAACGCAATGGGAAAATCGGTGCGCATGCGCTGCGTGACTTTTTTGCGGCCAAGCCGGCGCTGAAGCTTTGCGAATGGCCCGGGACGCTCCACTTCCCACGAGAGGATCTCGCCATCGAGGACCGTTCCCTCGGGGAGGGAATGCCCCGCTTCGATCAATTCGGGAAACGCGTCCGACACCATTTCGTCGCCGCGTGACCAGACGAGGGTCTCACCACCGCGACGGATGAGCTGTGCGCGAATCCCGTCCCACTTCCATTCGATGAGCCACTCGTCAGGCTGGCCCAAAAGCTCGAGGCTTTCGCCCTTGGCGACTTTGAACTCCAGCGGTGACGCGAGGAAAAACGGATACGGTTTGGTGATCTCCTCCTCGTTCGCCGCGCCGCTCATGATTCGCAGATAATCTTCACCTCTCGGCTTCCACGCGCCCATCACGCGATGCGCCATCACGGAGGGATCGACGCCAGCGACGTGCGCGAGGGCGCGAATCACGAGCGTTCGCGCAACGCCAAGTCGAAAATTGCCCGTGATCATTTTGTTCCAAACAAAACGCTCGTTTTGATCCAGGTCGCGCCAAGTGCGCAGCAGCAATTCCCGGCGGGACCCGTCGGGGAGAGTCTTCAGCGGAAGTAATCGCTGCTCCACCACTTCGGCCAGCGAGACCGACGAATGGCTGCCGGGATTGCGCAAGAGCAGCGCAATCGTCTCCGCGGTGTCGCCAACGGCGGCGTGACATTCCTGAATGAGCCACGGCGGCAACGCGGCTTCCTCAGCCGCCCAAGCCCAAAGGTTTTTCGTCGCGACGGCCCGCGGTAATGAGCGACCGGACAGGAAATGCAATGCCCAAGCAGCGTCGAACGGCGATGTGTCGCGGAAATAGGCCTCCAACGCGGCGACCTTCTCGCCCGTCCGCGTGGTTTGATCCAATTCGCAGTAGAGCGCAGCAAATCTTTTCATGGTGCCTTGGGCTCCGCCTCGGCTTCCGCAGTCGCTCCGTCCCCAGCTACGTCTTCATTTTTGCTCTCGAAATGGGTCTTGATAGCGTCCGCATCCTTTCCCCTTTCGCGCAGCCAGCGCACGAGCGGTGCCGTGTAACCGTGCGTCGCACGGATGCACTCCGCGCCCGTGGCTTCGATGCTTGCGAGCAGCCCGTCCCAGTCGGCGTGATCGGACAAAACAAAACCGCGGTCCAGCGAGCGCCGCCGTCGGGGACCGCGCACCTGCATCCAACCCGAAGCGAACGCCGTGGAGACCTCGCCGAACTTTCGCAACCATGGCGAGTTGTCCGCCGAGGCGGGAGCGATCACGAGCGCCCGTCCGCGCGTCGCTTTGATTTTCTCCGCGTTGGCCGACTCAATACCCGGAAGAATCACGCCGGCTCTCGCATAGACATCGACAAATTTCCGCACCGCTTCGTGCAGAAAGATCGGGCCGCTACTGGCATCCAGACCGGAAAGCACCCGCTGAGCTTTGCCGAGCGAATACGCGAAGAGGACGCTGGTGCGTTCCTTCTGTTGGTTCTCGCGCCACCAGTCGTTGATTTCCAAAAAAATCTCCGCCTGCGGCTTCCATCGGTAGATCGGCAGCGCGAACGTGGATTCTGTGATGAACGTATGGCAGCGCACCGGCTCGAATCGTCCGGAAATTCCGTCGAACTCCGTTTTGTAATCGCCACTGATGACGCAAACCTCGCCGCGATATTCCACCCGGATTTGGGCCGAGCCGAGAATGTGTCCCGCGGGATGAAACGAAACCGCAACACCGTTGCGCAGACTTCGCTCGCCAAATGGGAGCGTTTCGATGCGGGCCGTCGGCCCCAGGCGTTCCTGCAACGCCAGCCCGCCCGGCTCTGCCGTGACATACTGCCGCGAACCCCTGCGGGCATGATCGGAGTGGGCGTGAGTGATCACTGCGAGATCCACGGGTTTCCACGGATCGATGTGGAAATTGCCCGGCGCGCAAAACAGGCCGCGTTCAGTGTTCGTCACGAGCATTGGCAAAGAGGTGGCACAGCCCTCCGTTCGCGTCCATGGACGGCGATCAGATCTTTCCTGCTCATGCGGTTACTTCGACAATCTCGCCATCTCCGACCGCAAAAATTTGATCCCCGAATGTCGGTCGGACCGCGTGTGTTCCGGTGAAACTGCCAAAAGCAGGTAACACCGCGCAGGTTCGGCGAAACCAAAAACATGGGACGCGGATTCCGCCTCCGAATTTTTCGCGCAGTGAAATCGCCGGATGAAGGTGGCCGGCGAGAACGTGGCTGGTAGGGATGTCTCTCGGCTCATGGCAAAAGGAGAAAGGCGGCAGACTCCAGCCGTCAGGGACGAGCCGGATATTCCAACTTGCGGGAGGTTCGCCGGCGCTTTTGTCGTGATTTCCCGGGACCAAAACAATTTCCAGGGACGCGTTCTGACTACGCCAATCGGCAATCGTGTCCATCATGGCGGGCTGAAGTCCGGCGGCGGAATGGAAAAAGTCGCCGAGAATGATCAGACGCTGATTGCGGTGCGTGCGAAGCAATTCATCGAGACGCTCCAGATCGGAGGCGGTGGTGCTTTCCGGCACGGGAATCCCCGCCATACGGAAGGCGGCCGGTTTTCCGAAATGCGGATCGGCGACAATGAGGCTGGCGGTGCGCGACCAGACGATGGCTTTATCCGCGAGGAGAATGAGGCGTTCACCCGCCCAGTGGGTCTCGATACTCACTTCTTTTTCTCCGCTGCCGCGGCGGTTTCGAGCTGCAATGCCATGCGTTTGACACGCTCAGACCATTTTTCGGAGGTGAGATTCGCCTGAACAAAAGACGCCCAGAGTGGAAAGGCGAGCGGCGTGAGATACGCAGTATCGACGTGAACAATTTTCATTTCGATGATCTCGTTGATGGTGCCAGCCAGGCGGCTGATTTCCAGTTGGCGATCCAGCACTTCCTGGCGCGCCTGATTGAGCAGAAGATTCTCCGGATCGTAGCGCGTGAACACGTCGTAAAAAAGCCCGCTCGATGATTGGAGCTGACGCGCCGTCTTGCCGCTGCCCGGATAGCCTTGGAAAACAAGCCCGGCGATCCGCGCGATTTCGCGAAACTGCCGGCGAGCAAGTTCGGCGGAGTTCAGGCATCCGAGCAGATCTGCGAGGAGATCCTTTGGTGCGAAAATTTCTCGCCAAGCCGCGTCCGGCAAGTCGATGGAGGCGGCGGAGAGAAGGCCAAATCCGTAATCATTCAACGTGATCGCGATCGAGGCAGGAACATGTTTCGAGACGCGGTGAGCGATGAGCGCGGCGAGGCCTTCATGCACGAGTCGGCCGGCGAACGGAAAAATGAAGTGGTGAACGCCGTCACGCATCTTCACCCGTTCGATGAGCAGTTCGTCCGGCTCCGGGATGCGCGACCAACGATTCTGAATCTCCAGAACAGGCTTCACCGCGCGCATTTCGCGTCCGGTGAATTGGCCGCGCCGCGCTTCGGCCAATTTCCGCCGGACGACATTCGCGAGCTGCGAGGAGAGAGGCATCCGCCCGCCCATCCATTGCGGGACGACACCGGAGAACTTTTTCGCGCGGCGGACATAAGCGGTCATGTCACGCACACGAATCAACTCCAGAGCCTGTCCTCCAAACGAAAACTTCGCTCCCGGTTTCAACCTTCCGATGAACGACTCCTCGATGGTTCCGAGCATGGGACCGCGCAGCATTCGTACGGCGATCGCGCTGTCGCTGGTGATCGTGCCGATGGACATGCGGTGCAGCTTGGCGATGAAGGCGTCCGGAACGGTAAAGCCGTCGTCAGAGTTACTGACCCGCGAGAATTGCGGGTATGCTTTGAGCGTGGTGCCGCCGCGCGTCACGAAATCCAGGCACCACTTCCACTCCGTGTCGGAGAGGTCGCGATAAGCGTGGCTGGATCGAACCTCCGCGAGCATCGCGCTCTCCCGAAAGCCGCTTCCGAGGGCGACAGTGACGAGGTGCTGCACGAGCACATCCAGCGGACGCTCCAAGGGGATGCGAAACTCCAGTTCACGCGCCGCGATCGCTTCGCGCACGGCGGCGAACTCGACCAGTTCCAAAGCGTGCGCAGGCGCACAAACAATGCGGCTTACGGCGCCGGGCCGGTGACCGCTGCGACCGGCGCGCTGCAAAATGCGGGCAACGCCTTTCGGCGCGCCGATCTGGATGACCTGCTCGACCGGCGAGAAATCCACGCCGAGATCGAGACTCGCGGTGCAGACCACGCACCGGATCGTTCCCTCGCGCAGCCGTGTTTCGACCTCCTGCCGAACTTGCCGATCAATGGACCCGTGATGAAGGGCAATCTCCGTCGCCCAGTCCGGTCTGGCGGTGAGCAGCGCGCGGAACCAGATTTCCGTTTGGGAGCGGGTATTCGTGAAGAGCAACGTGGTCTTCGCTTGCAGGAGACGCTGGATGACTTCCGGCAAAAGGTTGAGGCCGAGATGACCGCCCCAGGGAAAGCTCTCGATGTCAGCGGGAATCAGCGTCTCGACCACGATCTTCTTTTTCAAATCGCCCGAGATCATTTTTGCGGCTCCCGCCTTGGCGCCGACCAGCACCCGCGAAGCCTGGGCAAGGTTCCCCAGCGTTGCGGACAATCCCCACGTTTTCAAATCTGGAAACCAGGTCCGCAAACGAGCCAGACAGAGTTCTGTTTGCACCCCGCGCTTGGTCCCGAGCAACTCGTGCCACTCATCCACCACGACGGTGCGCAGCGACGCCATTTGGGTCTGCGTGCCCGGATAGGAAAGGAGCAGTGACAAACTTTCGGGTGTCGTCACGAGCACGCTCGGGAGCCGCTCGCGCTGTTTGGCACGCGCCGCGGATGACGTGTCGCCGGTGCGCAGTTCAACGGTCCATGGCAAAGCGAGATCGGTGATCGGCGCCAGGATCGATTGCGCCGTATCACTCGCCAGCGCGCGAAGTGGCGTGATCCAGAGAACTCGAAGCGGAGCGGTTTTGGGCCAATCCTGCGGTTGGGGATTTTCGTCGAGCCATTCGATCAAAGGCGGAATGGCGACCGCATAGGTTTTGCCAGTGCCGGTAGGCGAATGAATGAGTCCGCTGTCGCCAGACAAAGCGGCACGCCACGCCTCGCGTTGAAACTTGAATGGTGTCCATCCACGTCCCTGAAACCATCGCAGGAGCTGCTTCTTACCAGACATATTTCGTTTCGCGCGGCATGATTCGCCGTCTCCAGCTTGCGGCATCGCTGGCCTTTTTCAAAGGCGCGCGGTGAGTTGGACGCTTGGATCGGCGTGCTACGCGACAGGGATGCAGCGTCATCGGCGATGGCGCGCACCGATTCCGTAGCTCGATTGGAGCGCAGCAGCGGTCGGGTTTCGCACTAGTCGGGGCAGCGGTGCGCCGGGAAAAATTTGCGGATTGTGGAATGGTGGGCACTGGGGGAAAACCGCTCGCTTCGCAGCACACCCAATTCGCATGAAATCCATCCTTCTTCTTTTCACCCTCGTCGCCGCGGCTGTCGCCGCGCCTTTTGAAATCCGTGACGGCGACCGCGTGGTGCTGCTGGGCGATACGCTGCTGGAGCGCGAGGGCACCTACGGAAATCTTGAGACGCACCTGCAGGCGGCGTTTCCGGCGGCGCATTTCACTGTGCGCAATCTCGCTTACTCCGCCGATAATCCGCTCGGCTGGTCGCGCGCTTCGTTCGATCCCGCAGCGAAGGGGCTGGAGCGTTTGAAGGAGCAGATCGCGACGGTGAACCCGACGGTTTGCATTCTCGGCTACGGCATGGCGTCGAGTCTGGAGGCGCTGGCGGGCAATGACGACCCGACGCGCTACGGGCCGATCACCAGCGGGGAGGCGGGGGTCGCGGAGTTTAAAAAGCAGCTCGGCGCGCTGATGGATTCGATCCAGCAGATCACGGCCAAGGCCACGCCGGACGCGAAGGTGCGTTTCATCCTGCTCTCGCCGATCCGCCACGAAGACCTGCGCGCCGCCCGGCCCGGCCTGCCCGATCCCGCGCCGCACAATGCGCTGCTCGAAAAATTCACCGCCGCCATCGGCGAACTCGCGACCGAGCGCGGTGGGACTTTCGTGAACGTCTTCAAGCCCGGTGCAGAGGCGGCGGGCGCACGGCGCACGGACAATGGCATTCACCTTCACGCGGCGGGTCACAGCGCCTGGGCCGCGCTGGTCGCGGACCAGCTCGGCTGGGCGCAGAAGGAAAAGAAGGATGCCCCGGCTTTGCGCGCGGCCATTCTCAAAAAGAACGACCTCTTTTTCCACCGCTGGCGGCCCGCGAACCACACCTACATCTTCGGCTTCCGCAAAGGCGAGCAGGGCCGGAACGCGGTGGAGATTCCGAAATTCGATCCGCTCATTGCCGACGCCGAGGTGGAGATAGATCGCCTCAAAAAGAATCCCGGCACGCCGGCGAAGGTCGTCGAAGCTCCGAAGGCCGAACCCGCGCCCGAAGTCGCCAAACTCCCGGTCCCGAATTTTACCGTCGAGGACGGAATGGAACTCACGCTCTGGGCTGAGACGCCGCTGCTCGCCAAGCCCGTCGGCATGAATTGGGACAGCGCCGGACGCCTGTGGGTGGCGTGCTCGCCGGTCTATCCAATGATCACGCCGGGCGGACATCCCGCCGACAAGGTGGTGATCCTCGAAGACACCGACCACGACGGCAAAGCGGACAAGTCCACGACCTTTGCCACCGACCTGCTCATCGCCGCGAGTGTCGCGCCGGTTTTGGAGAAGGCACCGTCGGCGAAAAGCGAGCGACCGCTTCCGCAGACCGCGTATGTCGCCGCTTCGACCGATCTTTTTGAACTCACCGACAGCGACCGCGACAACAAGGCGGAGAGCCGTCGCCCGATTCTTTCCGGCTTCGGCACCGAGGACACGCATCACACGCTGCACACGCTGCGCTGGGGCCCGGATGGCCGGCTCTACATGAACCAGAGCATCTACATTCACAGCCACATCGAGACGCCGTGGGGCGTGGTGCGGCTGAACAGCGGCGGCGTGCTGGCTTGGGATCCGCGCACGGAGAAAGTGGAGGTCATGTTCCGCGGCTGCTGCAATCCGTGGGGACATCAGTTCGACGCCAATGGGCAGTCCTTCCTCACCGATGGCGCGGGCGGTGAGGGGATCGTGTGGGCGATTCCTGGAGCGATGTATTTCACCTACGAAAACGGGAAGAAAATCCTCCAGAGCGTCTCGCCCGGCGGCTATCCGAAATTTGCCAGCCTGGAACTCATCCGCTCACCGCTTTTCCCCGCCGACTGGCAGGGCCATGCCATCACCTGCGACTTCCGCGCGCACCGTGTCGTGCGCTTTGCCATCAACGATCTGAGCGAAGGCGCGAACCCGAAATCCGGCTACGTGACCAAGGCCATGCCCGACCTCATCCGCACCAGCGACTCCGCCTTTCGCCCGATCGACGTGAAGCACGGGCCTGACGGCGCGCTCTACATCGCCGACTGGTCGAACCCGATCATCAACCACGGCGAAGTGGACTTCCGCGACCCGCGCCGCGACCACGTCAACGGCCGCATCTGGCGGCTCGCGCCGAAAGGCAAACCCGCGCTCGCGTGGGGCAGCTTCCCGCCCGGCTCCACGACGGCGATGCCGAAAGGTCGCAGCCCCGCCGAAGCGGTGACACTGATCAAGGATGCATCGCCGCGCGTTCGCCTCGAAGCGATGCGCGCGCTTTCCAAAAACCCGACTGCCGCGAATGCCGCGCTCGTCCTCGAAGCCGCGGTCAAGGCTCCGGAAGGCGATCCCTTTTACAGCTACGCCGCGTGGCTCTCGATCAACGATGTCGGGGAAGCGTGGGTCGCCGCGCTCGCCAGCGGCGCCTGGAAGCCCGACACCGAGGAGCGCCAGCGCCAGCTTGCGTGGGGCCTCGCGAATATCCCCGCCGACCGCGTGAGTAAATCGCTCGCTGCGGCGATCGGGCAGAACGGCATCCCGCGCGACGGCAGTGGCCCTTGGATCGAACTCATCGGCCAGGCCGGCACCGCGCGCGAACTCGATCTGCTGTGGACCGCCGTGACCGAAAAGAAACTCGTCGCCCCGGCCATCGTCCGCGCGCTCGACGCCCTCGCGAGCGCGGCCAGGAACCGCAAGGAACGCCCGGCCAATCGGACCGAAGCCGTGGTTGATCTTTTTGCCGTCGCGCCCGTGCCCGCGATCCGCCTCGCCGGCGTGTGGAAACTCGCGCCCGCTGTCGCCGCGCTGGTCCCGCTCACCGGCAACGCCGAAACGAGCGAGAGCGCCTTTGAAGCGCTGCGCGACATCGGCAACCTCCCGGCGCAGGACGCGCTCAAGAAATTGGTCGCCGAGCCCAACGCGCCGGCCATCCGCGGGCGCGCCGCCGCCGCACTGGCGTCGCTCGATTTCAACGCCACTGCGCTCCTCGCCGCCGTCAACGCGCAGCCCAATGAAGACGCCGCCCTCGGCATTTGGCGCGGCATCCTCAATGTGAAGGACGCCGGCGACCGACTCGCCGCCGCGCTGCCCGCCGATCTCGCCAAACACGTCGCCGCCGCCGGTATCCGTGCCGCCCGCGAACGCGGACGTGGCGGCGACAAACTCGTCGCCGCGCTTACGCCGCTCACCGGCGGAGCGACCGTCACGCGCGACGTGAAAGCCGACATCGCCGCACTCCTCGCCAGCACGCCGACGAAAGGCCAGCCCGCCAGCGGCGAAGCGATCTACCACCGCATCGGTTGCGTGGCCTGCCACTCCATCGGCGGCGCGGGCGGAAAGTTCGGACCGGACTTCACCAGCATCGGCGCGAGCGCGCCGCTCGACTACCTCGTCGAGAGTGTGCTCGATCCCGCAGCGAAAGTGAAAGAGGGCTACATCGCGTTCATTTTCACGATGAAAGATGGTACGCAAACTGTCGGCATTCCAACGCGGGAAACGGCCACCGAGCAATTCATCCGGCCCGGCCCCGGCGTCGAAATCCCGATTGCCAAGGCGAACATCGCGAAGCGCGAAAGCGCCGGCAGCCTCATGCCGCCCGGCCTCATCGACGCGCTCAAGGAGCAGGAAAAGCAGGACTTGCTCGCCTTCCTCACGCAGCTCGGACGCCCCGGCCCTTACGACACGACCAAGTCCGGCATCGCGCGCACCTGGGCGGTCTTCTCGGGCAGCGATCTGGCAAAGATCACGCCGCCCGGGTTCAAAGCCCTGACCTACACCGACGGACGCCTCGCCAAGGAAACGCTCACCGCGTTGCTGCCCAAGGACAGCAGCATCCTCGCGCAAACGACCTTCACCAATGACGCCGCGGTGAAGACGCGCTTTACGCTCATCGGCATCACTCGAGCGTATCTCGATGGCAGCGCGCTCGCCATCGCCAGCAACCCGAATCCCGAAATCACCCTCACGCCCGGCCGCCACACGCTGACTGTGCAACTCGACTCCGCCAGCCTCCCGCCAGCGATCGGCGTCACCTGCGCGGACGTGAATTTTGTGAACGAGTAGGCCGGGGTCGCCCAGCCGCCCCGCGCGCTACGGTGCGGTCTTCGGCAGCAAGTCCACGGGCCGGCCTTTGAGTCGTCCGTTCCAGCCGTCGGGCCGCTGCCCGAGCGGCAGATTTATGGCGGGGAGATCTTCTTCCAGGATCACCTGCCGGAGGATGTCACTGCACCGCAACCCGGCGTCGCCAAAGCGCTGCATCATTTCCTGCGTTTGCGCGTGGAGTTTCGCGCGTAGCGCGGCGGCCTCGGGCGCGGCAAAGAGATTGCGCGTTTCATGCGGATCGGTCTCGCGGTCGTAGAGCACGTCGAAGGTTTGCCGTCCGCCGCGCACGCCGGATTCGTCGGGATCGTGCAGCGCCTCGGAGTAGGTGTAGCGGCGCGTGTAGAGACCGCGCCAGTTCAGCGGCAGGTAGAAAAGCGGGAGCGCCTCCACGCCGTCGTCACGTCCCTCGCGGATGGCGGGCGCGGCGTTGCGGCCCTGGCAGGTTGCGGGTACCGGAAGTCCGAGCAGGCCGAGCACTGTGGGCATGAGATCGAGCGTGCCGAGCAGTAGCTCGCTCGTGCCCGGTCGGAGCTGTCCGGGCCAGCGGATGAGCAGCGGCACGCGACAGGAGGTGTGCTCGGCGCGGCCTTTGTTGCCCGGCCAGCCGTAGCTCTGGAGCATGTCGCCATGATCGGCGGTGAAGACCACCACGGTGTCCTTCGCCAGGTCCAGCGACTCCAGCTTTTCCATGAGCAGGCCGAACGCGCGGTCCACGCTCGAGATCATGGCCATGTGGCCCTGATACATGCGGCGCGTGCGCGGATTGTCGGCCACCGTGGGGCGCAGCGTCAGCCGCGCGGGGTCGTAAAGGGCGAGCAGATCCTTTGGTGCGTCGTAGCCTTCCTGCGCGGCGGTCGCCCAGTTGTGCGGCGGATGCCACGCCACGAAAAGCGCGAACGGTTCGCCCGCGTGCCGCTCCACGAAATCCATCGCCTGTCGCGCCTGCGCGTAGGGCTCCCAGTCGCCGTAGAGCTTTTTCGTCGTCCCGTCCTGATCCCAGTAAAAGGCGCGCGCCGCGTCGAAACCGAGCGTGCAGTTGTTCGTGAGAAACTCGTGATCGAATCCGTAGCGGAGCGGCCCCGCCGGCACGCCGCGCGCGCGGTCGCCGCCATACAGATGCCACTTGCCGTAGTAGCCCATGTGATAGCCGGCATCGCGAAGGATTTCCGGCAGGTAGGTGCCGCGACCGGGCAGGAGCTGCAGATCGTTTTTGATCGCCCCGCTGTGCAGCGGATGCTGCCCGCTGAGCAAGATTCCGCGGAACGGCGTGCAGACTGGAGAGTTCGAGACGCAGTGCAAAAACCGCAATCCCTCGCTGGCGAACTTGTCGAGCTGCGGCGTCTTCACGTCCGCATTGCCGGAGCAGCCCAGCATGTCGGACGAGTGCTGGTCATCGATCAGCAAGACGAGATTTGGCCGCCGGCCCGGCTTTCCCTCGGCGGCCAGCGTGCCGGTCGCGAGCAGGCTGGCAAGGAAGAGCAGGAACGGAGAAGCGCGGTTCGTGATCACGAATGCCGAGCATAGGAGGCGGGGAGGGGGATGCAACGACTGCAGTTGGCGAAGAACGGTCCGCCGCTCTCGCCAGCATTGCCCGCGTGGGCCGACTGTGAAAACCTCCGCGCCTCATGTCGGCTTTCACAATTACGTTTCTCGGTACCGGGACTTCGCAAGGGGTGCCGATGATCGGGTGCGATTGCCGGGTGTGCAGCTCGGCTGATCCGCGCGACCGGCGGTCGCGGGCGTCGATTTACGTGGAGACACCGGAGGCGGCGTGGGTTGTGGATACCGGGCCGGATTTTCGCGCGCAGGCGCTGCGGGAGCGGGTGCGGCGGGTGGACGCCGTGGTTTATACCCACTCGCACACGGATCACATCATGGGCTTCGACGATCTGCGGACTTTCTGCCACGGCGGGCGCGAACTGCCCATCCATGCTTCGCCGGAGACGATGCGGGATTTGCAGCGCGTGTTTCAATTCGCGTTCAATGGGGAGAACCGCTGGCCGGGCTACGTGCTGCCGCTGCCGCGCGTGATCGACGGACCTTTCGTGCTCGGGGCCACGGAGGTTACACCGTTCGCCGTGGAGCACGGGCGCACGCCGGTGAACGGCTATCTTTTCTCCCGCGCGGGCGCGCCGGTGGCCACGTATCTCAGCGACTGCAAGGTGGTGCCCGAGGCCGCGATTGAACGGATTCGCGGCGTCCCGCATCTGATCGTCGATGCGCTGCGCCACAATCCCCACCCGACCCACATGAACGTGCGCGAAGCCCTTGCGCTGGTGGAGAAAGTGCGGCCGGGTCAGGCGTGGTTCACGCATTTGTGCCACGACCTGATGCACGCGGAGATCGAGCCCACGCTTCCCGCGGGCGTGCGAGTGGCGTATGACGGGCTGAAGATCGAGACGTGATGGGATTTCAGATTTTTGATTTCAGATTTCAAATGTGCTGCGCGCTGGCGGGCGCGGTGCTGCTTTTTGGTGGGGGAAAAGGGTGGGCGCAGGAGTCGAAGGAGGATGCCGCCGACGCGGCGGCCACGCTCGTGATTTACAACCAGAACGACAAGGACTCCACGGAGCTCGCGCGCTTCTATGCGGAGAAGCGCGGCATCGCCAAAGATCATGTGCTGGCCTTCAAGTGCGCGAAGACCGAGGAGATCACGCGGGACGAATACGACCGGACCATCGCCGAGCCGCTGCGGAGGGCGATGACGGCGAATTTCTGGTGGAAACTGCGCGAGCCAAATCACCCACAAGGGCCGGTGGAGGCAAATAAGATCCGCTTCATTGCGCTGATGCGCGGGATGCCGCTGAAGATCGCCGAGCGCCCGAAGTATCCCGGCGATGCGCCGAATGGCGCGCCGCCCGTCGGCACGGTGAATGCGGCGGCCGTGGACTCGGAGCTATCGGTGGTCGGGCTGAATCTGCGCCAGATTTCCGGAGCGCTGGTGAATCCATATTTTCGCGGCTTCGCTTCGGCGGAAGATTTTCGTCACCCGGAGATCATGCTCGTGTGCCGACTCGACGGCCCCACGCCGGAGATCGTGCGCCGTATGATCACCGACTCGCTGGCCGCGGAGAAAGAGGGGCTCGCCGGGCTGGCCTACGTCGATGCCCGGAACATCGCGCAGGAGGGTTACACCGAGGGCGACAAGTGGCTCTACGATTTGGCGAAGGAGGCGGGCCGCCGTGGCACACCGGTGGTCATGGACAATGGCCCCGAGCTTTTTCCCGAGCCCTACCCGATGACACAGGCCGCGCTCTATTTCGGCTGGTACACCGAGCACGCGGCGGGACCGTTCATTCGGCCAGGCTTTCGTTTCACACGCGGGGCAGTTGCGGTCCACATCCATTCTTTCAGCGGGTCCACGGTGCGCGATCCGATTCGCAATTGGGTCGCGCCACTCCTGGCAGCTGGCGCTGCGGCCACGATCGGCAATGTCTATGAGCCCTATCTCGCGCTCACCCCGCAGCTCGACATTTTCCATTCGCGGCTGCGCGCGGGTTTCACTTTTGCCGAGAGCGCCTATATGTCCATGCGGGCGCTCTCGTGGATGACCACCTTTGTCGGCGATCCGCTTTATCGTCCGTATAAAGGCGTGCTAACGCTTGAGGAGATGCCTGCCAAAGGCGAGTGGGCGGAGTATCGCAAAGGCGCGCAACTCTGGCTTTCCGCCGACCGCGCTGCGGGCGACGCCTGGCTCCGCGACGCCGGCAAGAGGCTGCGCAGCGGGGTAATCATGGAAGGGCTGGGCCTGTTGCAAGCCTCGGTAAACGACGACACGGCGGCGCTGGTGTCCTTTGCGCAGGCGCGCGAATACTACGGTGCCACCGACGATGCGATGCGCGTCGCGTTTCACGAGGTTTTCATTCTCCGCAAAACCAAACGCTTCCTCGAAGCCATGGCCATCGCGCACGGCACCGCGCATGCCGTGCCCAAGTCGCCGGCGGCTGAACTTCTCAAATCGCTTGCGACTCCCCCGGAACCGCCCGCGACCCCGGCACCAGCCGCCGCTCCGGTCGGACCGAAACGATAAGTCCCCGCTTCGCCCCGTGAACGCCGCCGACCGCTACGCGAAGCTGCTGCCGGACGGCGTGCATGAGATGCCGCTGCTGCGGGTGCCGCGCGAACTCACCGAGATGGAGTTGCAGGCGCATTGGTTCGCGGGTGATTTCGGGCGCGAGTTCCGCACGGTTGCCGGCGGAAGCGCGCGGGTGGTGCAGTTCGGCGTGTGGAATCGTGAGGCCGGACCGGATTTTGCGGAGGCCGCGGTGTCGCTCGATGGCGGCCCGCCCGTGCGCGGCAGCATCGAACTGGACCCCGAGGCGCGCGACTGGGAGCGGCACGGACACGCCGAGAATTCTGACTATGAAAAGGTTGTCCTCCACGTTTTCACCCGGTCGGGAGCCGGCGAATTTTTCACCCGCACCGCGCAGCATCGCAACGTCCCCCAAGTATTGCTCGACGTGACCAGCCTCACCTCCGAGCCGCCAAATCCTCTGCCCGCGGCCATTCCCGGGCGGTGCTGCGCGCCGCTGCGCGAGTTGGCTGAGGAGCAGGCGCGCGAGGTCCTGCTCGGAGCCGCGCAGTTTCGTCTGCGGAAAAAAGCCGCCGCCCTCGCCACTCTTGCCGAACTGCACGGTGCGGACGAAGCCCTCTACCAGGCGATCGCCGCCACACTTGGCTACAAGAGCAACAAGCTCCCCTTCACCCTCCTCGCCCAACGTCTGCCGCTCCGGCTGCTGCGCAAAGGCGACGCGGATGCACTGCTCTTCGGTGTCAGCGGCTTCCTGCCCGCCACTGACCTTGCCGCCTTTGACGCGCCGACCCGCTCCTACCTGCGTGAACTTTGGGAGCGCTGGTGGCCGCGCCGTGCGGAATTCGAGCGGATGGCCATCGCACCGAAGTTTTGGCGCATGGCCGGCCAGCGGCCCGCGAACCACCCGCAGCGCCGTCTCGCCGCGCTTGCCGAAATCATCCGCCACTGGCCGAAAGTCCGCACCCTGCGGGATCGCTGTGAACCGGGAGCGATCCACGAGTTCTTCGCCACGCTCCGCGACGACTATTGGGAACACCACTTTACGGTCAGCTCCCGGCCCTCCGCGAAACGCATGGCCCTCGTCGGCGAATCGCGCGTTACCGAAATGCTCGCGAACGTCTTTCTGCCACTCGCGATTACCGCCGACCCGACCCGCTGGGCCACCTTCCAAAACCTCCGCGCCCCGCTCGCCAATCAGCGCGTCGAAATCGCCGCCCTTCGCCTTTTCGGCGACAGCCCTCGCGGCTCCGAGTTCTTGAAATACGCCGCGCTCCAGCAAGGCCTGTTGCAAGTGTACGAAGATTTTTGCCTCCGCGATGCGACCGACTGCGTGCACTGCCCCTTTCCCCGGCAACTCGCGAAATGGTGAGGAGACAGTCCGGCGGTTTTTTTAGCGGCGGAACATCTCCAGCGCGACGTCACGTTCCCGATGGTGATCCACGATGGGAAGCGGGTAGCCTTTGGTGAGCGGCAGGCCCGGCGAGGGGGGGGCGGCCAGTCTGGGCGCGGGCACGTCGCGCAGTTCCGGCACCCAGCGTTTGATGTAGTTGCCGTCGGGATCAAAGCGCTGCGTTTGCGACCACGGGTTCTGGATGCGGAAGTAGGGCGCGGCATCGGTGCCGGTGCTGGCGCTCCATTGCCAGCCGCCGTTGTTGCTCGCGATTTCGCCGTCCACGAGCCGGCGCATGAACCAGCTCTCGCCGTGCATCCACCAGACGTGCAGATCTTTGGTGAGAAACATGGCGGTGATCATGCGCACGCGGTTGTGCATGTAACCCGTGGCGCGGAGTTCGCGCATGCCGGCATCCACGATGGGAAAGCCGGTCTCGCCCGCGCACCAGCGCTGAAAGGCTGCGCCGCCGGGCGCGGTCTCGGGCCGCAAGTGGTCGCGCCATTTCAGACTGCGGTAGTGCTCCTGCATCTCGTGCTCCAGCACGCCCGGCCAGTGCCAGAGCACTTGCATGTAAAACTCGCGCCAGATGAGTTCGTTCACATACACACCGACGCTGCGGGCATGTCGCGGCTCGGCGGCGGCGAGCGCGGTGCATTGGTTATAGACTTCGCGGATGGAGAGGGTGCCGTGGCGGAGGTCCTGGGAAAGGCGGGAGTTAGTACCGTCAACCGGCAGGTTGCGTGTGGCGGAGTAGTCGCGGATCGGGTCGTCGAGGAAACGTCCGAGCCGCGCGCGGGCGGCGGCCTCACCCGGTGCGATGATCTCCGCGTCACTCGTGAGGCCCCAAGTTCGCAGGGTGGGCAGGGGATCGCTGGTGATGTTCGGCGGTGTGGAAAGTCGTGCGATTGCGCGGTGGAGTGCGGGTTTTTCCAGCTTCAACCACGCTTTAGCGTACGGAGTGAAGACCCGAAACGGTGTGCCGCCGGCCGTGAGGACTTCATCGCGCTCGTGGATCGCGATGTCCTGATGCGCGTGAACTTTAACCCCCAACTCCACCGCCCGCGCCGCCAGCCGCTGCTCCACGGCGCGGCCATACGGATCGGGATCGCGATTGAAATATATGGCGTCCGCGCCGGTTTCGCTGACGAGCTTTTCCAAGGCCGCTTCCGGCGGTCCGCATCGGATGATGAGCCGCGCGCCTATGGCCGCGAGGTTCTTCGCCAGCGAGGCGAGGCATCCGCACAGAAATTCCTGCCGAGGTGCGCCGCACCAGTGGTGCTCCCGCTGCCACGCACTGACGATGTAAACGGGGACGACTACATCGTGCGCCACAGCGGCGGCGGCGAGTCCGGTGTTGTCGGTCAGCCGCAGATCGCGGCGGAACCAGTGGATGGCGATGGACACGACGGCGATACGAACGGCAGCGGCGGATGAGCGCAATTTTTCGTCTCCGGTGCGGATCACGGTTTGCAGCCGCAAACACCAGCCCCCTTTTTTTCGAAATGCCGCGAACGCTGCGCGGCACTCGCCCGCTTACAAAATCAGAGCGGGTTCAGCGAGATGGTCGAGGAATCTTCGACCTTGTGCGAAGCCGGAGTGCGCATGAGTTCGGCGAACTGTTTAGCCCAGTCCTTCATCGTCGAGCGTGCGTGGCCGTAGGATGAAAAATCCCGCAGGCTGACGATGCCAAACTTGTCGTGCTCGTTGTCGGCAAAGGCGAAAAGGAGTTCGCCCGTGCGGCTGTCCTTCAGCTTGCCTTCGATGGCGCAGTTGCCCTTGGTCGCGGGAGCAACGACCGATCCGCCGGGCGCACCGTATTTTACGGCATTGCCGACGACATTGGTCGGGTTCAGCTCCACGAGCGCCAGCTCCAGTGAGAGCACCGCCGGGCCCCGGCCGCTGGTGAGCTGGTAGCGGCCGCCGGGTGCATCGCGAAACGCCGCGACGAACGCCTGACGCAGCACCTCCGCGCTCGCCGCCACGGGACGATCCTTCGCCTTTGGTCCCTCCAGCATCGTGACGAGCGGGCGGTCCACGGCGCGGAGATAATGCGTGTTCACGGGGGCGATGTTGATGCCGCGGTAATTGGCGCGCACGGCTTCAAACTTCGGGCTCACCCACACAGCGTTGAACGGTGCGCGCTCGCGATGCGGGCGCATGCTCGATCCGTGGTCGAGAAACGCCGAGGTCGGGACCGTCTTGGCCTTGAGCCCGGATGAAGACGTGGAGCAACCAGTGGTGGCAATGGCGAGAGCGGTGGCGAGCGCCAGAGAGGAGAGGTGGGAGATATTCATGGCGTGGAGGTAGCCGCCCGCCACGCGATTCGCCAAGCTCATTCCGCGCTAATCCTTGTGTTTTCGCTTCTTCTTGTCGTCGTCCTTTTTGTCATCCTTCTTATCGTTTTTCTTTTTCTCGTGGCGCTGCGCCTCGCGAATTTCGCGGCGCCGCCGCTCCTCTGGTGTCTCGTAATCGCCGTGATTGCGGTGATCCCCCGTGATAATTACCCGATTCGCGTAAGGCTGCGGGCGGCGCTCATAGTAGCCTGACGGGCGCGACTGGTAGTATTGCCGGGACGGTTCCTGATAGTAACGCTCCTCGTGATCGTAGTCGTTGCGGTAATACCGACGATCGTCGTAGTAGCGCACGGGCTCGCGCTCGACCACGATTTCGCGGCGGGCGTAGCCACCTTGATAAACGCGGCGGGGCGGGGCGGAGACGGTATCGTATTCGTCGTAAACACAACCGCCGAGACTCATGGCCGCGGCGAGGAGAGGCAGGGAAAGTTTTGGGAGAGTCATGCCGGACTTTTGCAGAAAGCGGCCTTTTTCCAAGGAAGACTTCGCTCGCCGTGGCGAGCGAGCCCACGGCTATTCCGCGAAAACTTTTGTGAGCTGGGTCGCTTCGGAAAGACTGCGCGGCGTGATCATGAGCCTCTCGACGGGCACGTTGCCGCCCTCGATCTGCCGGATGACCGCGGCGTGCGGCTGCCAGCGGAGTTCGCCGAGCTTTTGGAGTTTGCCGAGACGCTCGCCGGTGGCGCGATGAAACGCTTTGTAGATCAGCTCCGAGCAGTAGATCGCCGCGTCATCGAGATCGTAGTGGATGTCGTAGGGTCGCCCCTCGTAACTCTGCGCGGCCTGGATGAAAGCGGGAATCTTTCCGCGATACCGCGCGTTCAGCCGGAAGGCCGTGTAGCGCTGGTCCCGGCCTTGCGCGATCCACTCCGCGAGTGGCGTCTCGCGCACTGGACCTATGGCCTCGATGACCACCCAGCCGCCGACCACTCGGTGCAGGATGCCGCAGTGGGAAAAGGGCGACGCGGTCGAGCCTTCAATGGCGTCGATCAGCGGATTGTGCGGCAGGGACTGGAAGACGACATCGCCTTCCGCTGGTTGGTAGGCGGCTCCGACGGCCGGGTGCGTGCGGCACGCGGCGAAGACCAGCGCGAGGCCGGCGAACAGGGCGGGAAAGAAGCGGGGGAATCCCATGGCGCAGCAGCGTGTCATAGGCTTCGCAGCATCGCCAGCATCTCGCGCAGGCGCGGTGTCGGCTCGGGCGCGGTGAGGCGGGGAAATTTTCCGCCGATCAGGATGAAGTCCCCGTTGCGCGTGAGCATGAGCTTGCCGTCCTTCGCCTCGACAATCGCGATCTTCCGCGCCGCGGCAGCGAGTTTGATCTCGGTCAGCGCGAGCAGATTCTCCGCCGCCTCCGGGAGAGGGCCAAAGCGGTCGCGCCACGTCTTGCGCAGCGCGTCGAGTTGCTCCTGCGTATTCACCTCCGCGAGGCGGCGGTAGGCCTGGATGCGAGGCTGCGACTCAGCGATGTAAGCGGCGGGGAGGAACGCCGCGCAGCCACCGCGAGGGTTGGAGTTCTGAGCCGGGAGATCGGGTTTCGCAGGCAGAACCGGAATCCATCCGCGGCGGTTGCGCTCTGCGGGACTAGACCCGGCGGCGAGCTTCCTTCCGTTATCCGCTTTCCCATCTCCACTCTCCGCCCCACCCCACTCCGCCTCCCGCAGCACCACGAAATCCGTCCGCAACACCACGTCCAGCCGCGGGCGCACCTTTTCGCCTTTGAGCTTCGAGACCGCCTGCCGGAGCAGCGAGCAGTACAAATCGAAGCCGATGCTCACGATGTGCCCGCTTTGCGCGGTGCCGAGGATGTTTCCGGCGCCGCGGATTTCCAGATCGCGCATGGCGATTTTGAAGCCCGCGCCGAGCGAACTGTATTGCTTGATCGCGTTGATCCGCTTGCGCGCCTCGCCGCCGCTCAGCATGTCGCGTGGGAGCAGCAGGTAGGCGTAGGCCTTGTGCTGCGCGCGGCCCACACGCCCGCGGAGCTGGTAGAGATCGGCCAGCCCGAAGCGGTCGGCGCGGTCGATGATGATCGTGTTCGCGTTTGGAATATCGAGGCCGCTCTCGATGATCGTGGTCGAGATCAGCACGTCGGCCTGCGCGCTGACGAACTGCTGCATCACGTCCTCCAGCTCGTGCTCGTCCATCTGCCCGTGCCCGATCACCAGCCGCGCCTTCGGGCAGAGCTGCGCGATGCGGTCGCGCACTTTCTCGATCGACTGCACGCGGTTGTGCAGAAAATACACCTGCCCCTGGCGCGCGAGTTCGCGGTTGATGGCGTCGCGGATGATCCGCTCGTCGTACGGGCAGATCAGCGTGTCGGTCGGGATGCGATTGAGCGGCGGCGTCTCGATGGTGCTCATGTCCTTCGCACCCATCAGCGACAGATACAGCGTGCGCGGGATCGGCGTGGCGGAAAGCGTGAGCATGTCCACGAGCTGAAACATTTCCTTGAACCGCTCCTTGTGCAGCACCCCGAAGCGCTGCTCCTCGTCGATTACCACGAGGCCGAGGTTTTTGAACGCCACGTCCTTCGAGATCAGCCGGTGCGTGCCGACGACGACATCCACCGAGCCGTCGCGCAAACCTTCGAGCGTCTTGCGCTGCTCGGCGGGGCTGCGGAAACGCGAGAGCGTCTCGACGCTCATCGGGTAGTCGCTGAAGCGCTCGCGGAAATTCTGGTAGTGCTGCTGCGCCAGCACCGTCGTCGGAACCAGGATCGCCACTTGTTTCCCAGCCGTCACGGCCTTGAACGCCGCGCGGATCGCGACCTCGGTTTTGCCAAAGCCCACGTCGCCGCAGATGAGCCGGTCCATCGGGCGCTCGCTCTCCATGTCCGCCTTGGTCGCGGCGATGGCCGTGAGCTGATCGGCGGTTTCTTTGAAAAGGAACGACGCCTCGAACTCGTGCTGCCATTTGCTGTCCGGCGGAAAGGCGAAGCCCTGCGCGATCTCGCGCTCAGCGTGCATGGCGAGGAGCTTCGACGCGTAGTCGAAGACCGCCTTCTCCGCGCTCTTCTTCGCCTTGGCCCATTTGCCATCGCCGAGCTGCGAGAGCTGCGGGTTGCGCTTCCCCACGCCGACGTAGCGCGAGATGAGGAACGACTGCTCCAGCGGCACGTAGAGCCGCGCGTCGTCGGCGAAGGCGATGACGAGCACCTCCTCCGTTTTGCCGTCGGCGCTCGGGATGGACTTCATGCCCTCGTAGCGGCCAATGCCGTGCTCGAGATGCACCACGAGGTCGTCCTCATTTAGCTCGCTGAAATCAATCTGCGTCCGCTGCGCCTGATCACGCGCACGGCGCAGCGCGAGCCGCCGCGCGCGGTTGTTGCGATACCGCCCAAACAGCTCGGCGTCGGACAGCACCGCGATTTTTCCCGTGGGGAAAACAAACCCGCGCGCCAGCGGGCCGATCGTGAAGCGCAGCGGGTCCGCCTCGACCGGCGGGATGAGGTCGTTGAGGCGTTCGACCTCGCCCTCGTTGTTGCAGAAAATGTGGACGCTCCAGCCGTCCGTGCGCCACGCGCGGAGCTGCGCGAAGAACCGCTCACGCTTCATCTCATCCACCACGAAATCGCCCGCCTCAAACTCCCCCAGCCCGTGGTCGAGAAACGCCGTGGTGAAGTCGCAAAGTAGCTCGGACTTTAGTCCGGTGTCTGGGGACTGTGGACTAAAGTCCAAGCTACTTTCCTTCCCTGCCTCGCCGGAGGATTCGGAGGAAACGGAATTACGGAATTTTTCCAAATTACCAAATTGGGAAGACGTGAAGCTCGTTCCGCCGCGTTCCTCCAATTCCGTAATTCCGTCCTCTCCGTCCCCACAACCCTCTGCAGCGAACGACCCCTCCAAAATCCGCACCCGCGCGTCCTTGAAATCCGCCCCGGCATCCACCGTCAGATCCTCGGCGCGGATGAGTTCGCGCAGGGTGGTCGTCGCCGTGGGCTTCGCGGCGGTGGTGGCGTCGCCGAGAAGAAAACTGGCCGTGTCCACATGGCGGACGCTGGTCTGCGTATCGAGGTCGAACTCGCGCAACGACTCGATCTCGTCGTCGAACAACTCCACGCGCACCGGCAGCGTGTGATGGAAAGAGAACACATCGAGAATCCCGCCGCGCACCGCATACTGCCCGCGCGCCGCGACCGTTGGCGCGTGCTCGTAACCCGCCTTGGCGAGTTGCGCGAGCAGCACCGCGCGATCCAGCCGCGCGCCGCGCGCCAACTTGATCTCCAGCTTTTTCAGCGCCGCCGGCGTCGGCACATCGTCATGCAGACTCCCGTGCGTGAGCACCACGATCTCCTTTTTCCGCGAACCCGCCAGCGTCTGCACCAGCGCCAGTCGCTCCGCCGCCGTCTCGGGATCGGGCAGCGCACCCTCCACCGGCGCCTGGTCGGCCTCGGGGAAAAAGAGCGCGTCGGGGTGCCAGTGGAGCAGCTCATTGTACATCGTCTCCTGTGCCCGCACGTCGCGACACACGATCCACACCCGTCCCTTCGCCACCCGCGCGAGCAGCGCCGCCAGCACCGGCCGCGCGCTTTCCACCACCTGCTCGAACGCCACCGCCGCCGCGCCCGTACGCACCACTCCCAGCTTCTCCGCCAGCGGCGGGGAGGCGGCGAGTTCGTCGAGCAGGTCGGATTTCGGTGGCATCCGCGGGCGCATGGTTTCGCGCATCAGCGCGGGGAGTGCAAGCCGGGTGGCGAACGGCAATTTGTCGAGCGGAGCGTCAAGACAGCGGTCATCCTGAGCGGAGCGGAGGCTTTGCGCAGCGCAGTCGAAGGACCTCTAACTCCCGGCGGGGGCAAAGATGGCGGCTGGTGGGTGTGTCATGCGGTTACACGCGGCGCAGCGTTTTCTCCTACCGCCTCCGCCCGCGAATAGTTAGAGGTCCTTCGACTCCGTTCCGTCCCGCCTTCGCCCGCACGGAACTCCGCTCAGGATGACACGCTGGGGGGCACACTCATGCTCCCCATTTGCGCGGTGCCGCCGCCCAGCAAGTGATGACGAACAGTCCGCCCAGTCGGCTATTCGCCTCCCGTCATGGCGGCGGGGATTTGCTGCCATTGGGAAAGGTGATGGCGGTTTTTGGTAGGGCGGCGCGGAGCTCGCGCAACGCGACGGCGGGGAGCGAGCGGCAGTTGCTGAGGTCGATCGATTGCAGCGCGTGAAGATTGTAAACAGGGGCCAGATTTTTCAGCGAGGTGCAGTGGTCGAGTCGCAGTTCGCGCAACGTCGAGAGGCCTCTCAGACCGTCCAAGTCGTGCAGCGCGCTACAATAGTATAGGTCGAGCCGTTGCAGTCCGGTGAGTCCCTCGAGGGCGTCCACGTTTTGCAGCCGCTTGCAGTCGCTGAGTGTGAGCCAGCGCAGCGCGGAGAGCCCTCGAATACCGTCCACGTTCTGCAACGCAGCGCAGTCGCTGAGGCGAAGTTCTTGCAGGGCAGGGAGTCCCTTTAGGCCGTCGAGGTTTTGCAACGCTGGGCATTCGCCGATACTGAAATTTCGCAACGCGGTGAGCCCCTTGAGACCGTCCACGTTTTGCAGCAGGACGGCGTCGTCGAACCTTAGGTATTGAAGTGTGGTGATCCCTTTCAGGGCGTCCAAATTCGTGTTTCGACAACCCAGCGCTTGTATCCGCGTGGGTCGGAGGCGGCGGATCAGTCGGCGGGCGGGCAGCTCGCGATTCGATCGGAGTTCGAGCATCCGATAGCGATCCGTCCATGTCGCCTTTTGCAGCGCCGCATGCCAGTCAGCGAGGATGAGGTCGAACGGTTCACGGGTTTTCCACCGGTACCCCGCCGCCTCCGCCTCGCGCACGGCGGCGCGGTAGTCATATTCGCGCCAACCCAGCCACGCGCAGGCCGCGAGGGCTAACCCGAGCAGCCACCGGCCGACATGCCAGCGGAGACGGGAGTGCGTGGATGCCTCGGGGGACATACGCGGGTGGAATGACGGCGGCTTTTTTCGGCAAAGCCGTGACCCTCCGCGCCTACTTCACCGCGGCGAGGTAGTTTTCCTCGACCTGGGCCCAGTTGATGACGGCCCAGATGGCTTTGAGGTAGTCGGGGCGGCGGTTCTGGTAGTGGAGGTAGTAGGCGTGTTCCCAGACGTCGATGCCGAGGACGGGTGTGCCTTCGATTCCGGCGATAGCCTTGCCCATGATCGGGTTGTCCTGATTGGCCGTGGAACCGATTTCGAGCTTGCCGCCGCCGACGTAGAGCCAGGCCCAGCCGGAGCCGAAGCGGCCCACGCCCGCAGCATTGAGTTTTTCCTGAAGCTGGCCGAGATCGCCGAAGGTGGCGGTGATGGCTTCGGCGAGCTTGCCCACGGGTTTACCATCGGAGCCGGGCTTGAGGAGTTTCCAGAAAAAGGAGTGGTTCACGTGGCCGCCGCCGTTGTTGCGCACGGCGTTGCGGATGCCCTCGGGCACGCTGGCGAGATCGCGGATCAAATCCTCCGCGCTCTTGCTGGCCAGCGCGGGCGCACTTTCGAGCGCCTTGTTGAGGTTCGTCACGTAAGCAGCGTGATGTTTGTCGTGATGAATCTCCATCGTCCTGGCGTCGAGCGACGGTTCGAGAGCGGCGAAGGGATACGGAAGTGCGGGTAGTTCGTGGGCCATGATGATGTTGGTTGGTTGTGGCCCCGTGATGCGGAGGCCGGTAGTTGAGGTTCGCGTGGATGATGGAAAGCGGATGCCTGTGTGGCAAGCGGGGTGTGCGAAAAAACTGCGCCGACGGTATTTCGGGCGGAGATTGTGTTTCCGCCTTGAGTTGGCACGGGTGGCCCGCCATTCATCTGCGCCTTCATGGATACTGCGATCAAGTCTTTAGGACCGTGCGAAAATCTTTCGCCGCTGCGTCATCACAGCGGCGTGGAGGTGAGTTTCAAGACGGACGAGGAGCGCGTCCTTTTCGACCACCGCATGTCGCCGGGTGAAGTGCCGCAGCCGCAGCTCAGTTTCGAGGTGGCCGGGGCACGTGAGCACATTTTTTTCAATCCCGCAAAGACGACAGCGGGGATTGTGACCTGCGGCGGGCTGTGTCCGGGGCTGAATGACATCATCCGGGGCATCGTGACGCAGCTCCATCTGCGCTATGGCGTGACGAAGACCTACGGCTTCCGCTACGGCTACGAGGGGTTGGTGCCGAAATACGGGCACACCCCGATGACGCTGAGGCCGGAGTCGGTGTCGCAGATTCACAGTTTCGGAGGGAGTATCCTCGGCACTTCGCGCGGGCATCAGGACATCGGCGAGATGGTGGATTTTCTGGAGGAGATGAGCTGCGACATCCTCTTCGTGGTCGGCGGTGACGGGACGTTGCGCGGCGCTTTCAAACTCACGGAGGAGATCGCACGGCGAGGCTTGAAAAAGGCCGTGGTCGGCATCCCCAAGACAATCGACAACGACATTATGTTTCTCGACAAGTCGTTCGGGTTTGAGACGGCTTTTGGCGTGGCGGTGCAGGCGCTGAAGTGCGCACACAGCGAGGCGCTTGGCTCGATGAATGGCATTGGGCTCGTGAAGCTGATGGGGCGTGATTCCGGGTTTATCGCGAGCTATGCGTCGCTCGCCGGGAGCAATGTGGATTTTGTCCTGATCCCGGAGGTGGAGTTCCAGCTCGAAGGCGCGCGCGGGCTGCTCGAGTCGCTGCGCTACCGTCTGGCGAAGCATAAGAACGCGGTCATCGTCGTGGCGGAAGGTGCCGGGCAGGACTTGCTCGAGGCGCATGGCGAGACGGATGCCAGCGGCAACAAACGTTTGGGAGACATCGGACTTTTCCTGAAGGACCGGATCAACGCATTTTTCAAGGCGCGAAAAATCGAGTGTAACCTGAAATATATCGATCCGAGTTATATGATCCGTAGCGTGCCGGCGAATGCGGCGGACAATTTCTACTGCTCCCAGCTCGCGCAGCACGCGGTGCATGCCGGGATGGCGGGCAAGACCGGACTGCTCGCCGGGCGCTGGCACGGAGCCTTTGTGCATCTGCCGATTCCGCTCGCCACGCAGGGCCGGCGCAAGATCGATCCACAAAGCGAGTTGTGGCACTCGGTGCTGGAAAGCACCGGTCAGCCCGCGCGGCTGGCGTGAGCCGGAGCCGCGCTATTCTTCCGGTTCGTTGACCGTGAAGGTCACGTTGGAAATCCCTGCCACGGCGAGCGAGTCGAGCACGTCCACGGTGCGGCTGTATTTCGCCAGTGGTTCGCTGAGAACGGTGACGAGGACGGGCGTCTTCGATTGGTCGCTGGCCTGCTTGAGGCGCAGGAGCGTGTTCTTGAGCGCAGGGAGCGTGGTGCTGGTGGGTGAATCCATGGGCTCGTCGTTGAGCGTGATTTCTCCGTTCTCGGCGATGGCGATTACCATCTCGTCGGCCATGGGCGTTTCGCCCTGAGTTTCGGCGTTCCCGGGAAGCTGCGAAGGCAATTCCTTTTCCACCTTTACCGCGCCAGCCATGACCATGAAAAAAAGCATGATCACGAACACGACATCAATCATCGGGGCGATCTGAAAGCCGATCGTTCCTTCGTTGGAATTGAGGTCGAGGCGCTTCACGGGTTAGTCCTTGTTTACGGCGGAAAAAGCGATGTCGCTCACGCCGGCTTCGGCGGCGGCGTTCATGGCGAGCGAGACGCTGAGCGCCGAGGCGTCGCGATCTCCGCGAATGACGACGCGAAATTCGGGATTGCTCGAATGCGTGACTTTGGTTGCTCCCAATTTCTTCGCCGCGATGATCGCCTTGCTTACGTCCTCCAAAGCGTACACGCGATCATCTATCACATACTCCGCCTTTTTCTTCACCGGGTCCCAGCGCACGTTAACGATCGCCTCGTTCCGCGCCTGATCCTTTTTCAGCGCGTCCGGAGCCAGCGGTAAGGCGATGGATTTGTCCACTTTCAGCACCTGCGTGGTGGTGATGCTCATAAAGAAGATGAGCAGCACCAACAGGACATCGATCATCGGCGCGATCTGGAACTCCGGTTCCCCTTCGGCTCCGCCTCCTCCGCCGGCCATGTCAGTGGATTCTCCCGTTCATGGTTGGTGGGGACCTGGCTCAGTATTGGCCCGCGGTGCCGGTGGGGCTTTGCTGCTCGTGGCCCAGCCAGTTGGGCGTGCCGGCGTAGAGTTCGTCCGTCCCGATGTTCGCGCCCACGAGCTGATCGTAAGGCATCTTGCGCAGCAGGCTGGCCATGGTGTCCTGAATGTCGTGGATGGCTTTGATCGAGCGGTTGCGGAGCACGTAATAGCCAAAAAAGGCGGGAATCGCGATGAAGAGACCGCTGGCCGTGGCCACGAGCACTTCGCCGATGGCCTCGGAGAGCTTCGAGGGGTCGCCGATGCCGGAACTGCCGAGGGTGGCAAAGGCCTTGATCATGCCTGTGACGGTGCCCAGCAGACCGATCATGGGCGTGCAAACACCCATTACCGAGAGGTAGCTGATCCAAGTATTGATTTTGGAGTTTTCCTTCGCGAGTTCGCCGAGCATGCCTTCCTCGACGGCCTCTTTGCCTTCGCCGAGCAGACTCACCCCCACCGCGCAGACATTGGTGAAAGCCGAAGGATTGGCTCGGCAGTAGTCGTACGCACCCACGTAATCGCCCTGCCGGAAACTGCTCCTCACCGCTTCCACATGCGCTTCCGGCATCATTCTCTTCGCGGTAGTACGGATCCAGCCGTCGCCGATCAGGTAAAGCGTGCCGATGGAGCACAGTGCAATCGGAAACATGACCCAGCCTCCGTTTTTAATTTCCTGCCAAAGTGTCTTGGGCGGCGGTGGCGGCGGCTCGTCTCCCTTCTTCGCGGGAGTCGCTGGAGCCTGCGCCTGCAGGCTCGTGACGATAAGGAAAAGGGCGGCGGTGAGCAGCGCGAGGAGATAGACGTGTTTGAACTTCATGGGTGGATTTATGGAAATGCGGGGGATGCTAGGATTGGTGACGTTTCTATTTCGGCACGGCGAGCGCTTTTTCGCGCTTGGCGATTTTTTCCAACTCGGCCTTGGCGTCGGCGACTTGGGGTGAGGTGCTGTAGTCCTTGATTAGCTCGTCCAGCGTGGCCTTGGCGCGGGGAAAATCCTCCAGTCCGAAATACGCGCGGCCCGCGCCGAGCATGGCCTGAGTCAGCAGCATCTTATGGCGGGGATAGAAGACGGGAATCTGGAGGAACGAAAGCAGCGCGGAGTCATACTCCTTCAGCGCGAGCTGGCTCTGCCCCATGTTTACCGCGGCTGTCGCGAGCGTCATCGGTTTGTTCGTTTCCTTGAGCACTTCCTGAAAAAGTTTGATGGCTTTGGCGTGGTCGCCGCGCCGGGTGAGCTGCCCGGCGACGAAGACTTTCGCGGCCCGTATGGTTTCGGGATCGGTGGCCACACGCGAGAGGTTGTCGGTGAGCGGGTCGGCCTCCTTGAAGTTGCCCATCGCGTGCAGGGCCTCGAGTTTCAGCAGCACGGCATCCGGCCACCAGCTCCCCGGGGCGTCGCGGAATTGCCCGAAGTAACGCACCACGGGTTCGAGCTGCGTGAGCGCTTCGCCAGCTTTGCCGCTGGCGATCAGGTCGGGCACCGTTTGCAGCACTGCGGGTTCCGGAAAATCCAGCTTTGCGATCTTATCGACGGGATAGCCGAGTTCGCCGGTCTGCACCTTGGCCGGCTCGGTGCCGCTGCCGGGAATGCGGATGTCCACCGTCGCCATGATGGTGTCGCCCTGCCGGCGCAGGCCTTTGGTGACGATGGTCTTCCCGTCTTTGAGCAGGATATTGAGGGTCTGCGGAGCCGGTGCCGTGGGAGCCGTCTGCGCACCGCTCCGGCACGCGAGGCTCGTGCTCGCGAGGATCAGAACCGCTATTTTCATCCGCAGTCTCATAGCGAAACCCCCCACGTGATAAGCATCCGCCGGGCTTGTTCAGTCTCGGGAAATTTCTCCAAATTGGGTTTGCGGAGCATTTCCCGGAGGTTTTCCACGGCGTCCTGACGCTTGCCCCATTTATCGAAACTCTCGGCAACGCCGATGTAGGATTTGGCGACCCAGGGAAGTTGTTTTTGGTAGGCGATAAAGACCCGCCGGTAAAAGGCAATGGCTTCGGCGTAGTTGCCCTGCTGGGCTTCGATTTGCCCGATGGAATAAACCGCCTGGGCCGTGGATTCGCCGCGCCATTCGCGCACCGAGGCGACCTGCTCGAAGAGCTTCTTGGACTCGGGAAATTTCTTGAGGGCGAGCAGCGCCTGCGCTTTGCCGATGGTGGCTTCCTTGAGCTTGGAACTCGCGCCGATCTTGTCGAGGGCATCGGTGAAAAGTTCGAGCGCCTTGTCGTATTCCTTTTTGTTGAGTGCGATTTCACCGAGGCCCACGTAGGCGTAGTCGAGGTAGTCGCTTTTCAGGAAGTCCTCCTTGAGCAGGTTGAAGTAGGTGCCGGCCTTTTCCTGGTCGCCGCGGAACATCAGGAAATCGCCGAGCACCGCCAGAAGATAGGGGCTGAGATCCGCGGGTTTGAAACGCGCGGACATTTCCAAGTATATGGCGTCGGCGTCGGCTGGCTTGCGGATGGCGCGGGCGAGTTCGGACTTGGTGTAAAGTAGACGCGCCTTGGTGGTGATAGTGGCGTCTTTTTCAAGCGGGGCGAGTTGCTTCTCCAACTCGGCGTAGGCGTCATACGGGGGCAGGGGAGGCGGGGTGGCCGGAGCGGCCGCGGGCGTACCGTCTGCGGGTGTGGCGGGCGACGGCGCAACCGGGGCGGAGGTCGCGGCTACCGGGGCGGAGGTCGCGGCTACCGGGGCGGGCGCGTTATCAGATTTGACGGCAGCGGGCGGGGTCGGTTCGGGCGGCGGCGTTTTCGGGCGAGGCCGTTTTGCGCAGAGCTGGGCGAGTTGCTGGAGCAGCGGTTCCACGGCTTCGCGTTTGGGCTCGGCGATGTACTGTTTGAGCGTCTCCACGAGGAACGTCTTGGCTTCTTCGGTCTGGCCCTGCTTCGCGCGGGATTTGGCAATCCAGAACATCGCGGTGATGACCGCCGGATGGCTCGGCTTCTCCTTCACAAACTCCTCGAACATCTTCGTCACCTCGGGCCACTTGCCGAGCTTCTGGAGGTGCTTGCTGGTCTCAAAAAGCGAGTAGTTCAGCACTTCGTCGGTTGTGGCCACTTTGTAGGAACGCTCGTAGGCCTTCACCGCTTCCTCAGTCTTGCTCACGGCGGCGAAACAGTCGCCCAGCAAAGCCTGCACTTCGCCTTCCTGCGCGTTTCCTGCGAAGTCGGTCACCCACGCCGCGCCGTCGGCGATCACGTCCTCGTATTTCATTTTCGCATACTTGCAGACCATCAGCCGGTAGCGGGCATCCGCCGTGTAGGGCCCCTGCGGGTTCTTCTTCACGAAATCCCCGAGCAGCGTCGTGGCCTTGTCGTAGTCGCTGGAAAAAATCGCGCAGAGTCCCTGACGATAGCCCACTTCGTCGAAGCGCTCGCCGTTCGGATAATCGGCAAGGTAGCTGGCGTAATCCTTCGAGGCCGCTTCGAATTTACCCTGCATGAACCGCGAGTTGCCAAGCAGGTAGCGCATCTCCTCCTTGAACTCGCTGTTCGGCACCTTCTCCAGCATGCGGACGAAGGTTTTCTCCGCGCCGACAAAATCCAGCACCTGCATCGCCACCGCGCCAGCCATGTAGCCCACGGTTCCGGCGCTCGGGCCTTCCGGGAACTCCTTGAAATACTGATCACACACCACCTGACAGCGACGCGGCTGAAGCAGATCGGCGTAGGCCACAACCTGGCCGAACAGCGCGCCCTCGCGATCTTTCGTGCTGGGGTATTGGTCGAGCAGTTTTTGGTAAACCACCACCGCTTCCCAGCGCTTGTTCCATTCATAATAGGCGCGCCCCATGCGCAGGAGCAGGCCCGGGCCGAAATCGGGCAGTTTCTCAAATTCCTCCAACTGCTTTTTGGTCGGATCGAGTTGGTCCTTGATCTGGGTGTTGAGCATCTGCACCTGCGCCTGAAGCTGGGGGTTGCCGGTGGCGGCCTTGGTGTTCGCCTCGATGATGGCTTCCATCCGGCTGATGCGCGCTTTTTGAATCCGCAGGACGGTCTCGCGCGAGAGGACGGTGCGGTAGGCGGCGAGGGAATCGGCGTACTGCTTGTCCTCCAGAAACCCGTCCCCGAGTTTCACCGCAACGGCGTTCAGGCCGATGGGATTTTCGACGAATGAAGTCCGGATTTCGAGCCGCTGGAGCACGATCACCGCTTTCTTGGAATCCTTTTTCTCCGCATACAACTCGGCCAGGGTGACCGCGCCGCCGGCCTGGGCCACATTTCTGATGTCGGGCGTGATCAGGCGCACCAGCGCGGTGATGGCGTCGTCCAGCTTGTCGGTGGCGCGATACGACTCGGCTTGGGAGAGCAGCGATTCGTCGCGCCAGATGGCCACGGGTTCGAGTTCTTTGAAGAGCGGGATCGCTTCGGCGTAGTTTTTGGCCCGGAAGGTCGCGCGCGCCAGGCCCAGCTTGATTTCCCAGATCTTCTCGGCGTTCGGATACTTGGTGATGTACTTCTTGAAAGTTTCAATGGCCTTGCCGTTGTCCCCGGCATTGAAATAGGCCGCACCGATCATGTAGAGCAGGGGCGGATGCTGGGGCGCCCGCTCGTCGGGAATCATCTTCGCGGCCGCCTCGAAACCTGCCGCCGCCTCCGCCCATCGTCCCTCCTCGAAAGCCTTCTGTGCCTCATTGACAGCCAAGGCCACAGCTTCCATGTCCACGGGATTGAGGCCTGCCGCCGGTGCCTGGCCCAAGGCACCCGTCACCGAGCCGAAAATTACAACCAGCGCTACGACGGCCAGCACCTTTGCGCGACCGAGCGGCGAGGCGGGCGGACAAGCGAAGGATGATGGGAGGAGACGCATTGAGGGGTGAGATTTCTACACTCGAACAGAACGCTTACAAATTTTTCCCGCAACTTTTTCACTGGATCGCTTCCGATTCAATCGCGGCGTCCCGGTTACCTATTCGCCGCAGAGCGTTCGAGGTAGCGTTCCGCCAGTGCGCGGCGGTTGATCTTGCCCCGTTCATTGGCTGGGATTTCGCTCACGATCCAGATGTCCCGCGGGACTTGCCATGCGCTGAGCGTCTCGTGGCAAAACCGGAGCACGTCCGCGATTTCCAAGCCGGAGCCCGCCACGCAGGCTACGGGTTCCTCGCCGCGCAGGGCCGACGGTATGCCGAAGACGACGGCGTGAGTCACACCGGGGCACGCCGCGAGGCGCGCTTCCACTTCGAGCGGGTTCAGTTTGCGCCCGGCGACATTGATGATGTCCGAAGTGCGCCCGGCGAGATGCAGTCCACGTCCGCTTTGGCGCACCAGATCGCCCGGCACGAAACGTCCGCCGCCGAGTGCCGGGTCATTGGTCGTCGGAAAATACCCATCGCCCACCGCTGCGCTCCGCACGGTCACTGGTCCGGCAATTTTGCCCTCCGCCGCGACCTCCACACCCGGCAGAGGTGTGCCCACGAAACCGTCCTCGTAATGCGGCTCTTCAGTCGCGTCGTAGCTGATGCCGCCGCATTCCGATGATCCGTAAAAGACGTGGATTTTCAGCCCGAACCGCGCGGCGAACCGCTCCGCCGCCGCCGCTGGCAGCGGTGCACCTGCCGTGATGCACAGCCGCAGCGCCGGCAGGAGCGGTCGATTTTCCAGTTCCGCGAGCTTTTGAAAAAACACCGGCGTGCCAGGAAACACGGTGGCCCGAGTCGCGGCGAGACCATCAAGAATCGCGCGCGGCAGGCGGTCGTCGCTCGCCACCAAGCGCACGCCGCGGGTGAGCAGCGGCGTGAGGAGGTTGCTAAAACCGTAGCTGTGCGCAAACGGGATCACGCCGAAATTCAGATCGTCGTCCGCGAGGCCCATCCCCGCGCAGATGTGCTTGGCGTCGGCGAGCAGTTGCGTCGCGCGGAAGCGGATGGCGCGCGGCGCGCTCGTCGTTCCCGAGGTCAGCTTCAGCAAGTCCGGCACCGGCCCGGCCCACGCCGGCGGTTTCGTCGGTGCCGCGCGGAGTTGCACATGCGGTTGTCCGCCCGCGAGCGTCACCAGCGCGGCTGCACCGAGCGTCGCGAGCGTCCCCTCAAGCTCCGTGGCCGCCATGGCATCCGGCAGCGGAAGCGGCACCAACCGCCGATGCCACAGCGCGAGGAGCACCTCCGGCCAGGAAGCACTGTTACCCAGTTGCGCCGCCACGACGGAGCCTGCTGGCAAGTCTTCGCACGCTCCGGCAAAGGCCTGCGCGCCACTTTCGATCCCGGCAAACGTTCGCAAGGTGGCTCCGCGCGAATCGAAAATTGCCGCCGCCTCCCCGTGCCGTTCCGAAGTCTGTCGCCATGCGGTCAAAAGGGGATTTTCGGGCGGATTTTCCGGCACGGGAAATAGTCAGAGTTTTTAATTGCGGGCCTGCTTTTCGCGGCTAGCCTCCTAATCCCTTTTCCAAGCCATGAAAGCAGATATTCATCCCGACTACCAAGAAACCACGATTCACTGCGCCTGCGGCACGACCTACCACACCCGCAGCACCAAGCGCGACCTCAAGATCGGCATCTGCGCGGCCTGCCATCCGTTTTTCACCGGCGAGCAAAAGTTCGTCGATACTGCGGGCCGGATTGAGAAATTCTCCCGCCGCTACGGCACCGCCGCCTCGCGCAAAAAGACCGCTTAGCGATTTAGGTCCACTTTTCAAAACGGTGAAGATGCCCCGCGCGTCTTCACCGTTTTGCTTTTTCCACCACGCGCGGGAAATCGGCACTTCCGCATTCCGACCTTTCCAACTTCATCTTTTTTCATGGATTTCGCCCCGCTCATCGCCCGCAAAGCCGACCGCTTCCGCGAACTCGAAGCCGAGATTTCGTCGTCGAATCTCTATGACGATCCGCGGAAGGCCCGCGAGACCCTGCGCGAGCACACCCGGCTGAAGCAGCTCCTCGCCAATTGGGAGCTGCTGCAAAAGCTCCGCACCGAACTTGCCGAAAACCAGACGCTCGCCAAAGGCGACGATGCCGAGTTTGCCGAGATGGCTGCCGCTGAAATCCCCGCCCTCGAAACGCGCCTCGCCGAGACCGAGACTGCCGTTCAGTACGCGCTCCTGCCGCCCGACCCGAATGAAGACCGCGATGCTATCGTGGAAATCCGCGCCGGCACTGGCGGCGACGAAGCCGCGCTGTTCGCCGCCGATCTCTACCGCATGTACACCCGCTTTGCGGAAACCTACGGCTTCAAAATCGAGCCGCTCGAATCCAGCGTCGGCGCACTCGGCGGTATGAAGGAGGTCATTTTCAAAGTCACCGGTGACCAGGTCTTTCGCACCCTCCGTTACGAGAGCGGCGTCCATCGCGTGCAGCGCGTCCCCGCCACCGAGGCGCAGGGCCGCATCCACACCAGCACCGCCACCGTCGCCGTGCTCCCCGAGGCCGAGGAGGTGGACCTCGAACTCAAGCCCGACGAGATCCGCATCGAAGTCTGCCGCGCCGGCGGCCCCGGTGGCCAGGGGGTGAACACCACCGACTCCGCTGTGCAGGTCATGCACATCCCCACCGGCACCATCGTCCGCTGCCAGGACGGCCGCTCCCAGCAGAAGAACAAGGAGAAGGCGCTGACCATTTTGCGCTCCCGCCTCCTCGAGGTGAAACAGCGTGAGGAGCACGAGAAGTACGCCGCCCATCGCAAAAGCCAGATCGGCACCGGCGACCGCTCCGAGAAAATTCGCACCTACAATTTTTCCGAAAACCGCGTCAGCGACCACCGGATCAAACTCACGCTCTACAGCCTTGACCGTTTCCTCAACGGCGAAATCTCCGAGATGATCTCTGCCCTCCAAACCGCCGATGTCGCCGAGCGTCTCGCGGAGGCAAATCTCGGCGGTTAAGTCGTGGCATCCTTGGACGGAGCCGCATCAAGGTGCAGCAGCGTCCCGGCAACCACGAAAATCGGCATGAGCAGCACGTTCGCCAGCGGGATGAGCGCAGTCGCGGCGACGATCGAGCCGAGCCCCATCACCGCGCCGAGATGTCGGCGGGCAAAGGCGCGGCGCTCGGCGAAAGTTTGGCCAGTTCGCCCGGAGTGGACGGAGACGAACGAGTAGCCGAGCGCAAACGCGCTCCACACGAAAAACAGAATCGGCCCGACCACCGGGAAGAACGCGAGGAGCAGAAAGATCAGGCTGAAAAAAGTCAGCACCACGGCCTGCACGAGGCTTTGCAGGAGGCTGCGGAGGAAGCCCGAAATGCCCGCCGGGTCCGGCACCGCCGAGCCGCGCACCTCCCTTTCCACCGCCGCGGAAATGAAGTCCTGAAACGGACTCGCCAGCGCTAGGAATACCCACGAAAAGCTCAACCCCAGCAGCACGATCACAACCGCCGCGCCGAGCACATCGAGCACCGTTCGCAGCGACGCCAGCCAGCCACTGGCCGGCAGCAGCCCGGCGATCCACGCGCGGATCCAGTCGAACGCGAAAGAGAAGACCGCGACATCGAGCAGCAGCGTGATGAGCAGCGGCGGCGCAAGCCAGAGCAACACCCGCGGCGCGCGCCAGAGCACGCCGAGGGCGCGCGGCAGCGACATGAGGCCGTGGGCAAAGCCGAGACGGGTAGAGGAATCGGACATGGCGCGTAGTGAGGCAGATTTCATCGGCACGGGGAAGCGTGTTCGGGAGAAGGGCGCTGGTTGCGATCCGCAGTTGTGCCGTCGGCGAAAGTCGTCAAAGTCCCGCGCTTTCTTTTCCACATGAAAACCATCCTCGCCGCCACCATTTCCGCCACGCTTGCCGCCACCACTTTCTCCGCGCCCGCGGCCGACGCGCCGCCGGATTATCGTTTTCACGTCGAGCGGCTCGCTGAGGGGCTCGCGCAGCCGATGGCCGTGGCGGTCGCGCCGGATGGGCGCATTTTCTTCAATGAATACGGCGGCAAGCTGAAGATCTATCAGCCGAAGACGAAGTCCTTGGTCCTGGCTGGAGAGCTGAAGGTTTTCAGGGATCAGGAGAACGGCTTCCTCGCGTTCGCGCTCGATCCGAAGTTTGCCGAGAACCATTGGATTTACTGCCTCTACTCGCCGCCCGGCTTCGACGGGCAGTATCTCTCGCGCTTCACCATGGAGGGCGACACGCTCGATCTGGCCTCGGAAAAGCGGCTGCTCCAATACGACGAGCAGCGCAAGCAGTGCTGCCATCACGGGAGCACGCTGGCCTTTGCTCCCGACGGTTGTCTGCTGTGGTCGGCGGGCGACAACACGCACCCGCATGCGGAATCGAATGGCTACGGGCCGCTCGACGAGCGTCCCGACCGCGCGCCGTGGGATGCGCAGAAATCCTCCGCGAACACCATGAGCCTCGCGGGGAAAATCTGCCGGATTCGCCCGAAGCCGGATGGCACTTACGAAATCCCGGCGGGCAATCTCTTTCCGCCCGGCACCCCGAAGACACGCCCCGAAATCTACGTGATGGGCTGCCGCAATCCGTGGCGCATGTCGGTGGATGCGAAGACGGGCTACGTCTATTGGGGCGAGGTCGGTCCGGATGCCAATGACGATGGTCCGCGCGGGCCGCGCGGCTACGACGAGATCAATCAGGCGAAGAAGGCGGGCAATTTCGGCTGGCCGTATTTCGTCGGCGATAACTTCGCCTACACCGACTACGACTACGTGACGAAACAGCTCGGCCAGCCCTTTGACCCGCTGCATCCGATCAATGAGAGCGTGAACAACACCGGCATCCGCGAGCTGCCGCCGGCGATGCCCGCCTTTCTCTACTGGCCGTATCGGGCTCCGAAAAAATGGCCCGAGTTTGGCGAAGGCGGGCGCACCGCGTGTGCCGGTCCCGTCTTTCATTGGCGGCCCGAGTTTGCCAAATCCGGCGGATTCCCGCAGCACTTCGACAACTGCCTGCTTTTTTGGGATTGGGAGCGGCCTTTCATGAAATGGGCGCGGCTCGATGCCGACTCGAATCTCGCCGGGCTGGAGCCCTTCACCGGTGCGGTGCAAGTCAGCCGGGGCAAGCCCGTGGCCAGCGGCGCGACGAATGTGAAGCGCCCGGTGCATGCCGTGTTCGGGCAGGACGGCCAGCTCTATTTGCTCGATTACGGCGACACTTGGGGAGCGAACGCCGACTCGCAACTGCTCAAGATTTCGTACGTCACCGGCAACCTCGCGCCCGTCGCGCGGGTGCAGCCGGACTTCGTCGTGGTGGGTGATCCGGCGGCGGACGCGCCGACCTTGTCTGCGGAAACGTCGCGCGACCCGGAAGGCGGGGCGCTGACCTACCAATGGACGCTGCAACCCGGCGGCAAAACGCTGGGCAACACGGCGCAAATTCCCGTGACGATCAAGGAGCCCGGCAACTACGTCGCCGAGGTGCGCGTGACCGACGCGCAAGGCACGAGCAGCACGGCGAGCGCGCGGGTCATAGTGGGGAATCGCCCGCCAAAGGTGACGTTCATCGAGCCGAAGGAAGGCGACACGTACGCGCCCGGCCAGCCGGTGAAATTCCGCATCGCCGTCAGCGATCCCGAGGACGGCGAATCGGCCGCCAAGGCGGAGGTGATGGGCGCGCGCGTGGTTGTGAGCGGCGCATTCCGGCGCGACGACGGGAAGGAAGATCCGCTCGACCCCGGCATCACGCGGATGAAACAGAGCGATTGTTTCAACTGTCACGCCGCCGAGCAAAAGGTCGTCGGGCCGTCGCTCGTGGAGATCGCGAACAAATACCGCGGGCAGTCGGGTGCGATGGAACTGCTCACGAAAAAGGTGCGCGAAGGCGGGAGCGGCGTCTGGGGACCGATTCCCATGCTGCCGCATCCGCAGCTCACCGACGACGAAGTCGCCATCATGCTGCGCTGGTTGCTCAGCCTGGAGGCCGGCAAAGGCGGCCCCATTCTCCTGCACGGACTCACCGGCGAAGCGGCTACGCCCAATCCCGGCAAACCAAAGCCCGGTGTCTTCGTCCTCGAAGCCACCTACACCGACCAGGGCCACGCCCCCGCCGGTGAACTCAGTGGCCGCGCGACCATCACGCTCCGCCCGCGGTGAGCCAGTGGGCATCGCGGGTCTGGCGTTTATGAGTCAGCTTGGTGGTTGATACATCGGCGGGGAGCGCCGATTCGCGATTGTCCTTAGCGTGCGGGCGGGGAAAGTGGTGGCACTCATATGGGTATCATCGGCGGCATTCTCATTGTCCTTTTCCTTGGAAATTTCCTGTGGTGGTGGCGCGCCGATCGGGTGCTCCGGCGGTTGCGCGGCAGTCTGCCGTGGCGGGTGGCGCTGGGCGTCTTCATGGCGGGGCAGTTGGTCGGGCTCGGGCTAGTCCTGCTCGACCGGCTCTTTGATCTCGGTCTCGACCGCGTGCTCGCCGGGCCTTGGCTCACCAGCATCTACCTCTGGCACTGCCTGCTGCTGTTTCCGATGCTGTTGCTTTGGCTGCCGTACGCACTCGCCCGCGGCATCGTGAGCGGGGTTCGCCGGCTTTTGCTGAAAAGGGATGCGGTGCCCGCGGTTAACGCTCCCCATCCGCTCACGCGGCGTGACTTCGCGCGGCTGCTCGGCACCGCGCTGCCCGCGCTCACGACAGTCGGCACGGCGGCCATTGCGCTGTGGCAAATCGCGCGCTTCCGCATCCGGCGACTCACCGTCGAACTCTCCGCTCTGCCCGCCGAACTCGACGGCCTGACCATCGCGCACGTCACCGATTTTCACGTCGGCCCCTTCACCCGCAATGACGTGCTCGACCGCATCGTCGCGGCGACCAATGACCTCCGCGCCGACCTCGTCCTTTTCACCGGCGACCTCATCAACTTCGCTCTCAGCGATCTCGACGCCGGCCTCGCCGCGCTCCGCCGGTTGCGCGGCGCGCATGGCGTCTTTCTCTGCGAGGGAAACCACGACCTCTTTGCCGATGCGGACGCTTTCCGGCGGCGCACGAAAGCCGCGGGGCTGAACCTGCTCGTCAATGAGACCGCGAACCTCACCATCCGTGGCCGCGCCGTGCAGATCCTCGGCCTTCGCTGGGGAGCGGCGGGGCATCACGCGCACGATCCCGCGAGCCCCGGAGACGAAGCCATCGCGGGCTCCATGCGCGATCTCCTCACGCAACTCCAACCCGGCGCTTTCCCGATCCTGCTCGCGCATCACCCGCATGCCTTCGACTTCGCGGAAAACATCCCGCTGACCCTCGCCGGTCACACGCACGGCGGCCAGCTTATGGTCACGCAGAATCTCGGTTTCGGTCCGATGCTTTACCACTACTGGTCCGGCCTCTACCGGCTCGGGCAGCGTGCTCTCATCGTCTCGAACGGTACCGGCAACTGGTTCCCACTGCGCACTCGCGCGCCCGCCGAAATTATCCACATCACGCTCCGGCGCGGGTAGCTGCTGAGGCAGGTGTCGGGACTCCGTCCGTCGCTACGGCACCAGCACGAAATACACGCCGGCGCAGACGAGCACGGACACCGCGACCGCGGCCAAGCCCAGCGGACGCCACTTCGGCACCAAGCACCACAGCGCCACGCCGGTCAGCGCGGTAATGAGGAGAAGAAAGGCGGAGATGTCGATGATCAGCCGCCAGCCCGCGCCGGCATCGGTGCCGCGGTGCAGTTCCGCGAGGCGGCCGGCGAGCCCGTGCGATTCGAGCGTGATCTCGGCGTGGCCATCGGCGCGCGTGAGCACGGCCTCGACGCGGCGGGCCGGCGAGCGGAAAGCGACGGTCAACCGGTCATCGTCGATCTCAAAGGAATCCATCGCGCCCGTCGCCCCAAAGTCGCGGCGGAGCTTCTCCACAATGGCCAGCTTGTCCGGTTCGCGCGCGGTCGCCTCCGCCCTCCTTTTTCACGATGCGCGGCGCGGCAAAGCCGAACCACTCCTCGTGATTGAGCATGATCCCCGTGGCCGAGAAAAAGATCAGCGTCAGCAGCCCGAGCATCGAGATGTAGATGTGAAGGGTGCGCGTCCACTTTTTGAAAAGAAGACGCCGGTGATGCGCGTCCATCGTCAGGGTGTGGCGGGGCCGTAGCTGATCTCCGCCGCGTCGAACTCCGAACCCGCCGGGATCGTTCCCTTTGCCGGGGCCGCCCCGCAGACGATCGTCCCGCTCTGGATCGCGTGGGAGCCGTGCTCGCGGTTCGCCTCGAGGAAAACCGTGTAGGTTCCCGGCGCGAGCGATTTTCCCTGGTCGTCCAGCCCGTCCCAAACCACGCGATGCTGCCCGGCGGAACGCGTGGCGCGCGTGACGGACTGCGCCCACTGCTGATCCTCCTGCGCGAGCTTCCACCACGCGGGCAGGTCCGGGAGGTACTTCCGCTTGTTGCCCCACACCGTCACCGTGCGCACGCGTTTGCCGGCGGCGTCCTCCACCCACACGGCCACGTAGGGGCGCTTCACTTTGCGTCCGCCCTCCGGCACTTTCAGCGTGAGCGCCAGCGCCACCTCAAATCCCGCGGGCCATAAGGTGTTCTTCGCCACCGGCGCAGCCGGGGTTCCCGCAGGGGCGGTGGCCACCGCGCCGGGCGCGACCTCGAACGTGGCAAACCGCGGGCTGCGGAGCTGGCGGCCATCGGCGGCCACGATGAGGCACTCCACGTCTGGCGTCTGCCGTGCGAGCGCCAGCCCCTCCTCCGGCTTGAGCACGCACAGCACCGTGGCCAGCGCGTTGGCGGTGGCGTTGCTCGGCGCGATGACCGTGGCGCTGGCCACGCCCTCCGCGGGCTGGCCGGTGCGCGGATCGAGGATGTGCGAAAGGCGGCGTCCTCCCACGGTGAACCCGCGCTCGTAGGCCGCGCTCGTGGAAACCGCGCGGTCGCTGAGCCGAAGCTGCGTGAGCGGCGGGGCGTTGTCCGCACTGCGTTTCGGATCGGCCACACCCACCGACCAAGGCGTGCCCGCCACCGGCTGCCCGTTGGCAAAGATGTCCCCGCCGATGTTCAGCAGAAAGCCCGGCACCGCCGGCACCTTCACCCGCACAGCCACCGCGGCCTTGCTCAGAATGTAGCCTTTGCCGATCGAATCCAGCGTGAGCGCTCCGCCCGGCATCCGCGTGGCCGTGCCCGCCGCGCGTTCCACCTTCCACCCCGGCAGCGCGAGCCGCTGCACGATGCCTTGCAAAGCCGCCGCGTTTGGTGCCGCGCCCGATTTCTCCGCCGCCTTCCACGCCGCGATGAGTTCGCCGAGATGGCCGTTGCAGGCACCGGCGGATTTGCCATTCCAGAAATCGTAAAAGCCGAGCACGTCGAGCAGTTCCGGCGAGCATCGCACCGGCCCCGAACTCGCCTGGAAACGGCTGGCCTCGCTCGCCGGATCGTACGTGCTCAGAATCTTCCGCAGCCGCTCGATCTCCCCGAGCACCGCGGCCTCCACCAGCCCCGCCTGCGCCGCATCGGCCGCGCGCACTTGCAGATCGAGTGAAGTCCCGAGCACGCCCTCGTGGTGAAAGCGGAAAAGCTCCGGCTCCGCGGCACGGCCGGCCGGCAGCGTCAGTGCGATGAGGAAAGCGAGGAGCGCCGCAAGCGTGCGCGGGCAAAGTCCGGTGGTTGCGGCGGTGCTGGGAGACATGGCGGGTGAGAGTGGAAAAAACGCGCCGGGTGTGTCAACCGCCGCAGGCGGCGGTGTCGGCGACGGCGGCACCCTCTACATCACCCCCAACACCCACCTCCTCCGCGTGAAGACGGAGACGAAGGGCGCGGGGTGGCAGGGTAGCGGCAGAGTGCCACCCTGCTACCAGTCGCGCTGAGCTATGATGTCCTCGATGCTCTCGAGTCCAGCCAGTCCGGCGATCTGCTCCAGGAGTTCGCAGAAAAACTCGCGCTCATCGGTATCGATGCCGTTTTCCAAATCTTCGTCGTCATTCACCGCGTTCAGGTCGTCGATGCAGTTCTGGAAAAGCACACGCTGCTCCTCTTCGCTGGCATCTTCGGGCAACTCCAAAAGGTCGGCGAGGAGACTCTTAAACGCTGGCTTTGCTGCCGCCATTACGTCCTCATAGCCGTTTTCGAGCTTAAAATACCGGCTCTTGCTAAACTTTCTCAGGTTGGCTCGGTCCACGGGCGGTCCCTTCCGGACGGGAGGTGGCCGCCTATCTTCCACCGCCCCGCCCGCCCGCAGAGACTTCAGCAGTTTGCGGCCTCCACCCGTAGCCAGCTTGAGCAGTTCGCCAGGCAGCGGGTTTCCCTTCACATTGAAATTCTTGCACCTCGGCAGATCACCGAGGGAACTGGGGAGCGCGTGGATCTTGTTCTTTCTGACGTTGAGCCATTCCAGTGATGTAAGTTGACCGATCTCGGGTGGCAGTGTTGTGAGCTGATTGGATTCGATATTGATATGAGTCAGCGCCTTGAGGTTCCCGATTTCCGGTGGCAACGCTGTGATTTTATTGCCGTCAAGCTGTATTCCTTTCAGTGCTGTAAGCTGTCCAATTTCCGCTGGCAGCGCGAAGAGTCGGTTGCGGTCGAGAAATAGGTGTTCCAGCGTCGTAAGCACGCCGATCTCCGGCGGCAGGGTAGTGAGCTTGTTGTCATCTGCGGAAAGCCACGTCAGCGAAGTAAGGTGGCCGATCTCGGGAGGCAAAGCGGTGACCTGATTCTGGTTGATGGAGAGCGAAGTCAGCGAAGTAAGGTGGCCGATCTCGGGAGGCAAAGCGGTGACCTGATTCTGGTTGATGGAGAGCGAAGTTAGCGAAGTAAGGTGGCCGATCTCGGGAGGCAAAGTAGTGACCTGATTCTGGTTGATGGAGAGCGAAGTTAGCGAAGCAAGGTGGTTGATTTCAGATGGTAGGGTGGCCATGCGATTGCCATCGAGGCTAAGTTTCTCCAGGGCAACGAGTGTGCCGATTTCCTGCGGCAGCGTTACAAGCTGGTTGCTGTAGAGCGACAGTTCCCTGAGAGCTACAAGCTGGCCGATCTCCGGCGGCACCACAGTGAGCAGGTTATGGTTGAGGTTGAGTATTGTTAACGCCCGGATGTGGAAAAGTTCCGGCGGCAGTTTCGTGATCTTGTTTTCGCTAAGATCAAGCTCGGTGATGTTCGTGAGGTTCCCGATTTCCGGCGGCAGTGCGGCGAGGCGGTTGCTTTGGAGAACAAGTCGTCTCAACGATTTGAGGTGTCCGATTTCCGGCGGCAGTGCCGTGAGGTTGTTATTCCAAAGGTTGAGTTCCCTCAAGTCGGTAAGCTGCCCGATTTCCGGCGGGAGAGCATCCATGCCCAAAACGGTGAGGTAGAGTGGAGCCTCCAAATCCCCGACACGCCGCCATTCCGCAATTCGCTTTAGCGCTTCGGCATAAGCATCCTGCGGATCGCTGAACTTACAACTGGTTCTCATCGGTGTGCGCGTGGGAGGGAGAGGAGTGTAACGTTTCTCAGAGATCCCGCGCCGAACCGCGGAGGATGAGCTTCCGCTTTACATGAAGCCGCAAGGGAATGGGTCGAAACAGGCACACACCCAATGCATTGGCTTCGGGCAAAACCGTCAACGGAAAAGCGGATGTTTTCGGCCCCCTACGCCATGACCGCCTTCACCACTTTCCCATGCACGTCGGTGAGGCGGAAGTCGCGGCCGGCGTAGCGGAAGGTGAGCTTCTCGTGGTCGAGGCCGAGGATGGCGAGGATGGTGGCGTGGAGGTCGTGGATGTGGACGGGGTTTTCCACGGCCTTGTAGCCGTAGTCGTCGGTCGCGCCGTAGCTCAGGCCGCCGCGGGCGCCGCCGCCGGCCATCCACATGGTGTAGCCCTTGGCGTTGTGGTCGCGGCCGTCGGGGTTGCGGCCATCGGGCGTGCGGCCAAACTCGCCGCCCCAAATGACCAGCGTGTCGTCGAGCAGACCGTGCGCTTTCAAGTCCGTGAGCAGCGCGGCGATGGGCTGGTCGGTGGCGGCGCAGTTTTCGCGGAGCTTGGCGGTGAGATTTTTGTGCTGATCCCACCCGGCGTGGCAGACCTCGATGTAGCGCACGCCGGCGGCGGCGAAGCGCCGGGCCATGAGGCACTGCCGCCCGAAGGTGTTGGTCGCGCTTTCGCCGATGCCATACATTTTCAGCGTGGCGGCGGACTCGGTGGAGAGGTCCATGACCTTGGGCACTTCGGTCTGCATGCGAAAGGCGAGTTCGTAGGATTCGATGACGCCTTCGACTTCGCGGTTGCCGGCTTTGTTGGCGAGGAGGTCGCGGTTCATGGCCTGCACGAGATCGAGCTGCTGGCGCTGGGCGGCGGGCGAGAGGCCGCTGTTGCGGAGATTGGCCATGGCTGCGGCGGTGCCGCCGTCGCCGCGCTGCTCGCCGAGGCGCGTGCCCTGATAGATGGCGGGGAGAAAGGCGCTGCCGTAGTTCTGCGCGCCGAACTGCACCGGCGGCGCGATGGTCACGAAGCCGGGGAGGTTTTCGTTTTCCGTCCCGAGGCCGTAGAGCGTCCACGCGCCCATCGAGGGGCGGATGAACTGCGCGCTGCCGGTGTGCATTTGCACGAAGGCCTGCGGGTGGTTCGGGATGTCGGTGTGCATGCCGCGGAGCAGGCACATTTCGTCGGCGTGTTTGGCGACGTTGGGGAATAGCTCGGAGATCCACAACCCGCTCTGGCCGTGCTGGGCGAACTTGAACGGCGAGCCGAAGAGCTTCGATCCGCCGCCTTTCGCGACGCCGGGTTTGCCGTGGTCGGCGGTGAGCTTGGGCTTGTAGTCAAAGGTGTCCTGATGCGCCGGCGCGCCCTGCATGGCGAGGAAGATGACGCGCTTCGCCCGGGCGGGAAAATGTGGGGCTTTGGGCGCGAGCGGATGGCGGTTCTCCGCGGCGGCGAGCTGCGCGGAGAGGCCCTGAAAAGCGAGCCAGCCAAAGCCGGCGGAGACGCTGCGGAGCATGTCCCGGCGCGAGAGCAGGCGGGGTTGCACGTCGTGGCATTCGTAAGGAAGTGCGGAGTGCGGAGTGCGGAGTGCGGAATGGGGATTACGGTTCATGGCGTTTGACGACTGGCTTTTTTGGAGCGGAATTTCGGCGCGAGGTTTTGATGGAGCTAACGACGATCGCGGTGAGTTCATTGGCCTCGTGGAGGAGAGGTTCGACGAGTCCCTTCTTCACCAAGCCGGCTTCCATCAGCATCTCGATCCAGTACGCGGATTCGTCGGCTTCCTCCTCTACGATCCCGAGTTTGGCCTGAAACTCCGCGCTACTGCGGCCGCGGCAGGCGGCCCGGTAATTGGCCCCAACGGACGTGGCCGAACGAAGCAACTGCCGACCAAGAACGTCCGCAGATCGCGTTTTTGGCAAAGTCTCCACCAGCCGAATGACCCGGAGGCCGAACTGCTTGGTGCGTGCTTTCAGGTCAGTCATGAAAAGTGAAAACTTGGAATGCGGAGTGCGAAATCAAATATGTCGCGCGGCCTCGGCTCCATTCCGAATTCCGCACTCCGCATTCCACATTCATTTGAGATACCGAAACTCCGCGCACGCAAACAGCGCCTGGCAGAAAGTCGCCCACGCCGTTTCCGCCGACGCGGCGGGCGCGGGGCTGGCGGCGGAGTCGCTGTGCGGGGTGAAGGCGGTGAGATACTGCTCGCTGCGCGCGGCTTCGGCGGGCGTCGGCGGGCGGGACAGCGTGAGCATGTAGGCCATGATGATGCGCTGGCCGTGGTCGTATTGCGTCATCGCGAGCAGCCGCTTCGCGAGCGCGCGGGACTGCGCGGTGACGAAGGGGCTGTTCATCATGAAGAGCGCCTGCGATGGGACGTTCGTGGTTTCGCGCCCGGCGACGACGAGCGTGGGCTCGGCGAAGTCGAAGACCGCGAGCACGTCGGGCACGTAGTCGCGGACGATGGGCAGATAGACGCTGCGGTAGCGCGCCTCGACGTTGAACTGCGACGGCGCGATGCCGCGGTTGATGTAGCCGTCGCCGACGTGCGCGACGACGGAGGCGTAGGGCGGCGTGCGTTCGAGCTGGCCGCTGGCGGCGAGGATGCCGTCGCGGATGGCCTCGGCGTCGAGCCGACGCGGGGTCATGCGCCAGACGAGGACGTTGTCGGGATCGGCCTCGTAGTTTTTCGGATCGCTGGTGCTGGCGAGCTGGTAGGTGCGGCTCAGGACGATGGAACGCACGAGCGCTTTCACCGACCAGCCGTCGCGCATGAACTGCGTGGCGAGCAGATCGAGCAGCGCGGGGTGGGTGGGTTTCTCGCCGGTCGAGCCGAAGTTGTCCGGCGTGCGCACGAGCCCTTCGCCGAAAAGATTCAGCCACACGCGGTTGACCATGACGCGCGCGGTGAGCGGATTCGACTTGCTGGCGAGCCAGTCCGCCAGCTCGCGCCGGCCGCTTTGCGAAGCGCTGATCGCGGGCGGCGAGCCGGGCGTGAGGACGGTGAGAAAACCGCGCGGCACGAGCGGGCCGGGGCTGTCCACCTCGCCGCGGATGTAGAGCGGCGAATTGCCGGGGCGCCCGTCCGTCACGCCCATCGCGAGCGCGGTGCCGATCGCGGCGGATGGTGCGGCGGCGGGCGGCGGCGCGGTGAGGACGCCCTTGGCCTTGAGCTTCTCGACGAGTTGCGCTTTCTCCACGGCGCTCATGGCGGCGTAGCGCGCGGCGCGTTCGGGATTTTTCGCGGCGAGATCGGCGAGCTGCTTTTCCGGCGAAGGTACGGGCGGCTGGGCGGGCGCAGCCGCAGCGGGCGCGGCGGCGCTCTTGCTCAGCGGCAGCAGCGGCGTGCCGTTATTGTATTTCTTGGCGTTGGCGGCGTCCGGATTGCTCGTGCCGAAGAAGGTCCGCGAGCTGCGGAAGATTCCGGCGAGCGCGTAGTAGTCGGTGGTCGGGATGGGATCGAACTTGTGATCGTGGCAGCGCGCGCACGCGGCGGTCAGGCCGAGCACCGCGCGCGAGGTCACGTCGATCTGCTCGTCCACGAGGTCCATTTGAAACCGCACGCGGTTCCTTTCGTTCAGCCCCTTTGGCCCGAGCGCGAGAAAGCCCGTGGCGATGAGATGCTCGTTGCGCTCCGCCGGATCCTTGGCCGGTAGCAGATCGCCGGCGATCTGCTCGCGGATGAACTCGTCGTACGGCTTGTCCGCGTTGAACGCCGCGATGACGTAATCGCGATACCTCCACGCTTCGGGAAACGTGAAGTTGCGCTCCTTGCCGGTGGATTCCGCGTAGCGTGCCACGTCGAGCCAGTGGCGTCCCCAGCGCTCGCCGAACTGCGGCGACGCCAGCAGCCGGTCCACCACTTTGGCAAACGCCTCCGGCGAAGTGTCGCGGAAAAACGCCTCCAGTTCCTCCGGCGTCGGCGGCAGCCCCACGAGGTCGAAATACACGCGCCGAATGAGATTGCGCCGGTCCGCGTCGGCCACGGGTTTCAGCCCCTTCGCCTCCAGCCCCGCGAGGATGAAACGGTCGAGGTCCGTGCGCGCCCACGCCTGGTCGGCGACCAGCGGCGCAGCCGGCATCACCGGTGCCTTGTAGGCCCAAAACTCGCGCGCCTTGTTGAAGTCGATTTCCTTTTTCGCCACGACCACCGCCGCCGCGCCCTCGCGCGGATCGGGCGCGCCCATTTTCACCCACGCCTCAAAGTCCGCGATGACATTGGCCGGCAGCTTGCCGCCGCTTTTCGCGGGCGGCATCGCGGTGTCCTTGTCCGCCGAATGCAGCGCCTGGATGAGCAGGCTCTCGCCGGGGTTGCCCGGCACGATGGCCGGGCCGGTGTCGCCGCCCTTGCGCAGCCCGTCGCGCGTGTCGAGCAGCAGCCCGCCGCGCACCTTGTCCGCGTCCGCCGAGTGGCACTTGTAGCACTTCGTCACGAGCACGGGCCGGATGCTCTTTTCAAAAAACGCCGTCTGCTCCGCAGTCGGCGTGGGTGCAGGTGCCGCGACATTTACCGCGCCGGAAGCGGACGCCGCGACCAGGGTGAGCGCGGAGAGACAAAGTCGGGAGGCGGAGAAACTCATGACGGCAAGATAACAACAACGGGGCAGGGGATTGGGACAAAAGTGTCGCAGCCGAAACCAGCGGCAGCCGTCGCGCGCTGGCCGCGCCGGGGGCTAGTGGCCCACGCCCAGCAGCATGAAACCCCGCGCTGTGAGGTAGCCGAGCAGGCCGGTGATCGGGATGGTCAGCACCCAGGCCCACACGATGCGATGGACGAGCCCCCATTTCACCGCGCTGAAGCGCTTCATTGCGCCCACGCCCATGATCGAGGTGGCGATGACGTGGGTGGTGGAAAGCGGGATGCCGAAATGCGACGCGGCAAAGATGATCGCGCCCGCCGTGGTTTCGGCGGCGAAACCGTGAACCGGCTGGAGGCGGACGATCTTGTGACCCATCGTCCGCATGATGCGCCACCCGCCCGCGGCGGTGCCGGCGGCCATCGTGACGGCGCAGAGCACTTTCACCCAGAAGCTGATTTCAAACTTCGGCGTATGCAGGAAATGCAGCCACGGCGGGAGGCTGGCGAAGGCCCCGCTGGCGGTGCCGGTAAAGAGCGCGAGCGTGATGATGCCCATCGTTTTCTGCGCGTCATTGGTGCCGTGCGAGAGGCCCATCCATGCGGCGGAGGCGATCTGGAGTTTGCCAAACACGCCGTTGACCACGCTGGGTCGCCAGTTCAGGACGAAGGCGGTGATGAGCGCCATGAGCAGGAAGCCGACGACAAAGCCCGCGACCGGCGAGGAGATCATCGGCTTGATGACTTTCGGCCAAAGCCCGTCCGGCCCTTTCGCGCCCATGCGGTCCCAAATGAGCACGCCCCAGTTGCCGCGACTCGTGGCGAGGGCCGCGCCGCAGAGCCCGCCGATGAGCGCGTGGCTGGAGCTGGAGGGCAGGCCAAACCACCACGTAATCAGATTCCACACGATGGCTCCGACCAAGGCCGCGAGGATCGTGCCCATCGTCACCACGCCTTTGTCCACCTGGCCCTGGCCGATGGTTTTGGCGACGGCTTCGCCCATGAAGGCACCGAGCAGGTTGGCCCCGGCGGCCAGCAGGATGGCCTGGCGCGGCGTGAGCACTTTCGTCGAGACCACGGTGGCGATGGCGTTGGCGGTGTCGTGAAAACCGTTGATGTACTCGAACGCGAGCGCGGCGAGCAGGACGAGGAGAAAGAGCGTCATCGCGGGAGCGGAGCGGGAGGCGGGCTCAGGAGTATTTCAGCGCGACGTGAAAGACCACGTAGCCCGCGTCGCGGCAGCGGTCGATACCCTTCTCGGTCAGCTCGAAAAGATCCTTCCAATAAACCACAAGCCGCGCGTCGCCGGTGCCGTGGTAAAGCTCGCGCAGAAGCTGGTTCATCAGCTTGTCGGCATCGCCCTCGATGCCTTGCAGCCGCTCGTAGTCATCGCGGATGGCCTCACCGTGCGACTTCGAGCGGAGTTCGTTGACCATTTTTGCGACGACTTCCGTGGCCTGGCCGAGCATGCCGATCTGTCGGCTGATCTCCTGCGGGTTTGCGCCGATCGGGCGGATGATGAGCCGCTCGCCGATTTTCTCCACGTTCTTGGAGATCTTGTAGAGCGCCGTGGAGAGCGCCTCGATGTCCTCGCGCTCCAGCGGCGTAACGAAGTTTTTGCACAGCGCTTCGGTGGTTTCCTGCGCGATGCGCTTGTGCTTGCGGCGGGCCAGCGCGAGGTCGGCAAGGGCGTCGTTCGTGGAGGCTTCGATCAGCTTCGGCAAGGCGTCGGCGAGGATGTCCGCGCTTTGCTTGGCGGCAGCGGCGCTGGTTTCCAGGAGGTCGTAGAATTTCATATCGCGACCGAAGATGCGTTGGAGAGCGGACATAGGCTGCGAGGCATAGCACCCGAGGCGGCGGCTGGGCAAAGCGAATGTGACAAACGCGCGACGAAACGAAGGCGAAATGCGCACGCGCCCGCTGCTCCCCTGCCTCGCCAGGATGACCGGCGGGTTTGTCCATGCGGGCCTCGACAGCATCCCTCTGCCTCCATAAAAGGACCGTCCGAATGATCTGGATCGCTCCCTCCGAAAAAGACACTGATACGGCCGCACTGGAAAAGCGTCTCTGGTCCGCCGCCGACCAGTTCCGCGCCAACTCCGGCCTGAAGTCCCAGGAATACTCCGCGCCCGTCCTGGGCCTCATCTTCCTGCGCTTCGCCGAAGTCCGCTTCGCCGCCCAGCGCGCCAAGCTGGAGAAAGCCTCCGCCTCCGCCCGCCGTGGCAGCCGCGTGGATGAGCCCGCCGCCTACCACGCCGAAGGCATTCTCTATCTGCCCGCCGAGGCGCGGTTCGATTACCTGCTCAACCGCCCCGAAGCCGAGAACATCGGCGCGAAGGTCAATGCCGCCATGCGCGACATCGAGAAGCACAACCCGCAGCTCGCCGGCGTCCTGCCCAAGACCTACAACCTCTTCACCAGCACCCTCCTCAAGGAACTGCTCAAGAAAGTCTCCGAGATTCCCGCCTCGCTGGACTACGACGCCTTCGGGCGCATCTACGAATACTTCCTCGGCGAGTTCGCCATGAGCGAAGGTCAAGGCGGCGGCGAATTTTACACCCCCAGCAGCATCGTCCGCCTCCTCACCGAAGTCATCGAGCCCTATCACGGGCGCATCCTCGACCCCGCGTGCGGTTCGGGCGGCATGTTCGTCTCCTCGGCGCGCTTCGTCTCCGAGCATAAGAAGAATCCCGCCGCCGAACTCTCGATCCACGGCGTCGAGAAGACCGACGAAACCGGACGCCTCTGCCGCCTGAACCTCGCCGTCCACGGCCTCGAAGGCGAAATCAAAAACTGCGGCAACGTCAACAGCTACTGCGACGACCCGCACGACGCCACGGGCCGCTTCGACTTCGTCCTCGCCAACCCGCCGTTCAACGTCAACGCCGTGGACACTGCAATGCGCGTGAGCGCATGTCGTCACCCCGAAGGCACACCGCAGGACTTGCCTGAAAGGCAAGACCACGAGCGGTTGAAAGACATGGTCGGCCCGGGACGCCGCTTCCCCTTCGGCCTGCCGCGCACCGACAACGCCAATTACCTCTGGATTCAACTCTACTATTCCGCGCTCAATCAAAAGGGCCGGGCCGGGTTCGTCATGGCCAACAACCCAAGAAACGAGCATCCTTGCTTGATGAGAATCGCTGAAGGCTTGAGTAAAAACGCCGCCCAAATGGGCATCAGCAACTAACCATGCACCGAATCAGCTACATTCAGATTCAGAATTTCCGAGCCTGTCAGTCTGTCTCGCTCCCTCTCGACGACTTCACTCCTCTGGTCGGACAAAACAATGTCGGCAAGTCCACGATCCTTGAGTCGCTTCGGTGGCTTCTGAAACCAGATGCTCGTTCTGCCAGCGATTTCGCGGATGCCAAGCTGCCGATTGTGGTGACGGCGCGAATCGAAGGAATCAGCGCAGCAATTCTCGGTTGCATCCCTGAGCCGAAGCATCGGACGGCAATTGAGCCATATTGCCCGAATGGCGTCCTGTGGATTCGCGTCTCGGCGGACGGCACAACAGCCAAGTCTCTCAAGCCAGAGGTTTGGAATCCAGCGGTGGTCGAAGCGAATGGCATGCCTAAGGAATGGCGACCCTATCCCACTGGCCTTCCTCAAGCCGTGTCAGCAATTCTGCCAGAGCCTTTGTCCATTCAAGCCATGAAGGACGTGCAGAAAGATTTCACGAGTGTTGCTGCTGGAACGAGCATCAAGAGACTGATTGAGGAGATTTCAGAACCAGTTACCAAGGCGAATGCGGCAGAGATTGACGCAGCTTTGAAAACCATTAACGGATTGCTTACGGGCGAGGGTGGAATTCGTTCGAAAGCTTTGAAGGATTTTGACGAAGAAGCCACAAAGGTTCTCGAAGACTTCTTCCCCGGCCTGACTCTGCAACTGGAATTGCCGGAGACGAAGGTGAAGGAATTTTTCAAGTCAGGCTCACTCAAGGTCGGCGAGACCGGCAGAACAGGTGTCATGGAGTTCGCTCAACTTGGCAGCGGCGCGCAAAGAGCGATTGAGATGGCGCTGATTCGCTACCTTGCGAGAGCAACGGCGGATACCGAGGCCAACTTTACCAGAAAGCTGCTGCTGATAGACGAACCTGAACTTTACCTGCACCCACAAGGTGTTCGGCGAGTTCGCCAAGCTCTGGCCATCCTTGCAACTAAAGGATTTCAAGTAGTCTTTTCCACTCACTCGCCTCTGATGCTTGACCGAGCGAACGCGGCTAATACCGTCATCGTGCGTAAGGAACAAGCTAGCGGAGCGGTGACACGGAAACCGCTCAAGCAAGCTGTTCAAGACGCGCTTGCCGGAGCGGAGTCACAATCACGGGCGCTGTTTGAGTTGGGGAACGTCGCGGAGGTTTATTTCGCCGAGCGAGTTGTGATTTGTGAGGGAAAGACTGACCGCAGAATCCTCCCCTTGGCGTATGAACGTTTCTATGGACGCGCGCCAGAGCTTGACCACGTTGCATTTGTATCTCTCGGCGGATGCGGTGACATCCTGCGAGGATTGTCGGTTCTCCGCGCAATGGAGATTCCCTGCTGCGCAATCGCAGACTTGGATTTCAGTTTCACTCAAGCAACCAAGGGAAACGCTCCACTGCTTGCCAAGGATGGCGCGGAAATATCGCGGGCAAAAGCCATTCTGAAGCGGATTCAGCCAGCTCACGGATTTTTGCTTGAGGGCGAACTTCCCAGAAAAGGAAACAACTTCAGCGCCGCCGATATTTGGGCGCTCTTGGCCGCTGATGCCGACGGCAAAACTTTGACATCAGATGTCCACGACCAACTCAAGGGTCATTCAATCTGGATTTGGCAGTCGGGCTGTATCGAACACGTCACGGGCACGGCCGATAAGGGCGAAGATGCGATTATCGAGCAAGAGGAAGCGCTGCGAACCAAGAGCAGCGCGGATGTTGCCACTGAATTCCCAGCGATTGTTGAGTGCTTCAAGTGGGTCAAATCTTTCGGCAAGAAGTCGGACTCGGAGAAAAAGTCATGAAAACCCTCGACCGCCAAAAACTGGACGTCACCAACAAGACGCGGAGCAACATCTTCGGCTGGCGCGGGCAGTTCACGGCTGAGTTCATTCTGGTATCCTCAAACTCATGAAAGACGAAATCCGAGCACTGGCCGACCGTTATGCGGCCGAGTTGAAGCGCAACATTGACGTGCGCGTGGCGGACATGGAGCAGGATGACCGGTCGCACGTCCTCATTTACGAAGTGCTTGGCATCAGCAAGGACGAGGGGAAGCTGATTGACGTTTACCAGAACAAGGGACGGTTTCTCTACAAATATGCCGGCTCGTTTCTCGAAGAGGCGGCGAAGCTCTGCTTCAAGGCGAAGTTCCCGGATTCCGGTTCGGTTCGCGTTCCAAATACGCACGGCAAGAAGCCCAAACTTTTCGGCGTGGATTGTCTGGTGGGCAGCGATGCCTTGGAAATCAAGTGGCGCGATGCGACCACGGATGGCGACCACATCACCAAGGAGCATACGCGGATGCAGGCGGTGCGCGATGCCGGTTACAAGCCGGTGCGCGTGATGTTCTATTACCCGAATCGCGACCAAGCCATCCGCATCCAGAAAACGTTGGAGAGCCTCTACAAGAGCGTGGAAGGCGAGTATCACTACGCCGACGCGGCGTGGGCCTACGTGAAGCAGCGCACGGGCGTGGACTTGCTCGGCATCCTCCGCGACCTGGCCGCAGAAAGGACGGCGCAACATGGCAAGTGAAGTCCGTCATGGCGATTGCCTGGACGTGGCGCGCAGTTTGGCTGCCGAGTCCGTGGATCTGGTCTATGTTGACCCACCGTTCTTCACGCAGAAGACGCACTCGCTGGTTACGCGCGACCGCGCGACCAAGTTCGAGTTCAGCGACGAGTGGAAGTCTCGGGTGGAATACATTGATTTCTTGCGCACTCGCCTGAAGGAATTCCGGCGCGTCCTGAAAACGACCGGTTCACTGTTCTTCCACTGCGACACCAACGCCTCACATCACATCCGCTGTCTGCTGGATGAGGTATTTGGCGAAGCGATGTTTCGTTCCGAAATCATCTGGCACTACCGCCGCTGGTCGAACTCGCAACGCAACCCGATGCCGTCGCACCAGACGATTTTCTTTTACGCCAAGACCAACACTTACCAATACCACCAGCTTTTCGGTGACTACTCGCCCTCGACGAATGTTGACCAGATTCTCCAGCGCCGGCAGCGAGACGAACACGGTAAAGCCGTCTATGCCCGCGATGGTTGCGAAGACATCATCCAAGACGGCCACAAGAAGGGTGTGCCCATCGCCGATGTTTGGGACATTCCGCTTCTCAATCCGAAAGCGAAAGAGCGCGTGGGGTATCCGACGCAAAAGCCCATTCTCTTGCTCGAACGCATCATCGGACTGGTCACGTCGCCGGGCGACTTTGTGCTCGACCCATTCTCCGGCAGCGGCACGACACTCGTCGCGGCGGAATTGCTGGGTCGCAACTCGATGGGCATTGACGTATCCGTCGAAGCGGTTGAGTTGGCGCGCCAACGATTGGCGCAACCCGTCAGAACGTCTTCGGAACTATTGCGAAAGGGCCGGGATTCTTACCTTCAGTCCGACGAGGATTCACTGGCCATTCTCTGCGGCCTGCCGGTTGTTCCCGTTCAGCGCAATCGCGGTATCGACGCGATTCTCAATGCCAAGCCCGGCGAAAGCCCAATCCTCATTCGAGTCCAGCGTCGCGGAGAAAGTCTGGCCGATGCGGCGGAGTTGCTTCACAGCGCCGGGCGAAGCAAGCAACCGGCTACACTGGTATTGATTGTGACCGATTCCCAGCAACCGGCTGGATTGTTCAGCATGCTGCCCACAGATGTGTTGGTTGTGAACTCCACCGCCACCGAGTTGCTGGAGAGGCTAGCAGACCGAGGAATTGGAGTGCCGAATCGCTGAGGGAGTTCGTTCCAAAGGCGGCGGACAGAAGTCGGAACGGTTGCGCGTCATGGATTGGGAGCAGCCGGCGAACAATGATTTCCTGCTGGTCAGCCAGTTCAGCGTCACGGGCGCGCTCTACACCTGCCGGCCGGATTTGGTGTGCTTCGTCAACAGCCTGCCGCTGGTGGTCATCGAGTTGAAGAAGCCCGGCGTGCCCGCACGCGCGGCGTTCAACGAGAACCTCACTCACTACAAGGTGGAAATTCCGCAGCTCTTTTGGTTCAACGCGCTGCTCATCGCCTCGAACGGCACGGACAGCCGCGTCGGCTCGCTTACGGCGGATTGGGAGCGGTTCTTCGAGTGGAAACGCATCGAGCGCGAGGACGAACCGCGCCGGGTGTCGTTGGAGGTGATGCTGCTGGATGAGGAAGGCGAGAAGCGGCTGGAGCGTGAGTTGGGCCGGCAATATCACCTGATCACCCGCGACGACCGTTTGGAGACGGTGGCGCAGGACATCGTGCGGCACTTCCTCGGTCGCGGATTTCAGGGCAAGGCGATGGTCGTTTCCATCGACAAGGCGACCGCGATGCGGATGCACGAGAAGGTGCGCAAGCACTGGCTGGCCGAACAGGCGCGCGTGGAAAGGGAATTGGCGGCGTTGACGAAATTCGGCGCAGAGTCCGACCCCGACCGAGTTCGCGAACTCCAGCAGCGGCTCGCCACAATCAAAACCACGGACATGGCGGTGATCGTTTCGCCGAGCCAGAACGAGATCGAGCAGATGCGGCAGTTCGGCATCGACGCGGTGCCGCACCGGAAGCGGATGAACGACGAGGCGCTCGACGAGAAATTCAAGGACTCGAACGACCCGCTGCGGCTCGTCTTTGTCTGCGCGATGTGGCTGACCGGCTTCGACGCGCCGAGTTGCTCGACCGTGTATCTCGACAAGCCGATGCGGAATCACACGCTGATGCAGACCATCGCCCGTGCGAACCGCGTCTTTCCCGGCAAGCACAGCGGCCTGATCGTGGACTACGCAAACGTCTTCGCCTCACTGGAAAAGGCGCTGGCGATCTATGGCGCCGGCCAAGGCGGCGCGACGCCCGTGCGCGACAAGGCGAAGTTGGTGGAGGAGTTGGGCAAGGCCGTGGAAGGTGCCATCGCTTTCTGCGGGAAGCAGGGCGTGGAGATCGCAAAGATCGAGGGAGCGGGCGGCATGGAAAAACTGGCCCTCTTCGAGGATGCGGTGAACGCGCTCATTTCGCCCGATCCGCTGCGGAAAGAATTTCTCGGCCACGAGCGGCTGGTCACGACGCTCTACAACGCGGTGAAGCCCGATCCTGCGGTGGTGCAGTTCGCTTCCCCGGTGGCGTGCCTCGCGACGATTGCCGATACCATCCGCAGCCGGCTCGGCGAGGGCGTGCCGGACATCTCGGCGGTGATGGGCCGGATCAATGCCCTGCTCGACGAGTCCATTGCCGCGGATGGCTTCCGCATCCGCGAGGATGGCAAGGGTGAAGGTCGCGGAGTCATCGACATCTCGCGCATCGACTTCGAGGCGCTGGCGAAGCGATTCAAGAAATCGGAGCGCAAGAACATCGAACTGGAGCAGCTCAAAGCCGCGATTGCGGCGCAGCTCAACAAGCTCATCCGGTTGAACAAAACCCGCGCCGATTACCTCGCGAAATTCGAGGAACTGATCGAATCCTACAACGCCGGCAGCCGGAACATCGACGATCTCTTCCTGGAACTGCTCAACCTCACACGCGCGCTTTCCGAGGAGCAGCAACGCCACGTCCGCGAGAATCTCTCCGAAGAAGAACTGACCGTGTTCGATCTGCTCACGCGGCCCGGCCCGGAGCTAAGCCCCGCCGAGCGCGACGAGGTGAAAAAGGTCGCGAAGTTCCTGCTGGAGCGGCTTAAGAGCGTGATCGTGCTCGACTGGCGTCGCCGCAATGATGCGCGGGCCAAGGTGCGGCTGGCGATTGAGGATGCGCTCGACGACGGATTGCCGCGCGCCTACACGCCGGAGGTTTATCAGCAGAAATGCGCCACGCTTTTCGAGCACGTCTTCGAGAGCTTCGGCGGAGGAGGTGTTTTGGGCTTCGAGGCTGCATGAAGCAAAGACGCGCCCGCCGGTGGCGCTGTCCTTTTCCGCAGTTTCCCATTGGCAAGGCGGCACGCGGTGCGAAAGCTTGCGCGCTTTCTTTGCCTATGAAATTTCGCCCGTTTCTCATCCTCCTCGTCGCTCTCGCCCTCACCCCGCTGGTGCGGGCGGAGGACTATGAGGCGCGCACTTTTACCGCGCCCGATGGAGCGGCGCTGAATTATCGGCTGCTCTCGCCGAAAAACCTGGAGGCCGGGAAGAAATATCCGCTGGTGCTTTTCCTGCACGGCGCGGGCGAGCGTGGGACGGATAACGCCATCCAGCTCAAGCATGGCGCGCCGCTTTTCGCGAAGCCCGAAGTGCGGGAAAAGTTCCCGTGTTTCGTGCTCGTGCCGCAATGCCCGCCGGACAAAACGTGGAGTCCGGTGAAGGGTTGGACCGGGCCGAGCAACTTCTCCCCGGAACCGACGGAGCCGATGAAGCTGGTGCTCGGCGCGCTCGATGGGCTGCTCAAGGACTCGCCCGTGGATGCGGACCGGCTCTATGTCACCGGGCTTTCGATGGGCGGCTACGGAACGTGGGATCTGGTGACGCGCTCGCCCGAACGGTGGGCGGCCGCCGCGCCGATCTGTGGCGGTGGTGATGCCGCGCGCATCGCGGCGGCGAAAGACGTGCCGCTGTGGGCCTTTCACGGAGCGCTCGATCCCACGGTGCCGCCGGTGCGGACGCGCGAACTCATCCTCGCCCTCCGCGCCGCGGGCGGGCAGCCCATGTTCAGCGACTATCCGTACGTGAAGCACGACTCCTGGTTGATCGCCTACGCCGAGCCGGAGCTGCTGCCGTGGATGTTCGCGCAGAAGCGCGGCCAGCCCGCCGTGCCGTTCACCGCCATCGCCAGCCCGCTGGCGCAGCCGCCCTCCAGCCTTTGCCCCGGCGACGGCCCGATGCAGTCGGGCCTGTGGTTTCGCACGGCATGGAGAAAACACCGCGAGCAGTGGGCGAAGGACAAGGACGCGGATCAAGGTGCGGTCGTGTTCTTCGGCGATTCCATCACGCAAGGTTGGAAGTTGCTCGCGCAGGATTTTCCGCAACTCAAAGTCGCCAACCGCGGCATCAGCGGCGACACCACCCGCGGTCTCCGCACCCGCCTCGGCGATGTGCTCGATGTGCATCCGCGCGCTGTCTCGATCCTCATCGGCACGAACGACCTCGATCAGGGTGCCGAACCCGAGGTGGTCGTCACGAACCTCCGCGCCATCGTTGCCGACCTCCACAAAGCGTCCGCCGACATGCCCATCGTCCTCAACAAGGTGATGCCCCGCGGCCCGCGGCCCGAGTTTTTTCCCGACAAAATCAAAGCTCTCAACGCGCTGCTCGAAGCCGCCTTCAAAGACGACGCCAAAGTCACGCTCTGCGATACTTGGACGCTTTTCGAAAACGGCACCGGAACTCCCAAACGCGAGGAATTTCCCGACCTCCTCCACCCCAACGCCGCAGGCTACGCCAAATGGACCGCCGCTCTCGCCCCAATCTTCGAGAAACTGGGTGTCGCCAAGTAAATCCGGCGCACTCGCTCGCGCGAGGTTGGGGCAACGCCGCTTTTGCCTCGGTGACCTGCGGCTGACCGCCGCGGTGGCCGGTGAGGTCACCCGCCGAATGGCCCGCACGGTGACGCATGTCCTTTCGCGTCACCTGGGCCACGACCACTGGGATGAAGGGGCTTTTCCCAGCCCCGACTGGAGCGCGACTCCGCTGGCAGGCCGCGTGCAGCAGAGCTGTGGCGAGGATCAGGGCGGCAAAGGGCCGGATGGGCAGTGGACGAAACATCAAGGGCGTGATGAATCGCTTCTCGCGTTGTTACAGGTTGCCGTGCGTGGAGATAGTCTGCCCGCGCAGATCGATCAGCAGGAGTTGCCGCACGACCGGCGGTTCGGGGTTGCGCGATGAAAGGCGAGGACGGCCTACATCGCGGCCCTGCATCCCCAGCTCGACGCCCACTACCGGTATGCGACGGGGGGTGCGGTGAGCCGAGTGGAAGCGGCGCGGCGAGGAGTGGCCCTCCTGCAGTGCGTTACGCCTTGCGCCCGAATTTTTTCTCCAGCTCGGCGTAGCTTATTTGGATCATCGTTGGGCGGCCGTGGGGGCAGCAGTAGGGGAGTTCGCAGGCGAGGAGGTCCTGGATGAGGCGGACGAGTTCGGGCTCGCGCAGGTAGTCGTTCGCTTTCACGGCGTGGCGGCAGACGGTCTTGGCGATCATGTCTTCGCCGAGGCGAAGCTTGGAGGTTTGCGCGCTGGTTTCGCGGAGGTCGTCGATGATGTCGCGGAGCAACTGCGTGGGTTCGGTGGCGCGGAGGAAAGTCGGGAGGCTGTCGATTTTGAAGGTGCCGCTGCCGAAGGGTTCGAGGCCGATGCCGGCGCGCTGGAGCACGTCGAGATTGCGGCCGAGCCAGTCGCCGTCGCGCGGGCTGACGGTGAGCGTGAGTGGGAGGAGCAGGCGCTGGCCGGGGACGCCCTGCGTTTCCATGCGGCGTTTCATTTCCTCGAAAAGGATGCGCTCGTGTGCGGCGTGCTGGTCCACGAGGACGAGGCCGCTGGCGTTTTCCATGAGGACGTAAAGTTTGCCGAGCACGCCGAGGATTTTGAAGTCGTGGGCGGGCGGCGGGGCCGGTGTTGGGTGTCGGGTGTCGGACGTCTGCGGTGTGGTGGCGACTTCGGTGGGAACGGGCGTGGGGAGCACCGGAGCGGATGGAGTGTGTAGCGGCAGCGCGCTGCGATCCTTCCGCAGCGCCACCTGCCCGGCGTGCGGAATGAGCGGAAGCGTTTCGTCGGGCGTGGCTTTCGTCTCCACCATCGGCTCGGCGCGGAAGGTTTGCGACCAGCTCGCGCGATCGCTTTCCAACGCCCGGCGCACCGCCTCGACCACAGCCTCGCGCACCCACGCAGCGTTGCGGAAACGCACCTCGCGCTTGGCGGGATGCACGTTCACATCGACCTCGGCGGGGTCCATTTCGATGAAGAGAAACGTGACCGGGTGCTGCCCTTTCATCAGCGCGGTGTGGTAGCCCTCGCGCAGGGCGAAATTGATGGTGTGGTTCTCGACGGCGCGGCCATTGAGGAAGACGAGCTGCTGCGCGCGGGAGGAGCGGCTGACGCCGGCTTTGCCGATGCAGCCGCGGATGGAAATGGCGTCCGAGGCGAACTCCGGCACGTCGAGCAGCTCTGCGGTGAGCGCCGCGCCGCAGAGGTCGCGGATGCGCTCGCGCAGATGTTTCGCGGGCGGAAGCTGCCAGACGATGCGCTCGTCATTGATGAAGACGAAGCCGATGTGCGGATGCCCGATGGTCTGCAAATGAAGCTGATGCTCGACGTGGCTGGACTCGGTGTTTTCGGTGCGCAGAAATTTCCGGCGCGCGGGCAGGTTGTAGAAAAGCGAGCGCACCTCGATCTGCGTGCCGGGGGCGTCGCCGCCGTCGCGGACGGCCTCGATTTTGCCCGCGTTGACGAGCACCTCGGTGCCGGCGAGCACGTCGCGTTCGCGCGTGGCGAGCCGGAAGCGCGAGACGCTGGCGATGCTCGGCAGCGCCTCGCCGCGAAAGCCGAGCGTGTGGATGGCCGCGAGATCGTGGCCCGTGCGGATCTTGCTGGTGGCGTGTCTTTCCAGGCAGAGCAGCGCGTCGTCGCGGTCCATACCGGAGCCGTCATCGATGACGCGGATGTAGGAGATGCCGCCGCGCCGGATCATCACCTCGATGCGCGTGGCCCCGGCGTCGATGGAGTTTTCGACCAGTTCCTTCACCACGCTCGCGGGCCGCTCCACGACCTCGCCCGCAGCCACCTGGCTGGCGACGGTTTCGGAAAGCAGGGCGATGCGGGACATGGGCGCGCAGTGTCGGGGGAGGCGCGGCGGGTGACAAGTGCGCGCGACTTTCCACCGCCACTTGCCGCTTGGCACCCGGCGGCGTGTGGCCTATTTTCCACCACCATGATTACCGTCACAGACGCCGCCTTTGCGCAGCTCGAAACCATCGTCCGCGAGCAGGACGACCCGGCCAGGGGGTTGCGGATTCTCGTGGAGAACGGCGGCTGCGCGGGACTGCAATACGCGATGGGGCTCGATCTCGCGCAGGCGGGCGACGAGGTCGTGGAGCGCGGCGGAGTGAAGGTGATCATTGATGCGCAGAGCGCGCATTTTCTCGCCGGCTCGACCATTGATTACGCCGACGACCTCGCGGGTTCCGGCTTCCGCATTCAGAATCCGAACGCCGCGCGGAGCTGCGGCTGCGGTACGTCGTTTGAACCCGCCGACGCGGAGGCCGACACGCACACGCATTAATTTCCCGCGGCGCGTTCCCGCGCCTCTGGTTTCCCCGACATGGCTGACGATTTTTACGGCTACGACGACGGCGAGGACGAGCCGAAGGAGCGCGACAATCTGTTTTTGTGGACCGTTTTCATCCTGCTCCTGATCGGCGTCGCGTTCGCGTGCTGGCTGGGCAGCTTTTACATTTTTGGCCATCCCGAGCAGCCGGGGCCTTACCGGTTTTTGGTGAAAATGAAGAAACTCGATCCGTTGCGGCGGTTCGATGTCACGGCGGCACCGCTCGGGGACTTTGTGCCGGCGAAGAAACTCTTTGACCGTTACGCCACCATGGCTCCGCGCGAGCTGGCGGAGGAGAATGCGCTGCTGCTGCGCAATTACATCAAGAACTACCGCGAGACGAAAACGAAGCTCGTCTATGTCACGGGAAAATTCCTGATTCTGGACGCTTTCGATTTGCGGAAGACGGACATGTTTCCCTCGGGGGTCGTGGCGCTGGCGCAGTCCGTAGAGTTTCCGCAGGTGGTGATTGAGCACGTTTATCCCGCGCCGCCGCGGCATGTGGCGGCGCTGCGCACGCTCCTGCGGACGGGGCTGGAGACGAAGATCGAAAAGACCAACGATCTCTCGGTGCTGCTGCATGTGGAGCGATTGCCGGATGGGCACATGCTTTTCACGGTCATGCCGCTGCTCTACGGGAATTACGCGCTGAAGGCGGGCGAGGGGACATTCAGTCTCGAACCGCCCACGGAACTAGTCATCGAGACGGGTTTGCCGGTGGTTAAACAGACGACGTTTGACGCGGGGTTGAAAAAGTTCGCCGACTACCGCCGCACGCATTCCATCGCGGTGCGGGATGCGGGAACGGATGGTGTGAAACCTCCGCCGAATCCTGAACTGGTGCGCGTCGATCCCCTCGACCCGCACGACGCTGTTCCGCCGACGGGTGCGCTGCCGCCAGTGCCCGTGGCCACGCCAATTCCGCTAGTGGGCGGCGTCACCCCGCGCCCGTCGCAGGTCACGCCGTCACCGACGCCCGCGCTGGCGATCACGAAGCTGGTCACTCCTGCCCCGCGTTCGACCGCGACGCCCGTCCCCGGCGTCTCGCCGGGCGGGGTGCCGCTCAAGCCTTTCATCGAACCCCAGCGCGATCCGACGCTCGTGGGGAACGGCGGCTCGTGGAAAACATTCCAGTCGGGCAAGGTGCCGCCCGGCCGAAGCGTGTCGGCGACGGAAGCGGGCGAGATGGCGGACCGCGGGGAACCGGCGGAGCGCATCTATCTCCGGGGGGAATTTCTCGTCACGGCGTCGGACAAAAGCCGCGCCATCATGCGCGAGCAGGTCGGCGGCAAAGAGCGCGCCGATGGGCCGCGCATCATCGTGGATTACCCGGCGGGAGCGGTGCCGCCGGCGGAAAATGCCACAACCGTCCGCGACGCCACCCGGCCTTTGCAAATCCGCAGCGTCCAGCGTGCGGCCAATGGCAAGGTAAACATCTACGCGGTCGAGATCATCCAGCCGTAGCCGGATGCCGCGGCGGGTGCCTACTGGAACTTGATCTTCACTTCCGGTGCGGTCTCCACCTTCACGCCGTCGATCCCCTTCATCAGCGCCTTGCTCTCCTGCAGGGTCTTGGGATTTTCCTTCGCCAGTTTCTTAAACTTCTCCGGGTTCGCGAGCAGCCTGTTGAAGTCCATCTCCATCAGCGTCACGCGCGAGCCTTCCGTGTATTCCGCGTTGGTCTCCTTGATCGCCCCGGCCACTTCCACGGCCATGCTGATCTTCATGTCCTTGAACATCTCCTTTTCATCATCTGCATCGCCATGTCCTCCATGCCGGTGGCTTCTTCCTTCTTCTTCGCGGCGGCCTTCATGTCGGGTGTCGGCATTTTCACGAGGAGTGTCGCCGGGCTGCCCTGGGTGAACTTAAACGTCACCGGCTCCGTTTTGCTGCCGCCGGGTCCACCTTTTTTGCCGCCGGGCGTGGGCATCACGTCGCTGGGATTTTGGTCGAGCTTCAGCTTGTTGATGTCCTTGAAAGCGTAGGTCGCGACGAAGCCGCTGCCGGTCTCGGTCTCGATTTTCTTGGCCGAGACAAAGGTCACGCCCTCGCCCATTTTTCCCGCCGTTTCCTTGAGCTTCGTCTCGTCCATCAGATCGAAAGCCTTGGCGGCCGGTTTGTCCTCCTTTTTCCCCCCGCCGAGGTCGCCGAAGCCCGCGGTCATCTGCTCGATCTGCGCGAGTGCGGCTTTGCCCATGACCACCTTTACATCCACGGTTCCGCTGCCGTTCGCCTGGACTTTGACGACATTCTCGATCTGCAGGCAGCCGGTGAGGCCGAGGGTGAAAAGGACAGCGGTGAGGAGATGACGGAGGGTTTTCATGGGCCGGAAGGTGATGGGCTACACGGTGCCGGGCAAGCGGGTTTTTCACGCGCGGCGGACAATTTTCCAAAGCGCACACGCCCCTTGCCGACGCACCGGTGCGCTGATACCAAACAGCGTTTCCATGGCCGACGAAACTCCATCCCACATCCAGGACTGCCCGAGCTGTGCCACGCAGGTGGATGTGTCCGGGGAGGAACCGTGCACGGATTTCCAGTGCCCGGGCTGTGGCACTGCCATGCGAGTGCAGCGGCGGTTCGATCACTTTGAACTGCTGGAGCAGCTCGGCGTCGGCGGCATGGGGACGGTGTACCGGGCGCTGGATCGCAATCTCGGCCGGCATGTCGCGCTGAAGCTGCTGCAGCGGGAACACAGCCAGAATCCCGAATTCAACGAGCAATTTGCGCGGGAGGCGGCGATCACAGCGTCGATCAACCATCCGTATGTGGTGAAGGTCTTCAGTACCGGGCGGGATCACGGGCGGGTGTATATCGCCATGGAGTTGGTCGGACACGGTTCGCTCGATGAGCTTTTGGAGAAGGAGCGGAAACTGCCCGAGGAGGAAGTGCTGGCCACGGGAATTCAAATCGCGCAGGGACTGAATGCGGCGTTGCAGCGCGGTCTGATTCACCGCGACATCAAGCCGGGCAACATTCTTTTTGCCGACCGGCACACGGCGAAGATCGTGGACTTCGGCCTCGCCGTGCTAATGGAGAACGCGGGCACGGTCATGGGCGAAGTCTGGGGCACGCCGTCCTATGTGGCACCGGAGAAGTTGGACAATCAGCCAGAGGATGTAAGGAGCGACATTTACTCACTCGGGGCCGCGCTTTTCCACGCGCTGGCGGGTGCCCCGCCGTGCAATCTCGATTCGAATCAGATGAGCGAGTTGCTTGAGGTCAAGCGCAAGCTGCCGAGCCTCGCCGCTGTGAACCGCGAGGTCTCGGAGGCCACAGCGTTCGCGATCGATAAGGCGTTGAAATTCGCACCAGCCGACCGGTTTCAGACATACGGGGAAATGATCAAGGCGCTGGAGTACGCGCAACGTGAACTCGCCGCCACCCGGGATCGCCGGGCCAAGGGAGTCAAACGGAAGCCGCAAACGCTGATGCTCACCGGTGCCGCGCTGGCGGTGCTCGTTGGCTTGGCCGTGACTTTTTGGCCGAGACATTCCGCGCCGCCGGTCAACCCGGAAGAGGAGGTGGTGACGACCGGCAGCGGCAGCGGGGCCGACCGCAAATATCAGGCCGCGCGCATGCTGCTCGCGGGGAGCGACGCCACGAAGGCGGCGGCGGCGTTTCGCAGTTTGGAAAAACTACCCGATGTTCCGCAGCCGCGGCTGAACTGGATCAGCACGCACGCTGGGCTCGCGGAGTTTCTCGGCGGGCGCAGCGAGGAGGGGCGCGCGGAGTTTGCCAAGATCGCGGAACGCGGCCCGTTTTCCACCGACCCGACTGAACAACGTCTGGCGGAATTTTTTGTCGCAATGGCGAAACTCGCGGCGGCGGAGTCGGCCGTAAAGCCGGCAACGATCGAGGCGCTGAAGCCCGAAGGCGAAGAGTGCATCGTGCTGCTCGTCTGCGGGATGAAAAATTGGGCGCTGAAAGATTACGAGAACGCCGCGGCGCTGCTCGCCCAGTTCGGAACCGCCGCCGTCGCATTGCCGGCCAAGTCCGCGTGGGTCGGCGAGTACAAGGCGCTCGCTGCGCCCATTGTCGCGGACTTCACCGCCTGCACCGCGGCCAGCGAGGAAGCCGCCGCCGCGGTCACTCTGGCGGACTACGAAAAGGCGCTCGCCTCCGTGGAAGCCGCCCGCGCCAAGCTCCGGCATCCCGCCGCGCTCGGCGCGCGGCTGGAGCCGCTCGCTTCGGATCTGCGGATGAAAATCGTCATGGCGAAAAGCGGCGAAGCCGCGCGTCTGGCCGCGCTCGCCGAGGCTGATCAGAAGGTGCTTGCGGAGTTAAAACCGAAGCTGCTCGGGCTGTGCGGCCTGATGCGTTACAACGACGCGCTGATTACGGCCAAGGCCACCTCGGTCCATACCGAATCCGCGAAAAAAGTGCTCGCCTCGATGGTCCTGAAAACGGAATGGCTCGCGCGTTTCAAGGCGACGCTCATCAACGACATTGCGACCGTAGGCTACCCCGACCCGCTGGTGAAAAGGCCGAACCAGATCATCCCGGGGGGCGTGCGCCGGGCGAATGAAATCCAGGTCGAGGTAGTGTCGCAGTTTGGCTCGGTGCCGGTGCCGTGGACGGAAGTTTCCCGCGACAGCATCATCGCCATGGGTGTCTCCTTTCTCCGCCAGGCGCGGACGACGGATAAGGTCGCCGACCGCCAGTGGCTGCTCGGCGTCTATGCGCTCTACGAGGGCAAGGACACCGAAGGCCGCGACCTCCTCATCCAGGCCGCCCGCGGGAAGGACGACTACCGCCAGATGCTCGGCTATTTCACCGGCATTGCCGAGTCACTTTAGGCGCTGCGCCGCGCCACAAACCGCTTGTCGGCGGGCGACGATTGTGGAGGCTCTGCGGCTCCAAATTTATGACTCCTCGAAACGGAATTCTCGCCGGTGGAAACTGGATTATTGATCACGTCAAAATCATCGACACCTGGCCCGCCCAGGATGCGCTGGCGAATATCGTTGGCGGCTCGGATGGCTCGGGCGGCTCGCCTTACAACGTGCTTGTCGATCTCGCGAAAATGGGCGCAACGATCCCGCTCGCGGGCGTGGGCCTGGTGGGTGACGACGCCGACGGAAAGAAGATCCTCGAAGAATGCGCGCGGTATCAGATCGACGCCACCGCGATGCAGCGCACCACGGCCGCGCCGACTTCGTTCACTGACGTGATGACCGTGCAGGCCACCGGCCGCCGCACCTTTTTCCACGCACGCGGAGCGAACGCGCTGCTCAACGCCGCGCACTTCGACTTTGCCAAAACGAACGCGCGCATTTTTCATCTCGGCTACCTGCTGCTGCTCGATGGACTCGACGCTCCGAGCGCCACGCACGGCACCGTCGCCGCCGAGGTTCTCGCCCGAGCGCAGGCCGCCGGGCTCCGGACTTCCATCGACGCGGTCAGCGAGGACAGCGACCGTTTCCCCAAAATCATCCTGCCCGCGCTGCGCTTCGTGGACGTGTGCGTGATGAACGAATTCGAAGCGGGCCGCGTGACCGGACGACGCATCCGGGTGGGGGAAACGCTGGATCGCGCGGAGCTGCGGCGGGCCATGCAGGCGCTGCTCGACGCCGGCGTGCGCGAGCGCGTGGTCGTGCATTATCCCGAAGGTGGGTGCGCGCTCGGTCGCGACGGCGCGTGGGATGAGCACGGCAGCGTGCGTCTGCCGGCGGATTACATCGTCGGCGCGGCCGGTGCGGGCGATGCCTTCACCGCCGGCGCGCTGCTCGGCTGGCACGAGGGACTACCCGTCCGCGAATGGCTGCGGCAGGGCGTCTGCGCGGCGGCGGCGAATCTCAGCGACGAGACCTGCACCGGCGGCATGCTTCCGCTCGCGGAATGCCTCGCGCTCGGCGAGCGCTACGGCTTTCGCAGCTAGTCACGCGCCTCCCACCGTCCGCAGATACCGCAGGGCAGCACCAGCCCGTCTCGCTGGCTGGGGAGGGCGAGTTCGCCCACGGTGAGTTGGCCGCCGTCGCGGGCGAAAAGTTGCGCGAGCAAATTGCCGAGGACGATCGGCGAGAGCTTCGAGGCGTAGCCGTTGATGAGCAGGAAAAGCGGTCGCTCGCTGAGCAGGGCGCGGCATTCGAGCAGCAGCGGCCAGAGGTCTTTCTCGATCTGCCAAACTTCGCCCCCGGCCCCACGACCGTAGGCCGGCGGGTCGAGGATGATGGCGTCGTAGCGCCGGCCACGGCGCGCTTCACGGGCGGTGAATTTCAGGCAATCGTCGGTGATGTAGCGGATCGGCGCGGCGGCGAGGCCGGAGAGCGCGGCGTTTTCGCGGCACCACTGCACCACGCCTTTCGAGGCATCCACATGGCAGACCGACGCGCCCGCCGCCGCCGCCGCCACGGTGGCCGCGCCGGTGTAGCCGAAAAGATTCAGCACGCTGACCTCGCGCCCCGTTTGCCGCGCGGCGGCGATCTTTCGCCCGCACCAATCCCAGTTCACCGCCTGCTCGGGAAACAGCCCGGTGTGTTTGAAATCCGTGGGCCGAATTTTCAGCGTGAGCGCGCCGTAGCGCAGCGTCCACGATTCCGGCAGCGCGCGACGAAACTCCCACCGCCCGCCGCCCGTCTCGCTGCGGTGATAGTATCCGTCCCAGCGGTCCCACGCGCCGCCCGCGCCGCGCGGCCAGATGATCTGCGGATCGGGCCGCACCAGCACCGCCTCGCCCCAGCGCTCCACTTTCAACCCGCCGCCGGTGTCGAGCAGTTGATAGTCCTTCCAGCCGTCCGCGAGCAGGAGTTGCGGCGTGGGGAGGGAAAGGTGCGGCGTGGGCTGGCTCATGTACGCCCGCTCATAATGGAGCCGCGCGCTGCTGGCGAGGCTCGCGAAACGGCGCTGGCGCAATGTCCGGCGATTGCGGAAGGTCGGCGGATGAACGACGACGCGCTGTCCGGGCGCTTGCAAGCTGCCATCGAGATGCTGGAGCAGGTCGCGGAAAACCGCGCGCTGCTCGCCGCCCTGCCGAACGAGGCGCGCACGCGGCTGCTCCAGGCGGCGGGCAAAATCCACATGCCGGACCTCGAGGCGCGGAGGCGGCTGGTGAAGGCGGTGGCCCGCCAGCGCAAGACGGAAAAGCTCCAGCGCGACGAGGCGAAGCTGAATGAAACGGGCATCCGCAAGCTGCGCCAGCGTCCCGTTTTCACCACGCCGAACGTGCTGCCGCCGGCGGACTTCTCGCAGCAGGAAGTCACGGACGATCCCGATTTCCGCGAAGTCCTGGAACCGCAGAACTGCTACATCTGCAAGCGCGACTACTCGACGATCCACCATTTCTACGACCAGCTCTGCCCGGCGTGCGCGGAGCTAAATTTCCGCAAACGCACCGAGACCGCCGACCTGCGCGGACGTGTGGCGCTGCTCACCGGCGGGCGCGTGAAGATCGGCTACCAGGCCGGCCTGAAGCTGCTGCGTGCCGGTGCCGGCGTCATCGTCACGACCCGCTTTCCGCGCGACTCGGCGTTGCGTTTTGCGGCCGAGCCGGACTTCGCGGAGTGGGGGAGTCGGCTGGAAATCTTCGGGCTCGATCTGCGGCACACGCCGAGCGTGGAGGCCTTCTGCCGGCATTTGCTGGCCACGCGCGAGCGGCTGGATTTCATCGTGAACAACGCCTGCCAGACGGTGCGGCGTCCGCCGGATTTCTATCAGCACATGATGGCGCTGGAGACCGCCGCCGTGGAGACCATGCCGGCACCGCCGCGCGCGTTGCTCGGCGCGTACGAAGGGCTGCGCGGCTACCATCTGCTGCCGGAGGGCGACGCCGTGGTGGCACAGCGGCGGATGGCGGAGGTCGGGCTCACGCACGCCGCCGAGCTGTCGCAGGTGCCGCTGCTTCCGGACGAAATGGTCGCACAGCAGGCGCTCTTTCCCGAAGGCCGGCTCGACGCCGATTTGCAGCAGGTGGATTTGCGCGAGCGCAATTCGTGGCGGCTGATGATGGCCGAGGTGCCGTCCGTCGAGCTGCTGGAAACCCAGCTCGTGAACGCCATCGCGCCCTTCCTCCTCAACGCCCGGCTCAAGCCGCTGATGCTCCGCACGCCGGAACGCGACAAGCACATCGTCAACGTCTCCGCCGTGGAGGGGCAGTTTTACCGGAAATTCAAAACCACGCGCCACCCGCACACCAACATGGCCAAGGCCGCGCTCAACATGATGACGCGCACCGCCGCCGCCGACTACCACGCCGACGGCATTCACATGAACAGCGTGGACACCGGCTGGGTGACGGACGAGGACCCGGTGCAAATCGCCGCACGCAAAACCGCCGAGCACCGCTTTCACCCGCCGCTCGACATCGTGGACGGCGCGGCGCGCATTGTGGACCCAATCATCGCCGGCGCGAACACCGGCGAACATGTGTGGGGGAAGTTTTTGAAAGACTACGTGCCGACGGATTGGTGAGTTGGTTGGCCGGCACCGAAATGGTTGAGAGTTCGGGCGGGAGTGTGGAAAGTCGCGGGCGTTCGGGCTGGGACGATTGTGCGTCCGCTCCGGGCGCTTTCATCCAATGATCCAGATTTTTCTCAAAGGCGGGCTCGTGATGTGGCCGTTGCTCGCGGTTTCGCTCGTGGCGCTGACGGTGGTGCTGGAGCGGCTGTGGTTCACGCTGCGCGAAAAGGCGCGGCGGGATCGCGCGGTGGTGGCGGAGATTTTTGCGGCGGCCGAGCGCGGTGATCTCGGGGCGGCGCAGGAGGCCGGCGCGGATTCGCAGGACTACGTGGCGCGCGTGCTCACGTATGCGCTGGAGCATCGCGACGTGTCCTTTGCCAATGCGCTGCTGCAGGCCGCGGGGCTGGAGTTGCAGCGCTTCAATCGCGGTATTTCCACGCTTGATACCATCGTGACGCTCGCGCCGCTGCTCGGGCTTTTTGGGACGGTCACGGGCATGATTCACGCCTTTGACCTGCTCGGCGCGAGTAAGCTGGGCGCGCCCACGGAGATCACGGGCGGCATCGCCGAGGCGCTCATCGCCACCGCTTTTGGCCTGCTCATCGCGATGGTGTCGCTGCTGCCTTTCAACTACCTCAACAGCCAGCTCGAAAACGCCCGGCAGGATCTGCAAAACTCCGCCGCGCACCTCGAACTCCTGCTCCTGAAATCCGCCAAACAAGCCGAGCCGGCACCTCGCGCCTGATGCCATGACGTCGATCCCTTCGCCCCGCAGCAGCCGCCGCGCACGCATTGAGATCATCCCACTGATCGACATCATTTTTTTTCTGCTCGCTACCTTCGTCATGGTCTCGCTCTCGATGGTGAAAAACCATGCGCTGCCGGTCCATTTGCCCGCTGCCGCCACGGGCGCGCCGCAGGACCGCGCGGACTTCGCGGCGATCACGATCACCGCCACGGGCGGCGTTTTTTTCAACAAGGAATCGGTGACGCCTGAGCAGCTCGAGGCCGCGCTGCGCGACCTGCTAGCGAGCCGACCGGACCCGAAAGTTTTCATCAATGGCGACAGCAAGGCGGAGTTTGGGCGTGCCATTGAAGTGCTCGACCAGGTGCGGCGACTCGGCATCACGAAGATCGCCATTGAGACGCAGCCCAAGCCCGCTGCGCCGTGAGCCGCGAGGGTTTCATCTGCGTCGTCGTCGCGCTGGGCTGTCATGCGCTGCTGCTCTTCGGCGTGCATTTGGGAAAAGGCGCGCGCCCGTTGCCGGTTGCGCAACCCGAGGTGGAGGTGAGCCTCGTGGAAGCCGCGCCCGCCGCACCGGCTCAGACGTCGCCCGAGGTCGCGCCGCCGCCGGAGGAGCCGCTGGTAGAGCCAAAGCCCGAGGAAATCCCGGAGCCCACGCCCAAACCGCGTCCCCCCGAGCCGCCGCGCGTCAGCGTGCCCCGCGTGGTCCGACCCATCGCTCCTGCGCCGCGCGTCGGAACGGCGGGCGGCGCGGGAACGACCGCCGTTTCCGCTGGTGCCGGGCTCGGCAACACCAAGCCGCGATACCGCTCGAACCCGCGCCCCGACTATCCCGCCGAAGCGCGGCGGCTCCGGCAGAAAGGCCGCGTGCTGCTCGATGTGGAAGTCAGCGCCGAGGGGCGCGCCCTCAGCGTCGAGATCAAACGCAGTTCCGGCGTTCCCTCGCTCGACGCCGCCGCACTCGCAGCTGTGCGTCGCTGGACTTTCGAGCCTGCCCGCACCGCCGGTGTCGCCGTCTCTGCCCGCGTGGAAGTGCCCGTGCAGTTCGACCTCGCGCGCTGACCTCCCCGATCACTACGCCCGCACTTTTTCCCTCGCCCCGCTACGGGACGACCGCGATCTCAATGCGGTAGAAGCGCTTCCCTTCCGCCGAGGGCAGGGAGCCGGTGGTGGTGCCGTCGTCGGTCCACTGCATGGTTGCGCCGGTGCCGGCGACCACGCTGGACGCCGACTGCCAGGAGAGAAGGTTGGCGCTATACATCACGCGGTAGGTGCGGCCGGTGGTGGTGGGGAAGGAAACCGTGGCCTGGCCGATGACGGGCGTGTTGTAGGCGGTGGAGAAGACGTAGCGGCTGGTAGCGGCGTTCGAGGCAGTGGAAAAGATGAACTCCTTGAGGTTCGAGATGCCGTCGCCATCGCTGTCGAGCGCGGCGTCGGCGGCGCTGAAGCGGTCTAGGCCGTTGGCGATCTCGTAGGCATCCGGGATGCCGTCGCCATCGCTGTCGGCGGCCCCTTGTTTGATGATGGTGAAGGAGTCCTCGATGGCTCCGGTGTTGTTAATGAAACTGGCGTCGAGGCGGGTGCCATTGATGTCGAGGACCAGGGAGCCCAGCCGCAACAATGAGGTGAACATTACGGGATGCGGAGTTGGGTTGATGAGCGCCGTGCTTCCTCCGGTCCAACTGGTCGCCTGCCCCGCCGATCCAGTCACCGAATACACCGCGCCGAAGTGATCGCGCGGGCCGGTGAGCGGCTTGACATAGGCCCCGGGCCCGGCGGGTGCCGGGCGGCCGCTGGTGGCATTCTTCGTCACTGCGTTCACGCCCGGATTGGTGCTCAACCCATAGTAACGATCAATGAGCATGCTGCGTTCGTAGCAATGGCTGTGTCCGGTGAGCACCAGATCCACGCCGCCGTTTTCGAGGATGGGAAGAAAGTTTGTCCGAATCTGAATGAGTTCACTCTCGGTATCGGAATTGTGCGAGCCTTTGGTGTAGGGCGGGTGGTGAAAGTAGCAGACGATCCATGTCGCCGTCGTGCTGGCAAGATCGGTGCGCAGCCATGCAGCCATGGGTCCATCGCTGCCGTTGACTTCGATGGTGTTCCGGTTGGCGGTCATCGAGTCGAGGCAGATGAAATGGATGTTGCCGTAGTCGAAAGAGTAGTAATGCTCCGAGCCCGAGGCCACACCGCCGCATTCGCCGGCGATCGGAAAGGAGTAGATGCTGAAATAGGGATAGGTATCGACAAACGCCGTGGCCTGCCCCGTTTCGTGGTTGCCGAGGCAGGACCAAAAGGGCGTCCGCCGCAACATGGTCGGGTAGATGTCGAAGACTCCCTTTTGAAATTCGGCATCGGTGCCGGTGTTATAGGCATTGTCGCCGAGCTGGAGGACGAGGTTTGGAGTCCGCGTGCCGGTCCAGGTGTAGAAGGCGTCGCGCACGCTGGTCTGGGCGACGGTGGGGGAGGCGGCATTGCCGCTGGTGCCGGCATCGCCGAGCACCCAGATGCGGGTGTCCGAGACGGTGCCGGCGGTGGGTGGAGTGGTGAAGGTGTAAGTCGGGCCGCCGGTCAGCAGATTGGCTGCGGTGCCGATGGTGTAATAGTAGGTCGTGTTGGGAGTCAGCCCAGTGATGAGCGCGACGTGATCGAATCCAGTGGCGGGTGAGGGTGCGGCGGTGACCGTGGAGTTCACGTAATCAATCAGATTGCCCGCGTCCGTGCCATAGCGCGCACGGCCCGGGGTATTGGCGGTGGTACGCCAGCGGACCACCATTTGGGTGGGGCTGGCGCTCTGGAGATAGGGACCGCGGGTCACCAGCGTGGTGTTGGCCACTTCGATGACCACGGGAGCGGATTGCGTTACGTTGCCGCTGTTATCCGTCGCTTTGGCCGTGAGGCTGTAGCTGCCGGCGGCAAAGCCGCTCCAGCTAAAGTCATACGGGGCGGTGGTGTCCTCGCCGAGCTTCGTGTAATCGCGAAAGAACTCGACCTTGGTGACGGAACCGCCGGGGTCGCTGGCCGTGGCGGAGAAGGAGATGGTGCTACCGAGCGAGCCGGTGGTGGGGGCGGTGAGCGAGACGCTCGGTGGGGAGCCGCTGGTCACCCGCACATTTACGACCGCGGACCGGGTGGCCTTGGCGACGGAACTGGCATTGGTGGTATTGTTGGTCGGGTTGGGATTCGTGGGTGTGCCCGTGTTATCCACGGCCACCGCAAGGTAATCGTAATTGCCGGCCGCCAGACCCGCGACGGCCAGTTCATAGGGTGCCGTGGTGTCCTCCCCGAGCTTGGTCTGGCCTTGATAAAACTCGACCCGCGCGATGCCATCGGCATCGCTCGCCGTTGCCGTGAGTGTAAAGGCGGCGGGTGCGGCGAGCACGGTGTTGTTCGCGGGCGCGGTGAGGGTCACGGTGGGGGCGAGGTTGGCGGAGGTGGAGAAGCGGCGGGAGGTCGAACTAACAGTGCTGACACCGTCGCTCACCGACGCGAACCATTCGTAGTGACCATCTTTTTCCAAGCCCGTCCACGGCAGGGAGGCACTGGTGCCGCCGGCGGCCACATTGACCGTGCCGAGCGGAATCCAATCGGTCAGCGAACCCTGAAGCGGGGAGACATCGGGACTGGTCCAGGCCAGGGTGTACGTGCCTAGCGCACTGGCGTGGTCCGTGGTGGTGGCCGCGCGATTGAGGGTGGGGGACCACGTTTCCGTCACGATGTTGTTATTCGCCGGAGAGAAGGTGAAGATGCGGAGGAAGCCATTACCGCCATTGGTGAGATCCTGATAGTCCTGCAGGCTTGCATAGACGGTGTGTCCGTTGAAGACCTCGGTGCGCCGACCTTCCCCAGTAACGTGACCGCCGAGCATGAGGAAGAGATTTTTGTTACCTTTCAGCGCATTGTAGATGCCAGCACCCTGGGCACTGAAAGTCCCCGGATTGCCCGTGTTCAGGGTGTTGTGGCTGGTCACGATACCACGACGGTTGGGATAGGCCTGGAGCAGGGCATTCGCCCAGTCGAGGATGGCTTGCGGGGTCGTCCCCGTGGATTGGTATTCGAGGTGGATGGCGATGAAATCGAGGCCGCTGGCGCTGAACAACTGGTAGTTGTTATTGTTGTTCGTGCCGTAGTTGCCGCCGTAGTAATTGCGCCCGGTGAAACGGGCCGTGCCGAAATAGGAGTTGAAGAATGTCGTGGTGCCCGAGCCTCCGCCCGCCGGGCCGTAGTCGTGATTGCCCGGCGCGGCGCCCCAGGGAATGCCGAAGGCGCGCAGTGTGGTGAGCGGGTTCTCGATGAGCTTCATGGCCCCGTCGGCGTTATCCCATTCCGTGGTCACGCCGCCGAAATCGCCGTTCTGCACGATGTCGCCCATGTGGGAGACAAAGGCGATGTTGCGCGTCACGCGGTTATCCACCATCCACTGCGTTTGCGCATTGAAGATGGTGGTGAATGCGCCGCCGAGACGCCCCGTGTTTTCCGAATAGAACTGCGTGTCCGGGATGGTCATCAGGGTAAAGTCCGGCCCCGGGGTCGCGGGCGTGGTCTTGCGCCCGTAAAACGTGACGGTTAGAGGTTCCGCTGGAATCGTCCCATCGCTTACCGCCACTTGGAGATTCGTGCTGGTGCCGAGGTCCGTGGTATTGGCGGCGGGGGAAGTCAGGGCAATGATGGGGGCATTGGGGTCCAGTGTGACGGTGATGGAGACGGCTGGTGAGCTGATGGTCGTGGCCCCCAGATTGTCCGTGGCCCTGGCGGTGAGGGAATAAGTGCCAGCGGGGACGCCGGTCCAGGCATAGGTATAGGGGGCCGTGGTGTCTTCGCCGACCTTCGTCGCGCCTTGGAAGAACTCGACTTTAGTGACCGTGCCATCGTTGTCGCTCGCGTTGGCCGCAAAGTTCACCGTCGCCGGAGCCGTGCCACTGTAGGCTCCGGTCGGCGCGGTGAGGGTGACGGTGGGTGGCAAATTGATGACAGCCGGGGCAAAGGCCGCCACGGACTGCGATTTCCGGTTGCTGACAGTCCCGGTCCAGGTGTCGGTAACGGCCCCGGCGACGGCTACGGGGCGCGTCGCGCCAGCCTGGCTCATGCTGGCGGAGTTGACCAATTTTTGCGCCCACCGTGAGGTCATGCCGGAGCCGGGTGTAAAGTCGTTCGTGCTCGAGGCGCTACCGGCGATGTCCACCAGCCACGCGCCATTGGTGAGGGTGGTGAGGGTGGCGGAATAGTTCACCGTGAGGTCCGTGCCGCCGGCAGCGACAACGGCTTCGGGCGCGGCTTGCGCCACCCCGGTGAGCGAGACCGCGCCGCCCATGATCCCGCCCGATGGACTGTCGCTGAAAGTCACGGTGATGGTGCCGGTGCCGACCGTGGGGTTGGGCAGATACCACAGTTCAGTGCTCACGTATTGCAGGTCGCTGCTGTTGGCGAAGCTGCCCGTGACGCGCGTCATGCCCTGTACACCCAAGGTCACGGTGGCGGCGGAGGCGTGGGCGGTGGTGGTGCCGCGTTCGGTGGAGATGCCGACCACCAGCATGCGATTGGAGCCGGCCCCCACGGTGTGCGACCACGAAAGCACGGCGTTGCTATTCACCGCGCCCGACGAGGCGGCGTCGAACGCGATCTGCGCGGAAGCGCTCATCGTCACGAGGGCGAGGAGTGCGGTCAAAGCGAGCCACCGAAACCGGCGATTGCCGAATGGGCGGGTGGAAGCGGGTTTGATGGGGAGGAGGCTCATGGTGGAGTCGAGGTTGGCTTGGAAAAGGTAGGCGCGGACGATGATGGTTGGGTGGCGGACAGGCCGACAAGGGCGGCCAAGGCCTGCCGGGCATCCTCGGCGAGCTTGCTCATGGCGTGCGAACCGCGTTCGAGATTGGGTAGGGCTGCGAGGTGCTCGACGAGCGCCTGCCAGGCGGCGCGCGAGTTGTCGATCCGCCCCGCCTGCGCCAGCACCGAGGCCCGCCGGGCCATCCACGGCTCGGGGCGCGGCGCGGATTTCTGCATCGCGTCTACGCGGGAAAGCGCGGCGTCAAAGTCTTTTGTGGCGATTTCCAGGTCCATCGCCCGCAGCACCAGCGACGGCACCGCTCCGAGCTTTTCTATGCCCGATGCCAGCACTTGCGCCGCCTCCTTTTCGCGCCCGTGCGCGGCCAGGGCGTCGGCGGTTTCCTGCACCAGATCGGGCTCGGGTGCGGGCGTGCGTTGGAGCGCTTCGCGGTAATCCGCGAGACTGCCCGGCGCGTCGCCGAGGCGCTGCGCGGCCCGCGCGCGGAACAACCAGGCGCGCGTGCATTCCGGGTGCGCCGCGAGAAGGGGATCGAGAACGGCTTTGGCTTTCGCAGGTTGCCCGCCGGTCAGCCAGGCCTGCCCGCGGAGCAATGCGGTGGGAAATTTACCCGGTGCCAGTTCCTCGACGCGGTCGAGATTGAGGAGCGACATTTGCCAGTCGCCATGCTGGCCGTTCAGGTCGGCGAGTTGAAAGTGGAGCGCGGGATCGTTGGGGGTCTTCTCCAGTTCGGCGGCGAGTTGCGCCAGCCGCTCGTGATAAGCGCCATGCCCGAAAGCGGAGCCGGCCAGAAGTGCGAGAACGCAGCCCGCCGTCAGGATGAGCAGCGCGCGGGTGGGGCGATGAATGGGGAGGAGTAAACGCAAGTGTCGAGTAGAGCAGGGGATTCTGCGTGGGCGTTTGGGACGCTAGCAGAGAGTGGGAAAACTGCCAAAGAGGTGTCGCGTTCGAGTCGGGGCGGCTTGACGGCCGGGGCTGTGGTCGGGCATTGGGTGGGGATGTTTCTGGAGCCTTTGCCGCCGCAGTTTGTCATCACGCCGATCGTGGCGCGGGTGGAGGCGGCGCTGGCGATGACGCGCAACGGGGTGTCGCCGCGGGAGATGAAAAGGCGGGCGCGGGAGGCGCGTCCGGTGCGGGATTTCGCGGCGGCGGTGGCGGGTGGGTTTGGGCTGATCGCGGAGATCAAACGGACGTCGCCCTCGATGGGGACGATGCGGAATGCCGACGTTGCGGACACGGCGGCGGCGTATGAGGCGAGCGCGGCGGTGCGGGCGGTGTCGGTGCTGACGAATGCGGCGGATTTCGGGATGGGGCTGGAGCAGCTCGGGGTGGTGGGCGCGATCACGGGAAAGCCACTGCTGCGGAAGGATTTCATCTTTGATCCGTATCAGGTGTGGGAGGCACGGGCGCATGGGGCGGATGCGATTTTGCTGATGGCGAATATCCTGACGGCGGACGGAATGCGGGTGCTCTCGGAACTGGCGGGGGAGCTGGGGATGGCGGTGCTCTTTGAACTGCACACCGAGGAGGAGATCGGCAAGCTGCCGCCGGGGCCGCGGCTGTGCGGGATCAACAGCCGGGTTTTCAAGGCGGACGAAAGTGCGGCGCGCTACGGGGAATCGCGCGGGCAGGAGGCGGGGGCCGGGCGGCGCGATCTGAGCATCCGGCTGGAGGCGTTTGAGCTGGCGGGGCGGTTGCCGGCGGGAGCGTTGCGGATTGCGGAAAGCGGGGTGTCGCCTGGAATGGTGGGCCGGCTGCGCGATGAGCTGGGTTTTCACGGGATGCTAGTGGGCACGTCCCTGCTGATGGCGGAGGACGGGGTGCGCGCGGAGTTGGGGCGGTTTGAGCGGGAGCTGGGCCGGGCCTGAGTTTTTCCAATTATGCCAACCTCATTTCTCGATCATCTCCGGGAGCAGCTCACGACGATCCGCGCGGCGGGTCTGTACAAAAACGAGCGCGTGATTTCCTCGCCGCAGGATGCGCGCATCCGCGTGGTGGACGGGCGCGAGGTGCTGAATATGTGCGCAAACAATTACCTCGGGCTGGCGGAGCATCCCGACGTGATCGCGGCGGCGCACGCGGCGCTGGACCGGCGGGGTTACGGGATGGCGAGCGTGCGTTTCATCTGCGGCACGCAGGACATCCACAAGCAGCTCGAAGGCGCGCTGTCCGCGTTTCTCGGGGTGGACGACACGATCTTGTATTCGTCGTGCTTCGATGCGAATGGCGGACTGTTTGAGACGCTGCTCGGGGCGGAGGACGCGATCATTTCGGACGAGCTGAATCACGCGTCGATCATTGATGGTGTGCGGCTGTGCAAGGCCGCGCGGTTTCGCTACAAAAACAACGACATGGCAGATCTGGAGGCGCAGCTCCGGGCGGCGACGGAGAAAGGGGCGCGCTTCAAGATGATCGCGACGGACGGGGTGTTTTCGATGGATGGCTACATCGCGAATCTGGCGGGGATTTGTGAGCTGGCGGACCGCTACGGCGCGCTGGTGATGGTGGACGATTCGCATGCGGTGGGGTTCGTGGGGAAGACGGGGCGCGGGACGCCGGAGCACTGTGGCGTGAAGGGCCGGGTGGATATTCTCACGGGGACGCTGGGCAAGGCGCTGGGTGGGGCGAGCGGCGGCTATGTGAGCGGGCGGCGGGAGATCGTGGAGATGCTGCGGCAGCGGTCGCGGCCATATCTTTTCTCGAACACGCTGGCCCCGGCGATCGTGGGCGCGTCGCTGAAGGTGCTGGAGATGCTGGCGGGGTCCACGCAGCTCCGCGACCGGCTGGCGGAGAGCACGGCGTTCTTTCGCGCGGAGATGACGGCGCGCGGTTTTGCGATCCTGCCGGGGACGCATCCCATCGTGCCGATCATGCTGGGCGACGCGCCTCTGGCGCAGCGGTTCGCGGAGGCGATGCTGGCGCGGGGCGTGTATGTGGTGGGCTTTTTCTACCCGGTGGTGCCGCAGGGAAAGGCGCGCATCCGCACGCAAATCAGCGCGGCGCACACGCGCGCGGATCTGGAGTTTGCGGTCGAGCAGTTCAGTGCGGTAAAGGCGGAACTGAGGCTGTGAGCCGGCGCTAAGCGGTGGCGGGCGTTTTGAGCGCGGTGATTTCCTGACCGGTCAGGATGCGCCATTCGCCGGGGCGCATGGTGGCGATTTTCAGCGGGCCGATGCGGGTGCGGACGAGGCGTTCCACTTCGTAGCCGAGTTCGTAAAGCATGAGGCGGATCTGGCGCTTGATGCCTTGGTTCAGCGTGAGGCGCAGATGCTTCGGCCCGACGATCTCGACGCGCTCGGCTTTGGCCCGCCCGCCCATGATGTGGAAGCCGCGCAGGAGTTTTTCGCGATCCTTTTGATCAAAGGGTTTGTCGATGATGACCTCGTATTCCTTGTCGATCTTGTAGCGCGGGTGGGTGAGGGCGAGGGAAAGGTCGCCGTCATTGGTGACGATGAGCAGACCCTCGCTGTCCATGTCGAGCCGGCCGACGTGATGGACGCGCGGCCAGGTGGAGGGGAGCAGGTCGAAGATGGTGCGGCGCTGGCATTCGTCGTCGGCGGTGCAGACAAAGCCGCGTGGCTTGGCGAGGACGGCGGTGAGCGAGGTCTGCTGGCGGACGATGCGCGCGCCGACTTTCACGTTGTCCTCGGGGCCGACCTGGGTGGAGAGGTTGGTGACGACGTGGCCATTGATGCGGACCTGTCCGGCGGTGATGAGTTCCTCCACGCCGCGGCGGGAGCCGAGGCCGGCGGAGGCGAGAAAACGGTTGAGTCGCATAAGGTGAAGAAATTTGGGGGGGCGGACAATGGAGCACAAAGGCGGAATCGGAAACCGGAAATGCGAAACAATTTCCGGGCGCGCACGCCGCCGGACGGATGGGGGAATTTGAACCACGGATTACGCGGATTTCGGATTTCGGATTTCGGATTTTCCCACAGCGGGTGGTTGCAAGCGCGGGGTCTTTGCGTATGAAGGCGCGCTCGCACGCTCCTTTTCACGAAATGCAGAAGTTAGTCATCCCACGGAAGACGGTCTATCGGCTCTCGCTTTACTACCGGGCGCTCCAGCGGCTGCGGGTGGGCAAGACGGCGACGGTTTCCTCGGCGGCGCTGGCCAAGGCGGCGGGCGTGAAGCCGACGCAATTGCGGAAGGACCTGACGTATTTCGGGCAGTTCGGCACGCGTGGTCTCGGCTACAGCGTGGAGTCGCTGAGCAAGCAGCTCACGGATGTGCTGGGCACCACGCGGCTTCAGCCGGTGATTCTGGTCGGCGCGGGCAATCTCGGGGCGGCGCTGCTGCGCTATCACGGATTTGCCAAAGAGGGTTTCGAGGTGGTGGCGGCGTTCGATGTGAAGACCTCGAAGACGCGCGCGCAGCAGCTCGGGGTGAAGCTGTTGCCGATGACGGAGCTGGGCGGGTTTGTGCGCGAGCAGCACATCAAGATGGCGATCCTCACGGTGCCGGGAACCGTGGCGCAGGAGGTGGCGAACGCGCTCGTGGAGGCCGGGGTGCTGGCGATCTTGAACTTTGCGCCGATCATTCTCCAGGTGCCCGATAGGGTGGTGGTGAACAATGTGGACCTGGCCATCGAGTTGGAAAATCTGAGCTACTTCATCCAGTGAACGCAGCGGTCGCTGCGCCGGACTTCGATCTGGAGGCGACGCTGGCTTGCGGGCAGGTCTTTCATTGGGTGCGCGCGGGCGCGGGCTGGGTGGGCGCGGTGGGGGAAACGGCCATGTCCGTGGAGCAGCGGGGCGGCAGATTGGTGGTGTCGGCGGGTTTGGAAACCCTGGCGGCGCACTATTTCGCGCTGGATCATCCGCTCGCGGAAATCCGGGCGACGTTTCCCGCGGATCCGGCGATGACGGCGGCGGCGGAGTTTTGTCGCGGACTGCGGATCGTGCGCCAGCCGGCGTGGGAGTGCGTGGCCACGTTCATCACCTCGGCGATGAAGCAGGTGCCGCACATCGCGCAGATCTCGCACACGCTGCGGCGGCGCTATGGGTCGCGGCGCGAAATCGGCGGGCGCGAGATTTTTACCTACCCGACGGCGGAGGCGCTGGCGCGGCTGAGCGAGGCGGAGCTGCGGGCGTGCGCGCTGGGTTTTCGCGCAAAGAATCTGCTCGGCGCGGCGCGGATGGTGGCGGAGGGCGCGGTGGATCTGGCGCACGTCGCGACGCTGGATGACGCCGCTGCGCGTGTGGAACTGTGCCGGCTGCCCGGCGTGGGCGAGAAGGTGGCGAATTGCGCGCTGCTTTTCGGCTTTGAGCGGGTGCGGGCGTTCCCGATCGACGTGTGGATCGAGCGGGTACTGCGCGCGCTGTATTTTCCGCGGAAACGCACCGTCACGACCGCACGGTTGCGCGCGTTTTCCGCGGAGTATTTCGGCCCCTTCGGCGGCTACGCCCAGCAGTATCTCTTTCATCACGCACGCAAAACCTGGCCGCGCGGGCGGAGCCTTAGTTGAGGTGGGCGATTCGCGCTTTGCGCGGGCGGGGCGGCTAAGATAGACCGCTGCGCCGGGTCTTCACCCCGCATTTATGAAACACTCCCCAATCCTCCTCGCCCTCGCTTTCACCTCGCTCTGCGCGCCGCTTTTCGCCGCTGATCCCGTACCCGCTGCGCCTGCGGCTCCGGCCGCCGCGCCGCTGACTCCGGCGGCGGAGATTTTGAAGAAGGTGACGTTTCCGCCGGAGTTTGAGGCCACGGTTTTCGCGTCGCCGCCGAATATCTCGTATCCAGTCTTCATCAGCGCGGCGCCGGATGGGACGCTCTTTGTGGCGTGCGATGAAAATGGGTCGCTGGATCGCAAGCCGGACCGCGGGAAGGTCGTGATGTGCAAGGACACGGATGGCGACGGGCAGGCGGATGTGTTCACGACGTTCGCGAAGATGGACAGCCCGCGCGGGGTGATCTGGGACGCGAGTACGCGCACACTTTTCTGCATGCACCCGCCGAATCTCACGGCCTACACGGATGCCGATGGCGACGGGGTGGCGGAAAAGCAGGAGGATCTGATCACGGGGCTGGGCTTCGGGCTGGATTTCCGCGGGGCGGATCACACGACCAATGGCTGCCGCATGGGGATCGACGGCTGGATTTACATCGCCGTGGGCGACTACGGGGCGGTGCAGGCGAAGGGGAAGGACGGGCGCACGCTGGCGCTGCGGGGCGGGGGCATCGTGCGGGTGCGGCCGGATGGCTCGGGGATGGAACTGGTGGTGCGCGGGGCGCGCAACATCCTGTCGGTGGCGATCAGCCCGACGCTGGACCTGTTCACACGCGACAATACGAACGACGGCGGCGGGTGGAATATTCGGCTGAGCCACAACCCGGTGGGCGCGCAGATGGGTTATCCGTCGCTCTACAAAAACTTCGCCGACGAAATGATCCCGACGATGGCAGACCTCGGCGGCGGCTCGCCGATGGGTTCCATTTTTCTCGATGAACCGGGGCTGCCGGAGCCGTGGGGCCGCGGGTTCTATTCGGTGGAGTGGGGGGCGAGTAAGATCGAGCTGCATCCGCTGACCCAGAACGGCGCGACGTGGAAGGTGGAGCCGAAGGAGTTCAAGCAGTTCATGAAGATGACGCGGGGCACGGATCTGGACGTGGACGGCTCCGGCCGGCTCTACGCGTCGAGCTGGGACGGGGCGACGTTCACCTACGCGGGGCCGAAGGTGGGCTACATCATCCGGCTCACGCCGAAGGGGAAGAAGGTGGAGGCGTTTCCGGATTTGAAGAAGATGACGGCGAAGCAACTTGCAAAAGGCGTGGGTTCGCCGAGCGCGGTCATGCGCATGGCCTGCCAGCGGGAACTGCTGATACGTGGGATGGAACCGGGCGTGACGGAGACACTGTCGGCGATGACCCCGTCAATTTTGAGCGGCCTCTCCCCACTCGACAACCTTAGTGGGCGGGTCGCAGCGATCTTTACGCTGAAACAACTCCTCGGTGCCAAGGCCACACCTTTGCTCGTGGAGCGGACTCAGTTCCTCACGGGAACTAAGCTGGACGAAATGCGCGAGTACGCGCTCAAGGCCCTGGCCGACGACCAGCGCATCGCCGCCGAGATTCCTGCGGCACCTTTCCTCACCGCCCTCTCGGACCCGAACCCGCGCGTGCGGCTCCAGGCGGTGACGGGCCTCGGGCGGCTCGGCAAGGTGGAGACCGCCGATCGCATCCTGCCGCTGACTGCCGACAGCGACTACACCGTGGCGCACGTCGCGGTGCAAATGCTCGTCTCGCTGAAAGCGACAGACGTGTGCCTGCGGGCGCTGGATTCCGCCGAGACGAAAGTGCATCCCGGCGCGCTCCGCGTGCTCGCCGCGCTGCACGAACCCGCAGCGGTGCAGGGGCTGCTCGACCGGCTGCCGAAGGCCAAAGGCGAACTCCTGCGCGGCATCTACCGCGCGCTCTGCCGCGTGAACTTTGACGAGGCGCCCTACACCGACCCGAAGATGTGGTGGGGCACGCGCCCGGATTCCAGCGGGCCGATTTTCAAAGTCGTGCCGTGGTCCGAGACGGAGAAAATCCAGGCCGCGCTCAAGCAGCAGCTCGAAGCGGCGCAGAGCGAGGACGCGGCGTTTTTCGTGAGCACGCTGACGAAGCACAAGATCAACTTCCCTGGCCTGGATGAGCTGATGATTTCCAAAGTGGGCAAGGACACGGCGTCGCGGCTCGACCTGATCGGGCCGCTGCTCGGCGGCAAGGGCAACCCGCCCGAGCACGCGCTCAAGGCGCTCACGAACGTGGCGCTCTCCGCCACCGAGCCGGCGGAACTCCGCGCCCGCGCGCTGCGGATGCTCGCGGGTGTGGTGGAAAGGAACGCCGGCGCGGTGACGGAGGTTTTCGTCAAGCTGCCGGCGGCGGATCACGCGGGCGCGGTCGGGGCGGTGTGGGAGGAGTTCACGCGTGACGCGCGGCACGCGAAACAGGTCGGCGTTTTCGCCAATCTCGCGCGGGCGAAAGAGCCGGCGAAGCGCGTGCTCGGCGCGACGGTGCTGGTGAATCTGACGACGAGCAACGTGGTCAAGGACGCCAACGCGAAGGCGGCGGCGGCGAAGGAGATCGAGACGCTGTGGGCCGACCCGGAACAGGCGACCACGCTGCTCGGGGTCATCGGCGCGACGGGCGCGAAGCAGTTTGGCCCGCAGGTGCGCGAGCATTTGCACGACAAGAGCAGCGTGGTCGCGGAGGCCGCGGAATTCGCGCTCACCAAGCTCGGACTGGACAAAGTCGCCGCGCCCGGAGCACGGACCATCGGCGAGATGAAATACGAGGACGTGCTCAAGACCGCGCTCGCCGTGAAGGGCGACGCGAAAGCCGGCGAGGCGCTCTTTTTGAAACAAGCCTGCGTGGCCTGCCACACCGTCTCCGAATCCGAGCCGCCGAAAGGTCCGATGCTCGGCGGCATCGCCACGCGCTACACGCGCGCGGAGCTGTGCGAGTCCATCCTCAAGCCCGGGGCGAAGATTTCACAGGGCTTCGAGTCGGTGTGGTTCAAGCTGAAGAACAAGGAGGAGGTGGAGGGCTTCGTGGTGAAGGAGAGCGGCGATTCCGTGGAAGTGCGCAACATCGCAGGCGTGACCGCGGTGCTGGAGAAGGGGAACATCGCCGAGCGGCAGAAGCGCGAGAAATCCATGATGCCCGACGGGCTGCTGAACGCGCTCACGCCGGAGGATCTGGCGGGGATATTGGCGTTTCTCGAAGGGACGAAGGCGGGGAAATGAGTGGCAATGACGAATGACGAATGACGAAAGAAGCCCGAAGTCCGAATGAGCGTTCCCAAACCCCGTCATCCTGAGCGGAGTTCCTTGTGGGCGAAGGCGGGAAGGAACGGAGTCGAAGGACCTCTAACTATTCGCGGGCGGAGGCGGTGCGGAGCACGAGGCGGCATCACACCCGCCACCTCCGCCCGAGGCGAAGGTCCGCGCAAAATGACCGTGCATTTTCCAACCACCTCCGCCCGCGAAAAGTTAGAGGTCCTTCGACTGCGCTTCGCCCGCCTTTCCACCTCCGCTCCGCTCAGGATGACGATCGATTTTTCTCCACTCGACACACCCACCGACAAACCCCACGAACCCACCAATGACCTACACGTTCCGCCACGCCCTCCTCGCTCTGTTGCTCTGCGCTGCCTCGCTCGCCAGCGCCGCCGCCGAGCCCGGTTTCAAATCCATCTTCAACGGCCAGGACCTCACCGGTTGGGACGGGCGTCCGGGCCTGTGGTCGGTGAAGGACGGCTGCATCCGCGGCGAGACCACGGCCACGAATCGCGCGCCGGGAAACACCTTCCTCATCTGGCGCGACGGTGCGCCGAAGAACTTCGAGCTGAAGCTGCGCTACCGCATCCTCACGGGCAACAATTCGGGCATCCAATACCGCAGCCGCGAGACCGATAAGTGGGTGGTGACCGGCTACCAGGGCGAGATCGTGAATCAGCTCGGGAAGACCGGTTTTCTCTACCACGAGGCAGGACGCGGCTGGCTGACGGATGTGGGTGATTTCATGGAGATCGACGCCGACGGGAAGCTCGACGTGGTGGGGATCGTGGCGAATCGGAAGGCGCTCATGGACGCGCCGTATCACACGGACAAGGAGTGGAACGAGTATCACATCGTCTGCCGGGGCAACCACATCGTGCAGTATCTCAACGGCTATCCGACGGTGGAGTTGATCGACAACCACGTGGACAAGGCCGACCCGAAATCACCGAAGCAGCGAAGCCTCGAGGGCGTGATCGCGCTGCAAATCCACGGCGGCGCAGCGATGACCGTGGATTTCAAAGACATCCGGCTGAAGGTGCTGGACGAGAACTATGGGGAAGCGCGGCGGCTTTTTAACGGCGTGGATCTGACTGGGTGGAAAGACGCGGACGGGAAGTGGTCGGTGGTGCCGCTGGCCGAGGGGACAGATTCGCCGCGGCGGACGAAACCGTCGGGGCCACTGAATGTGCTTAAGTGTGCGGGCGGCGGCAATCCCGCGATAGGCTTGAATACTCCTGCACCGCGAACGGCTAACTTCGTGTTGCGTTTTCAGCGCCGTGTCGTCGGGGCTGACAAAACCGGCGGAGATACTCCGATCAAGCCTGTATCGGGTTGGGAAACTTGGGAGGTGGAAATAGGAGGCAAGCAGAAGGCGGCCAAGATTGGGGTTCGCCTTGTAAGCGGAGTCGCCAACGAAGGCTGGCTACCTTTCGATTGGAGTCTAATCACCCTGCCGTCCGACGTGGCAGTCGAATATCGCAACATTGTTCTGATCCCCGGCAGCGAGCCTCCGGCCAAATGAAAATCTCCCTGTTGTTTCTCCTCACTCTCGTCTGTGGCCCACTGCGCGCCGCGGATGCCAACCCGTTCTTCGCCATGAACACCATCGCGCGCGGTGGGGCCGCGGAGGTGGTGCCGCTGCTGAAGGAACTCGGCTACGCCGGCCTCGGCGGAGCCGTGGGCGACGGCGCGATGGCGACCGCTCTGGAGCGCGAGGGGCTCAAGTTTTTCAACGGCTATCACACCATCTCCTTCCACGCCGACCGCCCCGCGCTAGATGACCGCCTGCGCGGCCAGATCGACGCCATGAAAGATCACGGCACCGCGCTGTGGCTCGCCGTGGCCCGCGTGCAGGACGCCGGGCGCACCTTTCCCAACTCCTCGCCCGACGGCGACGACGTCGCCCTCGCGAAGCTGCGCGAGATCGCCGACTACGCCGAGCCGCGCGGGGTGAAGATCGCCCTTTACCCCCACGCCACCCTCTGGCTGGAGCGCGTGGAGGACGGCATCCGCGTCGCCGAGAAACTCAACCGCACGTCCGTCGGCGCGACCTTTAACCTCTGCCACTGGCTGAAAGTGGAAGGCTCCGAGCGCGACCCCGCGCCCGTGCTCAAGGCCGCGCTGCCGCGCCTGATGTTTGTGACCATCAACGGAGCCGACACCGGCGACACCAAGGCGATGAACTGGGACCGTCTCATCCAACCGCTCGGTGCCGGCTCCTACGATGTCGCCGCCTTCCTCCGCACCGTCCACGCCGCCGGCTACACCGGCCCGATTGGCTTCCAAGGCTACGGCATCAAAGCCCCGCCCCGCGAAGTCCTCACGCGCACGATGTCGGCGTGGCGGCAGATTCACGCGCCCACGCCGGCACCGTGATGGCGTTCGGCGTCCGGTGCCGATCACAGGCGGCTTTTTCCCGAAATCCCCCTTGCCAGCCCAGATTCCTCGTCTAATGTCCGCCCCTCTTTCCCCCGACGTTGGCGGCTCATCTGAGCGGCCCGGGAAGAAAGACCAACCGGAAACCCGAGGTAAGTTATGAGCACAACAATGATTCAAATGCAGGAACTGATCGCGAAATCTCTTCGCGACTTCAAAGAAGGTAGCATCGTCAAAGGCCGCATCCTGGAGATTCGCAATCGCGAAGTCTTGGTGGACATCGGCTACAAATCCGAAGGCGTCATCCCGCTGAGCGAGTTCGATGACATCGACGATCTTCAGGTCGGCGACGAGGTCGAAGTCCTCCTTTGCCGCCTCGAAAACGACGAAGGCACGGTCATCCTCTCGAAAGAGAAAGCCGCCTATCGCCAGAACTGGGAGAAAATCGTCGGCGTCTTCCACGGCGATGGCCTCATCAAAGGCAAGGTCAAGTCCGTCGTTAAAGGCGGCCTGATCGTCAACATCGGCGTCGAGGCGTTTCTGCCCGGCTCGCAAATCGACATCGTCCCCCCGAAAGACCTCCAGCAGTTCGTGGGCAACACCTACGACTTCAAAATCGTCAAGATCAACGACGACCGGAAAAACGTCGTCCTTTCCCGCCGCGAACTCATCGAGCAGGAGCGGAGCGAAAAGCGCCAGCGCTTTCTCGACACCATCAAGATCGGCAGCACCGTCAAGGGTGTGGTCAAGAACCTCACCGACTTCGGCGCGTTCATCGACCTCGACGGCATGGACGGCCTGCTCCACATCACCGACATGAGCTGGGGCCGCCTCGGCCACCCGAGCGAGATGGTCAAGGTGGGCCAGGAACTCGACGTGCAGGTGCTCGACATCAACCGCGAGAAAGAGCGCGTCTCCCTCGGCCTCAAGCAGACCCAGAGCAATCCTTGGGAACAGACCGAAGCGCGCTTCCCGATCGGGTCGCACGTCAAAGGGAAGATCACGAACCTCGTGCCGTACGGCGCGTTTGTGCAGATCGAGGAAGGCGTGGAAGGTCTCGTCCATGTCTCCGAGCTGTCCTGGACCAAGCGCATCACGCGTCCGTCCGATGTCCTCACCGTCGGTCAGGAAATCGAGGCCGTCGTGCTCGGCATCAACAAGGAAGAGCAGAAGATCAGCCTCGGCGTCCGCCAGCTCGAACCCAATCCGTGGGACGCCATCGAAGTCCGCTACCAGATCGGTCGCCAAGTCAAGGGCACCGTCCGCAACCTCACCGCTTACGGTGCGTTCGTGGAGCTGGAAGAAGGCATCGACGGCATGATCCACGTCTCCGACATGTCGTGGACGCGCAAGATCAACCATCCGTCCGAGATGGTGAAAAAGGGCGACGAACTCGAAGCCGTGGTCATCGACATCGACAAGCAGAACCAGCGCATCAGCCTCGGCATGAAACAGCTCGAGGGCGATCCGTGGAAGGAGATCGAAGCGAAGTTCAAGATCGGCGACCTCGTCAAAGGCAAGGTTTCGAAGATCACCGCGTTCGGCGCGTTCATCTCCATGGACGGCGACATCGACGGCCTCGTCCACATTTCGCAGATCAGCGAAGACCGCGTAGACAAGATCAAGGACCACCTCAAGGTGGGCCAGGAGATCGAAGCCCGCGTCATCAAGGTGGACAAGACCGAGCGCCGCATCGGCCTCTCGCTCAAAGCCGCGAACTACAGCGAAGAAGACATCAAGCGGGAAGCCGCCGCCTTCGACGCCGTCAAACCCGGCGAAGACATGGTCGGCCTCGAACACGCCTTCGCTGCCGCCGCCGAGGAATACCGCCCCGGCGACCGGAAGAAGTAATTCATCCGCACGGCTCCGGGACAACTTCCCGGGGCCGTGCGATCTTCTTTTTCACCAAACCAAAATCCTATGCCTGCACCCGAAATCACCGCCTACGTCAAAACGCAATGTGGCTGGAGCAACGGCGTCCGCGCCGTGCTCAAGAAATACGACCTCACCTACACCGAGAAGGACATCATCCAGAACCCGGCTTTCCGCTGGGAGATGGAGCAGAAGAGTGGTCAGCCGCTCAGTCCCTGTGTCGAGGTGAACGGCGTCATGGTCGCCGACATCAGCGGCGAGGAACTCGAGCAATACCTGCTTCAGCAGGGCCTCGTCGGCACGACCGACAAGACCACCAACGTCCCGCTCAATGCCGCCTGCTCGCAGGAGCAGCACGACGCCATGTCGCGCGGCGAGCCGGTGAAATTCCAAAGCTAGGAACCAATCTCGCGAACCCCTTCGCGACCCAGAGAAGCCGCGCCTCGGAAACGGGGCGCGGTTTTTTTGTCGGGTGGTCCGGTTTCACTGAATCACAAACCTCCGCGAGGTTTGATGTCGCGGGCGGCAGCGGTCGTCCCTTTACTGGCAACCTCCTCGCCATGTTTCGCTCATTCATTTTCGCCACCGCCGTCCTGCTCGCCGTCCGCGCTTGGGCGGTGGAGCCGCAGATTATCAACATTCGCACGCTGCCCGGGCAGATGCGGTATGATGTGACGGATTTCCTGGTCGCGCCAGGTGCGGAGGTACGGCTGGTTTTTGAAAACCTGGACGACATGCCACACAATCTCGTGCTTTTCCAGGCGGGGACGGACGTGGCGGCGGTGGCGGCGAAGAATCTGGAAAAGCCCGAGTTGGCGGTGAAGCGCGACTGGCTGCCGGACGATCCGCGCATCCTCGCGCATACGCGGGCAGTGGGGCCGAAGGCGCGCGAGGAGGTGGCGTTCAAGGCACCGCTACAGGATGGGCGGTATCCGTTTGTCTGCACGTTTCCGGGGCACGCGCAGAGCATGCGCGGGCAGATGCAGGTGGCACGGCAGGGGCCGGGGCTGACGGGACTGAAATTTGCGGTGTATCTCGGCGACTGGAAGGCGCTGCCCGATTTCGCCGCGCTGACGCCGCATCGCGAAGGCGCGGTGGCGGACAATCTGGTGCAGCTCAAGTTCGACGATTACAAAAATCAGTTCGGCGTGGTTTTCACCGGGAAGGTGACGGCGGCCAAGGAGGGAGATTACACGTTTTTGCTGGCGGCGGACGACGGGGCGCGGCTGTTCGTGGGTGGGAAAAAGGTAACGGATCACAATGGGAATCACAACGTGCGGGAGATGCGGGAGGACCGCGTGCATTTGAAGGCCGGGGAGCATGATTTCCGGCTGGAGTACTTCCAGACGACGGGCGCGGCGGAGCTTTTCGTGGCGTGGTTCGGCGAGGATTTCACAACGACTCCGCTATCCAAATGGGTGCCGGAGAATTTCAAGGATCTCGGACCGAAGATTCGCAAGACGCCGCCTGCGACGATGCCGCTGGTGGTCGGAACCGAGCCGGTAATTTATCGCGGCTTCATGGCAAACGCGGGCGGGCGACCCATCGCGGTGGGTTATCCGGGCGGGTTCAATCTGGCGTGGAGTGTGGATCAACTGAACCTCGCGCTGTTGTGGCGCGGCGCGTTCTTCGACGCGGGTCGGCACTGGACGGATCGCGGCGAAGGCAGCCCGCCGCCGCTCGGCTACGACTGGGTGCGCACCTCGGGCGAGGCCGCGCCGCCTTTCGCCATCCTTCCCACCGCCGAGGCACCGTGGCCGCGCTCGGAGCGGAAAGCTGCCGACATGGAAATCCGCGCCGATGGTTACCAATGGAAGGGCTATGCACTGGACGAGAAAAGATTCCCGACATTCCGTTACGAGTGGGGCGGCGTGAAGGTAACGGATCGCTTTGACGTGCAAGGCGAGGCAACGGCGGGTGGCAAGCTGGTGCGGACGCTGAAGCTCGCGGGGCCGATCCCGGCGAACGCCTGGCTGCGGGTCGGGGTTGGCACAATTCAGCCCGCGGAAGGCGGCTTCCTCGTGGATGGCGGCGCCTTTGGCCCGCACGAAAGCAAATACCTCGTGACCGTGGAAGGCGGGCGCATCGCGGGCTCCAACCTCCTCGTGCCAGCGCGCGCCGAGATCAAAATCACCTATGCCTGGCCCGGCGGCCATGCTGGCCACGCGCATTAGTTTTCTCCGCCATGAAAAGTCTCCGCCTTCTCAGTCCGCTGCTCCTGGCAACCGCGCTCGTCCATGCCGCCGATCTGCTGGAGTCCGACTATTACAAGATTACCACCTTTCCCACGCCGAAGGAGACCGCACTCGAGGTTGGCTCCATCGAGTTGCTGCCCGGCGGCAAGCTCGCGCTCGGCACGCGGCGTGGCGAAATCTGGATCGTCAGTCACGCGGAGGGCAACCCGGCAAACGTAGCCTACAAGCTGTTCGCCAACGGCCAGCACGAAGTCCTCGGCCTCGCCTGGAAGGACGGCGCGCTTTACGAAACCAACCGCTATGAAGTCGCGAAACTGACCGACACCGACGGCGACGGGCGCGCGGATTTGTTCGACACCGTGTGCGACAAATGGGGTCTCACCGGCGATTACCACGAGTATGCCTTCGGCTCGCGCTTCGACAAAAACGGCGACCTTTGGATCACGCTCTGCCTGACCTTTTCTTCGCACAGCAACGCGGAGTTTCGCGGCTGGGCGCTGCGCGTGAAGCCCGACGGCACGTTGGTTCCCACCTGCAGCGGCGTGCGTTCACCCGGAGGCATCGGTTTCGACGCGGATGGCGAGGCTTATTTCACGGACAACCAAGGACCCTGGCGCGGTGCCTGCACGCTCCAGCATCTCGTCCCCGGCACCTTCCAGGGCAGCCCGCCCAGCCTGCGCTGGTATGACCTCGCGTCGAACATGGGACCGCGCCCGATTGCGCCGAACGACCGCAGCTACATGGTCGCTGAGCGCGCGCGCATCAAGGAACTCGTCCCGCCGGCGGTATATATGGTGTTCGGAAAAATCGGCAATTCCTCGACGTTCATTTGCTGCGACTTGAGTCAGGGAAAGTTCGGCCCGTTTCCGAAGCAGATCTTCATTGGCGACCAAAGCCACTCGAACATCGCGCGCGTCTTTCTCGAAGAAGTGAACGGCGTCAAACAGGGCGTGGTGTTTCCCTTTCTCCAAGGCTTCAAGTCGGGCCTCATCGGTGGGCGGATGGATGACGGCAGCGGCCAGCTCTTCGTCGGCGGCTCCGACCGCGGCTGGGGGGCGAAAGGCGGGCAGCCGTATTGCTTCGAGCGCGTGGACTGGACGGGCCGCGTGCCCTTTGAAATCCACGAGATGCGCGCCAAGCTCGATGGCTTCGAACTGACCTTTACCCAGCCTGTCGATCCCGCCACCGCCGGCAAACCGGACAGCTACAAGGCGCGCGAGTTCACCTACCTTTACCGCCAGGAATACGGCGGTCCCGAGATCGACGAAGTGATCCCCAAGATCACGAAAGTCACCGTCGCCCCGGATAACAAATCGGTGCGCCTCACCTTCGACAAACTCACCAAAGGTCACATCCACGAACTCCACGTCGATGGGCTCCGCTCCGCTACCGGTCTCCCCATCCTCCACCCCGTCGCCTATTACACGCTAAACGAAATCCCGAAATAACTTTGCGGCTGCCTTTGTGAGGCTGGGTCGGCGGAGTGCCATTGATTTTGTTAATGATGGCGGCTGGCTTTTCAATTCACTGTTTTCCGCGGCGTGAAGGACAGTCCCGATGCTGTGAAATCTTCCAATCTCCATTCCGTCATCGCGTGTTCCCCGGTTCAGTTGCGCATCGTGGGCAGCGGCCACTTTCTTCCGCCGGGCGTGGTGACGGCGACCGAGATCGATGCCCGGATCGGCCGTAATCAAGGTTGGACGCTGAAACAGACGGGCGTGGAAACGCGGCATCATGTGGGCGCGGAGACTGCGGCGCAGATGGGTGCGGCGGCCTTGCGCGCGGCGCTGGCGGGGGAGGATGAAAGGCCTGATTTGCTACTTGGCGCGAGCGGCACCCCCCAGCAGCCGATCCCGTGTACTGCGGCGCTGATCGCGGCGGAAATGGGGTGGAGCGGCGTGCCGTGTTTCGACGTGAACGCCACTTGCCTCAGCTTCTTGAGCGCCTTGCAGGTCGTTGGTGGCTTGATCGCCGCGGGGAACTACCGGCGGATCGCCATCGTGAGCGCAGAGATCGCCTCGAAAGGCCTGAACTGGCAGCAGCCCGAAGCCGCCGCGCTGATGGGCGATGGTGCCGCCGCGGTGCTGATCGAAGCGGGCGAGAGCCGCGACTCAGCATTGCTGGGCTCGCTCATCGAGACGTGGCCGGAAGGCGCGGCCTTCACGGAGATTCGCGGCGGCGGCAGCCGGCTCCCGGCGACAGCTTTCCGCCCGGAGGAAAACGCGAGCGACTTCCAATTTCATATGGACGGTCCGGCAGTCTTCCGACTGGCCGCAGAAAAGATCGAGTCGTTCGTCGCGCGACTCGTCGGCGCCGCATCCACGCGCTGGGATTCGATCGACTGGGTGATTCCACATCAGGCCAGCCTGCCGGGTATTCGCCATCTGCGGCGGCGGCTGCGCATCCCCGCGGCCAAGCTCATCGAAACCGTCCAGCATCAAGGCAATGTCATCGCGGCGTCCATCCCGCTCGCGTTGCACGAAGCCATCACTTCCGGTCGGCTGCAGCGCGGGCAGACCGTGCTCTTTCTCGGCACTTCCGCCGGCTTCTCGCTCGGCGGCGCGTTGCTGCGTTACTGAAGCCCGCATTCGCACCATGCACCGCGTCCTCGTCACCGGAGCCACCGGATTCCTCGGCGGAGCGGTCGCGCGCGATCTCCATCAGCGTGGGGTGAAAGTGCTCGCGACCGGACGCAATCCCGCGGCCGGTGAAACGCTGCGCCGCAACGGCATCGAGTTTCAACCGTGTGACTTGGCGTCCGACGCGGTGGCCCTGCGGCGTATGCTTGAATCTTGCTCGTCCGTCGTGCATTGCGCGGCGTTGTCCGCGCCGTGGGGAAGGCCGGAGGCGTTCAGCGCGGCGAACCACGTCGCGACACAAAATGTGCTCGCGGCCTGCGACGAGACAGGGACCGTCGCACGGATAGTTCACATCTCCTCGCCGAGCGTGGCCTTTGAGTTCAAAGCGCAGTGCGCCCTGACGGAATGCGCTCCGTGGAATGCGCCCCCGGCGAACGCCTACATTGCCAGCAAGCGGCTGGCGGAAAAATGTGCGCTCGCTGCGGCGGGACGCGGACAGAATGTCATCGTGTTGCGACCGAAAGCGCTCTTCGGCCCGGGCGACACGGCGCTGCTACCGCGCGTCGTCCGCGTCGCGCAGCGCAGCCGCTTTCCTCTCTTCGGCGAGGGCGATCCGCTCATGGACCTTACCTGGATCGGCGATGCCGTAACTGCCGTACGCCTCGCGCTGGATGCTCCGCCGGAGCGCCGCGGCCAGATTTTCAACATCACCAGCGGCGATCCGCAGCCGCGCTCCCGCGTGCTTGGCACCATGCTGGAAGCGTGCGGCCTGCCGGTGCGGTTTCGCCGTGTGCCCCTGGGGCGTGCACTGAAAATCGCCGCGGCTCTCGAATGGATTTCGCGGACCTGCACCGGGGGGCGATGGGAGCCGCCAGTCACCCGCTACTCGGCTGGCGCGCTCGGCTTTGAGCAGACGCTCGACATCACTGCGGCGCGCGTCGCTCTCGGCTACCAGCCCGTAGGCGACGTGCTTGCGCGCTTGCGCGAAACCGGCGACCTGTGGCGCCGCTCGCACCTTTCGCCGAGGGGCCGCCCATGACTCCGTGGAAGTGGACCATGCTTTCCGACGGCTGGACGGCGGCCCATGAAGCTGCCGCCATTGCCGGCGGATCGTGGCGAAAAAAGGTGCGCTTCTGGGCGACTGCGGTCCTGCTGGAACATCCCTCGCATGGCCCCGTTCTTTTCGATACGGGCTACTCGTCGCGTTTCTTCAGCGAGACGGCGCGCTGGCCGATGCGGCTCTATCGGCTCTTTACTCCAGTGACGCTCACCGAGCCGCGCGGCCTCGTGGAACTGCTTCGGCAACGCGGCATCGCAGCAAGCCAGGTGAAGCATATAATCATCTCCCACTGGCACGCCGACCACATCGGCGGGCTGCGCGATTTTCCCGCCGCCATGCTGCACACGCACCGCGTCGCGTGGGATTCCGTGCAGGGGCTGCGTGGCGTGGCGGCGCTGCGAAAAGCTTTCCTGCCCGGTTTGATTCCAGACGATGCCGCGTCGCGTCTGCGGTGGTTGCGTGAGGGCGACGATGTCTTCGGCGACGGTTCGCTGACGGTGTTGGAGTTGCCCGGCCATGCCACGGGTCAAATCGGCATTCGCTTCACCGACGAACGCGGGCAGGCGGTGCTCCTTGCGGCGGACGCCTGCTGGCTGAGCGTCGCGTTTCGTGAAATGCGGATGCCGCATCCGATCACGCGGATCATCCACGACTGGGCCAGCTACCGGCAGTCGCTTGTGCGCCTTCACGAGCTGCACCGCGCCGAGCCGCGCCTGCTCATCGTGCCCTGCCATTGTCCCGAAACCGCCGCGCGCATCGCCGTACCCCACTCATGAACGCGCGCCTCGGCATCCTTTGGCAGTACCTGCTGGCGCGCGGGCGCTTCACCCGCTGGCGCGATCGTTCCGCGTTCGAGGCGTGGCAGGAAAAAATGACGCTCCGCCACCTCGCGCGTGTGGCGGAGAAGTCGCCGCACTTTGGCCGGCTTGCTCGGGAGCACGGCATCGCCCGCTGGCGGCAATGGCCGCTTACCGGTAAGGCCGCGATGATGCAGCATTTCGACGACTGGAACACCGTCGGCATCCGACTCGACGACGCCTGGAAGCTGGCGCTGGACGCCGAGCGCACGCGCGATTTTTCCGCCACGCTGCACGGCATCACCGTCGGACTTTCCTCGGGCACCTCGGGAAGCCGCGGCGTGTTTCTGGCCAGCGCCGCCGAGCGGCGGCTCTGGGCCGGCACGCTGCTCGCGCGGGTATTGCGCGGAACGCTGCGGTGCCGGCACCGGGCGGCGTTGTTTCTGCGGGCGGACAGTCCGCTGTATCAGACGCTCGGGTCGCGCCGCTTTCGCTTCGAGTTCTTCGATCTGCTGCAGCCGCTGGAGGAACAATGGCCGCGCCTTCGCGCGCTCCGGCCAACGATTCTCGCCGCACCGCCGCGCGTGCTCGCGCATCTCGCCAGCCACCCGGACGCCGCCGGGCTTCTCGCTCCGCCGCACCTTTTACTCAGCGTCGCGGACGTTCTCGACGAGACCGACCGCACGCGGATCGAGGGTGGCTTCCGCACTCCGCCGGGTCAGATCTATCAGGCCACCGAGGGCTTTCTCGCAGCCACCTGTCCGCACGGGCGGCTGCACTGGAATGAAGACGCCGTGGTCATCGAGAAGCAGTGGCTCGATGCCGGGCGAACCCGCTACGCGCCGGTCATCACGGACTTTCGCCGCCTCACGCAACCGATCATCCGCTACCGGCTGGATGACGTCGTCGTCGCGGACGACGGCGCGCCGTGCCGGTGCGGTTCCGTGTTCGGGACACTTGCCGCGATCGAGGGCCGTTGCGATGACGCGCTGCTTCTGCCGAAGGTGGACGGGCCGGGGGAGGTCACCGTCTTTCCCGATTTCGTGCGGCGGGCGATCATTCTTTCCATCCCGACGGGCGTGGACTACGCGGTCGTCCAGACCGGGTCGGCGAAATGGACGCTCGCACTTTCCCGCGAGTGTCCGCTGGAACCGGTGCAGGGCGAGGTGGACCGACTTTGCCGGCAACTCGGAGCGCGCCCGCCGATGCTGGAGCGCGTGCCGTGGGTGGTGCCGCCGCTCACGGAGAAACGCCGCCGCGTTCGCTGTGTCCTGCACGCATGATCCGCACGGTGCTGCTCACGGGAACGCGTGCCCCGGCCACCCTCGACCTCGCGAGACGGCTGTGGCGTGAAGGCGTGCGCGTGATCGGCGCGGACTCGATGCGTTTCCCGCTGGGGCGCTTTTCGAAAGCCTTCGCCTCGCACCATCGGGTGCCGCCGCCGCGTCAGGAGTGCGCGGGTTTTCTCCGCGCCGTCGAGGCCATCGCGCGCCGCGAATCCGTGGACCTGATCTGGCCCACCTGCGAGGAGGTTTTTCACATCGCCGCCGGTCGCGCGGCGCTCGCCGCGGTGGCCTCGGTGTTTTGCCCCTCGCTCGAAGTGCTGGAGCGTCTGCATCACAAGCGTCGCTTCGCCGAGTGGACCCGCACGCTCGGCGGCCCGATCACCGCGCCGGAATCGTGGGATGCCCGCGCCGCGCCGCGCGACAAACGCCTGATCTGGAAGCCGGACTACTCGCGCTTCGCCGCGCGCACGCGGCTCGCGGCACCGGGCGACATTGCCGGCTGGATGGCGCAGCGTTTCGTCGAGGGCCGGGAGCTGTGTTCATGGGCGCTGTGCGTGAACGGAGAGGTGCGGGTGCTCACGCAGTACGTGTGTCCGGCGCGGTCGGGACGTGGCGCGGGATGCGCCTTCGAGCCGACGTGGTCGGATGCGGTGCAGGAGTTTACTGCGGTCGTCGCACGGGCGCTGAATTTCACGGGCGCGCTCGCGTTTGATTTCATCGAGGCTGCGACGGGCACCTTCGTTCTGGAATGCAATCCGCGCATGACCAGCGGGCTGCATGTGCTGGTACCGGAGGTTTCCATCCGCGGCCTGCTCGCCTGCGGGGGCATCGCGTTACCCCCGCCGCAACGGGCCGCGCAGCTTTTGCTGCCGGTGCTGGCGTCATCGCCGCGGCTCGCCGGTTCATCGCCCGACGTGCTCGCCTGCGCGGATGACCCGGCACCGGCCTGGGCACAGGGACTGGCCGTGGCGGAGTTTCTCTGCCGCAGCTTCACGCAGCGCGTGTCCGTCCTCGCGGCCACGACTCTGGACATCGAATACAATGGTTGCTGACGCCCACCTCACGGACCGTCCGGTCGATGAAACATTGCGCGCGTGGTTCGCGCCGGTCCTGGAAAACGGCAGCCGCTGGTGCGCACCCAACCTGGACACGCAATGCGCCTTTCTCCGCGTGGACGACATCGAGTTGCCGCTCACGATCAACGCCGCGGAGTGGGGGAACTCGTGGGTCTGTTCGCCGTTCACGCACTACGTTTCGTACGCGCAGGAGGAGGTCGTCCGGGCGGTGGGTTCACTTGTCGGTTGGCCCGCCGCGCTGCTGTTGCGTGCGTTGGGCGCGGGGTTGCGTCGGGCGGATTTCAACCGCGTGGTGATGGTGAACAACTGGCTCATGTCCACGAATCCGTGGCCGCACTGGGATGGGTGTTCGCTCGTGCGCGCCGTGGATGCCATGTGCGCCCGCTGGCCGGATCACGCGCTGGTGTTTCGCTCGCTCAATGAACGTGCGGATGCCGCAATCCTGCGGGCGTTGGCGGCGGTGGGCGCAAGGCTCATCCCCAGCCGGCAGGTCTGGTGGTTCGAAATGGATTCGCCTGCCGTGCGGCGCTCTACCGACCGCAAGCGGGACCTCGCCCTGCTACTTTACCCGAACCTCGAATGCGTGCCGCACGAGCATCTCACCGCGTCGGACTTCGGGCCTCTGACCGCACTCCATCACGAACTCTATCTCCAGAAATATTCGCGCCACAATCCGGCCTACACCGCTGCGTGGCTCACGCACTTGTGGCAAAACCGACTGCTGCAATTCACCGCGCTGCGCGAAGCCGGCGGGCCGTTCGTTGGCGTGGAAGCGTGCGGCGTTTTTCACGGCACGATGGTTTCTCCCGTGGTCGGCTACGCGCTCTCCAAGCCGCGCAAATTGGGCCTATACCGGCGTCTCACGACGGTGCCGATGCGAGCCGCCGAGCAGGCCGGGGCGCCGCTGAATCTCAGTGCCGGCGTGGGCCAGTTTAAGGCCTCGCGCGGCGGCGAACCCGTCATGGAATTCATCGCCGTGATCGACCAACACCTGCCGCCCGGCCGCCGCTGGCCCTGGCGCGTGATCGAGGCCGTGAGCCGAGGCCTCCTCGCCCCCGCCGCGCGCCGGTGGAAATTGTAGCCAAAGCGCACGCGCCGATCCCAGCCCACGGACGAAGAAGCTTGGCCGTGATTGACAAGGTCGGGCGGAAACATGGCAAGTGAGCCCATGCCGACATTCACGAAACGCACCGTCCTGGGAATCCTCACCGCCGCATTTGCCGCCGCCATTCCCGTACGAGGCGCGGTGCGTTTGCCCAACGTCTTCAGCGACCACATGGTCTTGCAGCGGGACAAGGACATCAAGGTCTGGGGCGGGGCGGCACCGGGGGAAAAGGTGAGAGTCCAGTTCGCGGGGCAGACCTCCGAAACGGTCGCGGACGCGACGGGAGAGTGGAAAGTGAAACTACCGCCAATGAAAGCGGGCGGACCTCACGAGATGACCGTCGCGGGCGAGAACACCCTCAAGGTTAGCGACATCTTGATCGGTGAGGTGTGGGTCTGCTCGGGACAGTCCAATATGGAGTTCGAACTGATGCACGCGCAGAACAGCAAAGAGGAAATCAACCGGGCCGATTTCCCGCAAATGCGCATGTTGCTCGTGCCGCGCACCTCGGCGGGGTTGCCTTTGAATGATGTCAGAGCGCGCTGGTCAGTTTGTTCTCCCACCAGTGCGGTGCTGCCGAAGTTTTCTGCGGTGGCGTACTTTTTCGGACGCGAGATTCACATCAGGATGAAAGTGCCGGTGGGTCTGATTGCCGCCTCGGTGGGAGCCACGCAGATCGAGCCCTGGACCGCGCCGGAAGGACTGGCCGATGTGCCTGCTTTGCAAGCCAGCATCGCCGGCGTGACCGCGGCCGCCGACAACGCACGCCAGCGTCTCCGCGAAAATTTGGACGCGCTGGAAAGGGTCATCCCGCAAGCCCGTGCCGCACTTGCCCAAGGCAAACCGCTGCCGCCCGAACTCGCGATGTCCAGCCCGCTCCCTGCCGAGGGTGGGCCCGTCCTTTACCACGGCATGATCTACCCGCTCGTGCCGTTCGCGATCCGCGGGGCCATTTGGTATCAGGGCGAATCCAACGCAGGGGACAAGATGCGTTACTTTGACAAAATGAAGGCGCTCATCGGCGGTTGGCGGCGCGTCTGGCAGCAGGGCGATTTCCCATTCTACTTCGTGCAAATCACGCCCAATCGTTACAACGGCGAACTGCCCTTGCTCATCGAGGCGCAGATCGCGTCGATGACCATCCCGAACACCGGTATGGCGCAGAGCACCGATACCACCGACGCGAGCGACAACTTCGGCGGCGGGCATCCGCGCAATAAACAGGAAATCGGCCGGCGGCTCGCGCTCTGGGCGCTCGCCAAGGATTACGGCCAGATCAACCTCGTCCATTCTGGTCCGCGCTTTCAGTCGCTGAAAGTCGAAGGCCGCCAGCTTCGCATTCGCTTCGACCAAGTCGGTGCGGGTCTGACAACGCGCGATGGCAAAGCGCCCGATTCCTTTGAGATCGCCGGCCCCGATGGCGCATTCGTGGACGCCGCCGCAAAGATTGACGGTGCGACCATTCTCATTGGCAGCGAAAAGGTTGCGCAGCCCGCGGCCATGCGCTTTGCGTGGAAAGATCTGGCTCAGCCCAATCTGATGATCAAAGACGGCCTGCCGGTTTCCCAATTTCGCGCCCAAGTCCCGTAGCCGAGGCGCAAACGCTCGCGCAGCGCGGTCGAAGCTGAAAGGATCAGCGCCATGCACCGCCTCCTGTTCCTCGCGCTTCTTGTGCTGCTCGGTTGCCGCACGGCTGCCGCCGGACCGAAGCCGAACATCGTTTACATCCTCGCCGACGACCTCGGCTACGGCGACGTGCAATGCCTGAATCCGCAACGCGGAAAAATCCGGACGCCGAATCTCGACAAGCTCGCGGCGCAAGGCCTGACCTTCACGGACGCACACAGCGGGGCGTCCGTCTGCACGCCCACGCGCTATGGCTTGCTTACCGGGCGTTACGCGTGGCGAACGCGATTGCAGTCCGGCGTGCTCGATGGCACGAACGACCCACCGCTTATCGCCGCCGGGCGGCTGACCGTTCCAGCCCTGCTCCGGCAGCACGGCTACACCACCGCCGCATTGGGCAAATGGCACCTCGGCTTCGGCTCCGAAGAGCCCGCGGAAGCGAAGGGGCCGGACAACAAACCGGCGAAGCGCGAGGGCAAGCGCACGCCCGTCGGCTCGCGAATCATTGAGGGGCCAGTCACACGGGGCTTTGATTATTTCTGGGGCTGCTCGAATGCCCGCACCATGTCCGGCCTCATTGAGAACGACAAAGTCATCGAGAACATCGCGCCCATCACCATGCTGCCCCGGCTGGGCCAGCGCGCCATGGCGTATGTCGCGGAGCACGCTGCCGGGGCAAAGGCGGGACAGCCGTTCTTTCTCTATCTGCCGCTCACCTCGCCTCACACGCCGATCCTGCCGACGCCGGAATGGCAGGGCAAAAGCGGACTGGGCGACTACGGCGATTTCGTCATGCAGACGGATGCCGTCGTCGGCGAGGTGCTTGCAGCCCTGGAGAAACACGATCTGGCGGAGAACACGCTGGTCATTTTCACCAGCGACAATGGCTGCTCGCCCGCGGCGGGCATGGCGGAGTTGGAAAAGCTGGGGCACTTCGCCAGCGCGCAGTTTCGCGGCTACAAGGCGGACATCTGGGACGGCGGACACCGCGTGCCCTTCTTCGTGCGCTGGCCGGGGAAGGTGAAAGCCGGTGCGCAAAGCACGCAGATCATCTGCCACACCGACCTGCTCGCGACCTGCGCGGAAATCCTCGGCGCGAAACTTCCCGACAGTGCCGGCGAAGACAGCGTGAGCATCCTGCCCGCGCTGCTCGGCCAAGACGCCGCGCCGCTGCGCGAGGCGGTGGTCCACCACAGCATTCACGGCAAGTTTTCCGTCCGGCAAGGCCCGTGGAAACTGGAACTCTGCGCGGGCTCCGGCGGCTGGGGCAAACCCGGTGATGCCGATGCCGCGGCCCACGGCGCGCCCGCGATCCAACTCTACGACATGAGCGCCGACATGAGCGAAACGCAGAACGTGCAGTCCGCCCATCCCGACATCACCGCAAAGCTCACTGGCCTGCTCGAAAGTTACATCGCCAACGGCCGCTCCACACCGGGCGCGAAACAGGCGAATGACGCCGCCATTTCTCCCACCAAAGCCGCGACCCGAAAATCCAAGCCATGAAACGCACCATCGCCATCGTCCTTTTCGCCCTGCTCACGCCGCTCCTCGCCGACGAGCCGACGGCTCCGCCGAAAAAGAATCTCCCCCTGCCCGGCGAGGTGCTGCTCGTCGCGGGGCGCACCACGTTCATCATCCCCGGAAAGACCGACGCCGCCGCCAGAAACAAGCCGTGGATCTGGTATGCGCCCACCCTCCCGAATCTCCCCGGCCAGGAGGAGCGCTGGATGTTCGAGCAGTTCCGCGACGCGGGCATCGCCGTCATCGGCATGGACGTGGGCGAATCCTACGGCAGCCCGGCGGGCCGCAAACTTTTCACTGCGCTCTACGAGGAGGTGACCGGCCCGCGCGGCTATGCGCCACGGCCCGTACTCATGGGGCGCAGCCGCGGTGGATTGATGACGCTCGCCTGGGCGGTGGAAAATCCCGACAAGGTCGCCGCATTCGCCGGTATCTATCCGGTCTGCGACATCGCCAGCTATCCCGGCGTCGAGAAGGCGGCCGGGGCCTTCGCCATGGAGCCGGGCGAGCTGCGCGAGCATCTCAACGAGCACAACCCGATCGCCCGCCTCGAGGGGCTCGCCAAAGGCCGCGTTCCGCTTTTTGTCATCCACGGCGACGTGGACAAAACCGTTCCGCTCGACGCCAACTCCGGTCGCCTGAAAGAGCGCTACGCCGAGCTGGGAGGCCCAATCACGCTCATCGTTCCCGCCGGTCAGGGGCACAACATGTGGACGGGTTTTTTTCAGTGCCAGGCGCTGGTGGATTTCGTCAAAAGCCACGCCGCCCCGAAGTAGCGCCCGCGCTCACCCGCGCCGGCGCGGCGGCTCGTGGTCGTGCTCCTGGTCGCGGCGCTCCGCGTATTTCCGGGCCTTGTTTTGCTGGCTGCGCCGGATGTGCCGATCGCCCGTCATCTGCCGCTTTTTGCGGCTGAGCTGGAGCTCTTCGATTTCGTCTTCCAGCTTCAGAAATCCCGCGAACCGCGCCGCGCTCAGCGTCCCGCCAGCCATCGCCGCGCGGATCGCGCAGCCGGCATCGGTGCCGTGTTTGCAGTCGTGAAATTTGCATTGCCCGGCCAGCTCCTCGATGTCCGCGAAACGCTCGCGGAGCGTCGTCTCATCGGTCCACATGTGGACCTCACGGATGCCGGGGTTGTCGATCAGAATGCCGCCGCCCGGCAGCACGATCAGCTCGCGCGCGGTAGTGCTGTGCCGGCCTTTGCCGGTCGTCGCGTTAACCTTATCGGTCCATTGGTATTCCTCACCGAGCAGATGGTTCATCACCGACGATTTCCCCACACCGCTCGAACCCACCAGCGTCATGGAAACACCGCGCCGCAAATATTGCCGCAGCACTTTCAAGCTCGTCCCTTTCTCCGCGCTCGTGATGTGGACATCCGCGCTCGGCTGCAGCGCGCGGATGGCCTCCGCCGCCGCGCGATTTTGCTCCTCGGGAAAAAGATCGGCCTTGTTGACCAGCACGACGGCCCGCGCGCGGCTTTTTCCGATGATCGCGAAATAGCGCTCCATCCGGCGCAAACTGAAATCCGGGCCGGCATCCGTCACCACCACGACTGCTCCCACATTGGCCGCGATGACCTGCTCCTCGGTGCTGCGGCCCGACATTTTGCGCGAGAGACAAGTCTGCCGCGTGAGCCGCGCGCGAATCATCGTCTCGCCGGCGGGACCACCGAGTTCCAGCGCCACCCAGTCGCCCACGGCGGGCAGTTCGGCATCGGTCCCGGCCTCATGGTAAACCTTCCCGCTCATCGTGACCTCCAGCTCCTCCCCGTCGGCCAGCAGCGCGCCGTAGGTGATTTTGTTGTCGCGGATCAGACGCGCGGGTTGCCAGCCAGCCGCACGATACGGCGCAAACTCCGCCGCAAACGCCGCGTTCCAACCGAGATCTTCGAGGGTCATCCGAGGCCGCTTTCGTCGCTACTCGCCCGACGCCATTCGCTCCAGCGTTTCGCTGATGAAAGCGAGGATCTCCGGCCGTCCGATCCGTTTCTCTGCCGATGTCGCGAACACCCGCGGCAGTTCCCCGCACCACGCCGCGATCCCGGCCTGAAACAGCTCAATGTTTTTCTGCAGGCGTCCGGCCGTCACCTTGTCGGTTTTGCTGAACACCAGCGCGAACGGCACCGCCTCGCGCAGCAGCCAATGCACGAACTCGAGATCGATCGTCTGCGGCTCATGCCGCGAGTCGATGAGCACAAAAACGCACGCCAGATTTTCCCGCCCGCAGAGGTATCCGGCGATCATCTGCTGGAAACGATCGCGCTCCGTCCGCGCGGTTTTGGCGTAGCCGTAGCCCGGCAGATCCACGACGCTCCAGCCGCCGTTCAGCGAGAAGAAATTGATCAACTGCGTGTGGCCCGGCGTCGCCGAAACCTTGGCCAGCGCCTTCGCGCCCACGAGCATGTTGAGCAGCGACGATTTCCCCACATTCGACCGACCGATGAACGCAAATTCCGGCACGTCCGAGAGCGGGCAGGCGGCAATATTTGGCGCGCTGGTCTGGAAGGTGGCGGCGAGGGCGTTCATCGGTTTTGGAGTCGCAGCGTAGCGTCAATCCACGCGTTTGGAAATGCCCGTCCTCGCCCTTCGTCGGGAACTCCTAGCCGACGACCGCCGGCTCGCGCGTTTCCATGAAGCTGCTCGCGCATAGCCGGGCGTAAATGCCGCCGAGGGCGAGGAGATCGTCGTGGCGGCCGCGCTCGACGATGCGACCGCGGTCCATGACGAGGATCTGATCGGCGTGGCGTACGGTGGAAAGGCGGTGGGCGATGACAAAACTGGTGCGACGCGCCATGAGCCGGTCGAGCGCTTCCTGGATGAGCCGCTCGGTCTGCGTGTCCACACTCGCGGTGGCTTCGTCGAGGACGAGGATGGGCGGGTCTTTGAGCAGAGCGCGGGCGATGGAAACACGCTGCTTTTCGCCGACGCTCAGCTTCACGCCGCGCTCGCCGACGACTGTGCCGAGGCCGTCCGGCAGGCGATCGACAAACTCGCGGGCGTTCGCGGCGGCGAGCGCGTCGAGCAGTTCGGCGTCGGTCGCGGTGGGTTTTCCGAGGCGCAGATTGTCGCGGATGGAGCCGTTGAAAAGGAAGCTCTCCTGCGTGACCATGCCGACGGCGGAGCGCAGCGCGCTTTTCGAGAAATCGCGGAGCGGCTTCCCGTCGATGAGGATCTCGCCGTCGTCGAATTCGTAGAAACGTGTGAGGAGGTTCACGAGCGTGCTTTTTCCCGCACCGGTGTGGCCCACCAGCGCCACGGTCTCGCCGGAACGCGCGTGGAGCGAAATGTGATGCAGCACCGGCAACTCCTCGGAATACGCAAAGCCCACATCCTGAAAACGCACGTCGCCGACGATGCCCACCGGTTCGTCGTGCTCCACACGGCCCGGCTCGGCGGGCGTGTCGAGGATTTCAAAGACGCGCTCGCCCGCCGCGCGTCCGGCCTGCACGAGTTGGTTGAGCGAGTGCAATTTTCCCACCGGATCGTAGAGCGCGCCGACCAGCCACAGCACCGCCACGAGATCGCCCACGCCCATTTCCCCCCGCAGCACTGCACGACCGCCGAATCCGACCACCAGCACCGCGCCGCACGCGCCGAGGAAACTCATCGTTGGATTGTAGAGCGCCCACACTTTCATCACGGTCAGCGTGGCAGCGCGAAGCTGCTGGCTCACGCCATTGAAACGCGCGTGCTCCTCGCGCTCGCGGACGTAGGTTTTGATCTGCCGAATGCCCGCGAGGTTGTCGTGCAGCAGCGCGTTCATGGCCGATGAAGCCTTGCGCTGGAGCCGGTAGCGGCGCGGCGCGGTGAGCGTGTAGGCCAGTGCGCCGGCGATGAGCAGCGGGATCGGCACGAGCGCCAGCCACGCGAGCTGCGCGTTGTAGGAAAAGAGCATCGCCGCCACGATGACGATCTGCAGCACGGCGATGACGCCGCCTTCGATTCCGTCGATGAGCACGCGCTCCACGGCGGTCACGTCTTCCAGCAGTCGCGTCATGATGTCGCCAGTCGCGCGGTTGTCGAACCACGTCAGCGGGAGCTGCTGGATGTGTGCGTAGAGATCGCTGCGCAGGTCAAAGATCACGCGCTGCTCAAACGTGTTGTTGAGGACGATGCGCAGGCCATTGAAGGCATCACGCACGAAAAACGAAGCCGCTGCCGCCAGCACCAGCCAAGTCAGCCGGTCGCCGCGCCCCGCGCGCACGTCGTCGATGATGAGCTGGGTGACCTTCGGGAAAACCACGACCATCAGCGTCGTCAAAACCGCGCACGCGAGCATGCCCGTGGCCATCCAGGGATAGCGGCGAACATAGGCGAAGACGCGGAGCGTGGTTTTCATCGGGCCGCACATCATGCGCGCGAACCCGCGCTACGCAAGAGGTGCGGGAACGGTCGTCGCGTAGTTTGCTCTCAACAGCTTGGGACACCTGACCGCAGTTCTGATCCGCAATCCGGCACATATCGCCGGTCGGCACCGGGCAGGACTGCCGCTTGACTTCACAAGTCCGCGTTTTACCCTCGCCGCTCTCGCCCTTGCGCTGTCCAAATTACGCCCGCATTTCCATGTCCCGTCTCCTTTTTCGTCTCGCTTTCCTGCTTGCCTCAGCGGTGCTTTTCCATGCTGCGGGGCCGGCGCGTGGGCAGGAGGTGCTGGATGGGATCGCGGCGGTGGTGAACAATGACGTGGTCACATTCTCGCAGGTGCGGGAGCTGGTGGCGTCGAAGGAGCGGGCGGCCAAGGAAATCCTCAAAGGCGAGGAGCTGGTGGCCAAGATTAAGGAGATCCGGCTTGCGGCGATCAATGATCTGATCGACCGGCAACTCATCCTGCAGGAGTTCAAATCAAAGGGGTTTCAGATTCCCGACTACTTCATCGAGGAGCGGGTGACGACGATTGTGCGCGAGGAGTTTGGCAATGATCGCTCGGCTTTCATTCGCACGCTGGCGGCGCAGGGTTTTACGCTGGAAAAATTCCGCGAGATGGAGAAGGACAAGATCATCGTGCAGGAGATGCGGCGGCAGGCCATCAAGGGAACACCGAGCGTGAGCGATGAGCAGGTGGCAGCTTACTACAAAACGCACGCGGAAGATTTCGGGACGGCGGAGCAATTGAAGCTGCGGACGATTACGATCCGCCGCAATCCGCACAATGATTCGAAGCGGAAGCAGATTGAGGAAATCCGGGAAAAAATCATGAGTGGGGCGGAGTTTGGCGATTTGGCGCGGATGTATTCGGAGGACGACAAGCAGGAGGTGTATGGCGACTGGGGATGGATCGATAAGCGGACGCTGAACGAGAATTTGTCGAAGTCGGCCTTTGCGCTGAAGGCGGGCGAGGTGAGCCGGGTGATCGAGCTGGCGGGCAGCTACTACCTGCTCTACGCCGAGGCCAAGAAGCCGCCGGTCATCAAGCCGCTCAAAGAGGTGAAGGCGGAGATCGAGAAGGGGATGCTCCAGATTGAGCGGCAGAAGCAGCAGACGGAGTGGCTGGCGAAGCTACGGAAGAAGGCCTTCATCAAGATGTACTAGGCGATGCCGGTCATCGGCATCACGCTCGGAGACGCGGCGGGGATCGGTCCGGAAATTGTGGACGCGGCGCTGCGCTCGGGGAAACTGGATGGCGGCTTTGAGTATCGGGTGATCGGCGAAAAGGCGGACGCGCGGCCCGGCGACCCGACGACGGAGACGGCGCGGGCGGCGGGCGCGGCGCTGGAGGAGAGCGCGCGGCTGGCGCTTGCGGGAGAGATCGCGGCGGTGGTCACGGGGCCGATTCACAAGGCGCGGATGCAGGCGGAGGGCTTCGCGTTTCCTGGGCAGACGGAGTTTTTCGCGGCGCGTACGGGCGTGCGGGATTTCGCGATGTGCCTGACGGGCGGCGCGCTGACGGTGGCGCTGGTGACCGCGCATATACCGCTGCGCGCGGTCGCGGAAAATTTGCACGCCGGGGAGATCGTGCGCGTGGGCCGGTTGCTCGCGGCTTTCCTCGCCCGGCGGCTGGGTCGCGCGCCGCGCATCGCCGTGGCCGGGCTGAATCCGCACGCGGGTGAGAGTGGCGCGCTCGGGCAGGAGGAGATCACGCTCATTGCGCCCGCCGTCACGCTGCTCGGCGCGCCAGAATTCAGCGGCCCGTTTTCGCCCGACACTGTGTTTCATCGCGCCGTGGCCGGGGAGTTCGATGGCGTGCTCTGCATGTATCACGATCAGGGGCTCATCCCGCTGAAGCTCCACGCCTTTGACTCCGGCGTGAATGTGACGCTCGGCCTGCCCTTTCCGCGCACCAGCCCGGACCACGGCACGGCGTTCGAGCTGGCGGGCAAAGGAACCGCGCGGCCTGACTCGATGATCGCCGCCATCCGCCTCGCCGCCGAGTTGGCGCGCTCCCGCTGAATCGCCGCCATGCTCGCCCGTCTCGCCTTCGCCCTGCTCCTCGTCCACACCGCCGCCGCGCAGCAAATCGCCGTCGAGCGCGTGGAGGGACAGGAAATGTTTGCGCTCAAGAGCGAGGCCGTGACCGACCTGAGCGGGCTGGTTTGGATGGGCGACGACGACTTCATGGCGGTATCGGATCACCCGAACGCGCTCGTGCCGCTGACGCTAAAGATCGACCGCGCCACCGGGCGGATCGCGAGCGGAGAAATGGGTGCCGCGATTCCCGTGGCGGCAGATGCCAGCGACTTCGAGGGCGTGACGTATGTGCGTGCGACGCACACCTTTTACGTGAGCGCCGAGACCGGCAGCGCGGTGCTGCGCCTTGGTCCGGATCCGACTCGTGTCGTGCGCCAGCCGCTGCCCGCTGTTTTTGCGCAAGCGCGGAAAAATCTCAGCCTCGAAGCGCTGACCTGGAACGACACCGCGCAGCAGTTTTGGATCGCCAACGAGGAGACACTCACGCCCGACGGTCCGCTCGGCGCAGGCACCGTGGGCTCGCTTGTGCGGCTTCAGCGTTTCGACGCCGCCTTTCGGCCCACCGCCCAATACGCCTGGCGCGCCGAGCCGCCCGCGTTTCGTTTCCGCGGCGCGGGCAATGGCGTGGTCGATCTGTGTCTGCTGCCGAACGGCCGGCTGCTCGTGCTCGAGCGCGGTTTCGGCAGCGCGGGTTTGCAGATGCGGATCTTCCTCGCGGATTTTCAAAACGCCACCGACACCACGCGCCTGCCCGCGCTCGTCGGCGTGGAGGTGACGCCCGCGCAGAAGACGCTGCTCTTCGAGATGCCCAGCGGCTTCATCAATTTCGAGGGCCTCGCACTCGGCCCGCCGCTCGCCGACGGCACCCGCAGCCTCCTCGTCATCGCCGACAGCAACGGCGGCAGCACCCACGCCATTCTCCCGCTTCGCCTGCGGCTACCCGCAAGTCCCGTCGTGGCGGAGAGGCCGCCCGCCAAACCGCGCCCGGTCCGGCGGGCGAAGTAAGGCACGCTCCTTTACCTCGCGCGCGTGGTCGCGTCGCGGAGGATTTGGAAGGTGTGACGGACGGTGATGGGAGAGCCGAGGCGGGCGAGGTGCAGGCGGAGCTGGGTGAGGCAGCCGATGTTGCCGGACGCGACCACGCTGGCGCCGGTGGCGATGACGGCGCGGGCCTTTTGCTCACCGAGCGAGGCGGCGATGGCGGGCTGGTCGAGATTGTACGTGCCCGCGCTGCCGCAGCAGAGGTGCGCGTCGGCGAGTTCGCACAGCTCCACGCCGGGGAGGCTGCGCAAAAGTTCGCGCGGTTCGCGGCGGACGCCCTGGGCATTCGCGAGGTGGCAGGCGTCGTGGTAGGCGATCTTTTGTGGACGGGTCTCCGCGGGCGGCAGATCGCGGAGGCCGAGGCGGTGGAGAAAGACGCTGACGTCGAGCACGCGGTGGCGGAAGGCCTCGGCGCGGGCTTCATCCGCAGTGCCGCGGAGAATGAGGTGATATTCGTGCATGGCCGAGCCGCAGCCGGCGGCGTTGGTGAGGATGGCGTCCACGTCGGCGGGAAAGGCGGCGAGATTGCGGCGGGCGAAAGTCTGCGCGGCGGCGGGGGCGCCGGTATGCCAGGCGAGGCCGCCACAGCAGCCTTGCGCGGCGGGGACGTGGACCTCCACGCCGTGGCGCGCGAGGACTTCGATCGTGGCGGTGTTGATGTCGGGATCGAGCACGCGCTGCGCGCAGCCGGCGAGCAGCGCCACGCGGGCGCGGCGCTCGCCGTGCGCGGGCGTGACGGCGGGCCAGGCCTGCGCGGGCGGCACCTGCGCGGGCACGAGGTCGAGCATCGGGCGCAGGCTCGCGGGCACGAGCGGGCGCAGCATTTTCCCGAGCTGCCCGAGCCGCGTGGCGAGCCGGAAGCGCGCGGGGAAGGGGATGGTCTGCGCGGCGATGAAGCGGTTGATTTTCTCGGCGAGCGGGCGTTCCACCTTTCCCTGCACCCACGCGCGGAAGGGGCTGATGAGGTCGCGATACGGCACGCCGCTTGGGCAGGCGGGTTCGCAGGCGAGGCAGCCGAGACAGCGGTCCACATGCGGCTGCGCGTCGGCGGGCGTGAGGGTGCCTTCGAGGACTTCCTTCATCAGCACGATGCGCCCGCGCGGGGTGTCCATTTCCTGGCCGAGTTCGCGATACGTCGGGCACGCGGCGAGGCAGAAACCGCAATGCACGCACGTCTCCACGGCGTGGGTCATGGGCGGGCCGAGCGGGCCGATGTCGGACGTGGGAATGGTGTGCAGCATTTAGAGCGGAGGAAAGCGGTGGTCGGGATCGAGCGCGTGTTTCACGGCGTCGGCGATGGCGGTGGGCGCGCGGTGGCCGAGCCAGAGCGGAGCCGCGCCGCGCAGGGTCAGGCCGGCGAGACCGAGCCGGGTGAGGTGCTGGTCGAGAGCGGTCGCGTCGGCAGCGGCGGCGAGCGCGATGTAGGCGACGTTGCCGCCCGCGCTGACGTGCAGCCGCGCGCCCGCGAGGGTCCGCACGGCCAACCCCAGCGGCACGACATTGGCCGGGGCGAGCGCGACTTTCACGAGCGACGTGGCGGGATCGCACCACGAAAACTCGCGCAGCCCGGTCCAGATGCCGAGCGCTTCGTCGTCGGGCAGTACCGTGCCGGGCCAGCGGGCGAGGACTTCGCCGGTCAGTGCGTCGAGCGCAGCGGCGGGTGTGGCGAGGCGCGCGAGCACGCCGGTTTCGCCGGGCGCGAGATCGAGCGCATCGAACTCGAAACGCGAGCTGGCGGCGGCGGTGAGAATTTCTACGGCGGCTTCCGGCGTGGCGGCGTCGAGCCGCAGGGTGTGCGTGACCGCGGGACGCGGGAACACTTTGAACGTGATCTCCGCGAGCACGCCGAAGCGCCCGAGGCTGCCGACAAAAAACTTCGGCACGTCGAAGCCGGCGGCGTTTTTCACGACCTTGCCGCCGAGGCGCAGCAGCCGCCCGGTGCCGTCCACAAAACGCACGCCGAGGATGAAGTCGCGCACACCACCGAAGCGGAAGCGGCCCGGCCCGGCGAGGCCCGCGGCCACGGTGCCGGCGAGCGTGGCGCCGGCGTCGAGGAGCGGCGGATCGAACGGCAGATACTGGCCGCGCTCGGCGAGCGCGGCGGCGATTTCGCGCAGCGGTGTGCCGGCGAGCGCGGTGAAGGTGAACTCGCTAGGATCGTATTCGCTGATCCCGCGCAAACCCGCAGTCGAGAGCTTCACGACGTCCACTGCCGAGAGCCGCGGCTTAGTCCCCGCGCCCACCGCGAGCACGCGCGGCACCGAGCGCACGGCGTCGGCGAGTTCGGCGAGAGTGGTGGGGTGGAGAGTGGGCGTTGTCAGGCTGGTCATTGGAGCGGGCCGCCGCAGCGGCTTGCAAGCGGGAGTTTGGCCTTCGCTCGCGGACGAGGATGCGTGGAGGCGAAAACACAACTCCGCTCACCGCCGTGTGGCCGGTTCACTACCGAATGATCGTGGTGTGTGGGAGGACGGCGCTGAGTTCCTCCACAGCTTTTTCCGGTAGTTTGGGGCAATCGCTGAGGTCTAGTCTCAGTATGTAGGATAGAGTCTTGAGGGCATCCACGTTCTCTAGGTTTGGGCAGCCTTGGAGGTTGATCTGTTGCAGGCGGAAGAGACCCTTGAGCGCGTCCACGTTTTGTAATGTGGAACCGCTGAGGTTGAGCTGTTGCAGACCGTAGAGGGTCTTGATGCCATCCAAGTTTTGCAGTGCAGGGCAGCCACCGATGGCGAGCGTATGGAGGCCGGAGAGTCCCTTGAGCATAACCACATTTCGCAGAGAAAGGCAGCCGTTCAGGATGAGTCCTTCCAGATTGGGGAGTCCGATCAGGCCGTCCAAGTTTTGCAAGGCGGAGCAATTGAAGGCGACGATTTCTGTGAGGCCAGAGAGTCCTTTGAGGCCATCCACGTTTTGCAGGGCGGAGCATTGGGTGAGATCGATGCGTTCCAAACCCGTGAGGCCGGTGAGGCCGTGAACGTTTTGCAGGGCTGGGCTATAGCGGACATCGAGGTCTCGTAGTGCAGTGAGTCCCTTGAGAGCGGATAAGTTCGCGTCTTTGCACCCGGGAGCAGTCAGCCGTGTCGGGCGCAGGCGGAGGAGCAGTGGGCGAAGGCGCGCGAGCTCGCAGCCCGGCAGAACGTGGAGTTCCCGGTTGCTGTCCGACCACGTATCCTCGCGGAAAGCCGCGTGCCAGTCCGCGCGAATTTCGTCGAAGGGCTCCTGGCTCTGCCACCGGAACCCCGCCTTCTCGGCCTCCCGGATGGCGGCGAGGTATGTAGCATAGTTGTAACCGCGCCAGATCGCCCACACGGCCCAGGCCAGAGCGAGGATGAGTAGGACGCGGAGAAACCAGCGAGCGCGGCGCGGTGCGTCGTGGGTGGTGGGGAAATCGGGGGTCACGCGCACGTTTTACCCGCAGCCGCGCGGGGTGGAAAGGTGGAAGCGGCGGGGGAGCTATTCGCGCGAGATGAGGCCGGCTTTCTCCAGTGGATGCAGGCCGTGCTGCTGGAGCGCGGGCGCTTCGGAGGTGGGAAACATTTTGCCCGGATTGGCGATGCCGAGTGGGTCGAAGGCGGCGCGGAGGCGGGCCATGCAATCAATCTCGTCGGGTGTGAACATCGCCGGGAGATAGTCGCGCTTTTCCACGCCGACGCCGTGCTCGCCGGTGATCGAGCCGCCCATCTCGACGCACATTTTCAAGATGCTGCCGGCAAGTTTTTCCGCGCGTTCGAGCGCGCCGGACTCGCGGCCATTGTAGAGGATGAGCGGGTGCAGGTTGCCGTCGCCGGCGTGAAAGACATTCGCGCAGCGGATGCCGGCGGCGATGGCCATGTCGCGGATGCGCGCGAGGGCTTCGCCGAGGTGGCGGCGCGGGACCACGCCGTCCTGCACGAGAAAATCCGGCGACAGGCGGCCGACGGCGCTGAAGGCGCTTTTGCGGCCTTTCCAAATGGCGGCGCGCTCGGTGGCATCGCGCGCGGGGCGCGTCTCGATGGGGCCACTGGCAGCAAGGATGGCGTCGAGTCGTGCGCGGTCGGCGGCCACGACTTCGCGCGGGCCTTCCAACTCGACGATGAGCACGACCTCCGCGCCCGCCGGGTAGTCCGCGTGGACCGCGGCGACGGCGGCTTCGAGCGCGAGCGCATCCATGATTTCGATGGCTCCCGGCAGCAGTCCGCTGGCGATGATCGCGGAGACGGCGTCGCCCGCCTGCTCCAGCGTGCGGTAGCCGGCGAGCACGGTGTGGAAACATTCCGCGCGCGGCAGCAGTTGCAGCGTAATCTCCAGAGCGATACCGAAGAGGCCCTCGTTGCCGGTGAAAAGTCCGCACCAATCGGGCCCGAGGTTTTCGCGGCTCGGACCGCCCCATTCCACGACCTCGCCGGTGGCGAGTACCGCCTTGATGCCGAGCACATGGTTCGAGGTCATGCCGTATTTCAGGCAGTGCGCGCCGCCGGAATTGAACGCGACATTTCCGCCGATCGTACAGATGGATTGCGACGACGGATCGGGCGCGAAGTGCAGGCCGTACGGCGCGGCGGCGAGCGTCACGTCGAGATTGATCACGCCCGGCTCGACCACGGCGAGGCGCTGCGCGGGATCGAGCCGCAGGATGCGCGTGAGCCGGTTCAGCGCGATGACAATGCCGCCCGCCACCGGCAGCGAACCGCCCGAGAGACTGGTGCCGCTGCCGCGTGCGACGAAGGGCAGCCGCTCGGCTTGGCAGAAGCGGACAAGCGCGATCACCTCGTCCGTTGTCGCGGGCACGGCCACGGCCAGCGGATGCGTGCGAAACGCGGTCAGGCCATCGCTTTCATACGCCGCCAGATGCTCCGGGCGCTCCAGCAATCGCCCCGGCGGCAACAGGGCGGCGAGACGCTGGAGGACGGCGGCGGACATGGCGGAAAGCTACCGCAGAATCTCCCGCAGCGCCGCCAGCACGAGGTCCACATTGCGCAGCGTGGCGCCGTGCCCCATGAGGCCGATGCGCCACGCCTTGCCGGCCATCACGCCGAGGCCCGCACCGATCTCGATGCCGTATTCCTCCAGCAGGCGGCGGCGGGTGCCGGCGTCGTCGGCACCGGCGGGAATGTGGATGCAGTTCAGCGAATGAAGCGAGCGCTGCGGGACATACGTGATGCCCATCGCCTCCAGGCCCGCGCGCAGCCGCTGGTGCATCTGTGCGTGCCGGGCGATGCGGTTTTCCAAGCCCTCCTCGAGCACGATGCCCAGTGCCTCGTGGAGCGCGTAGGTCATATTGATCGGCGCGGTGTGGTGATACACGCGCCCGCCGCCACCGCCGCCGGTGTAGTATTTGCGGAGCATCGAGACATCGAGATACCACGATTGCACCTTCGTCTTTCGCGCGTCCATCCGCGCCAGCGCGCGCTCGCCGAAACTCACGGGCGAAAGGCCGGGCGGGCAGCTCAGGCATTTCTGCGTGCCGCTATAAATCGCGTCGATGCCCCAGTCGTCCACGCGCAACTCATGTCCGCCGAGGCTGGTCACGGCGTCCACCGCGAGCAGCGCTCCGTGCTGGTGGATGAGTTCGGCGAAACTTTCCAGCGGCTGATGCGCGCCGGTGCTGGTCTCGGCGTGGACGATCCCGACGAGTTTTACTTTCGGATGCGCCGCCAGCGCCGCCGCCACCTGCTCCAGTGCGATCACCTCACCCCACGCCGCCTCCACCGCATGCACGGTCGCGCCGCAGCGCTCCATCACGTCTTTCATGCGCGATCCGAAGACGCCGTTCACCCCCACGATGACCTCGTCGCCCGGCTCGATGAGATTCACGGCCACACACTCCATGCCCGCCATGCCCGTGCCGCTCACGGGAAAAGTCAGAGCGTTTTCCGTACGAAAAACCGTGCGCAACCGCGCGCACGTTTCATCCATAATGGCGAGATACTGCGGATCGAGATGCCCGAGCGTGGGCGCACCCAGCGCGCGCAGCACGCGCTGCGGCACCGGGCTTGGCCCCGGCCCGAGGAGGATGCGTTCGGCGGGAAAAGCGGTGGTGATGGTGGGAGTCATGGTGCGTGTGAAATGGGGAGCGCGGACGATGGCGACCAGTCGCGTCCGCGGCAATCCTCTTGTGCGGCGTGGCTGGGAAAACCCGCCCTCGGCACCGGCGTTTCCAAATATTCCTACTGCGGTGGGTGGGGATCAGCCCGTCCGCACCGCCGCTACTTTTTGAAACTCTGCAGATACTGCCAGATGGCGTCGTAATGCTCGCTGGCTTTGCCGTCGAAGAACTCGGTGATCGGGGTTTTGCCGGAGTCGTCGGCGAAGCGCGGCATTTTCGTCTCGGCGTCGATGCGGGTGGGGAAGAGCAGCCAGCGATGGAAATAGTGCGGGCGGATGCGCTCGCGGGTGAGGGCGAAATTCGGGCCGGGCGCCTCGAAGACGGCGGTGGCGGCACGGTCGCCGAGGCCGTGGCATTGGACGCAGTTGAAGCCGCCGTTTTCGGTTAGCAGGGTGGCCCCGGCCTTGAGCTTGGCCGCGTCGGGTGCGGCGGGTGCGGGGTCGGTGAGGGGAAAGCCGTGGCTGTGCGAGAGGCCGGCGGCGAGACCATCGGCGACGCCGGCAGGGAAGCCGGGCATGCGGGCGATAAGCCACGGGCGGGGCTTGTCTTTGCCGTGGCCGGCGATGAACTGCGCCATCCACGCGGGGTGCAGCTTTTCGCCGAGCCAGGTGAGCGCGGGGAGCACGGTTGTGGCGACGGGTTTGCCCTCGCCCTCCTCCAGCGGGGCGGCGGCTTTGAGCGGTTCCATTTCGCTCTCGAGCTGCGACCAAACGCTGGCCTGACCGTCGCGCGCGTGGCAGGCGGTGCAGCGGAGATTGGCAATCTGGCGCTCGGCGAATTCGGCGGGCACGTCCTGTTTCAGCGAGCCGAGGCCTGTGGCAGCGAAGGCGACGAGAGCCTCGCGCTGCGCGGGCGTGAGGGCGAAGTCGGGCGCTTTGCCGCGCGCGGCGGCGTCGGGGCCGAGGCAGCCTTTGGTCCAGCCGGTCTTCGCCATGACGGCGAAGGTGGGCGCGGTGGTCGGGAGCAGGCCGGCGTGGCAGTTCAGGCAGCCGCTGCTGACGAGGAGCTGCGAGCCGCGGGTGGCGTCGCCTTTCGGCCCGGCGGGGAATTCGCGCTTGGCGGAGAGGAAGAGGTAGGCGGTGAGTTTGGCGGCTTCGTCGTCGCTCAGGCGGAAGTGCGGCATGCGGTTCCAGGCGAAACTCTGCGCGGGGTCTTTGAGATAGGCGGTGAGTTTGTTGGCCGCCCATTTGGCGCGGACGTGAGTGAGCGGGATGCGGTCGAATTCGTCCTTCGCGTCGGCATCGGCGTCGGGCCGGCTGTGGCAGGCAATGCAACCGAGATTGGCAAAGAGCGCCCCGCCCGGCGCGATGAGCGCCGAATCTTGCGGCTTTTCCTCTGCCTGCCCTCCGAGCGAAACGAAATACGCCGCGAGATCCGCGGCGCGCTGGTCAATCTCGCCGGGCTTGCCGGGGAAGACTTTCGGCATCAGGGCGTGCGGGCGGATGGCGTGCGGATCGTTGATCCACGCGGCCAGCCACGGCTCGTTGAACTTCGCGCCCAGTTCGCCGAACTGCGGCGCGTCCTGCGCCAGCTCGGGCATGCCCTCGCCTTTCGCCGGCAGCAGCCCGGCAGCGTCGTGACACGCGGTGCAGCGGAGCTGGGCGAAAAGCAGGCGCGCGTCGCGCAGCGCCGTGCCGGCGCGGAGCGCGGGGAGATTGGCGTCGTGCTGGAAGACGGTCGGCGGCACCGGCTCCCACGGGAATTCTTTCGACGACCAGAGCAGCCGCAGCAGCGCGTCGCCCTTGGCCGGGCTGGTGAAATCGACGACGAGCCGGTTCGCGCCTTTCTGGAGCTTCACCGGCAGACTTTCGACCCGCGCGCTGCCTTCCAGAATGACCGCGCTATTGAGCGTCACTTTCACCGCACCCTGGACCTCAGCGGCGAAGGAAAATTCCGCGCGGAGGTCGGACAGAATGTCGGCCTCCCAACGGGCAGCGAAAGGTCCGGTGGGGAGAAACGTCGCTGCGGGCTGGCCGGCGGGCACCTCCAGCGCGACGAGCCGTGCGGTCCGCGTATCGGTGCTGCCGCTCGCGGAAAAGGTGAGCGCCACGCCCGGCGTCGGCGCAGGCTTGGACTGCGGAGCGACGATGCGCGCGGCTCTGTCCTGCGCGTGGAGCGGCGCGGTGAGCAGAGCCAGACAGGCGAGAGCGGCGAGCACGGAGATTTTCATGTTTGTGCGAATGATAATGCGGCGGCGGAAAAGCGCCACGCCGGGCGGGCGCAACGCGGCGGGTTTAGCGTTCGCGAGGCGGCGGCGTCAACGCCGCGCGGGCACGAAAGAAGCGGCCCCGTCTCCGACCACTCCGCCCCGGAAAAGTTTGAGGTCCTTCGACGATGCCTGGCCCTAACGTTGCCCACGGGCAAAGCTCCGACCAGGATGACGCAGGTTTTTTCCACGCGCCGTGCGCGGCTTGGGTGCCTACTTCTTCACCGAGATATACGTCTTCCCCGGCTGCGCGTCCGGCGCGACGACGTTGATCGTTGCGGCGATGCGGTCGGGCACGGGTTGGCCGTCGGCAGCTTTGACGTTCATCTTTACCTCGATCTGCATGACCGGCTTGAGGCCCTCGATGGCGAGGAGGACGGACTTTTTGTCCGGGGCCACGGTCACGCCAGTCACGGTCACGGGGTCGGTGCCTTTCTGGTCGTTGCTGACTTTGTATTTGTCGGAGCCGTAGTTGGAGGTCCAGTGGTAGTTGTATTGCTGTACGGAGTAGTTGGCTACGTCGCCGGCGCTGGCGCTGTCGAGCGCCGCGGTGAAGTCGATGCGGATACCTTTGTCGGTGAAGTGCAGGCCGTTTTGCATGGTGAGCGGCTGGCCGGTGTAGCGGACGCGCTGAATGGCACCGTCGCGTCCCGCGCTGGTCTGCCAGCCTTTGAGCCCGGCGACGTAGAGTTGGCCGTCGAGGGCGTTGAAACGGGCGCGGCAGATGCCGGTGGTGAAGTTCAGCGGGAAGCGGACGACGCCGCCCTGGGCAATGTCGCCGACCCTTTCCTGGAGGACGTTAAAGAGGGAGCACTTGCCGTAGCTGAGGTAGAGCATCTGGCCCGAGAGCGGGCCCCATTTTTCGCCGGTGACCCAGACCTGGCAGCCGTTGGAGTTATCCATGTCGTAGGGAATCCAGCAAAGGTGCGGGCCATAGGCGGTGGGCACGGGTTCCCGGTGGGCGAGGTCGGGCACTTCGATGAAATCGCCCGGCTTGGAAAAGTGAATGTAATCGACCGGCACCCATGTGCCCTGATTGTCGCCGTTGGTGATTTCGTCATTTGGCCCCACGCCCAGGCCATTGGGTGCCCGGAGGCCGGTGGCAAAGACTTCAGATTTCATCCCGTCCTTCGAGACCTTCAACATGCAGCCGTTGTGGTCGCTCAGCGGTCCCCAGCCACGTCCGCCGGGATTCACGGGGCCACCTTTGACAAAGTAAAAATTGCCTGCCGAGTCGGTATCGAGTCCGAAGCAGAACTCGTGGAAGCCGGGCGTGACCTGCACATCATTGTTGAAGTTTTCGTAAGAGTCCGCTTCGCCGTCATTGTTCAGGTCATGCAGGCGGGTGATCTGGTCGCGCCCGAGGACGTAGATTTTGTCGTCCACGATTTTCAGGCCGAGCGCCTGAAAGAGCCCGGTGGCGTAGCGCTTCCACTCGATGTTTTCGAGATTCGCGTCGATGCCTTTGCCGATCCAAACGTCGCCGTTCCAAGTGCAGAAGGCGACACGTCCGTCCTTGAAAAAATCGAGCCCGCCAATGCGGATGCTGGCGTTGTAGGGATTTGTGAGCGGCACGGCGACGTCATCGACCACGTAGGGAAACCCGCCCGCAGGCTGGCCGAGCGAGCCCTTGGCTTTCACGGTTTCCTTCCAGTGCTCGGGACCGCCTTTGGTCAAAGGCGTGAGGTCGGCAGGCTTGGCGGCAGCTTTCACGGCTGCGGTCAGCGCGGATGCTTCGGCGCTCGGGCCCTTGGCATAGACGACCTTGAACATCTGGCCTTTGGCGAACGCGGGGAGCTTGACCGTGACGCGGGAGCCCGCGGCTTCGAGCTTCGCGCCGGCGGGCGCGCCGACGAGACCGATGACCGCGCGCATGTCGGCGTTCTTCGCGTCATTCGGCGCGATGGCCACGTCGCCCGCGATGACCGCCGCGGATCCGTCCGGTCCATCCGCCAGCACCAGCGTGGAGCCCGCGCCGGGTGCGAGGACATTGAAGGTGCGCGTGAGCAACTGGACATCGCCCGACTTTTCCAACTCCGGCATCTCCAGCAGCGCCGCCTCGCCCACGTTGTAACCGAACACCACGTTGTCGCCGTGCAGATAGAGACCGCGATACTTCGCCCAGTCCTTCGGCAGCGGGCCAAAGGGCACCTTGGCGGCGCCGGGGCCGGTGGGCAGTTTGCGCGGATCGGCGAGGTCGGAGCCCTTGCTCCACGTCGGGCCGGGGTTGGTCTGGAAATACAGGTTCGCGCCGTTCGAGGGCTTCGGGTTGCCGCCGTGCCCGCCGTCGAAAGTCACCCCGCGCCGCTCCACCCAGCCGCCGGTCCAGCCGCCCGCCATGCGGACCAGCTCGGTATCGAAAAGCTGCGCCGCCTCGCCGCCCGGCCCGAGCTTCACGCCCACGCCTTTATTCGTCGCGCAGCCCACCTTCCCGCCGTCGAGCGTGGTCTTGTTCTCGGCATTGACATAGGTCGCGGAGAGAAAGCGCCCGTAGTCCATGTTTGGCCAGTTGTCGCGCGCGGCGGCGGAAAAAGTGGCGAGGCCGAGCAGCGCGGCGGTGAGGAAGTGCGTGGATTTGCGGGTCATGGATTGGAAGGTTTTTGTTGTGAAGACGGGGTTTGAGCGGGCGGGTTGGTGTAGCCGGTTCAACCACGCTGTCGAAGGAAAATTAGGGAACGGACTCACCGCTCCCCGCGGTCACGGCGCGGGCTTTTCCCGCGGCGGCGGATTCAGTAGAGCTTCGGGTTGCTTCGCGAGGATGGTGCGGAGCTGGGCGACGACTTCGGGCTGGGCGGCGGCGAGGTTTTGCGTTTCGAGGGGGTCTTTTTCGTAGTCGTAGAGTTCGAGCAGCGCGGTGTCGGCGGGCTCGCCCGGCACTTTCCACTCGACGAAACGGTAGCGCGCGGTGCGGATCGCGCGGCCCATGAGTTTCGGGCGCGGGTAGCAGTGGTAGGCGTAGTCGCGGACGACTTTCGCGGGATCGCGGAGGACGGGGACGAGGCTGAGGCCGTCGATGGGCTGCGGGCCGCGCGGAGCGGGCAGGCCTGCGAGTTCGGCGAGTGTGGGAAAGAGATCCACGGATTCGAGGAGCTGCCTGGACGCGACGCCGGGGGCGATACCGGGCGCGGCGATGATCACGGGAATCCGGTTGGCCTGTTCGTAGTTCGTGTGCTTCGTCCAGAAACCGTGGTCGCCGAGATGCCAGCCGTGGTCGCCCCAGAGGACGACGATGGTGTTTTTTTCGAGGCCGAGGCGCTGGAGTTCATCCAGCACTTTGCCGATCTGGGTGTCGGCAAAAGTGGCGGCGGAGTAGTAGGCGTGGATGAGGTCGCGCGCGAGTTCGTCGGAGACTTTGCCGTTGTTCGGGACGGGTTCGTAGTTGGTGATCTCGCCGCCCTTTTTCCCGGCAATGGCGGGCGCGTCCTGCGGTGGCGTGGTGAAGGCGGGGAGCGAAAACTTGGCCTTGTCGTGAAGGTCGAAGTACTTTTTGGGTGCGGTGAAAGGGAGATGCGGTTTGGCGAAGCCGAGCGCGATGAAGAAGGGCTCGGCGCGCTTCGCGGCGGCCTGCAGGCGCTGGATGCCCTGCTCGGCGGTGCGGCCATCGGCGTAGGCGTTGTCGGGCACATCCGCGATCTCGATGGCCGCACCTTTGGGCAGCGCGCCGATGTCGCCGAGGCGCTGGTTGCTGAAGTAGGCTTCCTCCCGCGTGAGATTCCCGCCGCCGGTGCTGGCGGGCAGGAGATATTCGACCACGGGCTGATGCGTCCACGGCACGGACCACGAGGCGGCGTCGTCCTTGTTGCCGTGGCCGGTGTGGAAGATTTTCCCGATGCCCTCGACGCGGTAGCCATTCACCATGAAGTGCTGCGGCAGCGTGACCGCGTCGGGGATGGAATCGCGCAGGAAACGGCTCAGCCCGTGGAGCCCGGTGGAACTCGGACGCGACCCGAGCAGCAGCGCGGTGCGCGACGCGGCGCAGACGGCTTGATTGCAATAGGCGAGGTCGAAGCGCACGCCGCGCGCGGCGAGGCGGTCGATGTTCGGCGTGATCGCGAGCTTGTCGCCGTAGCAGCCGAGCGCCGGCTTGAGGTCATCCACGAGGAGAAAAAGGACGTTGGGCTTCTCCGCGGCGAGGGCAGGGGAGAGCAGGGCGAGGAACAGGAGCAGCGCTTTCATGGCCGTGGGAAATGAAAGCTTTCCCCCGTCCTGTCCACGGGAAAAAGCGCCGTGCCTCGCCGCCGCGGTGGTTTGCGGCTTGGCGGGTGGGGTGGGCGGGGTAAAAGGGAGGCGTGAAAGACGTTGCGCCCTTGCCGCCGGAGGTTGCGCCCCGCGGGCGCTGGGTGGGGCGCGGGCTGCTCCTGCTCGCCCTCGCCGCCTGCGGCTGGAGCGGGTGGCGGGAATATGATTACCGCGCCGCGGTGCGCGAGGCGCGGGCGGCGGGGTTCGTCATTATGGACCCCACTGCCTTGGGCGTCATTCGCGCGGACTGGCACGCCGTGCTCCGCCTCGCCACTTGGTCGGCGCACGAGCGGCAACTGTTCCTAGGCGAGGGCGCCGACCTCGCCCCGCTCCGGCCCCTGCTCCTGCGCCTCGACCCGACGCACCTGTGGGCCCCGCGATGCCGCCATCTGGACGGGCTCCACGGGCTCACCCGGCTGCGGATGCTCGACCTCGCCGGCTCGGACGTGAAAGACCTCGTCCCGCTGGCCGGCTTCGCGCGGTTGGAGCAGCTCTACCTCTCCGGTTGCCCGGGCGTCGCGGACCTCGCCCCGCTGGCTGGCCTCGCGCAGATGCGGCGGCTCGACCTGCGCCGCTGCACGGGCCTCGCGAACCTCGCCCCGCTGGCCGGCCTCACGCAGTTGCAGACGCTCGAACTCACCGGCTGCACAGGCGTGGCGGACCTTGCCACGTTGGCCGGCCTCGCGCAGTTGCGTGAGCTCGACCTGCGCGACTGCACACGCATCACGGACCTCGCCCCGCTGGCCGGCCTGGCGCAGTTGCAGTGGCTCAGCCTCGGCGGCTGCACAGGGCTGAGCGCGGAGGCGGTGGCGGCTTTCAAGAAAAGCCACCCGCAGGTCATGGTCGTCGGCCCAATCGGGCAGCGCGTGCGGGCCGACTGACCCCCACTACATCTGCACCGTCGCCACCGCGCTCGGCGTGGTGCCCGAGGAATTCCCCCCCACCGTGCGCATCGCCACGAGCTGGCCGGTTGGCGCATTTTTTTCGACGCACCCAGGGTAGGCGGTTGCCAGCGCCCTCCGGCGCTGCCCTTCGGGCTGCCTGCGGCAGGCTATGTCGCTCCGCTCCATTCTGCGTCGCGCCAACCCTGGGCTGATGGATGGAACGCCATTGGCGTTCGGGCGGGCAGCGATTCCCGCGCGCAGGAGCATTTCGTGACAGGGCAAAACAAAGCCTGTCATCCTGAGCGGAGCGGAGGCGGAAAGGCGGGCGCAGCGCAGTCGAAGGACCTCTAACCTTTCCGTCGGCGGAGGTGGCGGGACGAATGGGCGTTGCTTCTCCCACCGCCTCCGCCCGCAAATAGTTAGAGGTCCTTCGACTCCGTTCCCGCCCGCCTTCGCCCCGGGAACTCCGCTCAGGATGACACGTCTTGCGCCGCCCGGCGAAGGGCCGCTTCGATCCCAAGCTCGTGCCAAAGCTGGAGCTTCTGCACGAGAGGAAGGAGATCGCCGCGTAAATGCGAACGCCAACGGCGTTCCATCATCCAGCCCGGGGTTGCGCGCTGCGTGCTACCCTAGGTCAGCGCCCCACCCTCCGCGCCAACCCTGAAAGGGTTGCATCCCGCCCGGCGCGGCCCGATGCAACCCCGTTGGGGTTGGCGCGATTTTTTCGACACACCCAGGGTAGGCGCTCCTGCGTCGCGCCAACCCTGGGCTGGAGGATGGAACGCCGTTGGCGTTCGGGCGGGCAGACATCCCGCCCGGTGAAGGGCCGCTTTGCTCCCTTGCGCGAACCGAAGCAGGAGCTTAACCATGAGCGGCGCGACGATCACCCGCCGTGGCTAGGAGGAGGTGATTCAATAGTCTTCTTCATAAGTGCGATAGTTTGGTTAAACAGAACTGGCGGAGGAAACACTATTGGTTGGCCGGCATTGGTTCTTGCGTTTTGGAACTCCGCAAGAATTGCAGTGCGATCCAACGACGCAAAATCCCCTCCGACTTTAACTAGATGATCTGCAATTATGGCTGCCATCTGTCGCCTCTGATCGATTAGCATAGCCTGTCGATCGATAAGAGGCTGCAATGCCGCGGTGCCAGCAGGGGTAGCCACTCCGGTATTCTCGATCCGTTGAACCTGCGAGCGCAAACCTGCTAATTCGGTCATCACCGCATCCAGCTTCTCCTCTGGACCTTTTGGCTCCCTCGGTGCCGCGGCCGATTGTTTGAATCCGAAATGCTTCCAGAGGGCATTCTGTCCGTTGCTCTTTTCAAGGCTTGCTTGTAAGTGCGTTGTGAGTTTCGGAATCTCACGCTTTGTTATCCACGACTGGAGGTCCGAAGAATAATTATGCGTGTTTAGGGTGCTCGCATCGAATGGAATCGTAGGCGTCTTGTCGTCACGAACCGGACAGGCGGGCTTGTTCAAAGAGGTACGGACGCCAAACTCGAAAAGTACATTGGGATTGAGCGACGACAGATCGACAAGAACTAATTCGGCTGACTGAAGCGCATCAACGATGTCCGCATGGATAACTTCGGAACCAGTCGAAATCGGTGGGATCGCTATCATCCCAGCCGCTTCGATCGCCGGAAGGAACAGCTCTTCCATGACGTGCTTGAAATGATCTGGATCACCATACTCCTTGATCAAGTGATCCGGGGTGCTGACCGGCATTGCAATGAAGCACTTCGGCTTCTCCTGAGGTTTTGTGGTATCAGACATAACTTGATTTGATCAGAACGGCGCTCCTTCGTTTAGCGAATCCGCGATGGTCGCACAGCTTACTTTGGCTTTACAAAAGCTGATAAGCATCCACGTCCACCGTGACGATGACATCCTCGGGGAAGGTCAGCTTTTCCAACACCGTCTTCAGGTGCCGCGAGAGGCGGAGGATGGCGCGGGTGCGGAGCATGAGGTGGAAGCGGTAGTTGCCGTGGCTTTTCTCCAGCGGGGCGGGCGCGGGGTCGCTGAGGGTGGTGTTCGGCGGGAGCGCGTCCTTGAGGCGGCGGTGCAGGGTTTGGGCGGAGAATTCGGCGCGCTGCTGGTGCGCGGAGCGGATGACGATGAGGACCATGTGGGTGAAGGGCGGGTAGTCCCACTGGCGGCGGAACTCGATCTCCTGCTCCCAGAAGCCGTCGAAGTCGTGGTGCCGGGCGAACTGGATGCTGGGGCTGAAGGGGGTGAAGGACTGCACGAAGACTTCGCCCTCGACGTCGCCGCGGCCGGCGCGGCCGGCGACCTGGGTGAGGAGCTGGAAGGTGCGTTCGCCGGCGCGAAAGTCGGGGAGGTGGAGCGAAAGGTCGGCGTTGATGATGCCAACGAGGGTGACATTGGGGAAGTGCAGCCCTTTGGCGATCATCTGGGTGCCGACGAGGATGTCGATCTTGCCGACTTTGAAGGCGCCGAGCGTTTCACGGAAGGCGTCCTTGCGCGTCATCACGTCGGCGTCGAGGCGCTTCACCACGGCGGTGGGGAAGCATTTGCCGACGATGTCCTCCACTTTCTCGGTGCCGGTGCCGCTGTATTTGATGCCGGGGTCTTTGCATTCCGGGCACTTCGCCGGCGCGACGGCTTGGTGCCCGCAAATGTGGCAGACGACGCGCCCGGCGGCGCGGTGAAAGGTGAGGCCGACAGAGCAGTTCGGGCACTCGCAGACGTAGCCGCATTTCTCGCAGAGCAGCGAGGTGGAGAAGCCGCGGCGGTTGAGGAAAAGGATGGTCTGCTCCTTTTTCGCGAGCCGGTCGTTCACGGCGGTGATGAGCCGTTCGCTGAGGATGGAGCCTTTCTTTTTCGACTCCATGCGCATGTCCATGATGCGGATGAAGGGCATCTTTTTGTCGTCCACGCGCTGGGTCAGGCGGAGCAGTTCGTATTTGCCGAGCTGGGCGTTGTGGAAGCTCTCGAGGGAAGGCGTGGCGCTGCCAAGCAGGCACGCGCAGCCTTCCATCTGCGCGCGCAGCACGGCGATGTCGCGTCCGTGGTAGCGCGGGGTTTCCTCCTGCTTGTAGGTGTTCTCGTGCTCTTCATCGACGACGATGAGGCCGAGGTTCGCGCACGGGGCGAAGATGGCCGACCGCGCGCCGATGGCGATGCGCGCGCGGCCGGTGCGGATCTTGTGCCACTCGTCGTGCCGCTCGCCTTCGCTGAGGTGGGAGTGGAGCACGGCGACTTCGTGCTGGGTGGCGGCGAAGCGCGATTTGAAGCGCTCGACGGTCTGCGGGGTGAGGGAAATTTCTGGGACGAGCATGATGGCCGTCTGCCCGCGCTCGAGGACGAGTTGGATGGCCTGGAGGTAGATTTCGGTCTTGCCGCTACCGGTGACGCCGTGGAGGAGGATGGGCTTCGGATTTTCGACTTTTGATTTTTGATTTTCGATTGCGGCGCAGACGCGGGCGAAGACGGCGAGCTGCTCGGGGTTCATCTCCAGCTTGCCGGCGTGGAGGAAGGTCTCTCCCTGGCTGGGGTCGCGCTCGACGGTGGCCGACTCCGTGATGACGAGCCCCTTTTTCACGAGCGCCTGAATGACGGCGTGGTTGGCGTCGCATTTCTCCGCCAGCTCGGCGACGGCGATGGGCTTCCCAGCCTCCGCGAGAAACGCGATCGCGGCAGCTTGCAGCGGAGCTTTCTTTTTCAGCGCCTCGCTTTCCTCCTCACCGACCTCCCGCGCGAGCCGCGCAAAGAGTCGCGTCTGGTGCCCGACTTCGGCTTTGCGGATGACATTCGGCAGCACGGCCTTCATCGCCTGCTCGACCGAACAGCAGTAATAATCCGCCATCCACGCGCCGAGTTTCAGCAGCAGCGGACTGAGGATCGGCTCGGCGCTGACGACCTCGCTGATGAGCTTCACGCCGGGGACATCGGTCTCGTCGAGCAGCTCGATCACCGTGGCCAGCGCCGTGCGCGTGCGCACGGGGACGCGGACGCGGGAGCCAGGCTGGAGAATGCCCGCCACCGCCTCGGGAAGCTCGTAATCAAAGGCTTTCCCGGCGGAGTCATCGACCAGCACGCGGGCGAATTTCGGCATGCGCAGAGGATGCGGGGGGTGCGAATTTTGTCGAAGTTTTTCAACCCGACAGGTTGACTCGGCCACCCGATGATCCGGTTTTGCCAAAAGGTTTTCCTCCTCGTTTTTTTCGCCGCGCTGACGGCGGCGGGGCTGGTGCTGTGGACCGCCCCGGACCCGACCTACAAGCTGCACGCGTGGTGGGCGCTCGGACGGTTCTCGGCGTACGACGCGCTGATCTCCGACGCGGCGCGCAAGCACCGGCTCGATCCGCTGCTGGTGAAGGCGATGGTGTGGCGGGAGAGCGCGTTTGATCCGTCGAAGGTGGGCACGAGCGGGGAGCGTGGGCTGATGCAGGTGGGCGAGGCCGCGGCGCAGGACTGGGCCCGGGCGGAGAAGATTGAGACATTTGTGCCGACCGATCTTTTCGATGCGAAAACGAACCTCGAAGTGGGAACGTGGTATTTCAAAAAGGCGCTGGAGCACTGGAAGGGTAGGGACCAACCGGTGCCCTTCGCGCTCGCGGAATACAACGCCGGCCACGCTCGCGTGGAGCGCTGGCTCGCGACGACCGCGCGCGGCGACGAGGCGACGGCGGCGCACCTGCTGCGGGTGATCGAATACCCGACGACGCGGCGCTACATCGAGGACATCACGGCCCGGCAGCGCTTTTACGAAGCGGGCGGGCGCTGACCGTCAGGGAATCTGCGTGACGCTGAGGCGGAGAAATTTCTGTGTGGCGGAGTTCAGGGCGACCTTGGCCTTGACCACGCGGGTCACACCGCTGGTGGACACGGTTTCCTCGATGACTGCAGCGTCTGTCCAACTGCCGTTCGCAAGGGTGGGGGACTCCTGCACCTTGTAGGTGAGATCGGTGGCGGTGAGGAGCTGGGTGTAGGTTAGCGTGAGGTAGCCGCTCTCCATGCCGACCTGCGGGAGTGCGGAAGTGGAGGCGATGCCGGGGTCGGTGTGAAAGGCGTATTCGAGGAGTTGCGGGAGGCCGTCCTTGTCGGTGTCGGCAGTCATGGAGGCGGTGGGGCTGCCGAGCTTGGTACTGGCCCAGTTTTCGTAGCGGAGGAGGTGGGCGTATTTCGAGATGCGGATGAAAATGGAGTAGTCGGTTGGCGAGTAGAGGGCGGAGCCCGCGGTGGAGACACTGGTGGCCACGCCGGTGAGCTTCCAAGTGCCGCTGAACTGCTTGAAGAGGCCGCTGCCGGAATCGCCGAGGGTGATCTGGGATTCGTCGCCGACGGAGGCATTGAAAAACGTGTAGAGAATCTCGTAGGGGATGCCGGAGTAGGCGGCCTGATAGCCGGCCACGCTGTTGGTTCCCCAGCGTTTGGCGTAGGTCGTGCCGTCGCCCCAGCTCCACCCGCCGGTGACGACGCTTCCTTTGCCCACCCCGCAGCCGATCAGCACGCTGGTGCCGCCGATGTCGGTACCGGCACCCGTGCCGGTTCCCGCGTAGGTGTTAATCGGCAACGCCGCCATGACCGGCGGATTCAGGACTCTGACCAACTTCATATCCACGACATCGGCGAAGTCGGGATTCGTCGGGTAGTTTGTCGGCAGGACGTCTTCAGTGACCGGGACTGGGCCGTAAGCGGTGTCGCGGTTATAGGAGATGCCGTTGATGACGAAGCTGGCCGGGATGGGATTTACGTGGTTGGCGGTGAGGATGTAGCCGTTGCCGAGATAGATGCCGGAGGCGTTGTTCGTGCCAAACTGGACGATATAGGGCCACGGCGCGCCGCTCGCCACCCCGCTCGCGGGGGCGGTGATGTTGCGGGTATTGCTCAGGTCGGTCGGCCCGGTGCCGTAGATGATCAGTGCGTGGCCGCTGTTGGCGGAAAGGAGGGCGGCGCTCAGGATGAAAGCCCGGCAGAGAAGACGGATGAACATGAGGGACGCGCGGAGACTCGCGCAGCACCCGCGTTTCCTCAACAGAAATCCGATAAAAAAAGCCAGATAACCGCGAGGGAGCTCAGCTCCCAAAACGGCTACAGCCCGTCTCCGGCCTTCAGCGTCTGCCGACCTTCGTAGATCACGTCCTTGTAAGTCGCGCCGGCCGGGATCATGGGCAGCACGTGCTCGGTGTAGGGCACCATCACGTCGAGGACGTAAGGCTCTGTCGCGTCGAGCATCCGCTGCATCGCGGCGGCGAGATCCTTCTTGTGCATCACGCGCTCGCATTTGACGGCGAAGCCCTCGCAAATCTTCACGTAGTCCGGGTAAATGCCGGTCGGGTCTTCGAGGCTGCCCTCGTAGATTTTCTTCGGGTTGCCGAGGAAGGTGTGGCCGCGGTTCGATTTGTAGAAGCGGTCCTCCCACTGCATCACCATGCCGAGCCACTGGTTGTTCAGGATCATCACCTTCGCGTTGATCCCCTCGACGTGCGCCATGGCCAGCTCCTGCACATTCATGATGAAAGAGCCATCGCCATCGATGTCGATGACCTGCTTGTCGGGAAACGCCACCTTCGCCCCGAGCGCCGCCGGATAGCCGTAGCCCATCGAGCCGAGGCCCGCGCTGGTCAGCAGCGTGCGCGGTTTGTCGAAATCGTAGAACTGCGCCGCCCACATCTGGTGCTGGCCCACGCCGGTGGTGATGATCGCGTCGCCTTTCGTCAGCTCGTAGAGCAGGCGGATGGCATACTGCGGCTGGATTACGTCCTCGGTGTCGTTGAAAGTGAAAGGGAACGCCTCGCGCCAGGCGGCGATCTTCACATACCAGTCTGGAAAGGCGTTGAAGCCCTTCGCCACGCGCGGCTTGCCCGCTTTTTCGAGTAGCTGGTTCAGCTTCGCCAGCGCGTACTTCACGTCGCTGAGGATGGGCAGCTTCACGACCTTGTTCTTGTTGATCTCCGAGTTGTCGATGTCGATGTGGACGATCGTCCCGTGCTTCGCAAACTCGCTGATCTTGCCCGTCACCCGGTCATCGAACCGCACGCCGATGGCCAGCAGCAGGTCGGCCTCGTTGACCGCGTTGTTCGCGTACACCGTGCCGTGCATCCCCAGCCATTTCAGCGAAAGCTCATGCGTCTCGGGAAAGCAGCCGATGCCCATCAGCGTGGTCGCCACCGGGATGCCCGTGCGCTCGACAAACTCCAGCAACTCCGCGCTCGCTTCGCCCGAGATGATGCCGCCGCCGCAGTAGATCATCGGACACTTCGCGTTCTTGATGTGGCCGATGACTTCGTTCAGCGCCGCGTCGTCGGCCTTCTGCACGGGGTTGTAGCCACGCAGGTTCACTTCCGTCGGGAAAATGGGCTGCGTCGTTGCGATCTGCACGTCCTTTGGGATGTCGATCAGTACCGGCCCCGGACGGCCCGTGGTGGCGATATAAAAAGCCTCCTTCACGATCCGCGCGATGTCGTTCACATCCATCACGAGGAAATTGTGCTTCACGATCTGCGCCGTCACCGAGAACACATCCGTCTCCTGAAACGCGCCTTTGCCGATCATGTGCCGCGGCACCTGCCCGGTGATCGCCACCAGTGGCGTCGAGTCGAGATACGCGTCGGCGATGCCCGTCACGAGATTGGTCGCACCCGGCCCGCTCGTTGCCATCACCACGCCCGCCTTACCCGTTGCCCGCGCATAGCCCTCTGCCGCAAAAACGCCGCCCTGCTCGTGTCGCGGCAGGTAAGTCTTGAGCACATCCTCCCGCTTCGTCAGCGCCTGGTGCATGTGCATAGAAGCGCCTCCTGGATACGCGAAAATGGTGTCCACCCCTTCGCGGATCAGGCACTCGACCAAAATCTCCGCCCCGCTCATGGTGACCCCACGATCAGGCGTGGCGGATTTCGTCGTTGGCTCGGTGGTTTTGGTCGGAGTGCTCATGGTTTGCTTCTGGAAAATGGCCGTGAAGCTAGCAGTCGCTCTCGCGGTGGGCAAGCGGCGATTGCCTGGCACCGGTGACATCTCCTCTCCGTCGAGCTTTGGGGCACCAGTCACGCTTTTGGCATCAAGGTGGTGGGTGAAATTTCGCGATCCACCGTTGGCAACTGGGCGCGGGCCGCAGCCGCGTCTGTCCGTCGGGAAGTCCTCCAGGGTTTGCAGTCGCGGCTTTGCGCGGCCGACGTCTCTTTACCGCTCCGCCGTGGCCGGGGCCGGCCCGAGAGGCACGGGGATGAATTCCTTTACCACCTTCGCGTCCGCCGCGGTGATGATGCGCACTTTCCCGTCCTCCCCGGCGACGGCCACGGCGGAGCCATCGTGCAGCCAGCGCAGGGCAAACTGCCCGGCGTCGAGCAGGGCGGTGCCGAGGAGTTTCGCGTCGCTGGTGTAATGCGCGGCGAGCTTGGCCTTTTCGGCGTCGTTGCGCCCGCCCTCTTCCTTGCCTTCGATGGCCAGGATGTCGGCGGGCATCTCGGTGTTGAAATCGTAGTTGTAGAAACCGACCGCGCCTTTGCCATCGAGCGAGCTGACGGCGGCGAAGCTCCGGCCATCGGGCGCGAAGTCCACGGCGTAGATGCGCCCGTCCAGGGCGGGCCATCTGCGGATGCAGAGGGCGTTGTCGCCGATCTTGCGCTGCACTTTGCGCACGATCCGGTAGGCCTGCGGCACACCGTCCGCGCCGCCGACGAGGAACTCATCGCGCACCGGATGCCGCGCCACGCTTTGCAGGCCGCCGCGCAGCGCGCCGGGCGTGATGGAGCTGATGTTGTCGATGAACCGCTGCGTGGCGACCTCGGTGAGCTTCGCGCTCATGTCGCGGCCCACGCTCACGAGCTGGTCGCCCTTT
>JAIOPH010000036.1 GCA_021414005.1 Chthoniobacter sp. | reverse complement strand
CCGCCAGCACGCTGCGTTCTTGGACATTGAGTTGTTGGTAATTCATGACCATTCTCCTGCCAGATTTCCCCGCTCTTCGAGACTTTCTTCCTCTTCCTCCCACCATGACCGCCCTGTTGCACTCAGTTTGTGAATTTGCGCTTGGGGTCGTTCGGCGATGCTGCCGCGTATCCCATGAGTGAAACCCCAAAGACAACACCTTCTTTCAATCCTCCCGGTCTAGCGTGCCGCATCCTCGGTTCGCCGTTGGCACGCATACCAGTGCTCGGATTCATCCTGCAAATGATGATGGGGCTGAACACGGATGTGATGACGAGCTACGGCGGACAGCCGGTGAAGTCGATTCAACACATCGTGGCGTTAGCCATTGCCGGGTTCGCGGTGTATCGCGCCTATGCCTTCTTCATTGAGAGGCGTTCCGTCTCCGAGCTGGCTTTGCCAGGCCTGGGACGCGAGCTTGGCATTGGCTTGCTGGTCGGCACAGGTCTATACGCTGCCTGCGAGCTGATCCTGATGGCCCTCGGCATCTACCGCATCAATGGGTTGAACCCTTTGAGCTACATGCTGCCTGCGATTGCCTCGGCGCTGAGTTCGGGAGTGTATGAAGAGCTGTTGTTCCGGGGCGTGGTTTACCGGTCGGTGGAGACGTGGTTCGGCAGTTGGGCGGCGCTGGTGGTGTCTTCGCTCGTGTTTGGCCTGACCCACCTGATCAACCCGCAGGGGACGCTGGAGGGCTCGCTGTTCATCGCCGTGGAGGCTGGCATTCTGCTGGCGGCGGCCTTCATGCTGACGCGTCGGCTGTGGCTGGGCATCGGCTTCCATGTTTCGTGGAACTACACGCAGTCGGCCATCTTTTCGAGCATCGTCTCCGGCAACGAGGCTGCGCAGGGCCTGGTAAGATCCACGGTCAAAGGTCCTGACTACCTGACCGGAGGCAGCTTCGGCGTTGAATCGTCCTTGCTGGCCTTGTTCCTGTGCACCACGGCCGGAATCTTCATGTTGGTGATGGCCGTGCAGCGGGGAAAGATCGTTCCGCCGATGTGGAAGCGTCCAATCCAATGATCCTTCCGCACACCAACACCGCAACGCCGAACCATGTGCTGGAGCGAAAAGGCTCCGCGGTCACGGCACCTGCGGCAGACCGCCGCCACCTTTCCACCCACCGGCAGGTGCCGCGCCCGCTCCGCCTGTCGCTGAGCTTGGGGTCGTTCGGCGACTTTCACGCGCTCTGATATCGCGGAAACCTACAAATTGACAGAAAGTCCACAAACCTCATTCATGCGAACCAAGCTAATCCTTTTCGGCGTCTTTGGTCTCGGTATCAACGCGTTTCTATATTTCCAAGGGGGCTGGATGCCGATGCTGTTTTTCGCCGCAATCGCCAGTATCGTCGTCGCACTGTTTCTTCCGGGCGACAACAGCACCGACATTTAACGCCAATCGTAATTCTTCCATGCCCGACCCAACGTCGCCCAATCATGCGCTGCGGCGATCCGCTCCGCGCGTTCTGCCGGCTGCTGGACGCCATCCTGCCCGGCCACCTTTTTTCGAGCTCCCTCGAATTCTCCACGACTGCCTGCGCGGCGTGAAGGTTCTTTCCAATTTGCTTGGCGTAGGGTTGGCTCGCCGTTCGGCAATGGTGTTCCGGAGTTCTTCGGACGCGTCCCGCGCCCGCGCCGCGGACCGCGGGGAGTCTTTCTCCACTGAAATCCGGGATGGTCTCCCCGAGCACTCCGAGCGCTGAACGGCTGGATCGCCCGTGGCTACTCCCGCGCTCCGAGGATGCGGCGGGTTTCGTTGAGGGTGACGCCTTGGAAACGCATTTTTAACGCCTCGGGATTCGGGGAGTTGGCGAGGGCTTCGGCCTGGGTGATGTGTCCGGCGGTGACGAGGTCGTGCAGCGCCATGTTGAAAGTTTGCATGCCTTCGCCGCCGCCGAGCTCGATGGCGGCGGGCAGTTTTTCCAAGCCGCCGGTGTGGATCAATTTGGTGACGGCGGCGTTGTTCAGGAGGATCTCCAGCGCGGGGCGCAGCCCGGCGGCAGGCGTGCGGACGAGCCGCTGGCACAAGACGGCGCGAAGGGTGGAGGCGAATTGCTGGCGGGCGAGTTCGCGTTCGGCGGCGGGGAAAAACTCGAGAAGTCGCTGGACGGATTTCGCGGCGTCGCTGGTGTGCAATGTCGAGATGACGAGGTGGCCAATATTTGCCGCGCTCATGGCGGCCATGACGCTGGCGGCGTCGCGCATTTCGCCGATGACGAGGATGTCGGGGTCCTGGCGGAGGACGTTTTTCAGGCCGGTGGCAAAGGTGGCGGTGTCGAGCCCGATTTCGCGTTGCTCAATGACGGATTGCTTGTCCTCGAAGAGGAACTCGATCGGGTCTTCGAGAGTCAGAATGTGTTTGCGGGAGGTTGCGTTGATGTGGTCGATCATCGCCGCGAGCGTGGTGGATTTGCCGGAGCCAGTGGCACCGGTGATGAGCACGATGCCGCTCTCGGCTTCGGCAATGCGGCGCACGGTCTCGGGCAGGTGGAGCTGGGCGAAAGTGCGGATCGTCGATTTCACGAGCCGCAGCGCCATGACGTAGCCGCCGCGCTGCTGAAAGACATTCACGCGGAAGCGCCCGCCGCCCGCCGGAGCGTGGGCGAAGTCGATCTCGTGATCGCTTTCCAGGTGACCGCGCAGGTGCGCGGGGACGATGTGTCCGAGCACGGTTTGCATCCACTCGGCGGTGGGTGGCGGGGCGTCCACGGGGACGAGTTCGCCCGCGATGCGGAAGATCACCGGCGCGCCGATTTTCAAATGGATGTCCGAGGCGCTGGCCTCGACTGCGCCCTGCAGGATTCGTCCGAAGGTTTCCATGCCCGGAAAATCAGCGGGCGGCGGCGAGCAGGGCATCGAGCTGATCGCAGCAAATCTGCGACCACGATTCCAGAGCATCGCGCTTCGCCGTGAGTGCGGCGCGGTCGAGGAACTGCAGCTCGGTAATCATGGCCTCGCCTTTCTGCACGTCGTCGGTTTCGAGATGGAAAATGTGGACGACCCCGAGATGGACGCGCCCCACTTCATTCGAGTCGTCATTGAGCAGCGCGACGGCGTGGTTCGTGTAGCGCGCGCCGAGTTTCAGCTCCTCGCCGACTTCGCGCTGCACGGCGGCGTCGTAGGCGGCACGGTCGAGCGCGAAGAGTCCTTCGTCATGATCGTTCATGTGGCCGCCGATGCCGATGGATCCTTTCGCGACGAGCCGTTGTTCGCCGGCCTTTTTCCCGCGGACGTAATGCAGCACGCGCCCCGCGTGGACGAGCAGCACGTAGGGGATGATCTGCTTGAGCGTGGGATCGGTCTCGGCGGCGGGGCGCGCCGTGAAGAAGTTGTTCTCCCGGGCGAGCAGCGCGGGTAGGTAGCGGTCTATTTCAAAATTCAGCCCCTGAAACGCGCCGAGTTCATCGAACAGCGCCCGGCGCACGACCAGAATCATTTCGTCTTTCATCGCGCGGATGCTGGGCAAGCCGCGCGCGTTTGGCAACAGGCGCGCGGCGCGCCGGTGCATTCGCCCAAAGACATTTCGTGCCTGGCGGTTGACCACGAAGCCCAATCTGTTTAACGCTCAGCGTCTTCTATGAAGCTCTCCCTCGTTACTTCCGCCGCGCTCTTTGCACTCCATGCCGTAATCATGGCGGCTGAACCGCCGGCGGGTTTCACCGCGCTTTTCAATGGCCGGGATCTGACGGGCTGGCGCGGGGGCGATACCTTCGATCATCGCAAGGTGCTGGAGGCGACGCCGGAGATGCGCGCGGCCCTTTTCGAGAAATGGACGAAAACCATGCTAGAGGTGGACGGCAAGACCGGAAAGCCGCACTGGTCGGTGGAAAATGGGGAGCTGGTGAATGACGGCCACGGAGCCTACGCGACGACGGAAAAGGACTATGGGGATTTTGAGCTGCTCGTGGAATACAAGACGGTGGCGCGCGCGGATTCGGGCATTTATTTGCGCGGGGTGCCGCAGGTGCAGATTTGGGATTCCACGAACAAGGGGGAATTCAAGAATGGCGCGGACAAGGGATCGGGCGGGCTGTGGAATAACTCGCCGGGCACGCCGGGGAAGGATCCGGCGGTGCTGGCGGACAAGCCGTTCGGCGAGTGGAATAAGTTTCGCATCGTGATGGTGGGCTCGCGGGTGAGCGTGTGGCTGAATGAACAGCAGGTGGTGGATTGGGCGGTGTTGGAGAATTTCTATGATCGCAAAGTCGCGGTGCCCGCGCACGGGCCGATCGAGTTGCAGACACATGGTGGCGAGATTCGCTGGCGCAATATTTTCCTCCGGGAAATCGGCTCGGAGGAGGCGAACAAGATGCTCGCGGCGCGCGGCGGCGACGGTTTCAAGCCGGTCTTCAACGGCAAGGACATGGACGGTTGGGCCGGGCCGCTCGACTGCGCGAAAGTGGAGGACGGCGCGATCGTTTGGCAGAAAGGGAAGGGGGGGACGATCTACGCGAATGAGGAGTTGGGAGATTTCGTGGCGCGGTTGGAATTCAAGCTGCCACCGGGTGGAAATAATGGCCTCGCGATTCGCTATCCGGGGAAGGGGAATACCGCTTATGAAGGCATGACCGAGTGTCAGGTTCTGGACGACAATTACGAAAAGGTCCGGGGCAAGATTGATCCACGGCAGGCGCATGGCAGTGCCTACGGGATGGTGGCGGCGCAGCGCGGCTACCAGCATCCGATCAATGAGTGGAATTTTGAGGAGGTCACCGTCAAGGGCTCGACCATCAAGGTGGAACTCAATGGCACCGTGATTCTCGATGCCGATCTTTCGAAAGTGGACATGGCCACCGTGATGGCCAAGAGCGCCCATCCGGGCAAGGACCGCACGAGCGGGTTTTTCGGCCTCGCAGGGCACGACGATCCGGTCGCCTTTCGCAACATCTCGATCAAAAAATTGTAGGCGTGCTGATTAAGTCATCCGCTTTTCCCAACTCCAAATAACATCATGAACCCACCCGACGAAACCCCGCTCAACCGCCGCCTTTTCCTGACCCGCTCCGCCGCCGCGCTCGCCGCCACTTCAGTGGCCGGCTTCCCGGCGATCAGCCGGGGAGCAGAGAAAGCCAAGCTGATCAAAATCGCTCTCGTAGGTTGCGGCGGACGCGGCTCCGGCGCGGCAGGCCAGGCGCTCAATGCCGACGAAAACATCCAGCTCGTCGCGATGGGTGACGCTTTCGCCGATCGCCTCGAATCGTCCTACAACAACCTGAAGACGACCCAGCCCGAGAAGGTGCAGGTCGAGGACGCGCAGAAATTCGTGGGCCTCGATGCCATCGACAAGATCTGCGCAATGAAAGACGTGGACGTCGTGCTGCTCACCACGCCGCCCGCCTTTCGGGCCGAGCACCTGCAAAAATGCGTGGAAGCCGGCAAGCATACCTTCTGCGAAAAACCCTGCGCGACCGATGCGCCCGGCGTGAAGCGTTTCCTCGCCGCGACCGCCGCGGCGAAGCAAAAGGGCCTCGGCCTGTTGTCGGGCTTTTGCTACCGCTTTGCCAATGGCGAGCGGGAGTTCTTCAAGCGCGTCCATGCGGGCGAGATTGGCGACGTGCGCTCCGTCTATGGCGCCTACATGGGGGCCTCGCCGTGGGCGCCGAAGCAGCGCAAAGACGACTGGGGCGACCTCGAATACCAGATGCGCAACTGGATCTATCAGACTTGGCTCTCGGGTGATCACCTCGTCGAGCAGGCGATCCATTCCGTGGACAAAATGCTGTGGGCCTTTCAGGACGCCACGCCCGTGCGCGCGTGGTCGGTGGCCGGACGGCAGCAGCGCGTGGAGGAGGAATTCGGCAACGTGTTCGACCACTTCGGCGTCGGCTACGAGTTTGAAGGCGGACGCATGGGCACCATTTTCTGCCGCCAGCAGCAGGGCACCTGGAGCGACAGCAGCGAGCGCATCTTTGGCTCAAAGGGCACCGGCCAAATCGTCGCCTTCCGCAGCCAGAGCTACAAACTCGCCGACGGCACGGCGTGGAAATACAGCGGCGAAAAGTCCGACATGTATCAGAACGAGCACAACGCCTTCTTCGCCTCCCTGCGCGCCGGCCAACCGCTGAACATGGGCGAGCAGCTCGCGCATTCGACGATGGTCGGCATCATGGGCCGCATGGCGGGCTACACCGGTCAGGTCGTCACCTGGGAAGAGGCGGTCGAGTCGAAGGAAGATCTCCGCCCCGCCGGGCCGCTGGACTTGAAGATGAAACTGCCCAAGCCTGTCGTCGCCATGCCGGGACGGACGAAGTTTGCCTAACCACGGGGAGAATCCCGAAACGAATTCTGAAAGTCGGAAATGCGTAAAACCAAGGGTTCAGATTTCGATTTTCGGATTTCGAATATTCCCACCACTCCATGACCCGTCGCACCTTTCTCGAAACCAGCACCGCGGCGCTAACCTCCTCCGTGCTCGGATCGCTCGCGCGAGCGGGGGATGAGCCTGCCGCAAAAAAGCGCGCCCTCAAAAAGGCCGTGAACCTCGGCATGGCCAACGCGCGGGGCGCATCCATCGCCGACCGTTTCAAGATGATCCGCGACGCCGGCTTCGATGGCATCGAACTCAATCGCCCCGACGCCATCCCCATCGACGAACTGCTCAAAGCCCGCGACGCCGCCAGTCTGCCTGTCGCCGGCGTCATCGACTCCGTCCACTGGGGCAAGCCGCTCAGTTCGCCCGATCCCCGCGTGCGCGAGCAGGGCTTCAATGGGCTCAAGCTCGCTCTTCAGGAGGCCGGGGAACTCGGTTGCGAGCGCCTACTCCTCGTCCCCGCTGTCGTGGACAAAAACACCTCCTACGCCGACGCCTACACCCGCTCGCAGGAACTCATCAAGCAGGCTGTCCCCTTTGCCGAGAAAGCCAGGTGTCGCATCGCCATCGAGAACGTCTGGAACCAATTCCTCCTCAGCCCGCTCGAAGCCGCGCGCTTCGTGGATGAGATCGGCAGCCCGTGGGTCGGCTGGCATTTCGACATCGGCAACGTCATCAACTACGGCTGGCCCGAGCAATGGATTCGCACGCTCGGCCCACGCGTGCTCAACCTCCACATCAAGGAATTCAGCCGCAAAAAGCGCGACGAAGCCGGGTTGTGGAAGGGCTTCGACGTGGAGTTGGGCGAAGGCGACAACGACTGGCCCGCCGTCATGAGCGCGCTCGACGATATCGCCTACCACGGCTGGGGTATTCTCGAAGTTCGCGGCGGCGACGCCACCCGCCTCAAATTCCTCGCCGAGCGCACCGACAGGATCTTTGCGGGCTAACGTCGGCCCTCTTCGACTCACATCGGTCGCGTCGCCAGCCCTCACCGGAGCATTCCACTTCACTCATGAAAACCATCCTCATCATCGCCCTCGCCTTTTTCGGCGCTTTCGCCTTTGGCGCAGAAAAGACGCCGATCCCCACAGCTTTCACCAGCCGCAATATCGAGGGCTGGAATGTGCGCGTGGACAACCGGCTTTTGGAAGGCGACAGCGCCGCGCTCGGCGAGCGCGCGCTCAAACTGCTCAACGCGCGGCTGGTCGCGATTACCATCGTCGTGCCGGAGCCGGCGCTGACGAAACTGCGCGCGATCACGATCGAACTCGACCTCGACTACGCCGGGCTGCGCCCCATGCAGTATCACCCCGGAGCGAAATGGCTGAAGGACCACGGCTATAGCGAGAACCTCGTGAAGTGCGTCCACATTCCCGAGGCGGCGGGTTTTCTCTCCCCATTTGAAAACCACCGCATGCCTTGGGTCGTGCTGCATGAGCTGGCGCACGGGTATCACGATCAGGTGCTGAGTTTCGACAATCCCAATGTCAAGGCGGCATGGCAGAAGTTCCGCGACAGCGGCAAGTATGCGTCTGTCTTGACCAGTCCCGGCTACACCCGCGAGCACTACGGAATTACGACCCCGCAGGAGTTCTTTGCGGAGATGACGGAGAGTTACTTTGGCTCAAATGACTTTTACCCCTTTGTCACCGGTGAACTGAAACAGGCGGAGCCCGAGATTTTCGCACTCATGGAGGAGGTTTGGGGTCCGCTGCCGGGCCGTGAAAGACGCAAGGCTCCACTGGCACCGCAAGCACCATCTGGGGAAACCCCGCCTGCGGCCTCGAAGTAAACCGCTCACCGCTGACCCATGAAACTTCTCGCTCTTCCGGCAGTTCTCGCCGTCCTCCTGGCCCTGCCTCATCCGGCAGCCGCCCGCGATAATTCCACCCGACCAAACATCATCCTCTGCATGACGGATGACCAAGGGTGGGGCGACACGAGTTACAACGGCTTGAGGAAAATCCAGACACCCAACCTCGACGCCATGGCGGCGGCGGGCTTGCGCTTCGACCGTTTCTACGCGGCGCATCCGAGTTGCTCGCCCACGCGGGCCAGCGTGATGACGGGCCGCAATCCGAATCGGTGCGGGGTTTTCTGGCCCGGTATGGCGCTGCGCCCCCAAGAGGTAACCATCGCCCAAGTGGTGAAGCAGGCCGGCTACGGCACCGCGCATTTTGGCAAATGGCACCTCAGCGGCGGCGCTCCGGGCAAAGGACGCCCCTTGCCGGCGAACGACCCGCTACATCCGGGGCATTTCGGTTTCGACTATTGGTTCACGGTTTCGAACTGGTTCGACACGGACTGGACCTTCAGTCGCATGGGCGAACTCGTGAAGGTCCCCGGCGATGGCTCGGACGCCATCGTGGCCGAGGCACTCACTTACATCGAAAAGCAGACCAAGGAAGCGCGACCTTTCCTCGCGGTAGTTTGGTTCGGCAGCCCGCACGTCCCGCTGGCTCCGACACCGGAGGACCTGAAAGCGGCTGGTGGTTCGAAGTATTACGGCGAAATGCTGGGCGTGGACCGCAGCATGGGCACGCTGCGCGCTGGCCTGCGCAAGCTCGGCATCGCCGATAACACGATGCTCTGGTTCAACAGCGATAATGGGGCGTGGATGGACGACAAAGACGAACCCGATGCCTACGGCTCCAATACCGTGCTGCGCGGTCACAAGGGCGAGTTATGGGAGGGCGGCATCCGCGTGCCGGGGATCATCGAATGGCCTGCGCGAATCAAGAAGCCTTTCGCCACCAGCGTGCCCGCCTGTACCAGCGACATCTATCCCACAGTCGTCGAGATACTGAAGATCGACGCTCCAAATAAAACCATGCCGCTCGACGGCGTGAGCCTCGTTTCCCTAATCGATGGACAAATGACCCAGCGTCCGAAACCAATCGGCTTTTGGCACCATGGAGACAAGACATTGGAGGAAGGGCCGGTGGCATGGAACGACAACCAATACAAACTCCACAAGCGCGGCCCGGATCAATACGAGCTTTATGACTTAGTGGCCGACCTTTCCGAGAAGCACGATCTCGCCGCGAAATTGCCCGAGGTGGTGGCCCGCATGAAGGTCGGGATGGAGGCGTGGCAAGCCTCCGTCCGGCAGAGCATCAAAGGGGAGGACTACCCGGAAAAAAAGGTGCTCGGGGAGGAAAAGTAATAGGAAGTTGTCGGCGCGGACGGATCGTCTCGCGCCAGTTTCGCGCTGGCACCTTTGCTGCCGTCCAGACTTTGAAATGTTGGATACAGACTTATGAACTCATCAAAAATGCAGCTTACGTCACTCCTCACCGCCGCACTCGTCCTGTGGTGCGCCACGGGAACCGTTTGGGCTGCCGTCCCGCGCCCGGAGCACCCGCGCCCGGACCTGCTGCGCGAAAACTGGATGTCGCTGAATGGAGAGTGGCAGTTCGAGATCGACAAGACGGCCGACGGAGAATCGCGCGGCCTGTCTTATGGCAAGGATCTGAGCCTGAGAATCAACGTCCCTTTTTGCCCCGAGAGTAAGCTGTCGGGCCTCGCCATCCCAACCACCGAGCACATGAAGGACGTGTGGTATCGCCGGACGTTTGAGGTCCCGGCGGCGATGAAAGGCAAGCGGGTGCGCCTCCACTTTGGGGGCGTGGATTATCGCTCGTGGGTTTACATCAATGGCCAGATGGTTGGATCCCACGTTGGCGAAAATGCGGACTTCGCCTTCGACATCACCAAGTCACTCAAGGACGGTGTCAATGAGGTCGTCGTAAAAGTATTGGATGACCTGTGGTCGGGCCTCCAGCCGGGCGGCAAGCAGTCTGGAAGCGACAAGAGCGCTGGTTGCTTCTACACCCGCACCACCGGCATCTGGCAATCCGTCTGGCTGGAGGCGGTGGGTTCGTCATTCGTCGAAAGCATTTCCGTGGTGCCCGATCCCGACCACTCACGCGTGGTGATTCAAGCCAAGATCACCGGCGCGGACAAAGACCTCGCGCTTACGGCGGAAGCCTTCGCTGATGGCGAGTTGGTCGGATCGGAAACGGTGACGGGGCCTTACCAAAATCAGCTCGTGCTTAACCTGAAGAAGAAAAAGCTCTGGGAGCCCGGCACTCCCTTTCTCTACGACCTCAAGTTTACCCTCACCAGCGGACGGGAGAAAGTGGATGAGATGAGGAGTTATTTTGGCCTGCGCAAGATCACCATCGAAGGACGCAAGATATTGATTAACGGGAAGCCCGTCTTTCAGCGGCTGATTCTCGATCAAGGCTTTTACCCCGAAGGCTTGTGGACGGCGCCCACGGACGAGGCTTTGAAAAGGGACATCGAGATGAGCATGGCTTGTGGCTACAACGGCGCGCGCCTCCACCAAAAAGTCTTCGAGCCCCGCTTTCTCTACTGGGCGGACAAACTCGGCTACATGGTTTGGGGTGAGTATCCGAACGCCGGATACGGCAACCAGCGCGACGGTTTCTCTGCTGTGGTCAATGAATGGACGGAGCTACTGCTGCGCGACCGCAATCACCCTGCGATTGTCGGCTGGTGCGCCTTCAACGAAAACTTCGAGGACAGCGGGGAGCTTCAGCAGATGATTTGGCACATTACCAAGGCCATCGACCCCACGCGCCCCGCACTCGAAGCCAGCGGCTGGACCCACACCCTGCCCCACCCCGAGGTGAGCGATGCACACGATTACACGGGCGCACCGGACCAGCTCAGAAAGAAGTGGATGAACTATTTCTCGGCACCGACGGAGGATCCTTTGCCGCCGCCCCGTTATCGCCAGCGTGCCGCTTCCAATGCGGATCGCGGCGTGCCGTTCATGATCAGTGAAATCGGTGGCATCGGCTGGGCCACCGAGGGTGGCTGGAGCTACGGCAATGGCCCCAAGACGCTCGACGAGTTTTACACCCGATATAAGGGGACCATCGACGCCATGCTCGATAACCCGAATCTTTTTGGTTTCTGTTACACGCAGTTAACCGACATCGAGCAGGAAAGGAACGGCCTCTTTTTCTACGATCGCAGACCGAAGTTCGACCCAAAGAAGCTGCACGAGATCACGGCGCGCCAGGCCGCTTATGAGCGCGGCGAACCCACGGCTGAAGTACCGCCCGGCATCAAAACTCTCGATGCCAAATGGAGAGTGCTCGTCGGTGCGCAGCAGGATGGGAAAATGAGCGCGCCCTACCGCTACTTCACGGAAAAGCCTGCCGACGATTGGATGAAACCAGGCTTTGACGACAAGGACTGGAAGACTGGCCTCGCGCCGTTCGGTCACGGCAATGGCAGTCGCACCGAGTGGAAAACGCCGGAAATCTATTTCCGTCAAACTTTCCAATATGAGGGCGGCGATCTGAAAAATGGCGCTCTGGTTATTCGGCACAACGACAGAGCCGAGATCTACGTCAACGGTGAGCAGATCGCCGCTGTAAAAGGCTCGAAGGGTTATTACTTGGTCACGGTGACCGAACCATTGAAAGCTGCCTTGAAGAAAGGCTCCAACACCATCGCCATCCACTCCCACGAGGGTGGTCAGGGCCAGTGGGTTGATCTCGGGCTATTAGTCGAGTAACGACGCTCGACCTCCGGCTGGCGCCATTTTCAGCGCCCGGCTTGCACGCAGCGGAAGCCGAGATGGTTCGTGCCGGTGTCGGATTCGCCTTTGCCGCGGGTGCCGACCATGTAGCGGGTGCAGTATTGGTCGGTGCAAAGAAATGAACCGCCGCGCTGCACGCGCTTCGCTACGCCGGGCTCGGAGGGGTCGAAGCTGTCGACCGGGCCCTGGGGATTGCGCGCCACGCCGGCGGCGGCGAGCTGGGTGAAATAGTCGGGGCGATACCAGTCCGAGGCCCATTCCCAAACATTGCCGGCGACATCGTGGAGGCCGTAGGCGTTCGGTGGGAACTGCGCGACCGGCGCAAGGCCAACGAAGCCGTCCTCGCCCGTATCCTTGTAGGGAAATTTTCCCTCGAAAATGTTCGCCATCCACTTTTTGCCGGGATTTAGCTCATTGCCCCAAGCGTAGAGCTGCCCGGCTTTTCCGCCGCGGGCGGCGAACTCCCACTCCGCCTCGGTCGGCAGGCGCTTGCCGGCCCACTCCGCGTAGGCCACGGCGTCACGCCATGCGACTTGGACGACGGGGTAATTCTCGCGCCCGGCAAGGTTGCTCTCCGGGCCGGTGGGATGCCGCCAGTTTGCGCCGGGGATGTAGGCCCACCATTGAAGGTGGTTGTTTAGGGGCACGGCGGTCTCGGGCGGCGCAAAGACCACGGCTCCGGCGACGAGATTTTCCGGTGGTGCACCGGGAAAATCCTCCGCGCGTGGGGTCTGCTCGGCCACCGTCACATAGCCGGTGGCTTTCACGAATTTTTCAAACTGCGCGTTGGTGACCTCGGTGCGATCCATCCAAAAACCATCGACCTGCACGCGGTGAATGGGACGCGCGTCGGGCATCGAATCGTTGCCTCCGCAGAGCGAGGAGGTGGGATCTTCCGTGCCCATGGCAAACTCGCCGCCGGGAATCCAGACCATCCCGTCCGGGGCCGGGCCGGGCGTCTTCTGGGGCGTTTTGAAGGGAGTCACTCCGCTTACGACGACGGCCAGGAGGATCGCGGCGACGGCAAGGATCGTCAGTCCGAGAAGCCACGGCCACTGGTTCGCTGTTTTTTGAGGAGAGGTGTCGGATCTTTTGGGCATGGGGTGACGCTTGGATAATTCACGGGGGGAGCAGGGTCAACGGGACGCTGGCGCGGCGGGGGAAATGACGGATGAAAAGGAAGACCGAAGCGCGCTGCGCACGCGAGGGCTCCGTTCCCGCCCGCCTTCGCCCACTGGGAACTCCGCTCAGGATGATGGAAGAATTTTCCCGCGCGGCGAGTTCGCAGCCGCTTTCACCCGGCGTCCGGAGGTCAGCGGGCAAAGCCAGCCCAGCTGCATCCACGTGGCGAACCAGCGCTGGATTTTCTCCGCGCTGGCGGTCGGCGAGTCCTTCGATTCGGCAAAGGCGGACGCGCAGGCGTCGGCGAGCGTGGTGCCGTCGCGGAGGGCGGTGAGGAGGCGGTGGGCTTCGGGTTCGAGGCGTTTGTAATAGACGGCGAGATCGTGCCGGTGGACGGCGAGATGAATGGGCCGGCGGCTCGGGCGAGCGGCGATGCGGGCGCGGCGGCGCGTGGTCGTGGCGGCGACGGCGTTGCTGAAGGCGCCGGTTTCGATCCGGCGCTCCTTGTATTTGCGGAGCAGTTCGTCCACGGGGTGGGCGAGCTCGAGGAGCGTGAGATAAGGCTGGAGGCCGATCCGCAGGCGATCGGGAGGAAGCGCAGCGATTTTCTCCGGCTGGAGCACAGGCAGGCCCGGTTCGTCGAAAGCGATGACGCGCGCCCATTCCACACGCACCACGTCGAGCGCGAGCGCGGTGTGGGGGGCGGTGAGTTCGGGGTGCGCGCGGAGGAAGGTTTCGAGGTGCCGGCCGAGGTTGCGCATCGTCCAGCTCGTGGAGCCGCGGCTTTCCAAATAGGCCACGGCGAGTGAGTCGAATTTCCGCGTGCCGACGACCGCGCGCAGCGCCCAGAAGTCTTCGCCAAACGCGCCGAGCAGCCGCCACCAGTATTGCTGGTTGTAAATCTGGAGTCGCTCGAACGACGAGAGCCGGTCGTTCGGCTTGATGATGCGCGCGGCGACATCCGCGGCGGGCGAACCGTCTTTCCACGCGGTCTGCATGCCTTCGTCGCGGCGCAGCGGGCGCATCACCGCCTCGGCCATGAGGCGCTGCACGGCGGCCAGCCGCACGGGATTCTCCGCCGCCTTTTTACGCGGCGAGGCTTTTGGCATGGGGGAGAAATTTGTTGGCCTTGAGCGCTTCGCGATGCACCTCGTCGAAGCTCGGAATGCGGTCATCCCATTCGAGCAGCGTCGCGGTGCGGCCGGTGAGTTTCGTGGCGTGCGCGTACATTTTCCACACGGGGTCGAGAACGGGGTGGTCGTGCGTGTCGAGGATGTAGCGCTCGAACTTCGTGTGCCCGGCGATGTGCATCTGCGCCACGCGGTCGTGCGGCACGGCATCGAGATACTCGTAGGGATCGAAGCCGTGGTTTTTCGACGAGACGTAGATGTTGTTCACATCGAGCAGAATCCCGCAGTCCGCGCGCTCGACAACCTCGCCGAGAAACTCCCACTCCGTCATTTCGGAAACGTGAAACTCGACGTAGCTGCTCACGTTTTCGACCGCGACAGGGATCTCCAGAAAGTCCTGCACTTCGCGGATATTGCGCGAGGTGGTTTCCACGGCTTCCCACGTGTAGGGCATGGGCAAAAGGTCGTGCGTGTAGCGGTCATCCACGCTGCCCCAGCAGAGGTGATCGCTGATCCACGGAGTCTGCGTGCGCTTGGTCAGGCGCTTGAGTTTGCGGAGGTGGTCGCGGTTCGGGCGCGAGGCGTTGCCGAAATACATCGAAACGCCGTGCTGCACTACGCGGTATTGTTCGAGGATTTGATCGAGGATGTGCAGCGGCCGGCCCGCCTCGAGCATGTAATTTTCCGAGATGATCTCGAACCAATCGACGAGCGGCTTCTTTTCCAGGATGTGTGCGTAATGCGGAATGCGCAGTCCGAGACCGATGCCGTATTCGGTGAAGGCGTTAAAGCGGTTGGCAGGCATTAAGGGGGAAATGACGAGGCTAGGCGATGATGCGGATGCCGATGCAAAGGGGGCTCCGGTCACGTATGACCGGAGCCCCGGAATTCCAGCTGAGCGTTACTTGCCGTGGGCGGGCTTGCCGTCCTTGATGGCGCAGCCGCCCTTGCCCTTGCAGGAGTTTTTGCCGCCGCAGCCGTTGTCGCCGGACTTGCAGCCGCCTTTGCCCTTGCAGGAGTTCTTGCCGGCGCAGGAGTGATCGGGATCGGGCTTCTCGGCATCGGCGAGGACGCCGGCGACGGAGACGGTTTTACCGGTCTGGGTGGCAGTCGCGGCGGTGGCCTTGGCGACGAGTCCGCCGGAGAGAATCCCGGCGAGGGCAGCGCCGGCGAGCAGCGCTTTGGTGGTGGATTGACGTTTCATTGGCAGTTTTTGTTTTTGGTTTGTTGCTGGTTATCTGCCCGCTCCCACTTCCGAGACATTCGGAGGGGAACTGGCAAAATTGTTCGTGGGTCGTTGGGACGGTGGATGTGGGCGATTTATTCCGGCGAAAAATCCGCGCGTCAGTTTTTGATCTTCTCCAACTCCGCCAGCACCGTGCCAGTGGTGATGGCGTCGAGCACTACGGGCTCGGTCTCGCCGGGGCGGTATAGTACATAGAGCGGCACGCCTGCGCTGCCGTAGCTTTTCAGCGCCCGCGTCACGACCGGGTCTTTCCGGTTTGTCCAGTCGGCGCGCAGGGCCGCCACCTTTTTCGCGCGGAACTTTGCCCCGACCGGCTCTGTGCCGAGCACGAATTGCTCAAAGGTTTTGCAATTGATGCACCACTCGGCGGTGAAATCGATAAATACCGGGCGTCCACCCTGGCGCGCCTCCGCGAGCCGTTCGTCGGTGTAGGCCACCCACTCGATGCTGCCGGTTTTCCACGTCCGCTCCGTTAGGTTCTGGTTGTCGGCGGCGTCGAGTTTCCCGTGGATGAAAAGGAAATACGCGCCCAGCGGGAGGAGCGCCGCTGCCGCTCGGGCCGTGCGCGATTCGCGGAAAGTGCCGAACAGCCAGCAGGCCAGGCCGAGGGCGAGCAGGCACCAACTCATGGCGGTCATCGCCGCGGCGCCGTTCAGCGCCAGCACGGTGAAGAGCCACACGGCCACGGCGAGCATCAGGAAGCCCATGCCCTGTTTCACCCGCTCCATCCACGCACCGGGCTTCGGCACGTAGCGCAGCCATGCGGGTTTCGCCGTGAGCAGGAAATAGGGGAGACTCATCCCGGCGGCAATGGCGAGAAAGAGTGCGAAGATCACGGGCCCGGATTGCGTGGTCGCGAAGCTCACGCTCGCGCCGAGAAACGGCGCTGTGCAGGACGTGCCGAGGAGCGTGGTGAAGAGGCCGTGCAGAAACGCGCCGCCATAACCATCGCGTCGGGAGAGTCCGCCGAGCCTCGATGCTGCTCCGCTGCCCAGCGAGATTTCAAACACGCCGATCAGGTTCAGCGCAAAGACGAAGACCAGCGCAATCATCCCCGCGAGCAGGTAGGGATCTTGAAATTGATAGCCCCATGTGAACGCCGTCTTCAGCCGTGCGACCGCGAATGCCAGGCCGAGGAAGAACACGAACACGCCGCCCGTGAACGCCAGACCGAGCCGAAAGACGCGCCGCGGCTCCTCGCCCGCCTGATGCACAAAGCCGAAGATTTTCAGCGCGATGACCGGGAGCACGCACGGCATCACATTCATGATGAGCCCGCCGAGGAAAGCCGCGAGCAACTTCCAAATCAGCGCGCCGCTTTTCGGCGGAAGCGGTTTCTCCACGAGGTTCGCGGACACGCCGCCCTCTGCCGCGATCAGCCAGCCCTCGCGCCCTCCGCCTTCCTTTTGCCGCACCAGCACCCCGCGCCATGGCAAATTCGGTGCGCCATTCTCCGCCACCGGAATGGTGATCATCCGCGCGCCATCCGCCGTCGGCGGGCCTTCCGCTGGCCGTCCGGGTTTGATCATCGCCAGCGGTGCCTCCGGCGGCTGTCCGGGTTTGGCCACAGCCACGGGCAGCGGGAAAAATTCCATGCGGTATTCGCGGCCCAACCCTTCGATGCGCAGCTTTACGGCGTCTGCTTTCGACCGATCCCATAACACGCGGAACGGCGGCGGGCCTTCACCCGGCAGCTGCGTCTGCCACTTGGCGAAAAGCTCGGCATCCGGCACCCGCACCTCGCCGCCCAACAGCGGCAGTTCCAAACTCGCGTCTGTCGGAAAGCATTTCTCTTCGTTACACATTTGCCAGGCCACCTTCGCTTTGATCGCGAGCGGTCCGGCGGGCAGGATGGCCGGCGGGGTGATTTCTGCGAAAATCAGCACTTCGTCCTGATAGATGAAATTCAGGTCGCCCGTTGCCGCGTCATGCGCCCGCGGCAGCGGCCAGCGCAACGGCCCCGCTTTGAAACCCGCCGGCAACTCCCACTCCACGCTCGTCGGTTGGCCGATACCGCCCTCGAACTGCCAGTAGATGTCCCACTTTGGCTCGATGCGAAAATGCACGCCTGCGAGGAACGGTTTCCCCGCCTCGACCTTCGCCGTGTCCATCACGAGCTCGAGCTGCACGGCCCCGATCTTTTTCATCCTTCCCTCGACGGCTGCGGGTTTGACGGCCAGTTCATTCGGCCCCGCGGCGATGCTCGGCAGGGGTTTCGCTTTTGCCGTCCGTTTCGGCGCGGCGTGCGCCAGAAGGCCCACGCTTACCGACACCACTGCTGCGAATAGAAGAGGGAAACAACGACGCAGATTCATAGGCGTGGCGAAACTACAGCATCCCGGCGTGAGCGGGAGGATTTTCTGGCGCACGCGTCAGTTGTCAGCGCGGCCGTTCGGCGGGCGAACGGCGGTCAGTTTGTCCGGGCGATTCACCGGCACCGAGAGCAGGCGCTTGCTTTCGCCGAGCAGCCACGAGGCATCGCGGAAAGGCTGGTAGCTGATGTTCTGCCAGCGCACGAACCCGTCGCCGTCGATGAGATAGGTGCCGTGCAGCGGAATGTTCTCGAAGTCGTCGAAGGCCCGGTAGCTCTTGAACGCCGCGAGGCTGTCATCGGCGAGGATCGGGAACGGGAAGCCCTTGCCGTCCTTGCCCTGCTCAAAGGTCTTGTGCAGCCCGGCGGCGGAGTCGGTGCTCACGGCGATGATCTGGATTCCGGCGTCCGCGAATTGCGCGGTGAGCGGGGCGAAAGTGTTGAGCTGCTCGATGCAGTGCGAGCAGCCGCTGCCGAGGTAAAAGACGACGAGCACCGGCTTGCCCTTGAAGTCGGCGAGCGCGTGCGGTTTGCCCTCGCCATCCCGAAGGCTCCAAGACGGCGCGGCCGACGGACGCCAGCGGAAGGGGCCGAGCGCGGCGAGGTCCGGGCGCGTGCCGGTGTCGGTAGCGATGCTCGCGGGCTCGCGCCAGTCTTTGGGGAGCTTGAGATCCTCGGCGATGGGGGCGAGTTGGGCGAACGCGGGAAGCGAGAGATCGAGCGGCGCGGAGAGTTTGCGGAGCTTCTCGAAGGCCGCGCGGGCTTCGTCCTTCTTCTCCGCGCGCCAGAGCAGGCCGGCGAGATTCGCGAGCGGTTGCACCTGGGCGGGATCGGCATTGCTGGCGTCCCGTGCGTGTTTCAAGGCTTCATCCTTTTCGCCAATGGCAAAGTGCAGCCGCGCCCGGCGCTCCGCCGGAATGTCGCGCGCTTCGGCGAGCAGCGGTTTCACCACGTCGGGGCGGGCGTCGCCGAGCGCCTGATAGATTTTCACCTCGGCGAGGGCGGCCTCCGTGGTGGAAAGAGGATAGGCGAAACCCTTCATCGCCTCGGCCATGGCCTTGGTGGTGTCGTCGGGATTCTTTTTTTCGGTTTTGGCCTTCGCCTCGGCGGCATCCGCCGCGGCCATGCGGTCGGCGCGAGCCTTGGCCCGCAGGGCTTCGAGCGCCTTCAATTCGCGCCCGCCGTCCTCGCTTTTCCCCTCGCTGAAATACGCCACGCCGAGTGCCGCGAGCCGCCGCGCCTCGACCTCCGCCTGCTCCGCCGGCGCGAGATACACGGAATTCTCCAGCGCCGTGAGGTCGGACCACATTTCATATTTCACCAGCGTCTCGGTCAGTCGCTCGCGCCCGAGATGGTAGGCCTGGCTATGCGCGGCATCGAGGCGGGGCAGCTCGATCATGTTCTTCGCCAGATCGATGGCATCCTGCGCGCGGCCCACATTGGCGAGATCCTTCACCAGCCAGTCGTTGTTGTGCGCGTAGTTGTGGATCTGCTCGGGCAAAATGCGCGCCGCCGCCATGTAGGCGTGGTCCACACGGGCCGAGGCCTCCTGCTGCCAGGTGGCATCGGCATAGCGGCGCAGTTTGGAAAAAGTGTGCCCCGACATGTGCCACATGTGGGCGATGGCGGGAGCGGCCTGCCCGCAGCGCGCGGCGGCGGCGAGCGCGTGCTTGTCGCCCTCGCCAACATTCCACAGATGGATGAGATAATGGTGAACCGGATGCGCGGGATTGGCCGCGAGGACTTGCTGCGCGAGTGCGTCCACGGTCAGGCGACTGGGCAGTGGTGAGCCGTGCTGGCTGTTGTCCCAGAGTTGATAAACGAGGAACGCCTTCGCTTCGAGGTCGTCGGGAAACTCAAAGACGAGTTCCTCCAGCGCCTTAACCAGCGCCGCGCGCCGCGCGCCCTCCTCGTTTTTCGCCTCGGAAAAATACGCCGCCCAAGTGTCGATCCAGACCTGCTCCCGCCGACTGGCCGGGCCCTTTTTCGCCACGGCGGTTTTCATGAAATCCATCGCCCGTTTCTGGTTGTTCACGTTGGCCATCGCCATGCCCCAGTAGGCCATCGCACATTCCGCATCCAGCGCTGCGGCCTGCCGGAACGAACGCTCCGCCTCGAAATACCAAAACCCGTGCAACTGCCCGACGCCCTGCGTGAAGAACTTTTGCGCGAGTTCGTTCTTCGTCGTGACGGGGAAGTGGACATCGCCCGTTCCCGGCATCAGCACCGCCGCCTGGCGCGGGCCTTCGTTGAAAGCCTCGCCGTGCAGCGAGTGGCCGGGCTTCTTGGCGTCATCCGGTTTCGCAGGCGGCGCGTCCTCCGCGTGGAGCGCAGTGCAGGCGAGGGCGATGGAGCAGGCAAGGGGATGGAGGCGCATGGCAGCCGCCAATGGACGGCGCGCATGCACCAGCGTCAAGGCTGCGCGGCGAGCCCGGCTGCGGGAGGGTTTGCATTGTGTCCCGCGACAGACGAGCATCCGCGCCCCATTTTCATGAAAAAAACCAAGCTCACCCTCGTTCCCGACCCCGGCGTGATTGAGATTCGCGGCGCGCGGCAGAACAATCTGCGCGGCCTCGACCTGGATTTACCGCTGGGCAAACTGAACGTCATCTCGGGTCCGAGCGGCAGCGGCAAGTCGAGCCTCGCCTTTGACACCATCTACGCCGAGGGGCAGCGGCGTTACGTGGAGACATTCTCGCCGTACACGCGGCAGTTCCTTGATCGCATGGACAAGCCGAAGGTGGACGCGATTCGCGGCATCCCGCCGGCCATCGCCATCGAGCAATCGAACCCGGTGAAATCCACGCGCTCGACGGTCGGCACGATGACCGAAATCAACGACTATCTGAAGCTGCTCTTCCCGCGCCTCGCGCAGGCTTTCTGCCCCGAGTGCCAGCGCGAGATTCGCCCCGAAACTGCGAAGTCGATCGTCGATGAAATCTACGCGCAGCACGCGGGCGAGACGCTGCTCGTGACCTTCGGCGTCCCCGTGCCCGCCGGTACGAAGCCCGCCGATTTTTTCGATTTTCTCAAAGCGCAGGGCTATCTCCGCATTTGGTTGGATGGAGACATCGCACGCATCGACGAGCCGGTAAAAGTGAAGCGTCTCCCCGCCGTCGTTCCCGTCATCCAGGACCGCATCGCCGCCACCGCCGAGAACCGCTCGCGCCTCACCGAAGCCGTCGAAATCGCGCTGCGTTTCGGTAAAGGTAAAATCGAATTCCGAATTCCGAACTCTGAACTCCGCATTCCCTTTTCCTCCGGCTGGCACTGCGCGCACTGCGATATCGACATCACGCCGCCGACGCCGGGGCTGTTCAGCTTCAACCATCCGCACGGCGCGTGTCCAACGTGCCGCGGCTTCGGGCGCACCATCGGCGTGGACATTATGCGGGCGCTGCCCGACCTCACGCTGAGCATTGCCCTCGGCGTGGTGAAGCCTTTCCAAACCGAGAATGGTGCGGAGTGCCAGCGCGACCTCATGCGCTGCGCGAGGGCGAAGCACATTGATACGATGTGCCCTTTCGAGGAGCTGCCACCGGCCGAGCAGGACTGGGTGATCTATGGCGAAAACCCGAAGGCGGCGGGCGAGGAGTTGTGGAAAGATGGACTGTGGTATGGCGTGAAGGGGTTCTTCGACTGGCTGGAAAAGAAGAGCTACAAAATGCACGTCCGCGTGCTGCTCAGCCGGTATCGCAGCTACACGCTGTGCCCGGATTGCCAGGGCGGGCGGTATCAGGCGGCGACGCGGAATTTTCGCGCGGCGGGAAAGACGCTGCCGGAGCTGATGGCGATGCCGGTGGCCGCGCTTCGCGCGGAAATCCGCAATCCGCAATCCGCAATCCGCAATGACTCCACGACGGAGATGCTGATTAGCGAGGTGTGTTCACGGCTCGGTTACCTGGACGAAGTCGGTCTTGGCTATCTCTCGCTCGATCGCCCGACGCGCACGCTGAGCGGTGGCGAAGTGGAGCGGGTGAATCTCACGACGTGCCTCGGCGCGTCGCTGGTGAATACGCTTTTCGTGCTCGATGAGCCGAGCATCGGCCTGCACCCGCGCGATACCGGGCGGCTGATCCGCGTGATGCAGCAACTCCGCGACAAAGGGAACACGCTGCTCGTGGTCGAGCACGACGAGGCGGTGATCCGCGCGGCGGACAATCTCGTGGAAATCGGCCCGGGCCGTGGCGCGGCGGGCGGCGAGTTGGTTTTCAATGGATCGCTCAGCGCGCTGCTCGCGAAGAAACCGGAAAGCAAAAGCCAGAAGCCCGGAACATCGCTCACCGCCGACTACCTCACCGGCGCGAAGTGCATCCCGGTGCCGAAGAAGCGGCGGAAGCCGCGGGGCTTCATCTCGGTGAAAGGCGCGAAGGAGCACAATTTGCAGGACATTGACGTGGAGTTTCCGCTCGGCGTGCTGGCGTGTGTGACCGGAGTTTCCGGCTCGGGCAAGAGCACGCTCGTGCATGACGTGCTCTACGGAAATCTGCTCGCCGCGAAAAATCTCACCACCGAGGAAGCGCCGGGCGCGCTGAAAAAGCTGCTCGGCGCGCACAAGATCGAGCAGGTGGTGATGATCGATCAGTCGCCGCTTTCGCGCACGCCACGTTCCACGCCCGCCGTATATCTCGGCGTCTTCGACGACATCCGCGAACTCTTCGCCGGCACGCCGGACGCGGTCACGCACGGGCTCACGGCGAGCGCGTTCTCGTTCAACTCTGGCGTCGGGCGCTGCGAGCGCTGCGGCGGCATGGGCTTCGAGAAAATTGAGATGCAGTTTCTGAGCGACGTCTTCATCCGCTGCCCCGAGTGCGAGGGCAAACGCTACCAGGCGCATGTGCTGGAGATTCGCTTCGCGGAAAAATCCATCCACGACGTGCTGCAACTCACGGTCAGCGAGGCGATCCGCTTTTTCAGCGACCTGGGCGAAAAAAAGATGGTGAAGCCGCTCGTCGTGCTGGAGGAAGTCGGGCTCGGCTACCTCGCGCTCGGGCAGCCACTGAACATCCTCAGCGGCGGCGAATCGCAGCGGCTCAAGCTCGTCGAGCGGCTGACCAATCAGACGAAGGAAAACGGCCTGCTCATTTTCGACGAACCGACGACCGGGCTGCATTTCGACGACGTGGCGCTGCTCATGCGGGCGTTTGACCGGCTGGTGGAAAAGGGGAATTCGCTGCTCGTGATCGAGCACAATCTGGAGGTCATCAAGTGTGCCGATCATGTCATCGACCTCGGCCCGGAAGCGGGCGCGGACGGCGGCCTGGTCGTGGTCGCTGGGACGCCAGAGGATGTGGCGCGATGCGCGGCCTCGCATACCGGACGGTATCTCGCGGAACTGCTGGGAACTACCCGTGTCCCGTCGGAGCGCACTTCCGGAGAGGCAGGCTTCGAGGAGAGCGCCCGAGTCGCCGAGATGCCGCCGCCAGCCCGCGGCGCGCACGCACTCCCCGGATGCATCTCCGTCCGCGGCGCGCGGGAACACAACTTGAAGAACCTCTCGCTGGATATTCCGCGTGATCAGATGGTCATCATCACGGGCCTGAGCGGTTCGGGAAAATCCACACTCGCCTTCGACCTGCTCTTTGCCGAAGGCCAGCGGCGGTTCCTCGATTCCATGTCGCCCTACGCGCGGCAATTTGTGGAGCAGCTCGAAAAGCCTGACGTGGACTTGATCTCCGGGTTGCCACCGAGCGTCGCCATCGAGCAACGCATCACCCGCGGCGGCGGAAAATCGACAGTCGCGACGGTCACGGAGGTCTATCATTTTCTGCGGCTGATGTTCGCGAAGCTCGGCACGCAGTTTTGTCCGAAGTGCGAAATCGCCGTGGAAAAGCAGACCGTCGCCGCAGTGACGGGCAAGGTGGAGGCGATGGCGAAGCACGGCCCGATCCGCGTGCTCGCGCCGCTGGTCAAGGCGCGCAAAGGTTTTCACACCGAAGTCGGCAAATGGGCGGTGCGGCATGGCTTCGACGAACTGCTGATCGACGGGAAATTTCATCCCGTGGAGCCGTTCCCGAAACTCGAACGCTTCCGCGAGCACACCATCGATGTGCTGGTCGGCGCGTGCTCCGCGGCGAAAGGCGTGCGGGAACTCGTCAAGCGTGCGCTCGAGATCGGGCACGGCACGGCCAAGGTGCTCGACGGAAAAAATCGCACGACCGTATTGAGCACCGAGATGAGCTGCCCGTGCTGTGGGCAATCCTTTGAGGAGCTGGATCCGCGGCTGTTTTCGTTCAACTCGCCGCACGGCTGGTGCGAGGAGTGCAAGGGTTTCGGCGAAGTGTGGAAGGCGACGGTCGATCCGAAACTGGAGTCACAGATCGAGATTGAGGTGGCGCAGGAACGCCAGCACGAGCGGCTGGAGGAAGGCGAGGCGCAGACGTGCGCGTGGTGTGCGGGGGCGCGGCTGAATACCATCGCCCGGCATGTGCGCGTGCTCGGTCGCACCATTGACGAATGCACGAAACTTCCCGTGAGCGGCGCGCTCGAGATGCTGGGCTCGCTGAAGTTTTCCAAAGACCAGCAACCCATCGCGCAGGACATCCTGCCGGAGATCGAGCAGCGTTTGAATTTCATGGGCTCGGTCGGACTCGACTATCTGGCGCTGAACCGCTCGGCGAAAACGCTGAGCGGCGGCGAAAGCCAGCGCATCCGGCTCGCGGCGCAGCTCGGTTCGAATCTGCGCGGCGTGCTTTACGTGCTCGACGAGCCAACCATCGGCCTGCATCCGCGCGACAACGCCGCGCTGCTCGACACGCTCGAAGCGCTCAAGGCCAAGGGCAACTCGGTGGTCATCGTGGAGCACGACGAGGACACCATGCGGCGCGCCGACACGATCATCGACCTCGGCCCCGGCGCGGGTTCGCGCGGCGGGCAGGTCGTGGCACAGGGGACGCTCGCGGAGATCCAGCTCATCGAGGCGTCGGCGACGGGCCGCTTTTTGCGCGAACCGCTGAAGCACCCGATCCGTGGCGCGCGGCGTCCGCTCAAGGAGGTGGACCGCTGGCTGGAGTTGAAGGGCGCGGATTTGCACAACCTCAAAGGCGTTGATGTGCGCTTTCCGCTCGGGCGGCTGAGCGTGGTCAGCGGCATTTCGGGCTCGGGCAAAAGCACGCTCATGCGCGGCGTTCTAAAGCCCGCGGTGGCTGAGGCGCTCGCGCGCAAAGGCAAAGTGGCGAAAGGAAAAGTGCCGCCGAACAAGGGCTTCCGCACCTTGAAGGGCGCGGAGTTTTTCGAGGCGGTGTATGAGGTGGATCAGTCGCCCATCGGCAAGACCTCGCGCTCCACGCCGGCGACCTACATCAAGGTCTTCGACGAAATCCGCGCGCTCTACGCGCAGATGCCGGTGGCGCGGATGCGCGGCTACACGGCGAGCCGCTTTTCCTTTAACAGCGAGGGCGGACGCTGCGAGACCTGCCAGGGCCAGGGCGTGATCAAGATCGAGATGAACTTCCTGCCGACGAGCTACGTGCCCTGCACCGAGTGCCACGGCACGCGCTACAACGCGGCCTCGCTCGAAGTGCTCTACAACGAAAAGAGCATCGGCGACGTGATGGAAATGTCGCTCGACCAGGCGGCGGAATTTTTCGCGGCGCAGCCAAAAATCCAGCGCCCGCTCGCGCTGCTCTGCGACACCGGCCTCGGCTACCTCAAGCTCGGTCAGCCCAGCCCCACGCTCAGCGGCGGCGAGGCGCAGCGCCTGAAACTCGTGAGCGAACTCACGCGCGGCATGGGCCGTTCCCTCAACGCCAAGCTGCGGGAAAACCGCACCGCGAAATCCGTTCTCTATTTGCTCGAAGAGCCGACGATCGGCCTGCATATGGCCGACGTGGCCGAGTTGCTCAAGGTGCTGCACCGCCTCGTCGATGACGGCAACACCGTCCTCGTCATCGAGCACAACCTCAGCCTCATCGCCGAGGCCGACTACCTCGTCGATATCGGCCCCGAAGCCGGTGCCGCCGGCGGCGAAGTCGTCGCCTTTGGCACGCCCGAGGAAGTGGCGAAAAGCAAGCGCAGCCGGACCGCGCCCTTTCTGCGCGCGGTGCTGGGGTAGGGGAACATTTTCTGGCTCGCCAGCGGGATTTGCGCCACTAGCCTCCGCGCATGCGAAAACTGACTCCCGGATTTTTTCTCGCGGTGCTCACGCTGTTTCTCGTGGGCTGCGCGGGACGTCCTCTGCCGAAGTACCAAAAGCCTATCGCCCGCACGCGGTTCCAGTCGGTGCGCACCACGGCTTACACGCACACGGAAGATGACCATGTGCAATACTCGAACCGCAACGCACTGGGCAGCTGCCTGAAATGCGGGCCGATCCATAGCGCGGCGGCGGATTGGTCGCGGTGGCCGGCGGGGACGATTTTTCGCATTCAGGAAACGGGGGAAATTTTTCAGGTGGACGATTACGGTTGGGCGCTGGCGGGGACGAACACGATCGATCTTTATAAGCCATCGCGCTCGGCGATGAACGCGTGGGGCGTGCGGCGCGTGACGATCGAGAACCTGCAATGGGGCGATCCGCGGCGCAGTCTCGCGATCCTCCGCCCGCGGGCAAAGTACCGGCACATCCGGCGAATGGTGGATGAAATGGAGAACCGCATGGCGGAGTTGGAGCGTCCGGTCGAGGGCGGATCGACGGTGATCGCTACGGCGACGACGCCGGTGGTGCCTCGGGAGGTGGTTACCCAGCCGCCTGCGCCGAGCCGGCAGCCGGTGATCTCGGGCCATGTGGGTGTGGTGGTCAGCAGCGGACGTCCCGGCACCCAGTTGAATCCGTTTTTTGGCAGCACGAGCACGCGCTGAGGCGGGCAGCACCACGCATGAAAATTCTGAGTGTCGATGACAATGCCGAGAGCCTTTACGTACTCGCCTCCGTGCTGGGCAAGCAGGGCCACACGGTGGACACAGCGAGCGATGGTTGCGAGGCGCTCGCGCTGGCGGAAGCCGGCAACTACGACGTCATCATTTCGGACGTGCTCATGCCGCGCATGGATGGCTACCAGCTCTGCCGCGAGGTGCGCCGGCACGCGCGGCTGTGTCGTGTGCCGTTTATTTTCTATACGGCCACGTATGCGCAGCCACGCGAGGCTTCGTTCGCGCTCGGGCTCGGCGCAGATCGTTTTCTTTTGAAACCGCTCGATGCGGAGACGCTCATCCGGGAGGTGGTGGCGGCGGTGGAGGAAAGGCGGCGCGCGGTTTCGCAGCCGGTGGAGAGCGAGGATGAGGCGATCTATTTGAAGGAATACAACGCGCGACTGATCGCGCAGATCGAGGCACGGATGCACACGCTGGAGGTGTCGAACCGGAAACTGCGCGACGAACTGGAGGCCGCAAACCGACGCGGCGAGACGCAGAAGCTCGAAGCGGTGGCCACGCTCGCCGGGGGCATCGCGCATGAGTTCAATAACATCATCGCCGGCATCCTGGGCTTTGCCGATCTCGGCAGCGAGACGGCGGGGGACAATGCGACGGCGAGCGCCAGTTTTCGCGCCATTCGCAAGGCCGGGCAACGGGGGCGTGAACTGGTCACGCAGGTGCTGACGTTTGCGCGACAGGGCGGGGAGCCGCGCGAAATTCTGGATCTCGCCGCTGAGGTCCGCAGCGCGCTCGATCCAGCCGGAAAGACCTTGCCGGCTTCCATTGAGCTGGTCGTGGAGCTTTCCGGCGATGTGCCGCCGGTGGTGGCCGCCGCCGCGCAGGTGCAGCAAGTGGTGGCGCAGCTCGTGTCGAACGCGCAGCATGCCATCGGCGAGAAAGCCGGTTGCGTCCGCGTGCAGCTCGCCGCGCAGCGCGTGGATGATGAGATGGCGCGCCGCCATCCCGGACTCCGCCCCGGTCCATACGTGCGACTATCCGTGAGCGATAACGGCGCAGGCTTGGAAGCGACGGCGATCGGGCGCATTTTCGATCCGTTCTTCACGACGAAAAATGTGGGTTCCGGCACGGGGCTCGGTCTGTCGGTCGTCCACGGCATCATGCAGGCGTGCGATGGGCTCGTGGCGGTGAACACGCCGCCGGGCGGGGGCGCGGCGTTTCATTGCTTCTTTCCCGTGCTGGAAACGGACGGACCGGCGGCGGGCGAAAATTTCGGCCACGGCGAGCGCGTCCTCTTCCTCGACGATGAGCCGCTACTCGCAGCGATCGGCGAAGGCTACCTGAAGAAGCTCGGCTACGCGCCAGTGGTCATGCGCGATCCCGCGGTGGCGCTGGCTTTTCTCCGCGAAAATCCGTGCGACCTCGTGGTGACGGATCTCTCGATGCCGGAGCTGAGCGGGATTGACTTCGCGCGGGAAGTCTGGGCGTTGCGGCCCGAGGCGCGGGTGGTCCTGGCGACCTGCTACAGCGCCACGCTCGACGCCGAGCGCGTGCGCACGATGGGTTTCCGCGAGCTGCTGCTCAAGCCGTACAATATCCACGGACTCGGCGAGTGCGTGATGCGCGCGCTCGGCACGTAGCGGCGCGACTATTTCCCGACGGAGATCAAATGCGTGAACGTGCGCAGATACATGCGCCCGCCGCTGATCGCCGGGGTGGCGTGGCTGCCTTCGCCGAGCGGAACCCGCTGCGGTGGCTGGAATTTCTCGGACGCAGCGACGATTACAAGATCGCCGCGCATGGTCATATTGTAGAGGTAGCCATTCACGCACACCGGCGAACCGTAGAACGGGCCGTCCACGCGCTCGCTCCAGAGTTGCTCACCGGTGGCGGCGCGCAGGCAGGTGACGAGGCCGCTTTCTTTCCACAAAAAAAGCAGGTCGCCGACGGCGAGGCCGGTGGGCACGTAGCCGCCCACGCGCAGGATTTCGTAGGCCTTCTCTGCGCTCTTGCCATCGGCGGCGGGCCGCACGGCCTCCACGAAACTCTCCGCGCGTCCCTCGCCGCACTGCGCAACGATGAGCCCGCCGGGCGTGACGAACGGCGAGGCCACGCAGCGTTTCGTCATGAGGCCGGGGAGTTGCCAGACGACCGCGCCGGTGCGCGCGTCGTTGGCCACGAGACCGGTGGAAAAGCCTTCCGTGATGACCTGCGGCGCGCCGCCTTTCGGCGTGAAAATGCACGGCGTCGAGGCGCTGCTTTTCGTCCCGGCGTGCGCCCAGCGCCAGCGTTCTTTGCCGGTCCTGGCGTCCACGGCGAGCAGGTAGCTGGTGGGCTGATCCTGATCGAAATTCAGCAACACCATGTCCTCGAAAACAATCGGCGAGGTGCCCGGCCCATGTTGCGAGATGAACGCCCCGAGATCCACCTTCCACACTTCGCGCCCATCCTTCTGGTCCAGAGCCGCGAGCCCGGAACCCTCGGGCGATGCCCAGTGAAAATACACGCGTTCCGCATCCACCGCGGGTGTCGCGACGGCGTAGTTGTTGTCGGAGTGCTGGCGAAAGCCGCCGGTCGCGTATTCCTTTTGCCACAGGATTTTTCCGTCCGTCGCGCTGACTCCCAAAAGCACGCGCTTGGTGGTGTCGGGCGGATTTGCGGTGACAAAAATCCGGTCACCCCAGACCACCGGCGACGAGTGTCCGCGTCCGGGCAGGGCGATCTTCCAAAAAAAATTCTTTTCGGAAAGCTCTGCCGGAAGGTTCGGAGCCGCACCTAAACCCGAGCCGTTGGAGCCTCGAAAACGGGTCCATTCCTGTCCTTTTGCACTAGGGAAAAACCCTAGGCAAACCACTGATGCTGAGAAAAAAGCGATAGATGTGCGCATGGGTATTGTCCAGTTTCGATTACGTGCGGGAATTGCCGAGAATGTCAAGACACGCACCCGCGGCCGCAGGGCCCGCAGCGAATTCTCTGACAACTAAACGCTTGGCGACGGCGTTTAGAGTCATACAACGTCAGCAATTCGTTTTTACTTACTCGCATATGATCCCAGACGGTGCCCTGCCACCCATTCCCACTTTAGCGAAATCCCAACTGCCTCGCGGCTACAGCTACCCCCTCGGGTCCAGCGCCGTCGGTGAAGCTCTCGCCAGCGTGCCGCAATACGACAAATTCACGCTCGGGTTTTCCAACCAATCGCCGATTCTCCATCCGCCTCTGCGCATCCCTGGCTATCCGGTCATCCGCTTCACGTATTCGAATTACCCCGAATACATTCCCCGCGCCGAGTCCGTGACCTCGCGCCCGCGGCGGCAGGGTGGCGAGCGCTGGCACTTCGATGTTCTCCCGGTGCTTTTTGAAAGGCGCGCGCACATCCAGGAACTGCTCATCTCCACCGGCCTGCCGCTGCTCCGCGACTGGCTCACCGGCCCCGATTCGCCCGCCGGGCAAAAGAAGCGCCTCGCCTGCTCGGTCTGGTTCTTCGAGGACACGGGCGTCATGAAGCTGCACATCGAGGAGCCGGTTTAGGCAAGCCGCTGCGGTTTCGGATCAGCGCTGCGAGACTCGTTCGTTGGTGATTTTCTGAAACCGACGGGCTGGCCTTGTTGCGCCAGTTGCGTTGGACTGGTTGGATTCGCTCCACTTTTCCGAACATGAAAGCCATCTCCCTCTGCGCCGCCCTGGGCCTCGCGCTCTTCGCGCTCCCGCTTTTTGCCGATGACCGCGGCCCGATTCTCGACCTCGACGCCGACCACGGCGTGACGCTGGAGGATGGCGCGCGGGTCGCGGCGTGGCGGAATCAGATCGCCGATTTCGCAGGTCGCGATTTCGTGAAGCGCGACGCTGGCCGCAAGGAACCCGGCTCCGGTCGGCCCACGCTGCGTGAGAAAGTGGCCGAACTCAACGGCCACAGCGCGCTCGTTTTTCTGCAACAGGAACTGGTCTGTCTGCATGAGGATGCCTTCGATCCGCTGACGCAGGGCGGTGGCTGCACCTGGGTGGCGGTCATGGCCGTGCATGCGCAACGTGAAGGTTTGAAAGATGTAAATTCCTTCTTCGGCAACCTGCGCAACAGCGACAATTTCGAGGGCGTGTGGGGCTGCGTGAGCGACGACAACACAGTCTGGTGGGGCGCGCGCAACGGCATCACGTTTGGCCGTTTCGACGTGAACAATCCGCAGGTCTCCGGCCCGCGGCTGGAGCGCGGGCGTTTCTACGTGGTCGCCGGGCGCATGGCGGCGGGGACGGGAAAAGTGAAGCTGGAGCTTTTCGTGGATAACCCGGTGGCGGTGGCGAGTGCGGAGGTTCCGGTGAACCCGAAAGCGAACCCGTCGCTGCTCGCGATTGGGCAGGAGCGCGACGCCACGAATCATCCCGGCGTCGAGTCGTTCGATGGCGAGATGGCGCGCTTTTTGATCTACGCGCGTCCGCTGGATGACGCGGAGTTAGGCAAGGTGCTAGCTGATTTGCGCGAGCGCTACCTGCCCAAAAAGTGACGCGTCGCCCGGCCCGCGAGTCGCGCGTTGCGGCGGTGGCGGTTTTGCGGTGAAGTTGCCCGCATCCATGTCACTGGCAGTCCTCAATCCCGGCGGGCGCGACCCCGAGCAGCACTTTCCCGATTTCGCTGGTGCCCCGGACGACGCCACACATCCGCCGGTCAATTACCACGCATTCGCCGCCAGCGCGGGCGGTGCGTTTTATCGGCGCGACGACGCGATCCCGGCGGACACGAAGCATGTGCTGCTACTGCTCCGCCAGGATTTGAAGGCGTCGCGGCAGGCGCTGCTGGAACTGCGGCGCGCGGGGAAGACCGTCATCGTGGCGCTGAAAGAGGCGGGCGCCTGCCAGGTGGCGGAGTTGCTGGACCGACCCGCGCGGCTGCGGCTGTTCCAGGAGATTTGCCAGCGCGCCAATGCCGCGCTCGCCACGGTGCCGGATCTTGCACCGCTTTTTCTCGGAGCCGGAGCGCGGCGCGTGGAGTTTCTGCCGACGCCGTATCCGGTGGACGACGCGCGCTGGGATTTTTCGCAGCCCATCGAGGAGCGCCGCGGCATCTTCATCGGCACGCGCGAGTTTTCCGTCCCGTCGCGCAACCATCTCGCCGCACTCCTTGCCATCCGCCAGGTCGCCAGCGCCATGTATGAGCCCGTGACCGTTTTCAACGGCGACGGCTGGCGCGGACGTCGGATGCTCGCGCGGCTGGAACTACCCGACGGGCTGCTCCGCGTGATCGAGCACCGGCTCCCGTATCCGCGCTATCTCCGGTTGATGGCGCAGCACCGCCTCGTCTGGCAACTCGACGCCAGCGCCGTGCCCGGCCAGGTAGCCGGCGATGCGCTGCTCTGCCGCGTGCCGTGTGTGGGCGGCAATGGTACGACAGAGCGCCTCGTCTTTCCCGACATCTGCGGGCACGGACGCACTCCCGAGCATCTCGCCGACCTCGCGGCGCGGCTGCTCGATCACCCGCACGACGTCGAAACCGTGGTCGCGCGGGCGGTGGAACTCGCGCGCGAGACGCTATCCTTCGCGGTCGTCGCGCGGCAGTTGCAGGCCGTGCTCGCGCGGCTCTCGGCGTGATGCGGAAAGCGATCGCACGTCTTCTCGTCCCCGGCGCGTACGCCGCCGCCGTGCTGCTGGTGGTCGGGCTGGCGCTGCGCCTCACCACGCGCGACGAGATCGATGGTTGCGCACTGCTTTTCTACGTCACGCCGTGGCCCGTTATCGCCGTGGGCGTAGGCGTGCTGGCGGTTTTCTGGGCGTGGAAAAAGCGGCGCGTGGCTGCGTGGATGTTCGCCGTGCTGGCGGTCGGGGCTGGGGCGGCGTGGCTCGGAGCGAACTGGTTCTGGCATCCGCTGCCGACGCGGCGCGGCGAGTTGCGCGTGATCCATTGGAATGTCAGCCGCCCCACCAGCGGCCTCCCCGCCGTCGCCCGCTGGCTGCGCGCGCAGGATGCGGATGTCATCACGCTCGCGGAGGGACACCGGCGTGGATTTTCCAATCTCGCGCGCTGGCAGGCCGAGATGCCCGGCTATGAAGTCGCGGAATTTCCCGGCGAAATGACCTGCCTCGTGCGCGGCCGCATTCTCGCGCAGGAGAGCCGCATGATCGCCCGCAACTCCTACGGCGCACTCCTGCAGATCGAGACGAGAGGGCGTGTGCTTACACTCGTTCAGGCGGACCTGACGGCCCGGCCCCGACAATCGCGGCGCAACGCGTTCAGGAATCTCACCGACCGGATCGCGCCGCACTTCGGCGAGAATCTCATCGTGCTCGGGGACTTCAACACGCCGCGCGAATCCGTTCATCTCGCGCCGCTCCGCGCGGAAATGGCGAACGCCTTTGAAGCCGCGGGCCGCGGGCTGGCCGACACCTGGCCCATGCCGCTGCCCGTCCTGTCGCTGGATCAAATCTGGGGCAGCCGCCGACTGCGTCCCGTATCCTGCACGCACGGTCACTCCCTCCGCTCCGATCACCGCGCCGTCATCGCCGACTTCGATTTCACCGACCCCGCGCCCGGCGCGCCCGTGCCGTAGCGCAACGCCGCGCTCACGGATTCTCCGGGTTGTAGGGCAGCAAAGCGGGCGGCATCGGCAGCCAGACTTTGCGCAGCTTCAGCGCCTTCTCCTCCTGATCGGGCCCCACGTATTTCAGGCGCACCGGGCCGTCGGTGTTTTGGATGATGCGGATGCACTCGTCGGCGGTGCGGCCGGCGGTGACGATGCCGTTGATTTCCACCAGCACGCCGCCCACCGCGAGTCCCGCGCGCGCCGCTGGCGAATCCGGCAGAACGCGCGTGAGCGTCATGCCCTGCGCACCGCCGAAGCGGTCGAAACCCACGCCGAGACCAAAGAGCAACTGCGGCAGCCCTGGCGTGGGCTGTTTCGTGAGCGGCGTGATCGTCTGGCGCGGGACCGTGGGCAGTGCTGGGCTGGCCGGCGGGCGCGCGGGCAGCGGGTGGGCGAGCGCGAGCATGGCGAAAAATCCGACGCCGAGACGCAGCGAGTGCGTGTGGTGCGACGTGGGTCCCATTTACGTTCCTTTGATGATCAGCGATTTCAGCTCCGTCATTTCTTCCATCGTGTAGCGGACGCCCTCGCGACCAAAGCCCGAATCTTTGATGCCGCCATACGGCATGTTTTCCACGCGGAAAGTCGGCACTTGATTGATGAGCACGCCGCCGACTTCCAGCTCCTCATAGGCCCGCAGCGCGAGCGTGAGGTCGCGGGTGAAAACGCCCGCCTGCAGGCCGAAGTCCGACGCGTTCACAAAGGCCAGCGCCTCCGCGAACTCCGCGTAGCGATGCAGCGTGAGCACCGGCGCGAACGCCTCCTCCGCGCAGATCGCCATCGTGGCGCCGGCGTTTTCCAGCACCGTCGCCTCCAGGCAGCGTCCGCGCACTTCGCCGCCGCAGACCAGCCGCGCGCCGCCGGCCAGCGCCGTCGCGATCCTCTCCCGCACTGCATCGCGCGCCTGCTCAGTGATCATCGGCCCGACCACCGTCGTCCGTTCCCATGGATCGCCAGTCAGCACTTTCGCGGCGATGTGCGCGACGAGCGCCGCCTTTACCTCCTCGTAGCGCGACTCATGCACCACCACGCGCTGCACGCTGATGCACGACTGTCCCGCGTAGCCGAACGCCCCCGTGGCAATCAGCGGAACGGCCGCCGCCACGTCCGCATCGCTGTGGACGATCACGCCCGCGTTGCCGCCCAGCTCCAGCGTGATGCGCTTCTTGCCGCACAGTTCCTTCAGCCGCCAGCCCACCGCCGGGCTCCCGGTGAAGGTCACCTTTTTTACCCGCGCATCCGTGACCAGTCGCGCCGCGTCCTCATTTCCGCACGTCACGAAATTCATCTGCCCCGCGGGCACGCCCGCCGCGTGCAGCACCTCGGCGAGCAGCAGCGCGGTGAGCGGCGTCTTCATCGCCGGCTTCACCACCATGGTGTTGCCCGTCGCCAGCGCGGGCGCGACTTTGTGGGCCACGAGATTGAGCGGGAAATTAAAAGGTGTAATCGCCGTGATGACGCCCAGCGGGAAGCGCCGCACCAACCCGAGATGCCCGTGCCCGCTGGGAAAGGCATCCACCGGTAGCAACTCGCCGTGCGCCCGCCGCGCCTCTTCCGCCGCCGCCGTGAAAGTCATCGCCGCCCGCGTCACCTCGGCTTCCGCAAATACCACCGGCTTGCCCGCCTCGCTCACGATCGCCGCCACAAAATCCGCCTGCCGGTCCTCGATCGCTGCGGCAATTCGCAACAGCAGCGCCGCCCGTTCATGCGCCGCCGTGGCGCGCACCTTGGGAAACGCCGCATGCGCGGCCGCCAGCGCCTGCTCAATCTCCCACGCACCGCCTAGCGGCACGCGGGCGATTTCCTCGCCCGTGGCGGGATTGAAAACTGGCGCGGTCGCCACCGCCGCGACCCACGCGCCGTCGATAAGCAGGGAAGGGGATGCGTTCATGCCGCGAATCTAACCCCGAGCTTTCCCCCCGCGCCAGCGGCGAAGGTGGTTATTTAAGAACCGGACCTTCACGCCATGTGCCAATGAAGAGGTGAGCAGAGAAGCGAAAATGCGATAAGGAACGCGCCCCTCACGCAGGAATGATTGCGTAGGAGAAGCGCGGATGCGTAGCATCGACCCGGTTCCCATCCCCACGACCGTATCACTTCTCCCCGAAATCAATGCCCCGTCCAAAATTTCTCGCCGAGGTGATACCCGAAAGATGACCCGCCCTACAAAACCCGCAGCATTCTTGAAGGTTCGCGTCCATGACGTTGCTGCGAAGCCCAGCATCACAGGTTTGTGCGTTGGTTACGAACGCGATGCATGGCGTGCCTCGCAGTTCGCACGCCACATCATCGAGTGGCTGCCAGAATTTGCTCTCAAACATGCCGAGTTGAACGACATGAACTCGGGCAATGCCGTCCAGATGATCCGAGATGCGGCGAAGCGTGTTTACCAGTCCCGAAAGTTCGAGAATCGCGGCGAGTTCGGAGAACTGTTTCTGCACGCCGCGATTAGGGAGGTGTTCGATTCCCATCCCGCCATTTCGAAGATTTACTACAAGACCGCACGCAACGACACCGTGAAAGGCTTCGACGCAGTCCACGTGGTGGGGCCTGCCGGTGCCTTGGAACTTTGGCTCGGCGAAGCAAAGTTCTATTCCGACATCGGCGATGCCGTCCGCGATGTCGTGAATGAACTCGGGACGCACACTGAGGCTAACTATCTGCGAGACGAATTCCTTCTCATCAAAGGCAAGATCGACCCGACTTGGCCACATGCCAGCGCGCTCGAAACCCTATTGTCGGAGAACAAGTCGTTGGACGAAGTGTTCTCCAGAGCGTGCATCGCGGTTTTGCTTACCTACGACAGTGATTGCTTGAGCGGCCACTCGAAATGCGACGCCGCTTACGAAGCCGACTTCGAGGCGGAGATTCGGAAACACCACGCTCTGTTTGCGGGTAAGGCACTGCCGAAGGATGTCACGATCCACCTCATTCTGTTACCGCTGAATACCAAGAAGACGCTATTGGCCGAGTTGGACTCCAAACTTCAAGCCTGGCAAACGATATGACATTCGACGAACTCAAGAGTCAGCTCGCGGACCAAGAGTCTGTAGCCCGTCAACCGTTTGCTTTGTTGAAGGATATGACAAGGCTCTTCAATAACCGCTCCGACGGCAACAGCCGTTCGGAGGACCAGTGCCGGGACGTCGTGTTCCGTGCTCTGGAACACAGAGAGTCCTTTGCAGGCTACCAGCCGATATTGGACGGCCTTGTCCGTGAACTCGGCCTGTTCCCCTACATGGAGGAAAAGCCGCTGTCGTTGATGGATTCTATCGCCTATGAATACCATCGTCCGCTCACTTTCGGAGAGCCGATGGTCTTTCACCGCGAGCAGGCTGAGGTCTATCGGCGATTGCTCGACGGGGACAACATCATCCTCAGCGCGCCGACGAGTTTCGGTAAGAGCAAAGTCATCGACGCCATCATCGCCAGCGGACGCTACAAGAACATCGTCGTTGTGGTTCCCACGATTGCGCTGATTGATGAAACAAGACGGCGGCTCTCAAGGTTTTCCCCAACGTTCAAGGTCGTCACGCAGGTGTCTCAAAGCCCGGGAGCCCGCAACATCTTCGTGTTCACTGCGGAGCGGGCGAATGTTTATGAAGAGTTTCCCCACATCGATTTCTTCGTCATCGACGAGTTCTACAAGATTGGTGCTGTAGCCGCAGACCAGAAGCGCACAGTGGCTCTGAATCACGCATTCTACAAACTCTCGAAGGGCGGCGGGCAGTTCTACCTTCTTGGCCCATGTGTCAGGCAAATTCCTGAGGGACTTGAGGCGCGGTTCCGCTGCCGGTTTTTTCCCACCACATATGCAACCGTAGCCTCGGACCTCATTCGGGTTAAAAGGTCGGGCTCCGAACTTAACACGCTGTGCCAGTTGGTGAAGCAACTACAAGGCGAACCAACCCTGATTTTCTGCAAATCGCCCAAGAGCACGAACGACGTTGCCAAGGCATTGCTGGAAGCGGGAGTCACGGAGCCAACCCACGACGCCGACTCCGCAGCGGTCTGGATGGAGCAGCACTTTCATCCAGAGTGAGTTCTTCCGCGTTCGATCAAGCAAAGCATCGGGATACACCACGGCAGGCTTCCGAGGTCACTTGGGCAATATGTCGTGCGAGCGTTCAACGATGGAAGAATCGACGTGCTGATTTGCACCTCGACGCTCATCGAGGGTGTAAACACGAAGGCAAAGAACGTCATCATCTTCGACAACACCATCGCGAGGGAGAAGCTGGATTTCTTCACTTTCAACAACATCAAGGGGCGCTCGGGCCGGATGTTTGAGCACTTCGTTGGTCGGGTGTTCCTCTTCCATGAACCTCCTGAGGAGGAGTTGCCGTTCGTGGACTTCCCTGTGTTCACCCAAGGCGCCGACATGCCAGACAGTATTTTGGTTCAATTGGACGATGCGGACCTTTCGCCCGAATCCAGGACACGATTGGAACCGTTCACCCAGCAGACAGACCTACCGATGGAACTGCTGAAAATCCATTCGAGCATTGAACCTGACAATCTGTTGGCTTTGGCGAGGCACCTCAAAACGGCCTCCGCCCGCCAAAAAGCACTGCTCGCGTGGACCGGCTATCCGCGATGGGAGAATCTCAAGGAAGTTTGCGTCCTCGCATGGACTCATCTGCTAAGCGGGCGGCGTCAGGCCGGCGTTGTCTCAGGAGCGCAGCTTGCGTTAAAAATTTCAAAGCTCCGCGACACGCCGGACATTCGCAGGCGAATTTTGGATGAGTTGGAGGGACAGTATGCCGCAGCAACAGTCGATGAGGCAGTTGAGCGTGTTCTGGAGTTTGAAAGAACGTGGGCGAGTTTTGAATTGCCTCGAGTTCTGCGAGCCTTCTCCGACATCCGTAGCCATGTGGTCGGCGGTAGCGGCGACTATTCCTTCTTTGCTGGCAAACTGGAAAATCTTTTCCGTCCACCATTCCAAGTAGCCCTCGAAGAATTCGGCGTTCCGCTTCAGGTGAGCGATAAGCTGACCCGAACCCTCCGTGGCTTGGAGTCAATTGATGAGGCTTTGGCAGCAGTGAAGGCCCTTCGAGTTGATTCTCTCGACTTGGACCAGTTTGAGCAGGAAGTGGTGAAAGACTGCCAAGTCGCTTTGTAAGTTCACAGGCAAATCAATTGAGCAGACCGGGTTTCGATCTGAGGCGTGCTACAGGGTACCGGCTTCGAGTTCATCGAGGTAGATGAAGTCAGGGGCTTTCACGCCTGCTTCTTCGCGGATTTTTACAAGGCGCGGAGACTCGAAGAACGCCTTGGCGTCGGCGTGGGAAGTCCAGGTGGAGAAGTGGACGATCTTGTTGGCGTCCTGCTCGTATTTCAGAACCTGGTAGGTGCGCTCGCCGGCTTCCTTGCGGATGCCAGCGGCGTTGTCGAAGACCTTCTTCCAGGCCGGATAGTCGGCGACTTCGTGAATGATGAGAACGTGGGGCATGGGAGGTGTGCGGTTCGGGCGGGTGCCTTCGGTGGGTAATGGATTTGTGTCTCAATTTTTCGGCGGCCACTCCACGCCGTCGAGTTCCTTGGGCAGTTGCGTGGGGGCCACGGGATAGATGAGGGAGAGGTCCATCTGCGACTTCGAGCCTTGCAGGAACTCCAGCTCTTCCGGTGCGCCGATGATCAGCCAGAGCACTTCCTCATCGGTGTCATTGAAGACCTGCCGGAGCTGATCGGGCCCCACCAGCACGCCGCCGTATTTTGGGACGGTCAGGGTTTCCCCGCCCACCCGCAGGCGACCGGTGCCTTCGAGCACGAAATAGAACTCCTCGGCCCGGATGTGCTTGTGCAGGGTGTTGGCGCTCTTGGGCGGCAGACGCCAGAGGCGTGCGCCGATGTTCTCGCTGCCGGTGCGCTCCAGAAAATCCGCGTTGGGGATTTTCATGAGGTTCGACTTTCGCCAGGCGAGGGCTTCCGGCGGGATGAAATGGAAACCGTGGATCGGGTTCATGCGGTGCTTCTTAAAACGCGAAGTAGATGAAGTCCTGCGTGGTATTACTGCGGAGGACGAGCAGGCCGGCGAAGAGAATCGTGGCCGTGGCCGTGGAGGCCCAGCAAGCGATGGGGGGCCAGGCGTTCCAGCGGGCGAGCAGCGGGCGAAGAGTGGTGTCCCAGATCAGGTGCAAGATGAGCGGCAGCGCGTAGAGCGCGTTCGTCGCGGTGAGGTAGGCGGCCACATGCCAGTCGCCGGGCGGGGCAGCGTGGGGATCGAGGCAGAGGTCGCGCCAGAGCTGCGCGACGTTTTGCTCGCGAAAGATGAGCCAGCCGAGATTGGTGAGCGCGAACATGAGCAGAATCTTTCCCGCACGCACGCCGGGGAGCGTTTGCAGCGCGGCCGGCACGAGGTGCGCGGCGAGGCGGTAAAGGATCGTGAGCACCGCGTAGTAGAGGCCCCAGAGGACGAAGTTCCACGACGCGCCGTGCCACAGTCCGGTGAGCAGAAAGATGATTGTGAGATTAAGTAGCGTGCGTGCGGTGCCACCGCGCGAGCCGCCGAGCGGGATGTAGATGTAGTCGCGAATCCAGGCGGAGAGCGAGATGTGCCAGCGTTTCCAGAAGTCCGACGGCGAGTCGGCGAGGTAGGGGTGATTGAAGTTCGGCGAGAGATCGAAACCGAGCAGTCGCGCGCTGCCGCGGGCGATGTCGGTGTAGGCGGAAAAGTCGGCGTAAATCTGGATGCAGAACGCCAGCACGCCGGTCCACAAAATCGGGAATGAGGGATCTTGCAGCGCGAAGACTTTGTTGGCGGTGACGGCGACGTTGTCGGCGATGACGACCTTTTTGAAAAAGCCCCAGACGAGCAGGAAAAACGCATCGGCGGCGACGGCGGGCGTGAGGCTGCGTGGGCGCTGGATCTGCGTGAGCAGATGACCGGCGCGCTGGATGGGGCCGGCGACGAGCTGGGGAAAAAACGAAACGAAGAGCGCGTAATCGCGGAAGCTCCGGCAGGCGCGGACGTGGCCGCGGGCGACATCCACGACGTAGCCGATGCTTTGAAACGTGTAGAAGGAAATGCCCGCTGGCAGGACGACGTGGAGGACGGGCAGCGGCACGTGCAGGTGCAGGGCGTCGAGCAGCGCGGCGACGTTCGCGACGAAAAAGTTGAAGTATTTGAAGACGCCGAGCAGCCCCAGATTGCTGACCACGCTGATGGTGATGAGCGTGCGTTTTTTGGCTGGCGCGGCTTCAAGACCGCGGGCGACGAAGTAATCAATGACCGTGGTGGCGGCGAACGGGAGCAGGAACCACGGCTTGACCCAGCCGTAGAAGACGAGGCTCGCGGGAACGAGAAACCAGTTTTGCCAGCGCGCCGGCAGGCACCAGTAGCCGGCGAGCACGGCGATCAGGAAAATGAGGAAGTCGAGACTGTGAAAGATCATCGGGCCGGGGCCGGGAGTGGCGGCAGTTGCGGGCCGACCTTTCTCCAGAAAAGCTCGGTGTAGGATTTCATCATCGCGGGCGCTACGTGGTCGTCGGCTCCGTAGAAATCCCGAGTCACGTCGGCGTCGCACGTTTCATCCACGAGCTGCGCGCCGGCCGTTTCCACATACACGCGGAGCGCCTGCATGTAGGCGGGGGTGGTGGACCTCTCGGTGGCGGACTCCGCGGAGGCCTCCGGCTTTCGTTTCACACGGAAAAAGACGAGGTGCATCTGCCGCTCGCGCGCGAGGGCGAGGAGATGCGGGAGAAAGGAGCGCCCGACCGCGGCGGCGAAATCGTGCTCCGCCGGATCGAGTCCGCGCTGGCCGCCTTCCTCGCGCTCGAAGTCGAGACCGCTGTCCTGCCGGAGATGGCGAAGCTCGAAGATCGCGCGGGTGTCATCGCGGATCTGGTTGTATTCGCGACTGCTCGCCACGAGATCGAGCGCCCAGCTTTGGACCTTGTCCCGCCACGCCTCGCGCCGCCACTGCACGGGATACATGGCGAGGGTCACGCGCTCGGCCCGCGACTGTTTTTTGCGGGCGCTGGTCTGGAGGATTTCATCGAAGACGGGCTCGCGCTCGCGCATGTAGCTCTCGATGGTTTTGCGATAGCCGCCCTCGGTGCGGTGGGCCGGGAGAGTGAGCTGCCGGTCTCGGAAAAAAACGATGACCGTGCGCGGCGGCGGCGACTGCACGGCGACGAGGTTTTTCATCATCAAAAACCACACCGCCGAGCTGCTACCCGGCTGCGCCAGCACCTCCCAGCGCCCGCCGCTTGCCGTGCGCAGCACCTGCGGATCGATTCGCGTTTCGAGCATCGAGTCGCCCAGCAAAACGCCCTCCGCCCGCGCCTTTTCCAGCGTGCGCAGCGGCCGTTCATTGAACGGATGCCGCGGTGCCGCGCCCTGATCGAGCCAAGCCGGCACACCGAGCACCAAAGCGACGATCCCGGCCACGGCGAGCCAGGTCCTCGGTCGGGCCGGGGCGGGTGGATCAGTGGCGGGAGGCATGCGGGCGGGAAGCTGCCGGGAAAGGCGCGGCGACCGCAAGTGCCGAGTCCGGTTTGTTGGATGGATTACTTCCCGCCCTTTTTCAAAACGATGCCCTGTTCGAAGAGTCCGAGTGCAGAACCATTGGCATCGAGAAAGGCACGGTACTCGCCGGCGGAAAATTGCCCGGCGCGGCGAGTCACACGGGAGTTGATCCGAAGCTTGCGAGCAGTGATTTCGCTACTCACCGAGCCCGTGCAAAATGGCCGGTCGAGCTGGTTTTCCCGAACCGCCGACGCCTGCCAGCCGGGCGGCGGGGTAAGGGTGATGCGACTCTCGAAATTCACCGGCATCCAGACCTTGAAAGGCGTCTGGCGCACTTCCACCGGATCCCCGGCGAGAAACCAGCGCTCCCAGACCGAGGGAAGCTGGCCGATGAGTTGGCCGCTGGCGTTTTGAAAGCGCCGCGGAAGGACGTAGTGCAGCTTGAGCCGGAGCGGGGCTTGCGGGTCGTCCACGTTTTCAATTTGGGCGTCGCGCAGGTCCAGGGCGGGGATTTCGCGCGTCATATTGTGGAGCAGCCAGCGATTGCGATTCGCAGCCTCGACCGCCTGAAGCGCATTGCGCATCCCGCTGGCGCTGTAGCCGGTGAAAGAGACGTTTTCGCGGACGTCGAGGTCGGTCTCGCTGGGAAAGGTGAGGTCGCGTTCGGCGCTGACCCCGGATGAGCCGGCGGGGTAATCGGGAATGGTTTCCAGACGTGGACGCTCGGAGTCGAGGATGAGCGCCTGCCGGGTGGCGAGGCCGGAGGGCGGACTCGCACGGAGGTCGCCGGACTTGCCGGTGCAGTCGAAAAACGTGCCGCCTTTGCCGGACGGCAGATAGACGATCATGTGGTCAAACTGGTCGAGCGAAGGCAGCCCCGGACGCAGGGCATCGTTCGCGTTGACGAGCGCGAGGTGGGCGGGGATACCGATGCTTCCGAGGAGTTGCGTGAGGAGCAGGGCGTGGTCTTTGCAGTCGCCGTATTTGTTGCGCAGCGTCAGGACGGCGGTGGCCGGGATCCGGGCGCGGCGTCCGAATTCGATGGCCTTGTAGGTGAGCTTGTCCTGCACGAAACGCGCGAGCGCCGCGGCCTTCTCGGTGTCTTTGGTGAGCCCTTTGGTCACCTCGGTCGCGGTGGTCTTGATCGCGGCATCCACGGCGAGGTGCTCCTTGATTTGGGTGAGGTATTCCTTGGCCTCGCCTGCCCAGGTGGCGTGCGCATCGCCCAGCCAGAGCATGGGGAGAAAGGTATCGCCGGGAGCTTGCAGCGGCTCCCAACGATAAACCGGTGGCTGCTCGACGACCCAGGTGATGCTGCCCTCATCGCGCTTCGGCGCAGGCACCCCAGCGGTGCCCTCCCATTTCACCGCCTCACGCGCGGCCACCACATGGAGGCTGCTGCGGAGTGCGGGCAGGGTGCGGACAAACTGGTGAGTCTGAAAGTGGAAGCTGTCCGCCGTGCCAGTGTCGCGCCGGGTCACGACGTATTCGAGGGAGAAGCCGGGCTGCAAGCCGGGCACCGGGACATGCAAAATTTTTCGTTGCGTGGCGCTTTCTCCCGCTCCCTGATCCACCACGTAGGAGTCGTCCACGCTCCCCGTGCCGACGACTTCACCGGCGGCATTTTTCACCTGGAGCGAGTTCACGAAAACTTCCTCACTGAGCGGGTCAAAGCCAATTTCGATGGTACTGAACTTTTCCACGCCCTGTGTGTCGAGCACGCGGACGGTCTGGCGGTCGGTGGCTTTCAATTCCCCGCGTTTCGTGAAGCCGATCGCCCGATCCGAGCGGATGTAGTACGCGCTGAAGCCGCGAAGGTAGGTGCCGGCCTTATCCGCCGAGGGCTCGGCCAGCAGCGAAACCGGAAAGGGCACGGGCTCGATGGCCTTTTTCACGAGGGAGTTTCCGCCTTCACCGAGCATGCCGGAGACGTGATCGAGCATGCGCTTGATGTCGGTGTTCGGTGGGTCTTTCTCGTGCGCTTTTTCAAACGACGCCTTCGCCTCGCGGTAGCGTTTGAGACTGAACTCGACAAAACCCTTCCGCCGCCAGACGTAAGCGGAATCCTTCTTTGCGGCGATCAGTTTCGCGCACTCGGTCAGTGCCTCGGTGTGGCGCTGCGCGTTGAAATAGGCGTCGGCCAGCGCGAGCGTCGTCTCGCTGTCATCGGGTGCGGTTTTTTGCAACGCGGTGAGGATGGCCAGGGCTTGGTCATGCTCGTGTCTTCCGCTGTGAACGTTGGCCTTCAAGCGACTGAGCGCCGGCGTTGGCTTGGCGCCGCTGTAGCGGTCGAGGGCGGCCAGGGCAGCGTCGCCGCGGTCGCGGGCGGTGAGTTCTGAAATGTAGTCTGTGAAGAATTTGTCGTCGCGATAGCCGCCGTCGAAGAGGGTCGCGAAACTTTTCAGGCCACCCTCCTCGTCGCCACTGGCGAACTGCACGTTGGCGCGCTTCAGGGCGAGCTTTTGGTTGCCGGGAAACTTGGCGATGTGCTGGTCGATGAACGCGAGGGACGTGGAGACGTCGCCGGTTTTCAGGCACGTTTCCATGTAATTGCCGAGGATGACGGCGTCGGGTTTGCCCATCTCGAAGGCGCGCTGGAACCAGGGGAGGGCGGCGGCGGGCTGGCCGGCCCGGTCGCAGGCGAGACCGAGGGAATTCCAGACGAGGGCGTGGGAGCGCTGGAAATTTTCGTCCAGCTTTGCGAGGTCGGGCGTCGGTGGTGTGGCGTCGAATGTTACTCGGTCCAGAATTTCGTCGAGCACTTCGGCACGGGTCTCAATCTTTTTGTCGCGCCATGCAGCGAGCAGGCAGGCGAGATCGCCACTGCGCAGGACGCGGATGTGATATTCGAGGCTCAGTCCGTCCACAGTTCGTTCAGCGACAAAGGCCTGCCCTTTGAACGGACCCTGGGTGCAGTCTTTGCGGCTTCCGGCGACCTCGTCGCTGGGCTCGACGCCCACGAACGCATGACTGAGCACGGTGGAGACGGTGGCAAAATCGAGTTCGGACGGCCCGAGCCACAGCGGACAGACAATGGCGCAGGCCTGCTGCGAAGCCGTCTGCACGCCGAACTCCGCGCCGAGCGAATCCTTGGCGAGCGCTTCCCACCGTCGCTTCCACGCGGTGCCGGTGGGGTCCACGCTGTAACCGAAGGCGGGTGAGCGGAACGCCGCCGCCGCGCTCGCCGGAGCGACCGCCGCGGTGCGGTTCGTATCGAGGATGGTAAAGCTCTCGCGGAAGCTCTCGCCGGCGGCCCGCACCGGTTCACGCACCTTGCCATTTCCCCAAGTCACAAGCTGGTAGAGGAAGCCGCGGGACTGCACCACCCAGTGCTGGAAGAAAAAGTCCATGTTTCCGGCCCGCACCTCCGATTCGAGAAGCAATCCGTCCAGGCCGTGGGCGCTCTTTCTTCCTTCGGTAATGGTCGTGACTTCGCCTTTGCTGCGCATCCCGCCCTTGATGATTTCGATCATGGCTTCGTCCTCCAACGACACGCCGGGCAGTTCCTCGACGAGGATCATGGAAAAGAGCTGCGGGGACGTGCGCACGAAGGCCGCCCGCGCCAGTGGGTTGACCTTGCTCCCCTCGATCGAAGCCCACTCCGGTGGTGGGGTAATACGGAAATTCCACTCCTCGCGGGTGACCCCCTGACCAGGTGCGCCGGTGGGCCGCAGGCCCGGAATCCGGTTGCGCGCGTTCAGACCGGCGACCAATCCGGCGACGAGAGAAATCACCATGACGACACTCAGCACGAGCGCGGTGATGGCGCGCTTGCGTCCGTGGCGGTGACCGCGTGCCCGAAATTCCACGAGGCCGATGATGGCGAGGACGGTGCTCGCCACGACGCCGCAGAGCAGAAGCGCGGCGGGGATAATCATCAGCACAGGATTCGGCTCCATGTGCTTTGTCGCCGCGTTGCCCAGCGAGGTGATCAGCATCGAGACGAGCAGGATGATGATCGCGAGGACGCATTTCCGGTTAGTCGCATCCTTGCGGAGCGCCGCGAGATTGAGCACCAGGGGGACGATCAGGAAAAGAATCGTGCCCATCACCTGGCCGGCGGCACGGGCGGAGTTATCGGGATCAGTCATACGGAAAAGGCGGCGATGAAGGCGCACTCGGTGGCGAGGGCTTCCTGGACGCCGGTGCGGTTGAAGTTTTCGCGGAGCTGCTCGAGCGCGGCGGTTTTGCGGAGGAGTTGTGCGGGGGTGTGGCGCGCGGCGAGCGCGGCGGTGTCGGCGGCGCACTCGGGGAGGTCGAGTTCGGGCGAGCCCTGCTGCTGGCGGAGGGCGTCGGCCCACCACTGCTCCAGAATCGCGAGCAGGTCGGAGCGCGTGCCGAGGTAGCGGGCCTCGGTCAGCGCCTTGTAGTAATCCTCGCGGTCGTCGAGCCAGTGGCCGGCCTCGGAGGTTTGCTTGTAGTGCTTTTCCTCGGTCTTAAATGCAGCTTCGGTTTCGTCGCGGATGGCGTCCTTGGCTTCGGCGAGGAGGTTTTGGAAATCGCGCACGAGTCCGAAAATGTGCGGAATCTGCGGGCGCTCGTGGCGGGCGTGAGCGCGCAGGGCGTCGAGGAGCGCCAGCTGCGCGGAGGAAAGCGCCCGCTTTTCCACGAGGCGGAGCGGGACTTCCAGACAGCGGGAGAGGATGGTTTCGAGGATCTGCTCGGGCTGCGCACTAAGTAACAGGAGGTGCGTTCCGGGCGGCGGTTCTTCGAGCGTCTTGAGAAAGGCGTTGGCCGCCTGCGGCTGGAGACGGTCGGCGTCGAGGAGCAGGCCGATTTTTTTTCCGCCATGCAGCGAACGCATGTGCAACTCGTGCTCCAGGTCGCGGATCTGCTCGATGACGATGCGCCGGGATTTGGATTCTGGCTCCACGCGGTGGACGTCCGGGTGGGCGAGGGGATCGCCGGCGGCTTGGCCGAAAAGGACGGCGGCAAGGCGCGCGGCGAGCGCAAGTTTGCCGCTGCCGACCGGGCCGGTGATGAGATAGGCGTGGGCGAGCCGGTTCTGCGCGTGCGCGGTGGCGAGGAGTTGGAAAGCGGCGTCGGTGGTGAGGGCCATGGCGGATCTTTTTACTCGGATTTTTTACGGCTGCGCGGCGGCGTGCCGGAGGATTTCCTTCACGCGGCGCGCGTAGCCCTCGATGTCCGCCGCCTGCAGCATCTCCGAGACGATGACCACCCGCCGCGCGCCTGCGGCAAGGACTTCCGGGAGATTCGCCAGCTTGATCCCGCCGATGCAGAAAATCGGAATCCGGATGGCCTCGTGAACGCGCCGGATTTCCTCCAGGCCGATGGCCGGTCGGCCCGGCTTCGTGGCCGTGGCAAAGAGTGGCCCGAAGCCGATGTAGTCCGCGCCTTCCGCCTCTGCCGCGACCGCCTGCTCGAAGCTGTGCGTGGATTTGCCGATGATCGGCGGCGCGACTTCGCCCGCCAGCGCGCGGCCCGCCCGCCAGCGCGCATCCGCGACGGAAAAATCATCCTGCCCCACGTGCGCGCCCTGCGCGCCGACCGCCGGCACGAGTTGCGGAAAATCGTTCACGATCAGCGGAACGCCCGCGCTTTCTGTCAAAGGCGCGAGCCGGTTCGCCAGCGCCTCGATGGTGGCTTCGTCCGCGCCTTTCGCCCGCACCTGCAGCACATCCACGCCGCCCGCGAGTATCTGGCTGGTCACGCTCTCGGCGTCGGCCACGGTGGTGTAGCCGAGGTCGAGGATGCCGTAGAGCAGCGCGTCGGAGAGAGCATTCATGCGCCGCAATCCAGCACGCCCTCCGCACCGCTGGCAAGGCGCATTGTCACCGGCCCGGCCGCGCGCGCTGCACGCCAGAAAAAGCACTTGTCATCCCGCCGCGCGCACGCAAACTTCCGGCCAGATTTCGCGGGTATAGCTTAGTGGTAAAGCTCCAGTTTTCCAAACTGGCTAGGAGGGTTCGATTCCCTCTACCCGCTCACCCCCCTTTTCAAGTTCAGGGGAAGCGCGCGGGGTAAACGGTTTTGCTGGTTGGGGGGGGGGCACGTTTTGGGTCGGGCGCGGGTTCAGTTTTCGCGGGCGAATTCACGGAACCATCGTTGCTTTTTTTTGGGCACTCTGCCCTGAGCAGACGTTTTAGAATCATGGGACAGCAACTTCTCTATCGCTCGCCGTCCCGCGGCGTGGCCATTCGCCGGGTATGTCACCCGGAATTCTCGCTTGACCATCTGGCGTGTCCCGCCATGATCCCGCGCTTGTTCGCGCCCGAAAGGCGCCAAAAAATCACTATGTCAGGAAGCTTGGTAAACACCATTTGGACAATTTGTTACTTCGTCGTGCTGTGCGGCCTTTCGCTCTATGGGCTGCACCGTTACGTCATCGTCTATCTCTTTCTCAAAAACCGAAACCGTCCCCCACAGCCGCTGCGCCAGTATGAGCAGTTGCCGCGGATCACAGTGCAGTTGCCGGTTTTCAATGAGATGTATGTCGTCGAGCGGCTCCTGAAATCGGTGGCGGCTCTGGAGTATCCGCGCGAGCTGCTGCAGGTGCAGGTGCTGGATGACTCGACCGATGAGACGACGGAGATCGCGGAGAAGTGCGTGACGACCCTGAAGGCAGCTGGGCTGGACATCGAACTGGTTCACCGGACGGATCGGACGGGGTTCAAAGCAGGGGCGCTGGAGGCTGGGATGGCGAGTTGCAAGGGGGAGTTCGTGCTGATTCTGGATGCGGACTTCGTGCCTGCGCCGGACATGCTGCGCAAGACGGTGCACTTTTTCACCGACCCGAAGGTGGGCATGATCCAGACGCGCTGGGGGCATCTGAATCGCACTTATTCCGTGCTCACTCGGGTGCAGGCGATGTTCCTTGACGGGCATCTGCTGCTGGAGCAAACGGCGCGCAGCCGGGCGGGGCGGTTCTTTAATTTCAACGGGACAGCCGGCCTGTGGCGACGCTCGTGCATCGCCGATGCGGGGGGCTGGCAACACGATACGCTGACGGAGGATCTCGATCTGAGTTACCGCGCGCAGCTCAAGGGCTGGCGCTTCGTTTTTCTGCCGGATCTGGTAACTCCGGCGGAGCTGCCGGTGGACATGAACGGCTTCAAGTCGCAGCAGCATCGCTGGACGAAAGGCTCAATTCAAACGTGCATGAAGCTGCTGCCGGCGGTCTGGCGGGCCGACTTGCCGCTGCTCATCAAGCTGGAATCCACCGCGCACCTGACCTCGAACTACGCGTATCTGCTGCTCTTTTTCCTGTGCGTGCTGATGCACCCCGCGACCGGCGGGGAGGGCTCGGCGTTTTCGTGGCACTCACTGCTCATCAATATACCGATCTATCTCTCGGCTTCGCTGCCGGCGGCGATCTTCTACGTGATTGCGCAGCGCGAACTTCATCCCAAGACGTGGATCCGCGAACTGGTGCTGCTGCCGATGGTGCTCGCGCTGGGCATTGGGCTGGCCGTCAACAATGCGCGGGCGGTGCTGGAGGCGATGCTCGGACATCAGTCGGAGTTCACGCGGACGCCGAAATACGGTATTCAAAGCAAAACGCAGTCGTGGAAAAAAGCGCGCTACCTCCCGATGAAGAGCGTGGTGCCATTCATCGAACTGCTCTTTGCCATCTACTTTAGCTACCTGCTCGGGTCCGCTGTGGCTTTCGGGCAGTGGATGAATGCCATGTTCCTGTCGCTCTTCCTCGTCGGATTTGCCTACGTGGCGCTGTGCTCGCTGGCCCAGTGGATGCCGAATCTGCGGTTCCCGGGACGTGATTCCGGCGCGCCGCTGGCGGCGTAGGCTAGGGGAGAGGTCGGGGCGGGCTGGGGGACTGATGATACGCAACGGCACGGGGTGTGCTAATTCGTAGCGAATATGGTTTCCATAAAATCATACCGCTGGATCGCCGCGTTCTGCACACTCCTCGCCGGGTGGACGGGAAACGTGGCAGCATCGAGCACCACGGAAATCGTCGTGAGCGTGCCGGAGCAGCGTCTGGTACTCCTCGAAGACGGCCGCCGCGTGGCGGAGTTTCCCGTTTCCACCTCCAAGTTCGGCATCGGTGACCGTCCGCGCAGCTTCGCGACGCCGCTCGGCTGGCTGGAGGTGGCGGCCAAAGTCGGCGCGGGTGCGCCGCAGGGCGCGGTTTTCAAAAAGCGCCGCTTCACTGGCGAGGTGCTCCGCCCGAATACGCGCGGGCGCGACCCCATCGTGACGCGCATCCTCCAACTGCGCGGCCTGCAACCGGCCAACGCCAGGGCTTTGGACCGCGGCATTTACATCCACGGCACCCCCGAGGAGCAAAAAATCGGGCAGCCGGCCAGCTACGGCTGCGTGCGAATGTGCTCGCGGGACGTAGTGCGAGTCTTCGACGCCGCATCCGTCGGGACGCGCATCCAAATCGTGAACACCTCGCTCAGCCGGGCGCTGCGGACATTGACGGTCCGACCGCAGTTACCAGCCCACCGTTTTGCCGCCAACTGGTAGGTGCCGCCGGGGCTAGTGGCCGCTGCCGTTGAATTGCAGATACGTGTAGCCCTTCAGCCCACGCTCGTAACTCGCGAGTAGCTTCATCGCCTCGTTCGGCTTCAGCCGGTCACCTTTGATCGCGGCATCCACCTGCGCCTTCACATGGCGGGCGAGTTCGTTTTGGTCCCACTGTGTCATGGAGAGCACTTCGCCGATGGTGCTGCCCTCGATCGTTTCCTCGATATACCAGCCACTCTCCTCGTCCTCATCGAGAAAGACGTGCGCCTCATTCACGCGACCGAACAGGTTGTGTAGGTCGCCCATGATGTCCTGATACGCGCCCATCAAAAAGAACCCGAGATAGTAGGGCTTGCCGGGTTCGAGCCGATGCAGCGGCAGCGTGTCCTTCACATCCTGCAGGTCGATGAACTTGCTGACCTTGCCATCGCTATCGCAGGTGATGTCCACGAGCGTACCGTTGCGCTCGGGATACTCATCCAGCCGGTGGATTGGCATGACCGGGAAAAGCTGCCCAAGCGCCCAGTGGTCGAGCAGGCTTTGGAAAACCGAGAAGTTGCACACGTATTGGTCGCCCAGCGAAACTTCGAGATCCTTCACCTCGTCCGGCACGTATTTCATCCCCGCGCAGAAATCCACGATGCGCTTCGCGATCTGCCAATAGACCGTCTCGATCTTCGCCTTGCTCTCCAGCTCCAGCAGCCCGAGGTCAAACATCGACTGCGCCTGCTCCTTGATCTGCTGCGCGTCGTGCAGCGACTCCATGCGGTTCTGCTGCGTGAGGTTGCGCTGGATTTCCAGCACCTCCGTCACCTGTTTCGGATCGCTCTCCTTCACCGCGATTTGGATCGGCGTCTTGTCTTTTTCAATAGCTCCAAACGCCTCGACAATCAGTACCGAATGATGCGCCACAATCGCGCGTCCGCTTTCACTCACGATGATCGGGTGCGGCACCTTCTCCGCGTCGCACACATCCATAATGTTATAGACGATGTCGCGCGCGTATTCCTGCAGCGAGTAGTTCGTCGAGCTGTCGAAGGCCGTTCGCGAGCCGTCGTAATCCACGCCCAGCCCGCCGCCCACATCGAGGTAGCCCAGCTCGTGCCCCTGCTTCACCATCTTGGCGTAAAACCGCGCCGCCTCCCGCACCGCGCGCTTGATCGTCCCGATGTCCGGCACCTGCGAGCCGACATGGAAATGGATCAGCTTCAGCGTGTGCTCGAGCCCTTCCTTTTTCAGCAGCTCGCTCGCCGCCACCAGTTCCGCTGTGCTCACGCCAAATTTCGCGTTCTCCCCGCCACTCGTCGCCCACTTGCCCGCGCCCTTGGCCGCCAGTCGCACACGGATGCCGATCATCGGCTCCACGCCCACTTCCTTCGATACACGCAGGATTTCCGCCAATTCCTCGATCTTCTCCACCACCATGATGACCTTCTTGCCGAGCTTCCTTCCGAGCAGCGCGTTTTGGATGAAAAGCTGATCCTTGTAGCCGTTACAAATAATCAGCCCCTCCGAGTCGCGGTGAATCGCCAGCGCCGCCAGCAACTCCGGCTTGCTCCCCGCCTCGATGCCAAACTGAAACGGCCCGCCAGCGTCCATGATCTCCTCCACCACCTCGCGCAGTTGGTTCACCTTGATCGGAAACACGCCGCGATAAATGCCCTTGTAGCCCGACTCCGCAATAGCCGCCGCAAATGCCGTATTGATTGTCTCCACCCGGTCACGCAGCAAATCCTGAAAACGCAGCACCATCGGGAACGTCAGCCCGCGCTCCTGCGCCTCCGCCACCACCTCCATAATGTCGATTACCGCATCGGCCTTCCGCGTCGGCTGCACCTGGATGTTGCCCTTCGCATTCACCGTAAAATACCCCGTCCCCCAGCGGTCGATATTGTAGAGCGAAATGGCGGCGGGAATGTCCCAAGGGTGATTCATGAGGCGCGCATGTTAGAAACGCGCGTCTTCATTGCAACTAGCGCTTTGGGAAATCCACGCCCATTTTTTCGTTCCAACCAACGCTCGCCGAGCTGGATTCTTTTCACGCGTGCGCGCCCATTTTCCCCCTCGACACGGCCCGCCCGGCCCCGACATTTTCGCCCCATGAGCAAGCCTGTCGTTCCTGTGGAAATCCGCAGCGTCCTTCCTTTCAACTCCGGTCGCGCCGTGTTCATCGGCAACGACGACAAAGTCTTCGTCATCTACGTGGATGAGAGCGTGGGCGCGGCCATTTCCATGTTCATGCACGACACGCCAAAGGAGCGTCCGCTAACGCATGATCTCATCGGCCACCTCCTCGCCGCGCTCGGCGCGAAAGTGGAGCGCGTCATCATCAATGATCTGAAGAGCGAGACCTACTTTGCCCGCCTCATCATCAGCGCGGAAAACGAGCTGTTTGAGAAAAAGATCGTCGAACTCGACGGCCGCCCCAGCGACTGCATCGCTCTCGCCATCGCCCAGCGCGCCCCCATCTACGTCAGCCGCGACGTTTGGGAGGAAGTCGAGGATCGCAGCGACGTCCTCCGCCACCTCGAAGAAAACGGCGGCGACCGTTCCGAACCCGAGACCTAGCCCATGCCCGACCTCCAGCATCTCCTCGAAAAAAACCGCCGCTGGTCCGAGCTGATCCACGCTCACGAGCCCGACTTTTTCTCCACCCTCGCGCAGCAGCAGGCACCCAAATATCTCTGGATCGGCTGCGCCGACTCCCGCGTGCCCGCCAATGAAATCGTCGATCTCCGCCCCGGCGAACTCTTTGTCCACCGCAACGTCGCCAACGTCGTCGTTCACACCGACCTCAACTGCCTTTCCTGCCTCCAGTTCGGCGTCGATGTCCTCAAAGTAGAGCACATCATCGTCGTCGGCCACTACGGTTGCGGCGGCGTCGCCGCCGCCCTCCACCAGCGCCGCATCGGCCTCATGGACAACTGGCTCCGCCACATCCAGGACATCCGCCTCAAGCACTCCGTCCACCTCGACGCTCTCCCCGACGAGCGCCGCGCCGACCGCCTCTGCGAGCTGAACGTCATCGAGCAAGTCATCAACGTTGCCCAAACCACCGTCGTCCAGGAAGCCTGGGAGCGCGGCCAGACCCTGACCATCCACGGCTGGACCTACGCCCTGCAGGACGGCCTCATCCGCGACCTCGGCATCACCATCCCCACGCAGGCCGACCTCATCCCCGCCTACCAGCGCGCCGTCGCGGCACTGGGGTGAAAGCACTCGCCGTTTCTGTGGTGGGGTTGGGTTGAAAGGCGGCGCGCTTTCCGCGTATTGTCTCCGCGTGTTCGACGAACTTCCTCCCAAAGTCAGCGGCTGGTTCCGTGTCTTTGCATCGCTGCTCATTACTTTCGTGGTCTTGGCAATTCTCGGCGTATTACTGTTCCCAGCGATTAGCGATCATCTCGAACCCGGTCCCAAAGTCCCTGCAAGAATGGATAGCGCTAATCTTACGACAGCTCTCAGAGCCTACCTTGCTGAATATGGCCAATGGCCTGCGTTTACCGGCGACGGGCTGTTTCTCGACGAAGTTCGCAACGCCCAACTCCTACACACGCTCTGCGCTAAGGATGATGCTAGCAATCCTCGCAAAATACTCTTTTTCGAGGGAAGGAACGCCGACAAAAGTAGAGGCAAATATCGCAAGGGATTCAATCCTGAAACCGGTGCCTACATCGACCCGTGGGGCAACCCCTACCGCCTCGTCCTCGATTCCGATTACGACGGGCAAATCGCCAATCCGTACGTCGACGATCCGCCCATCGGTGCCCGCGTCATCGTCTGGTCCCCCGGCAAAGACGGCCGGCTAGGCGCACCCGGAAACCCGCGCGCCCGGCAAGGCTCCGACGACGTGGTGAGCTGGCAGTGAACAGGCATTGGCGGTGCCGGATTTCGCCCACGAAACACCCCGGCTCCCGTGGCACATCCGCTGCTGATTCCCAGCAGCATGTACGTCCCTCCGACTCTTAATTCCGTCCACCGCCTGCTGCTTCACTACTTCATGGTCGCGCGGCTGCGGCCGACCCGTCCGCGCTGAATATCGAACACCGGTCCTGCGTCTGCGGTCTTGTAGAGCGGAGCCAAAGCCATGCTGTATCTAACGCAAAAGCCGCGCCTTCACACGACCGAGACCCACCGGGCACTTCGGGCCGCCGATGGCTATCTTTACCTCGGCCTCGTGGATGATGCGCTCGGCGAATTGAACCGCATCCAGAAGCCCGAGCGCGACGACTCCGACGTGCTGCTCTCCCGCATCCGCGTGCTCCTCCACATGAAAAAGTGGACCTCCGCCGAAGCCCTCTCCGGTCGTGGCGAAAAGCTCCACCCGCAGGAGGGCGAGTTCACCGTGCAGCGCGCCTTTGCCCTGCATCAGATGAAAAAAAGCGCCGCCGCCGAGCAGGCCATCATGGCCGCACCCGAGTGGATTCGCCGCACCGGCATCCTGCACTACAATCTCGCCTGCTATCAGGCCCGGCTCGGCGACATCTCCCAAGCCCGCGAATGCATTGACGCCGCCATCCAGATGAACGCCGGCATCAAGAAAAACGCCCGCCTTGACCCCGACCTCCAGGCTCTCTGGAACTAAGTGCAGCAAAGGAACGGCGCGCTTCCAGCCGCCGACCCACCACTGCGCGCCCCGCTCTCAACTTCCGCTAGCTGCGCGTTTACGGCAAAGGCCGCACTTGCACATCCTTGAACCCACCCTTCGTCAGACACGTCCCGACAGAAAAATCCTTCCCCGTCTTGAGCGGCTCCGGATCGCTCCACGATCCCAGCACCCGGCCATTGCGCGAGATTTCCATCAACCCCGACCCGCCGTCGTACAAGATCCGCAGATCGATCCACTGCCCATTCGACGCATCCGCGGGAAAGGCTTTCATCCGGCGCGGTCCGTCATTGATCACCCGATTGATGGAAACTTCCGCCTGCCCTTTTTCATTCTGCGCATCGGCGATCAGATAGCAGTTCCCGCGCTCCAGTTTCTCGCCCGCCGAGCACATGATGTAGATCATCGCGCACGCCGACTTCCCAGCCAGGTAGCGCAGCTTCAGCCGGTATTCCATGCGCCCGCTTTGCGGGATGGTCTTGAAGGCGTTTGACACCGTGTCCTTCGCGTCGCGCTGTTCGATTTCCCCGTCGCTGAGCACGCTCCACTGGCCCCTCGGCATCTTCCAATCCGCGCGAAAATTCTGCAGTCCGTGCGCCGGTGCCGTGGCCGGCGCGGCCAGCGCCGCCCGCGCCAGCAGGTCCGTCGCACCCGGCGGCACCACGGCCAGCGCTGTGCCCAGCGCCACCGTCACCCGCGCCACTTCCACCCGCCGCACCTGCAGGATCATCCCCACATTGGCCTGCACGGAACCGCTTTCCCTGCCGTTGTCGTAGAGTTGCAGCGTCACCGCCTGCGTGAGCTTCACCTCCTTTGGCCACATCCGCTCATCCGCCGCCACCTGCTCCAGCGTCACCGCCGCCCGGAGTGTGGCGGAGAAAAAAAGCACGCCGAGGAGGAAGATGAAGGCGACTCGGGCGTACATGCGTGTCCGACCACACTCCGCGCGTCGCACATTCATCGGCAAGCGGATTTCCACGACCATCACGACCAATGCAGCCCGCTCCGGACTTCCTCGGGCCGCGCGTTTTGCGCAGTCGCGGCCAGCAGCATCTGATCCGTCAGATAAAGTCGGCGCGCCAGCTCGCGCGCCAGATTCATCATCAGCAGCGCAAACAGCGTGACATCCTCGTGCTTCAGCTCGATCAGCGCCCTCCGCGAAAGCGCGATGACCTCACTGTCACACGCCGCGATGGCCGTGCTCGTGTGCTGGTGCATCGAGAGCAGCGAGGATTCGCCAAAGCACTCCCCCACATGGATCTCGTGCTTGCGAATCACCACGTCGTCCTCCGCGATCTGGAGCGCGATCCTCCCGCTCTTCACGATGTAGATGTGATATGGCTCATCGCCCTTGTGAAAAACAAACTCACCCGCCGCGAGCGACCACAGTTCAAGCCGGCGGAAAATCGTCGCGAGTTGCGCCTCGGTGGTGCCGCCAAACAACCGGAGCTGCGTAATGATCGGGGTGACCGAGGCGAAATCGGTAAGAGCGTTGCGGGTCATGGGGCAGCGGGAAGATCAGCTAGGAACGTGCAACAAACCACGCCTTTCACTCCGCCGCAGCCTCCGACGTGATCTGTTTCACAAGTAATAGCAGAAAGACTGCCGCCCCACACGGATAGGAGCCTGCCCCGCTACCATCCGCGCACCTTCACGTGAACTTGCGCGCACGTTCCCATGTAGTGGTCCATGCGAAACTCCTTTGCTGCCTTGAGCATGTGAGCCTTCGCCTGCTCCACATCGCCCAGTGCCTCGAAATACAGGCCAAGATAGAGATGCGCATAGCACCGGTGATCCTTCAACTCCTCGCCTTCTCCCGACTCCGCTGCCTTCAGCACCTCCTCCACACTTCCCGTTCCCGCGAAAAGCGCATGCACCTCCTTCATCGGCACCCGTGCATCGCCACGGATCGGAATCAACGCCTTTCGCGCCGCCGCTACATTTTCCGCCCGCGCCACGCAGACGAAATGCCATGCAGCATTCTCCACATCATGTGCATTCACCTTTTGATGTAACTCAAACTGCTCACGCCCGCCCTGATAGTCGCCGGCCAGGTAGAGCGCGAGACCCCGCTGCCAGAGCCGCGGCTTTATTTCCGGTGCCGCAACGATGAGTCTGTCGAATGCTGTCACGGATTCTTTCGGCTTCGCCGCGTAAAATGCTTCGACGCCCTCCCGGAAAAGTGCCTCTGGGTCTGCGCCCTCGGCAGCACGAGCGACGACGGATATGGCGACGAAAAAAATCGGGAGCAGGAGTTTCATCGGCTTCCGAACATTGAAGCGGAGTTTACTAGCCTTTGAGTTGGGCAGGTGAGACGCCTCAGTCGCCGAGTTCCACGTTCCAGTAGGCGAGGTCCACGAAGTGCCGCCAGCTTTCGTGGTGCTGGCCGTCGAAGGTAATATTGATGAAGGGCCGCCACTTGGGCCGGATGGGTTTCCGGATGAGTTGCATGTGGACCTGATGGGCGAGGCGGTTGCCTTTGCGGGTGTTACAGGGGATGCAGGAGCAGACGATGTTTTCCCAAGTGGTGAGGCCGCCTTTGTCGCGCGGGATGACGTGGTCGAGGTTGAGGTCGCGTTTGTCGAAATGCTTGCCGCAATACTGGCAGGTATTCTTGTCGCGCTCGAAGATGTTGGCTCGGGTGAACTTCACCTCTTTTTTCGGCAGCCGGTCAAAGATCATCAAAACGATGATGCGCGGGATGCGGATTTTGAAAGCGATGGTGTGCACCATTTCGGGCTCGGGCTCGCGCGTGGAAAAGTCGCGCCAGCTCTCGAAGTCGTGGGTGCGAAAGTTGTTGCCGCTCTCAGCGCAGACGACCTGGGCGTGGCCCTGGCAGATAAGCGTGAAGGCGCGCCGCACAGTGCAGACGTTGATGGCCTGCCAGAGACGATTCAGGACGAGGACTTGGTGATCGAGCATAGGTGGTGACCCGCAGGGGCTCGGAAAAGGGTGAGCGGAAGCTAGCGATGAGCGGATGGCCTGTCAATCGGGCGGGATTCTTGGTAGTGTATCAGTTTGAATAGCGGTCAAGAATTTCGATCAATTCGGACAACTCGAAAACATGGTCGGCGATCCCGGCCTCCATCGCTGGCGTGACGCGAAGGGATTTGTGGATGCGGCAGAAGTTATAGTGCATGAAGTGCAGGGCAACGGAGTGCTCGTGGTTTTCCACCTTTTTTGAAAAGCCGTTTGTGAGGCGGGTAAAGCGGCGAATCCCCATCCGCATGGTGAGGTTCTGGCGCTCAATGAATGACGTGGAAATGTGTTTGAACTCCGGCTTGCCGTTCTGGACGGCCTTGCGAGCGCCCATGCACTGCGCGGGGCTGTAGCGCACTTCTCCGCCCTCTGGCGCGGCACCGTAAATCTTAACGAGCATCGCATAGTCGATGTCCGCTCCAAAGGCGTCTTCGACCGCGCCGAGATATGCTTTGTGTCCGTCCGTGGTGAGTTGGACGCGATGCGCGAGCCGCTTCGCGAGATCGTGGATGAAGTGATACGCCGCTCCGCCGTCGCGCGTGCCGATATACCAGCAGGGAATCAGCTTCGTGTCCGCGTCGATTGCCGCCCACGTCCACACGTCACCCCATCCCTTTTCTTTGTGCTCTTCGGTGGCGTTCTTTTCCTTGCAACCCACGAACGCCCAAATCTCGTCGCACTGGATGCGCTTGCACGAAAGGTTGACCATAACTTCGTCCTGATACGCGGAGAACGCCTTGCCAGCGTCGCACAGCATCTTGACCACGGTATTGATCGCTGCGCCGGTCAGGCGGGCGGTGGCGCGGATGGAATTGCCCTCGACTAAGCAATTGAGGATTTGTGCCCTGCGGTCTGTGGTGAGCTTGTTCATAATTGAATATGATATATATGCGTAATCGGTCAAGTAAAAATCGGGACAAAAAAGCGCTCTGCATGGCAGATTTCGCCATGAGAGCGCTTTTTTTGTTCTCGCCCGGTTAAGCCGGAACTAGTTCAGGTGGTGCAGAGCATATCTTACCCCTTGGCCGCGAATGGAGTTGGGGCGTTTCGATCATTTGAATTTTCACTTCCACACTCCCGCCAGGCGGCATCTCCTGCTGACACTTCGCGAGAATTTGCATAATGTTGAAACACGACTTTCCAAAGAAGGAATTGATGTCGTCTTGAAGCTCGCCGTTTTCGCGCGCTAATGCGGCTAAAGCAAGTAGGCGCTTTTGCAGGGCCGCAAGGTGGAGATTGATCGCTTCTACATGATGAAGCGGCTTGCCGATGAGGAATCCAATCCGCTGCCCAGTGGCCTGACTGTAGCCGCGAATTGTCTTAATATCGAGATCTTCGTCTCGCCCACTCTCCCATTTGGAAATGCAGCTTTGGGTGCAATTCATCTTTTCGGCCAGTTGTTCTTGAGTTAGTCCGGCGCTCATCCGCATATGCGTAAGCTGCTTCGTGACGCGCGTTTCAACTTCTAGTTCAGTGACAATTTGCTGAACTTCTCTCGAAACGCCTTCGCCGCGCATCAGATCGGCGACAGAGCCATAGCGACGGCCAGTCTCTTTGATTGCTTCGTCTTTGTCGTTGGTGTTGGTGGTCATAAGGGCGGGCACTGGGGGGAGCGGTATCTGAATTGTCAAAAATTTATTCTGCGGCCAGCAATGACTCTACAAAACGTTTCGCAGCTAGAACATCGGATGGCTGGGAGTCTTTATTCCCAATTGCGATAAGATACAGCACTTGGCGTGCCTCGTGAGCGTAAGTGTAAAGCCTCGTTTCTTGGAGGTTTCCACCGCCGCCGCGTTGATCTACCGCGAGCACGCCGGCCTGTTCAGGATGGAGAAATCCAGCAGCAGCGCATCTGGCGTTGGGAAGCGTCGCTAATTGAGACAAATATCTGTCCAAGTTGTTCAAAACGGCAGCTAATTCGCGCGGATGTTTTTTAACGTAATGCTTCTGATCTTTTTCCCATCGGTTGGTTGGTTCTACCTGCCACATGGGGTGAACAGTATTCCGACGCGGAATATCGTCAACAATTTTGTAAAAGGTTTTTCAACCTGAAGTCCCTTTGGGTTTCGCCCATCGTTTAGCGGCAGCCACTTGCGCCATTTTTTTTCTTTCTTCCGCCGTTAACTTTGCAGCACGCGCTTTTCCACCTTTTAGGCCACCGAGCCGCCCAAGTGCGACCGCTGCCGGATTCTTTCCCGCGTTCGGATCGGGCTTTGGCTCTTCGCCGGTGAGCTGGCGGACGATGGAGAACGCACGTTCGTTAAGGTCTTGTTTCTTGCCTGAGCGCTTTGGCATGCGTCACTATTGGCATTTTCCCTCGCCGAGCCAAGAAAATTTCTCCAAAAGAAATCGGCGCGGTTGCACAAAGGTCGGCTGCGTCTGTATCTTAGCGCATGTCCACGACGCCTCCAAAAGACCTATTTGCAGTCCATGATGGCGATCCGATTCGCGAATGGGCCGCCCTGACTCGTGAACTCGAAACATTCCAGCCGTCGTTGTTGAAACAGTGGAAAGACGAATATGAATGCTGGAAACATCACTACCAGCGGTTTCGCGATTCCGAGGAAAAGACACTTTTTACCGCAACGGACGAAGGGCAATCACCCAAACCTTCCGAAACTGTTATGCGTCTCCATCGCCGCGCGCTTTTAGTGATAATGCAAAGCGGGGAGCAATGCTCTGAGCATCTGCGGTCACTTGATTTGAATGGCGAAGAGGCGCAGGAAAGATTGGTTTGGGACCGCCGCCTTCGGACTTTGCTTGAAGCGCTGCAAGAGAACTTGGAAATCTGGCATCCCGTGAATGCGGAGCGTACTGAAGAAGAGCGAAAACTGATGTTCGGTGGTCGTAAATAATCCCACGGGAGCGACATTTTGGACCCTAGGCAGGAACATATTTTTGAAGCTTGGTACGATTACGAGCATGCGCCAGATGAAGATGCCAAGCTGAATAATAAACAACGCCGAGCAATGCTAATAGTCGCCGTTTTGAAGGAGGAAAGGGTCTCTGGCACAGTCAACGATTTCCTGCACCACTACCGCGACCGTTATCAGGATTGGGCGGTGAAGCGGAACCTAAAGGCTCCGCGCAAAAGGTTCTGAATTCAGGAAAAATGCGCCCGGACAGTCCTGCGATGGGAAAGAACGGCTTGACACGTCTGATAGAATCGAAATCTGAGAGGAAGAAACTCGCTTAATAAGGAACTGAGCGGCGGGCGTGGGGACGCATCGCGCGCAGAGGCAGTCACCGGTAGTTGCTTGGAGCGGAACGGGCAGGAAGCCCGTCCGCTCAAGCGGTTTAATATCCGATGAATTTTCACCGATCAACCGCTGCCGGATTCAAATTGATACACTACCGGATTCTTTCGTGATACGGCGGGTGACCAGCCCGGCGTGGGGCATCGCGGAATTGTTGCTCGACACGCCGGGGAGCGCTGGCAGGTTCTCAAAATCTTCTTGTATGAAAACCTACCTCTTTATCCCGGCGCTCCTCCTCACTCTCACTTTCCCTGCGTTGGCCGCCGATGAAAAAGGTCCGGCTACGGGCGAGAAGCCGGCGGAGCAGCCCAAAGCGAAGGCCGAGGACTTTTCCAAATACAAGACGGCGGATGCTTTGTGGAAAAGGATTGAGGAGTTGAAAGAGGAGCCGAAGGAGAGACCCAAGTCGCAAGCGGAGATGTTGACGATGGTGAAGGCTTGGTTCGGGAAGCAGCAAGCGGCGGGGGAGGCATTTGGGAAGGCTTATCCCGAGGATGTGCGACATTACGCGGCGAAGCTGGTGGTGCTTCAGGCGAAGATGCAACTGGCGCGGCTCCCCGGAGGGGAGTCCGTGGCAAAGGCTGATCCGGATGCGATACGCAAAGAGGTGGAGGCGATCACGGCCGCGGCGGATGCGCCGGAGGAAGTAAAGGGGGAGGCGGCCTTTCTCCGCACGATGTTGTCGGCCGACGACATGGATCAGGGCAAGCCCGAGTCAGTGGCGAAGTTTTTTCAGGCGACGGACGAGTTTCTCGCACAGTACGGGACACACAAATTGGCAAAGCAGATGCGGGAGGTGCAGTTGGAGGTTGCCTCGCAGGCGAAGACACCTGAGGCGGAGGCGCTGCTGAAGAAAATTGCGGACGGCAAAGAGCCGGAGTTGGCTTTGGCCGCGAAGGAGATCCTCGGACAGCGGGAAAAGATGGCGTCGCTAAAAACCAAGCCGCTCGAACTGACGTTCACGGCCGCGGATGGCGCGGAGGTGGATTTGGCCAATCTGCGGGGTAAGGTGGTGCTGGTGGATTTTTGGGCGAGCTGGTGCGGTCCGTGTATCGGCGAGATGCCCAATGTGGTGGCGACCTACAACAAGCTGCATGAAAAGGGCTTTGAAATCGTGGGAATTTCGCTCGATCAAGACAAAGGCAAGATGGAGGCTGCGATGAAGAAGCACGGCATGACGTGGGCGCAGTATTTCGACGGCAAGGGCTGGCAGAATAAGATCAGCAGCGGCTTTGGTATCGAATCGATCCCGGCGGCGTGGCTGCTCGATAAGAAAGGTGTGCTGCGTGAAACGGAGCTGCGCGGTCCGGCGCTGGCTGCCGGAGTGGAAAAGCTGCTCGCTGAATAACGCGATATGCGTAGCTCGTTAATGATACGACGCACGGTTTGTTCGGCGTTCACATTTCTCTCAATGGCAGGGGCGATTCGGGCGGCTGACCCGGCTCCGGCGACGCTCCCGACTTCTGGTGTTGACGTCGCTCCGGGAAAACCCGCGGATGAGGCGTGGAAGCGTTTCGAAGCAAACCTGAAGCAGCCGGCGACCAAGCCGAAATCGCAGGAAGAAATGTTGGAGCAGTTGCGCACTTGGTTGAGCAGCCAGCAGACTGCGGCGAGTGCTTTCGCGACGGACTTTCCCAAGGACAAACGTCGGTGGCAGGCCAAGCTGATTGCTCTGCGCGCTGGAATTCAGGGTCAGCGGGTGCTTGGCCAGGCACCTTCACCGGAGACTGACCGAGCACGGCTCGATGAGATTATCAGTGCCGCTGATGCGCCCGTGCCCGTCAAGGCCGAGGCGGCCTATATGCGGGCGATGACTTACGCAACGGAGTTTCGGACGAAGCAGGGCAGTTATGTGGCGTTTCATCAGGCGGCCGCAGACTTCGCGGCGAATTACCCGGCGCACCCGCTCGTCATGCAGATGCAAGATCTGGATTTGCGCTCGCTGGCCGACGACCCAACGCCGGAGGGTGCGGAGCTTTTGAAGAAATATGAGGCCAGTAGCGATACGGATGTCGCTGAGGCGGCGAAGAAGATTGCGGCAAAGCGCGCACGGCTGGCTGAAATCAAGGCGAAGCCGGTGGAACTGCAGTTTACTGCGACGAATGGCAAGGATGTGGATGTGGTGATGTTGCGAGGCAAAGTCGTCTTGGTGGACTTCTGGGCGAGTTGGTGCGGACCGTGCCTCGCAGAGATGCCAAATCTCGTCGCCGCCTATGAAAAACTGCATCCCAAGGGACTTGAAGTCATCGGCATTTCGCTGGATGAAGACAAAGAGAAGATGCAGGAAGCAGTGAAGAAATACGGCATGAGTTGGGCGCAGTATTTCGATGGCAAAAAGTGGAAGAACCAGATCAGCACCAGCTTCCTCATCGACGCGATTCCCGCCACGCTGCTGATCGACAAGAAGGGTAATCTGCGGCAGGCCGGTGTGCGCGGGCCGGGGCTGGAACCTGCGATCCAGAAGTTGCTCGCGGAGTAGAGTGGAAGGGGTAGCGGGTAGCCAAACTCAGCCAGCCTAAGTTATTTTCTTAGAATGATGGGTTGACGGATGTTAGTTCATTTGTCACAAGTGCCGTCTTATGTTCACTATTGTTCAACTTAAACGTGCCACCGCCATCGCGGAACAGATCGAAAAACTGCAAGCCGACCTGGCTGCTGTGCTCGGTAGCCCAGCGAAGGTCAGCACCTCATCTGTCGTCGCTACCGTGGCCAAATCGCGTGGCGGGAAACGCTTTGTGTCGCCCGAGGCTCGCGCCAAAATGGCTGCTGCGCAGAAAGCCCGGTGGGCGAAGAAGGCGGGTAGTACTGCTCCCAAAGCACCGGCGAAAGCCAAATCGGGTATTACCGCCGAAGGTCGCGCGCGTCTCGCCGCGGCCATGAAAGCCCGCTGGGATGCCCGGAAGAAGGGCGCACCCGCACCGACCGCTCCTTCCAAAGAAAGCGCTGCGAAACCGGCCAAGAAAGCGAAGAAAGGGAAGCGCGTAATCAGCCCGGAAGCCCGCGCCAAAATGGCCGAGGCCGCCAAGCGTCGTTGGGCCAAGGCGAAAAAGTCCTAAAGGATCATTTTTCGAACTGCATCTCAAAGGAGTGCGCTGAGTCAGTCTGCACCCTTTCGAATCAATCAATAACCGAGGCCGGTGGTGTTTCCCAGAAGCACCGCCGGCCTTTATCTTTGCCCGAATGGAAGTCTCACGCCAGGGCTATTGTGCGTTTTTCCTTGCCGGGGTGGAGGCTTGCCGGTTCTCGTGACTTCTTCATTCCCACTTTATGAAACTCCTTCTCTTGCTCCTTTCCATCGTCGCCTTCGGCAGTTCGTGCTGGGCTGCTGAAAACTCTGTCCGGCCCAATGTTATCCTCATTGTTTCCGATGACCAGGGTTTCCCCGACTACGGCTTCATGGGGAGCAAGAATGTCCGGACCCCGTGTCTCGATACGATGGCGGCGGGCGGCGTGCTCTACACCCGCGGCTACGCACTGCCGGTATGTTCGCCGTCGCTGGCGAGTCTCCTCACGGGGCAGTATCCGCACGTTCACGGCATTACGGGAAACGACTTGGCGACGAAGGCCGGCGGACGCGCGCCACTCACGGAAAGGCTCCTGAGCAACGCGCTGATTTTACCCAAGGCGTTGGGTGAAGCGGGCTACCTGACATTTCAAACAGGCAAGCTCTGGAACACGACATGTAAGGAAGTGGGATTCACTGATGGCATGACCAAGGCTACGGGGAGACATGGCGGCGATGGCTTAAAGATCGGACGCGAGGGGTTGAAGCCTATCTACGAGTTTATTGAAGGTGCCCGCGGTAAGGAGAAGCCGTTCTTTGTCTGGTACGCGCCCATGATGCCGCACGAACCGCACACGCCTCCCGAGCGCCTGCTGGCCAAGTATCGTGGCAAGGGACCGACTCCGCTCGCCGAGAAATACTACGCGATGGTCGAATGGTTCGACGAAACATGCGGTGAGTTGGATGACTACCTCACGAAGAACCACCTCTCCGAGAACACGGTTATTCTATACCTCGCGGACAATGGGTGGGATGCCGCCCGCGGCAATGACGGGCTGCGGTCAAAGCGTTCGCCGTACGAACTCGGCGTGCGCACGCCGATGTTTGTCCGCTGGCCGGGAAAGGTGCAGGCGCTCCGGGATGACGAAACGCTGGCGTCGATCATAGATTTCGCACCCACGATCCTGAAGGTTTGCGGCGTGCCGGTGCCGGCGAGTCTTCCGGGGATCGACCTGCTGGACCGCCCCGCCATCACGGCGCGGAAGTCCATTTACTTTGAATCCTTCACTCATGACATCGCTAATCTCGCGCGGCCTGCGACGAGTCTGACGGCCCGGGTGGTTATTGATGGCTGGACTAAACTCCTGCTTCCGGGTGCGGCGTCGGCGGCCAAGAACCGCGCCGACGCTCCGCTGAAGCCCGAGTTATTTGACCTCAAGGCTGACCCGCTGGAGACGACCAATCTCGCCGAGTCCAAGGCAGGAGATGTGGGCCGGCTCAGTCAGGCGCTCGATACGTGGTGGAAGCCCGAGTAAGTCGAAGGCGGGTGGCGCGGGGGTCGGGAGTTATTCCTGCTCTGACTCCGGGCGAAGGAAGGTCAGCTTGTCGCCGACTTTCCTGGCCTCAAAGGTGTCCTTCTCCACCGGCACGTCATAGATACGGTTTTGCGGTGCGACGCGGACCTTGCAGACATACTCGCCATCCGTTTCCCGCGCGCTCTTGAGCTTTCGCCCGGAGAAAGTGATCTGCCGCTCTTTCTGCGGGGTGAATTCCTTGGCGACGATGATGCCGGTTAGTTCGTTGCTCTTCCCGGGCCTGCCCATCTGCATGATGCCGTAGCCGAGAAAGGCCAGCACGAGCAACCCGGCGATGATGGCAATACAGGCGTCGCGTTTCGTCGTACTCGGGACCACGACTCGCGGCGGAACCGGCTTCATGGGCTGGAGGGAGTGGCCGCAGGCTTGTCTGGTTTCTGCGCCTGCTGGATGGCCACGGTTTCTTCCGTGGCCATCGCCGTATTGGGAAATAGGGTGCGCTGCCAGACGTAGCGTCGCAGGAGCACCTTGATCGTCGCGGTAAGCGGCACTGCTACGATAGCCCCGAGCAGTCCGCCGATGAGCAAGCTCCAGAAAAAGACCGACGCCATGACCGTCATCGGGTGCAGGCCGACGGATTCGCCAACGATTTTCGGAGTAATGAAGAGTCCGTCAATTTGCTGCACGACCACGAAAATCAACGTCACCACGAGCGGGAAAACCCACCAATGTTCGCTGGGAATCCAAGTGCCTACGCCCCCCTGTACCGAGGCGATGATGACGGCGGGAATCCAGCAGAGGATGATGCCGAGATACGGAATGATGCCGAGAAAGCAAAGCATCAGTCCGATGAGCAGCCCAAAATCCAAACCCACGGCCATCAGCAGGATGCCTGTGGCTGTGCCATTGATCAGACTTACAAGTAGTTGCCCACGAAAGAAAGCGATGAGGTAGCCGTTGATTTCGTTGAAGGCGGCGACGACTTCGTCTTTGAACTCCGACGCCCGCAGCGGCAGGTAGTCGCCCCATGATTGCGCGATGTTCCGCGACTCGATGAGGAAGTAGTAAAGATAGATGGGGACGATGATCATCGAGAGCAGAAAGCCAAAGACGCCGAGAAAGCCGCCGATGCTTTTGCCGAAGACGCTTTTGGTTTTCTCGAAAACGACACCCAGAGTTGTCTGCACCCAGTCGGCTTTGAGGAAGCCTTGCAGATCGAACACGGAGTCCGGCGCTTTATCGACCGCCACGGCGGCCGCGGGAGGGGTCGTGGGCACGGTTACCGACGCCCCTGCACTGCTCGGACCTACCTGACCAAGAGGAATGGCCGGAGGCTCGACGGGCGGCTTGGTTTCGGGTGCCTTGTCCAGCGGGGCCAGTGGATTTTCCACCCTCTCGGGAATCTGCGGCATGATTTGCACGCCGTATTTTTTTTCGAGCGAGCGGGTCCACGCGTTGAATTGGCCGACTTTAAGCACGATCGCATCACGGTAGGTGGGGATCCGTTGAACGAGGCGTCCGGTCTGCATCCAAATCGCTGGGATGATCCAGAGCATGAGTCCGGCGAGGACGACGGTGACTAGCGCGAAAACGGAAATAACGGCGCGCTGCCGAGAAGTGCCCCACGAGGCGATCTTGGCGACGACCGGTTCCAGCAAATACGCCATGACGCCAGCGATGGCGAAAGGAATCAGGATGGGCTGGAGTAAGCCGATGACCGTCGAGACCAGCCAGACGAGCCCCACGGAAATGGCACCGATGGTGACTACGGCGAGCGCCGCGAGCGCGCTCCACATGGTCTTGCGTTGCCAAATGGTGGGGAACTCGTTCATGGGCGGGGCTCCGCAGCCTACATGTGCGCGATGATGTTATCCGCAAATTCGGAGCACTTGATCTCCGTCGCGCCCTCCATCTGGCGCGCGAAATCATAGGTCACGCGCTTGCTGCCGATCGCGCCGTTCAGCCCTTTGAGGATCAAGTCGGCGGCGTCATTCCAACCGAGGTAGCGGAACATCATCTCGCCACTCAGCACCACGCTGCCGGGGTTGACCACGTCTTTGCCCGCATACTTCGGCGCGGTGCCGTGAGTCGCCTCGAAAATGGCGTGGCCGGTGACGTAGTTGATGTTGCCGCCGGGGGCGATGCCGATGCCGCCGACCTGCGCGGCGAGCGCGTCGGAGAGGTAGTCGCCGTTGAGATTCAGCGTGGCGATCACGTCGAAATCGGTGGGGCGCGTGAGCACCTGCTGGAGAGTGATGTCGGCGATGGCGTCCTTCACAATGATGCCATTTGGCAGCTTGCACCACGGGCCGCCGTCGATTTCCACCGCACCGAACTCCGTCTTTGCCAGCTCATAGGCCCAGTCGCGGAACGCGCCCTCGGTGAACTTCATGATGTTGCCCTTGTGGACGATGGTCAGGCTCTTGCGGCCCTGGTCGATTGTGTATTGGAGGGCCGCGCGCACGAGCCGCTGCGTGCCGGTTTTCGATACGGGCTTGATGCCCACGCCTACGAGTTCCGGCGACTCCTTACCGAAGCGGATCTTCTTAAACTCCTTGGGAAACGTGGTGCTGAGAAACTCCAGTGTCTGCATCGCCGCTTCGCCGCCCGCCTGGAAATCAATGCCCGCGTAAATGTCCTCGGTGTTCTCGCGAAAGATCACCATGTCCACGGCCTCGGGACGCTTTACCGGGCTGGGCACGCCGGTGAAATACTGCACCGGGCGCAGGCACACGTAGAGGTCGAGCATCTGCCTCAGCGCCACATTCAGCGACCGAATACCGCCGCCCACCGGCGTCGTCAGCGGCCCTTTGATCCCGACCAAAAACTCCTGAAACGCCGCCACCGTGTCGTCCGGCAACCAGTTGTCGAACTTGTTCTTCGACGCCTCGCCGGCGAACACTTCCATCCACGCGATCTTGCTCGCGCCACCCGACGCCTCGGCCACTGCCGCATCCAGCACGCGCACGCTTGCCGCCCAGATGTCCGGTCCCGTGCCATCGCCGCGGATGAAGGGAATGATCGGCTGATTCGGGACGTGAAGTTTGCCGTTTGCGATGGAGATTTTCTCGCCGGGCGGGACGGTGCAGGTGGTGTAGGGCATGTTGATTTATGGAAAAGCCCGCGCAGTAGAGCAGGCCCGCGCCCGCTGGTCTAGCCCGTTGAAAAAACAGCTTCCGGTGATCGCGCCCGGGACTTTTGTTCGCTCACACTTCCGCCTTCCGCCCTTCGTTTTCCAACTTACAATCGCGCCGCCATGCGCTCCCATACCAAGTCCGCCGCCGCCTTTGCCGAAGCCCGCCGTTACATTCCCGGCGGGGTGAACTCGCCGGTGCGCGCGTTTCGCGGCGTGGGCGGCGAGCCGTTTTTCGTCGAGCGCGCGGAGGGCGCCCACATCTGGGATGTGGATGGCAACGAACTCATCGACTACGTCGGCACGTGGGGCCCGGCCATCCTCGGGCATGCGCCCAAAGTGGTGCGCGACGCGATCACCGACGCCGCGAGCCGTGGGGTGAGCTTCGGCATCCCGAACCCGTACGAGATCGAGATGGCGCGGACGATTTGCGCTTGGGTGCCCTCGATCGAAAAGGTGCGTATGGTCAACAGCGGCACCTAGGCCACCATGTCCTGCATTCGGCTGGCGCGCGGGTTCACGGGGCGCGATCTCATTGTGAAATTCGAGGGCTGCTACCACGGTCACGTGGACGCACTCCTCGTGAAAGCCGGCAGCGGCGCGCTCACGCACGGCCAGCCGGACAGTGCGGGCGTGCCGAAGGCGTTCGCCGAGCTGACGCTGACGCTGCCCTTCAACGACGTGACCGCGCTGCGTTCGCTCTTCATGGCGCAGGGCAGCCAAATCGCGGCGGTCATCGTGGAGCCGGTGCCGGCCAACGCGGGGCTCTACCTGCCGCGCGAAGGTTTCCTCGAAGTTCTCCGCCAGCAGTGCTCGCAGTACGGCGCGGTGCTCATTTTTGACGAGGTGATGACCGGCTTCCGCCTCGCGCGCGGTGGCTACCAGGAGCGCTGCGGCATCCCGCCCGATCTCACCGCGCTCGGCAAGGTAATCGGCGGCGGGCTACCGGTCGGCGCGTTCGGCGGCAGCGCGGAGATCATGGACCGGCTCTCGCCCGACGGCCCGGTGTATCAGGCCGGCACGCTCTCCGGGAATCCGCTGGCGATGGCGGCGGGCCTCGCGCAGTTGCGCGAAATGGAGCGCGTGAACGGTTGGGCGCAATTGGAGGAACGCGGCGCGGAGTTTGAAAGTGGCGTGCGTTTCGCGCTGGAAAAGGCGGGGCGCGATTACGTGTTCCAGCGCATCGGCTCGATGTTCTGCCTCTACTTTACCAGCGGCGAAGTTTGGAATCTCGCCGACGCCCAGCGCTCGGACAAAGCGGCTTTCGCCCGCTACTTCCACGTGTGTCTGGAGGGCGGCATTTATTTTGCGCCGTCGCAGTTCGAGGCGGGATTTCTCTCGCTGGCCCACAGCCCGGACGATCTCGCGAGGACCGCGTCCGTGGCGGTGGAAGCGCTGCTCGCGTGAGTGTCTCGCGCGATCCGGGCTTCCCATCGCGCGGGTCGTGCGGGTATCTCCACGTATGACGTATGGAGCCTGATTCCACCATTGATTGCGAAGCCGAGATCGAGCTGCTTCGGCGCGTGGCCGCGGGTGACCGGCGTTGTTTCGAGGAACTGTATGACCGTCTTTCCGGCGTCCTTTTTTCCGTCGCCTACCGCGTGCTCAACAATCAGGAAGCCGCCGAGGACGTGCTTCAGGATGTGTTCATCCAGATTTGGGAAAAGGCCCCACTCTACGACCCGGAACGCGGCAAGCCGCTAACGTGGGCCGTGACGCTGACGCGCAATAAAGCCATCGACCGGCTGCGCGCGATCCAGCGCCGGCACCGGCTGCAGGATGCGGTGGAAAAGGAGGCGCTGACTTTCGAGCAGTTCGATGACCGGAGTTCCGTGGAGGCGGTGGAGGGGATGGAAAGCGGGGCGATGGTGCGCGCGGCGATCCGCAAACTTTCGCCCGACCAGCGGCAGGCGATCGAACTGGCGTTCTTTTCCGGGCTGACCCAGACGGAGATCGCCGAGCGTCTCGGCGAGCCGCTCGGCACAGTAAAGGCGCGCATCCGCCGCGGGATGATGAAGCTGCGCGATGTGATCGAGCCGCAGCTTTGAGCAAAGAAAAAGGGTGCGGCGAAAATTCCTTTCGCCGCGCGGCAGTGGGGCGGGTAGGGTCGGTGCATGGCTGAAGTTCAAACACATACCGAGGCGGGCGAGATGACGCAGATTTTCATCGAGTTCGTGATGATGCAGGCGCAGAACGCCGCGCTGTTTATGGGGCAAATCCCAAACCCGCGCGGCGGGCAACCCGAGGTGAATCTGCCGCTCGCGAAGATGTTCATCGACCAACTCGCGGTCATCGCCGCGAAGACCCACGGCAATCTCAATGCCGACGAAGCCAAAGTGCTGGATAGCGCGCTGACGCAGCTCGAAGCGGCGTTCATGGACGTGGCCTCGCGCACCGAGGGCTTCCATCCCGGCGAATCGCTCGCCCCGCCGCCCGCCGCCCCGTCCGCTGCTGCACCTGCACCTGCGCCGATCGTCACACCCGAGCCCCCGCCCGCGTCGTCCGCGCCGGTGGAGGAGGAAGGGCGGAAGCGTTTCACCAAGAGCTACGGAGCCTAGTTGGTGACTGCTCCAGTCATCTCCATCGGCGGCTGCCAGCTCGGCGGAACCGAACCACTTTTCATCCTCGGTCCGTGCGTGATCGAGTCGGAGGAGTTTGTCTGGCGCATGGCGCGCGCGCTGAAAACGATGTGCGCCGAGGCCGGTGCGCAGTTCGTTTTCAAGGCGAGCTATGACAAGGCCAACCGCACATCCGGAAAATCGTTTCGCGGGATCAGTGCGGCGGCTGGTTGCCGCCTGCTCGGCGAGATCGGACGCGACCTCGGCGTGCCCGTGACCACGGATGTCCACTCGCCCGCGGACTGCGTGGTGGCGGCGGAGTGGATCGATATTTTGCAAATCCCGGCCTTCCTTTGCCGGCAGACCGATCTCATTCAGGCGGCGGCGGAGACCCGGCGCGTGGTGAATGTAAAAAAGGGGCAATTCCTCGCGCCGTGGGATCTGCGCAACATCGCGGAGAAGCTCGTCGCCTTTGGCAATGACCAGTTCTTTTTCACCGAGCGCGGCACCACCTTTGGCTACAACAATCTCGTGGCGGACATGCGCTCGTTGTATTGGGTCCGTGAGGCTGGCTATCGCATCATTTTCGACGCCACGCATTCCGTGCAGCGGCCCGGCGGGGCAGGGGACAAGACCGGCGGCGACGGCGTGCTTGCGCCGGTGCTGGCGCGCGCCGCGGCGGCGGCCGGCTGCGACGGCATTTTCATCGAAACCCACGAAGACCCAAGCCGGGCATTGTCCGATGGGCCGAACCAGATTCCGCTCGCGCAACTCCCCGCGCTGCTGAAACAATTGCAGCAAATTCATGCGCTCGTTTCGTAAAACTCCCGTCGGCCTGCTGGTCACGCTCGTCGCCTTCGGAGTACTGGCGGCAGGCGGTTGGGCGCAGAAAAGCGGCGACGATAAAGCGAAGGCCAAGGACAAGAAAAAATCCGACGAGAAGGCGGGCAAAAAGAAGTCCGGAAAGGATGGTCAGCCGAAAGAGACCGGCAAGATGGACATCCCCGTTTCCAAAGAACACGACGCCAAGGGGCTGAAGATCCCGTACTTCGACGGCGACGGAAAAAAGCAGATGATCTTCACCATTGGCGTGGCCTCGCGGATCGATGACGAGCACATCGGGATGCTGGAGACGCAGGTCGAGACGTTCGACGACGCCGGTGAGTCGGAGATGATCATCGACCTCCCGAAATCCGAGCTGAACGTGAACACGAACGTGATTTCGACGAAGAAGCATGTGGTCATCAAACGCGAGGATTTTGAGATCACTGGTGAGACCATGGAGTTCAACATGAAGACCCGTCAGGGAACTCTTGGTGGCGGCGTGAAGATGCTGATTTACAATATCCAAGAAGAACTGGCCGCCGTGCCTGAGCCCAAAGTCCCGTGAACCAACCGACCATCCTCCTGTTCCTCGCCCTTTCCGCGGCGTCCGTCCACGCGCAGAAGCCCGCCAAGCCGCCGCTCTCGCAGGAGGAACTGCACCGGGCGGTCGAGGCCGTGAGCGGACGGACGCCCACTTTCAAAGGTGCCCCGGCCGCCGTGACGGTCGGCGACGGCAATGCCGCGCCCGAAGCGCCTGCACCGGCACCCGCACCGCTGAAGAAGGACAAAGGCCCGACGGAGATTTCCGCGCTGGAAGCGACCTTTGACCAGAGGACGAGCCAGGCGGTGTTCATCAGCGAGGTCGAGGTGAAGGACCCGGAATTTAACGTGAAGTGCGATCGGCTCACTGCCCATCTCAAGACCGCCGAGAAGGCTGACCCGAAGGCACCCAAACCCGCCGCACCCGCCAAGGCCAAGGGCGGCGGCTTGCAGCGCGCCGTGGCCGAGGCAAACGCGGGCAACCGCGTGGTCATCACGCAGGACAAGAAGGATGCCGACGGTACCATCCAGCACTCGGCGGGTGAGGCCGATCGGGCGACCTACGATGCCGTGACTGGCGACATCGTTCTCACCGGATCGCCGGAGATCCAACAGGGTATCAATCGCGTCGTAGCGACGGCCGCCAGCACCGTGATGACCCTGAATCGTGACGGCCACATGCGCGCCAAAGGTCCGCATAAGACGATCATCGTGGACAAAGGTGGCGGACTCTAAACCAGCGTGATCTCCACCGACTCTCCACCCGCCGGTCCCGGTCAGGAAATCGTCCGCACCGAAAAGCTCGTCAAAATCTACGGTGGGCGCGCGGTCGTGAATGGCGTGGACATCAACTGCCGCCGCGGCGAAATCGTCGGCCTCCTTGGGCCCAACGGCGCGGGGAAAACGACGAGCTTTTACATGATCGTGGGCCTCGTGCAGCCCAACGGCGGCAAGGTGATCTTTGAAAACAGCGAAGTCACGAAATTGCCCATGTACCGGCGTGCCCGCATGGGCATGGGCTACCTCCCGCAGGAGGAGTCCATCTTTCGCAAAATGACTGTCGAGGATAACATCATGGCCATCCTCGAAACTCAGGCGCTGAACAAGCGAGAGCGGCGGCACCGCTGCGACGAACTGCTCCATCAGTTCGGCATCGAGCATGTGGCGAAGCAGACCGCGCTCACCCTTTCCGGTGGCGAAAAGCGCCGCCTCACCATCGCCCGCTCGCTCGTCACCAAGCCCAGCCTGCTCATGCTCGACGAGCCATTTAGCGGCGTCGATCCCATCGCCGTGGCCGACGTGCAGCAGATCGTCTCGAACCTCCGCGACGCCGGCCTCGGCATCCTCATCACCGACCACAACGTCCGCGAAACCCTCAACATCGTGGACCGCGCCTACCTCATCTCCGAGGGAAAAGTCGTCACGCAGGGGACCAAGGAATTTCTCATCAACGACCCCATCGCCCGCCGTGTCTATCTCGGCGAAGGCTTTCAGATGTAACTGCGAAACCCATAACCCAAAACCAACATGCAAACAGCCAACGTCAACGTCCCCATCAAAGTCACCGGCCGCCACGTCAGCATCACTGAGCCCATCAAGGAATACGCCATCAAGAAGGTCGAGGGGCTCCATCTCGACTATCCGCGCATCATTGACGCGCAGGTCATCCTCGATGTGGAAAAGCACCGGCACTTCGCGGAAATCATCCTTCACTGCAACAACCACATCACCATCGAAGCCAGCGACGAAACGGATGACATGTATGCCGCCATCGATGGCGTGATCTCGAAGATCGCCCGGCAAATGCGCAAGTACAAGACCAAAATCCTGCGCAACCACCGCCCGCGCCGCCACGAGGTCCAGCACTTTGACGAGCAGGTTTTTCACATCGACGAAGCCTTCGCCGAAGTCGAGGACCACGTCCCCGAAGTCATCAAAACCGAGCGTTACCCGGTGAAGCCGATGTTCGTGGACGAAGCCGTTCTGCAAATCGAAATGTCCAACCGCCAGTTCGTCGTCTTCCTCAACGCCAAGACAGAAAAAATCAATGTCCTCCACCGCCGCAAAGATGGCGGGTTCGGCTTGATGGAGCCCGTCTTCGCCTAAGCCGCTTTTTCGGCGGCGCTTTCAAGAGTTTGTCGAAAGCGACATTTTCCGCTTCTTCCTGCTTTTGCAGACAGGCTACGGTGGGGCCATTCCATGCCCGTCTCCGTAGCCAAACATCCGTCCGTCTCCGTGGGGGAGTTTTACACCCGACACTCGGAGACCTTGCAGATGAAGTTGATCGGGCCGGAAGTCGGTTTTGACCGGCGCATTGGGGAGCCCACAATCAATCGTCCGGGGCTCGCACTGGCCGGTTTCTTCAGCTATTTCGCGGACAAACGCCTGCAGGTGCTGGGGCACGCGGAGCTGTCATATCTGAGGAGTCTGCCGGACGCCGAAGTGCGCGCGCGCTGCCGGGCATTGTGCGCGGAGCCGATTCCCGGGATGGTGATTTCGCGTTCGCTCAAGGCTCCGATGGCGCTGCTGGAGGAGGCGGAGGCGTCGGGCATCGCGGTCTTCCGCACGCCGATGGTGACGATGCGTTTTACCAATGCGGCGACGCTGGCGCTGGAGTTGGATTTTGCGCCGACGAAAAGCGAATACGGCAGCATGATGGACATCATGGGCATCGGGACGCTGATCCGTGGTTCGAGTGGCATCGGGAAAAGCGAGTGCGTGCTTGGGCTGATCGAGCGCGGGCACAGTCTCGTGAGCGATGACATGACGCGGCTGCGGGCGCTGGAGGGTCGGGAACTGGTGGGGACTTCGCCGGATTTGACGCGGCATCACATGGAGGTGCGCGGGCTGGGTGTGATCAACGTGATGTCCATTTTCGGCATCGGTAGTGTGCGGCTGGAGAAGCGGCTCGACCTCGTTGTGACACTAAAGGATTGGCAGGAGTTGGAGGAGGTCGATAGAATCGGCCTGGATCAGGAATACTTCGAGATTTTGGACATCCTGATTCCGCACATCACCATTCCCGTGCGGACGGGGCGCGACCTCGCTCGCCTCGTGGAGGTGGCGGCGCTGGACCAGAAGCTGAAAAGCTCGGGACAAAACAGCGCCGTGGAATTTAATCAACGCTTGATCAAGACCATGCAGAAGAAGAAAGAGCCGTAATGAGTCCGACCGGCCGAAAATCCGATTCGCCCGCGCCCGCCGCCGCGAGCAAGGAACTGACGGTGCTGAACCGTCTGGGCCTGCACGCGCGTCCTTCGGCGATGTTTGTGAAAACGGCGGGACGTTTTCGCGCTGAGGTGTGGGTGGAAAAGGACGGCGAAAAGGTGAATGGGAAAAGCATCATGGGCCTCATGATGCTGGCTGCGGGGCAGGGGTCACGGCTGCTCGTTTCCTGCGAAGGCGCGGATGCGGAGAAAGCGCTGGCCGAAATCGAAGCCGTCATTCTGCGAAAATTCGATGAGGATTGAGCCGCCTGCGGCAACTCCGCTCAGCCCCCATGAGTAAAGCAGCCGCTTCTTCCACCGAGATCCGCCTCCACGGCACGGGCGTCTCACCCGGCATCGCGCGTGGAACGGTTTTCGTTTATCGCACCGACGATGCTGTCACGCCGTCGCGGGCCATCGGGGAAGCCGACATTCCCGGCGAGATTGCGCGTTTTGAGGCCGCGCTGCTGGCGACCCGGGCGCAGATTTTGGAGCTGCAGCAGCGCATTGCGGAGTCCACCGGGGCGAAAGACGCGAGCATTTTCGACGCGCATCTGCTCGTCGTGGAGGATCGCACGCTGATCGACGAAGTCCTGCGCCGGCTCGCGGCGGACAAGATGAATGTGGAGCACATTTTTCAAGCCGTGGCCGGTCGCTACGCCAAGACGCTGAGCGAAATCGACGACCCGTATCTGCGCGAGCGTGCGCTGGACATCCACGACGTCACCCGGCGCATCATCCACAATCTCATGGGCACCGAGGCGCGCGATCTTGCAGGCGTGACCACGCCGCACATCCTGATCGCCCACAATCTCGCGCCATCCGACACCGCCCAGCTCAACCGCGCGCTGGTGCTCGGCTTTGGCACGGATATCGGCAGCCGGACCTCGCACACCGCCATCATGGCGCGCTCGCTCAACATCCCGGCCATCGTGGGCCTGCACGATGCCAGCAGCCAGCTCGCCACCGGCGACCACGTCCTGCTCGACGGCTACAACGGCCTGCTCGTCGTCAATCCCAGCGACCAAACGCTGTGGGAATACGGCGAACTGGAAATCAAAAAAACCGTCGTCGAGGAAAAGCTCAGCGAGCTGCGCGAGACCGCCTCCACCACGCGCGATGGCCGTCACGTCATCCTCTCCGCGAATATCGAGCTGCCCGAAGACATGGAGCTGGTGCAGCAAAGCGGTGCCGAGGGTGTGGGCCTTTATCGGACCGAGTTTTTCTACCTGAACAAAACCGGGCTGCCGACCGAGGACGAGCAATACGCCGCCTACCGGCGCGTGGCGGAAGCCGCCGCCCCACATTCCGTCATCATCCGCACGCTCGATCTTGGCGGCGACAAATTCATGAGCGCGCTGCACATGCCGGAAGAGTTGAATCCCTTCCTCGGTTGGCGGGCCATCCGCTTCTGCCTCGAACGCGTGGACATTTTCAAAACCCAGCTCCGCGCCATCCTCCGCGCCAGTGCCGTGGGCAATGTGAAGATGATGTATCCCATGATTTCCGGCGTGGAAGAGCTGCGCCGCGCGAATCTCATTCTCGAAGAGTGCCGTGCTGAGTTGCGCGCCGAAGGTTTGACCTTCAGCGACAGCATGGAAGTCGGCGCGATGATCGAGATTCCCAGCGCCGCCATCGCCGCCGACATCCTCGCGAAGGAAGTGCAGTTTTTCAGCATCGGGACGAACGACCTCATCCAATATTCCATCGCGGTCGATCGCCTGAACGAACACATCGCCCACCTCTACGAGCCCACGCATCCCGCCATCATCCGGCTCATTCGCATGACCGTGGAAGCCGCGCACGCGCACGGCCTGTGGGTGGGCGTCTGCGGTGAAATGGCGGGCGACATCGTACTTACCCCGCTGCTTCTCGGCCTCGGCATCGATGAACTCAGTGCTGGTGCCGGCTCTGTTCCCCGCGTCAAGCGCGCGGTGCAATCGCTCGACGACACTGCCTGCCGACAGCTCATCGAAGACATCCGCAATCTCGACTGCGCCGCCGATATTTTCGCGAAATGCGACGCCGTGGCCCGCGCGCATTATCCCGAATTGCTTTAGCAAACAGCGCGAGTCGGGCTTCCGTCTTTACAAAACCACCGATCTTGGTTGCATAAGTTGCGTCGAGTTAACGTTGGAGTCCAACTTTCGGAAGGACTCCGGACCTGAATAGCCTAGTCCATTAGAGGGGGCGATTGCATCCATTTTATTTATGGCGCGCGCTACGTTTCGCTGCTTTCTGCTATTGCGGATGCGGGCGCAACAGGAAGTCCATCTCGCGATTAGAAATTTGTGTAGCACTAGCTCGTCCTCGACAGCGGGATGTGCTACGAAATTCAGATTCTGCTCCCTCGGCATTTTCGGATTCCGACTATTTGGAAACGTTCAAGCCAACGATTGCACGTCGATTTATATCCGCAGAATGCTGGTTGGTGGTTGCCACATCGGCGTGCCGGAGATCTCGCAACGCGGCGGAAATTCCGTGTTCGTTGGCAATCATAGAGCCGAACTCTTTGCGCAATTCGAGGTCGGCTTTTCAGAATTCATTCCTTTTTCGCGAAACCATGCAGTCAGTTGTACGAGACAAAGCCTGCTCTTGCGGAGGTCTATTTTTGATAGGATCACGATGTCGTGGCTGTCCATGCGCCGCCCACTCTCCTCAGTCCGCGCGGACAGGCAATCCTGCCATGGGAAAATTTCGCGCAGCCGCAGGGGGGAAACCCGCATCCAGGCGGTAGCGCGTTTTCACCATCAGGATGCGCAAAGTATCCCCTACAGCGCCTCGCATGGCGCGACGACACGCGTAAAATATTCGTGATGCAACGGATCAAAACATCTCTCGCGCTCACCACTGCACTCACACTCGCCGCTTCCGCTTTCGCGCAAAAGCCAGAAATCATCGAGGCCGCGGAGAAGGGCGATGTGACAGCGCAAATCAAACTGGGCTATGGTTTCCGCGACGGCTCGTATGGGAAGAAGGACAACCAGAAGGCGTTCGAGTGGTTCAGCAAAGCGGCGGCAACAAACAACCCAGAGGCGTTGGATAACCTCGGCTGGCTCGTGGAGAAGGGCATAGGCACGCCGGCGGATGGCGCGAAGGCGCGTGCGCTATACCGCAAGGCTGCGGACCAGAAACATGTCCTCGCCATCAATAACCTCGCGCGGTGTTTCCGCGAGGGCGTGGGCGGCGCAGCGGACGCGAAGGAGGCCCTGAAGTGGTCCATGTTTGCCTTCGAGACAAATCCCGGACCGGAGACTGCGAACCCACTTGCCATGGCTCTGCTCAATGAGCCGTCGCTGGCACCGCATCGCGCACTCATCGATCGGCTCGCCACCGTGATGAGTCACAAAGTGCTGAAGAATGTCGCGCGCATTTACCACGAAGGCAGCGGCGGCATTGAGAAAAATCCACAGCGGGTGCGCGAGCTATTTGCGGCAGCGCGCGCACACGGGATGCCGCCGGAGCTACTCGATGCGGACCAACTCGATGGCCTCGCAAAACGCCCACGAGTGACGGGGCAATTCGCCTACCAGCCCACGCATCACCTCGACCAAGGCTATAACATGTGCGCACCCACGTCCGCAGCGATGGGCCTCGAATTTTACCTCCGCAAGCCAGTGGACCCCTACGCCATCAAAAAGAACTCAGAGGGCCAGTCCCAGCCAGGCACCGGCACCGCGTGGGATTGCATGATGCACGGCATCAAAGCGGTGAGCGGTCACGACTGGGAATTCCGCTCCTGGCCGAACAACGATGCCGGTTTCGACGCCGGCCTCCCCATTCTGCTAGGTGAACTCGACGCCGGTCGCATCGCGCTCATCGACCTCGGCCCGCACACCGTGGTGCTCAGCGGCTACGACGCCGAGAAGCAGGTGGTGTACATCAACAACCCCGCCTATGGCTGGCCCGGCATCCATACGGTGAGTTACGCTGACCTGCGCAAGAAGTGGCATTCCCCGTGGCACGTCACCACGACCAAGGGCGTGGAGGCGCGCCCCGTGTTGCTCACGGCGGACAGCGCTAAGAAGTCGGCGCGATAACTACCTGACGATTCCGGTCTGCAACATCATCACCTCTTCGCGCAGCGGAGCGGGACGATGTGGAATCGGCACGGCACGCTGCTCACCATCGCGGATTGTTTCCAGCCCGCGCTTGGGGCGCCGGCGAAGCTCGCCAGACGCGGCCTCGTCTGGGCGGATTGTGAAGTACTGGAGCGCCGGCACAATCTCGGGCGCGGCACGCTGGTCGTGCTCGATGTGGTGCCGGAACCAGGGACGCGGAGTTACGAGCATCGGCGGGCGATGCTGGAAACGATCATTCCGACTGATGCGGTGCTCACTGGCGATGCGTCGCGCGCGGTGAAGCGCGGGGCTGTAGCGCTGACGCCGACGAGCGCACCGAGGTGCGAAAAGTGTTTGGGGTTTGCTTGTGGCGCTGGTGAAAAAAGCGCGTGAGACTTTTGGCATCGCCAAGGCCGCATTCGATGGCGACGGCTTGGATTTTCAGATCGGTTTCTTCGAGCAGTCGCTCGGCGCGGTCGAGGCGGCAGCGGATGAGTTCGTCGCGCAGGGAGTGGCCGGTGGCGGCTTTGAATCCAGTCTGGAGCGCGCGGACGGACATCGCGGCTTCGCGGGCCAGTGTGCTGATGGTGAGCGGCTCGGCGAAATCGCGCCGGATGCGGCGGACGGTGGCGGCGATGCGTTTGTCGGCGCAGACGAATGAGGCGGTGCTCTCGCGCTCGATGATGCCTTGCGGCGCGACGACGATGGGCGCGGCGGGCGGTGGCGTGCCAGACATCAAGCGCTGGAGCAGTTCGGCGGCGGCGTAACCGATGCCACGCAAATTGCTGTCCACGGAGGTGAGTGGCACGGGCGAGAGGTTCACGTCGGGCTGATGATTGTCGCACCCGGCGACGGCGATGTCGTCCGGCACGCGCAGGCCTGCGTCGAGCGCGAGACGGATGATTTGCGCGCCGCAGCGGTCGTCTTCGGCCATGATGGCGCAGGGCTTGGGCAGCGCGCGCAGCATATTGGCGAGGCGCGTCTCCCACTCCTTTTCTGTGGCACCCTTGCGCGGCATTTCGCGGGGAAAATCGAGCATCGTCACGTCGCAGCCTGCGTCGCTCATGGTGCGGAGAAAACCATCGCGCACCGCGTTGCTGTCGGCCGCGTCGAAGCGCCGGTAGAAGGCGAAATGCGGACACCCGAGCGTGAGCAAATGCCGCGCGCCGGTGACGCCGAGCGCTTCGTAGTCGGGGATGACGAGCGGATAACGCACCGCCTTCCGAATCCGCAGAATCTGCACGATCGGGCAGCGGAACCGCGCGAGACGCCGCGCCGTGTCGTCGTGCTCGATGGTCGCGATGATGCCATCGGGCCGCACACCTTCGGGGAACCGTCCCGAGCGGCGCATCATCGCATTGAGCGCCCAGCGCTGTTCGCGCGCAAAATCCACCACGCCTTCGAGCAGATGCTCGATGTAGGGGTCGGTGATGAAAAGGACGCTCGGCACGCACTCCATCATGCCGCCGCCGCCACCGGGCGCACTAGGAAAGTTCACATCCTTTCCGCGATCGCCGCCGCCAGCGCATCGGCGGCGGGCGGCGAAAAGCGGAAGAACAGCTCTGGCTCCACGAGTTCCAGTTCCATGAGTGAAAGCGCGCCTGAATCATCGCGCACCGCGTCCACGCGGGCGTAGAGCGGCACCTGCGCACAGGCCGCGACGGCACTCTCCGCGAACGTGATTTCATCCGCCGCCGGCGTGTGCGGATGCACCGTCCCGCCGTGGTCATCCTGCACCCGGAAGTCGCCCGGTTTCGCAATCTTCCGCACCGCGTGCGTGCAGCGCCCGCCGATGACGATCAGCGAAAGCTCGCCCTGCGCGAGCACGCTGCCGAGGAACGGCTGCAACATCATCGCCTCCTCGCGGAGCAGCTCGCGCAAGACCGCCTCATGCGTAGCGAGGTTTGCCGCAGTCAGCCGGTAGGTGTGCCGCGCCGCGCCCGACACCGCCGGTTTCAAAATCGCCTCGCGCCACCCGCAGTCCGCGAACGCCTCGCGCAGCGTCGTCGTTTCCCCCCGCTCGATGAACTGCGTCACCGGCACATTCACCCCGCGCACCGAGAGGTCGCGCAGGTAGTGCTTGTCCACGTTCCAGCGCACGAGTTCCGGCGCATTGAAAAGCCGCGTCCCGCGTTCTACGCGATCCATCCACGCCGAAAACTCCGCAAACCGCTCGAAGTAATCCCACGTCGAGCGGAACACCGCGGCGCGAGTGCGGCTCCAGTCAAAGTCGGGATTCGACCACGCCACGCGCGCCGTGCGCAGCCCGCGCGCCTCCAGTCCGGCGAGAAGCAGCCGCTCCTCGTTGAGCAACTGCGCGACATACCAGTTCGCTTCGTCCGGCTTCTCGTAGCGGGCGTCGGTGAGAATGACGATGTCGTGGCTGTCCATGCGCCGCCCACTCTCCGCAGTCCGCGTGGGCAGGCAATCCTATCATGGGAAAATTTCGCGCAGCCGCAGGGGGAAAACCCGCATCCAGGCGGTAGCGCGTTTTCACCGTCAGGATGCGCAAAGTGTCCCCTGCAGCGCCTCGCATGGCGCGACGCCATGCGTAAAATCTTCGTGATGAAACGGATCAAAACATCTCTCTCCGTTCACCCGGCGCTGGCCTGCTCATCCGCGTCATCCACGCTTGCCATCGCCGGATTGAGGATTCATCAAGCCAGAATGGGACGCCGGTTCGGTCGAAAGTATGATTTGCCGCGCGCGTGAGGATTCCGCTGCCCTCCACATTCTCTCCCACAAAACCACCCAGACCAACCAACCCATATTCATGAAACCCTCCCTGAAATCCCTGATGAAATCCAAATCCGCCCTCCGCGCCGCCATCTTGGTCGGCCCCATCGCCGCCCTCCTCGCCACACCCTCCGCCCGCGCCGCCACGCTTTGTTGGGACGGCGGCACGGTGAACATCGGCACCGACGGCAACGGCGTCAGCGGTGGCACAGCAGGCAACTGGGACACCACCCTCACCAACTGGGATCAGGGTAACGCCCTCGCTCACATCGCTTGGAACAACGCCAACAACGACACCGCCTTCCTCGCCGGAACGGCGGGTGCCGTCACACTAACCGCGCCGGTCACGGTCGGCGGGCTCACCTTCTTCGGCAATTCCGGCTACAGCATCGCCGCTAGCACCCAAGGACTCAGCTTCGGCGCGACTAATAATACCATCGGACTCATCAACCAAACCGGCACCACCACCAGCGCCACCATCTCAGGCACCGTTGCAGGAAACAACTTGATCCTCACTTCGATCAGCCCGACGATCGCCAGTACGCTCAACTTCACCGGAGCCACCGCCGGCGGGTGGACCGGCACCACCACCGTCGGCCCGAACATGAACGTCACGCTGGATGGTGCTGCCAGCCTCAATCGGAACTTGCTCAATACAACGGGCATCACTCTCAACGCTGGCGCGATCGACTCTGGTATCATTGCTAACAACGCCAACGGCTCAGCCGATCGGATTAATAACGCGGCGAACTGGACGGTCAACAGCGGCACCTTTATCTGGGGTTCCTCCAACGCCGGTGGCACCTACAGGGAAACCCTTGGCACCGTGACCCTCAACAGCGGTCCAATGAACTTTGTCCTGCGAGGCAACCTGACCAGCGGCAGCCAGGAATTGACCCTTGGCACTTCTGGAGTCGGCCTGAGCCAGACCGGCACTTCCGTCGTTACTTTTTCCAATACCGGAAGCAGCCTCACGACAGCGGCCGGAAACAACCGGATCCGCGTGAACGGCATTACCACCAGCACACCCGCTAATCGGATCATCGGGCCTTGGGCCACGGTCGGTTCGGCGGCCAACTCTCAGAACGACTTCGCTAAATACACTTCCGACGGCACCTACGGCTATGTCGTTGCGGCCGGCCTTACCGACACCGCCGAGGCGTCGTGGGTGAATAGCACGACCGACGCATGGTCCATCCAGCCCGGCACAAGTAATACAACTGCGGACCACATCGCCGCTGCCGTCAAGGTATACGGCGGGGCTGGCACATGGACGCTGAACAATCTCAATCTCCAAACAGGTGGTATATTCTTTTCCGGTTCCAGTGCCATGACTATCGCCGGTTCCGGCGCGAACGGGGTGATCACCGCGCTCCCCGGCGGCGGCAATCTCTATATTACTGCAGGCCAGACCGACCACATCATCTCGGCCCCCATTAACGACCCCATCACAGGCGGGGGATCGACAACCTTGGTCGTGAGCGGTGCCGGGCGCAAAATCACTCTTAGCTCAGCTACCAGCAACTACTCCGGCGGCACGGTGGTCAATTCAGGCACACTGTTCTGGAGTAGCAATGCCAACTTGGGCTTGGCCGGCAGCAGAAACATCACCGTCAACGGAAACGCCTCGCTGGAAGGTGTGGATGGTACCAGCTTGAATGCCCTGGCCGTCGGCAGCGGTGGCGTGGCGAATTTTATCAAAAGCGGCTACTTTTTTGTCTCGACGACAGGCTCAGGGGTGATAAGCCATCGAAATACAGGCGGTGCCGCCAAGACTCTTGGTCTTGGTAATGCCAGCGGCTTTACGGGCACGGTTCAAGCGCTGATGGGTGGCATTGCGGGCGCGGCGCCGGTAGTTCAGTTCTCCAGTATCGCCGACACGGCCGGTTCGGCTCTTCAAATCGGTGGCGGCAACAGCGATCCGGGCCAGACCGGAAACTTTTTATTTAATGGCAGCGCTAGCCTGACATTCAATAATCGTCGGATTGAAATCCTCTCCCGCACTTCGAGCACCTGGGGTGCCAATGCCATTTTGACGAACAACAGCGCCGCCGGAAATATCTGGGTCATCAACACGGATCTTTCGTATTTGTCCGACCAAAATCGGGATCTGAGATTGAATGGAACCAATACGGGTAACAACGCCTTCAACGGGGTGATCAGCAATGGGAATGTCGGGGGCACGGTCAACCTCGTCAAGTTGGCTGGTGGCACTTGGAATCTCGGCGGGGCCAACACCTATACCGGCTCGACGACGGTCAGTGGCGGCACCCTCCAAATCTCCACCCTCGCCAATGGCGGCAGCAACAGTAGCATCGGCGCGTCCACCAATGCGGTGGGCAACCTCATCCTCAACAGTGGTACGTTGCGCTATACCGGTGGATCTGGCTCCACGGATCGCAATTTCGCCCTGATGGCCAGCAGCACCATTGATGCATCAGGCACGACGGCGCTCAATTTCTCACAAACCGGCACCGTTTCCCCCGATCAAACTTTAACGGCAGACGTTGCGGCAACGAAAGTGGTGACCGGACTCAGTAGCACCGCCGACTTGGTGGTGGGCATGAGTGTGACAGGCACTGGAATTGCCGCCAGCAGCACCATCGCATCCATTGATAGCAGCTCCCAAATCACGCTGAACAACACTCCCACTGCGGGAACCGGCGTATCACTCGGGTTCGGATACACCGCGTCCGCCCGCACTCTGACACTTACCGGAACCAACACCGATGCCAACACCATCGCCGGCAGGCTGCAAGATACCTCAGCCGCTGGCGCAGGTGTGTTGAACCTCGCCAAAACCGGCATCGGCGCATGGGTTTTGGGAGGCGCCAACACCATGACCGGGACCACCAATCTCTCTGGCGGCGGCACGCTGGTTCTCGATTACTCGACCCAGGACAACTCCAAGCTGGCCGATGCAGCGGCGCTCACCCTCGGCCGCGGCACGCTCACGCTCAAGGGCGCAACCGGCTCCCATGTCGAAGTCGTCACCTCCACCAGCCTGAACGCTGGCGGCACCTTTCTCACCCGCGACGTTAACGGCGGTGCCAACACTCTCAAGCTGCGCATGAACGCCATCACCCGCGCGGCGGGCGGCACCATCTCCTTTGGCGATGCGACCATCGCCGATACGGATACCAACAACATCAATAGCATCCTCGGCGGCTGGGCCACTCTCGGTAATGATTGGGCTGTGAGTGTCGCGGCTGGCGCGGCCGATACCGCGGTTACAGCCTTGGCGTCTTACACCGGCACCCTCCCGCAGACGACCGGCGCGAACACTGGTAACTACACCCTCACTGGTCCCCAAAACCAGAACGGCTCCGTCTTGGCCAACACCGTCAAGATCACCGGCACCGGCACCGGCGACACGCTGGCTTTGGCTGGGAACAATCTGACGATCACCTACGCCAGCGCCACCAGCCTCGGCGGCATTCTCTACACTGGCGGTGGGGACGGTAAATACAACATCACCGGCACCGGGAAAATCCTGACCTCCACCACGACCGGTGAACTCATCATCAACACCGTCACGGGCACGCTGACGACTTCCGCGCCCATCGTAGCCACCGGGGCCACGGCGGGCATCCTGACCAAGACCGGGGCTGGCACGTTGGCCGTCAACGTGGCCAACTCTTACACCGGGGCCACCAACGTCAATCAGGGCGTCCTGAGACTGATGAATGCGACGGCCAGTGGTTCGACCGCCGGCGGCATCGTCGTCCAGAACGGAGCCGCGCTGGAACTGGCGAATGGCGCTGTGGTCGGAGCCGAGACCTTGACGATCACAGGCGGCGGAGTTTCCAACGCCGGTGCCCTCCGCAACGTGGCCAGCAACACCTCCAGCTACGCAGGCGCCATCACCATCGGCACCGGCGGCGCCCGCATCAACTCCGACAGCAGCGGCGCGCTCACCCTCTCCGGCGGTGTGGTTACATCCCTGTTTAGCGACGTCTCCTTCGGCGGCGCGGGCAATACCACGGTCCAAACCGTCGCCATCAGCGGCGCCGGTGCGGTCATCAAGGACGGCGCGGGAACCGTAGCCCTCAACTTCGCCAACAGCTACACGGGCGGCACGTTCATCAACCAAGGCACGGTCCAATACGGAGTCATCAACGCTCTTGCGGACACCGGGGCCGTGACCGTGGGCGGCGGCATCTTCGACATCCAGACCTTCTCCGACACCGTCGGCACCGTCACCCTGGCCAGCGGCAGCATCATCGGCAGCACCGGCGTGCTGACCGGCACTTCCTACGCAGTGCAAAGCGGCACTGTCAGCGCCAACCTCGCCGGCACCGGTGTCACGATGACCAAAACCACCAGCGGAAGCGTGACCCTCTCCGGCACCAACACCTACACGGGCGGCACGTTCATCAACCAAGGCACGATCCAATACGGAGGCATCAACGCTCTTGCGGACACCGGGGCCGTGACCGTGGGCGGCGGCATCTTCGACATCCAGACTTTCTCTGACACCGTCGGAGCCGTGACACTGACCAGCGGCAGCATCACCGGCACCACGGGCGTGCTCACCGGCACTTCCTACGCAGTACAAAGCGGCACCGCCAGCGCCAACCTCGCCGGCACCGGTGTCACGATGACCAAAACCACCAGCGGAAGCGTGACCCTCTCCGGCACCAACACCTACACGGGAGCGACTACGGTCAGCGCGGGCAAGCTGACGATCAGTTCCACCGGTACGATCAACAACACGAGCGGTGTCTCCATTGGCGCGGGTGAGTTCAACTACAACTCCAGCACCGCGCTCTCGCAGGCGGTGTCCTTTAGCACCACCGGTGGCACGCTCAGTGGCAGCGGGACGATCACCCCGGCGGTGAGCGTGACGGCGGGTAACACGCTGGCTCCGGGCAACTCGATTGGCACGCTAAGCTTTGGCACGGGTCTGACGCTCGCGGGGAATTACGCGGTGGAGCTCGGCGCGCCGGGGAGCAGCCATAGCTCGGTCGGCAACAGCGATGCCACGGCGATCACCGGTAGTCTGGCCCTGGGCGGCAGCCTGACCCTGACGGACAACGCCAACGTCGGCGCCCTCGGCAGCGTCGGTGCGGGCAGTTATCGGATCGCCACCTACACCACCACCAGCAGCGGTTCCATTTCCAATGGCAGCATTACCAATCCGGCGGGTCTCCACTTCACAGTTTCCGACGGTGGTGCGGGCACGGGGTCTGGCCAGGGGATTTTTCTCGATGGCTACCGCTTCGGAGCGGCCAATGCGATTTCCACGCCGGTGAGCTTGGGCAATCTGCGGGTGGGTGGGACGTTTGGCACGTCGGCCCTGAGCATCCAGAACACGGCGGCGGCTGACACCTTCAGCGAGGGCCTCGATGCCAGTGGCGGCACCCCCACTGGGCATGCGTCCACCACTGGCAGTATCAGCAATCTGCCCGCCGGGGCGACCGACAACACGAGTGTGCTCGTGGGTCTGGGTGGCAATGCGAACACGGGCACGGCGGGAGCCAAGACGGGGACGGTGCCGATTACCCTGGCGACCAATGGGACGGGAACCAGCGGCTATGCCAGCACAGCCCTGACCGGGCAGACTGTCACCGTGAATGGCGGGGTGTATGACTTTGCCAATCCGACGCTGGGAGGCGTGGCGTTTGGCAATGTGCGCACGAGTGGCACAGCGGCGACACAGAACCTGAGCGTGCAGAATGCGACGGTCACCAATGCGAGTTTCCAGGACAGTCTGGATGTGGCGCTGAGCGGCACAACCACGAGCAACGGTGCAGTGACGGTGACCCCGCAGACCTACAACCTCCTGTCCGGAGCGGTCGCGAACACGAGCATCCAGTTCTCTGCGGATCGAAGCGTGGCCGGAAGTTTGGCCGGGAGCAAGGCGCTGACGCTAACCAGCAATGCGAATGGGGTGAGCGGGCTGAGCAACGCGGATCTCTCGACCACGGTGAACTTCACTGGCGGGGCGTATGACTTGGCCAACGCGAACTACACCGGGGCGGTGCTGGCCTTTGGCACCGTCCACGCGGGAGCTAGTGTGGCCAGCCAGACGGTGGCTTTTGGCAACCAGACCGTGACCAACGCGAGCTTCCAAGACGCGCTGGATGTTTCTGCCACGACGGGCAATGCCAAGGTGACGGCGACAGGCTTCACCGGCTTGCTCGCGAGCGGCGGCGACAATCTGACCTTTGCCGTGAATACGGCGACGGCAGGCAGCCTGGCCAGCACGGCGAGCCTGACGCTGACGAGCAATGCCAACGGCGTGCCGGGCCTGAGCAACGGCACAGCCACGGTGGTGGGAGGCGGCACGATCACCACGACGGGCGGAGTCTATTCCGGGAACATGAAGTGGAGCGGCGGCAGCGGCAGTTGGAACACCGGGAGCAACTGGACGGATTCGGTCGCCGGCGGGGCCCAGGCCAGTCCGGGCTTGGATGCGGGCTTCACGAACGTGGACAGCGCGACGTTTGGCAATACCGCCGGCAGCGTGACGGTCAATCTCAGCGGCGCGGCCCCCATGCTCAACGCGGTGACCTTTGACGGGACTGGTGACTACACTGTGACTGGAGCCACGGTGGTGACTTTGCAGGGTGCCAGCCCCAGCATCACGGTGAGCGGAGGCACGCAGGCAATCAGCGCGCCGGTGGCCTTGGGCAGCAACTTGGCTGTGGCTGTCACCGCTGGGACCCTCAATGTGAACGGGGCGGTCAGCGGCGGATTCGACATCGCCAAGAGCGGAGGCGGCACGCTGAATTTCGGGGCGACTCCCGGCTCCCTCGCGGGAGTGGGCAACCTGACAGCGACCGCCGGCACGACTAATGTGAACAGCGTCCTCGGCAACGGCACGTCCGCAGTGAGTGTCACCGGTGCGACCACGCTGAAGTTTGGCAGCGTGAGCCAGACGCTCAGCTCGCTGAGCATCGGGGCGGGCTCTACGGTGACCTTCACGAGTGGCGTGGCCGCCTTCAGCGGCGGCGGCAAGGCCCCGAGCCTCGGCGGCTCCGCCGTGGTGCCCGAGCCCGGCACAATCGGGCTGCTGCTGGTCGGCGCGCTGGGCCTGCTCAACCGCCGTCGTCGGCAGGAGTAGCAAAGGTTTTTCAGGGGCGGCTTCGCGGATGTCCGTGGGAAAGGTCGCGTCGAAAAGAGCGGGCAAGGTGACCGACAGCGCGGATCTCGAACACCACCGCGCATTTGCCATTCTTCATTGCGGCGAGCGGTCCACAGGCGCTGTTCCACGGAAAACCCATGCTCTGCGCCGCATCACGCGCCGAGCGAGCCGTTCACCGAACGGCCAACCGCACGCTCTCCTCAATAATCGCCATGTGCGCAGCGACGCGGCGTTCGAGCGCAAACTCCGATGGGGTCTCGATGGTCAGCGAGCGGGCGGCGTGTTTCAGGTGGAACCAGATCGCCTCGGGATAGCCCATGCGCGCGAAGCGCTTCGGGTCGATGCGACGGCGATGAATACCGTTGGTCACCTTGCGTCCGTCGATGCGGATGCGCGGGTCTGGCGGGAGATGCGGGCGGGCGGCGGCGAGGAGCGCCTCCCCCCATTGCGGTCGCACGCGCTCGACTTCGTAAAGGTAAAGGCCCTGGCCGTCGTAGTCCTCGTGCAGCATTAGCGCGGCGTCGAACTGGTGCGGCGCGACGATTTGCTTCACCGCGCTGACCACGGTCTGGTCGTCGCGATGAAAAATGCGATTGAGATCGAGTCCATCTTCGTTCAGGCGCACGTTGTTCGCGAGGCCCCATGGGTTAAGGCACGGCAGCAGGAGCAGCGGCAAATCGGGAAGCCGGCGCACATTTTTTTCGGCCCACCCGATGAGTCCTTCGGTCGCGCCGGGTTCATCGCCATGAACACCCGCCGAAATGTAAATGCCGCCCGCGGCTGACAGCGCCTTGCTTCGCAGGTAGTAAAGATCGTGCAGCTTCGTGCTCACCAACCGCCGCAGCGGCAGCCTCGCCGTGCGGGCGACGGCGCGCCAGCGCGCGATCAGGTGCCGGTAATCGTGAGCGCGATGTGGCATGGTGGAATTCGGAGGGGACGCGTCACTCCACGCCGTCATCCTGAGCGGAGCGGAGGCGGAAAGGCGGGCGAAGCGCAGTCGAAGGACCTCTAACTTTTCGCGGGCGGAGGCGGTGGGTGAAGCGGCTTACGTCGCCTGCCGCCTCCGCCCACGGAATAGTTAGAGGTCGTTGCCTCCCCGCCTCCGCCCACTCGGCTGTCTCGCTAAGCCTCGGCTCGACTCCGTTCCTTCCCGCAATGCCGGGAGCGGAACTGCGCTCAGGATGACGGGTGTTCACAGCTCCGCGAGCAGCCGCTCGTGAATGTTGCCGAAGCCGCCGTTACTAAGGATGACGATGACGTCGCCTTCCTCCACGAGCGGCTGCAACCGGGCGATGATCGCGCTCACATCGGGCTCATAAAACGCGGGCTTCCCCGCCGCCGCGATGTCGGCCACGACTTGCGTGGGGTCGAGACGATCATCGGCGGCGAGTTGCTCCTGCCGTGCGACCTGCGCGAGGATCACGCCGTCGGCGTGCGCGAGCGCGGCGGGGAGTTCGTGCTGAAAAACGGCGCGCCGTGTGGTGTTTGAGCGCGGCTCGAAAATCGCCCACAGCCGCCGCCCTGGATACTGGTGCCGCAGCCCGCGCAGCGTCTCGCGGATGGCCGTGGGATGGTGCCCGAAATCGTCGATCACCGTAATCCCGCGCACTTCGCCACGCACTTCCTGCCGCCGCTTGACGCCCTCGAACGCCGCCATCGCCTTGGCAATCGCATCGAGCGGTACGCCGTAGAAATGCGCCGCGCTGATCGCCATCGCCGCGTTGCGCACGTTGTATTCGCCCACGAGTTGGATGGAGAAGCGCGTGTCGAGCAACGTAAACTCCGAGCCCGTCGGGTGATAGCGCACGTCGCGAATGTGGCGCGCGGCGTTTTCCGAAAAGCCGACCTCCACGAGCTGCGCGCGTGTGATCTTCGCGACGTCGATGCAGTTCGCGTCGTCGCCATTGATCAGCACCATGCCGTTCTCCGGCACAATGTTCAGCAGCCGCGTGAAGCTCAGCTTGATCGCGTCGAGATCCTCGAAGATGTCGGCGTGGTCGAACTCGATGTTGTTCACGATCACCAGCTCCGGGAGGTAGTGGAGAAACTTCGAGCGCTTGTCGAAAAACGCCGTGTCGTACTCGTCGCCCTCGATGACCACGTGCCGCGCATCGTGCAGGCTCGCGCCCTGGCCGAGGTTGTTCGCGATGCCGCCGATCATGTAGGCCGGGTTCAGCCCCGCGCTTTGCAAAATCCACGCGAGCATCGAGGTCGTGGTCGTCTTGCCATGCGTGCCGGTGACCACGAGATTGTGCCGCCCGCGCAGGAAGAACTGCTTCAGCGTCTCCGGCAGCGAGAGGTAGTAGAGCTTGCGGTTGAGCACCGCCTCCACCTCCGGGTTGCCGCGCGAGATGGCGTTGCCCACCACGATGAGATCGGCCTGCGTCGGGATGTTCTCCGGCTTGTAGCCCTCACTGAGCTTGATGCCGTGGCTTTCCAGGAAGGTGGACATCGGCGGATACACCGCGGAATCCGAGCCAGTAACAGTAAAGCCCTGCGCGCGCATCGCCGCGGCGACCGCGCCCATGGCGGTGCCGCAGATGCCGATGAAATGAACGTGACGAAACTCGGGATTCATAAGCGGAGAAAAAGAGCGCGCACGCTAACGATCCCGAGCCATGCGCGCAACGCCGGCGTTCGTCATCTATTTCTCCATCACGAACACCCTCGAATAACAATTCCGCAGGGGCTCGTGCGAGGGGATCGGCTGCGTCCGCGGACGCCAAAACGGGAACGTCTTTACGCGCCCATGCCGTCCTCAAAGCTCCCGGCAGCGGGCGTGATGAGGAGGTGGTCGCGGACGTAGCCGATGCCATTCGCGCTGGTGCTGTCGAGGTCGCGGTGGGCGCTCTCGGCTTCGACCACGAGCGGCGCGGTCTTGGTGCCGTGGAGCTGGCAGTAGCGCGAGGCGAAGCCGACATTGAGCAGCAGCTCGACGTAGCGGTTCATATTCAGGTCGCCGCTCGGCAGGTCGGTGAACTGCATGGCGCGGCCCGGCCAGTTTGGCTCCATGGTGCGCAGCGGGAAGCCGGGGCGGATGGTGAAATTCTTCACGTGCGCGGCGTAGATGTAGGCACCGACCTTGGTGAAGCGCGTCTCCCACGATTCGCCCTCCCAGCAGTGCGACGGATCGGCGTTCACGGCCATGGATTTGTCGCCGTCGGTGATCTTCACCAGCATGAGGAAATCGTCAGCCGTCATCGCGGCGGTGCCGGGATGGATTTCGTGGCAGAGCTTGATGCCGAGCTTGCGGGCGTGGTCGCGGATCTTCTTCGTCTTCTTCACGAAACGCTCCTGCCCGGCCTTGATCAGGTCGTAGCCCGGCCCGGCCCAGAAACCCCACGGGTAGCCGCTCGCCAGTTCCCAGCCAAAGGCGACGCCCCAAAACATCGGGAGCACCTTCACTTTCAACTCGGCGAGCAGGTCGAGGAGTTTGAGGACGTAGTTCTCGGCCCATTTCTCGATTTCGGCGGGCGATTTTTTCGCGACATCCGGCGGGATGAACGGGCGGATGGTGGGCGACTCGGTCCACGCGGTGGTGTGGACCCAGATCGGGCAGTGCGCGCTCACGCCGTCGAGCGTCATGCCGGCCTTTTCAAACGTCGCGCGGATTTCTTTCGCGGACTGAAAGAGCTTGCCGCCCTGGAGCATGTAGTTGCTCGGTTGGGCGCCGGTCGCGCCGCTGCGCTTGGCGTAGGCGAGGAAGTCGGGGAGGGATTTCGCGCCGTGCTGGGCGCCTTCGATGGATGCGTGATAGCAGGACATAATGCGGCGGTTTTTACGGGAGGCGCGCGGGGGAGGGCAATGCGGAATGTCGAGCGACGAACACCCAACCGCTCCCGCCGGCCTTCCATTTCCCGCTTCTTTCGTCCGGCCACATCCGCCATTCGTCTTTTGTGAAACTCCTCCTCATCGACGGCCACTATTACGTCTATCGCTCCTTCTTCGCCATTCGCGACCTTTCCACCTCTGCCGGCGTTCCGGTCAATGCCATCTACGGCTTCGTGAAAACGGTGCGCCGCATGGTGCGCGATCTGTCGCCCGACCTCGGCGCAGTCGTTTGGGATTGCGGCATGCCGCAGCGCCGCGTCGCCCTGCAGCCCGCCTACAAACAGCAGCGCGCCGAGATGCCCGACACCATGCGCCCGCAGCTTACTTTCATTCAAAACATCGTGCCGCTTCTCGGCTTCGCCAGCCTCTCGCTGCCCGACACGGAAGCCGATGACCTCATGGCCTCCTACGCGATTGCCGCCCGCGCCCGCGGCGACGAAGTCGTCCTCGCGACCAACGACAAGGATCTCTTCCAACTCGTGGATGACCACATCAAAGTCTATTCCACGAACAAGACCGACCTCGCCGCTCCGGGTGATACCTTTGCCCTCCTCGGCGCCGAGTCCGTGCGGAAAAAGTGGGACGTGACCCCGCCGCAAATCGCCGACGTGCTCGCGCTCATCGGCGACAGCGCCGACAACATCCCCGGCGTCCCCGGACTCGGCCCGAAAGGCGCAGCCGCCCTCCTCGCCACGCACGGCTCGCTCGATGCGCTCCTCGCCGATCTTGGCGCGGTGAAAAACGCGCGCATCCGCGAAAAGCTCACTTCTTCCCGTGCGCAGATCGAACAGAACCGCGAGATGGTCCGCCTCGATCTCGACCTACCGCTTCCCTCGGCGCTCAACGATCTCGCGCTGCAACCGCGCCCGACGGACCTCGCCGTGGAGCTGGAGAAATGTGAATTCAAATCCCTCCTCGCCGAAGTCCGCGCCGAATTCCGCTCCGAAGTCCCCGTCACGCCCGCCATTCCCGCCGCTCCTCCGCCAGTCCAAGGCGAACTCTTCTAGCCTGTCGGCCACAAACGCGCGTGCGGCCCGCGGCGAAGTCGTGATAGGAATGCGCGCATGGTCGGGATTGCCGGCCTGTATCCGATGAAACATGATCGCCTTTCACCTCCATGAGCCGAGCGCCCCGCCAGCGGATTTTCGACCGCTTTGCGCCCATCGTGGCCGGCCTGCTGGTACTTCCGGCCATCGGCGTGGCGGGCTATTGCTGGATCGAGCGCTGGTCGGTGCTGGACGCGCTCTACATGACTGTGACCACGCTCGCCACGGTCGGCTACGGGGAAGTGCATCCGCTGTCTCCGGGCGGGAGGATTTTTACGATAGGGCTCATCGCGAGCGGCGGAGTGCTGGGGGCCTACGCGCTGACGCAGGTGGCGCAAATTGTCTTCACCGGCGAATGGCGGCGGTATTGGGTGAATCAAAAACGACGTCGTATGCTGACTGAACTTTCCAATCACTTCATCGTCTGCGGCTACGGGCGCGTGGGGCGCAACGTGATTGCCGAGCTTGGGAACGAGAAGCTTCCCTTTGTCGTGATTGAGTTGCAGCCGGAAAAGGTCGCGCGCGTTCAGGAAACCGGTGCGCTGGCTGTGGCGGGCGATGCCGCGCTGGAAAGCGTGTTGCGACAGGCCGGCATTGAGCGGGCGAGGGGACTCGTGGCGTGCGCCAAAACCGACGCCGACAACGTGTTCATCGTCCTCACGGCGCGCAGTCTGCGCCCGGATCTCACCATCGTGGCGCGAGCCGATGTCGAGGAGTCCGAGGCCAAACTGCGTCGGGCCGGGGCGAGCCGCGTGATTCTGCCGTATCACATCACCGGCCGCCGCATGGTCACGATGCTGGTGCGGCCGGATGTGGCGGATTTCCTCGATGAGGTTTCGCACACCAGCGGTTTGGAGTTGGTGCTGGAGCAGATCAGAATCGCGCCGACTTCGCCGCTCGTCGGACTGCCGCTGGTGGCGGCGCAGGCGAGGCATGATTTCGATGTGACGGTGCTGGCGTGCAAACACGCCGACGGCCGGTGGAACACGCGTCCCCATAGCGAAACGGTCCTGGAGGCCGGCTGCCAGATGATCGCGCTCGGCACCCTGCCGAATTTGCAAAAACTGCTGGAGCTGGCGCGGCGCTGAGACCGAGACCGGATTTGCCTGCTGGAGTCCGGGGCGCTTCGCGGCTAGAGTGCGGGCTTATCAAAACTCATGTCTCTCAAGCCTCCATGTCGGAAGTAGCCCAGCGGCCAACTTCCTTTTCACGCGACGAATTCGACCGCTGGCTCGCGCAGCGTCGCGCGGATGCGGGTTTCGCGCCGGCCCAATCACGAGGCGGCCGTCCCGTTTTCAAAACGTGGCTGCGCGACATGTGGGACGACATCCGCGAACTGCCGGAGGCGCGTGGGCTGGAGCTGTTTTGTGAAAGGGACGTGACCCTGCTGGTGGCCGAATGCGCGGAGGAAGTCGTGATCGGCGGGCAGGCCTGCGCGCTGCAAGTGTTCGACGTTTTGCCGCTCAACCGCCCGAAGCGCGCGGATGTTTTGACGGCGCGGTTTCAACAGCTCGGTGCGGATGCGGCGCGGCGGACGCCGGCGCTCAGGGCCGAGATCCACACGCAGATCGCGCGCATCGAGCAGGCCATCGCGGAGCATCGCGACATGCTGAAGGCGAACGACATCGCGGAGGAACTGCGCAAGTTTGAGGGGCGACTGGCGGTGCGCCAGTTCATTGACCGGGCGTCGCGCGTGGTGCGCGAACTGGCGTTGCGGGCGGCCAATCACCGCATGGCGGAAGGCATCGCGCTACATCGTTTTCACGAGACGTTTCCCGGCGCGCGGGCGCGCGGGCGGCGACTGCTGCTCATCGCGGGGCCGACGAATTCCGGCAAGACCTACGCGGCGTTTCAGCATCTCGCGGCGGCGCAATCGGGCGTGTATCTCGCGCCGCTGCGGCTGATGGCGGCGGAGTTTTGGGACCGCATGCGCGCGGCGGGCGTGCCGTGCTCGCTGATCACCGGCGAGGAGCGTTTTCCCGATCCGCAGGCGCGCCACGTTTCCTCCACCATCGAGATGCTGGCCACGGACGCGGAGTATGACGTGGCGATCATCGACGAGGTGCAGATGATCGCCGACAACGACCGCGGCTGGGCGTGGACCCAGGCCATCGTGGGCGTAAATGCGAAGCTCGTGATCTTCGTCGGATCGCCGGATGCCGAGAACGTACTGCGCGAAATCGCTGCGCGACTCGGCGAGCCCTTCGAGGTCCAGCGCACCGAGCGGCTCACGCCGCTGGCGGTCGCCGAGCATCCGCTCGATCCCGACAAGCCGGTGGAGGACTCCACGGCGTTCATTTCGTTTTCGCGGCGCGATGTGCTCGCGTGGAAACAGACGCTCGGCACCACGCAGTGCGCGGCGATCTACGGCGCGCTTTCGCCGGAGGTGCGGCGCGAGGAGGCGCGGCGTTTTGCCGCCGGCGAAGCGCGCATCGTCTCCGCCACCGACGCCATCGGCATGGGGCTGAACCTTCCGGTGAAGACGATCGTCTTCACCACGCTGACGAAATGGGACGGCGAAAAGGAAATCACCCTCAGCGATTCCTCGATCCGCCAGATTGCCGGACGCGCCGGCCGTTACGGCATGCACGAGACGGGCCTCGTCACCGCGCTGAACCGTCGCGACCTCGCGCACATCCGCGCCGCCATGGCCGCCGACGCGGAGCCGCTGCCGACCGTCGCGCCCATCGCGCCGCACATGAAGATGCTCGACTACCTCGCGCAGGAAACCGGGCGCAACGATCTGCCGTCGCTCCTCGACTGCTTCGCCGCGCTGCCCGGCGACACCGATCTTTTCCGCAAGGCCGACGTCTCCTCGATGCGAGATCTCGCCAGCCAGATCGGCGATTTCAGCCTGCCTCTGCCTACCCAGTTTGCGCTCTGCGCCTGCCCCGTGGACACACGCAGCGGCGACCACATGCGGACGTGGCGGCACTGGGTCGCAGCGGTGGCTGATGACCAGCCATCACCGATGCCGCGTGGGCCGAGGTTCATCGCCGAGGGTGGCACCACCTCCGCCGTGCAGCTCCAGAGCGCCGAGGGTCGCGTGCGTCTGCTCGCCGCCTATCGCTGGATGCACCACCGCATGCCCGACCTTTTCCCCGACATCGAGCAGGCGCTCGCGGTCAGCGCAGACACAAACCAGTTCATCTCGAACTCGCTCAAGCGGAAGAGCGTTCGCCGCTGCCGTCGTTGCGGAAAAGGGCTGCCCGATCAGCATCAGCACGCCATCTGCGACCCGTGCTTCCGCATGCGCTTCGAGCGCAACGACTGACGTGAACTCCGCCGCGCATCCGACCTGGCCGGTCATTCTTTTCTACAAATACGTCGCACTCGCCGACCCCGAGCGTTTCGCCACGGACCAGCGGGCACTGTGCTCCCGGCTTGGGTTGAAAGGTCGCATCCTCATCGCGACGGAGGGCCTCAATGGCACGCTCGCCGGCCCGCGCGTGGCGGTGGAGGAATACATCGAGGTCTTGCGCGCGGATGAGAGATTCGCCGACATCGAGATGAAGATCAGTGCCGGAGACGCGCACACTTTCCCGAAGCTCATGGTGAAAGTCCGCCCTGAAGTCGTCACCCTCGGAGCCGGCCCGCTCGCGCCCGATTTGCACAACCACCTCAGCCCCGCTGACTGGAAGCGCATGATTGAGGAAGACCCTGACGTGGTCCTCATCGATGTGCGCAATCGCTACGAATCCACCGCCGGGAAATTCGCCAACGCCATCGCCTGCGACATCGGCCACTTTCGCGAACTGCCCGCCTACCTCGATCGCCTCGCCGACTTCAAAAACCGCAAGGTCCTCATGTATTGCACCGGCGGCATCCGCTGCGAGAAAGCCTCCGCGTTGTTTCGCCAGCAGGGTTTCACCGATGTGTTCCAACTTCACGGCGGCATCGTGACCTATCAGGAGCAGTTCGGGAACGAGCACTGGCTGGGCGAGTGCTTCGTCTTTGACCAGCGCATGACCGTGCGCGTGGACGACGCCCTCGTGCCCATTGGGCAGTGCGCGCACAGCGGCAGTAACACGAACCGTTTCGTGAACTGCCTGCACGACCCGTGTCATGTGCTCTTTCTCCTCGCTGAGGAAACCGAGCGCGCCAACCCCGACTCCCGCCTCTGCCCCGCCTGCCTCACCCGCGGCCTCACTTCCTCCACCGCCGACTACAAAGGCAGCCCCGCGCGTGAGACCGCTCCCGGTTTCTCGACGATTCGCGAGACGCTCTAGCTAGCGAAGAACGCCTGAGGGAATGAAACTCTTCCTGCTCGGGGTTGAGGGTGAGGATTCCGGCAAAGAGGACGTTTCTACGCTTCGCCGGTCCCGCGGCAGGCCGTGTTACTTGGCGAAGTGGAGGGCGATATTGTCGAGCATGTCCATGCCTTCGCCTTCGCCGAGGGTGAAGGACAAGGTGTGGGTGCCGGCGGCGATGGGAATGACGGGAGTAGTGTAGCTGGCCCATTTCTCGGTGATCTGGGAGGACTCCAGACGGAACACCACCTGATCATCAATGGCGACCTGTAGCGGGGCGGCGGTCTTTTCGTAGCCGCTGCGTTTCACGGCATCGAAGCTGATGGTGTAGTTGCCCTTGTCGAAGGTAATGGGCTGGGCGACGCCGTTGCCCGGTCCCCGCATGAAGACGCAATGCCGTGAACCATCGGGCGCGGGCGGAGCGCCACCGGCGGTAAGATCGCGAATGCCGATCTCTCCGTTGTGGTTGGCTTTCTTAAAAGTCCAGGTAGCTCCGGTGGGATTGGTCTCCCTGGTTATGTCGAACTCACCCGCAGTATCAAATATCTCGAAGCCAGGGTTAGTGACGCAGGCGGTGCCGAGGCTCTTGGTGACCGTGACGCGGTAGCGGCGGGTGGCGCGGTCGGCTGCGGTGATGATATAAGTCTGCGGTTGAGTGAAGTCCGCGCTCGCCCCGGACGCGGGCTGGCCGGTGACCTCGGGTGATCCGGTGTGATAAATGGGTGCAAGTTTTGTGACGTCGGCGGCGAGCGGGACGTTGACGCGGATTTCATCGCCGGAAATGGTGGCCGCAGGAGCGCCCGGAATAACAAGGTCGAGGATGGTGGCAATGGGTGCGCCGGTAAGTGCAGCGATAATGACGGTGGGATAACCCGAGGCGGGTTCACCGGGTGGGCGCGGAACCTCCAAGGTGGGCACGCCAGTGTCGACGATGGTCACTTTCAGCGGTTGCTTTTTTTCATCTCCGGCGACCCAAGCGCGGGCGATCCGGGTGGTGACGCCGGGCAGGGTGACCTTGCCATCGGCGGGGATATTGCCGAGGGAGATGTAGAGCAGGTTGCCATCACGCTTCATTCCACCCCATGGATAGGTGCTGGGGAAGGGGAGGAACTTCGCAGCCTTTTTCACATCCACATACTTCCCCGCGTCGCGCAGGGAGATGACGTTGTATTGGTTATCTTTCAGATACTGCATCATCTGCTTGAATTTCTCCGGCGCGAGACTCACGGCGGTGTGCTCACCCTCGGGCACGCCATGAAAGGTGAAGAGGACAAATCGGCCGCCGGTGGCCCGCTTGGCGTAACTGATGAATTGCTCGAGCGTGGTGTGGTCGCCGATGCCCCACGATGGGGCATTCAGTGGATGGTCCACGGTGGGCCGGTACGGTCGGTTGCCACCGGCCCGTCCGAACGTGTATTGGTTCTCGCCGAGCGGCCGGTAAAGGTAGGGATAAACGGCATAAACGGGCCAGGCGAGGGTCGTGGGCTTCGGGACTTTGTTGGCGGAAAATTCCTTCTCCATATTAAGCCACGGCTCAAGGGAGGCACCGCCATGACCGAGGGTGTGATTCCCCACATCGAAGCCAGCGTCGGCCAAGCCTTTGATCTGCTCCCAAGTCATGTACCAGTCTTTGCGAGTTTTAAAATGATCGAAGTCCGCGATGTAAAACGAACCGCCAAATTTCAATTCCTTAAGCAGCGGGGCCACGACGGTGGCATGACTGACCACGCTGTCATCGAAGCTCAAAACCACGGTCTTTTCCGGCACTTCCTGGAGCATGATGTTATAAGGATCGGGATCAACCGCCGTGACGCCGAAGACGCGGGCGGTGACGGCGACTGAAAGGAGGAGTCCGAAGCGTAGCAAACTTGTACCGGAGGTATTGGAGATGGGATATGTCATGTGAATGGAAGGATGAGACTGGAAAGGCGGGAATTTTAGGCGGACGCCGGCGGATGTCGGCGAGTCGTGACGCCCCGAAAAAGCGGGAAGGTCCCGGAGTGGCGGTCGCGGATGTCACCTTGGTCTGGCCTGAGTTGATGAATAAAAAAGCGGTTTTCCGACTTATCCGGGAATAACGTCAATCATCCGAATGACTTCACCAACCGCGTCTATACCCAACTGATCGTCCAGTTGTTCGGACAATAGAAGCGCCCGCCACTTCCGAAATTAGCTCAGCGACCGGGCGCTTCCACATGCGCCCGATTTCACGAAAATAGCCCCGCAAAAGCCCGGGTTCAGCGGAAGAAGTCCTTCGCCTTTTCGAGGAAGCTGCGGTTCAACGGGGAGTTTTCCTCGCCCATGAGTTCAGCGAATTCGGCGAGCTTGGCACGCTGTTCGGCGTTGAGTTTGGTCGGGACTTCCACGATGACGCGGACGATGAGATCGCCGCGGGAACTGGAGTTGAGCGAGGGGATGCCTTTGCCGCGCAGCTTGAAGGCGGTGCCACTTTGGGTGCCGGCGGGGATCTTGAGCTGGGCCTGGCCTTCGAGGGTGGGCACGTTCAGTTCGCCGCCGAGCGTGGCGGTGCTGAAGGAGACGGGCACTTCACAAAAGAGGTTGCTGTCCTCACGCTCGAAGACTTCGTGTTCCTTAATGTGGATGACGACGTAGAGGTCGCCGGGCGGGCCGCCGCGCAGGCCCGCTTCGCCGTTGCGCACGCTGCGCAGGCGCGAGCCGTCCTCGATGCCGGCGGGGATTTTCAGTTTGATGCGCGTGGGAGCCTCGGCGCGGCCTTCGCCGTTGCACTTCCGGCAGGGGTGCTCGATGACCTGGCCGGTGCCCCGGCAGCGGGGACAGGTTTGGGAGACTTGGAAAAATCCGCGCGAGGTGATGACCTGGCCGCGTCCTCCGCAATCGCGGCACGAAATGGCTTTCGAGCCTTTGTCCGCGCCGGTGCCGTTGCAGGCGGAGCAACCCTCGAGCTTGCTCACTTCGATCTCCTTGTCACAACCAAAGGCGGCTTCCTCGAGACGGATTTGCATGTCGTAACGGAGATCAGAACCCCGCTGCTTGCCATCGCGCGACTGTGGCTGGGCCGCGCCGCCGCCGCCGAAAAATTGCTCGAAAATTCCGCCGCCGCCTCCATTTCCGCCGCTCGCACCGAAGACTTCCCGGAAAATGTCGAACGGATCGTGCATGCCGCCGGCACCGCCGCGGGGACCGGCTCCGCCCTGAGCAAAAGCGGCATGCCCGTAGCGGTCGTAGGCCGCGCGTTTCTCGGCGTCCATGAGAACTTCATAGGCCGCGCCGATCTCCTTGAATTTCTCCTCCGCGGTGTGATCGCCGGGGTTTTTGTCCGGGTGGTGTTTCACCGCAAGCTTGCGGTAGGAGCGTTTGATTTCATCGCCGCTGGCAGTGCGGGTGACTTCAAGAATTTCGTAATAGTCGCGCTTGGTCATCGCAGAAAGTTGATGCTTTCGAGCAAGGGGAATTTGGTGCGAGTTTTACGGCTGCGTTGCCGGGCCCTTCGACACTACGACCGTCGCGGGCCGCAGCAGACGGTCGCGCAATTTGTAGCCGCGCCGGAGTTGCCGCACGATGGTGCCCTCGGGCACCGTGGCGCTGGCTTCCTGGGCCACGGCCTCGTGAAGGTTCGGGTCGAAGGGCTGTCCCTCGCCGTTGACCGGCTCGACGCCGCTGCCCGTGAGGAAATCGCCGAGCTGTTTCGCGACCATGTCCATGCCCATGAGGATGGGGGAATTCTCCGCGCCGGAGCGCGCCGCATTTAATCCGAGTTCAAAGTTGTCGAGCACCGGCAGGAGGCGATCGAGGAATGAGGCGTTGGCAAATTTCACCGCGTCCTCCTTCTCGCGCGCCGCGCGTTTGCGAAAGTTATCGAAGTCCGCCTGGCTGCGCAGCGCGAGGTCGCGGAAGCGTTGCAAGTCGGCCTGCATTTGGACGAAGAGCGATTCCTCGCTGCCCTCGGGTTTCGGTTCGGCGGCTTCGTCGGTGGTCGGGTTGTCGGTGATGTCCTGGCTCATAGTTTATTTCTTTCGGATGACGATCAAAGTGATGTCGTCATTTTGCGGATGGCCGCCGACGAACGCCCGCAGGTCGTCCGTAAGCTTCGTGATAATCCCGGCGGCTCCATCGGCGGCACTCGCCTGAATCGCTTTGATCACGTTCGCCATCCCAAATTCGTCGCCCGCCGCGTCGAGCGCCTCGGTCACGCCGTCGGTGTAAAGTACCAGGCAGTCATTGGGTTCGAGCGTCAGGGAAAAATCGGACGTGACCCTATTGAACACACCCCCACTGTCAATGCCGAGCGCCATGCCGGGTGGGTTGATTTTCGCCACACTCTGATCGCGCGCCGAGTAGAGCAGGGGAGCATCGTGTCCGGCACGGCTCAGCGTCACGGTGGAACTGCCGCTTTCAAGAATCGCGTAGGCCATGCTGATGAACATGTCCTCTTTGATGTCGGGAAAAAGCTGCGCATTGACGATGCGCAGCGCGCTGGAAGGCGAAAGCTGGCCACTGGCGCGGGAGCGCAGCACGCTGCGGCACATGGCCATGATGAGCGAGGCGGGCACGCCCTTGCCGGAGACATCGGCGATGGCGATACCATAGTGGCCTTCGTCCACCGGAATGTAGTCGTAGTAATCGCCGCTGACCTGCTGGGCGGGGACATTAATGCCCGCGATTTGGAAACCCGCGATGTCCGGTGATTCAGCGGGCAAGAGGATACGCTGAATCTCGTGGGCGGTGGCGAGATCCTGGTCGAGCCGCCGCTTTTCCGCCGCTTGGGAAAAGACGATGGCGTTGTAGAGCGCGAACGCCGACTGCTCGGCGATGGCTTTAAAAATCTGAAACTCCGCCGACTGAAACGCCTCACTTTCCGGCCCGCGAGCGATGGCGAGCACCCCGAGATTTTGATCGCCGTAATACAGCGGGCAAAGCATCGCGCTCGTCACGCCCAGCGGACCCGCGCGCAGCGGCGCGAGGCGGCTGTCTTCGCCGCGCAGAAGCAGCGGCTCCTTGTCGCGCCAGATGGTGCCGAGGACGCCATCGCCCGGCCCGACCGTGTGCAGTCGCAGATGGGTGGGCCACGAAAAGCCAGGCGCGTTGCGAACGGTCTCCGGCACCTCGAAAAACGGCGGACAATTCCGCGTGGAGAAAGCCGGGCGGAGTTTCTCACCTGGGCGATCCGCCAGGTAGAGCGCGCCGCCATGCGCGCCGAGGATGCGCAGAGCCCCCTCCACGATGAGCACATGGAGATCCGACGGCCGACTCATGTCGGAGAGCGCGGCACCCAGCCCGTGCAGGAAGTCAAAGACGCGCGTCTCTTCGAGCTGGATCTTCTCCCGGGCGCGTCGCAGCGCCACGATCATTTCGCGCTGCCGCCGATACACATAAGCGAACGAACCTGCCGTCACCGCAAACAGCGCGAAGAAAAAGGCCGCCCACATCGGTTCCTAACGGACGAGGTGCAGATCCTGTTTGAGGAAATCAATCACGTCCTTGAACTTCGCCGCGTTCGCCCCATCGGCCTCCACACAGGCTTCATGCGCTTCGAGCATCGTCTGCTTCTCCGTCATCTTGTCTGCGCGCGGGGCATCGAGCGGCTCCGAGGCCGCCGGTTCGGCAGGTACGGGCGCATTTTCGTGAACGATGGTTAAAAGCTGATCAAGCCCCAAGTTCGTGAGCAGATCGCGGTTGCGTTCATTGAGATTGATCAGCCGCAATTCACCCTGCCCAAAACCGCGCAGACCCAGCCCGACGGACGCCAGCGTCCCCATGAACGTCGAGTCCATGACCGGGCAGTTGCGCAAATCCACCACGAACTCCCGGTAGCCGCGGTTCATCATTTCCTTGGAAAACTCCTTGAGTCCCGTGCTGTTCAAAAATGAACCCTTGCCTTCGACCCGCACCCACACCGTGCGATTTGCAGTGCCGACGAGAATGGAAGAATTGGCAGTCACGGGTCGATTTCAGAGACGCTGGTCGTAGCAGCGCAGAGGCGGTGCAAAGCGCTGCGGATACGGGGGGAAGATACCGCCTTGCGGGAGAAAATCCATCGCGCAATCAGTTCCAGAGGAACGACTGGTTGAGCGCGACAATCTTCCCGTTCTCAATCAGCAGTGCCCGCCAGCCGGTAATCTTACCTTCGTGTTTGTAGTCATCACCGATCACGCTGAAGTCGGTTTTCACCGAGCCCTTGACCCCTTTGTAAAACAGCTCCTTGGCTTGCACATACGCGCCCAAATTTTGCTGCCGGTATTCGAGGCGCACGGTCACATCCGCCGCGCGTTTCGTTCGCCAGAAAAAGGTGAAGTAATGGCCATAGCGCAGCTCGCGGTCGATATCGGAAACCGCTCCGAAATTTAGCCGCTGCCGCTCAAAGATTACCATCGGATCGAGCGTGGGCTTCTCGTTGTCGCGATCGTGGAGCATCGTCTTGGTCTTGCGAAACTCGAAAGCGTCATCGAGCGCGAGCGGCAAAACCTTGGCCTTGTCGAGTTGCCGCGGCTGCTCAGCGGCGGGGCTGGCCGCCGCGCTCGCCAGAGTAGTGAGCAGCATGAGAAAAAGTCGTTTCATTGGGGCGGGAAATAGAGCCGGTGCGCTTGCTGGTGTCAATCGCCACACGTGTGGACCTGGACGAGCATTTACAGCGATCCAAAGCTGATTCCGGCATGGCGGGCCGGGGATCGTTCCAGCCGCACGGCGTTTGATTTCTGTGCCGATCTAAGCCGCTGGTTGACCGGTGCCGTGCAAATCACCAGCGACGGGCATCCGGCCAACAAAATTGGTCGGGCGGCTTCATTCCGCATTCGCTATTTTCCCTCTCCGGCCTCCACGCTGCTGGCGCGGAGGGCAGGGGGAAGCTCTTGCACATCGAGTTCCACGGCGAGCGTGTGGAGGCCCGCAGGGAGTTCGGTTGTAAAGTTGGCTATTGCGCACTCGGATCCCGAGAAGCCGACCGGCTTTCCATCAATCCACGGAGCCGTCCCAGGGACGTAGTAGTTGAAGTCCAGCCTCACTTGGATCAAACCCGCCGTCGCCGTATTAAATTGCGTCACCGCCCATATCTTCTTGCCGGGTTTGGTCACGAACTGGAGTGCTTTTTCGAGGTGGGCCTTAGTCAGCCTGCCATCCACGCGTGTGAAAGCCGCCGCTGCGCAGCCACTCGGCGCGCCTTTTAAGGCCGCGTCTTTCTCCGCACCGGGATAGAGGCGCCAGACTCGGGCGACGCTGGCTTTGCTGGCGTCAAAGAGGCCGGGTTTACCGAGTTCGCCGAAGAAGGTGAAGGACGGCGCGGCCTGCTGGCGGCGGGGCGCGGGCGCGTCTGCGGCAGCGAGCTTCTGGAGCAGCGCGATGGCCGGTGCGCCGCCGAGGTCGCGCATGCTCTCGATGGCGTTCTGCACGCCGGCCGTGTTGAGCGGCGACTGCCCGTCGGCGAGCGCGGTCTCCAGCCAGCGCAGCGCGCCGGCGGGTTTCCAATAACCCACGAGCCGCACGCTGGCGGCGCGGACGGCGTCTTTGGTGTGCAGGATGAGCCGCTCCAAAGTGGCGAGGCTGCCGCTCGGGCGGACCCCGCGGACGCGCGCGGCCTCGGTCAAGGCGGCGAGGATGCGCAGCGCGTCGGTGTCGTTCACCGGCGCGGCCTGGAGCGCCTCGACCGCCGGGTCCGGGCAGCACTCGGTGCCGTAGGAGACGAGCAGCATTTCGTAAAGCCGCCGCAGTTCATCGGGGCCGCCGGAGTGGCCGATGAGGTCGATCCACGGACCTTTGGCGAGGTCCGCCTTCCCGTCCGCGAGCACGCGGGCGAGGGTGGCGCGGGAGAGGTCGGCGGGCAGCGCCTTGAGCCCGAAATCGAGCTGCGCCTCGCGCCCCTCGGACTTCCACGCGCCGCTGGCGATGGCGTCGGTCCACGGCTTGGCCAGTTCATTGATGGAAAGCCACGCCGCGTGGTCGAGGAAAACGTCGCCGTTGTTCTTCATCGCCGCGTCGAGGATCAGCTCGGCGCTGTGGCCGGTGGGGATGCGGGCCAAAGCGCGCATGGCTTCGAGGCGGACGCGGGGATTGGGGTCGGCAATGAGCTTCGGCAACAGGTCGGATTGGATCACCGACATCTGGCCGACGTAACGATCCTCGGCATCTTGGCCAGCGGCGCTCAGGACTGCGTAACGAATGCCAAGGTAACGCGCAGCAAGTGCGCGAATGTTTGGCGAAACACCCGTTCCGAGATAGCTCCCAAATCTAGGAATACCGAACGCTTCTGCGACCCGCTCAACAGATCCTTGGGTGGAAAGCAAGGCATCCGAATCCTTGGTGGAAGCAAGGAAATCGCGCACCTGCAGCACCCGCCTCGCCTGTTCCTTTTCCCAAAGATTCTCGCTCAGCAGCTTGTCCATCAGCTCGCCGGTCTTCTTCCCCGCCAGCGGCTCCCACTTCACCGGGGGCGTGTCCTTTTTGCTGATGCGCCAGATGCGGCCGGAGTGGTGGTCGCGGCGCGGGTTGCGGAAAGCGACTTCGCCGTGGTTGATGATCGGGTTCGACCAATCGGCCACGTAGAGCGCGCCGTCCGGGCCCATCTTCACGTCGATGGGGCTGAAGCTCGCGTCGTCGGTGCGGACTAGATCGGGGAGAGCGCTGGTGGTGTAGGCGGAGGAGAGTGCGGAATGCGGAGTGCGGAGTGCGGAATGGTCGGAATCTTTCGCGCCGGGCTGCTCCCCATTCCGCACTCCGAAGTCCGCATTCCCACTTCCGCCTTCCGCCGACAGGTCGTTGATCCCCAGCCGCACGACCCGATGCGCGCGGAGGTCGCAGGTCACCGCGCAGCCCTGCCAGTCAGCGGGAAAGTGTGGGGAGTAGATGAGTTCGAGGCCGCAGAACTTCGGAGACACGCCGGGGCTGATGCCGGGCATGGTCTGGCGGGCGCGTTCGCAATTCGCAAAGGTGGCACCGGGGAAAGCCCAGCTCAGGCCGTCGCCGCCCGCGGCGTCGGTGAAAAAGCTCTGCCCCCAGCGGTCCCAGGCGTGGCCCCAGGAGTTGACCCAGCCTTTGGCAAAGACCTCGGTGCGCTCGGTGCGTGGGTCGTAGGCGAGGCAGCCGCCGGAGTTCAGCCGCACCATGCCCCAGGGGGTTTCGAGGTGGCTGTGGATGGTGCTGCCTTGGTTGAAATAAAGCCGTCCATCCGGCCCCCAGCGCAGGGTGTGGATCAGGTGCTGCGCGTCCTCCGTGCCGAAGCCGGAGAGGATGATGCGCTTTTTGCCCGCGGCGTCGATGTGGAGAAGCTCGGAGCCCTGAGCGATGTAGCAGGCGAAAGAGAATGCGGAATGTGGAGTGCGGAGTGCGGAATTTTCGGAATTGTTCGCGCGAGGCTTTCCGTCATTCCGCCCTCCGAATTCCCCATTCCCCATTTGCAAATCCGGCACCACCCCCATCGGCATGCGCAGTCCTTCGGCAAAGACCTCGCTTTTCGTCGCCTTTCCGCTGCCCGTCGGGTCGGAGAGGATGAGGATCTGGTCGTCGGCCACCTGGCCGGGGGCGATCTGGGGGTAGGTGGTGGTGGTGGCGACCCAGAGGCGGCCTGCGGCGTCCCAATTCATCTGGGTGGGCTTCTCCGACATGGGATTTTCCGCCCAGAGTTCGATCTGGTATCCGTCGGCCACGGTGAAGGTGGGGAGAGGAAGGGGCGCAGCGGGTGCCTGGATCACTGGCGGCGCGTTGGTGGAGTGGGGAACGGGTGCCGGGGAGTCCGGGGAAGCGTTGGTGGAGCGGGGAACGGGCTCCGGTGAGTCCGGGGAAGCGTTGGTGGAGCGGGGAACGGGCTCCGGGGAGCCCGGGGATGCGTTGGTGACGTGGGGAACGGGTTCCGGGGAGTCCGGGGACGCGTTGGTGACGTGGGGAACGGGTTCCGGGGAGCCCGGGGATGCGTTGGTGACGTGGGTAACGAGGTTTTGTGGATTATTGACCACATCAGGCACACTGGAAGTGGCCTTTTGTGGCTCTTTTTGACCATTTATGGCCGGCCTCTTGAGTCGATCAATCTCCGCCTCGGCTTCGGCAATGAGCGAGTCGAACTGGGCGGTCTCTTTGGCCATCTGCCCACGCTCACCTCGGCGGACGCCGACGAGGTCGGGGCTGTTGGTCAGGCGGAGCTGGTGGAAGAGGAGTTCGTTTTTGCGGATGATGGCGGCGCGGAGGGCGTCGGTTTGCAGCAGTTGCGCGCGGATCTGTTCGCGGGTTAGCGGATGATCCTTCTTCCCGAACCAGCGAGTAAACACATCCCAGCCGAGAGCATCACCAATGATTGCACTGAGGACACTGTGACTGCTCTTGGTGAGGTGGATTCCATTTTCTGTGGCCCATTGACGCTTGGGGTCTTCTGTCAGGGCAGCCATGAAATCCCTCGCTCCGATTTCCAGAAACGAAGAGAGATCCACAAACCGCGCCCCGCGCTCCTTCGCCAGCTCCTGAATGGCTTTGGAATACTCGGCGAGAAGCTTGTTGTGCTCGGCGGGGTCGGGGAGGCCGGGGCGGCTGGCGCGCAGGTCTTCGTGCCGGATGGGGCTGAGCAGGACGAAGCGCACCGCGGGCTCACCGTCCTTCGGCTTTCGCCTTTCGCCTTTCGCCTTTTCCACAATCGTGTCCATGAGCTGGCCGAGTTCCTTTTTGAACCGCGCGGCGGACATCGGCTCCGCACCGTAACGGGCGGGGTCGGGGTTGAGCGTGGCGTCGCCGCTTTTGTCCGTGAGTTCCTGCAGGCTGGCGGCCATGCCGTAGCCGAGGAAGACGACCGTGGGCTTCACCAGATCGAGCTGCTCGCGGAGCCGCTCCCTGCCCTTGGCCGGCGGATCGAAGCTGGCGCGCGAAACGCCGAGTGGGGTGTCGCCGGCAAAGCTGAGATTGCGCACGGTGAAGGAGCGGTCGGCGAACTGCTCGTGCATCCGCGTTTCCAAATAACCGTAAGTGCCCTCGCGCTCCAGCAGCGCATCGCCGAGGAAAAGCACGCGGTCGCCGGCGAGGATCTCGAAAGGCGCGGTCGCGGCCGGGGTCGCGGTCGGGAGGAAAGCGAGGGCCCCGAGGAAGCAGAGGAGCAGGGGGATGGAGCGCATGGGGAAGGAGTTCAGGACACTACCGAGCAGACGCTTGCTTTATATCTTAACTGCTGAGAAATGAAAACGATGAAGCCTGTCTTGATATATCTAGTTGTATTGGCTAGCATTTTCGGACAGCGGGGAGATGCGAAACTTTCGGCGGACGACACCGCCGTTGCTGAAAAGCTGTATCTCGAACTCGGTCGGTTTTTGCTTCCTGAGTATCGGAGCGGAAAGCGATCCCTTTCGGAAAAGGAGCGGACGCTTATCATCGAATTTCTGCGTGATCAAGTTGACTATACGACCGAACGGTTTCCCAAGTATGCTGAAGCCGAAACCCGCGGTGCGGTAGCGGATATGGCAATACTGGGTGATGAAGCCGCGTTGCAGAAATTAGTTAAGTCGTATATTGCGAATGAGACGGGGGGGGTGCCAGGTGAAATTTTGCTGATCAAAAATCCAAAGATCATTCCTTTGCTTGGTGAAACTTTGTTTAAGGAGGAAAAGCCCAAGATCGCAGGTGATCTCATATTTTTGCCGCCGCAGCAAAGTGTTGCTTACGTGATTGCTCAAAATCTACTTAACTCAAATGAGTTTAGCCCAGATGTAGTCAAATGGGCTCGACGATTGCAGCCCAATATGAAACCTGACTCGTCGATTCCATTATTACGCAAATGGTACGTCGCGAATGAATCCAAACTCAAAGCCGGGGACTACAAAGCCGTAGTAGCTGGTGATGATTTAGCCGAAACAAGGTCGCCTTCTAATACAGGCACCGTTCCTCAACAGTTAGCAATGCCGGCCCCACTCCAACAACAGGAACCCGCCAAGGCCTCAGCACCCGCTGCTTTTGGAAATGGCTATCTCTGGGGAAGCGTAGCCATTTTGGGAGTAGGCGGGCTTGTCTGGAAAGTTATCTCAAAACGAGATTAGTTTGTTCCTCGTTCCCAAAGCCCCACTTTGGGAACGAGGGGAACACTTAGCCATTCTGTTATTCAGGAGGCACCGCGGTCAGTCAAAAATTGGCGGTTCAGGCTTTTTCACTTTACCGCTGGCAATAAATGCCGACAGCTTCGCTTTGGATTCATCTGATATCTTCGGCGACGCGATGAACTCTGTGACTGTTTCATAAAGAATGTTTACAGACTTTTTCGCTTCGATACACGCGACAAGAGCAGGGACAACATCCTCGCAAGGAAAGGCGCGAAAGTAGCGGAGAGCGTAATAAGATGACAAAGGCTGACCGGGTTGTTGCGCGATGATCAGCATGTTCTGCTGTGCGCCGGGAACCGGGTAGCCATCCAAGGTGAGCGCATAGGCGTGCAGATAGCGCTCCTCGCGAGGTATCGTAGAGAAATCAACGGAGGTAAAGACAAGCTTTCCGGCGCGAGGGTGCTTGGAGAAGTAAAGCGCGCACATCAACTTGTCGAGTAGAGGTTTGTCGTTGGCTCGCAGGCGGGCGGCCAGAAGATCGACCGCCTCGTCAGTGCCGTGGCCGCTCAAGACCCACAGCGCACCACTACGAATGCTCGGCGAAGCGTCAGCGATGAGCGCGGTAGCAGTTTTGAGGGCCTCGGGATGCTTCATGTAGCGCAGGCCGGGATTGAGGGCCTGGGCACGTATCGCCTCCTTGTCTGCGACGTCCAGCGCGATGGCGGACAGGGCTGGAATGGCTTCGTGGAAGGAAGACCAACCCAACGCTCCGATTGCTTTGACGCGCAGCCCATCAGGTTGGGTCTTGGCGAGGAACGGAATTAGAAAGGCAACTGCGCGCTTCAGGTCTAGCTCCTTGAGCCGCCGACCGTCGCGCTCGCCATCGATCGCGAAATGACCGGGGTGGGCGATAAAGTCGGCGGTAACCTGATCCCACGATCGGGTATCGGAACGAGCGTAAGTAGTCGCCAGTCCAGTGGTGGCGATCAGCGAGAAGATGACAATGATTATTCGCATCCGGTTGCGCGTAGTAACGCCTGACAAGTGATTATATCAATCTGTCCCACCTCTCGATCGCAAAGTGGCGCTTTGGGAACGAGAGGCAAAATACCAACTCACTCGCGGTTTTGTGACCGCAATCTGCTCCTGTGCTTTTCGGCCCAGTCATGGTCCATGTATGAATCTTCAACGATGGGGGCGACATCGCGAAAGTCGTAATCGACCGCGTAAATCTCTTTGAAGCATGTTAGCGCCTGGTCCGCATCGCCGGCGTATAACAGTTTCACGCCTTGGTCATAAAACTGTTGAAGCCGTGCTTGTCGGCGGTCATCAGGACTCGGGGTTGGAGCGCCTGGATCGGTCGCAAGCATGGTCGTTTTAGGGTGAAGCGTCTGAGTCGCCTAACGACGCTCCGGCGCCGACGGCCTGGAGGAAGGGTTGCAGTTCTTTCACCAGCGCGGCGAAGCCGGCGAAATCCACCTGCTGCTGGCCGTCGCTGAGGGCTTCGGCGGGGTGCGGGTGGACTTCGATGAGCAGGCCGTCGGCCCCCATGGCGACCGCGCCTTTGCACATGGCGCGGACGAGGTCGGCGCGACCGCAGCCCTGGCTGGGATCGACGATGACGGGGAGGTGACTTTCCTTTTTCACGGCGGCCACGGCGGCGAGGTCGAGGGTGTTGCGCGTGTAGGTCTCGAAGGTGCGGATGCCGCGTTCGCAGAACATGACGTTGCCGTTGCCGTGGGCGAGGAGGTATTCCGCGCCGAGCAGCCATTCGTCGATCTTCTGGCTGAGGCCGCGCTTGAGGAGGATGGGCTTGCCGCTTTTGGCGCACTCGATGAGGAGCTGGAAGTTCTGCGCGTTGCGCGCGCCGATCTGGAGGATGTCGGCGTGGGCGCAGACTTCCTCGACGTGCCGCTCGCTGAGGACTTCGGTGATGATCTTTAGACCGGTTTCCTTTTTCGCGAGGGAAAGCAGGCGCAGCCCCTCGCTGCCGAGGCCCTGGAATTCGTAGGGCGAGGTGCGGGGTTTGAAAGCACCGCCGCGCAGGATGGTGGCACCGGCGGCTTTCACGGCGCGCGCGGTGGAGAGGAGTTGCTCCTCGCTTTCCACGGAGCAGGGGCCGGCCATCATGACAAAGTGGCCGCCGCCAATCTTGACGCCATCCACATCAATGACGGAGCTGGCGGGATGCGATTCGCGGGAGACGAGCTTGAAGCGTTTTTGCACGGGCATGACTTTCTCGACCTGGGCAAGGGCGTTGAGGGATTCGAGGCGGTGGTGGGTGAGTTCGTCGCCGATGGCGGCGATGATGGTCTGCTCGGTGCCAAAGATGGGGCGCGGGTCGTAGCCGAGTTTTTGCACTTCGGCGATGACTTCATCGATCTGCGGGCGGGGGGTGTGGGGTTTGATGACGATGATCATGGGTGGAGGAAGTCGTGAGTTCGGTGTTGAGTGTGACGGCGCGGGGCCTTTTATGAGCGGGCGCGCACACTATCTGCGCTCTCCCAGCACTCAACTCTCAACTCACAAATCCTCCCCATGCCCGATTTCACGGCCTGCACTTTCACCCCCACGGCGGGACGCCGCGTCACCACCGGCGATCCGGCGCTCGATGACCGCGTGCGCCAGCTCGTCTGCGACGCCGGCTGCGAAAACGCCTGCGAGCTGGTGGCCGACATGGTCATCACGTCGCTGAAACTCGGGCGTGACGAGACGACGACGGCGGACCTGAAGCTCTTCAGCCGCTCGCTGCGGGAGCTGCGCTATGCGGCGAAGGCCTTTGCGCCCTACCGGCACCGGCGCAAGGTGGTGGTCTTTGGCTCGGCGCGGACGGCCCCCACGGAGCCGGAGTATCAGGCCGCGGAGGAGTTCTCGCGCCGCATGCACGCGGAGCACGGCTACATGACGATCACCGGCGGCGGCGAGGGGATCATGGGCGCGGCCCAGCGCGGCGCGGGCCGGGAGAACAGCTTCGGCCTGAACATCCGCCTGCCCTTTGAGCAACGCGCCAACGAAATCATCCACGGCGACCCGAAGCTCATCAATTTCAACTACTTCTTCACCCGCAAGCTGAACTTCCTCAAGGAGACGCACGCCGTGGCGCTCTTTCCCGGCGGCTTCGGCACGATGGACGAGGGCTTCGAGGTGCTCACGCTCATGCAGACGGGCAAGGCGCGCATCATTCCCGTGGTCTGCGTGGACAAACCGGGCGGACGCTATTGGGAAACGTGGCAGCGCTTTCTCCGCGAGGATCTGCTGCAGCTCGGCCTGATCTCGCCCGACGACTTCCACCTTTTCAAAATGACGCACAACGTGGACGACGCGATCGCGGAGATCGTGCAGTTCTACCGCGTCTTCCGCAGTTACCGCTGGGTGGGCCAGCGGCTCGTCCTGCGGCTGGAGAAAAAGCTGCTCCCGCTGGAAATCGTGCAGCTCAACCGCGACTTCGCGGACATCCTGGTCGGCGGGGAGATCGTGCAAAGCGCCGCGCTCCCCGAGGAGCACAACGAACCCGAGCTCGCCGCTCTCCCGCGCCTCGTGCTCGCGCCGAAGCGGAAAAACTTCGGCCGCATCCGCCAGCTCATCGACGCCGTGAACCGCGCGGAGACGGAGTAGAGCACCCAAGCGGCGCGCTCACTTCCGTTTCATCTGGCCGATTTTCTGCGCGGGTCCAACCGGTCCCGCCGGATGCAGACCGACCGTGATGACCCGCGTGTATGGCGAAAAAATCGCCCCACCGTGCGGATCTCCTTTTTCCCATTCGTTGTTCACCAGCTTCCGCTGTTCCTCGGACGAAACTCCGAGGTCGTAGATCGCGCCGGTGAGAGCATCGATGACGATCCAGACACCGCCGATGAACAGGTTGCCTCCGGCATTGCCATTGAAATGCTTTTCCAAGCTCACCTCGTACGGCTCGAAGCCCGGCATTTCGATCCGAATCCGATGCCAGCCCCAGCGGCTTACTCTCGTCGTCACCGGAGTCACGCCGACGGGTTTGCCGTTCAGAAAAACCTGCGCTCCCTTCGGCTTGCTCTTCACTCGGATCTGCTGCGTTGGTCCGTCAACGACCGTGGCGCAGCCGGGGTAGAGCAACTGCGCCAGCGGCAGCAGCGCCAGCGCGAGAAAAATGGGGAGAAGACGCGAACGCATACCGGAAGCATGGGAGCCAGCCCCGAAAGGTCAAGCCGCACCACCGGCGGATGCACCAAAGGAGCGGCGAGCTTCCAGCCGCCGTCCCACAAAAGCGCAGAGCGCCCAACTTCTTCCCGCCCGCGCCAAAGTCTCCGTGCGCCTCCGCCGCGGCCGGAGTTCGGCGGCTGGAAGCACGCCGCTCCTTTTCCGCGCGAGCGCGCGGTCTATTTAGTCACCACGAAATCAATCACGAGGGCGTCTTCGAGGACGGGCTTGAGCAGGGCGACGAAGGCTTGGTGATCGGGATGCACGAGATAGGCGTCGCGGTCGGCGGCGTTTTTGAAGGTGGCGATCCAGCAGTGCGTGAAGCCCTTGTCGTGTTTTTCGGGGCTGACGTTGGTGCCGTATTCGAGGGCTTCCACGACGGGAATCTTGCCTTTCAGCGCGGCGAACTCTGTAACGACTTTGGCGACCTGTGCCTTGTCGGCGTCGGCCTTGAATTTGAAATGCACGACGTGGCGGATGGGCCCGTCGGCGGCAAGAGCGGAGACGGCGAGCAGGGCGGTGGCGAGGAGGATGGAGAGGATTTTCATGGGAATGGATTTGGAGATGGGGTGAAACGGAAAAACCCGGCCGGGAGGGAGCGCCTCCCAGGCCGGGTCAAAGCGTGCGGCAGAGATCGGCTATGCCGACTTCTTTTTCGCGCAGTGCGTGTCGTGCGAAGGGCAGGCCTTGGTCTTGCCCTTTTCGCAGCACTTGCCGGATTTCTCGGCGCAGCATTCGGATTTTTTCGGAGCGGACGCGCAGGACGCGAAGCTCAGGGTGGCGGTGGCGAGGATGAGTGAGAGAATTTTCATGGGCGGAAAATGGCAGGCGCTGGAGTGAAAGGCGAGAGGATTTTCCCGCATGAGGAAACTCGATTTTGGCACGCGTGTGGGTCACTGCGTTGTGTGATCGAGAGGTGTCGCGGGGCCGGACGCAATGGAATTGCGGGGACAAGGGCGTTCCGCGATGGAGTCGCGGAACGAGGGGAAAAAGTTCCGCACCGCCTCCGCCACGAAAGTTAGAGGTCTTTCGACTCCGTTCCCTCCGCCTGCCCCCACCGGGAACTCCGCTCAGGATGGCATGGATTGGATTTTTCCACCGCGCCGCCGGATACGGGATTGCAAGTGGGCGGGTGGGCGGGGATTTTCGGCGCGATGAATCTATCTGACATGAACATCGCCGTCGTCGGCTCCGGCGCGGTGGGCGGTTATTACGGCGGGATGCTCGCGCACGCGGGCTGCAAGGTGCGCTTCCTCATGCGCGCGGATCTCGCCGCAGTCCGCGAGCGCGGTCTCACCATCCACACCCACGGCGAGACCGTGGAGGTGCCGCGCGTGGACGCCTTTGGCACGACGGCGGAAATCGGCCCTGTGGACCTGGTCATTATCGCGCTCAAAACGACCGCGAACGCCGCGCTCGAAGAACTGCTGCCCCCGCTGCTCGGCGAGAAAACGGCGCTACTGACTTTGCAAAATGGGCTCGGCAACGAGGAATTCCTCGCCGAGCGCTGGGGGGGCGAACGCGTGATGGGCGCGCTCTGCTTCGTCTGCCTGAACCGCACCGCGCCCGGCGTGATCGACCACTTCGACGCGGGCTCGATTTCCGTCGGCGAATTCCGCCGTCCGGCGAGCCCGCGGGTGCAGGCCGTGGTGGACGCCTTTGGGCGGGCGGGGATCGAGTCGCGCGCGGTGGAAAACCTCGTCACCGAGCGCTGGCGCAAGCTGCTTTGGAACATCCCTTTTAATGGCCTCTCCATCGCCGCCCACGGCGCGACCGTGGCCGACGTGCTCGCGGACGATGGCCTGCGGAAAGTCGCGCGCGACCTCATGGACGAAGCGCTCGACGCCGCGCGCCGGCTGGGCCACGAAATCCCGGACGCCTTTGCCGACCACCAAATCGACCGCAGCTACTCGATGAAGCGCTACAAGCCCTCCTCCATGATCGACTGGCAGGAAGGGCGTCCCGTGGAAGTGGAGGCGATCTGGGGCGAGCCGTGGCGGCAAGGCGTGGCCGCGGGTGCCACGATGCCGCGCCTCGAGATGCTCTACCGGATTTTGCAACAAGCAACGAAGGGCCGTCACGCATGACGATCGGGGTCATCGAACTCTGCGGTATTCATGTCGATGTGGATGGTCCGCTATGGTTTCAAGAGGCCATCGCTGGCAGTCTCATCATCGCGTTGATTTGGTCGTGCCTTTGGATCTGGCGTGATGCGGAGCAGCGCGGAAAAAGCGGCTGGCTCGCCATCCTATTCATATTGCCGGGCTGGCCGTTGTCGTTCTGTTGGTGGCGGTGGTTGCGTCCTCCGCTGCAGCAGCCGCAGGATAGCTTCGTACGGGAAACCAATCTGACATGAATCTTTCGTTCGAGGCCGAAGTGCTGCCCAAAGCCGTCCGCGATTTCAACCCGGAGTGGGCGCTCGTGCTCGGCTCCGGCCTCGGCGCGGTGGTGGACGAAGTGGATGCGATCCTCAGCCTTCCTTACGAAGAGATTCCCGGCCTGCCCACCTCGACGGTCAGCGGACACGCGGGGCGTTTTGTCTTTGGTCGGCTCGCGGGAAAGCGCGTTCTGGTCGCGCAGGGGCGCGTGCATCTCTATGAAGGTCGCACCGCCGAGGAGGTCACGGCGGCCGTGCAGTTCATCGCCGCGCGCGGGGTGAAAAAGCTCGTCCTCACCAATGCCGCGGGCTCGCTGCGAACGGACTTTGCGCCGGGGTCGTGGATGATGCTCAGCGATCATCTGAACCTCACCGGCACCTCGCCGCTGATGGGCGGCGCGAACTTCGTGGATATGAGCGCGGTCTATGCGCCAGAGCTGCGGGCGCATTTTGTGCGGCTCGCGGCGGACGAAAAAATTGTGCTGCACGAAGGCGTGTATGCGGGGCTCCCGGGCCCGCAGTATGAGACGCCTGCCGAGGTGCGGATGCTGCGCACGCTGGGCGCGGATGCCGTGGGCATGAGTACCGTGCTGGAAGCCATTCAGGCGCGCGCCCTCGGCCTCGAAGTCGCCGCTTTTTCCTGCCTCACAAACATGGCCGCCGGCCTCGGCACCGGCGCGCTGGATCACGGCGAAGTGGTCGCCACCGGCCACACTGCGGCGGCGTCCTTCACCCGCCTGCTCACGCGCGCGCTCGGAGAGTGAAAACGGGACGAGTCAGCAATCACGCAACCGCGCTGGCAATCCGCGGCAGCCTCGCCGAGCATGCGCGCATGAAGAAAACTGTTTCGTTGATGGCGCTGGCGGCGTTTTTCGCGGTGCTGGCCTGGGGTGCTGAAACGCCGGGCGTTTCCAAAGGTCCGGACAAGCCCAAGCCGCGGACGAAAGAAGTCGCACTCACGGCCCGCGCGCCTGTCGCCCGTGAGCCCTTCGACGACCGCGAGATCGAACTTTATATCGAGGCGGAGGGCCGCAAACTACTCGCCGCCGAGCGGATCAAAAAGCTGACTTTCGACCGCCGCTTGACCTCGCTGCAACTCACCCCGCCCGCAGCGGAAAAGCCCGGCTGGCCCGAGATCTCCGCCCGCGCCGAGGCGGCCACGCTGGTCCTCGGCGAGTTTTACCGCGAAGGAAAATCCAAGCAAACCCAGTTCAGCGTCGCGGCGGGAGCGTTCGTCATCGCGGAGACCGGCGTGTGCGTGACGTGCCATCATGTGGCCAAGGAACGCGGCTCCCGCGGGCTCGTCGCCATGACCCGTGACGGTCGCGTTTTTGCCGTCCGCGAAGTCCTCGCCGCCGATCTCGTCAACGACCTCGTGCTCCTCCAGCTCGACCTTCCCGCCGATCTGAAACTTCCCACCATTCCGCTCGCCCTCGCGCCCGCGCCCGTCGGCTCGCCCATCGTCGTCATGAGCCATCCCGACGACCGCTTTTACATGCTCACCACCGGCACCGTCGCGCGCCACACGGTCTGGCGCGAAACCGCTGGCGATCAGGTGTTCATGACCATCACCGCCGACTTCGCCAAAGGCTCCAGCGGCTGCCCGGTGCTGGACGAACGCGGGGCGGTCGTCGGCATCGTGAACAACACCGAGTCCATTTATTACGACGACGACGGCAAGAAAAAGCAAACGGACCTCCAGATGGTGGTGAAAAACGCCACGCCCAGTTGGATCGTGCGCAAGATGGTGACGCCATAGCCGCGAGTCGCCAGTCGCCGCCATCGACAGCCCTGCTCCGCCCGTCTTTCATCCGCCCATGTCCATGCTCCGCATTTTCTCCCCGCTCCTCCTCGCCGTCCTGCTCGTATCCGCGCTCGCGGACGACGCGCCCAAGCCGCCGGAGCCACTCTACGAAACCCGCGCCGAGCATGACCGCAACGGCATCGGTAAGTTTTTCATGGGCCGCGAAATAGCGCACGTCATGGGCCACCAGGCCGCCGACTGGCTGGAGCGGCCCGAGCGCGAGGAGGAGGAACGCACCGACCTGCTGATCGAGTCGCTGAAGCTCCGCGAAGGCGAAGTCGTGGCCGACATCGGCTGTGGCTCGGGCTACATCAGCCGGAAGATCGCGAAGAAGACCGGCCCCACCGGCGTCATCTACGGCGTCGAGATTCAGCAGGAAATGCTCGATCTGCTGATGAAGCGCATGGCCATGTTTCGCATCACCACGGTGAAGCCCATCCTCGGCACCATCACCGACCCGAAACTTCCGCCCGCGTCCTGCGACACGATGATCATGGTCGATGTCTATCACGAGTTCGATTTTCCATACGAGATGATCCAAAACATGATCGCCGGCCTGAAGCCCGGTGGGCGCATCGTCTTTGTCGAATACCGGAAGGAAGACCCGGCAGTGCCGATCAAGGAGGTCCACAAAATGAGCGAAACCCAGGTGAAAAAAGAAATGACCGCGCACCCCGCTCTCGAATACGCCGAGACCATTGCCACGCTCCCGCGTCAGCACATCATCATTTTCAAAAAGAAGGCAGGAGACAAGTAGGGGTTGGAACTGCGGTCACGCGGCAGGAGAGGGCAGGGGATGCCGCTGGAGGAATTCGGTGGCGAGGGCTTTGTAAGCAGCGGTGCCGAGGCCGGTCGGTTCGTATTCGAGGATGGGCTGGCCGTGGCTGGGGGCTTCGGCGAGGCGAACGCTGCGGGGGATCACGGTCTTGAAAATGACTTCACCGAAGTGGGTTTGGACTTCGCCAATGACGGAGGTGGCGAGGTTGTTGCGCATGAACATGGTCATGAGGACGCCGCCGATGATGAGTTGCGGATTGGCTCCGCAGTCGCGGATCTGATCGACGACTTGGGAAATTTTGCCCAGGCCTTCGAGGGCGAAATATTCGCACTGGAGCGGGATGAGGAGTTCGTCGGCGGCGGCAAGCGCGTTCGTCATGAGGATGCCGAGGGAAGGGGGGCAGTCGAGCAGGATGAAGTCGAACGGGGCATCATCGCGCAGGGGCTGCATGGCGGCGCGCAACCGGGTGAGGTGGTCGTCGGCGCGGGCGACTTCGATTTCGGCCCCGACGAGCTCGAGATCACCAGGAATGAGCCAAAGGTGTGGCCAGCGGGTGGGGATGACTTTTTCGGCGAGCGTGCCGTGGCCGATGAGGGGACCGTAAACGGATTGTCCTTCGAGCGGTGGGAAGCCGAGGGCACTGGTGGCGTTGGCTTGGGGATCGAGGTCGATGAGGAGGATGCGCGCGCCGAGGTGAGCGAGGCAGGCGGCGAGATTGACGGAGGTAGTGGTTTTGCCTACGCCGCCTTTTTGGTTGGCGACCGCGATGATTTTCATTCGGGCGCGGAATGTAGCGGCATCGGGGTGTTTGACGAGGATGATTGCGCGGAGACGGATGGGGGTTAGGAGCGCCCTGGAGCGGGATGTTTTCTGCGGAAAGGCCTGACGCGCGGTGCGGAAGTGTGGCATGCGTGAGCGCTGTCCTTTATCCAAAATATGATCCCCATCACCGAACGATTCCTGAGCGAGTGCGGCGGCTGGCAGGCGCTGCAGGAAGCGCGGCGGATTCATGCGGCGGGGCGTGTGCTCGCGGCGACGTACGCACCGCCGCTGCTGGAAGGTCGAGTGCGAGAGGGTAGCGGCGATCTGCGGTCCGGTCTGCGAATCGAGGGGAAGTCGCGGGTGGAAAATTTGTGCGTGTGCCGACTGGCGCGGCGGGATGGGGTGATCTGTGCGCACGCGCTGGCGGTGGGGCTGGAGTGGCTGAAGCCGCACGCGCTCCCGGAGCCCGCGGTGATCGAGGTAAAGAACCCAACAACTGCTGCGACGGGTCCGCTTTTCAGCACGGAGCAGGGGGAGCCGCTGGAGTTGCATGTGGTGCTGCCGCGGAATTTCGCCACGGCGTGGGAGCGCGATGCCGTGACACTGGGCGCGGAGGCGGGGTTGGGGAGTCGGCGGGTCTTGCTTTCAGCCCTGGATGCGAAGCGCACGTATCACGTTTCTCCTGGCGATTTGAGCGCGGTGGAGAAGCTCCGAGATTTGAGCGGTGGGGAACTACCGGGAATCGCGACGTTGGATCGGACGGCTTTTGTGCGGCTGCTGCCGACGCTCGCCGGACATCCGCGGATTACGTTTGCCAAGACCACGTCGGCTCGCGTCCACGCGGAGCCATTTCGTCCGATGCCGGAGTTGCCGCCCGACGCGCTCCTGCTGGCGACCGGCTCGGGCGCATGGATGCTTCACGACGACGCTTTTCACCCGCTGGCTCCGGAGCTGCCGACGGCCGCGCAGCTGTCGCTGGCCGCTCCCGCTCCGAGCGGGTTCGCGCTGGCGCTGGAAGGTTCGCTCAATCATCTCACGGCACGAATCACGGCGCTGTATGGGGAGCACCGTTTCGCGGTGGAGGCAGGACCGCAGCGCGGAACGGTGGCACGGCGGAATCAAGCCGCAGAGCAGGGGGCACTGGATCGCTTGATCGCCGCTGGCTTTCATGGACCGGATGCAACCGGTCAGCTCGTGCTGAAAGGCGAATCGGGGATTCTGGCGTTTTTCGCGCGGGATTTGCCGCGTTTGGAGAAGGAATGGGCGGTAGAGATCGGAAGCCGCTTCGCTCACGTCACGCGGGACATTGAGCGCATCCAGCCACGTTTCGAGATTCGGACTTCGGGCGAAAACTGGTTCGACCTCAAATACGAACTCGCCACCCCGAGCGGCGACCGCTTTTCCGCCGCCGAAATACAGCGGCTCCTGCAATCCGGGCAAAATTCCACGAGGCTGAAAAATCGGAAGATCGCGGTGTTCGATCCGGGGATGCTAAACGAGTTCCAAGAAGTGCTGACCGACTGCAATCCGCAACAGCGGCAACCGGGAGCCTATCGCATCGCCCGGTGCCATGCGGCCTATCTCGGAGAGGTCGCCGCCGAGCAGGGCGGGGCAGTCGATACCGACGCCGCTTGGTCGAAGTGGATGGCGCCCACGGCTGCCAGCCAAATTGCGCCAGCTTTGGCCTTCGGGTCATTGGAGAATGTCCTAAGACCCTATCAAAAGGATGGGGTAATATGGATCAACCGGCTTTTCAACAGTGGGTTGCACGGCCTTCTTGCGGATGAAATGGGTTTAGGAAAAACCGTGCAAACGCTGGCATTTTTGGCGGGAATCCCGGGAAAAAAGATCGTCGTTTGTCCGTCGAGCCTGGTTTTCAACTGGCAGAGGGAGGCGAGTCGCTACACTCCGCAGATTCGCACGCTTGCCATTCAAGGCACCGATCGCGCGGCGAACTTCGGTGAACCGCTCCAAAATGCCGATCTACTGATCACGAGTTACGCTTTGCTTCGCCGGGACATTGAGCGCTATCAGACCATTGAGTTCGCTGCTGTCGTCTTGGACGAAGCCCAGCATATCAAAAATCCCGAAAGTCAGAATGCCCAGGCGGCATTTTCACTCAAAGCCCAGCGACGCCTCGCCCTCACGGGAACACCGGTTGAGAATTCATTGGCCGACCTGTGGTCGCTTATGAATTTCCTTATGCCAGGCTACCTCGGCACCCGTGTGGATTTTCGCGAACGCTACCAGCGCCCGATCGAAAACTCACCATCGGGGCCTGAACATCATCGGTTGATCAAACGCCTCAAGCCGTGCCTGCTGCGTCGGCTTAAGCGCAACGTTATCTCTGATTTACCGGATAAAATAGAGCATGTCTCTTATTGTGAGCTAACTACGCATCAGCATGAAATTTACACGAAGCTGCTCGAAACGACTCGGCGACAGGTTTCCGAGTGGTCCTCAACGAAAAGCGAGGGACAAGCTCGGATGCTCATGCTGACGGCTCTACTGCGCTTGCGCCAAGCCTGCTGCGACATTCGACTCTTGGACCTGCCAGAAGTAGAAAAGACGGATGCGCCGTCGGGAAAAATTTTGATGCTTGAGGAACTGCTTAATGAAGCCATCGATGGCGATCATCGCGTCTTGGTTTTCAGCCAATTTACTTCGATGTTAAAAATTCTCCGTGAAGCCCTGAGGAGTCTCCAGATTTCGCATCAGTATCTCGATGGACAGACGAAAAATCGGGCTCACGAGGTCGATCAATTCGAATCCGGGGCGGCCTCAGTGTTTCTGATTAGCCTAAAAGCCGGTGGCACCGGCTTAAATCTGACGCGTGCAGATACCGTGATTCACTTCGACCCATGGTGGAATCCGGCGGTTGAAGATCAGGCGACCGACCGTGCCCATCGCATCGGTCAGAAAAGCGTTGTCAATTCTTACAAAATGATCACACGCGACACGATTGAGGAGAAGATCCTCGCACTGCAAATGAAGAAAAGGACCGTAACGGATGCCACTTTGGATGCCGGATCTGACGGTGAACCGATGATGGCTGGCCTCGGGATAGAAGAAATCCGCAGCATAATCTTGTGATTTATAACATATTACAATATATGTAATATAAAATATACAGGTGGTGGGTCAGATCAATTATGGGAATTAGAGTCGTCCGGTTCGCCATCCCCCGAAAAATCCAAATATCACGGCAGCTTTGGCGCGACTGCCAGTTTCTTACTGAAAGCGTTTTGGCCTGCCCTCGTCGGACGCGCCTTTATCAGCGTTTCTTTAAGAGCTTCTGTCCCAGCCGCTCCCGTGGTAGCCATGGGCATCCTTTTTTCACCACCAACTCCACCCAAAATATGAACCGCATCACTCCCAGCGTGCTGGCTCTGGCCGCGCTCGTCATCGCCTGCGTGAACGCTCCCGCCGCCGACAACATGAAGGCTTTTCCTCCCGCCGAGGAAGGCATGACCCGCTTCGTCCTGCCGATGCCGCCGGAAAAAGATGAAGACAGCCTCAAGATCGAACTGATGATCGGCAAGACCGTGCTCACGGACGCGGGCAACCGCTACTTTTTCGGCGGCACGCTGGCCACCGAGACGGTGCAAGGCTGGGGTTTCGACTACCATATCCTGCGCAAGCTCGGCCCCATGGCCGGGACGCTCATGGCCGTGGATCCGGCGGCGCCCAAAGTGGAGCGATTCATCACCATCGGCGGCGAGCCCCAGCTCCTGCGCTACAACAGCCGCCTGCCGCTGGTGGTCTATGTGCCCGTCGGCGTGGAAAGTCCGCTACCGCCTCTGGCGCGCGGACGCGCAGGGCAGGAAGGTGGACAAGGGCTAGTGTTCGCCGGCCAGCAGGCGCGCCAGCCTTGCCAACTGCGCGGACGCACCGCTAACGTCGCGCCCTTTTTATGACCACCAAGCCCAAAGCCCCCTCGCGCAAAGCCAACCTCCACAGCCCGGTGAGCCTGCACCGGGAGCACTCGAAGCTCGTCGTCGATGGCGCGGAGCGGGCGGCCAGCCGGGCGATGCTCCACGCGGTGGGGTTTGCGCGCGAGGATTTCAAGAAGTCGCAGATCGGCATCGCCAGCACCTGGTCCATGGTCACGCCCTGCAACATGCACATCGACGGCCTCGCGCGGCAGGCCGAGGCGGGCGCGAACACCGCCGGCGCGAAGGGCGTGATCTTCGGGACGATCACCATTTCCGACGGCATCTCGATGGGCACCGAGGGGATGAAATACTCGCTCGTCTCGCGCGAGGTCATCGCGGACAGCATCGAGACGGTCATGGGCTGCGAAGGCTTCGACGGGCTCGTGGCGATCGGCGGCTGCGACAAAAACATGCCCGCGTGCGTGATGGCGATGGCGCGGCTGAACCGCCCGAGCATTTTCGTCTATGGCGGCACCATCCTGCCCGGCTGCATCACCGGCGTGCTCGCCGAGCGGCGGCTGCGCAGCGACCGGCGGGAAAAATTCGCCGACAAGAAGCTCGACGTCGTGAGCTGCTTCGAGGCCGTGGGCGAGCACGCCAATGGCCAGCTCGACGACCGCGAGCTGGCGCTGATCGAGGAAAACGCCATCCCCGGCGCGGGCTCCTGCGGCGGCATGTACACCGCGAACACCATGGCCAGCGCCATCGAAGCCCTCGGCATGTCTTTGCCCAACAGCTCCGCGCAAAACGCCACCTCCCCCGCCAAGGCCGCCGACGCGCGCGCCGCCGGCATGGCCGTCTTCGACCTCATCAAGCGCGGCATCCGCCCGCTCGACATCATGACGAAGGAAGCCTTCGAGAACGCCATCACCGTGGTCATCGCCCTCGGCGGCTCGACCAACGCCGTGCTCCATCTCCTCGCCATGGCCCACACCGCGGGCGTCGCGCTGAAGCTCGACGACTTCACCCGCATCGGCGCGCGCGTGCCGGTGCTCGCGGACTTGAAACCGAGCGGACGCTTCCTCATGAGCGAGCTGGTGGCCATCGGCGGCATTCTCCCGCTCATGCGCACGCTGCTCGACGCCGGCCTGCTCCACGGCGACTGCATGACCGTCACTGGCAAGACCATGGCCGAGAACCTCAAGCGCGTGAAACCCTACCCGAAAGGCCAGGAGATCATCCGCCCGCTCGACAACCCGATCAAAAAAGACAGCCACCTCGTCATCCTCTACGGCAACCTCGCCCCCGGCGGTGCCGTCGCCAAAATCAGCGGCAAGGAGGGCCTCGCCTTTTCCGGCAAAGCCATCGTCTTTGAAAACGAGCAAACCGCCCTCGCCGCGATCCTCGACGGGCGCGTGAAAAAGGGGCACGTCATCGTCATCCGCCACGAGGGTCCGGTCGGCGGTCCCGGCATGCGCGAGATGCTTTCGCCGACCAGCGCCGTCATGGGCAAAGGGCTGGGCAAAGACGTGGCGCTGATCACCGACGGGCGGTTCAGCGGCGGCTCGCACGGGTTCGTCGTCGGGCACATCACGCCCGAGGCTGCGCTCGGCGGCCCGCTCGCCGTGGTGAAAAACGGGGACGTCATCACCATCGACGCCGTCAAACACGCGCTCACCCTCGACATCCCGAAAGCCGAACTCGCCGCCCGCCTCGCCAAGTGGAAAGCCCCCACGCCGCACTACACCCGCGGCGTGCTGGCGAAGTACGCGAAGCAGGTCAGCACCGCGAGCCGCGGCGCGGTGACCGACTGACGGGAGCAAGAGGTGAAATCCCTCGCCTTTGTTTCCCTCCGCCGCTATCCCACGGCCCATGAACTTTCCCCGAGTCCTCGGCGGAATCGGCTCTGCTTTCTACGTTGTCGCTTGCGCCTTGCTCACCGGCGCGGCGCTTTACCTGCCAGCGCTGGGGTTTCTGCAACATGCCGGTTTGCACGAGGACTTCGCGGGTCCGGCGATGCCACTTGGCGCAATGATCGGCGGCCCGCTCGCGTTTCGGCTGCGTAAGCGGACCTGGCCCTGCGGCACGCTGATCTTTCTGGGCATGATCGCGGTAGTCGCAGGGTTGATGAAATCCGCGACCATGTTCGAGGAGTCGAGGCACGCGAATGGCGGGGCCGGCGCGGGAATCGGCGAACTGATCGCGGGCTATATCTTCGCGGGAATGGCGATTTGTGGCGGGATTGCGATCATCGCCGGCGTGGTCGGCTGGCTGGCCGTGCGAGCCCGCGTCGCCGCGGAAAAATCGACGTCATCCTGAGCGGAATTCCCGGTGGGCGAAGGCGGGCGGGAACGGAGTCGAAGGATCTCTAACTATTCGCGGGCGGAGGCGGTGAGACCCGAGGGGAAATGACGAAAGCGGCAGCGCGCGGGCGGACGTTCGGCGTTTCCGAAACAGCATTCGTCTCACCACTTTGGACGTTCATCCTCCCGCGGTCGCCACTCAGCATTTCGCCTGCGTCATCTGGCCCACCATCCCACCGCCTCCGCCCCTGCCGGGAGCGAGAGGTCCTTCGACTCCGCTCCGCCAAGCCTCCGCTCCGCTCAGGATGACGGTGCCTCTTTCCCCCCGCGGGCGCGAGGTGCCTCACCCGCCGGGCGGGCGGGGCGCGCGGAGAAAGGCCACCGCGGACAGCGTATAGGCCAGCGCTGCGCCGAAGAGGGCGAGCTGCACCGGGAAGGAGACTTCCCACAGCGCCTCACAGAACTTGCTGCCATCGCCGAATCCCGACACTCCGAGCACGCTGAAGGCCCTGATCGTCCCCAGGGCCGTGGCCACCAGCGACAGCGCCACCGGGAGCAGCGGCGCGACTAGGTACGCCCGGCGGATGCGCGAGCTCGCCGGGAGGAAAAGCAGCACCATTCCCCCGAGGAAAACCGCCGCCACCAGCAAGAAAACCAGTACCCCGAAAATCCCGCTCTGCGCGATTTCCATCCAGAGAGACAGCTGATGATGGACGACCGTTGGCGCTTGCTCCGGCATGGCCAATCAGGGTTGCGGCCCGAGCGGTGGCGGCAGCGCCGGGCGCGACCAAAGCCACACGCCGATTGCCGCCAAAAACAGCAGCACTGTCCCGGCGAGTCCGGCAGAGCTCAATTCCACCAAGGCGTTCCCGACCGAGGCGGCAGCCTGCACCGGGTCACCGAGTCCGGCTCTCCCGATGATCGCGGAAAACCTCCGCAGATCCATCACCGCCAGCGCCAGCGCCCAGCAGACCAGCGCCGCGGAAGCCGCCGCCAGCGCCGCCATCCACCGGCGGATCGAGCCCGTGGCCAGCACCACGATCCACCCCAGCATCAGCGCCAGACCAGCGGCGGCATCGGCGCAACGCCCGACAAACCGCGCGCCCCACCGGTCCAGTATCCCCGCGGAAAAAAGTACGGTAATCCTGAGCGGAGTTCCCGGCGGGCGAAGGCGGGCGGGAACGCAGTCGAAGGACCTCTAACTATTTCTTCGGGTGCAGGTGGCAGAGCTTCGCGAAGCGTAGTCGTCACTCTTTCCACCACCGGGAAAAGTTAGAGATCCTTCGACTACGCTGCGCAAAGCCTCCGCTCCGCTCAGGATGACCGGCTTTTTTGGCGCGCCCCGCGAGAGACAAAGGCACCCTCAATGCCTCGTCTCCCCTGCCCCACCGTCCTTCGCCGCCATGACATCGCCCTCGCCCAGCCGGCGTTTGTACATTTCCAACGCCAGACCGTAGCACTGCTGCGCGAGCACCGGATTGTAGCGCGGGCCTTCATCGCGGATGAAGGCGTGGGCGCCGTTGACTTCGTGCCATTGGAAAAAGGTTCCGGCAGCTTCGAGTGCGGCGTGAATTTTCAACCGGCCCTCCAGCGGGACGTGCGGATCCTGCCGGCCCCAGATCATGAGCATCTCGCCGGTGATCTCGGGGATGCGGTCGAGAGTATTGTCGTTCATTCCCGCTCCGAGTCCGTGCTTGTGGATGTCGGTGGCGTAAAAGCACGTCGTCGCGAGCACGCCGGGATTCATCGCGGCGCGAAAGGCGAGATGCCCGCCGATGCAGATGCCCATACAGCCGAGCTTGCCGGTCGAAGCGGGATGCGTGCGGAGAAAGTCGAGCGCCGCGCGGGCGTCGGCGTCGTAGGCGTCGAGCGGCTTGGTGGTCTTGAGCGCGTTGCCGCGATCGGCCCCGGCGGTGTCGTAGGCGAGCACCGTGCCGGGCGCTTCGTATTCGTGGTAAATCTCCGGCACCGCGACGACAAAGCCGTGGCCGGCGAGCAGCGCGGCGGTGCGGCGAACGGGGCCGGTGACCTGAAAGATTTCCGAGTAAAGCAGGATGCCGGGATAGCGGCCCTCCGCCGCCGGGCGGAGGACGTGCGTGCGCATCGGGCCGGTGGGCGTGGCGAGGTCGGTGAGTTCGTGATCGATGATGGTCATGGTGCGGTGGCGTGAGGGCGCGGAGTTTTACCGCGGCCGCAGAAAGACGCAGGCTTTTTCTTACCGGCGCGCCGCGACAGGCAACCGCTTGACGCCCCCGGCGACGCTCGCTTAGCGTCCGCACCTTATGTCAAAAATTGCGCTCGTTCTTTCGCTGACGCTCCTCAGTGGCGTCGCGTCGCTGCGCTGCGATGCGGCGGTGGTTTACCGGTCCTCGGAGGGCTGGTCCGTGGAAGGCGACGCGGCTTCCGCGGACACCGGTTCCGCCGTGGCGCAGATGCGTTACGCGGAGGATCTCGAGGCGAAAGGCGATGACATCGGCGCTTACAAAGCGTGCAAGGTGCTGGTCAAGCGCTACGGCCTTTCCATGCTGGCTCCCAAGGCGCAGCGCAAGATGGGTGTGCTGCTCCAGAAACACGGCGACTACGACAAGGCTTTCGACGCCTACAATGGCTATCTCACGAAATATCCGCAGGGCAGCGATTTCGACTCCGTCGTCGAGCAGATGTTCGCCATCGGCAAACTCTTTCTCGAAGGCCAAAAAAAGAAAGTGCTCGGCGTGCCCACCACCGCGTCCATGGGGCGGGCGCAAGCCATGTTCGAGAGCATCGTGAAAAGCGCGCCGTTTAGTAAGTACGCACCGCTCGCGCAGTTCAATGTGGGCCAGGCGCTGGAGAAGCAGGGCAAGTATCCCGAGGCCATCAAAGCATACCAAACGGTGGTCACGAAATACGCCGGCGACGCCATCGCCGACGACGCGCTTTACCAAGTCGGCTACGTGCGGATGCAGGAGACGCGCGAAGGTTCCTACGACCGGGCCTCGGTCGCCAAAGCGCGTGAGTCGTTCGAGGATTTCATCAACCGCTACCCGGAAAGCGAAAAGGTTTCACAGGCCAAGGACAACATGAAGTCGCTCGAAGGCGGCACGACCAAGAGCGCGCTCGAGATCGCCCGTTTTTACGACAAGACGAAGCAGCACCGCGCCGCCGTCATCTATTACAATGACGTCATCAAATCCCAGCCCGGCTCACCCGAGAGCGAGATCGCCAAGACGCGCATCGAGGAAATGAAGCAACTCTACGGCGAGGACGCGCTCCGCGCCGGCCCCGAGCGCACCGAGACTGGAGCCCGCGCCGCTCAGCGTCGGAAACTTCAGGCAAAACTCGACACCGCTTCCCGCCCCGACTACGTCGGCCCGCCCGTCGTCGTACCCGAGGAGAAGATCGACAAGGGCCCCGGCGGTAAGCCCAAGCTCCGCACCTCACCGTCGAAAATCGGTCCCGCCGTGGAGCCCGAGTTGCCCTCCACACCCGACCCCGATCTCCCGAAACCACCGGAATGAGATTCGCCCTGCTTCTCCCCGTCGCCGCGCTGCTGCTCGGCGGCTGCGCCGGGTATCACGTCGGGCCGATCAAGCCCACGCGAATGGCCAAAGTCACGACCATCGCCGTCCCGACCTTCAAGAACGACACCCTGCTCCCGCGAGTCGAGGTGCTACTCGCCAACTCCGTCATCAAGCAGTTTCAGCAGGACGGCACCTATCAGATCGCCCGCGAAAACGCCGCCGACGCCATTTTTCAGGGCCACCTCGAACAGGTGATCCGGCGTCCTTCCCGCTCCGTGCGCGGCAACGTCCTCCTGACCCGCGAATACACCCTCACCCTCCGTTGCACCTACGAAGTCCACGACCGCGTCACCGGAGTAGTTCTCGACCGCCGCAGCGCCGTCGGGCAGACCACCTTCTTTGTCAGCGGCACTGACACCATCGCCGCCGACCTCACCCAGGACGAACGCCAGGCCCTGCCGCTCGCCGCCGAAGATCTCGCGAAAGACATCGTCAGCCACCTCTCGGAAGGCTGGTGAGACGGCGGGCATTGAGTATTTAAGATTTGGCATTTCGCCATGCGTGCGCCGCGGCAGGGCGAGGCGGTCCAAATCCTAATTGCTAAATCCTAAATGGCCACATGCTGACCCTCATCCCCACGCCCATTGGGAATCTCGGCGACATCACGCTCCGCGCACTGGAGGTTTTGAAAAGCGCGGACCTTATCGCCTGCGAGGACACGCGGCACTCTGGCAATCTCCTGCGCCATTTCGCCATCGCGAAACCGCTCGTCAGCTACCACGAGCACAACGAAGCCCGCCGCACTGCCGAACTCATCGAAGAACTCGCCGCCGGCAAAAACATCGCGCTCATCACCGACGCCGGCCTGCCCGGCATCAGTGACCCCGGCCACCGGCTCCTGCGCGCCTGCATCGCGCGCGGGCTGCCCTACACCATCCTCCCCGGCCCCAGCGCCGTGCTCACCGCGCTCGTTGGCAGCGGCTTTGCCGCCGAGCAGTTTTTCTACGGCGGCTTTCTCCCCGTGAAAAGTGGCGGGCGCGAGCGCGACTTGCGCGCGGCCGCCGCGCGCGACGTCACCAGCGTCTTCTTCGAGTCGCCGCACCGCCTGCTCAAGACCCTCGCCGTTTGCGCCCAGCACTTCCCCGAGCGCACCCTCTGCGTCGCCCGCGAGCTGACCAAACAGTTCGAGGAATACCGCATCGGCACCGGCCCCGAACTCCTCGCCCACTACTCGGCGAAACCGGTGAAAGGCGAGATCGTCTTCCTCATCAGCCCGGCCGAGCGGTGAGAGCCAGCGCCCGCCCGCTTCGCGCGGTTCAGTGAGCTGGTTCCGCCCGCTGTCTTGCGGCGCGAATTTTCACCTCGCCCGCAGCTCAAACGAGCAGAGCGCGATCCCGCGCTTGTGCTTCCCCGCGTCCAAGCTCACCGGGGATCGCCGACGCCGACACCGCCGGCTGCCCGCCGTGATAGCTGCTGTGCGAAGCGCGCCCCAGATGCCAGAGCTGGAGAAAGATCGGCGTCCCGCGCGCATGGAGCGCCGCCGTGATCTTCGCCCAACCTGCCACCTGCGCCTCATTGTAAATGCCCGGCGAATCCACCCAGCCGAATCCCTCTTCCGAGATCGTCGTCGCCTCCGCCAGGATCAACCCCGCCGCAGCCCGCTGCGTGTAATACTCCAGCATGAGGTCATTGGGCACCCGCTCCCGCCCCGCCCGCCCCCGCGTGAGAGGCGCCATCACCACGCGATTGCGTAGCGGCAGGCCGCGGAGGTCGAAGGGGGAAAGGAGATGGGGTGACGTGGTGGTGGGCGTAGTTGTCATGGTGAAAAGTTGATCGGGATTCAGGTCGCTGTTCGCCTGCTCGGCAAGTCCGGACGCCAGCGCCCGCAGATTCCTTGGAAAAGAGAACGCCTATTTCTCGGGTGGTTCCTCACGAACAACGCACCCAGATTCCACGGTATCCGCCGGATCGTAAGAGACGACGCGGCGTCCGTCGGAGCCTTGGCGCCTGCGCGCGTCTTCGAAAATGCGGCGCAGGTTGTTGCCGTTGCGGGCGGCGATCTCCGCGCGGATGCGGCGGACTTCTTCGACGATGGGATCGTTCATGGTGTTTCTCCCTCTTCTTTTGGCAGCAATTGCTCAGGCGTGCAAATCGTCGGGTATCGCCAGCCGTGGCGCACGCACACCTCGCGGCTGCGCGGTTCCATCTCCGCATTGGCAATGTGCCGGCAATTCCACGTCACCAGAAAGTCTATTCCATGCACTGCGGCCACGGCGATGTGCGCGGCATCGGTTCGGGCCTTTTCATCTCGTTCCCAAAGTGGGGCTTTGGGAACGAGGTGGAACATCGTTTCCTCGCCCGTGTCGCACGCCACATTCACATGCCCGCACGCTTCTTGAGCACGTTCTCCACATGCGATTTGTATTTCTGGAAGTTCTTCAGCCGGCACTCGGCGACGAAACGGCTGCATTCCTTGATGAAGGTTTTGCGGCTCCTCCAGCAGAGGTGCGAGGTGGGCGGCAGGTATTCGGCCTTCAGGCCGTTACAGCCCGCGCAGCAGACGGCCATGTTATGCTCGTTGTCGGACTTCACGCCATTCGCCTCCAGCAGCGAGCGGGGAACGAGGTGCTCCTCGGTCGATTCGGCTAGGGCGTCCGTGCTCGCGGCCAGATCGCGCGAGCAATAGATGCACTTCCCATCGCTTCGCTCGAAGACCTGCACCCACCCGAACTTGGCGCTCCGCTGACATCCGCCCAGCCACCACTTCGGTTCTTTGAGTTCGGCATAAAAGGTCTTTCGCGCCTCGTCGCTCTTGAGCCGTTTGAATTGAGAGGAGGTGGGCTCGCTCATGGCTCAACCGTAAATGGGAAGTTTAGCCGGGAGGAACCGCATCGTTTGCACTGGAGGATTCCATCGCGGTAGGCAACGCAATTCAAGCCTGTGCCCTCGAATAGAAGGTCGCGTTTCGCTCGATGACAATCCGCTGATGATCTTGGGCGGCATCATGTAGCCGTCCCCGATCGATAATCTCTTCGATATACTGCATTGGCGTGTTGTGCGTGAAGATCAAGACCTTGAGGACAAACGAATCGGTGCAGGTCCCCGATAAGGTCAACGCACTCTGGATCATCAGATTCGGGGGCATTGTGTAGGAAAGTTTCTGAATGTGGTTCGCGGTTAGCTGTTGCCAATGAGGAGTATTCTGAAGGTGCCATTGTTGGTTTAGCGACGTTGGGTCGATGCTAACGATCACATCCTCGGCGCTGGCGGGGCCAAGGTTTGCCAAAGTAAGAGTCGTAGTGATCGCGAAAGCTCCTGGTACTCGCTGGACTAAGATTTCCACCTTCGCTCGCATCTGCGGCACCAGCCTCGGATAGAACATCGTTCTTAGCAGGGCACTCGGAATGATGTCGTTGCTGCTTTGCAATCGCATGAAGTAAGCGCGGTCGTCCCACATGGCACGATGCGGACCGACGCGGCTCGGCCAAATGAGCACGATGACCAGGCCCTCGGATTCTCCAGGACCGGAGGGGATCGCTCGAACTGTGATCTCAGCGGCGCGGGGATCGGTGGCGTTAGGCCCAAGTTGTTCAAAACGCCGCGCCAGTGCCGCGCAATCTGACACCAGACGTAACGAAGTCGGCGTCTCATTGGTCGTCTCGATTCCAAAGATCAAAATCCCCCCAGCGGTGTTCGAGAATGCAGAAGCGTATTCGCCCAAATATTTCTTAGCTTTCCGTTCCGATTCTTTGATGTCGTCAGCAGTGTGTAGCGGCCCATTTTTGTACCAGCGCCCATCCTTGTAGTCGCGCCAGCCATTTTCGTTGGCCGTCGCGTCTCCTAGTAGGGCATCGAAGAATGCGAATCCGCCGGCCTCATCCGCTGGGATACTTTCAAAAAATGTCTGCGCGTCAAAGGTGCCCATGTCGCACTTTATTTACCGCGGTCATCGTGGAGAAGCGATTTGGGGCGTTGCATAGGCTATTGGTGGTTAGCTGGGGCAGTAGGCATCAAACCTCCCACTCCGCGTGGATTTTGACATGGAGATGGATGTGGTCGTTGACGAGGTGGGGGCCGAGGAAGCGGAAGAGTTTGCCGGAGCCGTAGTGGCTGCCGTAGGCGGTGCGGTCGAGTTCCAAAACACCCTGGCCGGTGAGGTGCTGGCCGTCGTCCTTCGCGGCGATGAGCACGGGGAATTCCAGAGGGCGGCTGATGCCCCGGAGGGTGAACGTGCCGCGCAGGAGATGGTTCGGTGTGCCATCGGTGCAGGTCTCGATCGGCTCGGCGGTGTCGGCGACGAACTCGGCGGTGGGATGGTGCCCGGTGTCGAAGAAATCGGCGGTGCGCAGGTGCGCGAGGAGCGGGGCGTTCATGGCCAGGTCGGTGAGGCCTTCACAGGCGATGCTCATTTTCCTCCCTCCATTTCCGCCCGGACGATGTCGGCGAGCTGTTTGGCGGTGGGCAGTTTTCCTTTCAGTTCACCGGGCAGTTTCGACTGCAAGGCGTAGGCGGCGACGCCGATGGGGTTGGCTTTGGTGCGGAGGGCATACTCGACTTCCACGTCGTCCTTTTCCGCGCAGAGGATGATGCCGATGGAGGGTTGCTCGCCGGGGCCCGCTCCTTGTCGTTGAGCAGGTTCAGGTAAAAATCCATCTTTCCCGCGAACTCCGGCTCGAAGGGGCCGACTTTGAGGTCGAAGGCAACGAGGGCCTTGAGGAAGCGGTGGTAGAAGAGTAGGTCGATGAAATACTCCTTTTTCCCGAGGGTGATCCGATGCTGGCGGCCGACGAAGCAGAAGCCGTAGCCGAGTTCGAGCAGGAAGGATTGCAGGCGCGTGATGAGGCGGTCTTCGAGGTCGCGCTCCCGCACGGCGCGGCGCAGGCCGAGGAACTCCAGGTTGTAGGAACTCTTGAGCATCTCGTCGGCCTGCTCGGCGAAGTGCTCCGGCAGGGCGAGGTCGAAGTTGTGCGTCTTCTTTTCCGTGACGGCGCGTTCGTAGGCGCCGGCCTTGATCTGATTGAGCAGGACATTGCGCGACCAGCCAAAGCGGGCGATGGCGCGGAGATACCAAAAATGTTCTTCAGGGGATTTCATCCGGCCCAGCATCAGAACGTGATGGCCCCACGGGACAGCGGACGCGAAATCTCGCACAACCTGCGCGAGATTTGGCTCAGAATCCGGTTTGCAGTTTTCTGCCACAAGCTGTGGCAGAAATGGTTTTGGGCGGTGCCGGGCAGGGCTGGCCTGCAATTCTCGCACAACCTGTGCGAGAAATTTCCGTTCATTATGAACGAGATAGAACTGCCTCATGCGCCAGATATTGGCCGAAGAGAAGCCTTTGGCTCCCGGGAATGCCCGCTGCAAATCCGCAGCGACGATCTCAACCACCGAGTCGCCCCAGCCATGCTCCTCCTGCTTTTCCACGATGCCCTGCCCGATGTCCCAGTAGAGCAGGATAGCCTCATGGGTAATGGCGCGGGCCGCTGAAATACGGGCGGAAAGCACCCGTGCCTTCAGTGCCTCGATGAAGTGCCGGTAGTCGGCGCTGATCGCCAGAGTGGTATCCGTGGGCTTTTTCATCGGGCGAGCCGCTCACCGCTGCCGATCCGCGTGGATTTTGACATGGAGATGGATGTGGTCGTTGACGTGGTGTGGGCCGGGGAAGCGGAAGAGTTTGCCGGAGCCGTAGTGGCTGCCGTAGGCGGTGCGATCGAGTGTGAACTGGCCCTGGCGCAGGGGCACGCGTGGATCGAGAGCCGCCGCCAAGGATGGGCGCATTTCATACAAGGGAACACAGGGAGAGCCTATGCCTTCTCGCACCGCGGCAGCAAGCGGCGAAGGCGCTGGCGGGATCATCCGGGGCGAGGTCCGGCTGCAACCGATAGATTCCAGATGGGCTTTGTGATTTGGCCGCCAAGCGACACCCCGGCATCTCGGTTCCTGTCGTGGCTTTGGCCGACAACTACCTCGCCGTCACCCTCGATCCGTGGTTCTTCCCATCGCCGCTTCCGCGGCTATCGTCCCGACGACGCTTGAACCCCGAGACCAACATTCACATCGCCACCTGCGCCTGGAGTTTCGACGACTGGCGCGGCGCGTTCTATCCTCCGCATCTCGCGCAAGCCAGGTGGCTGGAGTTTTACGCGCGCCATCTGTCGGCGGTCGAGGTGGACTCCACCTTCTACCACATCCCCACGCCGCACACGGCCGCGCACTGGTACGAAATCACGCCGCCGGGTTTCCGTTTCGCGTGCAAAATGCCGCGCGAAATCACCCACGAGCGCAAGCTCCGCGACGCC
>JAIOPH010000035.1 GCA_021414005.1 Chthoniobacter sp. | reverse complement strand
CCCCAAACCCCGCGCCGCTCGCCGCGGCAGGCATTCGGAGGGAACCCACTGCGGCAAACAACCACAAACCAACACATCAACGAACCCGTCGAACTATAGTTTTGAACTGTCCACCAAACGGGGTCAGGTCAGAAGCCTTTGCCACCCACGATTGGACGCCTTGCCCAGGCGTGCCCCGGCGGCTACCCTACGGACCATGAGCATCACCGTCACCTTGGAGAATGACACGATCAAGCTGCCGCCCGACGTGCATTTACCGGATGGCACGCGGGTGGGAGTCCCGCCGCCGCCGGAAGAAAGATTGGCAGTAGCACTCAATGAGAACAGACTGGCGTGGATGTTGGAATACGCGGTCATCGTGGATGACATGCCTGCGGATCTCGTCTCGGGAGCACAACCATTATTTTTACGGCACTCCGCAGCGGGGCAGGAAGACGTGGGACGGGTTTCTCCCTCGATGAAAGCCAAAATCCTCGCCTTTCCCCCTCGTCACCGCCTGCGCCTGCCCGATCGCCGGGCTGCCGAGCGCACACACTCCCTGAAGCGGTTGCGCCCAATGCTTGTCGCGCTAGTGCTGGTCTTGCCAGCCCTACTCCGCGCCGCGGAGGCCGCAAAGTCCGCCAAACCCAACATCATTTTCATCCTCAGCGATGATCTCGCGCAGGGTGATGTGGGTTGCTACGGGCAGAAGCTCATTCAGACGCCGAACCTCGACCGCATGGCCCGTGAGGGTACGCGTTACACGCAGGCCTACTGCGGCACGGCGGTCTGCGCACCGTCGCGTACGTCCCTGATGATCGGACAACACACCGGTCACTCGCCCATTCGCGCGAACCGCGAGATCGGCGCTGAGGGTCAGTTGCCGCTGCCAGCGGGGACGTTCACGGTGGCACGGTTGCTGAAAAGCGAGGGCTATGCCACCGCCTGCATCGGCAAATGGGGCATGGGCATGTTCGACACCACGGGCAGCCCGCTGAAACTCGGCTTCGATCATTTCTTCGGCTACAACTGCCAGCGCCACGCGCACAGTTACTTTCCCAAGTTTCTCTACAACGACGACCAGCGCTTCTCGCTCGAAAGCAAGAACGGCAAAATCTATGCGCAGAATCTGATCGCGGACGAGACCTTAAAGTTCGTGAATACTAACAAGGACCGGCCTTTCTTTCTTTATTACTCCATCACGCTGCCGCATGGGAATTTTGAGATTGATGATCAGGGCATTTACAAGGACAAGCCGTGGAGCGAGCAGGAGAAGAACTACGCCGCCATGGTCACGCGTCTCGACACCGATGTGGGCCGCATCCTCGCGCTGTTAAAGGAACTCAACTTGGATGACCAAACGCTGATCATGCTCGCGGGCGATAACGGCTCATCCTTTCCTCCGGATTCGCCGCTCGGAAAACGCTTTGAGCAAGCCGCGAATGGACTGCGCGGCTTCAAACGCAGCTTGTATGAAGGCGCGCTCCGGCAGGCGGCACTCGCCCGCTGGCCCGGCACCGTTCCCGCAGGGAGGGTGAGCGAGGAGGCGTGGGCGTTTTGGGACTTTCTGCCGACTTGCGCAGAGCTTTCCGGCGGAAACATCCCCGCGGAGGCGAAGCTCGACGGCTTATCGCTCGTTTCGTTTCTCAAGGGCGGCCCGGCACCAAAGCGCGAGTATTTCTATTGGGAATTGCATGAAGCCGCGTCGCTGCAAGCGGTGCGCTGGGGTGGCTGGAAAGCCCTCCGCAATGGGCCGTCGAAATCCATCGAGATCTACGATCTCACGACCAACGCCGCCGAATCGAAAAACCTCGCTGCAGAAAAGCCCGACCTCGTGGCAAAAGCGGAATCGCTCATGGAAGCCGCGCACACGGACGATCCAAATTGGCCGATGCGTGACAGCAAAAGACCAGCGGAGAACAAGTGATGAGAGCACAGCAACAACCGGAGCCTGGGAATGGGATCCCCTTTCGAGGCGCACACTTCGCCATGCCAGCTCCCATGATTCCAACCATTCTCCGCGTTCTCCTCGTTTGGCTGAGCTTCATTCCTAGTTATGTCGGCGTCGCTGCGGCGATCGATTCGGCTCCGCGCTGGAACATCCTCTTCATCTTCGCCGACGACTGGGGACGCTATGCCAGTTGTTACAAGGGACTCGATGGACGCCCGACGCTGAATGACGTGATCCAAACGCCGAATGTGGATCGCGTCGCACGCGAAGGCGTGCTGTTCAGGAATGCCTTCGTCAACGCGCCGAGCTGCACGCCGTGCCGCAGTTCGCTACTGACGGGACGTTACTTTTTCAACTGCAACCGCGGGGCGATCCTCAACGGCGCGGTGTGGGATGATTCGATCCCCACTTACCCGCTCATGCTCCGCGACTCGGGCTACAGCATCGGCAAAAGCTACAAAGTCTGGAGTCCCGGCACGCCGGCGGACGCTCCTTTCGGCGGGCAAAAATATGCCTATGAAAAGCGCGGCAGCCTCTCGCAACGTTTTTCAAACAACGTTGCGCGAATGGTGCAGAAAGGCACGAGCGTCGCCGACGCTCGCGACGTAGTTCTTAGTGAGGTCCGAGGGAACTTTGATGACTTCCTCGCCGCGCGCGAGAAGGGCAAGCCGTGGCATTACTTCTTCGGTCCCACCACCACCCATCGCTCGTGGGTGAAGGGTTCGGGTAAGCTGCTTTGGGGGATAGATCCCGATTCATTGAAAGGTAAAATGCCCAAGTTTCTCCCCGATGTGCCCGAAGTGCGGGAGGACGTGGCGGACTATCTTGGTGAGTGCCAGGCGGTGGATGCCTATGTCGGCACGCTGCTCAAGCGCCTGGAGGAAACGGGTGAGGCGGCCCACACGCTAATCGTCATCAGTGGCGATCACGGCATGCCGGGCGTGCCTTCGGGCAAATGTAACCTTTACGACCACGGCACGAGTGTCGCGCTAGTGATGCGCGTGCCCGGCGGCAAAGGCGGGCGCATCGTGGATGACTTTGTGCGGCTGCCGGACCTCGCGCCGACTTTCATGGAGATTGCCGGGGTTAAGCCCCCCGAGAATCTCTATGGGCGCTCGCTCCTGCCGCTACTGCAGTCGGGCCAAAGCGGCACCATTGATCCGACGCGCGATTGGGTCATCACTGGCCGCGAGCGGCACTTCGGTACCGCCCGCGAGGGCAATCTCCCCTTTCCCATGCGCGCCCTCCGCACGCCGGGCTACGTCTATATCCGCAACTTTGAGCCCGACCGGTGGCCGATGGGCACACCAACCGGCATTTCCACCAGCGAGGCTCCGCCGTTCGAGGCGCTGCAAAACAACACGGGCACGGCCTTTGGCGACATGGACGCCAGCCCAACCAAGGCTTGGCTCATCACCCACCGCAATGAACCCGAGGGACAGAAGTATTACGAGCAGGCCTTCGGCAAACGTCCCGCCGAGGAACTTTACGATGTCCGCAAAGATCCGGATATGATGAACAACCTCGCCGGCCAAACCGCCTTTATAAAAGAAAAGGAACAACTCGCCGATCAACTCATGAAGGAACTCACCCGCGCCAAGGACCCGCGCGTCACGGAAATTCCTCCGCGCTTTGAGCATCCCCCTTTTACGGATATCAGCACTGGCGGTGGGAAAAGGGATAAGTCGGCACCGCCAAAGTAACTGCTTCACTACAACCCTATGAGATCCACCTTTGCCATCGTCACCGCACTCCTTCTCACCCAGACTACGCAGGCCGCCGATGCCCCGCAAACCGCCAAGCCGAACTTCGTCATCTTCATCGCCGACGACCTCACATGGCATGATGTGGCCTGCTTCGGCGGACGGACCGATGCCAGGACGCCGAACCTCGACCGACTGGCCGGCGAAGGGATGAAACTCACCGGGTTCTTCTCTCCGGCAGCGGTTTGTTCACCCACCCGGCAGGCGCTGCTGACCGGCATGTATCCGATTCGCAACGGCGCTTATCCGAATCACGCTCACGTTCGGGCGGGCACCCGGAGCCTTCCGCATCACCTCAAGCCGCTCGGTTACCGCACCGCCTGCGTGGGCAAGACGCACTTCGGCCCGCCGGCCAGTTATCCATTCGACAAGATGCTGCCCATGAGCGGCGAGAAACCGGGCGGCAAGGGTGAAGAGGCTGGCGACGGCGAAATCGACACGGTCGCGATGGAACAGTTCATCAAGGCCGATCCGGCGCAACCTTACTGCCTCTACATCGCCACCCACGAGCCACACGGCCCCTGGACCAAGGGGGACAAATCCGCCTATGTGCCCGCGAAACTCAAGCTGCCTCCCTACCTTGTGGACACGAGGGAAACCCGGAACGAACTCGCCGCCTATTACGCCGAGGTCACCTGCATGGATACGGAAGTGGGTGATGTGCTGCGCTTGCTGGAAAGGACCGGTCACACGCAGGACACGCTGTTCCTGTTTGTTAGCGAACAGGGAAGTTCCGTGCCGCAGAGCAAGTGGACTTGTTATGACCCCGGCATCCGTGTCGCCGCAATCGCGCGCTGGCCGGGGAAAATCAAACCCGGCACCACCAATCCCGCGCTGGTGCAGTATGTGGATATTCTGCCCACGCTGATCGCGGCGGCGGGCGGCGATCCGGCAAGACTCGACACCGGCTGCCCCGATGCGACGGGTAATCGTGGCTTCGATGGCCGCAGTTTCCTCGATGTGCTGCTCGGCCGGACCGAACACCTCCGCGACTACGTATTCGCCGAGCACACCGCACTTGGCATCATCAAGGGACCACCCGCCTACGGCACTCGCGCCGTGCGCGACACCCGGTGGAAAATGATCGTGAATCTCGAACCTGACGCCGAGTTCCGCAACGCCATCTCCAACGGTGGCATCCTCCAGTCATGGCGCCAAAAGGGCGACGCTGGAGACGCCTTCGCGCGTCAGCAAGCCGCCCGCTACACGAAGCGTCCTGCGACCGAGCTTTACGATCTTCAAGCCGATCCTTGGGAACTGACCAATGTCGCCGAAAAGCTTGAAAATGCCGAAACCGTCGCCCGACTCCGCGTGCAACTCGACGCCTGGATGAAGCAGCAGGGCGACGAAGGCGACAAGACGGAGCGCGAGGCAAAACAACACCAGGGGAAAGCCGCAGACTTTTAAACGACCACTAACCTTTAAACTCTTAGGCATGACTACTCCCCGAAAAAATCAGCGCGCGCTATTTACCATTACGGCCCTCTTCGCCCTCTCCACGCTGCACGCTGCCGATGGGCTGTCGAAGAGACCCAACATCCTTTTCATCGTCGCGGATGACATGGGCTATGCCGATTGTGGAGCGCATGGATGTAGCGACATTCCCACACCTAACCTCGACGCGCTCGCGGCGGGTGGCATCCGTTTCACCGATGGCTATGTCACCGGCACGGTGTGCAGTCCGTCGCGGGCAGCGTTGATGACGGCGCGCTACCACCAGCGCGACGGGGTTTCTGATTGGATTCCCCCCGGTCATCCCGGAATGAACGCCGACGTGCCGACGGTCGCGGGCTACTTGCAGAAATCGGGCTATCACACCGCCTTGGTGGGCAAGTGGCATCTGGGCGAACATGAGCAGTGCCAGCCCCTCAAACGAGGATTCGATGAGTTTTCCGGTTTCCTCGGCGGCGGGCATCAATACATCATTCAGCCCAATGGGAAGGGCGAATATAACGCGCCGATCCTGCGCAATCTCGAACCGAGCGGGGAGAAGCGTTATCTCACCGAGGCTTTCGGGGACGAAGCTGCCGCCTTCATCGCACATCAGCGCGATGCGACAAATCCGTTCTTTCTCTACCTCGCTTTTAATGCCGTCCACACGCCACTCCAGGCCACGGAGAAATATCTCCAGAAGTTTGCGGGCATCGCGGACACGCGCCGCCGGACCTACGCCGCCATGCTCAGCGCGATGGACGAAGCCATCGGTCGGGTGCTCAACGCCGTGCGCGAGACGGGCCTTGAAGAGAACACGCTCATTTGTTTCATCAGCGATAACGGCGGGCCGATCACTCGTAACGCCCCGAACGCCTCGCTCAACACGCCCCTGCGCGGTGGCAAGGGGGAGACTTGGGAAGGCGGTATTCGCGTCCCATTTTTCCTGAAATGGAAAGGGCGGCTGAAGGCGGGCACTACCTTTACGCAGCCTGTTATTCAGATGGATATCACCGCCACCGTGCTGGCGCTCGCCGGAGTCGAGCCAGACGTTAAATGGCCGATCGATGGCGTGAACCTGCTGCCCTTCCTGAACGGAGACAAGACCACCCCGCACCCGATGCTGTGCTGGGAATATGGCCCGCAATGGGCGATTCGCGAAGGCCAGTGGAAGCTGACCTTTGCCATGCCCGACAAGGACGCGAAGACCCCAGTTCTCGGGCTCTACGACCTAAGCCAGGATATTGGCGAAACCCACAATCTTGCTCCGGATCAACCCGAGCGGGTAAAGCAACTCCAGGCTGATTGGACTAAGTGGCGCAAGAGTATCGGTGGCGACAAATTGCCGCCAAAGGAAAACCTAAAAGGTGTGAACGCGTCGCCTTGACCGCGACGTATACTAAATCAGCAAGCACTTACAGGCTCCGCACGCTTCTGCTGGCTTCGGCCGTCCGATGACCTCCGTATGAAATGCGCCCTCCTCACCCTCGCCGCCCTGCTCCTCGCACCTCTGGCGGTGCGGTGCTCCGATCTTCCTGACGGCAACGCGACGATCCGTGCGCGGGCCGAATCTTCCGAGATCGTCATCACCACGACGGCCCGGCTCGCCGGGGCCATTGATTCGCTAAAGTGGAATGGGCGCGAGTTCATTAACTCGACCGACCACGGTCGGCAGTTGCAGCTATCATGTGCCCGGCGATGAAGCCTCACCCGACATTCGCGCCGCGCAGGCCGCGCTCTGGCAGGAAGGCCTCGCCCTCGCAGGCCCCGATACCGACGCGCTAAAAGATCAGCTCCGCGAGAATGGCGGCAAGGGCGTTCACTTCAGCGGTCCCGGCCTGCGCGAACACGCCGCACGCTGGGTGGAAAAGGTCGCGCCCTGGCTCGGGCAACAAGCGCCCTGAGCCAGAGCGAGCTTTCGTCAGCAATGCGAAACTCCCAACTGGGAGTTAGTCAGACTTTGTGTTCGTTCCGCTGGTGCGCTGGGAGACGGTGAGAGTGTAGCGGGGGCCGCGGCGGAGAAGGCGGAGGGGGGTGGCGAAGGTCTTGGCGAGGTGCGCGGAGGTGAGGACGCGGCGGGCGGGGCCGGCGGCGAGGAGGCGACCGGCACGGAGGAGGAGGGTGTGGGTGAAGAGGGGGATGATTTCCTCGACGTGGTGGGTGACGAAGATGAGCGCGGGGGCTTGGGGCTGGGTGCCGAGGCGCTGGAGGAAGGCGAGGAAGTGTTCGCGGGCGAGTGGGTCGAGGCCGGCGCAGGGTTCATCGAGGATGAGCAAAGGCGGGCGGGCCATGAGGGCGCGGGCGATGAGGACGCGCTGGCGTTCGCCTTGAGAGAGGACACCCCAGGGTCGGTCGGCGAGTTTCTTGGCCTCGACCTGGTGGAGGAGTCGTCGGGCAGCAGTGCGATCGGCAGGGGTGGTGCGGCCCCAGAAGTCGATCATGGCGTAGCGGCCAGAGATGACGGTGGTGAGGGCAGGTTCGTGGTCGGGGATCATCTGGCGGATGCTGGAGCTGACGAGGCCGACGTGGGTGCGGAGTTCGCGCCAGTCGCTTTCGCCAAAGGTCTGGCCGAGCACGGTGATGGTGCCGCTGGTGGGCGAAAGGTAACCGGTGAGGGCGCTGAGGAGGGAGGTTTTTCCAGAGCCATTGGCGCCGAGGATGACCCAGTGCTGACCGGGTTCGACGCTCCAAGTGAGGCGGTCGAGGATGCGGACGGGGCCGCGCTGGATGGTGAGGTCGCGGACGTTCAGGATCATGCGGAAAATTCCAAATCCGAAATTCCAAATCCGAAACAAATTTGAAGTTTCATCAAAGGGAAAAGGACGGAAGCGGGCGGGGTGCGGCGCGCAGGCGCTTTCTGATTTCTGTCATTGCGGATTTGTTTCGGATTTGGAATTTCGGATTTCGGATTTTCCCGCAAGCAGATCGGGGCGAACGCGCTGAGTTTTTTCGAGGGCTTTTTGCCGCCGCCATTTCGCGATCTCGGCGTGGTGTCCGCTGAGGAGGACATCGGGAACGCGCCAGTCGCGGAATTCCACGGGACGGGTGTATTGGGGGAACTCGAGAAGACCACTGGAGAAGCTGTCGTCAGGCGCGCTTTGGGCATCGCCGAGGACGCCCGGAAGGAGCCGGGCGAGGGCGTCGATAACAACGGCGGCGGCGAGCGCGCCATTGGTGAGGACGTAGTCGCCGATGGAAAGTTCGCCGTCGATGAGGTGATCAATGACGCGCTGATCGACGCCTTCATAGTGCCCGCAGAGGAGGATGAGGTGAGGGACTTTCACCAGCTCCTCAGCGACGCGCTGGGTAAAAGGGCGGCCGGCGGGGGAGAGGAGAATAACCTGGCAGCGCGGAGATCCGAGATCGGAGATGGGAGATCCTTCGGCGGAATCGGCAGCGATGCTTTCTCGAACTCCGAACTCCGATCACCGCGCAGCTCCTCCACCGCCGCGAAGATCGGCTCGCATTTCATGACCATGCCCTGACTTCCGCCGTAGGGGGTGTCGTCAGTGGTGCGGTGCTTGTCGGTGGCCCAGTCGCGAAGGTTGTGGGAGCGAATGGTGATGAGGCCGCGCTCCTGGGCTCGGCCAAGGATGCTCTCGGCGAGCGGGGCGGCGGCGATATTTGGAAAGAGGGAAAGGACGTCGATGAGCATTTGGCATTTAGGAATTAGCATTTTGTATTTAGTAAAAGCGATCTTCGGCCTCAGGTTCCCGACTGCTAAATACCAAATCCCAAATGCGAAAATCTGCCCGTGGCTAAGCCGTCCCGCTCATCCAGGAACCGATCGCGCGCCAGGAAGCCGTGGCGGCGGAGGCTGCTGTGGTGCGGACTGGCGGGATTTTTGGTGCTGGCGGTGGTGGGGGTGACCTACGGGTTCTGGGCTTCGACTTTCGACATGCATCAAATCAAGGAGATGTCGGAGCGGTCGGCGGTTTTCGACGTGGATGGAAAGCTCTACTCGCGCTTGCAGGGGGAGAATCGGGTGACGGTGAGGCTTTCGGAGGTGTCGCCCTATTTCACAAAGGCCCTACTGGCGCGGGAGGACTCGCGCTTTTACTCGCACCGCGGGGTGGACCCACTCGGTATCGCGCGGGCAGTGGTGCGGAATCTGACGCACGGTTCGGCGAAGGAGGGCGCGAGCACATTGACCCAGCAGCTCGCACGCAATAGCTACCCGACGGGTCTCGGGACGCGGAAAAGTATTCACCGCAAGCTGCTGGAGGCGTTTGTGGCGGCGCGGATCGAGCAGAATTTCTCGAAGGAGGAGATTCTGGAGGCATACGTGAACCGGATTTATTTCGGGGCGACGGTTTATGGCATCGAAACGGCGAGCCAGACGTACTTTGGCAAACACTCGTCGGAGCTTTCGCTGGGGGAGGCGGCGCTGATCGCGGGGATCATCCGGGCACCGTCACACTTCTCCCCTTTCAAAAATCTCAAAGGCGCGCTGGCGCAGCGAAACGCGGTGCTGGAGCGGATGGTGAAGTTGGGAAAAATCTCGGAAGGCGAGGCGGACAAAGCGAGGGACGGCGCGATCGCGCTGGCGAAGAAGAGGCCTTTTGCGGCGCAGGAGAACTACGCGATGGATCTGGTGATCCGGGAGCTGGATGAACTGCTGACCGATGGGCAGAAGGAGAACGGCGGAATGAAGATTTACACAACGATTGACCCTGTGTTGCAAAAGAAGGCCGAGGAGGCGCTGGATGTGCAACTGCGGAAGATCGAGGCAAAGCCGGGCTACAAGCACCCGAAGAAGGCGGACTTTTCGTCGGAAGCGAAAGCCGCGCAACTGGCACCGCCCTATCTCCAAGGTTCCTTGGTGGTGATTGATAACGCAACGGGCGGGATTCGCGCGCTGGTGGGCGGGAGGGATTTCTCGGAGAGCCAGTATAACCGCGCGATCGCGTCGCCACCGACGCGGCAGGTGTGCTCGACGTTCAAGCCGTTCGTGTATGCGGCGGCCTTCGGGAAAGGGATGCTGCCGGGTTCGCTGGTGGATGACGGGCCGATTGGTCACGGGGAGATTCGCGGGGCCGCGAATTGGACGCCGGGAAACTCGGATGGCACGTACAAGGGCAACATGCGCGCGGAAGAGGGGCTGATTCATTCGCGCAACACGATGAGTGTGCGCGTGGGGGAGCGCGCGGGACTGGATGAAGTGGCACGCGTGGCGGCGTCGATGGGGATCGATGACGTGCCGAAGCTGCCGGCGGCTTACCTGGGCGCGGTGGAGGCGAACGTGCTGGAAGTGACTTCGGCGTATTCGGTCTTCGCGAACAACGGGACGCGGCGGCAGAGTTATATCATTGAGCGGATCGACGATGCGGACGGGGAGCCGATTTATCGCGCCGCACATGTGCAGACGCAGCCGCTGGACCCGGCGGTGAGCTGGATGGTGACGGGCGCGCTGACCAAGGTGATCGAGCGTGGGACGGCGGCGAGTGCGCAGAAACTCGGTTTTACCAAACCGGCGGCGGGTAAGACAGGGACGAACGACGATTATCACGATGCGTGGTTCGTGGGTTACACGACTTCGCTGACCTGCGGGGTGTGGGTGGGGCTGGACACGCCGGCAACGATCGCGCCGCGGGGTTATGGCGCGGCGCTGGCGCTGCCGGTGTGGGTGGACGTGATGAACGCGGCGTCGCCGCAGCGTTATCCGGCGCGCGCTTTCCAGTCGCCGGTGCCGCTGCGCCGGGTCACGATCTGCTCCGTGTCCAATCAACTGGCGACGACGGGCTGCGACCGCGCGGGAACTTCGTATGAGGCCGAGCTCCCGGAGACCCGCGTGCCGGGCGAAAGGTGCGGGGTGCATCAGGGCGGGGTCATCGCCGAGACGCCGCGGGAGGAACCGAAACGTACCGTGCCGCAGAGCATCTTCCGCTCGTTTAAGAAGTTTTTTGGCGGAGATTGAGCGCGGCGATGGTTGGAACTTGCGGGGTGTGGGATTTTGGAAACGATCACCGCCGCTTTGCGCCGTCACACTTTTCACCCTCACCGCTCCCTCCCCTCCCCCATTTTCTCGTGACCAACCGCCTCGATCGCTTTGAGCTGAAGTTTGTCATCTCCGCCGCGCAGCGGGCCAGGCTCGCGCCGGAACTGCTCCCCCATTTGCGACCCGATGTGCATGCCGGGACCGGCGGCGTTTACCCGATCATCAGCCTCTACTACGACACGACGGACCGCGATTGCTACTGGGAGAAAATGCGCGGCCAACGGAGCCGACGCAAACTGCGGGTCCGGGTCTATGGCAGCCGCGATGGGGCTGTGACGCCGACCTCCTTTGTGGAGGTAAAACATAAGTGCGATTCGCGCGTGGTGAAGCGGCGCGTGGAGTTGCCGATCGCATCCGCGCTCCGGCTGTGCGCGGGAGATCTGGAGGCCGCGCCGCTGAGCCCGACCGAGGCGCGCGTGGCGGAGGAGGTTCACGGCTTGGTGACAACGCGGCGCTTTCGCCCCGTCTGCTGCATGCGCTACGACCGCGAGGCGCTCGCCTCCGTCGATCCGGGTTCGGATCTCCGCATTACTTTCGACACTGGCATCGGCTATCGCCTGCACGACCTGACTCCGGTCCCGGACGACCGAAACTTTTCCGAGTTCCTCCTGCGCGAAGGAGAGAGCGTAATGGAAGTGAAAGGCACCGGTGCCGTCCCCTACTGGCTCGCGCGGATGCTAGGCACCACGGGCTGCCGCCTGGCGAGCTATAGCAAATACTGCAATGCGCTGGCCGCCGGTGATCCCGCCGTGCGTCCGCCGCTGAGGCCCCAGCCTTCCCTCAATCACCAATCCCAACCGCCGGCCGCCCCTGTCTTTTCCTGAACTCATGACCGACCTCACCGAACTCGTCCGCCGCACCATTGGTTTCGATCAACATGTGCCTCCGCTGACGGAGATCATCTTCGCCCTCGGATTGAGTTTCGTGCTGATGTGCATCATCTCGGCCATCTACAAACGCACTTATCGCGGCGCGGATTACTCGCAGGACTACGTCCACACGCTCATCATCCTCGGCACCGTGGTTTCCGTGGTCATCATGGTGGTGCGTGGGGATTCGGCCACGGCCTTCGGGATGTTCGCCGCGTTTTCGATCATCCGCTTCCGCCGCTCCGTGCGGCAGTCGCGCGACATCGGGTTCATTTTTCTCGCCATGGCCGCCGGGCTCGGCGTGGGCGCGCGGCAATACGAACTTGCCACCGTGACCACGCTCCTCGTTTGTCTGGTCATCTACATTTTTTCCAAAGCGGATGTCTTTGCCCCGATGCGACTCTCGCACTTCCTGCGCATCCGCGTGACCAATGACGTGGACTACGACACGGCCTTCAACGCTTGCTTCGAGCAATACCTCACCCACCGCGAACTCATCTCCGTGGAGTCCATCCAGGCCGGCATGATGACCGAGCTGCGCTACAACGTTTCCCTCAAGGACGAGAGCCATCCCGGAGCCTTCGTCGCCGCGCTTCAGCAGCTCAACGGCAACAACCGCATCCTCCTGACCGCTGCGGCGAGCAGTCTCGTGATGAGCGAATAGTTTTCCCCAACGATGAGTTGCGAAACTCCCCGGAACCCTTCGGCTGGCGCGTGTCGTAGCGCGGCCTTTACGCTGATGGAAATCCTTGTCGTGGTGGTGATCGTGCTCGTCCTGGCGGCGATTGCCTTTCCCGTTTTCTCCTCGATCCGTAATCGCTCGAACAAGGCGGAAGCGCTCGACCGGATGCGGCAGGTTACCGCGTCGTTGCTGACCTACGCGGCGCAGAATGACGGAGATTTTCCGATGGAAAGCATTGCCGAGGGAAACACCTGGGCCACAACCTCCGGGCCATTGGGCGAGAAAGCGTGGTTCAATGTGCTGCCCCGGATGGTCGGACACAAAGGTGTCGGCGATTACCTCCCCGATAGAACCTCCTACTATTCCAAGGGGAACCTGCTTTTCCTGCCGGGCGCGAAGTATCCGGCCGCCCCCAAGCGGCTCAAACGTCCGTATTTCGCCTTCGCGATGAATACCAAGCTGCAGCGCAAGGATCCCACCACGAAGCTGAAGAACGCGGCAAAGCTCAGCCAGATCACCATGCCGGCGCGCACCATCGCTTTCCTCGAGTCGGGGCTACCGGGCGAAGTCAGGCCGATGTCCGGCCTGCCGCGCTACGAGGGCGAGCCTAAGACTTCCGCGCGTTCCTTCGTCGAGCGCTACAGCGGGCAGGGTGTGCTGACATTTCTCGACGGCCACGCCGAGACCGTTGGTGTGCGAGACCTGCTGAATCCCTCCGGAAACTTCACCGTCCCGCAGATCAGATTCGTATGGACGCGCACCCCTGAGGAAAATCCCAATCACGGGGCCAACTAGCCGGGCAGCACAGCCCGCCAGCCCGCCTCCGGCATCCCGCTGCACCGACTACCGCCCCGGCACTTGGTCGGCAAAGCGGTCGTCGTCCTTCGCTTCGGCCTTCACGCGGGCGAGTTCCTTTTTCATCGCCTCGATCCGAGGCGCGGCGGCTGGATCCTCGATGAGGTTGTGCAGTTCGTCGGGGTCTTTCGCCAGATCGTAGAATTCCCACGCGTTGATCTTGTTGAAATAGATCAGCTTCTCCTTGGCGGTGCGGACGCCGTAATGCGGCTGCACGCGGTGATCCTGCGGGTAGTGATAGTAGCGATAATACATCGCCGTGCGCCAGTCGGCGGGCGGCTCGCCGCGCAACACCGGCGCAAGACTCCGCCCCTGCATGTCGGCCGGCACCGGCAGTCCGGCGAGGTCCATGATCGTGGGCGCAAAATCCGTGTTCTGCACGATGCGTTCGCTTACCGCGCCGGGCTTGGTCAGGCCTGGAGCCTTGACCAGCAAAGGAACGCGGAGCGAGAACTCATACATGAACCGCTTGTCGAACCAATTGTGGTCGCCGAGGTAAAAGCCATTGTCGCTCGCGTAAATAATGACCGTGTTTTCCATGAGCTGGTTCTTTTCGAGGTAGTCGAGCATGCGCCCCACATTGTCGTCCATCGACGCCACGCAGCGCAGATAGTCCTTCATGTAGCGCTGATATTTCCACTTCTTCAGCGCCAGTCCCTCGAGACCCGCCGGTGGCGCGCCCTTCGTGTCATTGTTCGTCAGGTCGCGGTCGATCCGCATCGTCGCCTCGCTCGCCGCGGAAGACCGGCTGGCGTAATCGTCACCAAAGGTGGCCGGCTCCGGGATGTCGATGTCGTCATACATGTGCGCGTGCCTGGCATCCGGCTCCCACGGGCGGTGCGGCGCTTTCGGGTTCGAGAAAAGCAGGAACGGTTTGTCCTTCGGCCTCGTTTCCAAAAAGGCGAGCGACTGGTCGGCGATGATGTCGCTCACGTAGCCTTTCACGACCTTCTTCACCCCCATCTCGATGAACTCCGGATCGTGATAGCGCCCCTGCCCCGGCAGGATGCTCCAGTAATCGAACCCCGTCGGATCGCTGCCCAGATGCCATTTCCCGATCATCCCGGTATGATACCCGGCAGCCTGGAGATACTTCGCCACCGTCGGCTGCGCGCCATCGAAAGTGTTGAAAACCGGCACGCCATTGATGTGCGAGTACTTGCCCGTCATCAGCGTCGCGCGGCTCGGCGTGCAGATCGAGTTGGTGACAAAGGCATTCGTAAATCGCATGCCGCCCGCCGCGATCCGGTCGAGGTTCGGCGTCGTGTTGATCTTGCTCCCGTAGCAACTCAGCGCATGCGAAGCGTGGTCATCGGAGAAAATGACGAGAATATTCGGCCGCGTCGGCTTTTCCGCCGCTCTGGCAGTGACCGCCAGCAGCACGAGCGCGAGGAGGGGAAAAGAGATGGTTTTCATAAGCGCCGACGCTAGCACAGCGCTCCGGTAAGTTGCCCAAAAAACGGGAACGATTCGCCAAAGACCAGTTTGCGCCACTGGTACGGTGCGCCCTATCTTTCCGCCTTATGATCCTGCGTTTTCTTTTGCTGAGTTCGTTGGTCGCAGCCTCGTCGTCGCTGGCGGAGCCGGCGAAGGTGCAGTTCAACCGCGACATTCGGCCGATCTTTTCGGACACCTGCTTTCACTGCCACGGCTTCGATGCCAAGGCGCGCGAGGCCGGGATGCGGCTGGATATTCGCGCGGAAGCGCTGAAGAAAACCGACAACGGCGTTCTGCCGATCGTACCGGGGAAGCCGGAGGAGAGCGCGATCATCGAGCACATTTTTTCCAAGGACAAAGATGAAGTCATGCCGCCGCCGAAGGCGCACAAGGAACTGACGCAGGCGCAGAAGGAGACGATCAAGCGCTGGGTCGCGGAAGGCGCGGAGTATGAGGCGCACTGGGCTTACGCGCCGCTGGTGCGGCCGGCGGTGCCGGGCCGGGACATGAATCCGGTGGACGCTTTCATCCGGGAAAAGCTCGCGGCCAGGCAGATCGCGCCGTCTCCGGAAGCGACGAAAGCCAAGCTGCTGCGCCGGCTTTCGCTCGACCTCACGGGACTGCCGCCTACTCCGGAGGAGGTGAGCGCTTTCACCGCCGACGCCGCGCCGGATGCGTATGAGAAGCAGGTGGACCGGCTGCTTGCGTCGCCGCGTTTCGGCGAGCGGATGGCGGTGTGGTGGCTGGATGTCGCGCGGTTCACGGACACGGTCGGGTTCCACGGCGACCAGAATCAGCGCATCTTCCCGTATCGCGATTACGTCATCAATTCGTTCAACGCGAACAAGCGCTTCGACCGCTTCACCATTGAGCAACTCGCGGGCGATCTGCTGCCGAACCCGACCACGGAGCAACTCGTGGCCACGGGCTACAACCGGCTGAACATGATGACGCGCGAGGGTGGCGCGCAGCCGAAGGAGTATCTCGCGAAGTACGGCGCGGAGCGCGTGCGGGCGGTCGCGGCGGCGTGGTTCGGGAGCACGTTTGGCTGCGCGGAGTGTCACGATCACAAGTTCGATCCGATCAAGGCGCGCGACTTCTACGAGCTGCAATCGTTCTTCGCCGACATGAAGCAGTGGGGTGTGTATTCCGACTACGGCTACACGAAAAATCCGGAGCTGATTGGCTACAGCAACGAACATCCCTTTCCGCCGGAGATCGAGGTCGAGAGCCCGTATCTGCGGGTGCGGAAAGAGCGCGCACAGACGCAGCTCGACGCGCATCTCGCGGCGGCGCGCGCGCGGCTGTGCGCTGCGCCGGCGGCGGAGAGTTTTGAAAAGTGGGTCGGCGAGATGCGCGCGTTTCTCGCCGGCGAGCCGGAGGGCTGGAGCGTGCCGCCGGTGAGCGCGGTGCTGATGAAAGACGGAAAGCCCGAGCCGGACGGCGACGTGGCGATTGGCAAGGATCTCGCGGTGCAGTTTGAAAAGCCGCTCGCCAGCAAACAGAGCCTAAGGGTCTCCGTGCGGCCGGGCACGGGGTGGGTGGCGGCGGTGCGGGTGGAACTGGGGCCAGTGCCCCGCGTCGAGCGGAAGTCCACGGGCGGCGGGCAGGAGGACGGCCTTCAGCTCAGCGCGCTGGTGAAAGCGGCCGATGGCAAGGAGCGCAAGCTGGGCATCTACTTTGCCGACGCCAACGCAAAGGGGCCGCGCTACGACAATGGCGCGGAGTTGATCGGGATTGCCGATGGCTGGCTGCGCGCGCTCGAACCCGAGGAAGCCCAAGCGCGGCCCAAGCCGGTGGGCGTCTGGCTGCTCGACCCGCCGGTGCAACTCGCCAAAGACGACCGGCTCGTGCTGACGGTGGGCGGAGACCTCGTGGCACCGCTGCGCATTTCCACCAGCCCGCTGAGCGCGGGCGATCCGCTGCGCGTGGCGGAGAAAGCGGTGCGCGAGGTGATCGCCGCGCCGGTCGAGCAGCGCACGCCGCCGCAGCGGGAGTTGCTCGCCGATACGTGGCTGCTCAGCACCGCGGCTGATCCCGCGGCTTTCGACCAATACAAGCAGCTCGCCGCGAACGTCCGCGAGGCGCGCAACGGCCGCGCGTGGACGCTGGTGACGCAGGCGGCCGAGCCGCTGACCATTCGCGTGCTCGCGCGCGGCAACTGGCAGGACGAAAGCGGCGCGGTCGTGCTGCCGTCCACGCCGTCGTTCCTGCCGGGCCGGATCGAGAGCACGGCGGATCGACGCCTCACGCGGCTCGATCTCGCGAAGTGGATCGTCTCGAAGGAAAACCCGATCACCGCGCGGGCCGTGATGAACCGGCTGTGGGCGCAGTTTTTCGGCGTGGGCCTAAGCGCCGCGGTCGATGACCTCGGCTCGCAAGGCGAACTGCCGTCGCACCCCGAACTGCTCGAATGGCTCGCCAGCGAGTTCCGCGACAGCGGCTGGGACATGAAGCACATGATCCGGCTGTTTGTGACCAGCGCTACCTATCGGCAAAGCAGCAGTCTCCGACCGGAGTTGCGCGACACCGATCCCGCGAACCGCCTGCTCGCGTCGCAAAACCCGCGACGGCTGGAGGCGGAGTTTGTGCGCGACAACGCGCTCGCCATCGCCGGCGTGCTGAACCTGCGCGACATCGGCGGTCCGAGCGTGATGCCGTATCAGCCCAAGGGCTACTACGCCGCGCTGCAGTTCCCCGACCGCGACTACGTGGCGAGCAAGGATGACGAGCAGTGGCGGCGCGGCGTTTACATGCACTGGCAGCGCACGTTCCTGCATCCGATGCTCGCAAACTTCGACGCCCCAGCGCGCGATGAGTGCGCCGCGCAGCGCACCCTCAGCAACACACCGCAGCAGGCGCTCACGCTTTTGAACGACCCGACTTTCGTGGAAGCCGCGCGCCTTTTCGCCAGTCGTGTGCTCGCTGGCAAAGACGCGAGCGATGAGCAGCGCATCGACCGCGCCATGCTCGACGCCGTGGCGCGCCCGGCGAAGGAAAACGAGCGCGCGTCGCTCATGAAATTCCTCGCCGAGCAGCGCGATTATTTCCGCGTGAACGGCGCTGACGCCGAGAAGTTTCTCAAGGTCGGCCTCGCGCCCGAGCCCACCGGCGACCGAGCCGAACTCGCCGCGTGGACCAGCCTCTGCCGCGTGCTACTGAACGCGCAGGAAACCATTACGCGCTACTGACCGCATGAAGACCACGAGAAACATGGCCGGGGACTCTGGGGAGCGCACGCGTCTCGCGTGCTGGTCGCGGCGTCCCGCCGCGACGAACTTTTGGAGCGCTCCCGCCACAGGAACGTTCTCACAGATTCAGCACGGGCAACGAAAGTTCGTTTTGGCGGGACGCCGAAACCAACACGCGGGACGCGTGTGCTCCCCGGAATCTCGCTCGCGCGCCGACCTGCAAAGGCGCTTCAAGCCGGCTGACCAATTTTCGAAACGCGTGTCATCCCGAGCGGAGTTCCGGGCGGGCGAAGCGCAGTCGAAGGACCTCGGCGGTTCGATCAAGCTCTGTGCGTATTCGGACATCCAAGGTCCCTCGACTGCGCTTCGCCCACCTTTCCGCCTACGCTCCGCTCGGGATGACACGCTCCTGGAGTCTCCGTATCCCTAACCCACTACGCGCCCTATGAAACCCTTCGACCCCACCGCCCACGCGCTCAGCGTCAATCGCCGCGCCTTTCTCACGCAGAGCGCCTACGGCCTCGGCGGCATCGCTTTCGCCCTCCTGCAAAACAGGCTCGCGGCCGCGACGGCTGCCGCGGTGAAGCCCGCCGGCTGGAACGGCGCGCTCTCCGAGGCGCAGTTTCCGATCAAGGCCAAGCGTGTGATTTTTCTCTGCATGGCGGGCGGGCCGTCGCATTTGGAGACGCTCGATTGGAAGCCCGAGCTGAAGGCGCTCGACGGGCAGCCGTTCCCGGAATCGTTCACCAAAGGACAGCAGCTCGCGCAGTTGCAAAACGCCGTGCTCAAGGCGCGCGGGCCGATCACCGGATTTCAAAAGCACGGCCAGTCCGGCATCGAGATCAGCGACCTTTTTCCGCACATCGCGAAGGTCGCCGACGACCTCTGCGTGATTCGCTCGATGCAGACCGAGCAGATCAATCACGACACCGCGCACGCCTTCATGAACACCGGCTCGATCATCAAGGGCCGGCCGAGCATGGGCTCGTGGCTGCTCTACGGACTCGGCGCGGAGACGCAGAATCTGCCGGGCTTCGTCGTGCTCATGTCGAAGGGCAAACAAGGGCTCCAGCCGGTCTCCGCGCGGCAGTGGTCGAGCGGCGTGCTGCCGAGTCGGTTTCAGGGCATTCAGTTTCAGTCGAAGGGCGACGCCGTGCATTACATCGGCAATCCCGACGGCGTCTGCCAGAGCACGCAGCGGCAGGTCGTGGAGGAGATCGGGCGCATGAACGGATTCCTCGCCGAAGAGCAAAACGATCCCGAAATCGCCACGCGCATCGCGCAGTACGAGATGGCTTTCAAAATGCAGAGCAGCGTGCCGGAGCTGACGGATTTCAAAAGCGAACCGCAGGCGATGCTCGACCTCTACGGCGTCACGCAGCCCGGCGACGGCAGCTTTGCCTCGAACTGCCTGCTCGCGCGCCGGCTCGCGGAGCGCGGCGTGCGCATGATCCAGCTCTACCACCGCGCGTGGGACCATCACGGCGACCTCGTGGGCGGTATGAAGCTCGGCGCGAAAGACGTGGACCAGGCGACCGCCGCGCTCATCGCGGACTTGAAACTGCGCGGCATGCTCGACGACACGCTCATCCTCTGGGGCGGCGAATTTGGCCGCACGCCGATGGGCCAGGGCACGGGCCGCGACCACCACATTCTCGGCTTCAGCGTCTTCATGGCCGGCGGCGGAGTAAAGGCGGGCACGACCTACGGCGCGACCGACGAACTCGGCTACCGCGCCGTGGAAAACGTCGTCAGCGTCCACGACCTGCACGCCACCATGCTCGCGCTCATGGGCATCGACCACCGCCGGCTGAACACCAAGTTCCAGGGCCTCGACGTGCGCCTCACCGGCATCGCCGGAAATGTGGTGAAGCGGGTCATGGCATAGGGCACTATCCCCGCTATGAACTCCACTCGTCTCGGCCTCGTCGCTCTCTGCGTCAGCTCGCTCCTCGCTTGCCCGACATTCCTCCCCAACGCCGCAGCGTGCTGTGCGGTTGCGCCGGACAGCCGCTCGGTGGTCAATGCGGACCAGACCGTCATCATGGTTTGGGATGCGGAGAAAAAGACGCAGCACTTCATCCGGCAGGCTTCATTCAAGAGTGATGCCGCAGACGTGGGCTTCCTCGTCCCCACGCCGTCGCGTCCGCAGTTGGAGGAGTCGGGTGACGCGGCTTTTGCCACGCTGCGAAAGATCACGGCCCCACCGCTACCGCAGATCGAGAGCTTCGGCGGACCGAAGGGTCGCCCGGTGCCTGCCGCACCTCCAACCGTGCAGGTTATTGAGCAGAAACGCGTCGCCGGTTTCGATGCGACTGTACTGGCGGCTGCGAATGGAAAAGACCTTGCGAACTGGTTGCGTGATCATGGTTACAGCTACTCCCCTCAAGTCGCTGAATGGGCGCAACCTTACTTGGCCGACGGGTGGATGATGGTCGCACTGAAAGTCGCCAAGCCGCAGGACGGTCGCGCGCAGCCCAATCTCGCCGCCGCCGCGCTGCGCTTGAGCTTCAAGACGGAGCGCCCGCTCTTTCCCTATCGCGAGCCCGAGTCTGCGGTCGCGGCGAAGCGACTGGGAACTGCCGATCGCCTGCTTCGCATCTATTTCATTGGTGAGGGCCAGTACCGCGGGACGGTCGGAAACGATCGCGCATGGAGCGGTCGCGTCGTGTGGTCCGGAGACATCACCGCTCACCGCGCCGGACTGCTGCGCGATCTCAAGCTTCCCGCCGACACGGGACCGGCACAGTGGTGGCTCACCCAGTTTGATGACAATTGGCCGTATGCGCGCGCTCGCGGGGACGTGAATTTTTCGCGCAACGTGAATCGGAGGTGACGCAGCGGCCCGCTGTGCCGGGCGGCTTTCAAGGCGACCTGGCGCTCACCGGCTTTCTCGCGATGGCCACGCTCCGCCCCCTGCGACGCCGGGTGGCTCGTGAGTAACGATGCACGCTAGATTCGCACCCGGCTTTCGACCGGCTGATAGCGAGAATCAGTAGTCGTATTTGCCTTTGCGAGCTTGGGGCCGAAGAGCCGTCGGTTCTTTCTCGGCAGTTGGGAGATAACGGGGATCGCGGCCCATATAATAGCGATGGGCCACCGGCAGGACGAGGAGCAGACACGCGATACCGAGCTTTGCGATGATCGCGGAAAAGTCTTCCTTCGGTTCAAAAATCAGCAATGCCGCTGTCACCACGGCAGAGTAGGCAAAGAAGGTCAGGCGCACCCAATTGGCCGCTCGGAAAAGCAACCCGCCGAGAATCGCCACGCCCGCCCAAATAACGAACTCAGTTACGAGCCGGTCTGTCGGGATCGCGATCACGCCATTTCCGATCCGCGGAAACCACCATCCCAGGCCCGCGTTTATCATTCCCCAAGCCGCCAGCATGAGGAGCGTGGCGCAGAGGATGGTCAGAAACATGGGGCGGTCGTAACGGCTTGGAGGCATAAAGTGTGAGACGCAACCTATACCCAAGCGACCGACCAACCAACTTCGGAAGTGTCCCCCGGTCGAGAATGACAGCTTCGCCCGATTCACCCACAATGCGCACGCATGACCGAACAAAAACTCCTCCTCTTCGACATCGACGGCACGCTGCTCACCTCGGGCGGCGCGGGTGAGCGGGCGCTCCGATTCGGGTTTCGCGACCGCTTCGGCATCGACGACGACCTTTCCCGCGTCGAGATCGCCGGTCGCACCGACTCGGGCATTGTGCGGCGGATGCTCGCGGCGCACGCGCTGCTGGAGACGCCGGAAAACATCACCGCGTTTTTCGACGCCTACCTGCATCACCTCGCGCTGGAAATCCCGCGCACGCCAGGCCACCTGCTGCCGGGCATCCTCCCGCTGCTCACGGCGCTCCAGCCGCGCACGGACATCGTGCTGGCACTGCTCACCGGCAATCTCGCGCGCGGGGCCGAGATCAAACTGCGCCACTACGGCATCTGGCATTATTTCGATTTTGGCGCGTATGCGGACGACCATCACGACCGCGACCAGCTCGGGCATTTCGCCAAAACGCGGGCGCTCGCCCGGCGCGGCATTGACTTCCCGCCCGAGCGCATTTTCGTCCTGGGCGACACTCCGCACGACATCAGTTGCGCCCGCGCCATCGGAGCGCGCGCCATCGCCATCGCCACCGGCAAATTCACCCGCGCCGAACTCGCCGCGCACTCTCCAGCGTTCCTCTTCGACGACCTCGGCGATCTCCCGTCGGTGCTCGCGGCGATCGGGTAAAGGGACCGGCCTTGGCGTGGCAAAATCTCGGACCTGACACGGGGCGCTGGCTTGGCATTTGCTAGACCCGTACTGCATTTTCTGCCAGAGCCTGCCCATGCGCCGCGTCCCGTCCATTTTCAGCCCTACGTACCCGCCGCGATGAGGGTTCTCTTTGCACCCGACTGGCGTGCCGGTGTGCCGTATCAGACGCTCCTGGCGGAGGCTCTTGGAGGGCTGGGCGTGGACGTGGATTTTCTCAGCGATTACAAGCGCGTGCTGGCCCTTTCCCGGCTGGTGAAAACGCGCGCGTTTGACGTTCTCCACCTGCACTGGCCGGAGGCCTACTATCCGCGCAAAAAGGACGGCCTCGACTGGTGGCGGCAGGCGCGTTTCGGCAGCGATCTCGCGCTCGCCACGCGGCGGCATCCGCTCGTGGTCACGGCGCACAATCTCGAGCCACACAATCGCGCAGGCGAGTTTTGCGGGGCACGCAATGCCCGTGTCCCGTTCACCCGCGCGCAGGCGGTCATCGCGCATTCCGCCCCGGCGCGCGATGTCCTCATCGGGCACCACCGGCTCGCCTCGGAAAAAATTCACGTCATCCCGCACGGCGACCTCTCCCCGCCGCTCGGCGAACCCCTGCCGCGCGCCGAAGCCGCCCGGCAACTCGGTCTGCCCGACGGCCCCGTGTGCCTGATGTTCGGCACGGTGGAGCCGTACAAGGGCATCGAGGAAGTGCTCGCCCACTGGCAGGCAGCGCAGCCTGCGGCCACACTCATCGTCGTCGGGAATCCATGCGACCCGGACTATGCGGCCCGCCTTTCAGCCCTCGCCGGCGGCCTCGCCGGAGTGCGCCTCCACCTCGGCTGGCTCTCCGACGAGCAGCTCCGCGTATGGCTTTCCGCCGCCGACACCGTGCTTTTTAACTACCGCCAAATCTTCACCTCCGGTGCGGCGTCCCTCGCCCGCTCGTGGGGCGTGCCCATCCTCATTCCACGCCGGTTGAACACCGTGGATCTCGCCGAGCCGAGCCCGTGGGTCCAGCGCTTCGAAACTTTCGCCACCGACTTTCCCTCCGCACTGGCCGCCGCCCTCGGCACCGCTCCCAGTTTTACCGCCGCCGCGGAATGGCGCGCCGCCACCGCGTGGTCGCGCGTCGCCCGGGCCACCGCCGAGGTTTATGCGCGCGTGCTCGGCGGCCCTCACTCCAACCCCACACCACAGCCATGTGCGGCATCGCCGGTTTCATAGCGCCCGGCCGCTCCGCCGAGGAATGTGGCGCGCATCTCGATCGGATGCTCGCAAGCATCGTGCATCGCGGCCCGGACGGCGCGGGCACCCACGTCCTGCCCGGCCTCGCGCTTGGCATGCGGCGGCTGAGCATCATTGATCTCGAAGGCGGCGGGCAGCCCGTCTGGAATGAGGACCATACCATCGGGATTGTTTTCAACGGGGAGATCTACAACTACGTGGAATTGACCGCACAGCTCACCGCTGCGGGCCACGTTTTCCGCACGCACTCCGATACCGAGGTGCTCGTCCACCTCTACGAAGAGGTCGGCGTGGCCATGTTTGCGCAACTCCGCGGGATGTTTGCGTTCGCCATTTTCGACACGCGAAAAAACCGCCTGCTCATCGCCCGTGACCATTTTGGTCAAAAGCCGCTCTACTATTCGCGCGCCGGCGGCAGCTTCGCCTTTGCCTCCGAGCTAAAAGCGCTCCTCACGCTCCCGTGGATCAGCCGCGACCGTGATGCCGACGCCCTGCCCGACTACGTTTCGTGGCTTTCGCTCCCCTGCCCGCGGACGCATTTCCGGCACATTCATAAACTCGGAGCCGGTCACTTTCTCAGCCTGCCGCTGGCCGACTTCGGCACCGCCACGCCGTATCGCTACTGGCACTACGATCTCACCGCCGCGCCCGATCTCATCGAGTTGGATGCTGCCGTCGAGGCGCTCGACACCACGCTGCGCGACTCGGTGCAAATGCACCTGCGCGCGGACGTGCCCGTGGGCGTGCTGCTGAGCAGCGGGCTGGACAGCCGCACCGTCTCCGCCTACGCGCAGGAGCTGCAACCGAGCGGCATGCAGACTTTCACCGTCGGCTTCGGCGGCGCGGATTCCGAGACGCTCGGCGCAGCGGAAACCGCGCGTGAAATCGGCTCGCGCCATCACACCCTGGAACTCACCGACCGCGACTTGGTGGAGAGCATCGAACGCATCGCCTGGCATCTCGACGAGCCAGTCGGCGATCCCGCCACCTTCGCCGTGCTGAAGGTCTGCGAACTCGCCCGCCAGCATGTGAAAGTGCTGCTCTCCGGCGAAGGGTCGGACGAACTTTTCGGCGGCTACGACGCGCGCTATCTCGGCATGCTGTCCACGATCGAGCGCTCGGAAAAACTGCGCCAGCTCACCCCGCTCCTGCCTTCCGATGACGACGGAGCGGCACCTTCGCGCTGGCACCGGCTCCTGAGCCGGGCCCACCGCGAGCGCGGCAGCGAGGCACTTTCCCTCCGCCTCGAAGGCCTGCCCGGCGACGTGCGCACCCCGCGCGGTCTCACGCCCGACCAACTCCGCCGCCTGCGTCAGCGGACCGACGACCTTGCGCGGTGCATGGTGCTGCCACAGCGCGACACGCTCAGCCAGTTGCTCACGCTCGACCTCGACTGGCAGCTCGCCGAGTCGCTGCTGCAAAAGGCCGACAAAATGAGCATGGGCGCGTCCATCGAACTGCGCACACCGCTGCTCGATCTGCGCGTCGCGGAACTCGCCGCGCGCATCCCTTCCGCGCTGAAGCTACCTCCGGGCGGTCCGGGGAAATTCGTCCTCCGCCACTGCCTCGCACGGAAGCTGAACGAGCCGCTCAACCGCCCGAAGCGCGGTTTCCCCGTGCCCCTGCGCGCGTGGTTCACCGGTCCGCTGCGCGCCGCGCTCGAGGACACGCTGCTTTCGCCCAATGCCGCGTGCCTCGACTACCTCGACCGCTCGCTCCTCCGCACAGCATGGAACGATTTTCTCTCCGGTGCCTGGGACGGCGCGCGCCCACTCTTCGCCCTGTGGCTTTACGAAATTTGGTCCGCCAAAATGCGTTCGCCATGCTGATTTCCGTTTCGCACTGATGCCCGCGCTCATCACCATCGCCATCCCGTGCTTCAACAGTGGCCGCTGGCTGCGGGCCGCCATCGAGTCCGCGCTCACGCAGACCTGGCAGTCCACGGAGGTCATCGTGGCGGACGACGGCTCGACCGACGACTCCGTGGAAGTGGCGCGCAGTTTCGGCGGGGCGGTGCGAGTGCTCGCGAACGCGCACCGCGGCGGCAATCACGCCCGCAACTGCGCGCTCCGCGAAGCCCGCGGGGAATGGGTGCAATTCCTCGATGCCGACGACTACCTCGAACCGGAAAAGCTCGCGCAGCAATTGAACGAAACGGACGGCGGCGCTCATGCCGACATCATTTACAGCCCGACGTGGATGGAAGACACGCGCACCGGCACACGGGAGCGCGGCGTCATCGAGACTCAGCACGACCTCTTCATCCAGTGGATCACCTGGCAGCTCCCACAGACCGGCGGATGCCTCTGGCGCAAGTCCGCGCTCGATGCTCTCGGCGGTTGGAAGGAGGACCAGCCGTGCTGCCAGGAGCACGAGCTTTACCTCCGTGCGCTGCAGGCGGGATTACGATTCGTCTTCGCGCCCACGCCCCACGCCGTCTATCGCCTGTGGTCGGAGCAGACGCTCTGCCGGCGCGATCCGCGGAAGGTCATCGAGGTGAAAACCGGCCTGCTCGACCAACTGCAGGCGTGGCTCGCCGAGCGCGGACTGGCGCAACCGGCTCATGCGGATGCGCTGGGCCGGGCCTGTTTCGAAATGTCCCGCACCTGGGCGCGCGAAGATCTTGCCGGCGCGGCGACCTACCACGCGGCGCGGCGGGCGCGCGGCATGATCGTCCCTTCCGGCCCGGCCGCGCCGGCTTCGTATCGCGCGCTCTATCAGGTGCTCGGCTTTGCCGGTGCCGAGCGCGTCGCCCGCTGGCTCCGCTGATGTCTGCCACGCCTCCCCATCTGCTGCTTTCCACCATCGACGCCCAGCTCGCGCGGCACTCCGGCTACCATCTTCTCGCGGGCTATTTGCCGCAGGCGGAGAGCGTCACCGCGCCGCGACTCGATCCTCCGGGCGGCTGGCCGAGACTGGCCGCGGGCGCGGCGCGGCGGGTTGCGTTTACGCGCTGGTATCTCGGCGGGTGCGCGAAGCTGGAGTGGCTCGCGTGGCGGCGGCTGCGCCGTGGCTTCGAGGGGATCGTGCATTTTCTCTGGGCCGACCGCGATCTAGGATTTCTGGATCTGCTGCTCAATGACCGCCGCCATCGCCTCGTCGCCACCGTCCACAACTGCGCCGACCAGCTCCCGTCCGTGATCCGCCATCCACGCCGCCTGCGCCGTGCCGCCGCCATCATCCTCATGAGCGAAACGCAGCGTGCATATTTTCGCGCCGCGGGCGTAGCCGACGCGCGGATTCATTTCCTGCCGCACGGGGTGGACACCGACTATTTTTCTCCGCCTCCGGCACGTGACACCAGCGAGTTCGTGGCTCTTTCGGTCGGCGGTTACCGTCGCAATTTCACGCTCCTCCGCGAAGTGTGCGCGCAACTCGCAAACACCCCGCGGCTGCGTTTCGAGATTGTCGGCCCCGCGGCTGTCGCGGAAAAATTTCACGGCCTTCCGAACGTCCGCTTTTTCCACGGTCTCGACGACACCGCCCTGCTCGCCCGCTACCGCGGCGCATCCTGCCTCCTCCACCTCGCGGAGCAGGCCACCGCGAACAACGTCGTCCTCGAGGCCATCGCCTGCGGCCTGCCCGTGGTCTCCGAGCGCGTCGGCGGCATCCCTGAATACTTGGACTCATCGTGCGCTCTCCTCACCGCGCCGGGCGACGGTCGTGAAGTTGTCAGCGTGCTCCGACGTCTCGGCGAATCCTCCGCGCTCCAGAGCGAGCTGGGCACCGGCGCGCGCCAGCGCGCCGGGGAACTGGCGTGGCCGAAGATTGCCGCGCGCACCCTCGAACTCTATCAATCGCTCGCATGATCACCCGCCTCGCTGACGGAATCGCCTCGCGTCTGCGCATCGCGTGGCAGCGCGCGCGCGGCGTGCGCATCCTCGGACATGTGGCACTGCGGGCGGTGGAAATCCCGCGGCATCCGCGCGGCGTCACGCTTGCCGCCGGGGTAGCGCTGGATCGCGGCGTCACGCTGCTGCTCACCGGCGAGGCCGCGCGACTGGTCATCGGCGCGGGCGTTTACATCAACCGCCACACCATGCTCGACGCCAGCGCCGCTATCGAAGTCGGCGAGTACGCGATGATCGGCCCATTTTGCTACATCACGGACCACGATCACGCCGTGCAGACCGGCGCGAAGCCCGCCGACGGCACGCTCATCTCGGCACCGGTTCGCATCGGCGCGCGGTGCTGGCTCGGCGCGCATGTTACAGTGCTGAAAGGTGTGAGCATCGGCGAGGGCACGGTCGTCGGCGCGGGCAGCGTCGTGACGAAATCGCTCCCCGGCGGCGTGATCGCGGTCGGCAATCCGGCGCGCGTTTTGAAACCGGTCTCCGCATGAGCGTCACCGTCGGCATCTGCATCGCCACGCACAACCGCTGCGCCGACCTCACGCGAACGCTCGCCGCGCTGGCCCGGCTCGCTCCCGCGCCAGATGAAATCATCGTCGCCGCCGACGGTTGCACGGATGGCACCGTCGCAATGGTGCGCGCGGCGCATCCGGTCGTGCGGTTGATTGAGCAGAACGCGGCGCGCGGCTCGATCCCCTCGCGCAACGCCATGGCCGAAGCCTGCGACTGCGAGGTCTTGGTCAGCCTCGACGACGACAGCTATCCGCTCGACGGCGACTTCATCGCGCGGGTGCGCGAGCTTTTCGCCGCGCGTCCGCGGCTCGCCGTCGCGTCCTTTCCCCAGCGGACCGACGAGTTTCCCGCCACGCTAAGCGCCATGGATTTCGGCCCGGCGGAATTCGTCGGCAGCTTTGCCAATTCCGGCGCGGCCATCCGGCGCGCAGCGTTTCGCGAACTCGGCGGCTACCCGGACTTTTTCTTTCACGCGTACGAGGAGCCGGACTTCGCTCTGCGCTGTGTCGCCGCCGGCTGGGAAGTGCGGCACGAGCCTGCGCTGTGCATCCGCCATCATTTCACGAGCGCGCAACGCAACGAGGTGCGCACTCACCAGCGCCACGCGCGCAATGAATTCTGGAGCGTGCTATTGCGCTGCCCGGCACCACAGCTTGCGGGCGTCGCGCTTTTCCGCGCGGCGCGGCAGTTTCGCTACGCGTGGTCGCGCGGGCTGGCCTGGGCAGTGCGCGAGCCGAGCTGGTGGCTGGCCGCGCTCGCCGGCGTGCCACAGTGCCTCGCCGCGCGGCGTCCACTGCCGTGGCCGCGCTATCTCGCGTGGATGCGCCTGGTGCGGACGCCGATCCGCGAGGAGGCGGAGTGGACAGCGAAATTCGGAGGAACCGCCGCGTGAAGATTTCCCTCGCCGCGACCAATCCCTGCCACGTCTTCCCGCTCGCGGTGGAGCTGGCGCGCGCCGGCGCGCTCGGCTGCTACTACTCCGGCTATCCGGAATGGAAACTTGGCGCAGACGCGGACCCGCTGGAAGTCCGCACCCACAGCCTGCGGACCAACGTCGTCTATGGCCTGCTCAAGTTTGCGCCGGAGAAGTTGCGCCCGAGTTCGCGTCGGCTCTTTCTTTGGCAGGACCGCGGCTTCGACCGCTGGACCGGCGCGCATCTGGAGCCGTGCGACTTCATCCACGGCCTGCCCGGCCAATGCCTGCACACCTTTCGCGCCGCACGCCGGCTCGGCATTCGCACGGTGCTCAATCACGCCACCGGTCCGGTGCGGACGTGGGTGAAAATCATGGAGCCGGAATACGCGCGCGTCGGGCTGAAGCTGGAGGACGTGTGTCCTTACGACGCCGACTACTTCACGCGTGAGGACGAGGAATACGCCCTCGCTGATTTCCACTGCGCCGCCTCGACCGTAGTGCGTGAGCAACTTCTCGCCCTCAGCATTCCGCGCGAGCGCATCTGGCTCGTACCCTACGGCGCGGATACGCGTATCTTTCATCCGGCATCTGTCCGCCCAGCCGACGGCTTTCGCATCGTCTTCGCCGGCCAGCTCGGTCTGCGCAAAGGACTCCAGACGCTGCTCGCCGCGCTGACGCTCGCGGGGCGCGCGGACTGGAATGTGGACTGCTATGGCGCGGTGCTCGGCGAGGCCCAGCGCGATCTCGCAGAGTATCGCGGCGCGGCGAAGCTGCACTTTCATGGCGCGGTCGCGCAGCCGGAACTGGCGGACGCTTTTCGCGCGGGCTCGGTGCTGGTGCTGCCGTCGCTGGAGGAAGGCTTCGGGCTGGTCGTGCCGCAGGCGCTGAACTGCGGGCTGCCCGCCATTGTCAGCGACGCGGTTGGTGGCGGGGACTACGTGCGCCACCGTGACAACGGTTCCATTTTTCCCGCGCGCGACGCCGCGGCACTCGCCGCCGAACTCGCGTGGTGGGCCGAACACCCGCGCCGCGTCACCGCCAACTTCGGATGGAACGCGCCCGCGCAAACGCTCATCACGCTCAGCCAGTCCGCACTCGCATGAACATTTTTCCCCGGCCCATCAATCCACGGCCCGCGCCGCGCCCGCCGCAGCGCCAGGTGCCCGCGGACTTCACGCCCGGCGAGGGCGACCGGCCCCGGCCGAATCTCCACGGCACGCTCGCCGCGCTGGCCGGTATCGTCATCAGCGGGCTGTTGATGAATGGCGCGCTCCCTTCCACGATCGGCCGCATCGCGGCCATCGGCACGGGCTTTAGCCTGCTCGTCTCGCTCGGTTTGGACTTTCGCGCCGGCGGCCCGAGGAACCTCATCCGCGCAGACGTGATGGCCATCCTCGCGTTCTACTTTCTCACGCTTTTCGAGTTCCTTTTTCCGCAGCCCACCTTCGACGCGATGATCGACCCGCGGACCACGCACGAGGCGACGCTCGTCGTGCTGCTCGGCTTCGTCGGACTGCTCGTGGGCCGGCATTTCATCCATGTCCGCCGCCAGCCTTTTGCCGAGACGCTGACGCGCGAAGTGCCGCACCTCTGGATGGTCGTGATCTTCTGGTCCTGCTTCGCCATTGGGTATCTGCACATGTTCGCGGCCGTGAATTTCGACATCAGTGAAATGGTGTACTACTTCATGGAGCCGCGTTTTACGCAGCCGTGGCAGCGTGGAAAATTCGGCGACTGGAAGGCGCTGCTCGTGGAATTGGGACTCTTCATTTACCTGATCCCGCCGCTCGCCGGCATCATGATCGCCCGGCGGCACCGCTATCCGCGGGTGCAAATTTTCCTCGTGTGTGTGGCGCTGGCCTTCACCGCCTTTTATGGCTTCACGAGCGGGACGCGAAACATCTTCTGCTCGTATCTCGTGACGTTCCTCATCGGCTACGCCTTTGCTCTCTCCGGCCAGCGGCAGCGCGAATTGGTGGCACTCTGCGCGGGCAGCGCCGTGGTCATGGTTTTCGCGACCTACTTCATGCTCGAGTTCCGCTCGGTCGGTTTCACGAACTACATCAACAACCGTTACGATCCACTGAACAAGCCGGAGCGGACGCTCTTCGTGGACTACAACCTCTATGCAATCTGCCGGCTCGTGCAGGTCTTCCCGCACAAGAAGCCCTACCTCGGTTTCGAGATTCCCTATACCGCGCTGATCCGCCCGATCCCGCGCGCAATGTGGAAAGGAAAGCCGGAAGGACTCAGCAGTTCGATCGAGGAGGCGCTCGGCGTCGAGGGGTTGACGATTTCCGCGAGTTTTGTCGGCGAAGCCTACATGTCCGGCGGCTTGATCGCGGTGCTGGTGACCGGGTTATTCTTCGGCGCGCTGACGGGCTGGTGGAACTTCCTCGCCTCGATGCGTAATTCCGAACTGGGCATCCTGATTTATTCGTCGGGCTTTTTCGCGTCGGTCATTTCCATGCGCAGCCTTTTCGTTTTCACCACGGCGCTCCTGCCCACGGTCGCGGCGCTGGTCATCGGGTCTTTTGCGGTAAAGCACCTCGCGGCCCAGGCAGTGAAACTGGTCGGGCGCAGGCCCGCGTTGCGGCGTCCGCCGCCGCGCCCACCAGGGAGGCCGCCGCGATGAAAGTGGCCTTCATCTCGGTCGTTCCGTCGCCGTATCAGCGCGATCTTTTCCGTGCGCTCGCGGTGCGCCCCGAAGTGGAGCTGAGTGTCTTTTACCTCGAAGCCGCCGCGCCGGATTCGCCGTGGCCGGAGAAGGCGCTCGCGCCTTTCGAGCAAATCCTGCGCGGCACCTGGCTGCCGCTCGGCGCGGCGCGCTGTCACGTGAACTGGCCGCTGCCCCGAGTGCGCGATTACGATGTGGTGGTGATGAACACGCTGATGTCGCTGACCGGCCAATGGATGATGCGGACGAGTCTGCGCGGGCGGCGGTGGATTTTCTGGGGCGAGCGGCTGGGGCGCGGCGGGGCGCTGCATGCGCTGCTGACCGCGCCGTTGCACTCGGCGGCGGGCATCGCGGCGATCGGCTCGTTCGCCGAGCGCGACTACCACGAACGCTTTCCCGAACCCCGGATGTTTCGCATACCCTACCACTGCGATCTCACGGCCTTCCTCACGGCCCCGCGGCGGGTGCGCGGCGATGGCGAGACAGTCTTTTTTTTCTGCGGCCAGATGATCGCGCGCAAAGGCGTGGACGTGCTCCTGGCGGCGTTCGATCGGCTCGGCGCGACGGCGCGCCTGCTGCTCGTCGGGCGCGAGGCGGAACTGCCCGCGCTACTCGCGCAGCTGCCGGCGGCAGTGCGCGCCCGCATCACTTACGCCGGCTTTCAGGCACCGGAGGAGCTGCCGCGCTTTTTCGCGCAGGCCGACGTCTTCGTCCTGCCGAGCCGCTACGACGGCTGGGGCGTGGTCGTGAACCAGGCGCTCGGCGCGGGGCTGCCGGTGCTGTGCTCTGACATGGTCGGGGCCGGCTATGATCTCGTGGAGGACGGTGTGAACGGACTAAGGTTTCGCGCGGACGATGCGTCGGCGCTCGCGGAGCAAATGGCGCGTTTTGTCCGCGAACCAGAGCTCGTGAAAAAGTGGGGCGCCGCATCGCGGCGAAAAGCGCACGAGTGGACACCGGAAGCCGGCGCGGCGAAATGGGTGGAAGCGCTGCAAACCGTCCTCGCGAAATGAAAATCCTCCTCGCCAGCAGCAGTTCGGGTTCGCGCGGCGGCGGCGAACTTTACCTCGTCTATCTCGGCCGCGCGCTCGCGCAGCGCGGCCACGCCGTCACGCTTTGGGCGTCCACGCACGCGCGTATGGACGAACTCGCCAACACCTTTTCCGGCTTCGGCCAGGTGGTCCGCTCAGACTACGAAAACACCTACGACCAGCGCGGACGCTCGATCACCAGCCACCTCGGCTTCGGCACGGCGCGGCGCGTCGCGCGCGTATGGCGCGAGGCCGAGCCGGAGGTCATCCACATCAACAAGCAGAACCTCGAAGACGGCCTCGATCTCCTGCGCGCAGCGCAGCACACCGGGCTGCCTCACCTTTGCACCCTGCACCTCACGCAGAGCGCGCGGTATTTGCGCGCGCGCCTCGCCGCCGCGCGCGATTTCGTCTCGCGCCGCGCGCTCCGCCATTACCCCGGCTTGCTCGTCACGGTGCTGGAAAACCGGGAGCGCGATCTCACGGACTTCCTCGGCCCGAGTCCGCGCATCCGCATGATCCCGAATGGCGTGCCGCTTTTCGATCTCTCTCGGCGCAGTGCGGTCCGGGCCACCAAGCGTGCGGAACTCGGCTTCGGCACCGACGACCAGCTTTTCATTGCCGTTGGCCGGATGGTGCCGCAGAAGCGCCCGCTCATCTTTCTCGAAAAAGCGCGACAGATCCTCCGCGAGCGGCCCGGCGCGAAATTCCTGTGGGTCGGCGACGGCGCACTCAGCGCGGAGTGGGACGCACAAGTCGCAGCCCACGGACTCGGCGGGGCGGTGCGCCGGCTGCCGTGGCACAATGACGTGCAGTCGCTCCTGCTCGCCGCGGATGTCTTTCTGCACGTCGCGGAATTCGAGGGACTACCGCTCGCCATCCTCGAAGCCATGTCCGCGGCACTGCCCTGCTCCATCACCGCGAACCTGCTCGGCGAGATGCCGTTCATGACGCCCACAAACTCCATCGCCATTGGCGACGACGACGCCTGGCTCGCGCCGCTCGGCGATCCCGCTTCTCTCCGCGCGCTCGGCGCGGCGGCGCGGGCGCTGGCCGAGAAGTCCTTTTCTTTTGAAAAAATGGCCGCGAGCTACGAGGCGCTCTACCGCGAGACGCTCGCCACACACCCGTGAAGGTCGTCTTTTTTGTCCCTCCGCCCGAGCAGCGTGTCGGCGGTCTTGACGCCGCGATCACCGGCCTGCGGGTTGCGCTGGAGAGGCACGGCGTCAGCGTCGGCGAAGAATTGCCGGACCGCGGCGAAGACTGCGTGGCGCATTTCCACGGGCTCTGGCAAAGGCCGCACGCCCTTCTCTCCCGGGAATGCCGGGCGCGGGGCATCCGCGCCGTTGTCTCGCCCCACGGCATGCTGGAGCCGTGGGCCTGGCGGCACAAACGCTGGAAGAAATGGCCCTACTTCCACCTCGTGGAAAAGCGCCACCTCGCCCGCGCCCACGCCCTGCTCGCCACCGCCGCGCCGGAAGCCGGACGCCTGCGCGGCTTCCTGCCGGGGCAGCGCATCGAGACGCTCCCGCTCGGCCTCACCGGCGACACGCAACCAGACTATCATCGCGCCCGCGCCGAACTCGGTTGGGCCGATGACGAACGCGTGCTGCTCTTTCTCTCGCGCATCCATGTAAAAAAGGGACTCGATCTCCTGCTTCGCGCGCTCACCACGCTGAACCTCTCCGCGCCCGCGCGGCTCGTCATCGTCGGCGATGGCGCGCCCGCCTACGTCGCCGAGTTGCTGCGCTTCGCGCAAGAGCACGCCGCCACACTGCCGCGCCTCGACTGGATCGGCCCGGTCTGGGGCGACGCGCGGTGGAAGTATTTCCAGGGTGCCGACCTCTTCTGCCTGCCCACGCACTCCGAAAATTTCGGCCTCGCCGTTCTTGAAGCCTGCCAGGTCGGCACGCCGGCCCTCACCACCACCGAAACCCCCTGGGCCGAGGAACTGGCCGCCGATCGCGGTTTCATCTGCGCCCCGCGCACCGACGCCATCCGCCGCCAACTCGCGCTCTTTTTTTCCCGCGACCGACCGACGTCCGAAGCCCGCCGCGGCCTCGCCGACTGGGCTCACACCCGCTTCCACTGGGACGCGCTCGCCGGGCGTTACCTCACATTTTACCGATCACTCGCGCAGTGATTTCGCGCCGCAGCTCATAAATTGGGAATCACGTAAGTCTTATCCACCAGCCAGAGCGCGTCGCGGTAGTCGGCTTCGCGGATGAAACGGGCGGAGCCATCGACGAAGACGTAGTTGGAGCCATCGTCGTAGGCTTTGAGGTTGAGCACGTCCTTGTTGTTGCCGTGCGGCGGCTCGAGGAAATCCATGAAGAAATGCGTGCTCCCGGCTTTCGGCGTACCGAGCAGCAGCGTGGAGACTGGTGTTTCGATCGAACTGATGCGCACGGCCATGCTCTTTTGCGTAAGCATGCCGAGATCGTTGAAACCGTTCATGATGAAACTCGTGTTGTTCCGTGAACTGCTGAGCGGGTCGGCATTGCGGACGAGGAAATTTTGCGGGTCGCCGGGCGCAGCGAAAATCCGGGTGTCCTGCACATATTGACCAATGAGTTTCGGCCAGCGGTCCTGCCCCGAGGCACCGCTCTCGCGCCCCGGCAATTCGTAGTCGTGCTCGCTGGCGTAGCTGAGCATCGCCGCAGCCACCTGGCGCATGTTGCTCAGCCCGGCGGTTTGATTCGCATGCCGCTTCATTTTGCCAAAGACGGGCATCAAGATCGCGGCCAGCACCGCGATGATGCTGATGACCACGAGCAGTTCCATGAGCGTGAAGCCGCGGTGGCGGCGGGAGGTCTTGAAAAAATGAGGCATGGCGAAAAGCGGGCGACACCAGCACTAACCGGGACGGTCGGAAAACCTTGGGCCGCTCCGCCGGCTACCTCTCACCGACCACCGGCTCGGGCACCACGGCAGCCCGCGCGCGGATGGCGCGGGTGATGACTTCCTTGCCGGAGGTGGAAGGCTCGTGCGCCATGCCGAGGTAGCGCAGCGGCTGGTAGCCGAGCGCGAGCAGGGCGGCGAGCGGGGCTTCCTTGAGACCGGGCTTCCAGTAGTTCGGCGCGCTGCCGGTGTCGTAAAAGTAAACCCACGAGCGGTCGGGCCGCGCCCATCCGGCGCAAAGGAGGACATGCCCGTGCGGAATATTCAGCAGGTCGCCGGGGCGCAGTTCCCCACCGCTCGCGAGCGGACGGCACACGCCCGGAAGCTGTGTGGTGTCGTGCCCGCTCGGCAGTTTCAGGCAGCGCGAGACAAAGCCCGAGCAATCCACCCCGGCGGCACCCGCGCTCACGGCGGCGTTGTCGGCGCGTCGCTTGGCGGCCGTGGAGACATCGCCGGCGGCGAAGCCGCCATCAATCGCGCGGTCAAAATCCGCCAGCGCATCGAAGCCGCCCCATTTGTACGGAACGCCCCGATTCACCTCGCCCGGAAGCCACCAGCCGGGCCGCTCCGGCGGGGTGCGATGGCCGATGTCCGGCGTGTGGACGGCAACCCCGGCGGCATCCACGCCATGCAGAATGTTCCGTGCAAACGGCCGCCATGGATGCTCCGCGTAGCGCTGCGCGATGGCGAGCGCCTCGCTCGGCGTGACCTGCGAGGGAGCCGTCGCATCGCCCGCCCTGTTTCTGACAAAGGTGCTGCATCCGGCGGAAAATCCGACGGCGGCAAGAGCGAAAATGATGGAAGTAAAACGCATGGCAGGAATGGCGTTGGCGCTTGCCGCCAAGCCAGCGGATTTCATAATGAGCCGCGCCGTCGCAGGCGAAGCCGAATCAACGCCCACCCGCCCTCCCAAATGACTTTCCGCATTCACCTTTTCTTCGTCTGTTCGGCGTGGCTGCTGTTCGCCGCAGTCGGGTGGTCGGCCCCGGCGGCAGAGACGCGCACGGCCCTGGTGATCGGCAACGCCCGCTATGAGTCGGCGGTCGGAGCGCTGCGCAATTCCGGGCACGATGCCGCCGCCGTGGCGAAGACGTTGCGCGGGCTCGGCTTCGCGGTGATCGAAAAGCGCGATGTCACGCGCGACCAGCTTCTGCGTGCGGTGCTCGCCTTTCGCACGACGCTGGCCGACGCCGAGGTGGGCGTGTTTTATTTTGCCGGCCACGGCATCTCGGTCGCGGGGGCGAACTACCTCATTCCCATCAAATCCGACTACCACCCGGACGGCGCGGATCAGGCCACGCTGCGGATGCTGGCGGAAACCCACCTTTTCAACGTGGAGCAGGCGGCGACGGAAATGAAGTCCGCCGGTGCCCGCTGCAATCTGCTCATCCTGGACGCCTGCCGCACCACGGCGCTGGCGGCGGCGGAAAGGACGCGCGGGGTAACGAACCGCGGCGGACTGGTCGAGATGAAGCCGCCCGCCGGTTCGCTAATCGCGTTCGCCGCCGACGTGGGGCAGACCGCCTTCGACGGCGACGGTCCCAACGGTCTCTACACCGAGGAGCTTTTGAAAAACCTGCGCACACCGGGGCTGACCATTGAGCAAGTCTTCAAGCGCACCCGCGCGGGCGTGCTGGAGCGGTCGGCGGGCGGGCAGCTTCCGGCGGAATACTCACGGCTCGTGGGCGAAGACATTTTTCTCGCCGGACCGCCAGCCGCCGCGGCACCGCCTCCGCCAGAGCCCGTGGTGATGAAAGCCGAACCGGTCGCGGTGCCCAGCTTGCGGCAGATCCAGAAACTCGCGGCCTCGGGCAAGGCGGTCGAGTGCGTGACTGCACTCGGAGCGATGGCCCGCAGCCAGGGTGCCGGTGATTTCGCCGCCGAACCGCTCGCCGCACTGCTCGACGCCGTGAAGGAAGATCTGCGCGCCGCGACCACGCCGTCGCCGAAAATCGTGGCCGCCGTCGCGACATGCGAAATGCTGCTTCGCGCCATCCCGGAATGCCTGCCGCCCACGCACGCGAGCACCGCGCCGCTCACCGCCAAGGCGCACAACCGCCGCGGCGACGCGCTGCTCCTGCTAGACCGCGCCAGCGAATCCGTGAAGGCGTTCGACGCCGCGCACACCCTCGCGCCGGACGACGCCTACGTCCTCTACAACCGGGGTCGCGCCCACCTCCGCCTCGGCCATCCCGCGGAGGCACGCGCGGATTTCACCGCCGCCAGCGACCCGCGCGGCACGCAGCCGACGGCTCGTAAACTCGCGCAGCAAGCCTTGGCCAAAATGCCTCTTTAATTCCTTTGGACGACTCCGCTTCGCATAAGACGCTAGCGGAAGGAGTAGGCCGCTCCGACTCACCCGGCACTTAGCGCCGCTGGCTGGCAAAGACGATGGCCAGTGAGACCAGGGAACTCGCGGGCATGAGGATGGCGGCGGCGAGCGGGTTCATGTGGCCGGCGAGGGAGAGGGCGATGGCGGCGACGTTGTAGGTGATGGTGAAGGTGAGGACGCGGCGGATGGTGCGGCGGCGGGCGGTGGTGGCGTCGAGGAGGCGGCGAACGCCGTCGAGGCCGCGGCCGAGGAAGTAGAAGTCGGCTTTGTGTTCGAGCAGGCCGCGGTCGATGGCGGGCGTGCCGGTGCAGTGGGCGGCGTTGAAGGCGAGGCTGTCATTCGCACCGTCGCCGATGAAGAGGGTGTCGCGGGCGTCGAGCTGGCGGACCCAGTCGGCTTTTTCGTCGGGCGTCATCTCGGCGCGGCAGCAGCCTTCTGGGAGGTGGAGCTGGCGGGCCATGCTCTCGACTTTGGCGCGGCGGTCGCCGCTGAGGATGAAAACGTCGCAACCCCGCGCGCGCAGACTCGCGACTTCTTCGACGGCTCCGGCGCGGACTTCTTCGCCGAAACGGAACGCGGCGAGCGGGGCGGTGTCGCGGGCGAAGATGCAGTCGCCGGCAGCGTCGGCGGCCCAGCCGGTGCGGCCGAGGCGGTAGTGCGCGCCGGCGTGTTTCACCTCGAGGCCGAAGCCGATGCACTCGTCGATGGGCGGCGTCTGCGCGGGTTTGATGCCGGCGGCGAGGAGGGACTCGCGGAGGGCGCAGCTCACGGGATGGAGGCTGTCCCAGACCATCGCGAGGAGGACGGATTGATCGGACGGCGGGAGCGCGGCGAGGGCGTCGGGATTGAGGAGCGCGGTGGTTTCGAGGGTGAGCGTGCCGGTTTTGTCGAAGAGGATTTTGCGGACGCGTTCGAGGCGCGGCCAGAGGTTGCCTTCGCGGATGAAAACGCCCGCGCGGCGCAGCGCGGAGACGGCGAGGTCATCGGCCAGCGGGAGCGCGACGCCGCTGGCGCACGGACACGAAACGACGAGCACGGAGACGAGCACGGGGAGCGCGGCGAGGAGGTCGCCGGTGGCCCACCACCACGCGGCAAAACCGACGACGCCGATGGCGAGGACAGCGAAAATGTAGCCGCGGATGAAGCGCTCGACGGCGCGGTTGCGATGCGTGGCGACGGGCGCGGCGCGGAGCAGGCGGGCGAGCATCGAGTCGGCCCAGGGTTCGAGGGCTTCGAGTTCGATGGGCTCCTGGCCGTAGTGGATCGCGCCGGACGGGACGACGCGGCCGGCGCGCGCGGTGAGGGCGTCGGACTCGCCGTTGATCCATTCGAGGCCGAGCGTGGCGCCGCCGGAGAGGAGCCGCGAGCGGACGGGAATCGGCTGGCCGGGCGCGACGATGTAAGCGGTGCCGGGCGCGAGTTCGGCGACGGGTTTCTTTCCGCCCGAACCGACGAGCGCGACGGGCGCGGGATCGGCCTGCGCGGCGAGAAGCTGGCCGCGGTTGCGCTCGACGGCCTTTTGCTGAAGCCAGCGGCCGACGAGCATGAGGAAGACGAAGATCGAGACGAAATCGAAATAGACGAACCCATGCGCGCCGCGGACCCACGCAAAAACGGATGCGGAGTACGCGGCGAGCAGGCCGAGGGAAATTGGCAGGTCGATGTGGAGGACGCGGTTGCGCAGGCTGTGCCAGGTGCGGGTGAAAAAGTAGCTGCCGCCGATGAGCAGGCTGAGCGTGCCGACCACGAGGGTGATGCGCTCGAAAAGCTGCGTGAACTGGAACGAACGCTCCATGCCGAGGTAGCCGGGCAGGGTGAAAAGCATCGCGTTCATGGCGAGCGCGGCGCAGATGCCGAGGCGCACGATGAGCCCGCGGCTGGCGGCGCGCGGCTCGGGGCCGGGCGGGCCGACGAGGTAGCCGAAGGATTGCAGCTCGCGGGCAAATGCGGAGACTTCGAAGGCGCCGCGCCGCCAGCGGAGTTCGAGGCGGCCGAGGGTGGGATCGAGCGTGATGGCGAGCGCGCCGGGGAGGCGCGTGAAGAGTTTCTCGATGAGCCAGACGCAGCCGATGCAGGAGACACCCTGGAGATCGAGGACGAGCGTGGGCGTGTCGCTGGCGCTGGCTTCGGCGAGGCGGGCGAGTTCGTCGAGCCAGAGGTAGTCGCGCTTTTGAAAGACGAGCGATTTCACCGGCTGCACACCGCCTTCTTGCAGGTCGTAGAATTGCCCGAGACCGTTCTGCGTGATGAGCGCGTGGACGAACTGGCAGCCGCGGCAGCAGTAGTCGGCGAGTTGCGAGGTGGGGTGAAAGCCGGTGCCGCAGTGGATGCACGTCGCGAGGCCGGCGCGGGCTTTGGGAGCGGCGGCGCTCATGGGCAGAAGAGGCATTTCACCGGCGCGAGGAGGGAGGGATTCGTGGCGAGCGCGCGCCCACCGACGATGAGCGCGGAGGCGAGCGCGAGGCCGCGGCGGGTCCACTGCCACGCGGCGGTCGGGAGGCGTGACTGGAGGTGCAGCGCGCCGAATTGCCCGGCAAGGAGCAGCGGCACCGTGCCGAGCGCGAAGGCCGCCATGAGCTGCGCGCCGGCGAGAAATGAACCGGCGACGAGCGCGACGCCGAAGACGAGATAGAGCGGCCCGCACGGCAGGAAGGGCGTGAAAGCGCCGAGCAGTGCTGCGGACCGGCGGGGATCGGAACCGCGGAGATTCAGCCGAAAAAGCAGGCGCGAAACGAAGGCGGGGCGCGGGAGGTAGCGGTCGAGGCCGAAGGCGATGCCGAGGAACAGCAGCGCGAACGCCCACGGCAGCGCGCGGCTGATGGTGGTGCCGAAAAGCCCGGCGGCTGATCCGCCGAGCGCGCCGAAGATGCCGCCGAGCAGCGCATACGCTCCCGCTCGCGTGCCGTGATAGATCGTGAGCGCCGGCCACGCACTTCCGCCCAGCGCTTTTCCACCGCCGAGCAGCGCGCACCCGATCGGCCCGCACATCGCCGCGCAATGCACGCTCGTGACCAGCCCGGCCGTGAAGGCGGCGAGCGGCGTAGCGAGAGTGGCGGCGTCCATCGCGTTAGCGCGGCGCGGTGGCGACGGGGATCGGTTTGTCGCCGTGCTGGATGGCGAGTTTGACCATGGTGAACCAGGCGGTCATCGCGAAGGCGTAGCCGACGACGATGAGCAGCCAGGGACGGTTGAGCAGTGCTTCTTTCATAAATTCAGTAGCCGGGGCCGACGAAGGTCACGGTCTTTTTGATCACGTCGCGACCGTTCGGTGAGGTCACTTTCACCTCGAGCGGGAAGCTGCCCTGCACCTGCTCGCGCGGGACGACAACGATGATCGGGCGCATCTGCTCGCCGAGCGGGCCGACTTCCACGCCGGCTTCCGTGCCGGTGGCAGCGAGGCCCGCGGGGCCGCCGGTGATGGCGACGGTGAAATGCTGGGGCTGGTTCCGCTTGTTGAAGATGCGGATGAGGAATTCGTTCCGCACCTTGCCGGCGTCGAGGACGTAGGGCACGCCGGGGACGCGGGTGCAGCTCACGGTGATCGGGCTGAGGGTGGAAAGCGCGAGCAGCATCGCCGTGGCTCCGAGCATGAGCAGCGCGGTGTAGAGGATGATGCGCGGGCGGATGATGCGTTTGGCTTTCTGGGCGAAACCATTGAGCGAATCGTAGCGCACGAGGCCGCGCGGGCGGTCGAGCTTGGTCATGACTTCGTCGCAGGCATCCACGCAGGCGGCGCAGCCGATGCACTCCATTTGCAGGCCGAGGCGGATGTCGATTCCGGTCGGGCAGACCTGCACGCAGCGCCGGCAATCGACGCAGTCGCCCGCGCCCGCGGTGCCCTTTTTCCCGCGTGGCTCGCCGCGCTTGGTGTCGTAGCCGATGACGAGCGTATTGGTGTCGGTGAGCGCGGATTGCAGGCGGCCGTACGGGCAAAGGACGATGCAGAACTGCTCGCGGAACCAGACGAAGTTGAAATACATCGCGCCGGTCATGAGGAAGACGAAGACGAACGAGCCCCAGTTTCTAGCGGGCGGCTCGTGCATCATCGCGGAGAGCCCGGCGGGCGAAACATAGTAGCTGAGGAACACGTGCGAGAGGAGCGCGGCGAAGAGGAAGAAGACGAGGTTTTTGCCGCCCCGCTTGAGCGTTTTTTCGCCGGTCCACGGCATCCGGTCGAGGCGCTCGCGGGCGTGGGCGTCGCCCTCGAACCAGCGCTCGATGCGGCGGATGACGTCGAGATAGACGGTCTGCGGGCAGGCCCAGCCGCACCAAATGCGACCGAGCAGCGCGGTCAGGTAGAAGAGCGAAAAGCCGAGGCCGCTGATGAGGAAGAAGGCGATCCAGAGATCCTGCGTGACGAAGGTCAGGCCGAAGAAGTGGAACTGGCGATGGGCGAGGTCGAGGAAGACGGCGGGGTAGCCGTTGATGGTGATCCACGGGAGGCCGACATAGACGGCGAGGATGAGCAGGCCGACGATCGCGCGCCAGTGGGTGAAGCGCCCGCGGACATTCGCCGGATGGATGAAGCGACGCGAACCGTCCTCGTTGATCGTGGTGACGGATTCGAGCGTGGGCGCGGGGAGGCTCATGGGCTAGGCGGCGGAGCGAAAAGCAACGCGGTCATCCTGAATGGAGTTTCGCTGTCCCAAAGTAGCTTGGGCTTTAGCCCAAAGTCGGGGGAAGTTTGGGCTAAAGCCCAAGCTATTTTCCCCCGCCGCCTCCGCCCGCTTTCCAGTCAGCGATCCTTCACTCCGGCTTGGTTCGCAAAGCCTCCCAAGCCTGCGTTCAGGATGACGGTTGGTTCGTTCGCTGCCTGTCGGAGAAGCGGAGCACGGCTTGGGGGATGATGCTGAAGCGGAGCGCTGGACCGGGGATAACTCGCTGGTGGAAGCTCGGCGCATGTTTATGGCGCGGGCGCGGGCGGAGGCACCGGGGCGGCACCGCCGGGCGGAATCCACGCATCCACTTTCACGATCTCCTCGCCGGGATGTGGTGCGCCATGACGTAGGCAACGACCTCGGTGATCTTTTCTTTCCCGAGGATCGGTCCCCACGCGACCATGCCCTTGGCGAGGACGCCCTCGGTAACGGTCTTCATCACCTCCATCGGCTGGCCACCATGGATCCATTGGTTGTCCAAGAGGTTCGGACCGATAAGGCCGGTCATGTCGGGCTTGTGGCAGGAGGCGCACATCGTCTCGAAGGTCACCTTGCCCGCAGCGAGCTTGGTCTGATCGTGGCTCAGCTTCCAGAGCGCCTCGTCGTTGAGCACTCCTGAGCTGCCGGTGGCGCGGGCGGCTTGCGCGGTGTTTTCGACCATCGCGGATTTCAGCGCGGCACCGTCGTCGGGAGCCGTGCCGTAGGCGTGGTAGTAGGCCCAGTAGATGATGGCGAAAACGACGGTGCCGTAGAGGGTGAAGAGCCACCAGTTCGGCAGGCGTTTGTCGTATTCCTGAATGCCGTCGTAGCTGTGCGGACGGAGCGCGTCTTCATCGGGTGGGAGTGGTTTACTCATGGTCGTTGGTGTCGTTTTCGAGAGGCAGGTTTTCGAGCCGGCGGATGCTTTCACGCGGCATGCGCCAGGTGCGCAGGGCGATGATGCCGAAGGTGACGAGGAAGATGCCGAAGCTGATGGTGGTCAGCACGCGCTGCCACTCTTCGACGAGGATACGGTGAAACATGGCGGTGGATTACTTGGCTGCGGTTTTGGGCGGTTCGGTTTTGGCCGGCTCGGCGGGCTGCTCGCCGTGCGGCCCGACCTTCTCGGACTTGCCGAGCTTTTGCAGATAGGAGATCAGCGCGACGATCTCGCGATCGGGCGTGGTCTCGGCGCTGGCGGTCTTGAGGTTGGCCACGATTTCCTCGCCCTGCGCGAGACAGGACGCGGCGATTTCGTCCTTGGTCGTTTCCTTGAAGGGCACGCCCAGCTTGCGCTGGACTTCGATCTTGCGCCGGAGCGAGGCGATGTCGGTCTGATCGGTGAAGAGCCACGGATAGTTCGGCATCCTGGAGCCAGGGCTGATCTGGCGCGGGTCGCGCATGTGGAAGAAGTGCCAGGAGTTCGGATACTTGCTGCCTTCGCGGGCGAGATCGGGGCCGGTGCGCTTCGAGCCCCACTGGTAGGGATGATCGTAAATGGACTCGCCCATTTTCGAGTAATCGCCGTAACGCAGCACGTCGCCGACGAGCGTGCGGATCTGCTGGGAGTGGCAGTTGTAGCAGCCCTCGCGGACGTAGATGTCGCGGCCCGCGAGTTCGAGCGGCGTGTAGGGAATCTGCCGCACGCCCTCGATGTTTTCGGCGGTGTCGATGATGACCGTGGGGATGATCTGCACGATGCCGCCGATGAAGACGGAGACGGCGGTGAGCACGGTGAAGGGAAGCGCGTTTTCGAGCAGCCGCTCGTACCACTGGCCCCACGTGGCCTTGGTGAATTCCTTGTGCGCGATCATGGCCATGAAGGTGCCGAGGAAGGCCCACAGGCAAATGCCGCTCGCAACCCGCGGGAGCGCGCCCCAGCCCATGGCGAAGACGATCAACAGCGTGATGAAGATGACCGGGGCATTGGCAAAGCCGCCGATGAGTCCCATGGCCTTGGGTTTTTCCTCAACGAAGACCTCAACCGTGCCGTTGACCGCCTGCGCGCCGCTCGCGGTCTTCCAGATATTCCACGCGAGGATGATGAACCCGGCGAGGAACATGAATCCGCCAAGCGCGCGGATATGCATGAGGAACATCGTCGAGGTCACGGCATCGAGGAAGTTCGGGTTCGCCAGCACCGTCCCATTTTCATGCGTGGCGCTGAGCATGAGGCCCTGCGTGATGCCGCTCACCCACATGGAGGAGACGTAGAGCAGGATGCCCACAAGCCCGAGCCAGAAGTGCATGTTTGCCGCCGCGACCGAATGCAGCGGGCGGTTCCACAGACGCGGGGCGAGCCAGTAAAACATGCCCGCCGCCATGAAGCCGTTCCAGCCGAGCGCACCGGCGTGGACGTGGGCGATGATCCAGTCGGAGTAATGTGCAAGCGCATTTACCGGGCGGATGGAAAGCAGCGGCCCTTCGAAGGTGGACATGCCGTAAAACGTCACGCCAGCGACGAAGAACTTGATCACCGGATCGGTACGGAGCTTGTCCCACGCGCCCCGGAGCGTGAGGAGTCCGTTGAGCATGCCGCCCCAGCTCGGCGCCCAGAGCATCAGCGAAAAGATCATGCCGAGCGACTGGAGCCAGCGCGGGAGGGAGGTATTGAGCAGGTGATGCGGTCCGGCCCAGATATAGAGAAAGACGAGCGACCAGAAATGCACGACCGAGAGCCGGTAGGAATACACCGGGCGACCCGCCGCTTTCGGCAGGAAGTAATACATGATGCCGAGGATCGGCGTGGTCAGGAAAAAGGCGACGGCGTTGTGCCCGTACCACCACTGCACCAGCGCATCCTGCACGCCGCCGAAGATGGGATACGAGTGCGTGAGGCTCGTCGGGATCGAGAGATGGTTGACGATGTAGAGCATCGCCACGGTGATGATGGTCGAGATGTAAAACCAGATCGCGACGTAGAGGCTGCGCTCATTGCGGCGGCCGAGCGTCCAGAAAAAGTTGATCCCGAAAACCACCCAGATGAGCGCGACGGCAATGTTGATCGGCCAGATCAGCTCGGCGTATTCCTTGCCTCGCGTCAGGCCGAGCGGGAGGGTGACGGCGGCCGCGAGGATGATCGCCTGCCAGCCCCAAAAGTGAAGCTGCGAGAGGAATTTCGAGGCCGTGCGCGCTTTGACCAGCCGCTGCGTGGAGTAATAGACGCCGGCGAACATCATGTTGCCGACGAAGGCGAAAATCACCGCGTTCGTGTGCAGCGGACGGAGCCGACCAAAGGTCAGCCACGGCGTGTTGAAATTGAGCTGAAAGAACGCGAGCTGCGTGGCGATGAGCACCCCGACGAGCATGCCCACGATGCCCCAAGCGATGGAGGCGATCATGAACTGCCGGACGGGCGTATCGTCGTATTCGATGGTGGTCTTGGTGGCGGTGTTGGTCATGGTTTGCGTGTTTCGAAAGGAATGAGTCTGGGTTTTTCCTCCGCGAGCGGGAGGAGGGCATCGCGCTCGCTGGAGGCGTCGCGGCCCGTCGCCTGATGGAGGAAGAAGGCGACGAAGAAGAGCACGAGCACCGCTCCGACGAAGACGGTCAGGAGGAGGACGTTCATGCCGCGACTCCGGCCGCGGGATAGGAACGGGATTCCGCACCGCCCACAGCCGACCCGGCGGTGATGGACGCTGGGGATGACGCGTTGTCGTGAACGGCACGGAATGCCGTTCCTATCTCATGCGGTGCGCTGTGCTTTTCAGCACAGCGACAATGCGCGCACCGGCCACAGGGCTCGGTGTCGCTCTCGGAGTTGTTGTTTGCGTCCATCACGGCGGAAGTTTTGCGCAAAAGGCAGGCGCGCGCTCACCACGCATTGTGCAAGACTCGCCGTTCCTTGGCTTGTGGTGCTCCTCAATCACCCGTAAGAAGGGAGCGTGAGCCACAACGATGTCCGCAAAGTCGCCGAAAAGCTGTCCACCTCGCAGATCCTGAAGGACTACGAACTGGCCTTCTCCGAGGCCACGGGGCTGCCTCTTGCCTTCAAGCAGGAGGGGCAAATGCGGCCCGCGCTCCGCTCGAACAAATTCGTAAATCCCTTCTGCCACGCGCTAACCGAAACCGAGCCCGGCTGCCGTCTTTGTCTGGAAATGCAGCAGCGTCTGACCGCGCCGGGCACCACGGACAGCCGCACCGAAGTCTGCCGCGCGGGGCTGACCGACTCTGCCGTGCCCGTCCGCCTCGGCCAGCAGACGCTCGGCTATCTCCAGACCGGCCAGGTGGCGCTGCGGAAACTGAACCGGAGCAAGTTTCGCCATCTCGCCAAGTGGCTCGACGACGGCGGCGCGCACACCGACTGGCACCATCTCGAAAAGCTCTATTTTGAATCGCCCGCGCTCAGCCCTCAGAAATACGACGCTATGGTCCGCCTGCTTGAGGTTTTCGCGCAGCACCTTTCCGTCGCCGCCGAGCAGATCGCCACGCAGCAGGACCACGCCGAGCCGCCGCTCGTCCAGCGCGCGCGACAGTTCATCGAGGAGCATCAGGGCGAAGACATCGGGCTCAGCGATGTCGCCCGTGCCGTGCATGCGAGCACGTTCCACTTCTGCAAGATGTTCAAGAAGGCCACGGGGATGACCTTTACGCACTACCTCTCGCTGGTCCGCGTGGCCAAGGCGAAGAAACAACTCGCCAATCCGCAGCTCCGCATTTCCGAGATCGCCTACGAAGTGGGTTTCAATTCACTCACGCACTTCAATCGCATGTTCCGCAAGCTCACCGGCGAATCGCCGACCGACTACCGCGACCGGATCCTCGGGTTCAGTAGCCCGCCTCCACAATAGGAACTTGGTGCAGGCTCTTCCGGAGTCGGAGGAATTGAGATTTTAATACGCACACACACTATTTCGTTGCGCCGTCCCCACCGCTGCGCGACGCTCCGCGGCACGTCCCGACGCCCCGCGCATGAAGACCGAAACTTTCGACCGACTCCTCGCCGATGGGGATGAAACCACGGCGGGCAATTACTTCGTCGCCAACTACCCGCCGTTTTCCTTTTGGCAAAAGGACCAGGCCGACGAGGTGCAGCGGGCTCTCGCGCAGCCTGCGCCCGCCGGGGTTCCGCTCGGCGTTTACTTCCACATTCCGTTTTGCCGGAAGCGCTGCCACTTCTGCTACTTCCGCGTTTATACCGACAAGAATGCCGAAGAGATCAAGGGCTACCTCGACCTCGGCATGCGCGAACTCGCGCACTACGCCGCCACGCCGCGGATCGCAGGGCGGAAGCCGAAGTTTGTCTATTTCGGCGGCGGCACGCCGAGCTATCTGTCGGTCGCGCAGCTCAAGGCCCTGACGGATCGAATGAAGGAGTTGCTGCCGTGGGAAGAGGCGGAGGAGGTGGCCTTCGAGGCGGAGCCGGGCACGCTGACCGAGCCGAAACTGCAGGCGATTCGCGACATCGGGGTGACGCGGCTTTCGCTCGGCGTGGAGAATTTCGACAAGCACCTGCTGGAGATCAACGGACGCGCGCATCGCGAGGATGAAATCTACCGCGCGTACGACTTCGCGCGAAAGATCGGCTTCCCACAGATCAACATCGACCTCATCGCCGGGATGATCGAGGAGACGGACGAAAACTGGCAGCGGAACATCGCCAAGACCATCGAGTTTCAGCCGGACTCGGTGACGATCTACCAGATGGAGATCCCGTACAACACGACGATTTACCAGCAGATGAAGGCCGAGGGCAAACTCGTCGCGCCCGTTGCCGACTGGCAGACGAAACGGCGCTGGGTGGACGAGGCTTTCTCCGCGCTGGAACGTGCCGGCTACACCGTGACGAGCGCGACCACGGCAGTACGCGATCCGCGAAAGACGAAGTTTCTCTATCGCGATCTGCTCTGGCAGGGCGCGGATTTGCTCGGACTTGGGGTGGCGAGTTTCAGCCACGTCGCAGGCGTACATTTTCAAAACCTGCCGGACTTTGAGAGCTACACCGCCGCCGTGCAGCGTGGGGATTTGCCCATCGGGCGTGCGCTGGCCACGACCGCGGAAGAGCGGATGATTCGCGAACTCATCTTGCAGCTCAAACTCGGGCGCGTGAGCCAGAGTTACTTCCGGGAAAAATTTGGCGTCGTCATCGCGGAGCGGTTCAACCAGCAACTCACCGAACTAACACGCCGCGGTCTCGTCTCAGGACACGGCGACTGGCTCGTGCTCACCCGTCCGGCGTTGCTGAAGATCGACGTGATCCTGCACGCGTTCTTTTTGCCGCAGCACCAGAACGCCCGCTACACATGATCGCCGCCGAGCCCAGCACCGACCTGCTCTTTCCGCTCTCGCAGTTCTGCCGGGCGAGCGACCACCCGCTTCCCGCCTGCGAGTTTATCGACGGCCCGATCATGCCCGAGCCGTATCGCACCTTGCTCGTGCATCACGGCGACATGACTTCGCGGCTGGAGGAGTTCCACCGGTCGCCGATGAAGTTGCGCGTGCTGCATCGCGAGACGGACGGCTGCGCCCTGCGCCGCGAGGTGCTGCTGTGCAAAGAGGACAGCGGCCTGCCGGTGGAATACGGCGCGATCGAGATCAACCTCGCCGCCTTTGCTGAGCCGCTGCGCGCGCAGATTCTGGAAGGCTGCCAGCCACTCGGCGGACTGCTCAACCGCCACGGCGTCCGCTACCGGAGCGAGCCGCGCGCATTTTTGAAACTCGCGCCCGACCCTGTCATGGACGCGCACTTTGCCCTCGACGGCGCGCACCCGCTCTACGGCCGCAGCAATGTACTGCTCGGCGACGGCGACCGCGTGCTGGCGCGCATCGTGGAAGTCCTGCGTCCGTGAAATGTCGCCAGACGAATTCGCAGGCACTCGCATGAACAGCCCGACCAGCAGCGCAGACTACGACGTTATCATCATCGGCGGCGGGCCGGCGGGCAGCACGGCCGGCGCGCTGCTTGCGGAAAAGGGAAGGCGTGTCCTGCTTCTCGAAAAGGAAAAATTTCCGCGCTACCACATCGGCGAATCGCTGATGCCCTTCTGCTGGTTCACGCTGAACCGTCTCGGGCTGGTCGGCGAGATGGAGCGCATCGCCTACACGAAGAAGTACAGCGTGCAGTTTGTGACACCGGACGGTCGGCAGTCGCAGCCGTTCTATTTCTTCCAGCATTACGATCACCCGAGTGCGGTGACGTGGCAGGTGGAGCGCGCCGACTTCGATCTCATGTTGCTGAACAACGCGCGGGCCAAAGGCGCAGAGGTGCGCGAGCAGACGCCTGTGAAGTGCGTGCTCAAGGACGACCGCGGGCGCGTGATCGGCGTCGAGACCGCAGGGCCCGACGGCGAAACGCGTGAGTTTTTCGCGCCGGTGACGATCGACTGCTCGGGTCGCGAGCAGGTGACGACAGCGCGCGAAGGCTGGCGGGTGAAAGATCCGCAGCTCAACAAGCTGGCGATCTGGACCTATTTTCGCAGCGCGAAACGCGACCCCGGAATCGACGAGGGCAACACCACGGTGGCCTACGTCGAGGGACGTGGATGGTTTTGGTACATCCCGCTGAAGGACGACGTGATCAGCGTCGGGATCGTGGCGGAGAAGGATTACCTTTTCTCCGAAAGCAAAGACCCAGCGGAGATCATGTGCCGCGAAATCGGGCGCAACGCCTGGATCAAGGATCACCTCAGCATCGGTCGGCAGTTCGGCGAGTATTGGGTGACGAGTGAGTTCTCCTACCGCTCGAAATACTGCGCCGCCGACGGCCTGCTGCTCGCGGGCGATGCGTTCGCGTTTCTCGATCCGGTGTTTTCCAGCGGCGTGTACCTCGCGCTGAAAAGCGGCGAGATGGCGGCTGACGCGGTGGGCGCCGCGCTGACGGCGGGAGACACGAGCGGTGCGCGCTTTGAAGAATACGGGAATCATCTCTGCCTCGGGCTCGAGAACATGCGGAAGCTGGTCTATGCGTTTTACGATCAAAATTTTTCCTTCGGCCGAATGCTGAAGTCCTACCCCGACCAGCGCGGACGGCTGACGGATTCGCTGATCGGCGATCTGTTCACCACCGACTTCGCGGAACTGCACGCGGCGATGCGCGCGTTCGCTGAACTGCCCCGGGAACTCACTCACGGACGTGCGCCGGTGGGTGCCGCTGCGTGATGGCGCAGGGCCGTCGAGTCGTGGGGAAACTCGGCGCGATCCTCTGCTGGTCGGCGCTCGCCGTCGCAGGAGAACCACGGCCGCTCGCCAGCGATGCGGTGACGACGGATTGGCCGCGCCTGCTGGGCCCGGCGGACAACGCGACTTCACCAGAGACACGCCTTTTGCACGAACTGCCAAAGACCGGCCCGCGCGTGGTCTGGGAGCATGCGAAAGGCGGCGGCTTTGGTGGACCTGTGATTGTGGGCGATCGGCTGGTGGTCTTTTACCGAAGCGAGGAGCGCGAGGTGGTGGAATGTCTGCACGCTGCCACGGGGAAGCCGCAGTGGAAGCATGACTACGCCGCGCCGTACACGCCGCGCTACGGCGGCAGCACCGGGCCGCGGACGAGCCCCGTGATCGCCGACGGGCGGGTGTTCACATTCGGCATCGGCGGACAGCTTCGGTGCCTCGATCTGGCGAATGGGAAAGTCGTTTGGGAGCGCGATGCTGCGCGCGAGTTTGCCATGCGCAAGGCGTTCTTCGGCTATGGCTCGACGCCGCTGGTGCTGGGCGCGCGACTCATCGTGCAGGTCGGCGGCAAGCTGGACGGAAAGCCGGTGAACACCGTGGCGCTCGACGTGGCGACCTGCAAAACGCTGTGGGCGGCGGAGCACGAATGGGGCGCGAGCTATGCGTCGCCAGTGTCGGCGAAATTGCACGGGCGGGAGTGTGTGCTCGTTTTCGCCGGCGGCGAAAGTCGTCCGCCGACGGGCGGATTGCTGGTCATCGACGCGGCTGACGGGAAGGTGCTCGCAGCGGGCGCGCATCGCGCCGACATCGCGGAGTCGGTGAGCGCGTCGTCGCCGGTGGTGGTGGGCGCGGAGCCGGGGAAAGCGGCACGCGTGTTCGTGTCGGAGAGTTACAGCGCAGGCGGCGCGTGTTTTGAAATCGCGCCCGACTTTACGATCAAACGCATGTGGCAGGCAGAAAACTTCGGCATCTACTGGATGACGCCGCTCGTTCGCGACGGCTGCATTTTTGGCTTCGCCGGACAGAGCGAACGGCTCGCGGAACTGGTCTGCCACGACCTCACGAGCGGCAGGGAATTGTGGCGCAGCGATCTCGGCGGCGGCTTCGGGCGTGCGAGTCTGCTCGCGGCGGATGGCGGCGTGCTCTGCCTCGGCGAATTTGGCGATCTCGCGTGGCTGGAGCTTTCGCCGAAGGGTGCGGCAATCAAATCACGAGCGAAGCTCTTCAACGCACCCGAAACCTGGACGCTCCCCGCGCTCAGCCGTGGCCTGCTTTACGTGAGCCAAAACGAACAGGGCACAGCGGGCACAAAGCCGCGCATCATCTGCTATGACTTGCGCGCAGAACGGTCCGCGACTTCGCCGCCATGAAGATCGTCCTGCTCACACCCGGCACCGGTAGCTACTACTGCGGCGTGTGCATGCGTGATAATGCGTTGGCCAAGGAACTCATCCGCCAGGGTCACGACGCTGTGATGCTGCCGATGTATCTGCCGCTCACGCTCGACGAGGACGCGGCCAGCCCCGACTCGGAGATTTTTTTCGGCGGCGTGAACGTCTATTTGCAGCAAAAGTTCGCGCTTTTCCGGCGCACCCCGCGCTGGCTCGACCGGCTGCTCAACGCCCGCGGACTTTTGCGTCTCGCCGGGAAACAAAGCGGCATGACGGCAACGGCGGACGTGGGCGCGCTGACGCTTTCAATGTTGCACGGCGAGCACGGACATCAGGCGAAGGAACTTGCGAAACTCGTCGAATGGCTGCGCGGTCATCGGCCCGATGCGGTGTGGCTTTCCACGGCGCTGCTGGTGGGCCTGGCGCGCGGGATCAAGGACGCGATCGGTATCCCGGTCCTGGCGTCCTTGCAGGGTGAAGACAGTTTTCTCGACGCACTGCCGGAGCCGTGGCGCACACGCGCGTGGCAGGCAATGGGCGAGCGGGCTTGGGATTGCGATGCATGCATCGCGCCGAGCCGCTACTACGCGGAACTGATGGGCCGTCGGATGCGGCTGCCAGCGGATAAGCTGCGGGTGATTCCGAATGGCGTCGCAGCGGAGGAAAAGGCGAGCGGCGAACGGCAAACGGCAAACGCCCCAGAAACGATCGGCTATCTCGCGCGATTCATTCCGGGGAAGGGGCTCGGGCTCGTGGTCGAGGCGTTCATCCTGCTGAAAAAGCGCGGGCGTTTCCCGCATGCGAAACTCCGCTGTGCGGGCGCGATGACCGCGGATGACGAGCGCTACGTGGCGACGCTGCGGCGAAAGCTGGCCGACGCCGGACTGGCCGGCGACGCCGAGTTTCTGCCGAACGTGAGCCGCGAGGAGAAGACCGCCTTCCTGCACGGCCTCACGCTCCTCTCCGTGCCGGCGAGCTACGGTGAGGCGTTCGGGCTTTATCTCATCGAGGCGTGGTCTGCGGGCGTACCCGTGGTGCAGCCACGCTGCGCGGCGTTTCCCGAATTGGTCGAGGCCACGGGCGGCGGAATTTTGTGCGAACCAAACAGCGCCGAGGCGCTGGCCAATGGCTGGGAGACGCTGCTCACCGATCCCGCGCAAGCCTGCGCCATGGGAGCGCGTGGACGCGCGGTCGTGGCGAGCGAGTTTTCCCTGCCGCGCATGGCGGAGCGTTTCGTGGCGCTGACCGCAGAGTTTTCAAAGACGAAATGCGGAATTCCGTTTCCTCTTCCGCCAGCTAATCTCCCGCGCTGATGTCCCACGAATTCAAGCTCACGCGCCGCATTGAGTTCGCGGAAACAGACATGGCCGGCATCGTTCATTTCGCGAATTTCTACCGCATGATGGAGATAACCGAGCACGCCTTCTTCCGCTCGCTCGGCCTCTCGATCCACGGGCACGATCCTATGAGCACGACCGGCTGGCCGCGGGTCCGCGCGAGCTGCGATTTCCGCGCGCCGCTGCGCTTCGAGGACGAGGTCGAGATTCATCTGCTCGTGGCGGAGGTGCGCACGCGCTCGATCCGTTACGTCTTCATTTTTCGCCGCGCCGACGACGGCACCGAAGTCGCGCGCGGCGAAGTCGTGACCGTTTGCGCGAGCGTCGAGAAAACCACGCGCAAACTCACCGCCGTGCCCATCCCTGACGCCGTACGCGCCGCAATTGAGCCCGCGCCTGCAGCGCTGCTCGGCGTTTCTTCTTAATCGCAATCTTATCCTTCCTCCGCCCTTCCGTTACGGCGTCCCGCCGCGATTTAGACCTCCACCTTTTCCGAATGACGACCAACCCAACCAACAAACCCAAATCCATGAACTGGCTTATCTTCGCATATCTCACCGTCCTCTCGTGGGGCGTCTATGGCGTCCTCCTCCACATCGGCCGCAGCGGCATGCCGATGGGTGCCGAGACGCCACACGCCGGACTCAAGGCGTTTCTCTGGGTCGGCATCGCCTATTTCTTCGTGGCTGTGGTTGGCCCGCTGGTCGTGCTGAAAATGCGCGGCTCGAACTTCAGCTTCGCCGGTGAAGGCATCCGATGGAGTTTCATAGCGGGTGTCGCGGGCGCGCTCGGTGCCTTCACGCTGGTGCTCGCGCTGGGCGCGGCGGCGGTCACGATGAAAGGGGCCGCGCCGTCCGCGGTCATGCCGATCGTCTTTGGCGGTGCGCCGATCGTGAACGCCATCGTCGCCATGCTCGTGCATCCGCCAGCGAGCGGGTTCAAAGCGATCCCGCTACCCTTTCTCGCCGGCATCGTCCTCGCGGCGGGTGGTGCCTTTCTCGTGGCCAAATATGCGCCGACCAACCAGGGCGCGCCCGCCAAGCCGGCGGCCGTCGTCGGACAACAGCCTGGGCACTAAACCGACGTGAATCAGGCGAGCCAGTTCGAACGCCTGCGCGCTCTGCTCGCGGAAATCCTGCCGCGCAACCGCTTCGTCGCGCAGCGGCTTGGCGACTTCGGCGAGTTGCGCGACCTCGCGGATTTCACCACGCGCGTCCCTTTCACGCACAAGCTCGACCTCGTCGCCGATCAGGCCGCGCATCCGCCCTACGGTTCGAACCTCACCTTCCCGCAGGACCACTACACGCGCTTTTGCCAGACGAGCGGTACGACCGGCCGGCCGCTCGCGATCCTCGACACCGCCGAGAGCTGGCAGTGGATGCTCGGCAACTGGCGGCACATCTACGAAGCGGCCGGGGTCGCGCCGGGCGCACGCGTTTATTTCGCGTTTTCGTTCGGGCCATTCCTCGGGTTTTGGACGGCGTTTGAAGCCGCGACGCAGCACGGCTGCCTGGGCCTGCCCGGCGGCGGGTTGAGCAGCGCGGCGCGGGTGCGGGCGATGATCGAGCACCGCGCCGAAGTGCTCTGCTGTACGCCGACTTACGCGTTGCGTTTGCTCGATGTGGCCCGGGAGGAAAACCTCGACCTCCGCGCCGCCGAGGTGCGCACGATCATCGTCGCCGGCGAGCCCGGCGGCAGCGTGCCCGCGGTGCGCGCACGCCTACGTGCGGGCTGGAATGGCGCGCGCGTCGTCGATCACTACGGCATGACGGAAGTCGGTCCGGTGGCCTACGAAGACCCGCAGCGTGAAGGCGTGATGAGGATCTTGGAGAATGCGTATTTCGCCGAGGTCATCGAGCCGGGTGGCGTGGCCGCCGTGGCCGAGGGCGGCATCGGCGAACTCGTGCTGACGCCACTCGGACGGTCGGCTTGGCCGCTGCTACGCTACCGCACCGGCGACCTCGTGAGATGGTCGCGCGATGAGCACGGTCTCGCCCTCGAAGGCGGCATCATCGGCCGCGCCGATGACATGATCGTGGTGCGCGGCGTGAACATTTACCCGACAGCGGTCGAAGCCGTCGTGCGCACGGTCCCGGAAATCGGCGAATACCGCGTCCTCGTCTCGCAGCGCGGCGCGATGAGCGAGCTGGAGGTGCAAATCGAATCGCCCGACGACACCTCCGCATCGCGGCTGGAGCGTGCGCTGAATCAGGCATTTTCCCTGCGAATTCCAGCTACGCACGTCGGCCACGGGACGCTACCGCGCTTTGAAATGAAAGCGCGGCGCTGGGTGAACGTGTAGCGTAATAACGCCGGGGCGCTCCGGCGGTAGCCAGAGTTCATGTTCAATTCCATGAAAGAACCTTTTCGCATTTGCGCCTTTGCGTGAGTCAATTCCAGCCATGCTTCTCGAAATCAAAAACCTCTCGAAAACCTACCGCTCTCCCGATGGCGGCGATGCGGTGGATGTGTTGCGCGGTGTGGATTTGAGCGTGGCGGTGGGGGAGACGGTGGCGATTGTCGGGCCGTCGGGGTCGGGGAAAAGCACGGTGCTGAATATCGTCGGAGCGCTGGATCGCGCGGATGCGGGCGAGGTGCTGGTGGACGGGCGCGATGTGGAGAAGCTGGGCGAGGCCGACGTGGCGGCGTATCGGAGCGCAACGGTCGGGTTCATCTTCCAGCTTCATCATCTGCTGCCGCAATGCACGGTGCTGGAAAATGTGCTCGTGCCGACACTGGCGCAGCCGGGCGGGGATCGTGCGGCTTTGCGCGAACGCGCGAAGACACTGCTCGAAGCGGTGGGTCTGGCGCATCGCACCGGGCATCGGCCGGGGCAGCTTTCGGGGGGGGAAAGGCAGCGCGTGGCGGTGGCACGGGCGCTGATCAATCAGCCGAAGCTGCTGCTCGCGGATGAGCCGACCGGGGCGCTCGACCGGGTGAACGCGGGGCGGCTGGTGGATTTGCTGGTGGAGATGAATCGCGCGCAGGGCGTGGCGGTGATCATGGTCACGCACGCGCCGGAGCTGGCGGCGCGGATGGGGCGGGTGGTGGAGCTGATGGATGGGAAATTGGCGGAGGTGCGGCGGTGAATTACGCAGGGAGTTTTCGGAGGGAACGCGAAACACGCGGAATAGCGCGAAAGGGACGCGAAACGATGTCCCACAGAGCTTTCGCGCTTTTTCGCGTTCTTTTGCGTGTTTCGCGTTCAAATCCGGGGATCGCACGCACGGCATGAAGGCGCTGACGCTCATCCTGCGGGGGGCCCGGTTTTATTGGCGCACGCATCTCGGCGTGGTGCTGGGCGCGGCGCTGGCGACGATGGTGCTGACGGGTTCGCTGCTCACGGGCGATGCGGTGAAGGCGACGCTGCGGCGGCAGGCGGAGTTGCGCGTGGGAAAGGTGGAAATGGCGTTGACCAGCGGAGATCGTTTTTTCAGCGAATCACTGGGCTACAGCGAGCAATCGGCAGGGGTGGGGGTGCCCGCCGTCTGGTCCGCGCCCGTGCTTACATTGCGCGCCACGGTGACGCGGGCGGATGGCGGAGCGCGGGTGAATACGGCGCAGCTTCTTGGAGTGCAGGAATTGTTTTGGAAACAATCCCCGGGACACACGCAGGTGGCAATTCCGCATGATGGCGTGGCACTGAACGCTCGCCTCGCCTCGCAACTAGGCGTCACCGTGGGCGACGCGTTGATTATTCGCGTGGAAAAGCCGGGGAAATTTTCCCGCGATGCTCCGCTTTCTGGCAGTGAGAACGAGCAGGCGGTTCTGCGTGTGAAATTCGCGCACATGCTGAACGACGAGGATTTTGGTCGCTTCGCCTTGAACGCGAGCCAAGTCCCGCCGTTCACGGCATGCGTGCCATTGGCTGATCTGCAAAAACAGCTCGGCCTGCAGGGCAAGGCGAACCTTCTTCTCGTCACGGCTCTGCGGGACTCGGGAACCCGCGTTCCACGCACCATCTCGGGCGTCTGGCAGAAGTTTCGCGACTTGGCCAAACCCAGAGCATCAATTGCCGATCCCGAAACGATTCGGAAGCGTCGTCAAGGCGGCTTGTTGGCGAGCTTAGGCACCGATGATTTGGCCTTGGAAATTCGCGCACTGAAAGACGGCGCAATCGAACTCCGCACGCCGCGCGTGTTTCTCGATCCGCCGGTGGTCGGGGCGGCACCGCGGGGGAAGGACGACCGGCGGGTGGATGCGCTGACGTATTTCGTCAATGAACTGCGGGCGGGGGAGAAGGCGACGCCTTACTCGATGGTCACGGCGGTGGAGACGGCGGCGTCGGGGTTTTTGCCGGCGGAGTTGGCGGACGGGGAGATGGTGATTTCGCAATGGCTGGCGGACGATCTGGGCATCGGCGCGGGTGGGGAGGTGACGGTGAAATATTTCGTGATGGGCGAGCGGCGGGAGCTGGTGGAGCAGGCGCGGAAATTCACGGTGCTGGCGGTGCTGCCGATGGATGAGCCGCAGCTCAACAGCTCGTGGATGCCGGATTTTCCGGGGCTGGCGGACAAAAAGAACTGCCGCGATTGGAAGCCGGGATTCGCCTTCGACGCCACGCGGATGCGGGAGAAGGATCAGGCGTATTGGGAGAAATATCGCGGCACGCCGAAGGCGTTTGTGAATCTCAAGGTCGGACAGGAGATGTGGGGAAATCGCTGGGGCAAGGTAACGGCGATGCGCTGGCCGGCGGGGACGGATCGCGCGGGGATCGAGCGCGAGCTGCGGGCGAAGCTGTCGCCGGAGCAGCTCGGGTTTCAATTCATCCCGCTGCGCGCGCAGGCGCTGGCGGCGACGGATGCGCCGGTCGATTTCGGCCAACTGTTCGTCTATTTCTCGTTCTTCCTCATCGCGGCGGCGGCGGTGCTTACCGGCATGCTCTTCACGTTTTCGCTCGATCAGCGCAACGCCGAGGCCGGGCTGCTGCTGGCGCTCGGGCTGCGGGTGCGGCAGGTGCGGCGGTTGTTTCTGTGCGAAGGCGCGGTGCTGGCGCTGGTCGGTAGTGGGCTCGGCGCAGCGGGCGCGCTGCTCTACACGCGGCTGGTGCTGCGGGCGCTGGCGACGGTGTGGCGCGGCGCGGTCGGCACGACGGAGTTTGTCTTCGTGGCGAAACCGGGGACGCTGGTAATCGGGGTGGTCGCGGGCGTGGCGGTGGCGGTGCTGGCGATGTGGTGGGCGAGCCGGCGGCAGTTGCGGCGGAGTGCGCGTGGGTTGTTGAGCGGCGAGGCGGGGGAGGATACCAACTGTCATCCTGAGCTTGTCGAAGGACCTCTCACTTTTCCGCGGGCGGTGGCGGGCGGAGAGCCGCTTTCGCCTGCCACCTCCGCCCGCGAAAAGTTAGCGGTCCTTCGACTCCGCTCCGCACCGCTCAGGATGACCGTTTGGTGGCGGGAAGCGCTGGCCGTGCTGTACGTGCTGGCGGCGGTGGGGATGGTGTTTTTATCGACAGCTTCTGAAGGGCATTTCTCTGCGGCGGGGTTCTTTGTTGCGGGAGCGTTTCTGCTGATCGCCGGTCTGCTGCTGGCCGAAGCAATCCTGCGGCGGAGTGTGGAGGCGGTGACACCGGGACTCGATTCGCTCGCGCAACTCGGCGTGCGCAATGCGGCGCGGCGACGCGGGCGGAGCGTGGGGATCATCGCGGTGCTGGCAAGCGGTGTGTTCATGGTCGTGGCGGTGGATGCATTCCGGCAACGGCCGGCGGGGGAAACGACGCAGCGCTTTACGGGGACGGGCGGGTTTGCACTGGTCGGCGAATCGGCGCTGCCGATTTACGACGACCTGAACACGGCGAAAGGGCGCGAGGTTTTCGCGCTCGATGAGCAGATCATGGAAGGCGTGAGCGTGGTGCCGATGCGGGTGCGCGATGGCGATGACGCGAGTTGTTTGAATCTCAACCGCGCGCTGCAGCCACGCGTGCTGGGTGTTAAAGACGAGGATCTTCAATGGCGCTTTTGGTTTGCGGCTAAACTGAACGAAAGCGATCCGGGTTCATTCGATTGGAACATGCTCGATGGGTTCGGCGTCGAGGCGCCACAGGACGGAGCGGTTCCGGGAATAGTGGATGCCAATACGCTTCAATGGGCCTTGAAGAAAAGACTGGGGGATAAGCTGGAGTATCATGGTGAGCGTGGCGGCGCGTTTAGCGTGCGCGTCGTGGCCACCTTGAGCGGCTCGCTTTTGCAAGGCAGCGTCCTCATTTCGGAAAAGCACTTCGTCGAAAAGTTTCCCGGCATCGGCGGCTACCGCTTTTTCCTCATCGACTGTCCGCCCGAGAAAGTCGTGGCAGTGCGGGAGCATTTGTCGCGGCAGCTTGCGGATCGCGGGCTGGAGCTGACGCCGGCGGGGCAGCGGCTGGCGGAATTTCAGGCGGTGGAAAATACCTACCTGTCGATTTTTCAAGCGCTCGGCGGGCTCGGGCTGCTGCTGGGGAGCGCGGGGCTGGCGATCGTGGTCGCGCGCAACGTCCTGGAACGGCGGGCGGAGTTTGGGCTGCTGGAGGCCGTGGGATTTCGGCGGGGACAGTTGCGTGCGCTGGTCTTTGCGGAGCATCGGTGGCTGATCGCCTGCGGGCTGGCCATTGGCACGGCGAGCGCGGTTGTGGCGGTGTGGCCGGGGTTGCGCGAAAGGGCGGACGGTTTTCCGTATGCGGAGATGACGCTGCTGCTCGGCGGGCTCACGCTCGGCTGCGTCTTCTGGGCGTGGGTGGCGACGCGGCTGGCGCTGCGCGGGAGCGGCGTGGCGGCGCTCCGCTCGGAGTAAGGATGTTTTTTCGACTAAGTTTGAGTGAGATACGCGGTCCCTGCGTCAATGCACGGCGCGGCGCGGGCCAACAAAGCATTGGCAAGCGCCGCGGAAATCCGCAAAATCCAACCGCAATCAAAAAACATCCCATCCAATGAAACTGAAACTCCTTTCCACCCTCGTCCTGGCCTTCACTCTCTGCGGCACCGCCGCCTTTGCCGAAGACGAACCCACGCCGCTCGAGAAAGAGATGAAGACCATGAACAAGAGTCTTCGGACGCTGAAGAAACAGGCCGAAGATCCGGCGAAGAAGGACGACAACCTCGCTCTGCTCGCCACGATCAAGAAGAGCCTCGATGCCTCCTCTAAATTGGAGCCCGCGAAAACGAAGGAAGTGCCGGCAGCGGAGAAGGCGGCCTATTTGGACAAGTACAAGGCGCAAATGACCGACCTGGCCAAGACTTTCGACGAACTCGAAGCAGCGATCAAAGCGGGTAAAGGTGAGGACGCGAAAAAGGCGCTCTCGAAGCTCAGCGACCAGAAAGAGAAAGGGCACAAGGACTTCGCGCCCGACGAGAAATAACTGCGCCGCCCCGCGCTCGATTTGACGAACAGCCCCGGAGCGAATCTCCGGGGCTGTTTTGTCCGCGGAGGTTGCGCCCCTGCTCCCCTGACCTAGTTTTTTCACCATGACCCGCCAGCAGCTTCTCGATCTCTACTTCATGGACGCGCGCTCGAAGCTCATCGACATCGCCGCTTTCCTCGACCGCATGGATCGCGGCGAAGGGGAGCCCGATTTCCGGCTCGACGCGTTCCGCAAGGCGCTGGCCGAGTTGCACCGTGGCGAACCGGAGCGCGCGAAGAGCGTGCTGATGTCGCTCAGCGATCTGACGGTGGAGCCGATTGCGAAAGCGCCGGGCAAGGGGGCGGTGGGGGCTTGGAAAATGACGAATGAAAAATGAAGAATTCCGAATGAATGACGAAGCGCGAATGACGAATCAACGGACGCCGCGAACGGCATATTCGGTCTTTGTCATTTGTCATTCGTCCGTCATTCGTCATTCGTCATTCGTCATTTGAATTATGCGCTACATCGAACCCCACGGCCACATGGTCAGCCGCGTCACCGACGACTACGAGGCCATGGTCCTCGCAGGATGCCGGGCGGTGTGCGAACCGGCGTTTTGGGCGGGCTACGACCGAAGCGGGCCGGAAGGTTTCTACGACTACTTCTGCCAGCTCACGGATTATGAGCCGAAGCGCGCCGCAAAATTCGGGCTGCCGCATTTCACATGGCTGTGCATCAACCCGAAGGAGTCCGAGGACACAAAACTGGCGGAGGAAGTAATCGCGCTGATCCCGCAATTTCTCGACCGGCCCAGCGTGCTCGGCATCGGCGAAATCGGGCTGAATAAGAACACGCGCAACGAACTGAAAATCCTGGAGCAGCACATCGACCTCGCGGCGCGGCACGACCAGCTCATCCTCGTTCACACGCCGCATCTTGAGGACAAGCACAAGGGCACGCGGCTTATCCTCGACGCGCTCAAAGCCGACGCGCGCATCCAGCCAGGGCGCGTCATTATCGACCACGTCGAGGAGCACACCATCCAGATGGTCCTCGATGCTGGCTTCTGGGCGGGCATCACGCTTTACCCGGAGTCGAAAACCACGCCCGCCCGCGCGATCGACATGTATGAAGTGTACGGCGGTCAGCGTGTGTGGCTGAACAGCGCCTGCGACTGGGGGCGCAGTGATCCGCTCGCCGTCCCGAAGACCGCCATCGAGATGCGCCGCCGCGGCCATGCCGACGAGACCATCGACCAGCTCGTCTTTCAAAATCCCATTCGCTTCCTCGGACAAAATCCGCGCTTCACCGTCCGGTAGAGGCGCGGTGGAAAAGGCGCGGCTTTACTCCCGGGCGTCGGTCGGACGGCTTGGCGGTTGGTTCAGCGGAGGCGGCAGGGGGCCCGTCCCCTCGTCGCCACGCGCGGCTTGCCGGCGCAATGCCTCGGCGATCGCTCCTGCCAAACGATCCCGGTAGGCGGGTTCGGCGATGCGCCGCGCTTCGGTCGCGTTGCTGAGATACCCGCACTCCACCAGCACACAGGGGATGTCCGGGTTGCGCGTCAGGCGAATGCGGCGGCGGACCAGGCCGCGACTATTGTGCGGGCGCGGAACGGCGGCACGCAGCGCTTCTTGAAGGCGCACCGCCAGACCGTGGCTGTCCACCCGCCAGTAGAAAGTTTCCGGCCCAACCAGCGACGACGGACCCGAATTGAAATGAATGCTGACCAGGACATCCGCCCCGGCCGTGGCGATGTTCACACGGTCGTCGAGGTCAATGAATTGATCGCTGCCGCGGAGCAGCTTCACGCGAAAATCGCGTCCCAGCTTCGCCGCCACCCGCCGCGCCACATCGAGCGCGGCGTCCTTTTCCCGCTGGCCGGTGGTGGCGCTCACCGCCCCCGAATCCTTGCCGCCGTGCCCGGCGTCGATCATCACCGTTGTGAACCCGCGCGGTCCCGGCCGATGCCCCCATTCATCTTTGGTCACCGCGACAGCTCCCGCGCGGGCGGCGAGCGAAACAAAGATCAGGGAAACGCAGAGGAAACGCATTCCCAGAACGTGGCCAGCGGGCACCCTCGCGTGCAAGCCGATTGCCCACGACCAACGCAATATTCGGCGGCGCATCGGAGACCGTCTAAGCATTGCCCCCGCCGCCGGTTGAAGATAGGAACTCGCCATCCGGCGTTTTTCGTCACGCATCCTCGCCCCACTCATTATGAAAAAAATTCTTCTCACGTTGTCGGTCCTCGCCCTCACGCTCACGCCGTTGCTGTCTGTTTCCGCGGTCGAGCCAAAGCGCGTTATCGTTTGCACCGTAACCACCGGCTTCCGTCATGGGTCGATTCCGTTTGCGGAGAAAACCCTCAAAAAGCTCGGGGAAGAATCGAAAGCCTACACCGTTGTGGACATGGCCCAGCAGCCCACGACGCAAATTACGAAATCGCCCGCGGCCCCGAAAAAACCCGCCGATCTCGCCGCCGATGCCGATGACGCGGCCAAGGCCAAGCATGCGGAGGAGATCAAAAAATTTGAGGCCGACACGGCCAAGTGGGCGGATCTCGACAAAAAAGCCAAGGAGTCAAAGGCCCAATGGGATGCGGAGATGAAGGCGAGCATGGCGAAGCTCAGCCCGGAAAATCTCGTGGCCCAAAAAATTGACGCGGTAATTTTCGCCAATACCACCGGCGACCTTCCCCTGCCCGACCGCGACGGTTTCATCAAGTGGGTGGAAAGCGGCCACGGGTTCTGCGGCATGCACAGTGCGGGCGACACCTTCCACGGTTTCCCCGGCTACCTCGGGATGCTGCAGGCGGAATTTAAGGGGCACGGCCGCCAAGTGCCGGCGGACCTCATCGCTGGCGACAAGACGCACCCGGCAAATGGCGCAATCGGCGAAACGTGGAATCTGACCCAGGAGGAAATGTATGAGTTCAAGGACGGCAGCCATGACCGGGCGAAGATCCGGGCGCTCTGGTACCTGCGCCATCATCCGCAGGATCCGAACAAGCTCGGCTATGCGCCGGTCTCGTGGTGCCGCCTGGCGGGCAAGGGTCACGTTTTCTACACCTCGCTCGGACACCGCGAAGATTTGTGGGATGACACCGATGCCGTGAAAGATCGGAAGAACTCCGTGGAAATCAGCAAGCAATACCAAGCGCACATCCTCGGGGGCATCAAGTGGGCGCTCGGCCTCGCATCAGGTAGCGCGGAGGCCAACCCGGACGCGAAATAAGCGGCTGCAGTCGGGCCGAATCGGCTACGGCGCTTGATGTAGAATGAGTGCGTCGAGCAGGCCAAAGAGGGCGGTATCGCCAGGCGCGAGGTCGGGCTGGAGGGTCGCGAGTTGGGCGCGCGTCTGAACGTAGCGCGCGGGCACCAGCTCGGCCGCACAGGCGGTAGCGAGGTCGGTGACATTCACGGGGCCTTGTTCGAGATGGAATTGCAGGCCGACCACGCGGTCGCCGTGGACGAACGCCTGCTGCACGCAGCCGTCGCTTTCTGCCACGCGGCGCGCACCGGGCGGCAGGGTGAAAGTGTCGCCGTGCCAGTGCATCACGGTGAGGCGCTCGGGAAACGCGTTGAACGGCGGACGCCGGTCGAAGACGCGCACGGGCCACCAGCCGATTTCCTTCTCGGGATTCTGGACCACTTTTCCACCGAGCAGATCGGCGAGAAGCTGTGCGCCGAGACAAATGCCGAGCACCGGCTTACCTGCCGCGACGGCTTCGGCGAGGAACGCCTTCTCCGCGACCAGCCACGGATGGACACGGTGCTCGTAGATGTTCATCGAGCCGCCCATGACGACGAGGAGGTCGAAAGCGGCGAGCGCCGGCAGCGCCTCGCTCGCATAGAGCGCAGTGCGGGCGAGCGTGTGCCCTCGGGCCGCCGCCCAGTCGGCGATCCTGCCGGGGCCTTCGTAAGATTGGTGTTCGAGCGAGTGAACGGTCATCGGCGGTGGCTCTCGCGGAAAGAAGTGCTCGGGGGGGGACTTGAACCCCCACGCCTTGCGGCATACGCCCCTCAAACGTACGTGTCTGCCATTTCACCACCCGAGCTTTTTGCGAGGGGCAAACGTGTAGCAGGCGCGGAAACGCGTGCAAGAGTTTCTTTGGCGGCGGCGCGTAGTTTCATCGCCAATGCGGATATTGGGCTGAGAATTCCGTGGAGGTCCTGCTACCAATCCGCCATGCGGTTCCCTGCCCTGCTCATTTTTCTCGTCCTGCCCATGTCCGCACCCGCTGCCGATGTGGAAAGCGCGCTCCCGCGCTCGTGCCGCCAAGTGGTGCGGGCGACGACGACGGACTGGCGGGCGTCGGCGGCCACGGTGCAGCGGTTCGAGCGCAGCGGACCGGAGGCACGGTGGATGCCGGTGGGAAAAGCCATGAGCGCGCTGACCGGCGAACGCGGGCTGGCGTGGGGCCGCGGGCTGCACCCAATGCCGCGCGCCGCGGAGCCGCGCAAGAGCGAAGGCGACCGGCGGGCTCCCGCCGGGGTTTTTCGCATCACGGGAGCTTTCGGAAGACCGGAGAAAATGATCGGTCTGCGGCTGCCGGCGACGCCGCTTTCGACCACGCTGGAGGCCGTGGACGACCCGGCGTCACGCTACTACAACCGCATAGTGGACCGGGCGAAAATTGCGCAGCCGGACTGGCGCACTTCAGAGCGCATGAGCACGCTGCCGGTCTATGCGCTCGGGCTCGTCGTCGCCCACAATCCCTGCAACGTGCCCGGTGCCGGTTCGTGCATTTTCCTCCATCTCTGGACGCCGCGCCGGACAGGCACCGCAGGCTGCACGGTGCTGCGCGAATGCGATCTCAAGACGCTCGCCCGCTGGCTCAACGCGGCTCGCACGCCCGTGCTGGTGCAGCTTCCACAGGCCGAGACGGCGGGCTGGCCCGCTACTTCAGCTCGCGGATCTTGATATTGCGGAAGGACACCACGTTGCCGTGGTCCTGCAGGCAGATGTGGCCTTTCTCCGCTTTGCCAAACGCATCCCACTTGGCGAATTTCGACTTCGCCACTTTCTCCGCCCAATCCGCCGAACCAATCTCATATTCCACGTATTTCGTCCCATTCATCGTGTGCTCGCATTTGAAAGTGCCCTCCGGGGTCTTCTGGCATTTGAGCACAAATGTATTCCACTCGCCGGCCGGCTTCGTGGTGTCCACCGAGGCGGGATAAAGGCCGTACATCCAGCCGGCTTTCTGCGGGTCGTGGCCCTTCACGTTGTCCTGAATCTGCGCCTCAGGCCCGCTGAAGTATGGCGGCTGATTGAGTTCCTGCACCTTGAACATGACGCCCGAGTTCCCACCTTCACTGATCTTCCAGTCGAGGGAAAACTCGAAGCTCTCAAACTTTTCCTTCGTGATGAGGTCTCCGCCGCCTTTGCCGATGAGCGAGAGTTCCCCGTCCTTGACCACCCACTTGTCGGAGATCGTCTCCTTTTTGTAGTTGCGCCACGACGCGCTGGCATCCTTGCCGTCAAAGAGCAGTTTCCAACCGGCAGTCTTTTCCGCGGCGGTGAGTTCGTTGAGCGGAGCATCCGCGGCAAAAAGGCGCGCGGCCAAGGTGCAGGCGGTCAGGGTGGCAAGGATGAGGCGTTTCATAGGAGGCGTGATTTAGGATGGGGGTCGAAAGGCGTCAATCCTCCGCTTCACCGTCCGCGGCCCCAGTCGCTTCGAGCAGGAGTTCCTGGAGATGCCCGAAAAAATCCACGAACAAGTGGGCGATGGTGCCGGGCTGGAAGTCGTCGGGCGGACGCTGCTCCATTTCGGTTTCGGTGAGGTTGTTGCGCGCCGCGAGGGCGAGCCGGGCTTGATTCAGTGCGAGGAGCCAGGCTTCGACATGCTGAAGGGGAATGCGCAGGCTGGCGTCGGTGCCGGGCGCGATCCAGGAGCGGACGATGTCGAGACGGACGACTCCGACCGCCGAGGAAAACAGGACCTTCAGCTCCGGGAGGACATGCTCTTTCCAGTCCTCCTCGAGGCCCGGCTCCGCGCCGCCGGTGGGGCTGCTGGCGAGACGCTGCTCGGCGGCAGGGTTGCCGCTGGGATCGGCGGCGGCGGCGAGCCGCCACAGGAGCGCGCTCTCGACAAAGCCGATGCCAGAGACTTCGAGGTGGGCCTCGTCGAGATGACGGACGCGCATGCGGTCAGGCGGGCCTTTCGAGCGTGGCGAGGAGCAGCCAGCCGTGGAGCTGCTGCACGTAGAGTTCGGCGCGCTCGCGGGAGCCCGTCCAGACGATGGAGCGTCCGAGGCGGTGGACCTCCAGCATGTGCCGCTCAGCGCGTTCGCGGGAGTACTCGAAAACCTTTTGGAAAACCTGCGTGACGTAGCTCATCAGGTTCACCGGATCATTGTGGACGACCACATTCCACGGCAGATCGGTTTGCTGCTCCTCAAGGATTTCCGGCTCGACGAGAATTTCCGGCACAGCAGGAAGGGGCGGCTACTTCGGCGGCACTACCGCCGGCGGGGCAACGACCGGTGCTGCGGGGTTGGCGGCCGACACGGGAGTCGCGGAGGAAGAAGCCGCCGGTGCCGCCGACGAGGTGGCTGCAGGTGCCGGGGGCTTGAGCAGCGTCTCGATCTTGCTCATCCACTCACCGGCGCTGGGATGGGTCGGATATTTACGGACAATGGCGAGCATTTCCCCCGCCGCGCGATTCTTCAATCCGACGGCGGCCATCTCCGAAGCGCGGTGCCAGAGGAGGACGGGAAAACGCAGACTGTTGAATTTGTCGTGGGCAAATTCGAGTTTCGAGCGGCTGGCCTTGTCGGTTTCGCGCTTGATGCGGCCATCCCAGTATTCCACAGCCCGGGCGTCGCGCTGCACACGCAGCTCGGGCAGGATGATCTTCTCGAAGATGCCGTCGTAATTGCCCGGTGCTTCCTCCCACGCCTCGACCGTCAACCAGTCCCCGATTTTCAACCACTCCACATAGACGCTCCCGGCGAGGGATTTTTGCAAAATCTCGTCGTGCATTTTCTGCACGCCGCGGTCGTTGGATTTCGGCCCCTGCGATCCGTGTTTGCCATCCTTGAGTTCCTCCTCGCGCTTGATGTCATCCTCCAGCTTTTCCATTGCCGCGCGGTCATTCGCGAGCGCACCCACATGGTTCAGGATAGCCGGCAGCAGATCCTTCACCGGCGTGCCCATGGATCGCTGAAGCGTGAGGCCAAGCCAGTTGAAATAGAGTCGCGCGGCCTGCTTCACCACCGCGTCCTTAAAAACCTCACCCTCACCATCACGCCACGCTTTGAAAGCCGTCTGCTCCTTGGTCAAACCATCGAATCGTGTCGCCATGATCGCCTTCTCCCAGGTCCCGGCGGCGCTCTCGCCGCTCGATGCTGCCGCAGTCACTTCCTGGAGCAGCCGTTGCTTGTTGGTCTTGGTCGTGGTCACCGACTGGTCGCGGAGCTTTTTGAGATCTTGCAAAGTTTGCGTGATATCGAGCGGCGGCGCGTCATCCACGGCCAGACAGCGCAGGGCACCCGCGGCGGCGAGAAAACCGGGAAAGAGGGAGCGCATGAGGGGAGGCATAATGCGCTAACCTATGCCGCCGGGACCGCCTTGAGGCAAGCCCGCAACAGGCGCCCCTGCACGCCGCGCATCCGGGCCGCCGCGCGCGTAGTGGCGTCTTCGTAGCCGTTCAGGTGGAGCAGGCCGTGGACGATGTAAAGCGCCAGCTCCTCGTCGGTGGAATGGCCAAATTCCCGCGCATAGCTCACCGCCGTCGGCGCGCTCATCACGATTTCGCCGTGGGCAAAAGTGATGACATCCGTCGCGCCGGGAATGCCCATGAAATCGCGATGGACCCGCGCGATCACCCGATCCGACACGATGGCCACTTCCACCTCGGGAATCGCCCGCAGGGCGAAGCGCTCATCGGCGGAATACCCCGCACATTTTACCAAGGCCACCTCCGCGAAACGCCGCAGCCAGGGGACGTTCACCCGCACCGCGCGCTGGCGGTTTTCGAGATGAATCTTCACGCAGCGGAGGCCGGCGGCACGCTCGGGCGCGGCGTCGGCACCGGCGTGTCCCGCCGCTCGCTATGCTCGGGGCGTTCAGTGCGTCCGCCGGGGTAGGCCACCCGCGTGTGCATCATGCTTTGCAGCGTGTGCTTGAAACTCTCCGCCACCTCTTCGAGTTCGCGCATCGTCAGGTCGCACTCCTTGAGCTGCCCATCCACGAGCCGCGACCGGATGATGTCGCCGATGAGCTGATCGATCTTGTGCGGCGTCACGCGCTCCAGGCTGCGCGACGCACTTTCGATCGAGTCCGCCATGCTGATGATGGCCCCCTCGCGCGTTTGCGGGCGCGGCCCCGGATAGCGAAAGCTCTCCTCGCGCACCTCCGGCAAATCCTCCTCCCGCATGTTCATGATCTTGCCGCCCGCGCGCGCGTCCTCCTGCTGCTGGAGCGCGCGGCGGTGGAAGTAAAACACCAGCGACGTGCCGTGATGCTGCTGGATTACGTCGATGACCTCCTGATTCAGCCCATGCTTCAGCGCCAGATCCACGCCCTCCTTGACGTGCGCGATGATGACCAGTGCGCTCATCGTCGGCGCGAGTTCATCGTGCGGGTTGCGGTCGCGCCGCATGTTCTCGGTGAAATAGTCGGGTTTCACCAGCTTGCCGATGTCGTGAAAATAGGAGCACACGCGGCACATCGTGGCGTTCGCGCCGATGGCCTCCGCCGCCGCCTCCGCGAGATTGGCCACCACGAGACTGTGGTGATACGTCCCCGGCGCCTCGATGGTCAGGCGCTTCAGCAGCGGGTGGTTTAGGTCGCTCAGCTCCAGCCACGAGATGTCCGTGGTGATGCGGAACACACTTTGGAAAACCGGCAGCACCAGCATCGCCAGCAGCGCCGTCATCACTCCGCTGCCCACCGCCACCGCGCTTTGCCAGCCGAGCGCCCGCCATACCACCCCGCCCGGCACTTCGCCAAAAACCGGCCCGATCATTCCGAAAACCACTGCCAGCAACCAAGTCGTGAGCCCGAGGAAAACACCAGCCCGCAAGAGTTGCGTCCAGCGCCGCACCCGCAAGGTCACAAAGACCGCCACAAAACCGCAGACCAGACTCATCACCAGCACCACCGAATCCATATCGCGCGCCAGGATCGCACTCCACAGGCTCGCGTAGATCGCGGCGTAGAGCCCGTGATAGCGCCCCAGCAGCACCGAAAGCATGAGCGGCGCAAAAGCCAGCGGCAGCGCCAGCCGCCACATCTGCTCCTGCCCGAGCGCCAGAGCTCCAACGATCTCCCCGGGCGCGTGGCCGCCGGTCAGCAGCACCACTTTCACCAGCGTCAGGTGGAGGAGAAAAATGAGCCCGAGCAGCGTGAGGCGGGAGTTTTGCGCGAAGGTTTTCGGATGCGTGATCCAGAGTTGCGCCAGCGCCGTGACGCAGATCAACACCGCGATGGCAACGTTTTGCAGCGGGTGCGCCCTGGTTTCCGAATACACCAGCAGCCCCAACCCGCCCACGAACGCCAACAGCACCGCCACCTTGGTCGCCACACCGTGTTCGAGCGTGTCCAAAAACTCGCTCTCCGTGCGGCGGCGGCGCTGCTTCGATGAGGCGAGCCCCTTTTTAACGAGGCGTTGTCTTTCAAAAAAACCGAGCATGGTGCTTGGGAAGGGCGGAAGTTCGCGCCTTCGCGGGGAAAATGTCAACCGCCCGGAAACGGCCGGTTGTGCCGCCACGACACACACGCTGCGTCGGGCGAAAAACTTCGTTAGTCGCCATCGAGCAGACGGCCGAGGCCGCCGAGGACCGAGCCTTCGCCCGTAGCGCTGCCACCGCCGCCTGGGGCATTGGCGAGGATGCGGTCGGCCATGCGGGAAAAGGGCAGGCTTTGCAGCCAAACAGTGCCGTGGCCGCGCAGGGTGGCGAGGAACATGCCTTCGCCGCCAAAGACCATCGACTTCAGATTGCCTGCGCGCTGGATGTCATACTGGATGCCGGGGCTCATGGCGGCGAGACAGCCGGTATCGACGCGCAGGGTTTCGCCTTTCAACTCGCGCCGGATCACAGTGCCGCCGACGTGGAAGAAAACCATGCCGTCGCCCGTGAGACGCTGGAGGATGAACCCCTCGCCACCAAAGAGCCCGACGCCGAGTTTTTTGTTGAAGCTGATGCCGACGGAGGTGCCGAGCGCCGCGCAGAGAAAGGCGTCCTTTTCGCAGATGAGTTCGCCACCGATTTGCGCGAGGTCCACGGCGATAATCTTGCCGGGATAAGGCGCGGCGAAGGCCACCTTCCTTTTGCCGCCGCCGCCGCGATGCGAGAAGTGCGTCATGAAGATGGACTCTCCGGTGAGCACGCGCTTGCCAATGTTTTTCAGCGCGCCGAAAAATCCGCCCGTCGGCGCGGTGCCGTCGCCCATCTTGGTCTCGAACTCGATCTGCTCCTCCATGAAACACATCGCGCCAGCTTCCGCGATGACGGTCTCGCCGGGATCGAGTTCGATCTCGATGAGTTGCATGTCGTCGCCGTGGATTTGGTAGTCGATCTCGTGGGCGCGGCGGGTGCGGGTGGTCGGGATGGGTGGTGGCTCGGGTGGCATCATGAGGCAGTGTGAGTGTTTGAGGGGGCGGGATGCAACTTCTCGAAGCGTCGCGATTCCGCTAGCGCTTTGTCTCCGGCTCGGCGGCACCGCGGTGGCGGCGGTAGGCACGGACGATGGACTGGACGAGTTCGTGACGGATGACGTCGCGCTCGCTGAAGTGGCAGAAGTCGATGCCCTCAATGGCCTGGAGCGCGCCCATGGCTTCGACGAGGCCCGAGCGTTTGTTGCTCGGCAGATCGATCTGCGTGTGGTCGCCGGTGATGACCGCTTTGCTCTCCGCGCCGAGGCGGGTCAGAAACATGAACATCTGCTCGGTGGTGGTGTTCTGCGCTTCGTCCAGAACCACGAAGGCGTGGTTCAGCGTGCGCCCACGCATGTAGGCGAGCGGGGCGATCTCGATGACGCCGCGCTCCATGTAGCGCTGGAGTTCCTCGGCCTCGACCATGTCGTGCAGCGCATCGTAAAGTGGGCGCAGGTAGGGCATGATCTTTTCCTTTAAATCGCCGGGCAAAAACCCCAGTGCCTCGCCGGCCTCGACGGCGGGGCGGGTGAGGATGATGCGGGTGACCTGTTCTTTGCGCAGCGCCGAGACGGCCATGGCCATCGCCAGATAGGTCTTGCCGGTGCCGGCGGGGCCGATGCCAAAGACCATGTCGTGCGTCTGGATGGCGCGCAGATAGGCGCGCTGGCCGGCGGTCTTGGGGACGATGGGCGGGCGCTTGGGCGAGCAGAGGATTTTCGTGTCGAGCAGTTCGTCAAGCGTGGATTCGTCGGGCTCGGTGACGGAGCGAAGCGCCTGGAGAAACTCGTGCCGCCGCACGCTCACGCCGCCGAGCCGCGCGCGGTCGAGCTGGGCGAAGACGCGCCGCGTTTGCTCGATGCGGTCGGCTTCGCCCTCAATCCGCAGCCAGCCGTCGCGCGTGGTCACGCGGACTTCGAGGGTTTTTTCGAGTTTCTTGAGGAGCGCGAGGTCGTTGCCGTAGATGGATTGCAAAACACGGGCGCTCTCGAACTGGAGAGTCTGCGAATCAGGCATGGCAGTGGAGTGGTGAAACTAATGCGCGAGCAGGCTGCTCATGCGCATGACGAGCGGGATGGAAAGGAAAAGGCAGGCCACGCCGCCGCCAAGGGCGAGCGCAAGCCAGACGAAAAAGCGGAGCGTGCCGCCCACGTCGCGCCAGAATTCCCCGAGGCACAGCGAAACCCATTCGGGCTGGTAAAGGTAGCGCACGCACTGGAGGAAATGTTTGCGGCTGCGAAAGAACACGCGAAACAAAATGCGCCCGGTGAAGACGCCGCCAAGCAATCCGGCCAGCAGAACCGGAATAACCACCGCCAGCTCCCGATACTCCACGAGCCTGGCGAGGGTCTCACGCATCACTTAAACCCATACGCGAGCGACCAGGTGGTCCGCTCGGTGGTCGATTTCTCGACCTCGACGATGAGGTAGTAAGTCCCCGTCTTTTTCGGCTGCACGCGCGCCCCGGCCATGTGCGCCTTCTTTGATGAGTCAAAGGCCTCGACCTCCGCGAGGTTGCCGTCGCTGTCGTAGATGTGGACGGAAATCTTCGCGTTCTTCGAGTCGGTGCCCATCCAGAACCAGTATTCGTTGCCCTTGAAAAGCTGATGCACGATGGCCTTGGTCTGCTTCACCGCGAGGTCGCCGCCCCAGTAATCCTCGCGCACGGTGAAGCCTTCCTTGACGTAGGGATCGGCGGCTTCGAGGGCGAAGGAGAGGGCGTCATCGATGGTGGCGCGCGCCGGGCTGGCACCGAAGGCGAGGCAGAGCAGGACGAGAAGGAGCGGGATGAGACGTTTCACAAAGAACTTTCGGGTTAGGGCTGCGATTTAGACGTGATCTCTTTGACGAGGGCGCTGGTGATGGCACCGATTTCCTTCACCGACTTTTCCGAAATGTCGCCGCTCTCCGGCAGCCCCATGAGCGGACGGATTTCCAGCACGCCCTTCTGCACTTTGTTGACCACGGGGTTGAGCTTCCGTTTGGGTTTGAGATTCGCCAAGCGTTTCTCAAAGGCGTCGAGGAGGATCGGCTGATGGAGCAGTTCCGCGCCGTCCTTGGTGTATTGCTTTTCCACCACCACGGTGAGCGCCTCGGTGCCGCGCAGCCAGCCACCGAGGCTGACGAGGTGCGATAGCTCCACGCTGTTCAGTTCCTTCATCGCGTCGCTCACGTCATCGAGCGCCTTGTCGAGCTGCTTGCGCACGCCCGGCCAGTCCTTCGCCTCGGCGGCGTCGGTGATGGCTTTGGCGCGCATCTGCGCCTTCTTTTGCACGCCGAGCGCCTTCGTGAGGTTGAGCACGCTTTTGCCGATCTGCTTCACCTCGGCGGCGTCCTCGGCCTCCACGGCGATGAAGCCCTCGGCGATGACCACGCCCAGCAGGAGCGCGATTTGCGGTTGTTCGGAGGGCGCCTGCACCACGCCGTTCATCTTGTGCTGCACGGCCACCCAGTTCGGCTTCCCAAGTTTGTCGAGCACGGCGAAAATCTCGCTCGGCACGGGCACGACCACGTCATCAATCATCTTCGACTGCGTGGGCAGTTTCGTGACATCGATGTGCGCCGCCGGCTCCGCCAAAACGGAGGACGTGAGGGCGGCGAGGGCGAGGAAAAGGGCTTTCTTCATAAAATTCGGAAACCGTCCGGGAGACGTTCAAAGACTCAACCAACGTGCTCCTTCGCGAGCAAGGATTCTTTTTCCGAGGCGTGCGTTCAGGCGGCTGGCGCGGCGATCTTGACGAAACGAAAGCGGTCCGAATAAGCCCCTCCGACATGCTGCCGGCAGCACTCGAGGCACGCGGATTTCCCGCGCAACGGCCGCACCCGCCTGAGCACCGTGGCACACGCTGGGCAGCGGTAGAAATGGCGCGCGGGCATCTGCCGGCGCGGCAGCGGCAGGTCATGGCAGCGCTTTTCATCGGCCAGCCCGAGGTCGCGGCAGGCCTGCTGCCACTCCCGACCGTGGGCCGAAATGCGGCGGCGTCCCGCGCGGTGGTGCGCGAGGAGATGCGCGAGTTCATGCCGCAGCGTGCGGTCAATCTCCGCGTCGCCAAACTCGCGCAGGCGCGGGTTCAGATGGACGAGCGACTTTCCCGCGAAAGCCGTTCCCGCGGTGCTGCGCATGCGCGCATTCCAGCGCACGCGGACGCGCGTCGCAAGGTCCGCGCAGCCGAGCGCGCGGAGCAGGTGTCGCGCGATCTCCTCCAGGTCGGCGGCGGCGCTTTGCTCCACGGCTCGCACCGGCACCGGGGCCTGCAGCGCCGAGCGAACGCGAGTGGAGAGCTGACGAAAAAAATCGAGCTGCATGAGACCGCGCACCGTAGCCGCTCGCGCCGGATTTGTCAGCCCGCTCGCGCGCTATTTCGGCGGCATCGCGCGGCCCACGCCGAACTGATCGCTCACCGCGGTCACCTTCCCGTCGCGAAACACCGCCTCGAAAAATTTCGAGCCGCACACCGTCTTGCCGTTCTCGTCCTTCAGCATCGCCACGATCTGCCGCGTCTTCGCGTCGATCACGTCCGGCGTGTGGCACCATGCGTAGCGGCCATCGAGCGAAAAGGTGATCCAACCGTGCCCGCCGATGCTGAGATCGACATGTCCGGTTTCCTTCGGCGGCACCCCGCTGCCGTCTCCGCTCGCGGGCTTCCGCGCCTCGGCCAGGACCTGCACGGCGTCGAAGATGTAGAGCCGCTTGCCATCCTGATCGCTGACCCACAGCTCCTTTTCATCCGGCGTGAGCGCCGCGCCGTGCGTGCGGTGCCGGATGTTCCCGCTCACTGGCAGCCGAAAGCGCACCTGCCCGGCTGCGAGATCCACCACATCCACGCCCACCGTTTTGCCCAGACACACAAAGGCCCACGTCCCCGCGCTGTTCACGGTCATCGGAAACACGCCCGCCTCGCCGACCGGTTCGATCACTTTCAGCACCGTGTCGTCGCTCGTCCGCACCACCGTGAGTCGCGTCTCCGAGCCGCAGAGCACGAAACTCCCGTCCAGCGCCATCACCGTATTGTGCGCGCGGCTGTTCACCGGGATGCGCTTCGTCACCTCGCCCGTCTCCGCGTCCACCACGAACCATTCGCTCGCCCCTTCACCCACCCACCAGCCGCTCGGCACGTAGAGCTTTTTCCCGTCCGGCGTCACCGCCACACGGTCGCAACCGGTCGGATACTTCTTCTCCCAAACCACCTTGTCCGTCTCGAGGTCGAGACAGCCGAGCGTGTGATTCGTTGTCGAGTAATAGGCACGGTGCGTCGCTGCATTCGGGCAAAATCCGCGGATGCCTTCCTTGCAAATCGGCAGGTCGATCCGGCGGACAAATTTGTGCCCGTCATCGATGTCGAAAATCAACACGCCGTTGCCCGATCCGCCCCCCTGCGAGCCATCGGGCGACGCCATGTAAATCAGATGCTTTTCCGTCGACTCGACAGCGCGGGCAAGTGGGGAGAAAAGGAGCGCGGCGAGGAGCAGGAGGAAGGTTTTCATGGCGCGCAGTCTGCGCATGGCCGGGGGAAAATGACGAATGGCGAATGTGGAATGACGTGACGAATGGCGAAATGATGCGGCGCGTGTGGAAACAGGACGGGATTTTCGTAATCGACCCGTCACAGAAAAAGCGCCAGCGGGGCCGTGCGATTCCCGGCAACGGAGTTACTAGCAATGGTTCCCACCGGAATGGCCAGAAAAGACTCCCCACGAACCCATCGCGCGTCTATGTAAGGCTGTCCTTCATGCCGGAACTCACGTTGAACAAGAGCGCCATGCTCCCCCCGATCTGCGTCGTCACCGGTCGTGAGGATGGGCTGGTGAAACGCATGGAAACGGTGACATACCGGCCGGAGACGCTCTGGTGGCTGCGATTGCTGCCCATAGGCGGGCTTAGTCATGCCGCGCTCCAATCTCATCAGGAAAGGTTCATCATCAGCTACTATGTGGCACAGGAAATCGACCAAGAATTGAACAAACGAAGCCTGATCCAGGGAGTGTTGATGCTGTTTGTATTGGTTCCTCTCTTCCTGATTCCCCTTATCAAGTGGCTTTGGGTTTTGCTCATTTCCATAGCCGCGGGGGTTGCCGCCCATGACCTCCGTAAAAAGTGCCGTCCGGCACTGACCGTGGTAAAATACACTTCCAATACGATCACCCTGGGCGGGCTGCCGGAGAATCTGGTCGCTGCCTACCAGAAGAGCCTCCCGCCCCGTCCTTTTAGGCCAAGTCCCAGACCGAGCGATACCATGTGATGGGCGAACCGCCACACCAAGGCTCGACCGTGCGGGTCCATCCCGCCGCGATGGCTCCCGTGGAGAGGCAGCCGAGCAGAAAACGCCGGCGCGTGAGGAAACAGGACGTGATTTCCGAAATCGCCCCCGCACAGAAAAAACACCAGCAGGGCCGTTCAATGGTCGTGCCACCGATCAGCCGGAAATCTTCGGCCTTCTTTCGTCATTCCACATTCGTCATTCCCTCCCTGCGCTCACTCATACCGCAGCGCGTCGATCGGATCGAGGCTCGCCGCTTTCCACGCCGGGTAAAGGCCGAAGACGACTCCGATCACGCCGCTGAAACAGAACGACACGACCACCGCCATGACCGGCACATGCGTCGGCCAGCCGGCGGTGCGCGCGAGGATTTCAGAAGTCCCGAGGCCGAGCAGGATGCCCAGGACTCCGCCCACCGCGCTGAGCGTGACGGCCTCGATGAGAAACTGCAGCAGGATGTCGCGTCCGTGCGCTCCCACGGCCAGGCGGATGCCAATCTCGCGGGTCCGCTCGGTCACGCTCACGAGCATGATGTTCATGATGCCGATGCCGCCGACGAGCAGCGACACGCCGGCCACAGCCCCGAGCAGGCTGGTCAGGATTTTCGCCGTCGCAGACGCCATTTCCGCGATCTCCTGCTGGCCGCGCACCGTGAAGTCATCATCCATCCCGGCGGCGATGCGGTGCCGCTGGCGGAGCAGCGCCGTGATCTGCTGCTGGGCCCGCGGAAGCGCCTCGTCGCTCGCCCCCTGCACATTGATTCCGCGCAGTTTCACGTCGCCGGTGAGGCGTTTCATCGCGGTGGTGTAGGGCACGATCAGCACGTCGTCCTGGTCGCTGCCCATGAGCGACATGCCCTTGGGCTTGAGCAGGCCGGTGATGAGAAAGGGCACGTTCTTTACCCGGATCATCTGGCCCACCGGATCGGCGCTACCGAAAAGCTGCGTGGCGGTGGTGCGTCCGATCACAGCGACCTTGCTCGCGGCGCGGACTTCCTGATCGGTAAAAATCGCGCCGCCGGCGAGCGCCCACTGCCGCATCTCGAAATAGTCCGGCCCTTCGCCGAGCAATTGCGTGGTCCAGTTCTGATTGCCTGCGGCGACCTGCGCGGTCGAGCGAATCTCCGGGCTCACCCCGACGACGCCCGGCACTTCGCGCTCGATGGCCTCGGCGTCCTCGATTTTCAAAGTGCCCGCCGCACCCCAGCCCGTGCGCACGCCGCTGCTCGTGGTGCTGCCGGAAAAAATCAGGATCATGTTTTTGCCCAGGCTGGAAATCTGCGCCTGCACCTGCGCCTGCGCGCCGCTGGTGAGGCCGACGATGGCGATGACCGCGCCGACGCCGATGATGATGCCGAGCATCGTCAGCACGCTGCGCATCTTGTTCCGGCGGAGCGCGCGCACCGCGATGCGCAGGGTGGCGGCGAGCTTCATGGCACGGGCGCGGGTTCGAGCCGCGCGAGTTCGTCGCGGGCCACGGAGCGTTTGGGCACGAGAATGTCGCTGACGATCACCCCGTCGCGCATGACCACGTTGCGCTTGGTGAAAAGGGCGATGTCGTGCTCGTGCGTGACCATGACGATGGTCATGCCGCGATCATTGAGCGTCTGAAACGTGTCCATGATTTCGATGCTCGTGCGGCTGTCGAGGTTGCCGGTCGGTTCGTCCGCGAGGAGCAGCGCGGGTTCATTCACGAGCGCGCGGGCGATGGCCACGCGCTGCTGCTGCCCGCCGGAAAGTTGATTCGGATGGTGCCCCGCGCGTTTCCCGAGTCCGACGGTTTCGAGCGCGGTCAGCGCGCGGGCGTGCAGCGCTTTCGCACTCTGCTGGGTGCGGGCATACATCAGCGGCAGTTCCACGTTTTCCAAAGCCGAGGTGCGGGAGAGCAGATTGAAGCCCTGGAAAACGAAACCGATCTTCTGGTTGCGAATATCCGCCAGCGCATCGCGCCCGAGCTGGGAGACGTCGATGTCATCGAGCAGGTAGCGTCCGCGGGTTGGCTGGTCGAGGCAGCCGAGGATGTTCATCATAGTGGATTTCCCCGAGCCGCTCGCGCCCATGATGGCAACGAATTCGCCGGGCTGCACCTCGAAGGAAACCTCGCGCACCGCGTGAACCTCCACGTCGCCCGAAGAATACGTTTTCGAGAGCGCATCGAAGCGGATGACGGCAGCCATTTTCGCGGCTTTCAGAAACGGCGGCCACCGCCGCTGAGCGGATTCATCGGCGCGGCACTGCCGGTTTTGGCGGGAGCGGCCGTCATGCCGGTGATCACCACGTCGCCATCCTTCAAGCCTTCGAGCACCTCGGTGGCGATGCCGTCGTTGATCCCGAGCTTCACCGGCACGGGCTCGGGCTTGCCCGCCGCCGACAGCACATAAACAGTGCGCTCCCGCGAGGCTCTGCCGCCGCCCGGCTTGCCGCCACGGCGTCCGCCGGGTCCCGCCGCACGGATCGCGACGGGCGTCGTCTTAACCTGCTCATCCGGCGGGCGGAAACGCAGCGCGGCGTTGCTCAGCTTCAGCGCGTCTTCGCGCTGCGCCACCACGATCGAGACGTTCGCGGTCATGCCGGGCTTGAGCTTGAGGTCGTCGTTCGTCACGGAGATTACGACGTCGTAAGTCACCACGTTTTGCACGGTCTTCGCCGCGTTGCGGACCTGGATGACCGTGCCGTGAAAGGTGCGGTACGGAAACGCATCGACGGTGAAATCCACGGTCTGCTCGACGGCCACATTGCCCACGTCGGCCTCGGCCACGTCCGCGTCGATCTGCATTTTGGCGAGGTCGTTGGCGATGGTGAAAAGCACCGGCGCATTCATCGTCGCCGCCACCGTCTGCCCCACATCCACGCTGCGCGAGATGACGATGCCATCAATCGGCGAGTAGATGGTGCAGCGGTTGAGATCCACGTTGGCCTTTTCGAGATTCGCCTGTTTCACCAGCACCGTGCCCTCGGCCTGATGGAGCGTGGCCATGGCCGTGTCGAGGTCGGCTTTCGTCGAGGCGTTCTGCGCCACGAGTTCCTTTTTCCGCGCCGCCGTGAGCTGCGCCAGTTCGAGCGCGGCCCGGGCGTTGGCGAGTTCGCCCTCCATCTGATGCACCACCGCCTGATAAGTCGCCGGGTCAATCTGCGCGACGACCTGCCCGGCCTTCACCGGCGAATTATAGTCCGCGAAAAGTTTTTGGATGATCCCGGAAATCTGGCTGCCCACGGTGACGTTGATCACGGGGTTGAGCGCACCGCTGGCCGTGACGATCTGGGTCATCGGGCCGTGCGTCACCGCCGCCGTTTCATACTGCAGAGCGGTGCCATGTTCGCGTTTCAGCCACCACCAGCCGCCACCGGCGAGCGCGGCAAGGAGGAAGAAAAGAAAGAGCCATTTTTTCATTTAATTTTGCTCCTTTGCACACGCGCCTGCTGAAAGACGCCTGCGACCTGTTCGAGGTTCCGCAGCGCCACCTGGTAGCCATACGTTTCCACCGCCAGATCTTTGCGCGCGGTGTTGAGATCGTTCAGCGCGCCGAGCACATCCACGCTCGTGGCCGTGCCTTCGCGGTATTGGGTTTCGAGATCGTGGTAGCCCTGCTCCGCCGCCACCACCTGTGCATGCAGCGCCTTGAGCGTTTGCTGGAGTGAGCGCACGTTCAGCCACGCCCGCTTCACTTCGGACTCCACGCTTTTCGCCGCCTGCTCCCGCGCCAGCCGCGTCTGCGCGATCTGCTCATTGGCCGTGCGCAGATCGATCTCCCGCTGGCCGCCGGTGAAAAACGGCACGGACACCGCCACGGTCGCCTGCCAGTCGTGCCCGCTCTGCGCCGCAGTGCCGGAAGTCCGCGCGCGCTCGCTGTCGAACTGCGCGGTGACGCGCGGCGCGTATTCGGCGATGACCTGATTGCGCAGCGCGATGTCCTGCTCGATGGCGATCTCCTTCACCCGCAGGTCCTCGCGGTGCGCGCAGGCCCGCGCCAGCAGCTCGTCGAAAGGCGGGAGCGTGGTCGGATAGTCGGGCGGCTCGATCACGCGAAACGGTGTGTTCGGCGCGAGGTTGAGAATGTTGCCGAGGGTGTTGCGGTTGAATTCGAGCAGGTTTTCGGATTCCACCAGCGTGCGTCGCGCGGTCTCGACGGCGACCTGCGCGCGCAGCACATCGGCGCGCGTGACCTCGCCGACATTGGCGCGCTTTTGCGCAAACTCGAGCTGCTGCCCGGCGAGCCGCAGCGTCTCGCGGTTCACCTCCACGAGCCGCTCCTGCTTGAGCACATCGTAGTACGCGGTGGTCACGCCGAAGAGCGTCTCGCGAATTGTGAACTGCCGCTGCCATTGCGCCGCCGCCGCGGAGAGCTTGCCGAAGCGATATGCCGGGAAAACCGTGAGATCGATGAGCGGCTGCTCCAGCGTAATGCCGATCGCGCCGCTGCCCGACCGCGCGTGGGTCGTTCGCTCCACGCCGCCCGAGGCGAAATCCGTCGCCCGCTCACTGCGTCCGTAACTTGCGCGCCCATCGAGCCGCGGCCCGATGCGCGTGAGCGCGCTCCACGGCAGCAAGTCGGCCTTCCGCACTTCATAAAACGCGATACGGATGGCCTGATCGCTCACCAGCGCCACGTCGTAAGCCTGCTCCAGCGTGATCATCCGCCCCGCCTCCGCACCCCGCGCCGGGCGCGAAAAAGCTGCCACCATCAGCAACCCAGCCACCAGTCCAAGAATGGTCATTGGTCTTGCTGGAATCATCGTTGCGGCGTCATCAGACGTATAACCTAGCGGAAGGTCGTCTGGTTTCGCGCAAAAAAAACGCCGCACGATAGCTTCGGGGAAATATCACGCGCGTCCCGCCTCCGCCGCGCGCGGCATTGCCGCGGAACCTTTAACTGATCAAAAGCAGCCGCGGGGGCTCGCCGGGCGAAGTCGCGGGCGCGCGATGGATGCACGGCGGGACCGGGCTGTCGGGATTTTCCGTGGCGACGCGCCAGAGATTGCCCAGGCCGAAAGAAAACAGCCGCGCGCCCGGCAGTGGCGCGTAATGCAGGTCATAGAAATTCTCGCTCAGGTATTCACGAAAGCCGTCGTCATCCTCGCCGCCGTAGTGCTTTAGGAGTTCGGCGCGGGTCTCGGGAATGTCCACGCGACGCCGTGCGAGGTCATTATCCAGAGCTTCGCTCGCCGCACCGAAGTAAGTGCAGAGCCAGGTGTCCGCCGCCACCGGGGCGCTGTCGGCGTGAAACGAGAAGACATCCGTGGGCACCGGCCCCGGCTCTTCGTCGCGCGGATAGCCGTGAATGCAGTTCAGCACCGGATCGAGATCGTGCGCCCGGAGCCGTCGCAGATCTTTGAGCATGACCTCGATCGCCTCGCGCCCCGGGGCGCTCACCCGCAGGTTTGCGAGCCGCGATTCGTCCAGCGCGTCGATCCCCTCCCCTGCACCCAAACCCTTCACCACTTCACCGAAATCCCCCGGCAAAGTCCGTGGCCAGCAGAGCGCGTTCACGCCGTCGGCGAAAGGCGTCGCGAGAAGTTCCTCGAAGCTATGCACCACCTTGACCCGTGGGTAATCGCCAAACGCAGCCAATGGAGTCATCCGCGCGTTCAAATCCGTCGGCCCGCGCGCTCTTACCTCAGCGGAAGTCCGTGGCGATGCCAGAAATTCTGTAATGCCGCGTGCGAACCATTGAAGACGTTGCGCTCCAGCGGGCGATCAATGTTTCCAAAGTAACGCGGGAAACGATAGCCGCCGTGGTTATACACCTTGGGCCGAGAGCGACCGTGCTCCCAATCGACACCGGCGTATTGCCACAGCGTCCAGTCCGACCACACGCGATACTGTTTCACCAGCCCGCCCGGACTGCCCGCCGCTGAGAAGCCCGCACCGGCCCCGGTATCGTGCGCATAGAGCGCGAGCCAGTAGGGCATCCGGCGGAGCTGGGCTTTCGTGGCGGCATCGGCACTGCCGAGGAGGAGCTTCAGGTGCGGGCTGTTTTCCAGATACGCCACCGGCACCACGCCTGCGCGGCTTTCCACGCGGTGCATGAAGCGCAGGATGTCGGACAGGCGCGACGCTGCGTCAAAATCCGCGCACAGCAGCAGCGAGGGCGCATTCCACGAGCGGCCTCGCACCAGCGCCTGCGCCCGCGAAACGAACTGATCCGCCTGCGCCACCGCGTCCACATGCGTCTGCAGCCGATAGTAAACGCCGGGCAACAGCCCGGCGCGATCTGCCGACGCGAGGAAGGTCGCGCATTTCTCGTCCAGATTCCCGCCTTTACCCGCCCGCGCGATCAACCCACTCGCCCCGCTCTCGCGCAAGGCCGAGACGTTGTGCTCCGAATAACTCACGCCCGGGCGCTGTTTTTCCTTCGGGTCGTAAGCGGAGACATTGATGATCTGCGGCATGGCTCCCGCACAGCCCGGAGTGCTGGTGCGGAGACAGCAGCCGAGGAGAAGGATCGAGGGTAAAAGGGCGAGATGTTTCATCGAAAAAGTGCGCGAATAGAAGACAGCCGCAGCATCCGGCGCGAGTTCCTTTTCCCGGAAGACGCGCGGAGCCGGCTCGGATGGACGCCGCGTCGGGCGGCGAGCCGTCAGCCGCGGGGATGAAAAGGAAAGTCCGTGTAACCCGCCGCCGTCGGCGCGGACCACGCCTTCATGTCCGCCGGCGGATTGAGTTCCCAGCCGTTCACGAAACGTTCGACGAGATCCGGATTGCTGAGAAACGGACGGCCGAAAGCAATCAGGTCCGCGTGTCCCGCCGCGATCGCCTCCTCCGCCGTCGCCTGCGTGTAGCCGCAGTTGCCCATCAGCGGCCCGCTGAAGACCGCGCGAAACTCCGCCAGCGTCATCGGCGCGCCCTGCTCGTGAAAACCAAACGCCAGCCCGTCCACCACATGCAGGTAGGCCAGCCCGTAGCCATCGAGCTGCGCCGCCGAATACGTGAACGTCTCGCGGAAATCCGCCGCCCCCATATCGTTGTAGTTCCCGTTTGGCGAAAGCCGCACACCCACTTTGGCCGCCGGCCACACCGTCGTGATGGCTTCCACGATTTCGCGCAGGAAACGATAGCGGTTCTCCACGCTCCCGCCGTACTGGTCCGTCCGGTGATTCGTCTTCGAGTCAAGAAACTGATGAATGAGATAGCCATTGGCCGCGTGAATCTCCACGCCACCGAAACCCGCAGTCTTCGCCCGCTCGGCCGCCCGCCGGTAATCCTCCACCACCGCCGCCACTTCCGCCGTTTCCAACGCGCGCGGCACCTCATAGGGCTGCTTGCCGATCGGCGTGTGGATGGATTCGCCGTTGATTTTGATCGCCGATGCCGACACCGCCGGCTGTCCGCCGTGGAAGCTGCTGTGCGAAGCCCGTCCCTGATGCCAGAGCTGGAGAAAGAACGGCGTCCCGCGCGCTCGCAACGCCGCCGTGATCTTCGCCCAACCCGCCTCCTGCACATCGGTATAAATGCCCGGCGAATCCACCCATCCATTGGCCTGCTCCGAGATCGTCGTCGCTTCGCTGATGATCAACCCCGCCGAAGCGCGCTGCGTATAGTACTCCACCATCAACTCATTCGGCACCCGCTCCCGCCCTGCCCGCGCCCGCGTCAGCGGCGCCATCACCACACGATTGCGGAGCGGCAGTCCGCGGAGGTCGAAAGGGGAAAGCAAAAGCGGAGACGGGGTAAAGGACGGTGTGGTCATGGTGAAAGGAGCGATTCACGCCGCTCTTCGCTCGCCCGGCAAGCACGGATGCCGGCATTTGAAAGGACCACGCCGGTTTGGCGATCGAAGGCGGGGCCACGCTTCAAATGCCGCCTCCCCAAACGAAATACGGCGCACTCTTTCCAACCGAACGGCGGCTCAATCCAGCCAGTTCGTCCGGACCGTCTCGCACAGCCGCATCACAAGAGGTTCCAGAATACTGTAAAAAACCCGCTGCCCGTCGCGTTCCCGGCGGAGGATGCCGGCGGAGGTGAGCAGCGCGAGATGTTTGGAAACATTCGCCTGCGTCGAACCCGTCGCCTCCACGATTTCGTTCACACTGCGGGGTTCTTTGCAGATCGTCTGCAGGATGCGCAGGCGCATCGGTTCGCCGAGCATTTTGAATAAGGCGGCGACATCATCAAGTTGCCGGGGCGAAAGGGGTGCGGGTGATTTGGCGCTTGCCATATAACTCTAATTGGTTATATATTCATAACATGAATGCAACACTTCCTCAAGCTTCTTCGCTCATCGCACCCGCCGCACTGCACCAGCTTCGCTGCGCCGGGGCATCGTGCGAGATGCTCGACGTGCGCACGCCGTCCGAACATGCCGCCGCTCATGTGCCCGGCGTGACACTCATGCCTCTGGATGATCTCGATCCGGCCGGCTTTCTCGCGCGCCGCGCCAATCCGGCCCTGCCGCTCTACGTCTTCTGCCAATCTGGCGCGCGAGCGAAGAAGGCAGTCGAAAAATTGCGTGCGGCCGGATGCGAGCAAGCCGTTTTGGTAGAGGGCGGCACCCAGGCTTGGATTGATGCCGGACTACCCGTGGAGCGCAGCGCCACGCGTGTGCTCCCGCTCCAGCGGCAGGTCCATCTGGTCATCGGTTTCTTCTCCGCGCTCGGCGCGGTGCTCGCCATGACGGTCGATTCGCGCTTCGCCGTCCTCCCCTTGATCACGGGCTGTGGGCTGCTGGTGAATGGTTCCACCGGCTGGTGCGGCCTCGGCCTGCTCATGGCGAAAATGCCTTGGAATCGCTGCGCCGCGACGTCCTGCTCCCGGTAAATGGCGATGACCACTTCTCGTCGCATCCTAATCGTCGGTGGCGTCGCAGGCGGCGCTTCCGCTGCAGCCCGTGCACGGCGCGTCGATGAATCCGCTGAGATTCACGTCTTTGAACGCGGACCGTATATTTCATTCGCGAATTGCGGCCTGCCTTACTTCCTCGCCGGCGAGATTGACGATCGCGCGAAGCTCATCGTCATGACACCGGAGCGCTTCTGGTCCCGCTCCCGCATTCACGCGCATGTGGGACACGAGGTGCTTTCCATCGATCGCACCGCGCGCACCATCCGCGTGAAAGGCCCCGATGGCACCGAGCGCGACGAACGTTACGACCGCCTCATCCTGAGCCAGGGCGCAAAGCCCATCGTCCCGCCGATTCCCGGCGTGGATCTGCCGCACGTCTTCACCCTGCGCGACATCCCGGACATGGACCGCATCGCGCGCTTCCTCGACGAACGAAAGCCGCGGCGCGCCGTGGTCATTGGTGGCGGATTCATCGGGCTCGAAATGGCGGAGGCGTTTCATCGTCGCGGTCTGCACGTCACCGTCGTCGAGCGCACTCCGCACATTCTGCCGCTACTCGATCCCGACATGGCCGAGCTGTTGCAGCAGCGCACGCGACTGGCCGACTTCGACTTTCAAGTCGGAGCCGCGGCCACCGCCTTCACGCCCGAGCGCGTCCACTTCGCCGATGGCACCCAACTCGCCGCTGATCTTGTCCTTCTTAGCGTCGGGGTAAAGGCAGAGGTGGAACTCGCGCGCGCCGCCGGCCTCGAGATTGGCGCAACCGGTGGCGTGAAAACCAACGGCCGCATGGAATCCTCCGACCCGCATATCTATGCCGTAGGTGACGCGGCTGAAACGACGCACACTCTCACCGGTGCCCGCGCCCGCATCGCGCTCGCCGGCCCCGCCAATCGCCAGGGCCGAATCGCCGGTACGAATGCCGCGGGAGGAAAGCTCACCTATCCTGGCGCGCTCGGCACCTCCATCGTGCGGGTGCTCACCACCACCGTCGGCTTCACCGGCCTGAACAGCGCCCAGGCCGCTGCCGCGGGCTTTAGCGCCTTCACCAGCATGACGCGCGACTTCAGCCACGCGCATTATTACCCCGGTGCCACGCCTATCGTCATCAAAGTGATCGCCGAGGAAGGCACCGGCCGGCTCCTGGGCGCGCAGGTCATCGGCGAGCAGGGCATCGACAAACGCACCGACATCCTCGCCACGGCCATCGCGGGAAAGATGAGCATCTTCGACCTTGAGACGCTCGACCTCGCTTATTCGCCTCCCTTTGGCAGCGCCAACGATCCGATCAATACCGCCGGCTTCGTCGCGAGCCACATCGCGCGCGGCGACATCGCAACCGTCGCGCCGGAAACGTGGCGCCCGAACGGGGAATACCTCCTCGACGTGCGGGACCCCGACGAACTCGAAGACTTCGGCCAGCTTCCTGGAGCCGTAAACATCCCACTCGTTCAACTTCGTGACCGCCTCGGCGAACTCCCGCGTAACCGCCGCATCGTCACCTTTTGTCAGAAAGGACAGCGTGGATATCTCGCCGCGTGCGCCCTACAGGGGAGCGGTTTCGACGATGTCGCCAATCTCCGTGGCGGCTTCCTTCAGGCGAAGTTGAACGGCCTAGGTCGATTCTAAATGCCTGCGAGTTGGCCGATGCGCAGGACGATTTCACCCTCGGCGAGGCGCACCGCGGTGGTAACGCATTTTAGCGAGACTTAATCCTCTTCGCCGGCCTTCGCTTTGGCCGGGCGTTTGCCTCCGCCGCGGGTCGTGCCATCGCCGGGGGCAGCAGGGTGTTCGGTGAGAACGGCTTGCAATCGAGTGCGCGCGGCGATGGCTTTGGGATCGGTGGTATCGGCTGGCACGGCTTTCTCGACGAAAGGCGCGTCCTCCAGGTCGAGGAACTCGCCGGTGTTGGTGAGCTTCCAGTGTCGGTCGCAGGCGTAAGATTTCCCGTCGAGTTCCACATAAACCCACTCACGCGGCTTACCTTTCTCTCCTTTGATCTGCGGGAGGAAGCTGCGGCCATCAATGGCGACGCCCGGCGGCAGGGGCGCGTCGGCGAGTTCCGCAAAGGTGGTAAAGAAGTCCGTGAAGTCCACAAGGTCATGGTTGACGGTTCCGGCGGGCGTGGTGCCGGGCCAGGTCACAAACATGGGCACGCGGCTGCCACCTTCGGTAAGGGAGGCTTTGTGGCCGGAAAGCAGGCGACCTTTCACGGGCGTGTAGCCGGGGGAGCGGATGCTACCGTTGTCTCCAGCAAAAACGACAAGGGTGTTATCGCGCAGCTTGAGGCGGTCGAGTTCTGCCATGAGTTTCGCCACGAGCTTATCCATATAGGCGATGTTATCCGCGTAGAGCTGGTCCTTGTCGGCATCAGGTTTACTGTCGGGCGTGGGTAGGATGGGAATGTGAACGTGAATAAGTGGATAGTAGATAAAGAACGGCTGATCCTTGTGGCGGTTCATGAAATCGGCCACGAATTCATGCATAAGGTCGGGCATGTATTTGTCTTCAGGCATCCGCGTATTCTTACCGTTCAGAACATAGGAGGTGCCGCGGTATTGCCCATTCCGGGCGGAAACGGATTCGTCGAAGCCCCATTCGGCCGGGCCGAGATTCATCTGGCCCCACTTACCCGCCGCAGCTGTAACATAGCCCGCCTTCTTTAACACCGTGGGGATCATGATTTCCTTGCCGGGCTCAATGGCCTTGGCGCTGTGGTTGGTGTTCAGGCCAGTGCGAAATGGGTAACGTCCTGTGAGCAGCGTGCAGCGCGACGGGCCACACAGCGGCATGGAATAACAGGTGTCAAAGATGGTGCCGGTCTTGGCCAGCGCGTCGATGTTCGGGGTTTTGAATTTGTCCGCCCCGGTGTAACTGGTCTCCCCCAAACCTACGTCATCGGCGAGGATAAAGATGATGTTCGGCTTGCGGGTGCCTTTAAGGGAGTCCGCAGCAGAGGCGAACCATGCGGGCAAAAGCAGTGCAGCGAGTAGAAGGTGAATGGCTTTGATGAGCCGATGTGGGTTCATGATGCGATGTTGAGGACGTAAGTGGGGTGACCGTTGGGAGCGTGTGTGGAACACATGTGCAGTCACACCTTCGATGTGTCGGGTGCCGTGGCGCGGAGCAAGGCGACCTCGGTCGCGCCGTAGCGCTTTTGCCGGAAACAATCCCACGCGTCCGTGAGCTTGAGCTTCGCGCTAGGGAGATGTTCGAGAACAAAGATGCCGCCGGGCGCGAGGGCGTTTTGCAACGATGGCGAGCAGAGGAGTTCGGGGGCAAAGTCGCGCTCCCCGGGGGCTTTCGCGTAGGGCGGGTCGGCGAGAATGATTTCGTAGGTACCAACGAAATTCCGGCTGTCGAGAAAGCGGAAAACATCCATCGAGCAGATCGTCGCGGTGGGGCCGGCGAGGCGGGTCCGTTCGAGATTTTTTTCGATGGCCTCCACCGCGCGCCGCTCGCTCTCCACGAAGGTCGCGCTGGCCGCGCCTCGGCTCAGCGCTTCGATGCCGAGCGAACCGCCGCCGGAAAACAAATCGAGCACCCGCGCGCCGATGACCAGATCGCCGAGGCTGGAAAAGATCGCGCCTTTGACCACATCCATCGTGGGCCGCAGGTCGGTGCGCGGAGTGATGAGCGGGAGCCCGCCCGCGCTCCCAGCGATGACTCTCACGGCTTCACCGGCGTGATCGCCGTCGTCGGGGGGCCTGCCGGCGGCGTGGCATTGGCCGGGGCGAGAGCAGCAGCCGGAGGGGCTGCCCCACCTGCCGCAGCGGCAGCTTTGGCCGCAGCTTTTTCCTGCTCCTTTTTTTTCCTTTTCTCGTCCTTTTTCCGCTCTTCCTCGTCCTTTTTCCTCTTCTCGCTATCCTTGTCCTTACCGCGAAAAATCCCCGTCAGTAAGTCATCAAACTGTCGGCCGACTTTTTGACCAATCAGCTTGTCGAACAGGTTGGTGCGGAGCTTGTCGGTCGTGCCGCTGATTTGGAAACCGATGGTGCGGTGGCCGTCCTCGGCCTGGCCGAAGCTGTCGCGCAACATTTCCGGGAGCTGCTTGAGCAGACCGTCCTCAACGCCGAGCTGCGCTTCGAGCGCCACCTTTTGATCGTAACCCACGGTGCCCTTCACTCCAAGCTGGAGGTTGAGGGCGTTTAGCGCCATCTGGTCCACATGGATTTTTTTGTCGGCGAGATGGAAATCACCGTGCCCGTCCTTTAACCGGAGGTCGGTCAGTTCCTGAATATCGAGCGCCTTGCCGATGGACTGGAGAAAATCGAGCTGCTTGAACCGCGCGTCGGTTATCTGAAACTGGCCGGGGCCAGTCGCCCGATTGAGGCGGTCGAGATCGCCCGCTACACGGAGTTGCGCGGCGGCGGTGCCTGTGGCCTGGCCGACCTTCCAGCCGAGGTTCGCGGTGAATTGCGCGAGGTCCACTTTTTCACACTGGAACTCCGCCTCGAATGGTGAGTTCTCCGCCTTGGGCCGCCCCTTAAAACTCCCGGTCGCCGCGCCGCCCGAAAGGGTTCCTGTGAGCTTCGTCACCGTCAGTTCGCCGCCGCTCCAGGTGAATGGCGCGCGCACATTGTCCAGCGCCACCGACTCCGTCCATACGAGGTGCCCGATCTCCACCACGCCCTCCACTTTGGACTCAGTGACCGTGGTGCAAGTCACGTTCACGCCCGTGCAAGCGAGGATTTGTTTCCCCTCGTTATCGGAAAGTTCGGTGGCCCCGCCATTGACCCGCAGCCGGGCGATGTCGAAGGCCACGGCCTTTTCCGCCTTTCCTGCGGGTGCTTTTTCCGGCCTCGCGGGCGCCGCTTCCGTAGCGGGTGTGGATTCCGACGCCGTCAGTTTAGGCAGCACCCATTTGCCTTTCGCGTTCTCCTTCCACACCAGCTTCGGGCGATCCACGGTAATCTCCGGGATGCTGACTTTTCCCACCAGCAGCGGGAGCCAGCGGACGCCTGCGGAAAAGTTGTCCGCAGCAAAAAAATTGGCATCGCCCTCCGGAATGGTGACGCCGGTAATCCGCAATCCGCCCCAGGGAGAAAAGCTGGTGTTCGTCAGCTTCAGCGGCATTCCCAACGCGTGGCTGAACTGGGCGCGGATGCGCTCCTGCGTGTGCGGCGACTGGAGATGCGCATGCAGGCAAAAACTCCCGATCACCAACACGACACATAACACCCCGAGTCCGAGGAGAATAGCCTTGGCAACTTTTTTCACGGCGCGCAACGTAGTCGCCACACCTCGAAAGAAAAGGCCGAAACACCCGCGCTCCATGCAGGAAATCCTCGTCATTCTAAACCCGGCCGCCCGCAGCGAACGCGCCAAAAAAACCTGGAAACAAATCGCGCGCCTCCCGCATTGCACCCTCCGCGCCACCACCGCGCCCGGCGATGCGCGGGCGGTCGCCGAGCGCGCGGTGAGCGAGGGTTTCACCACCATCGTCGCCGCGGGCGGCGACGGCACGGTCAATGACGTGGTCAATGGCATCGCCGGAGCGAACGTCACACTCGGCGTTCTCCCGGTCGGTACCATGAATGTTTTCGCCGCAGAACTCGGCATCCCCAGCGACCTCGATGCCGCCTGGGCCGTGATCCTCGGCGGACACACCCGCAAGATCGATCTGGTGCGGGCCAACACCCGCTACTTTGTCCAACTCGCCGGCGTGGGGCTCGATGCGCAGGTCGTGCAGCAGACGAGCTGGAATTTCAAAAAGAACTTCGGCCCGCTCAGCTATGTCATCTCCGCCGCGCAGATCGCCGCGCGCAAACCGCCGCGCCTTCTCGTGGAGTCCGACGGCATTGAACGCGAAGGCTCCTTCGTGCTCATCGGCAATGGCCGCTACTACGGCGGCCCCGTCACCTGCTTCAAGAATGCGCGGATCGACGACGGCCTGCTCGACGTCCTCATTTTCAAAAATCTCGGCTACCTCGACATTGCGCGCTACCTCGGGAACATCTTCATGGGCACCCACACCGATCTGCGCGACGTGGAGTATTTCCAGACGAAAAAGGCCAGTGTCCGCAGCGACGAAGACGTGCCCGTGGAGGTGGACGGCGAAGTCATCGCCCAGCTCCCGATCACCTTCCGCATCAGCTCACGCAAACTGCGCGTGCTCGTACCGGGGAGTCCCCGCTCCGTCTAGCGGGAGGCGCATGTCGCGGGCAATCGGGGATCGGTCGCGTTACCCACGCCCCCGCCGCTTCCAGCCGAGCAACAGCCCGCTCGCACCGAAAAGCAGCAGGCCGGAAGACGGTTCGGGCACCGTAGTTTGAAATGCCTTGCCAGCCAGTGCCGCCGATGGCGCACCGCTGCTGAAGGTCACAACGGCTCCCGCGCCGATGTGCAATGCTGAAAGGGTCTGGCTTGCCCAAAAATGAGTTGCGGCGTTCGCGTTGATCGTCGCCGTGCCATCGGTGAAAGAGCCAGTCACGTTGGTTACGCCCTCATTGATAGTCAGCGTCCTGTAATCCTGTGCTCCTGCCAGCGTGAGCACGCCGGCACCGATTTTCACCAAGGTGCCCGCTCCGGTGATGTTTCCGGAAAAGGTCGAATCCGTGCCGTCATCTCCCACTGTCAACGTGCTGCCATCGCGGAGCATTACCGTGCCGCCGCCGCCGCTCAGCTCATCCGCAAGCGAGCCAATGGTTTGCGCCAGCGAGCCTACGCTCACGCCACCGACATCCAGCGTCGCGCCGCTGGCGACTGTTACCCGTGTTGTCGTGGGCAGAATATTGGTCCCACCACCCAGGGCAAAAGAATCGAAGGCAAAAGCCTGGAGGGTCGCGGTGTTATTGTTGCCGGCGGTGGCGATGAGCTTGAACTGACTGCCCGCGGTGAATCCTTTAATATCAAAGAACAGCCAGTCAGGAACCCGGTTGTTGTAGCCGGAACTGTTGGTGCCGTTATGTGACGTATCGATAATCGGACTTATCAATCCGCCGCCTCCGACCTGTTGGAGCTTGACGGTGTTCGGGTTAAAACCGTCGCCGTCCAGGCCATCGATCATCACTCCCACCCGGATTTGGCCGGGAACCGTGCCGCCCAAGGTAAAGGTGAGGTCGTCCGGGCCGCCGCCGGTCGTCGTGCCCGAGACGAAGGTCGAAGGGCTGGCCCCCGGCGTCGTCGTGGGATTGTCGATCAAGGCATAGCCTCCGTTGCCGGGATAGATCGCGCCGGCGGTAATACTCCACGAGGAAATATAGCTGGGTTTGGAGATCCGCTCGTTGGCTCCCATGACCCAATAGCCATCATTGCCCAGTACATTGTTTGGATTAAGACCGAAGGTCTTGGTGACCGAAGCCGTCCGCCAGCCGGAACCCATATTGAACTGCGTGCCAACATACGACAGCCCCGTCGGAGGCACCCCTAGCAAAGCCAGCGTCCCATTTTCAACCACCGTGGGTCCGTCATAGGTATGATTGGAAGTCAGGTTCAACACGCCGCTCCCCTGTTTGATCAGGCGGCCATTGCCACTGATCGCCCGGCTGTAGGTGCCCGTGCTGTTTTGGTCAAAGGTGACATCGGTATTGTTTGCGAGGATCACCGGACCAGCGAGACCGGCCACGGTCGCCACCAGTTTGCCGGCCATGACGGAGGTGGTGCCACTGAAGGTGCTGTTACCAACCAGACTCAGCGTCCCGGCACCGACCTTGGTCAGCCCCACCGTTCCCGAAATAGCCCCGGTGAAGGTCAGGTCAAAGCCGTTCGTATCCACGGCACTCCCGCCTGCCGCGACATTGACCGGCCGGCTGGTGGTGAATGAAGCCATAGGCACCAGCGTCCCGCCAGACAGTTTCAAGACGGCTCCGCTCGGCCCGGTGGCACCCAGCGCGGTATCGTCGGCTACGATTAAGGTGCCGAGCTTGACCGTTGTCGTGCCTGTATGGGTATTGATGCCCGTGAGGGTCAGTGTGCCAAGACTATCCTTCGTCACCGAGCCGCCCGTGCCCGAGATCGCCCCGGAGAAGGTGGTGTTATTTCCATCGCCGACCGTCAGTGTTCCGCTGCCGAGGAGCACCCGGTGACCGGTCGCGGCTCCCAGATCGGCGAGTGATCCTATCTGTTGATCCGCGCCATTCAGGTCAAAGGTCGTGTTCGGTGCCATGGACATGGCGGTAGTTATCGGCAGCAGATTGGCCCCGTTGCCCACACCGAGGGTCCAGCCGGATAAACGGGTGGCTCCCAGAGCCACCCAGGTGTTGCGGCTGTCCGTGACCGTCTGGGTCGCAGCCGTCCGGTCATCGAGCATCGTCCAAGTCGAATTGTTATTGCTGCCTTCCACCTTCCATCGCACGGGATCACGGGGCGTGGCATCGTTGGCTGTAGCCCAGTTGTATTCGTCAAAGACCTTCCCCGTGCCGAAGTCATAGACCAATCCGCCGTAGTTGAAGTCGAGAAACTTAGTTCCGGTGTTGTTGTCGTTGGCGCGAAAGGGTTCCTCATTGCCGGGATTGCTCCCTCCGGGATTCGTCACCGTGGTGGCCGCCGTCCATACGTCATGGAGAAAAAACTGCAGCTCCGAAAACTGCACGCTGTTGCCCGCGCCCTTGAACGCCGTGGGCGTGAACCGGTAGTAGCGGAAGCTGCCCGGGCCGCCCTGCAGCTTCAGCGTGCCGCCATTGATTACCGTGGCCCCGTCGTAGGCTTGGGCCGCCGTGATCGTCAACATGCCGTCGCCCTGTTTGCTCAGGCTTCCGGTGCTGGCGAGCGACTTCCCGACGGTCAGCACCCGGTTCGCGGCTACGTTCCATCGCTGATTGGTGCTGAAAGAAACCGGCGCGCTGACCGTGAGATTCTGCATCGCGCTGCCGAGGTCGATGCCGCCGCTGCCGAGGGCCAGCGTGCTGGTGCCGCCAACGCTCACCGCACCGGCGGGCGTCGTCACTTTCAGGCCGGCCACGGCGAAGCCCGCATCCAGCGTGGTGCTCAGGTTGGCCGTGGAGTTGGCGTCGAAAAGCACCGTGTCCACCGGGGTCGGAGCCAAATTTCCGAGCCAGTTCGATCCTGTGCCACCCCAAGTCGCCCCGCCGGCCCCGGTCCAACTCACCGCGGAGGCACTGCTAAAAGTCACCCTCGCTCCCGCTCCGATTTGGAGCGACGCCAGCGTCTGACTCACGCCAGAAAAATTCACCGCCGCATGGGCGATGACTACCCCCGTGTTGGAGGCGAAAGTTCCGCGCACCTCCGTGGTCCCCGCGCTGGCGGTCAAAGTCGTGTAGTTCTGCGTGCCGGTCAGCGTCAGCGTGCCGTCGCCCAGCTTCGTCACGCCGGTTGCCGCATTGAGCGGCGCGCTGATGGTCGCCGTCAGACCCGCTCCCACGTCCACACTCGCCGCGCCCGTCAGCGTCAGGCCGTTGCCTGACGCGCCCGCGAGCGTATTCCCCGTCACCTCAAAGATCACACTGCTCGCGCTGATCCCGCTTTCGACGATGGTGATCTTGCTGCCGCCGGTCCCGCCAAACACCGCGTCGTCCCCATTGACCCACGGCGCGCCCTGCCAGCTTCCCGTGACCGTATCCCAATCACCCGAGCCGATGTCCCAACTCACCACTGAAGCCGTGGCCACGCCCGGCCATGCGGCGATGGAACCCACGCACATGCCAAGCAGCGGTGCCGCGCAGAGGGAGCGGAGTTTTCTCATGTCGGGGAGATTACGAAAATGACGGCTCGGGCGGGTGTCCGCCGCCACCATGTCACAAATATTTTCCCACGCAATCCCGCCCGGGGAGCGCTGCCGCTTCTACTTCGCCGTCAGCGCCGCGCGTTCGTTGCCGAGGGCGCCGGTTTTTTCGAGGAAGTAATCGTAGCCGCCGGGATACGGGCTCACTTTGCCGTCGTGGACGTGCAGGACTTTGGTCGCCAGCTTGCGGATGAAATGCACGTCGTGGCTGATGAAGACGAGCGTGCCCTCGTAGCCGGCGAGCGCGAGGATGAGCGACTCGACAGTGTGGATGTCGAGGTGCGTGGTCGGCTCGTCCATGAGGAGCAGGTTCGGCGGATCGACGAGAAACTTGATGAGATTCAGCCGCGTCTTCTCGCCGCCGCTCAGCACTTCGGTCCTTTTGTAGATTTCGTCTTTGCGGAAAAGGAATGAGCCGAGGATGCCGCGCGCCTCGTTTTCCGAAAGCGTGCCGTTCGAGTCCATGACTTCCTGGAGCACGGTTTTCGCGGGGTCGAGCGTGGCGGAGCGGTGCTGGCTGAAGTAGCCGATCTTCGCGTTGAGCCCGAGTTTGCGTTCGCCTTTCTGTGGTTCGAGCACGCCGGCGAGGAGCTTGAGCAGGGTGCTTTTGCCGGAGCCGTTGGGCCCCACGAGCACGGTGCGTTCGCCGCGCTCCACGTCGAGGTCGAGTCCGCGATAGACCGTGTTTTCCCCGTAGGCGAAGTGGACTTTTTCCAGCCCGATGACCCGCTGCCCGCTGCGCGGCGGCTGCGGAATCTGGAAGCGGAACGGCTTGCGCGGCGGCACCGGTTTTTCGATCAGCTCCATGCGCTCGATCTGCTTGAGCTTGCTCATCGCCTGGCTGGCTTTCGACGCCACTTGGCGGAAGCGGTCGTAAAACTCGCGCAGGTTCGCGATCTCCTTTTGCTGGTTTTTGTAGGCGGCGTTCTGCTGCTCGTAGCGCTCCTCCTTGATGCGGAGAAAGTCGGCGTAATTACCCGTGTAGGCCACCAGCTTGCGCTCGTCGATTTCGTACACGCTGCCCACGATCTCGTCCATGAAGGCGCGGTCGTGCGAAATGAGCAGCACGGCGCCGGAGTAGTTCTGGAGATACTGCTGGAGCCAGATGAGCGAGAGCAGGTCGAGGTGGTTCGTGGGCTCGTCGAGCATCAGCAGGTCGGGCTCCATGACGAGCAGGCGCGCGAGGTGCGCGCGCATCACCCAGCCGCCGGAAAGCTCCCGTGCCGCCTTCGTGAAATCGGCCTCGCGATAGCCCAGCCCCGCGAGCATCTTCTTCGCCTTCGCTTCCACCTGCGGGTCGCTCAGCGCCTCGTGCTTGGCGTGGGCTTCGAGGTAGGCCGGGCTGGAAACGTCGCCCGCCTTCTCGCACGCGTGCAGGATTTCCTCCAGCCGCGGCACCTCGCCGGCGCGGCCCGTGGCCACGTCCATCACCGTCTCCGCGCCAATGACCTCCGCCTCCTGCGGCAGGTAGCCGATCATCGTCCATTCGTCGCGCTCCACCGTCCCGGCGTCAGGGTCCTCGGTGTGCAGGATGATGTTGAAGAGCGTGGATTTTCCCGCGCCGTTCGGCCCGATCAGCGCGACCTTTTCGCCATAGCCCACCTGCATGGCGGCTTCCTCAAACAGCACACGTCCCCCGTGGCTTTTCTTTAAATCGCGGATCGTGAGCATGGTGGTGGTTTCGGTGGGAAAAGGCGGGCGCGATAGTCGGCGAGCCTGCGTAGGAGATCAAGGGCTGAGCACCGCCACAGACGACATTCGCACCGCGAATCCGTACCGTCCGTGAAATCCGCAGTCAAAAACCTGGCCGGAGCTGGCCTTTTCGTTCTTCCGGAGAAGCGCGAAATTCGGTCGTAGCGTTCTGACCGTAAAACCGGATATTTCCGCTGTCTCGGCGCAAATATTGCGGATTATCCGCAAGAAAACGCTTCCAAACTTCTCAACACCAACCTACCGCCTCTCCATGCTCATCGAGTTCAAGGTCGCCAACTACCGCTCCATCCGCGCCGAGCAGACGCTCAGCATGGTGGCCAGCAACTACTCAGACGAACTGGCGCAGAACCTCATCTCCTGCGACCACGTCCCCGGCCTGAAGGGCACCAAGCTGGTCAAAGCCGTGGCCCTCTACGGCGCCAACGCTTCCGGCAAGAGCAACATCGTCGCCGCCCTGCGTTTCTTCGCCGAGTTCGTGCGCGACTCCGCCACCAAGCTCCAGCCCGGCGCCCCCACCGGCGCGCAACCCTTCAAACTCGACCCCGCGTGCCTCACCCAGCCGAGCAAGTTCGAGATCACCGCCGTGATCAAAGGCATCCGCACCCTCTACGGGATCGAGATGACGCGCGAACGGGTGACGAGTGAATACCTCGTGGCCTATCCGAAAGGCAGGCCGCAGGTGTGGTTCGAGCGGGATTGGGATGCAGCGAAGGGGAAATACAAGTGGTCCAAGCTCACGGAACATTTCAAACACGACGCATTCATGCGCGACATGTTGCGTCCGAATGTCGCATTCCTGTCCTTAGGTGCCCAACTTAGTCAGGCCCAGTTCTTGACAGTGTATGAAGCCCTCTCCGATCGCCTCAATTTCATCGATGTTCCAAAGAACATTCATTCAAAAATAGAAGTTGATTGCCCCCCATGGAAGACCGCAGCTGCGATCACCCTCGGAAATGATCTCTCCGACGCGATCTTATCCGCCGTTAAAAACGCCGACATCGGGGTAAAGGCCATTAGCGCCCGGGAGATAGAGCCCGATGTGGATGAGCTTTGGCCGCAATACGACGATGCGATGAAGGACGCATTAAGGACACGGATTCGCGAACAAGGACTCCTAAGTTTCCGCATCAAGTTCCAACATCTGGATGGAATTGAAACCGGCACATTCGACATAAGCGAAGAGTCGCTGGGAACTCAGAGATTCTTCTCGTTACTAGGCCCACTACTAGCGGCCGTGATTCAGCCCGGCGGGCTAGTAATTGACGAGATTGAAACGAGCTTACACCCGAAACTGATCCATCGATTGATCGAGATTGTTTTCCAAGCATCGAACAAACGTGGCCAACTCCTCTTCACCACCCACAACCCCCTGCTGCTCGACCAGACGCTGCTGCGGCGGGATCAGATTTGGTTCACGGAGAAGGATCAGGAAGGGGCCACGCGGCTCTATCCGCTGACCGACTTCAAGCCGCGCAAGGACGAGTCGCTGGTCAAAGGCTACCTCGCCGGCCGCTACGGCGGCATCCCCTTCATTCCTGAAGGCCTCAAATTCTAAGTCATGAGGTTGAAGTGGAGGCGTTACAGCGAGGGGAAGCCGGAGCGGCCCAAGGTCTCAAGACCCGCGACGGGTGACACCTTCCTCATCGTGGTGGAAGGCGAGGCGACGGAGGTCGCATACCTAAACGAGGTCAAGATCAGGCTGAAAAGGAAAGCGGGAGCGGTGTTGGTTCATCATGGCCGGCACACGGACCCCGTCGGCATCGTGCGGGAAGCGATCAAGCTGCGCGACGCGCAGGCCGCGAAGCCGAACTCGGAGGCTTATGATCAAGTGTGGGTGGTCTTCGACCGCGAAGCTCCGAATCATCCCCGCCACAAACAGGTGCCAGCGGCGCTGAAACTCGCGCAGGCCAGTGGAATCGAGGTAGCGGTGTCGGTGCCGAGCATCGAGTACTGGCTGTTTCTCCATTTCGATTTGACCACGAAGCCCTTCGCCGATTGCCCAGCCGTCGTGAGAGCACTGAAGAAATTCATCAAGGATTATGAGAAGGCAGACCTGCCTCTGGACAACCTGCTGAAGCATGTGAAGACCGCGATGCAGCACGCCGCTCGGTGCCACAATCATTGGGAGAAGGTGGGCGGCGACGACAATCCTCGCACTCACATGGACAAGCTGATGCGTGCCTTGAACGAGTCCGCGCGCGCGGATGAACGACTCTTTTGAATCGGCCCGCCCGGTTGCCGAGGCCGGCAAGCCGAGCCACCCGCCGCTGTGCGCGCGGTCTGACAAATTTTTGACAAACTCCGCACGTCGCTCTGACACAAGTATTGCAGACCCGCGTTAGTTTTCCGCCATGAAGAAACTTCATCTCATCCTATTGTTGGCGGGCGCTTTTGCCCGTCAGGCCACTGCGGCTCCGGCTGCCGATCTCACGCTGCGCGTCGCACCGGAGCGCGATGTCGTTTTTAACGGCGGCTCGCGCGAAGTCGTCGTGCAGATCGACCTCGATGCGCGCCGACCGGAGCATGGCAAACGCTCGCCAATGAATCTCGCCCTCGTGCTCGATCGCAGCGGGTCGATGCAGGGCGCGAAAATCGAGAAGGCGCGCCAGGCGGCGTGCGTGGCCGTGGATCACCTCGGCGATGACGATTATCTATCGCTCGTCACTTTCGACAATGACACCGACGTGCTGCTCCCGCCGGAACGCGTGGGCGGCCAGCGGCATCGCGAGGAACTGAAATCGCGCATCGAGCGCATCCGCCCGGGCGGCGGCACGGCCATTCACGCGGGTGTGTCGGTGGGGGCGCAGCAGGTGCGGCGGTATTTGGAAAAGGAGTTCGTCAACCGCATCATCCTGATGTCCGACGGCCTCGCGAACGTGGGCCCAAGCCGCACGAGCGACCTCTCGGCGCTCGGCCGCGACTTGCGGCGCGACGGACTTTCCGTGACCACGGTCGGTCTCGGCGACGACTACAATGAAGACCTAATGACCGCCCTCGCGGAGGCCAGCAACGCGAACTACTACTACGTCCGCGACGCGGAAAAGCTGCCGTGCATTTTCGCGGAGGAACTCGGCGCGGCGCGCTCGCTCGTGGCGCGCGGCGTGACGCTCCACATCAGGGTGCCGGCAGGCGTGCGGCTGAAGGAAATCATCGGCCAGCCGGACATTCAGTGCCGCGAGCGCTCGGCGAGCATCACGCTGCCGGAGTATTTCGGCGGCGATAAACGGCGCTTCCTCGCGCGCTGTGTGGTCGAGGAAAAAAACACCGCGCCACTCGAAGTCGCGGCGGTGGATTTGAAATACGAAGCGGCCGGCGGCGGCACCGCCGAACCGCAGCAGCAGGCGGCGAAGGTGAATTTCACCGACGAGCAAAAGAAGTCCGACGCCACGGTGTGCGTGGAGGTGGCGAAAGAAGTTTCTGTCGTCGAGAACCGTCTCGACAAGGAGCGTGCGGTGCAGCTTTCGGATCAAGGCAATGCTCAGGAAGCCGCCAGGGTGTTGCGCAATCGGGCGGGGGCCAACGCCGCTGCTCCCGCCGCCGTGCAGGTGCCGAACTGGCAGGCGGAGAACAAAAAACTCGAACAAGCCGCTTCCGAGGTCGAGTCGCAGGGGCGTCTCGGGTCCAGCAGCCGGAAGGGCATCCAGTATGAAAACTGGCAGGACAAATATCAGAAGCGGTAACCCCGGGATTTGGAGTGGAAAGTCCGCGCGGAGCCGCTGCATGGTGTGCTCCGCGCGGATCGTTTTCACCCGGCCCGTGCTGCCAGCCGTCCGCACTTCACTCCTCCTTCCTTGAAAAAGAGCATCTGGATTTTCCTCCTCGCCGTCCTGCTCCCGAGCATCGCGCTGGGCTGGCTGGCGCTGCGGAGCGCGGAGGAGCAGCAGATCATCCTCGAGAAACGGACGGCGGAACTTTACCAGACGGAAACCGAGAATGCCGCGACCGCGGCGCGCGCACTGATCGACGGCGAGCGCCGCGCTTTCAATGAGGTCGTCCGGCAACTGCTCACCGATCGCGACCCGCAGAAACTCGCGAACACCTTCTCCACGGAACTGGCGAAGGAATGGCAGCGCAAGGCCATCGGGTTTGCGCTCGGAAAAGAAGGGCAGATCTGCGCGCCGCCGCCGAAGCAGGCGGCGAGCAATCCCGAGTGGAGCAAGTTTCTCCTCGGCAACGGCGCGTGGCTCGCGGGCACTACACCGGCCACCGTCTATTGGGTTTCCGGCAATGAGCTGAACCGGCCGGAGCAGTTGCGGCAAAAGCGGGGCGGCAACTACGACGTGCAGCAGTCTGCCCAGCCGCAAGCGGCCAACCAGAAGGAGCAGGCCGCTTCGGAGCCTGCTGGCAAAGACGCGCCGCCAGCCGAGAAGTCCGCCGGCTTCAACCAGTCCGACACCGGCGATAACAAACAGACCCTGGCGCGTAACGTGGAGCCCCAGCAGGTCTTCAACACCGCAGCGCTCTCGCAACTCATGTCCTCGACCGCGGATTTCCGCGCGCTCACCTCGGACACGAACGAGGGCGTCATCACGCGCTTCGTGCAGGATCAGCTCGACATCATTTTCTGGCTCCGGCCCGCGCAAGCGCCGGAGATGGTCTTCGGCTGCCTCATTGATTCCGACAACCTCCGCGACCTCTGGCCTGCGGCGCTGCGGACGCAGGAAGAAAACACGGGCAGCCGCTACGCCAGCAGGTCGCAGCCTGAGTTCGTCCTCGCGCTGCTCGACGACAAGGCGCGGCCCATCGCCACGCAGCCGCCGGGCGAGGCGGGCCGCGACTGGAAGCGCCCGTTCGTCGCGTCCGAGATCGGCGAGGCACTGCCGCACTGGGAGGCGGCGCTATATTTGCAAAGGCCCGAGCAGGTCCGCGAATCGGCCAAGGCGCTGCGGCGGACGCTCACCTTCCTCATCGCTACGGCGCTCGGCGCGATTGCCTGCGGCGGCTGGCTGGTGGTCGCGGATGCGCGCCGCCAACTCGCGCTCGCGCAGCAGAAGACAGACTTCGTTTCCAACGTCTCGCACGAGCTGAAAACGCCGCTGACCTCGATCCGCATGTTTGCCGAGCTGATGCAGAACGGGAACGGCACCACGGCCAAACACCCGCAGTATCTTCGCATCATCATGGTCGAGGCCGAGCGGCTCACGCGGCTGATTAACAACGTGCTCGATTTCGCCGGACTGGAACGGAAGCAGAAACGCTTCGAAAAAAAGCCGCTCGATTTGCACGCGGTCATCGGTCGTGCGTGGGAAGGCCATGCGCTGCACCTGCAGGAGAGCGGCTTCAGCACGCGCTGGGAAGCCGCGCCCGCGCCGTATCCCGTCGTCGGCGATGAAGACGCGCTCGCACAAATTTTGGTCAACCTGCTTTCCAACGCCGAGAAATACGCCGGTGAGCGCAAGGAAGTGGAACTGCACACCTACCTCGACGGCGCACACGTCTGCGTCAGTGTGCTCGACCGCGGATGTGGCGTGCATGACGGCGAGGAGCGCAAAATTTTCGAGGCGTTCTACCGCGCGCACGATTCGCTCTCCAGCGGCATTCAGGGCAGCGGCCTCGGCCTCACCCTCGCGCAGCGCCTCGCGCACGAGCACGGCGGCGAAATCACCTACCAGCCGCGCGAGGGCGGCGGGAGCAACTTCACCCTCCGCCTCCCACTGGCGAAACAACTCCCGATCGTATGAAAAAACACGTCCTCATTGTCGAAGACGACGCCCACATCCGGCTCGGCCTGGGCGACGCACTGCGCGGCGAAGGCTACGAAGTCAGCGAGTGCGGTGACGGCCGGCAGGCGCTGCCGATCATCAACCAGCGCCGGCCCGATTTGGTCGTCCTCGACATCATGCTCCCCGGCAAAAGCGGTTACGATTTGTGCCGGGAAATTCGCGCGGGGAAAAGCCGTGTGCCGATTCTGATGCTGTCGGCCAAGGGGCAGGAGATCGACAAAGTGGTGGGGCTCGAACTCGGCGCGGATGACTACGTGACGAAGCCCTTCAGCCTGCGCGAACTCCTCGCCCGCGTACAGGCGCTGCTCCGCCGAGCCGAGTCGGGAGTCGTGACTGAACTCCCGGCGGAGATCGCGTTTGGCAATGTGCGCATCGACGCCAAATCGCTCCGTGGCAAGCGCGGCAAAACGGCCATCGAACTCTCTCCGCGCGAACTCAAAGTCCTCGCCCTGCTTTTCCGCGAACGCGGCAACGCCGTCTCTCGCGAAACCATCCTCGGCGAAGTCTGGGGCATCGGATACTTCGGCACCACCCGTACCCTCGACCAGCTCATCGTGAAGCTGCGCCAGAAAATCGAGGACCGTCCGGGCGAGCCCAAGCACGTCCTCACCGTCCACAGCCTCGGCTACCGGCTGGACGTGTAAAAGCCGACCTCGCCAATCTTCGCTAAATGATTCGCCCGCGACGGGCGGAGCGCTCTCCGGTCCTATTTTCCCAAAGGATGGGCAACCGAGGCCAAACGATGTGGAGCACCCGGGAGCGGAGATTCGTAAGGTCTGCCCGTTCGATACATCGAACGAATTCCCAACCCTTCGATCACTCATGAACTCTTATCTCTGGGCTCTTGTTGGTTTCTCCCTGGCCTGCACCGTTGCCGCGATCGTGTGGCTTGGCGTGACGCACGCGGAGTAACCCAACGCTACAGCGCGGACTCCCCCGCTCCACCGCGAGGACGACTTTTACGGTCGCCGAAAGAGGTAGTGGGAGACGTGCCATTCGTTGCCTCGGCGGTAGCCCCAGAGCTCGGCGCAGGCGAGGTAGAAGACGCGCCAGTAGGTCCACCAGCGTTTTGAGTTTCCGACACCGTACGTTTGCTCGAAGAGCGGGAGGATTTCGGCGCGGTTGGCGTCCATGTTGGTGAGCCAGGCTTCGGCGGTTTTCTGGTAGTGCGTGCCATTCACGCACCAGTGCTGCTCGATGCGGACGTCGTCCTGGAAGTAGAGCAGCAGATCGTCGGAGGGCATCTGGCCGCCGGCGAAAAAGTAGCGGGTCATCCAGTCCGACGGGCCTTTGTCCTCGTAGTGGTAGGCGTAGCGGCGGTGGGTGAAAATGTGGACGAAGAGCTTGCCGCCGGGCGTCAGCCACCGGGCGATCTTCGCGAGGAGCGCCTGGTAGTTTTTCATGTGCTCGAACATCTCGACGCTCACGACGCGATCGAACGGCGCGTCGATGTCGAAGACGTTCATGTCGCGCGTGAGGATGGTGAGATTCGCCAATCCCCGCCGCGCGGCCTCGGCGTCGATGTGTTCCTTTTGCGTGCGGGAATTGGAGACGCCGGTGATTTGCGCGCCGGGAAATTTTTCCGCCATCCAGAGCGAGAGCGAGCCCCAGCCGCACCCGAGTTCGAGGATGCGCTGGCCGTCGGCGAGTTCCGCGCGCTCGCAGGTGAGCGCGAGCATTTTCTCCTCGGCCTGATCGAGCGTGGCGACCTCGGCGGTCCACAGGCCGGAGCTGTATTTGAGCCGCTGGCCGAGGCAGAGTTGGTAGAAGCGCGTGGGGACTTCGTAGTGCTGCTCGTTGGCGTCGCGCGTCTGGATGGCGATGGGGCTTTGCTTCAGCCCGGCGATGTGCGCGAGGAGCGCGGCGCGCTGTTCCTCGACGCCGGAGCGCCGGTGCTCGCGCAGGGTGCCGGCGAGCAGGCGGCGGATGCCGACGCGGATGAGCGGGTCGGGGACGAGGTTGGTTTCGAGGAGGTCGTCGAGTGAGATCATGATTTTCTGAACCACGGAATGAAGGCGCTCGTGGTGCGCTGATACTCGCGATACGCGTCGCCTTTGCTGCGGACCGCGTGCTCTTCGGTCAGCGGGATGCCGGTGACTTTGAGGAGAAACTGGAGCATCAGCAGCGGGCAGGCGACCGTGATCCAGCCATGCGGCGAGCCGAGTGCGGCGAAGAAAAAGCCCCACCAGATGAGCGCCTCGAAAAAGTAGTTCGGATGCCGCGAGTAGCGCCACAGCCCGCGCTGGCAGACCTGGCCGCGGCTGGCGGGGTCGCGTTTGAAAGCCTGCATCTGCAAGTCGGCGAGGGTCTCGCCGAGCAGGGCGATGGCGGCGAGGATCAGCCCGGCGATTTCCAGCGGGCTGAGGGTGGGCGCGGGGTTGAAGGCGACGAGGAGGAACGGCAGCGAGAAGATGACGACGAGCACGGCTTGCAGCTCGAAGAAGACGAGGAACATCCCGGCACCGGGCCAGCGGGCGCGGAGGGTTTCGTAGCGCACATCCTCCTGCGGATGATGCCGAAGCACGCGAAGCAGGATGTAGGTGCCGAGCCGCAAACTCCACGCGACGCCGAGGCCGGTGAGCAGCCATTTGCGCAGCGGATCACCGGGCGAAAAGAGCGCGTAGATCGGCGCGAGGATGGCGACGCCGTAGGACCACGCGACATCGAGCAGACCGTAGTTTTTGATCCGCACGCTGATCGCCCAAGTCCCGGCGAAATACACGACCGCGATGGCGAGGCCGAGGAGGAGGAGGGTCAGCATCGGAATTTCTCGGGGTGGAGCACTCGACCCGAGTGCTCCACCCGGAATTCGCGGCCGCGACTGCAGTGATGCGTAGCCGGCACGTTCATACGACGGAGACACGGCGCGCGAGGGCGCGGAGGGGTGGGCGGACGACGAAATAGACAGCCGCAGCGAGCAGCGGGGCGACGAGGAACCAGACGACGATGCCGCGCACGCCGATCATGCCGAAGTCGCCGAGAAACTGCCAGGCGTCAGCCCGGAAGCGGTCAATCAGGAAGCTGAGCGACAGCGGGATGTGCGGCTGGCCGAAGAGCGTGGAGCCGGCGCGATAAAACGGGATGAGCAACGCGAGCTGCGCGGGGTAGGCGAAGTAATGGACGAGGTGAATGATCGGCTGATTGAGCCGCAGCCAGTAAGCCGCGAGGCCGCAGAGGATCGTGGTCGAGCCCAGGATCGGGAAGATGCCGAGCACGACACCGAGCGCGATGGTCAGCGCGATCTTCTCCGGCGTTGTGCCCTGACGGAGTTGGCCGACGATCGGCGCAACGACGCGTCTTTTCCAAAACGACCCGGAGGGCAATGGGCCTGTCTCAGCCACAGCACGGGCGCTCATTTCCGGCGGAGCAAAACGGTTTCGAGCCTGGCGTCAGCGGGCACGCGGAAGAGTTCGCGCAGCATGTAGATCGCCATCGCGATATTGCCGAGCAGCAGGATGGCGATGAGCCAGCCGGTGCGGGCGAGCGCCGTGGCTTCCTTGTAGGCGACCCACGCCCAGAAAGTCAGGAACGCGAAATACGTATCGAACAGCGTGGCGATAAACCATGGATGCGTGGCGACTTCGCGCGGCATTTTCCACAGGGCGACGAAGGTGCTCGCCCATGTCGTCACGCCGAGCATGGCGAGGAGGACGAGGCTGAAAGCGATGCGAAGGAACCAGATCATGGCGTCAGAAACTGCGGTGCAGCGCGCGGTTGTTGGGCCGCGTGTAGATGGCTTGCACGACGCTGATATTCCGCATGGCAAAAGCCGCCTCGCAGTATTGGAGGTAGTAGTTCCATTTGCGGATGAAGCGCGTGTCGAAGCCGAGCGCGCGGACTTCCGCCTCGCGCGCATTGAAGGTTTCCCACCACGCGTGGAGCGTCTTTGCGTAGCTCGCGCCGAGGTCTTCGAGGTGGTGGAGAAAGAGGTCTCCGGTGCGGTGGAGCGCGGTGTTCACGCGGCCCACGCTGAGCAGTAGCGAGCCGGGAAAGATGTGCTTTTGAATCCAGTCGATGCCGCGCTTCAGCTCCGCGTGGCGGCGGTCGGGGACGGTGATGTATTGCAGGCCGACGAGTCCGCCGGGTTTCAGCACCTCATGGATTTTGGTGAAGTAGGTTTCGAGATAACGGTCGCCGAGCGCCTCCATCATTTCGATGGACGCGACCTTGTCGAACTGGCCGGTGATAAGCCGGTAGTCGGTGAGCCGGATCTCCACGCGATCGGCGACACCCTCGCGGGCAAAGCGTTCGCGGGCGTATTTGAACTGCTCCTCGGAGATCGTGACGGTGGTCACGCGGCAGCCGTAATTCTTCACCGCGTGGCAGGCGAAGCCGCCCCAGCCGCTGCCGATTTCGAGGACGTGATCCGCGGGCCGGAGGTCGAGCTGGCGGCAGAGCGCGTCGTATTTCGCGATCTGTGCGCCTTCGAGCGACTGGCCGGGCGCGGTGAAAAGCGCGGACGAGTAGGTCATCGTCGGGTCGAGCCAGAGGCGGTAGAAATCGTTCCCGAGATCGTAGTGCTCGGCGATGTTGCGGCGGGCGGTGGCGACGCTGTTTGGCCGCAGCAGGTGGAGCGCGCGGTTGTAGTGCTGGAGCAGGTTCAGCGCGAAGCGGCGCGTCTTCGAACCGGACATGCCGGGGGAGTTTTCGACGTTCAGGATCGCCCACGCGATGACGCGCTCGATGCTGTCGGTTTCCCAATCACCCTCGACGTAGCTTTCGCCAAAACCGACATCGCCGAAGAGCACACACTTGTGAAAAAATGCCGGATCGAGCACGCGGAGATGGGCGCTGATCTCCGCGCCGGGCGTGCCGATGATGCGGGTCTCGCCGCCGGGGAGGGTGAGGCGCAAACAACCGGCGCTCATCTTCCCGAGAGCGTCCAGCACGAGGCGCTGGTAGAGGCCGGCGGAGCGCGGAGCGTCGAGCGCGCTGACGTCGGGATTGGCGGCGGTTTCGTTCATGGCGTTTTTCCGGCGATGGAGGCGTGGGGATTGAAGACCTCGCGCTGAAGGTCGGGGTTCGCGGCCTTGCGGTGAAAGGGCAGCCGTTTCGCCCAAAGCAGAAAGGCGTGCCAGTGGATGAGGCCAATCACGCGCAAAGTGATGAGCGGATACTTCAATGTGAACCACGCGAGGCGTGCCGCGGTGAGCGGCGCGCGCTCGCCGGTGAGCGCGGTGACGAGGATCGCGCGCGCGCCCTCGCGGTCGTCGATGTGGATGTCGAGGCGCTCCCCGGGGACGCGGAGTTTGAATTCGAAGGCAAGATCGAGCGCGGAGAACGGCGAGACGTAGAAATGTTTCGGCGTGGTGAGGCGGAAGGCGTTTTCGCCGGATGGCTCGCGGAGCAGATACGGCTTCATTTCGCGAAAGGTGTTGCCGACTTGCACGACGGCGCAGAGCGGCGCGCCCCCGGCGTCGGCGCAGAAGTAGAAGGAGACGGGATTGAAGATGTAGCCAAACACGCGGGGCAGGGTGACGAGCGTTATCCGTCCGTCGGCAGGGAAACGGATGCCGTTTTGCGCGAGATACTCGACGAGGTTTTCCTTGAGCGTGGCGTGCTCGAAGCCTGTGAGCGTGAGGTGATCGCGGTCGCGGAATTCGTAAAGGTTGCGGCGGTTTCGGCTGAGGAAAGGGATGCGGGCGGCGACGGCGTCGAGTTCATCGAGATCGAGCGCGAGCATGAAGATGCGGTAGCGGAAGCGGTGCTCCCTCGGCGCAAAGCGGTGGTGCATGACCAAGCACTCGTAGAGGCAGGAGTTCACGTCCACAGCGCTTCTCCGGTGATGGCGCGGGCACATTCCAGCGCGCTGGTGAAGCCGTCTTCGTGGAAACCGTATTTGAACCAAGCGCCCGCGAAGTAAGTGCTCTGGTTGGATGCGAGGCGATTGAGTTGCGGGAGTTCGCGCTGCGCGGCGGTTGTGGCGAGGTTGAAAATGGGGTGCTCGTAGTCGATGCGGCGGAGCACGCGGTCGGGCGCAACGCGGTCGTGGCAGTTCAGCGAGACGAAATAGTTTTCGTGGCGGGAGACGCCTTGCAGACTGTTCATCCAATAGTGCGTGGTCGGGAGCGCGGTGCCGTCCGGCGCGGCGTCGAGTCTGTAGTTCCAGCTCGCCCAGCAGCGGCGGGTGCGCGGCATGAAGGACGCGTCGGTGTGCAGCGTGGCGGTGTTCGGCTGGTATTTGAATTCGCGCAGCAAACGCGTTTCGAGGTCGGTCGGATCGGCGAGCAGCGCGAGCGCCTGGTCGCCGTGGCAGGCGAGCACGACCTTGTCGAAGACGCGCTCGCTGCCATCCGCCGCGCGGACTTTCACCCCGCCCGCCTCCCGGGAAACGCGCACCGCTTTGCTCCCGAGCTGCAGGCGGTCGCGAAAAGGCGCGGTGATTTTTTGCACGTAGCTTTTCGCGCCGTTCACCACGGTGAACCACGGGTGCTGCGTGTGCAGGCCGAGGAAGCCGTGGTTGTGCCAGAAACGCAGGAGCGTCATCGCCGGGAAGTCGAGCATCAGCGCGGGTGGCGTGCTCCAGACGGCGCTGCTCATCGGCACGAGATAGAGGTGCAGCATGTCGTCGCCGTAGCCGCGCTCGGCCACGTAGTCGCGCAGGCTGAGGTGGGCGAAACGCGGGTCGTCGAGCGCGGGCACAGCCTCGGCGTTGAAGCGGTTGATCTGCGCGAGCATCCGCCAATGGCGCGGACGCAGCAGATTGCGGCGCTGGCCGAAGAGCAGGTTCAGGCTGCCGCCGTTGTATTCGAGTCCGCTCGGCATGTGCTGCACGCTGAAGGACATCGCCGTCGGCTTCGTCTCCACGCCGAGTTCGCGGAAGAGCCGCGTGAGATTCGGATACGTGACGTGGTTGAAGACCATGAAGCCGGTGTCGATCGGCACGGCGCGGCCCTGCTCGTCCACGGTGATCGTATTCGTGTGCCCGCCGGCGTAGTCGTGCTGCTCGTAGAGCGTGAGGTCGTAGCGGGCGTGGAGAAAGTGCGCGCAACCCAGCCCGGCGATGCCGGTCCCGATGATCGCGAGCGTTTTCACGATTGGAATTTGGCTTCCGAGCACTACGCCGCGTCGGCGGTACCCCGCGGCCGGCGCGCTTCCTCGTAGATGCTCACCGGCACGGGCTTCAAATCCCAGATCAGGCCGGTCCACGAGAGCGCCTTGAGCGCGTAGTAGGTGATGTCGATTTCCCACCAATAGAAACCCTGCCGCGCCGTGCCCATGTAGCGGTGGTGGTTGTTGTGCCAGCCTTCCCCGAGCGTGATCAGCGCGAGGAGGAGATTGTTGCGGCTGTCGTCGTCCGTGGCGAAACGGCGCGAGCCGAAGACGTGCGCGAGCGAATTGATGAAGAGCGTGCCGTGGAGGAGGACGACCGTACTGACGAAAAAGCCCCAGACGAAAAGCTGTCCGCCCGTCGTGCCGAGCCCCGGCGCGAGCCAGCGCAGGATTTCGCCGAGGGCGAAAAGGAGCGCGCCGAAGATGGCGGGGACGACGAGGTCGAAGCGGTTGAGGAAGACGAGTTCGGGGAACTTCGCGAGATCGCGGATCACGCTGTAGTCGGTTGGGAAGTTCTTGCTGCTCGTCATCCAGCCGATGTGCGCCCACCAAAATCCGCTCAGCCCCGGCGAATGGACATCGTGCTCCTGGTCGGCGTGCTTGTGGTGATGCCGATGCACCGCCGCCCACCACAGCGCGCCGCGCTGGACGGAGGTATTGCCGAGGACGGCAAAGGCGAACTGCATCCAGCGCGAGGTGTGAAAAGTGCGATGGGAAAAATAGCGGTGATAGAACCCCGTGATCGCAAACATCCGCACGAAGTAGAGCACCGCGGCGAGCGCGACCGCCGTCCAGCTCCAGCCGACCCACAGCACGGCGAGGCAGCCGGCGTGGAGAAAGATGAACGGCAGGCAACGGCGGAACTCGAAGCGGTCCGACCGCGCGCGCACCGCATCCGCCCCTTCGGGGAAATAATCAGAATCAAACCATTGCCGGATCGTGACGAGAACGCGACGGATGGCGGGGCCGGGCGCGGGAGTGGAGCGATGAGCGGTGGTTGGCACTGTCGGTAATGCGCCCCTTAGCGGGCGGCGGATGCGGCGAGAAGATTCAAATTTTCCAAAGTGAGGGAGTCGGGCTCACCGCGCAGGCGGAAGCTGCGGAACTTTCTCGAATCTCGCCGGATCGTAGCCTTGCGCGGTGAGCCGCCGGAGGATCGCGGCGTAGGTCGCGTCGGGCAGCGTTTTGTCCCGCGCCATGATCCATCCATAGTTCCGCGACGGATGGCCGACCACGGTCCAGCGGTAGTCGGGATCGAGATCGAGGATGAGATATTTCGCGGTGATGACCTTGAAGAAGGTGATCCGCCACTCGGCGTTCGTCTGCGTATCGTGGACCCGCGCGAGCGCGCGGACCTGCCCCTGCGGTGCGTCGAACGATTTCTTCCGGAAGGTGAAGATGTTGTCGATCTTCCCGTCGGCGCGGAGGCGGTAGGTCTCGATCGAATCAATGCAGCCCTTCTCCGCGAAATAAGGGATGTTCGCGATGACCCGCCAGTCGCCCATGTAGCGCGCGAGATCGATGTGCGGGACGGTGCGCAGCGGCTGGTCAGTTTTGGCTTTCATCGCGGTGGTGGTGTGGGTGGAGGTCGCGCATCCGCCGCCTCCGAGCGCTATCAGAGCGAGCGCGACGGATGTTTTTAGGATGGCAAGGGCAGCAGGCATGCGCGGAAATCTCGGGACGATGGAACGCTGGCAGGAGCGAACCATCGGAAACCCTATTCGCCTGCCGAGGCGACGCGGATGCACGGGCTAGCGCTGAGGCGGAGGCGCAGCGATCCAGCCGAGCGAGACGAAGAACTTGTCGGTTTCGTCGAGGGTCTCGGTGAACCAAGGGTGCTCCGCCGTATCGCGATTGAAGAAGCCGTGGCCGGCGCCGGGGTAAATGTGCAGGTCGCAGCGGACGCCGGCGGCTTTCATCTGGTCGGCGAAATCGCGGAGCACGTCGACGGGGATGAGTTTGTCCTGCGCGCCGAGGAAGATGACGGTGGGTGGCGCGGTTTTGGTGATGTGGTGCGCGGGGGAGAAGTCGCGGAAGCGCTCGCCGAGGCGTTCGTGGCCCCACTGGCCAGGGCCGTTGCTGCATACGGGATTGAAGAGGACGAGTGCGGCGGGCTGGCAGGAAACGGCGGGGTCGTCCTGCGGGTCGTCCTGGCCGGGGACGAGCGCGGTGAAGGCCGCGAGATGTCCGCCCGCGGAACCGCCGCCGGCAGCGATGCGCTGCGGGTCGATGCCGAGTTCGGCAGCGTGCGCGCGGACGTAGCGCAGGGCGGACTTGGCGTCGGCGCAGCACACCGCGGGCGGCCCTTTGTCGCCCGCCGGAATGGTGCGGTATTCCACGCGGATGCCGACCATGCCGCGGTCGGCGAAGTGGCGGCTTTGCGGAGCGAATTGCGCCGCGCTCCCGCCAACCCAGCCGCCGCCAAAATAGAGGACGATGGCCGGACGGCGGTCGGTGGCTTTCCAGTCGTTGGGTTTGTCGAGGAAGAGCTTCAGTTCACGTCCGGCCACGCGCTTGTAGATCACGGTTTCCGCGGGCACCTCCGCGGCGTGCGAGGTGGCGGAAAAAGTGAGGACCGCCAGCAGGGTGAGTCGGGTCAATTTCTGCCGCATGGCTGTTCAGCGTGGCTGGTTTCGAAAGATCGGAACGCGACCTATTTTTTCGCCGCCACGGGCGAGGCGCTCGGGTAAAGCGCGCTGGCCATCATGATGCGAGTGGCGCTGTGCCGGAAGGTGCCCGTTTTTCCAAAGGAGTAATACGGCACGTAGCGGTCGGAGGAAACGCTGTCGGCGGCGATGGGATCGGTGCGTTCCGTGCAGTCGAGGATCCACCAGCGGTCGTCGTAGCGCCAATAGACCCAGGCGTGGCTGGTGCGGGCGCGGCGTTGGACTTTGCCGATGACAAAAAGCGCATTGCTGTCGCCGAGTTGATTGTAGAGCCAGAGGGCTTTCGATTTGCAGTCGCCAGCCCGCCGCGCGGCGGTGACGGCGGGCGGATCGGCGCGGTAGGGGTCCGACATGCAGTAACTCATGCGGCGGCCTTCTTTCATCAGGCGGGCGGCGAGCATCATGTTCGCGGGTTGTGGCGCGAGATTATTGATGACCGTGCGGACGGTGCCGAGATAGCGGTCGTAGGGAGTGAAAGTGGTGGGTTGCAGCGCGAGGTCGCGGCCACCGGCGGGAACCGTGCCGCGGGTCGTGAATGTGCGGAAAGTGGGGATCGCGCGAGGCACGGCGGGATTCGCGGCGGACGCGGTTTTCGCGGGTGACGGCGGGGTGCCTTTGGTGACCGTCTCCGCAGCCGGCAGCCCAGTAGGGATGACCGCGACGGCGGGCGGCGGAGCCGGGGGCTGGGCTACACCGGGCTCGCGGAGCTTGAGGTCGCCGCGGAAAGTGGCGCTACGAAAAATCACGCGCGGAGGAGGCGACGGTCGGGTGCCGACTTCCTGTGCCGCCAAGGGAACCGCCGCGAGCAAAGCGGCGAGCGCGGGGGCAAAATAGCGGTAACGACAGAGAGCCATGCTGCGGTTTTGCCCAGTGCTTTAGCAGATGTCCGGCCACGCTGGCAACCGCTTCCTCCGACGAGACCGTCGGGCTGGTATTGGCGCGGCCCGCCCGGACGCTTACGCTGCGGGGCGATGAGTCATTTCCTCACCGCCGCCGGCTCCCTCGTGGACCGCATCAAAATCAACGCCCTTTCCCGCGAAATCCGCGATGGGCGCCCGATGTGGATCAAACGCCGACGCTGGACGGCGAAGCCGATCATGGCGGGCGCCAATGCGTTTTTCCGCGTCGTGGGCAACCCGGTGCGGGCGCTGGACGACTTCGGCGCGTGGCAGCGCTGGGAGGTAGAGTGCTTCCTTGCCCTGCACGGCGACCGTTTTCGCGCCTATGCCGAGGGGCCGCGCGCGGTGGCGGCGGAGGAGGTGCCGGGAGTTAATCTCTCGCAGTATCTCGATACGGGGACGCTCACCCCGGCGATGCTCGCCGCAGCGGCGGTGGAAATGCGGCGCGCCCACGCGCGGATATGCGGGCACTTCGGCACGGCGTGGTCCCACGGCGATCCGCACGCGGGGAATTTCATCTATGAGGAAGCGGGCCACCGCGCGCGGTTGATTGATTTCGAGGTGCAGCATCACGCCACGCTACCGGCGGAGGAACGTCATGCCGACGATCTGCTGGTGTTCTTGCAGGACATGGTGGGGCGCATCGCGCCGGAGCTGTGGCTGCCGAGCGCACGCGCTTTTCTCGCGGCCTATGAGCGGCCGGAGATCGTTGCGCGGCTGCGCGGGAGGCTGGTCGCACCGCGCGGGATCGCGCGCGTCTGGTGGGCGGTGCGCACGACGTATCTCGCGCCGGCGGAACTGGCGCGGCGGCTGGCGGAGCTGCGGGCGAGCCTTTAGCTGCGGGCTTTCTTTGACTACGGATTACGCGGAGTTCACGGACCGCTCAGATTATTCAAATGAGAAAATGCCCTAAGGAAGCAATCCGAGTAATCGGTTAAATCCCGTAATCCGTGGTTCAGCCCGCACCGCATCCGAGCGCATTCCGCGCGACCACCCACTCCCGCACCGGCTCCCCGCCGAGCAGATGCTCCTGCAGGATGCGCTCGAAACGCTCCGGCGTGACTGCTCCATACCACACGCCTTCGGGATAGACCACGAGCCACGGGCCACCCGTGCAGATGCGGAAACATCCCGCTTTCGTCCGCATGGCGCGCAGACCGGTCTCGCGGACGCGCTGCTTCACCAGTTCCCACAGCACCTCGCCCTCCGCCGCCGCGCAGCAGTCCGGGCCGAGGCAGACAAAAAGATGCCGCTCCGCCGTGGCGAGTCCCGCTTTGGCGAGACCGTCTTCGAGTTTGCTCATGGACCGAGGGTAGCCGGGCGGCGCGCGGGTCTCCAGCCTGTGCCACTGCGGTTTCGCGACAAAAATCCGTGTTCCCATCGCGCGCGGTTCGCGGCTAGAACGTGCGCCCTATGAAAATCGTCGTCGCTTATTCCGGGGGTCTCGACACCTCCGTGCTGCTCACCTGGCTGAAGGAAACCTACTCCGCGGAGATCGTCGCGTTTTGCGCGGATGTGGGGCAGGAGGAAGAACTTGACGGTCTGGAGGCCAAGGCGCTGCGCACCGGCGCGAGCAAGTGTTTCATCGGCGATCTGCGCGAGGAGTTCGCGCGCGATTTCATCTTTCCGATGATGCAGGCGGGCGCGATTTACGAAGGGCAATACTTTCTCGGCACGAGCATCGCGCGCCCGTGCATCGCCAAACGCATGGTCGAAATCGCGAAGGCCGAAAAAGCCGATGCAGTGGCGCACGGCGCGACGGGCAAGGGCAATGACCAGGTGCGTTTCGAGCTGACGGCGGCGGCGCTCGCACCTGAGCTGGAGGTCATCGCGCCGTGGCGGCAGGAGCGGTTTCGCGAGCAGTTTCCCGGCCGCGCGGAGATGATCGCGTATGCGGAAAAGAACAATATCCCGGTACTCGCGAGCGCGAAGAAACCGTATTCGATGGACCGCAATCTTCTGCACATCAGCTTCGAGGCCGGCATTCTCGAAGACCCGTGGTTCGACGCCAGCGCCGAGCCATCGCGCGAGATGTATGTGCTTTCCGTTTCACCCGAGGAAGCGCCCGACCAAGCGGAGCATGTGGAGCTGGATTTCCAGCAGGGGAATTGCGTCGCCGTGCGCTACGAGGCAATGGGAAAACTGCTCAGCGAGCTTGGTCACCCGGAGCCGGCTTTCAACAGCGAGGGCCATGCGGACTTGTCGCCGTACTGGGTGATGAAGGTGCTGAACAAGCTCGGCGGCAAGCACGGCATTGGGCGCGTGGACCTCGTGGAAAATCGTTTCGTCGGGATGAAATCGCGCGGTGTGTACGAGACGCCGGGCGGTACCATCCTGCACTTCGCGCACCGGCAGGTGGAGTCGCTCACGATGGATCGCGAAGTCATGCACCTGCGCGACTCGCTCATCCCGCAATACGCGACGCTCGTCTATAACGGCTTCTGGTTCGCGCCCGAGCGCGAGGCCCTGCAGGCGCTCGTCACCGAGACGCAGCGCAACGTCACCGGCACCGTGCGACTCAAACTCTACAAGGGCAACGTCATCACCGCCGGCCGGAAGTCGCCGCTTTCGCTCTACAACCCCGACATCGCCACGATGGAGGCCGACCCGACGAAGGCTTACAACCAGAACGACGCCACCGGCTTCATCGCGCTCAATGCACTGCGGCTGAAAGTCGCCACGCGCGTCCACGGGGCGCAGAAATAAGTCGTGGAAGCGCTCTTCGGCTTATTGTGGCTGGCCATGCTCGGCGGCTCCATCTGGGGCGCGGTGGTGCTGGCATTGAAGTGGGCGAAAAATCCGTGGGCGCGGTTCTTCCTCGGTGTAGCGCTGTGTCTCGCGTTCTGGGCCGCCGGGACGACGGCGATCATCTCCGGCTGCATCGCGGTCAACGGGCAGCCGAATTTTCACTGAGCGCAACGCGGCGGCGCACGGCGCTCGCCAAGCACTCAGGGCCCGGCTAGCGTCCGCCACATGGAAGCACCCCCACCCATTCCCAACGCCAAGCCCCCGCTGACGCGCGCGTTTTACCTTTGGCTCTGCGTTCCGGTCGCCAGCATGGTGCTGGCCGCCGCGCTCTCCGCCGCGGGCGGCCGCAACAGCGCTCTCGAAGCCTTCGGCACGCTGTTGTCGTTCGTCTCCGTGGCGGCCATGGTTGTGGGTTCGATCGTTTGCTCCGTGATGGTCGGCAAGCGGAAGGGCGGGTGGATCGGGATGCTGACCTTCATTGGCATCCAAGTCGTTTACGTCGCCGTCGCCTTCGCGGGGTGTGCGGCGATGATCGGGAGGATGGATTTCCGGTGATGAGCTTGACCGCACCGCAAAATATCCGGGAGTGGACGCTGCTTTTCTCACCTGCGCTACTAGCCGTTTTCCTGTCGGCGGGCTTTCAGTTCGCTATCCGCTACAACGAGCGGGTGGCTCCAGGTGCGTATGCGGATGAAATGGGAAATTGGTCGTGGCTGTTCGGAGGAATCGTTTGTCTGTGTCCCGCCACGATCCTGTGTGTGGCGATCGGATTTTTCCATGGATGGAAAGCTTCTTCCCGGATGGAAAAAATTCGTGGCTGTATGGCGTTCAGCGTTTGGGTCGCAGCCGTGAATCTCGCCGTCGCACTTCCTGGCTTCGTCGCTGTTAGTTTAGTTGTGCGATGATCGTTTTGAGTGAAACCCTCCTCAAACGCACCAAGTCGCGGTGCATGGTCTGTCATGCGGAGTGTCCGGCGGAGGTTTGGAAAGTAGGCGATTCGAAGAAGCAACGAGTCTTTCTCCGGCGGACGTGCGCGGAGCATGGCGAGGCGGAGGTATGCATCGCGTCGGATGCGCGGTTTTACTGGCTCGCGCAGGGCGATCCGCAGAACGCGTGCTGCGGGGGCAATGCCTGCTCGGCGGGCGATGGCGTGGTGCGTGGGACGCTCGGACGCAATGCCGCGCCCGGCGAGGCAGTGGGCAAAGTGGAGAAGCTTTCCACCTGCCTCGCGCTGATCGAGATCGTGAACTCGTGCAACCTTGCGTGCCCGACGTGCTTTGCGGATTCGCCGCGGAGCACGCGGGTCGATGCGGTGCCGCTGGCGGAGTTGCGGGCGCGCATCCAGGGCGTAATCGACCGCAAGGGCGGCATCGAGATTCTCCAGCTCTCGGGCGGCGAGCCGACGCTGCATCCGCAGTTCGCCGAGCTGCTCGCGTGGCTGCACGCGAACCCCGGCATCGACTACGTGCTGCTGAATACCAACGGCGTCCGCCTCGCGACCGACGACGCCTTTCTCGACCAGCTCGGGAAGACGTTTCGTTACGGAAAATTCCAGCTCTACCTGCAATTCGACGGCCCGCAGGAAGCCGGGCAACGCACGCTGCGCGGAGCCGATCTGCGCGAGACGCGTCGGCGGGCCATCGAGCGCTGTGGCGCGCTGAATATCCCGATCACGCTGGCCATGACGGTGACGCCGGAGAACCTCGCGCATGTGTGGGAGGCGGTGGAGTTCGGGCTCGCGTATCCGAACATCCGGGGAGTGGCGTTTCAGCCGATATTCACGAGCGGGCGGGTGGGAAAAAATGACGAATGGCGAAGAACGAATGACGAAAGAAGCGCGAAATCCGAAGGCGTTCCGCCGCTGCTGGATCGTCATTCGTCATCCGTCATTCGTCATTTGCCGCCCCGGCTGAACACCGCCGACATCATCCTCGCCGCCGTCGAGCAGGCGGCCGGGCGGCTGCGTTTCGAGGATTTCACGCCGCTGCCATGCGGCGATCCGAACTGTGCGACCATCGGCTATTTGCTCAAGGCCGGCGGGGAGACGCGCTCGGTGAGCGAGTTCATCGACTTCGCGAAAGTGCAGGGCTTTCTCCGCGACAAAGTCCGCTACTCGCTCGAAGACCTGCTCAAATGCGGCTGTGAGAGCGAACCGCTCGGCGCGCTGCTGAAAGAGTTCGAGTTGAACGAGACGAACACCTTCCGCCTTTTCATCAAGCCCTTCATGGACGCCGGGACGTGGGACGAGGACCGCATCGACCGCTGCTGCACGCATGTCATCCGGCCGGATGGGAAGTTGGATTCGTTCTGCCGGTATTACTCCGGCTTCGCTGAGGATAACGCTCCGCCCCGCGCGGCAGCGCTCGAAAAACCCGTCATCCTGAGCGGAGCGTAGCGGAGTCGAAGGACCTCTAACTTTTCCCTGCGATGCCGGAGTGTTTCGTTTACGTCATCACAAACAAGAACCGCTCGACGCTCTACATCGGCGTGACGAACGACTTGGCGCGCCGAGTTTGGGAACATCGGAACAAGGCGGTGCCGGGGTTCAGCGCGGATTACTCGCTGGCGGTGCTGCTTTACTACGAAGTGCTTCCAGATGCGCCTTCGGCGATCGCGAGGGAGAAGCAGCTCAAAGGGTGGCGGCGGGAGAAGAAGGTGGGGCTGATTGAGCGGGTGAATCCGCGGTGGCGGGATTTGAGCGTGGAACTGGAGCAGGCGGAAATAGTTAGAGGTCCTTCGACTGCGTCCCCGCCACCTTCGCCCGCCGGGGACTCCGCTCAGGATGACGGGGATGGGCCGGCCGCGAGACCGGAGTTTCTGTGAGAACGGCAGGAGTTCGATGACTGCTTTTCTTTTCGCATTTCGCTTGCTTGGAGCGGCTGGCTTTTCGGCCTCACCCTACTCGCTCCTGATGCTCGCGGGCATCGCCGTCAGCCTCGTTTTTTGGTCGCGGCTGGCGAAGCGGGATGAGCGGCTGTTGGTGATCTACATCGCGGCGCTGGTGAGCGCGTTTCTCGGCGCGAAGCTGGTATATCTCGCGGCGGAGGGGTGGATGTTTTGGGACTCGCCGGACCGGTGGATGATCTGGGTAACGGGGAAGACGATTCTCGGCGCGCTGCTCGGCGGCTACGCGGGCGTGGAGGTGGCGAAGAGGCTGACGGGTTACACGTCGGCGACGGGCGATTGGTTCGCGGTGATCGCGCCGGCGGGCATCGTGCTGGGACGGATCGGGTGTCTGCTGCACGGGTGTTGTTTGGGAAGCGTTTGCGCGCCTGCCTGGTGGACGCTGGCGGATGCGCGGGGCGTGGCGCGGTGGCCGGCGGTGCCGGTGGAGATCGGCTTCAACCTGCTCGCGCTTGGCGTTTTTGCGGGGCTGCGATTTTACCGCAGAGGTGCAGGGGGGAATGAGACGGACGCAGAGGGACAAGAGATTGCCGCCTTTACTCCCCTGCCCTCTCCATTACCTCTGCGCCTCTGCGGTAAAAGGGCCGCGTCGCTCGCGGGGCAGCACTTCCACATTTACCTCATGGCGTATGGCGCGTTTCGTTTTGCCCACGAATTTCTGCGCGCCACACCGCGGCTCGGGTCGGCGATTTCCGGCTACCAGATCGCCGCGCTCGCGTGTGTGGCGCTGGGAGTGTGGCGGTTCGCGGCGCGCGCTCGGTCAGTAGCGCGGAATTGACGGGGCGATTTCCTGCGACCACGCGTCGATGCCGCCGGCCACGTTGGTTACGTCGGTAAAACCATTTTGCAAAAGGAACGCCGTCGCCTGCGCGGAACGCCCGCCGTGGTGACACACGAGGAGCAGCGGCTCCGCGGGATCGGTGAGCTTTTCCGCGACGATGCCCGGCCATAGCGAAAGCGGGAGCAGTTCGGCACCGGGGATGCGGGCGAAGGCGAACTCGTCTTCCTCGCGCACGTCGATCAGCCGCGGCGGAGCAGACACGGCGAGGCGCTCGTGCGCGGCGATCACCGAGATTTCGGGCAGGTGCATCGTCCTTATTCCTCCACCGATACGGGGGTGCCGACGGCCACGTTTTGAAAAAAGTGGGCCGCCATGTAGCCCGGCATGCGGATGCAGCCGTGTGACGCGGGATAGCCTGGGAGAAAGCCCTCGTGCATGCCGGTGCCACCGGTGATGCGCATGAAGTGCGGCATGCTCGCGCCGTCATAAAGCGCGCCCGGCGGAAGAGGATTCACCTCGCGATCAATCTCCTTTTGAATAATCCGTCCATCGCGATCCACGTAGTCGCCAAAGCGCGAGGAGACGTGCTCCTTGTCCTTTTGAATGATTTTGAAGCGGCCCGGCTTGGTATCAAAGCCCTCGCGCCCGGTGGAAATGGCCGAGACACCGACAAGCTGACCATTTTTATAGAAATAGGCGCGCTGCCGGGAAAGGCTGATGCGGATGGAGGGCTGGCCGGATACGCGGTGACCGGCCCAGTAGGAAACGTGGTCCACATGGCCGTAAGGCACGCGCGGCGCGTGAGTGTGCGGACTGTGAAAGCCGCCCAAATACGACGTCTGAGCGGGCAGACGCGGGTCCATTTCCGCGCAGCCGGAGCCGAGAAAGAGCGCGAGCAGAGCGAGGCCGAGGTGGCGAATGATCAAGGTGGTGGGTGGCAAGGCGCGGGAGCGTAGCGGTGACCGGGAGACCGTCAAGACCGACGCCGTTCCGGTGAACGACGCCGCGGACCGATGAAAAATTTTACAAAATGTGTTCAAGAAAGCGCTCGGTCCGGGGTATTGCTCACCCGCATGCGATTCCGTTCAATGCCCGGCTCCCGCCGGGGACGTGGATCGCGACACTACATACCACCAACAAAAATCATGACCCTGAAAAACCTCAGTTCCGCTCTCCTTCTCGTCGCCACCGCGACCGTCGCGCAAGCTGCACCTCCCACCACCGTTCCTGTCGGCAACCCCGGCAACAGCGCCGACGCCACCGGGTACGGTGCCGTGGCTTACGCCTACAAAATCGGCAAGTTCGAAGTGAACAACGCCGAATACTGCGAATTCCTCAACGGAGTCGCCAAGACCGACACCTACGAACTCTACGACCCGCGCATGGGCGACGGCGGCGACGGCGGCGGCTGGGGTGGCATCAGCCAGAGTGGCTCGCCTGGCAGCTTCACCTATTCCGTCATCGACGGCCGCGGCAAGCAGCCCGTCGGTTATGTCACCTTCCTTTCCTGCGTCCGCTATGCCAACTGGCTCTCCAATGGCCAGGGCAAGGGCGACACCGAAACCGGCGTTTACACGATCAAGGGCGGTGAAGTCAAAGCACCTGACCACGCCGCTCTCGCCGCTGGCAAGGAGACCAAGTGGGTGATCTCGAGCGAGAACGAGTGGTATAAGGCCGCCTATTACGATCCGAACAAGTCGGGCGGTGCCGGCTACTGGGCGTATGCCATCAAGGGTGGTAGCGCGCCGGAGTGCAACCTCGGCACCAACAACCCGACCGACGGCGGCAAGTTCGACAAGGCGGCCAGCCCTTACGGCACCTTCGATCAGAATGGCAACGTCTGGGAATACAACGAAACCATCGTCGGCGATAAAGTCGGCCTGCGCGGCGGCTCGTGGTTCATCAATGACAACGACGGCTACCTGCAATCCGGCACCCGCTACGAAGTCTATGGTGCCAAGTGGCCGCACTATGGCTTCCGCGTCGTCGCTCTCGGCGGCGAAAAGTAGCCAACCCTGACTGACGTCGCTGCCGAAGTAAGTCCGGCCCGGCGTTGGCCCTCGAAAATTCGCCAGGATGGCGGGGTTGGGCGTGAGCGAAACCCGCTCCACCAGCCCCGCATCCTGGCTTTCCGCATCCTCCACAGACCGCCAATTTTCCCAACCCACCACATGAAACTCCTACGCACCCTCGCCAAAACCTCCCTCATCGTCGCGCTCGCCTTTTCCGCGCGACCCGGCCACGCCACCACCTACTACGTCAGCCAGTCCACGGGCAACGACAGTGCCGCCGGCACTGCCGCGACCACCGCATGGAAGACCTTGGAGAAAGCTTCGTCGATCGATTACCAGCCCGGCGACAGCATCCTGCTCAAGCGTGGCGACACCTGGACCGATGGACTCACGCCCAAAGGCAGCGGCACACCCGAGAAACCCATCACCATCACGGGCTATGGCGAAGGCAAGAAGCCGGTTATTGATCGCGAGGATTTCAAGCAAGACCGCAGCGGCATCCGCCTCGACAACCAAGGTGGCTATAAGATCGTCGGTCTCGAATTCGTCCACTGCATGACCGGCATCTATGCCGAGTATGCGAAAGGTTCGCCGACTTACAAATATCTCTGGATCGAGGACTGTTATTTCCACGACTCGATGCTCTACCGGCACTACGAAGATTACCCCAAGACCAAGATCGGCCTCGGGGTTTGTCTCTTCTCCTTTGAACTGACGAACAAGGTCGTGCTGCAGGACATCATGGTGAAAGACTGCGTCTTCCGCAGGCTTGCCTCCGGCTTCTGGACGAACAGCCCGGATAACTTCAACAAGAACGCCTCCTTCATCTATAATTTCGCCAACCTTAACTTTGACAACTGTCTCTTTGAAGAGGGTTATCAGTGGCCCTTGGGCATCCGCGGCGTGGATAAAGGCAGCGTCAGGAATTGCGTGACCCACGACATCGGTCGCGGCTTCCGCTCCTTTAACGGCGTGGCCGGTTCGATGTTCTTCCGCACCAAGGACTGGATCATCGAAGACAGCGAATGGGGCTTTGTGGACATCGGCCAGGGCAGCGGCGACGGCGAGGCATTCGATTTCGAGGGCAACTGCGAGAACATGATGGTGCGGCGCTGCCTTTTCCACGACACCGATGGCCCCTGTTTCCTCATCTGCTGCTATGCCTCCGACGGCAACCCCAGCCACAAGCTCTTCATGGAAGACTGCGTGCTCAACGGCAAAGCCAAGCGCCCGCCGCGCGGGACCGGCAAGGTCGCGATCCTCAACACCACGGATCACAACGAAGCCACCTGGAAAAATACCCGCTTTTACCTCTCGCCTGGCGAAGGGCTCATGCGTGTCGCCGACCCGGAGAAGGACAAACACTCCAGCTTCATCAACTGCTACCTCAAGGACCTCAGCGCTGCTTGCAAGTCGCCGAAGCACGCCGGCAAGGAGTCCACCGGCACCGCTCCGGAGGGAACGTGGTTCCAACTCGATTTCGGCCGCCCCGTGATCATCAATGAGTTCAAGCTCAAGGAGGAGGGCGGAGCCATTGCCCGCTACGTCATCCAGTACTGGGACGACAAAAAGACGCAGTGGGTCGGCTGCTTCAACGGCTCCGGGATCGGCGCGGAATTCGTCGCTCCCATCGTCACCCGCACGACATCCAAGGCGCGTGTCCTCGTACTGCGCACGAACAACAACGACAAACCCAATCTCGCCGCCTTGGAAGCCTACAACGACACCCCCGGCGATTCCTTCACCGTCGAAAAGGGCGGTGTCCCGCCCAACCGCGTCGGCAAGTAGCCGCAACTCCGATCCACCACTACCTGACAGGCCGGATGCCCAGTGCATCCGGCCTGTTTGGCGTTGTGGCCGGACCCAAAATTTGAAGCGAAATCCCGTTCAAGATGACGACAATCTTCCCCGCTTTGATGCCTGTCGAAAATTGTTTCGGATTTCGAGTTTCGGATTTCGGATTTTCCCCTACCCTCCGCGCCCTATGTTATCCGCAGGTATCGTCGGCCTCCCCAATGTCGGCAAATCCACCCTCTTCAACGCCGTCACCAAAACGCAGAAAGCGCAGGCGGCCAACTATCCGTTTTGCTCCATCGACCCGAACGTCGGGATCGTCACCGTGCCCGACCCGCGGCTCGCCGTGCTTTCAAAAATGAGCGGCTCGAAAAAGCTCGTGCCCGCCGCGATCGAATTCGTGGACATTGCCGGGCTGGTCAAAGGCGCGAGCGATGGCGAAGGGCTGGGCAACAAGTTCCTCAGCCACATCCGCGAGGTCCACGCCATCGTGCAGGTCGTGCGCTGTTTCGAGGACGCGGACATCCACCACGTCAGCGGCACCGTCGATCCCGTGCGCGACATCGAAGTCATCAATACCGAACTCATCCTCGCCGACCTCGCCGCCGTGGAGAAGCGCAAGGACCGCCAGCAAAAGGCGGCGAAGCTAAACGACAAAATCGCCAAAGCCGAAGTCGCCCTTTGCGAAAAGCTCATCCCGCACCTCGACGCCGGCAAACCTGCCACCACGCTCGAACTCAGCGACGAGGAGACCCGGCTGCTGCGCGAGTTTTTCCTCCTTTCGGGCAAGCCGACCATCTTCGCCTGCAACGTCGCCGAAGCCGACCTCGCCAACGTCGCCGCCATCGTCGAAGCCGCGCGCGACAATGAAGGCGTGCCGCCGAAGGATAACGTGGAAATGACCGACGCCGCGCGTTTCGTCACCGCCGTGCAGGACTACGCGCGCTCGCATTTCGCCACCGAAGCCGTGGTCATCAGTGCGCAGATCGAGAGCGAACTCGCCACCCTCACCGAAGAGGAAGCCGCCGAATACCTCGCGGGCATCGGCGTCGCCTCGAGCGGCGTCGGTTCGCTCATCCGCGCCGTCTATCACCTCCTCGGCCTGCGCACCTACCTCACCACCGGCGAGCAGGAGACCCGCGCCTGGACCATTCGGGCCGGCGACAAGGCGCCCGCCGCCGCCGGGGTCATCCACAGCGACTTCGAGCGCGGCTTCATCGCGGCGGAGACTGTCCACTTCGACGACCTCGTAACCCTCGGCTCCCACGCCAAGGCCCGCGAAGCCGGGAAGCTCCGCATCGAGGGCAAGGACTACGTGGTGAAGGACGGTGACGTGGTCGAGTTCCGCTTCAACGTCTAGCCTACCGCTGCACTTGCAGCACGATGATGATCTGGCCGCGACCGTATTCCGGGCCGCGGACGAAGAGCGGGCTGCCAGGGGCGAGTTTGGCTTCCGATTCGAGGATGGGGCGTTTATCCTGAAAAAACTGGAGGTTCAGCAGGTAGCCGCCGCGGGCTTCTTTTGAACTGATGTGCCGGGCCTTCACTTGCAGCCAGAAGTTCCGGCTGGGCACGAGCCAGCTCTCAGATTTGTCGTCGATCTTTTCCGTGACCGACCCGATGAGTTCATACTGCGTGTAGCCAAAGACCCGCTTGAGCCGCGCGGTGAATTCGCCGAGTTCGGGCGGCGCTTCCTTCGGCGTGGCGGAGTTCGTGGCAAGGATGACGGCGCTCCAAATTTTGTCGCCACCGGAAGCCGCACGCAGCACCGGCACCGGGCTGCCGACGGAGGGCGCAACCGCGGTTTCGCCCTCCTCCGCAAAGGCGCGGACGGCAAGAACGACGAGGAGCAGGGCAGCGAGGCGGCGCATCGGCAGTTACTTCAGGGCGTAGCTCGCGGGGATGTAGTCGAGCCCTTCGAGCCAGACGACGGTGACGTTGTCCGCAGGGTCATAAACCGTGCAGGCGGAGATGCTCGGGTCGCCAGGCCATAACTCCACGACCTCCGCGTAGTAGTCGGTTTTTTCGCGGGGCGGCAGGCCGGCGGGGATGAGCGTATGGAAAAGTCCGAGCGCCACGAGCAGGCACGCCGCTCCGGCGAGGACGAGCCTCGGCAGCGACCAGAATGACACGCGCCGTTTCTCGGGCTCGACGCCACGGGGCGTCTCGGCGGCGATGCGCTGCATGAGCTGATGATTAAAAAAATCCTCGTTGCCCACCTTCGGGACGGGCTGCGCGCGGAGAAGATCACCGAGTTTCCGCGCCTCCGCCCGCTCGGCGGCGGCCTCGGGATGCGTGGCGAGTTCCTTTTCAAACGCGGCGAGATCCGGGCCGGTGAGCTGGCCGTCGATCCAGGCGGTGAGGCGTTCTTCAAATGTTTTCATAGACGTCTTTGAGCAGGGCTTGGAGTTTTTTGCGCGCGTAAAAAAGTCGGGACATGACGGTTCCGAGCGAGCACTCCATCTGCGCGGCGATCTCGGTGTATTCAAGCCCGTCGATCTCGCGCATAACGATCGCCGCACGATGCTCGGGCGAGAGCTTGGCGATCGCTTCGTCGATGCGGGTGCGGATCTCACGGTCGGAGATATTTTCCACCGGCTGCATCTCCACGCGCGGGGCCGTGGCCGCGCCGGGCTCGATCTGCCGGAGCCCGATCTGGTCGTCGAACTCGGTGCCGCTCTGGATGTGCTTCCGGCGCATCGAGTCGATCGTCACGTTCATCAGGATGCGGTAGAGCCAGGTGTAAAACGACGACTGCCCGCGGAAGCGCCCGATGTTTTTCCACGCCTTCACGAAGCCGTCCTGGGCGAGATCCCACGCGTCCTGTTCGTTGCGGGTCATTTGGTAAATCATGGAAAAAGCGCGGCTGCGGTAGCGGGTGACAAGCTCATTGAAGGCCGAGGTCTCGCCAGCCTGAGCGCGGACGACCAGTTGGAGGTCATCAGGGTCGGCGGCGGCGGTTTCGGCCTGCATCGGCAGGGGCTTGGACGGCTCGGTCATGGTTTCATTCACCGCAAAGCGCGGGAATTTTTCGTGGCGGAAAACGCACCGCTATTGGCTGCCGTAGCGCCGCCGCCATTCGATGCGGTTTTCGCCCATGAGTTGGATGATGCCGTCGCGAATCTGGAACAGCCGCTGATTGAGGCTCACGAAACCCTCGGGCCTCAAATCCACTTCCTTCTTGAGCTGCACGGCGGCGTCCATCGCATTCATCACGGCTTTGAGCGCGCGCTTCAGGTAAGCGATGGTCATGCCGATTTCATCCACGTCGTCATCGCTCAGTGCGGCCGCGAGCTTGGCGCTGGCGATCGAGGCGTTCGCGGAAAGCTTCACGCACGACGGCTGGTTCGGCGCGTCGTCGATTTCGTCGGAGAACTGGTCGATCCAGATCGTAAGCGCAAAGGCGGCGAGATAGAGCGGGTGGCCTTCGTAGCCGTGGACTTCCTCATCGAACGCCTTGGCGATCGCCTCGTCATCGCGATCTTCCTCGAAGACCTCCTCGAAGAGCGACTCCACCTTTTCCTCCCAAGCCTCGCCCTCCTTATCCAGCAGGTGATACCAGCCCATCTCGCGGGCGATGATCTGGTCGCGGTTCGGATCGTCGATGTAGCGTTCGAGTAGTTCCATGTACTTCTCGGTCTTGCGGTCCTGCTGCTGGAGGAACCGCTCCCATTCGTATTCGTCCCAAATTTTCTCAGGCTCATTCGAGTCGGCCATAGGAGGTTTAGTTATCGTGATGGCAGAAAAGGGGCAAAGGGAATCTTGCGGCCGTCGGCCTCCGCGCCAGTGGCCCTCCTGAGGGATAAGAAGCTAGAAGTAGCGGGCGCTCGACCGTTCGCCCGAGGGAGCAGGGATTTCGAAGCTGACGCGGCGGGAAGTTTAAGTAGGCCCGGCAATACCTAGATCAGTAGCTTCAACCCCTGCCGGATGAGATCCTCCGTGCTGGCGGTGCCGCCAGCTTTTTCCTGGACTTGGCGGACGGCTTTGTGGGCGTCGATTTGTTTGTAGCCGAGGGCGATGAGGGCGAGGACGGCATCGTTGAGCTGGATGTCGGCGGGGCTGGGGGCGTGGCTGGCGCTGGCGGCTTCCCAGGCGGCGGCGATGCCGACTTTGTCCTTCAGTTCGACGATGATGCGCTCGGCAGTCTTTTTGCCGATGCCCTTGGTTTTGGCGAGCGTCGCGGCGTCGCCGTTGACGACGGCGGCCTTGAACATGGTGACGCTGATGCCGCTGAGGACATCGAGCGCGGTCTTCGGGCCGATGCCGCTGACGTGGGTGACGAGGAGGCGGAAGAGGTCGCGCTCGGCGTGGGTGGCGAAGCCGTAGAGGATGTGGGCGTCTTCGCGGACCTGGAGGTGGGTTAAAAGCTTGATGGGCTGGCCGACGGCGGGGAGTTTGTCGTAACTCGAAAGAGGGATGCTGACATGATAACCAATACCGTGAACCGCAATGACGACGTGCGTGGGGAGGGCTTCGTGAAGGGTGCCGTCGAGGAAGGTGATCATGGGGGGATGATGAAGGCGGAAGGCGGAGGGCGGAAGGAGGAAGAAAAGGCGAAGGGCGAAAGGCGAAAGGCGATGGCGGGAGAAAGTGGGAAGGCGGAGGGCGGAAGGAGGATTCTTTGTGGCGACGCCGATTCGGTATTCCACGTTCCGTATTCCAAATTTCACCATCGCCTTTCGCCTTTCGCCTTTCGCCTTTTCTTCGCCTCTCTGATGCTCGCGTTTTTCGCCCCGGCGTACGGCGGGGAGAGCGCGGATGAAAAAGGCTGGCGGGTTTGGCTGGAGCCGAAGTCGTCGCACGCCGCGGTGACGCTGCCGATCGCGGGCGCGGAGCGGACGGTCGTGTGCGCGGGGTTTCTCGAGGCCGACGGGCCGCGGGCGATGACGAAGGCGGAGCTGACGGCGATGGGAATCGGGATGGACCGTTTCGCGGCGCGGGCGCGGGGCAATGCAGGGGCGGATTTGGCGAGGCTGACGCCGCGCTACGAGCGGAACCGGCAGCGGGTGATCGAGTATGCGGAACTGCGGAGCGAGAAACCGGTGGTGGCGAGTGCGGTGCTGGCACCGAAATTTCTGGAGCTGTTCAAGGACACGCTCGGGGAGAAGGTGCTGGTGGCGGTGCCGAGCCGGTTCACGGCGTTTGTCTTTCCCGCACTGGCGGGCAGCTACGAGGACTACGGGCCGATGGTCCGCGCCGCACTGCGAGAGACGGCGTGGCCGGTGAGTGTGGAGGTTTTCGAGGTCAGCAGGGAAGGAGTGCGGTGCGTGGGGCGGTATGGGGAGCCTTGATCGGAGATCGAGGTTCGGAGACCGAAGATTGGGGCGGCGCTCTCCCATCTCCGAAATTCCCTCGCCCCGGCACAGTTCCCGCGTTCTCTTGCGGCTCGCATGAAGAAAGCCCTCATCTCCCTTGTTGTGCTGGTCGCTGTGGCGACGGGCGCGTTCGTTGTTTATAAAAGGACGCTCGGCGCGCATGTGCCGGCGGCGCTGCTGGTGCCGGGGGAGACGCTGCTTTTTGTAGATGTGCCGAACGTGCCGCGCACTGCGCTTCGGTGGCCGAAGACGGGCGTGGCGCAGATTTTCGCGGAGCCAGAAATCCAGAAATTTCTGGAGAAGTCGCGCGCGCAGGACGGGCTGCTGAAGACGCTGGACGAGAAGCTGGCGCAGTTGATCCGGCTGGCGCCGCGGGAGGCGTTTGTGGCGGTGACTTCCATTGAGGGACCGACGCCGAAGTGGGTCGCCGGAGTCGCTTTCCTTGGGCGGAAAAAGCAGGCGGAGGCGCTGCTGGCGGAGCCGCGGGCGGCGTTCAAGGCGTCGTGGCCGGCGGGAAAATCGGACCTCGCAACGCACGGGACGACAGAGGTGGAGACGTTCACGTATGGCGATGCGGTGGTCGCGGAGGCGTTTCGAGGGAACTGGTATCTCGTCTCCAATGACACGGCGCTGCTGCATCGGACGCTGGATGCCGCCGCCCTGCCGACCGGGAGCGCGGAGGCGCTGGGAACGCGCGAGATTTTCAAAAAGGCGACCGCTCCGCTGCCGGCGGAGGGCGATGCGCTGGTCTTCGCGCAGCTCGGCACGCTGACGGATCGGGTGAAATCGCTGCTCGTGGCCAGCGGCCAGGCGGTGGACCCAAAGCAGCTTGAGGAAATGAAGCGGATGCAGGCGCTGGCTTGGGGGACAAAGCTGGAGGGGACGCAGATGCGCGACACGATCTTTCTGCTCGCGCCGGGCGGGACACCGGAACCGGCGCTGCCGCGGCGGGCGCTGGCTTTCAGCGCGGCGGACACTTTCCTCTACTACGGCATGGCGCTGCCGGCAAAAATCGACATGCCGGACACCGGGGGCCTGCTCGCGGGGTATCTCACGATGCTCGCGCCGATGGAGAAATCGCTGGCCGAAAAGCGGCTGAAATGGGCGGATCTCGGCGCGGCGTTTGGCCCGGAACTGGGCGTGATGGCGGACTGGGATGCGGCGGCGGAGACGCCATCCGGGCTGCTCGCCCTCGACGTGCGCGACCCGGTGAAGGCCCGGGCTTTCGTGGATGCCTTTACCGGCAGCACCCCCGGCAGTCCAGCGTGGGGGCGGGCGGAAAAAGACGGCGTCACCCTTTTCCAAAGTCCCGGTGGCGGCGAAGCGGCGGCGTCCGCGCCAACTCTGGCACTCACAGAGAAATTCATCGTGCTCGGGCTCAGCCCGGCGGCCGTCCAAGCCGCCGTGGCCCGGCTGCAAACTGGCCAAACGGCGATCACCCAGACGCCCGGCTATCAAGCTGCGGTGAAAACCGTGGGCCAGCCGACCTCCGGCTTCGGATACCTCGACATGAAGACGCTGATCGAGCGCAGCTACGGCACCATGCGCCCGCTGCTCGCCATGACGCTCGCCGTCGGGGCCGAGGGGCAGAGTTTCGATGCCGGAAAACTGCCCGCTACAGAGACAATCAGCCGCCATTTCACTCCGTCCGTCTATTCCCAGAGCGTGACCACCGAGGGCACCTTGGTGGAATCCAGCGGCACCCTGACCTTTAACCAAGTGTTCCTCGGAGCGATCGGCGGCGGCGTCGCGGTCGCGCTGCCGATGATCGAAAGCACTCTGGGCGACGTCTTCAAAGACCCCGGTCTGCTGCCCGACCCGACGAACCCGCCACCCCCGCCGTCTGCCCTCGCGCCCGCCGCCCTTCCCCAGCCCGAACCATAAGCTGCATTTCTGGCCGTCCGAAAATTTCGTTCGTGAGACAGCCAAAATGTGGTAGCATCCGCGCCCTATGTCTATTCACAAGAAAACCGCATTTTCCCGTCGGCTTCCTGATCTGGTGACTGAGGAACTGGCGGCCGCGCTGATGTCGAAGACCAACTACGAGTTCAAGGACCTCTTTGAAGTCGTCCACGCCAAGCTGAAGGCCCGCAACGCGGCCAGCGGCGGCGAAGAAATGCTCCGCCTGCGCGCTTACGAGAAGCTGCAGAACCTCGTCTCCCGCGGCATGGTGAAAAAGGAAGCCAAGAAGTACAAGGGCATTCCCAAGGTCCTGGCGACGCTGGAAACTTTCCCACCGAAAACCCCCGCCCCCGCCCCCGCCTCGGCCGCAGCCTAGTCGCCGTTTTCGTCCAGGGATATGAGCGAGTATTTTCCGATCTTCCTCCAGGTGGTCGTCGCCATCGGCTTTGCCGCCTCGGCGCTGCTGGTCAGCGTCGTCCTTGGCAAGGCCGCCAAGACCAACAAGGCCAAGGATTCCGCCTACGAATGCGGCATGCCTGCCGAGGGCGGAGCCCAGCCGCGCTTCAGCGTGAAGTTCTACCTCGTGGCGATGCTCTTCATCCTGTTCGATATCGAGATCGTCTTCATGTATCCGTGGGCCGTCGTCTTTCGCGAACACATCGCCGCTCATGGCCCCGGCATCTTCTGGAGCATGCTCAGCTTCGCCGGCGTCCTCACCGTCGGCTACGTCTACGCCATTATGAAGGGCGCGCTCGACTGGAAGAGCTGATCGGAACGCATGGTCCACCACATTACACTCTGCAAGCTCCAGCCCGACGTTTCGCCAGCCGAACTCGACAAACTCATGCGCACCACTCGCATGAGCCTGCTCAAAATCCCTGAGATACTCAGCGTCCGCTGCGGCAAGAACCTCGACCCCGAATCCGAATGGCCCTTTTTCGTAGCGCTCGATTTTGAGTCGTTGGAAAAGCTCGCGATGACGGAGGAGGACGCCATTTACATGAAGTTCATCGCCGACGTCCTGCGCCCGCACACCTCGGACCGGCTCGTCATGAATTACGAGATGGAGCCGGGCAAAAACCTCAAATACTCCTGAAGCCGGGCGGCGACGAAGGCGATTTCGTCGTCGGCAAGGGCGAACGGCGGGGTCAGGCTGAGGACGTGGCTGGTCGGTGAATCGGCGAGGAGCAGCAGACCGTCGCGGAGCGCGTGTTTGATGATCGCCACGGCGAGCGCGGTCGCCGGTTTTCGGGGAAAAATACCGGGCTCGACGAGTTCGACGCCGAGCATCAGCCCGCGCCCGCGCACTTCGCCGACCTGCGGTGAACGCAGCGCTTCGAGTGCCGCGCGCAATTTCGCCCCGCGCTCGCGGACCTGCGCGGCTACCGCCGGATCGGCGTGCTGGCGGAGCGCCGCCAGCGCCATCGCGCAGCCCAGCGGATTGCCCAGAAACGTGCTCGTGTGCAGCGCCTCGCCCGACGACACCGGCCACGCATCCATGACCTCCGCGAGCCCCACGCACGCCGAGAGCGGAAAGCCACCCGTCAGCGCCTTGCCCAGGCAGATCAGGTCCGGCACCACTCCAGAGTGTTCGCAGGCGAAAAGCGCGCCCGTGCGGTTGAAGCCGGTGTAAATCTCATCCGCGATGAGCAGCACGCCGTGCGCATCGCAGACCTCGCGGAGCATCGGCAGAAACTCCCGCGGCGGCACCACGCAACCGCCGCGCCCCTGCACCGGCTCCACGAGAATGCTCCCGATCCCGCCTCCGTGGATCACGGCCTCGATCCGCCCGCGCAACTCCGCCGGCAGCCCGCCGCTTTCCGCCGGATACGGCAGCAGCGTGGCAAAGTCCCGCAACTGCGCGCGAAACGGCTCGCGAAAAAACGGCAGCCCAATCGCGCTCAGCGCCCCCAGGCCCAGCCCGTGATACCCACCCGTGAACGCGATCACCCCCGCCCGACCCGTCCGCAGCAGCGCCGTCTTCAGCGCCGTCTCCACCGCATCCGAACCCGAGTTGCTCAGCACCGTCTTCCCATCGCCGGCGCCCCAGCGCTCATAGGTCAGCGCGCTTAGTCGGGCGCAAAGCTCCGCCTTTAGCTCCGTGGGATGCACATCGCCCATCGCGTGCAGTAGTTCGCCCGACTGCGCCACCAGCGCCGCGCGCACCGCCGCATTCGTGTGCCCGAGCCCACTCACGCCGAAAGCCGACGTGAGATCGAGAAAACGATTTCCATCCGCGTCCCACACATTCACTCCGTCCGCCCGCTGCCAGAAGACAGGAAAATCCTCCGCCAAAAAGGTCACATTGCGCGACTCATGACGGCGGAGTTTTTCCGCCAGCGCCAGCGAACGCGGGCCGGGCGGCGGGATGATGAGGTTCGGGAGCATCGGGAAAATGACGAGTGACGAATGACGGAATGACGAACCTCCGCGAATGTCGAGCGCGCGAGCCAATCTCCTGCTCCTGCTCTTTCGGAGGCTGGAGCGGGAGCATGTGGAAACCCGACGTTTTTGCCATTGCCACACCCCGCGATTTGCCGCCACTTTGCCCGACTTATGTCGCAGCAACGCCGAGTCGTCATCACCGGAATGGGAGCCATCACCCCCGTGGGCCATGATCTAAACTCCTTCTGGCACAGCATCACCCACGGCGTCAGCGGCATCGGGCGCGTTTCGCTTTTCGACATCACGGGCTACGACTGCCAGATCGCTGGCGAGGTGAAAAATTTCGAGCCCGCCAAGTATTTCAAAAACCCCAAGGACCCGCGCCGCGCCGACCGTTTCTCGCAGCTCGCCATGGCCGCCTCGAAGATGGCCGTGGAAGACTCCGGCCTCACCGCCGTCGCCGATCCCGACCGCTGCGGCGTCATCATCGGCAGCGGTATCGGCGGACTGAAAACGCTCGAGGATCAGCACGAAATTCTCCTCAAAAAAGGGCCGGGCCGCGTCTCGCCTTTCACCATCCCGATGATGATCGCCAACATGGCCAGCGGCCTCGTCTCGATGGAATTCGGCTGGAGCGGGCCAAACTTCGCGCCCGTATCCGCCTGCGCCACCGCCTGCCACGCCATCGGCGAAGCCTGGCGCATGATTCTCGAGGACGACGCCGATGTCTTCCTCGCCGGCGGCTCCGAGGCCACCATCGTCCCCATGGGCATGGCCGGGTTCGCCGCGATGCGCGCCATGAGCACCCGCAACGACGCCCCGACCAAAGCCTCGCGTCCCTTTGACCGCGACCGCGACGGCTTCGTCATGAGCGAAGGCGCTGGCGTCGTCGTCATTGAGGAACTCGAACACGCCAAGCGCCGCGGCGCGCGGATTTACGCCGAACTCTCCGGCTACGGCCTCACCTCCGACGCCTACCACATGAGTTCGCCCAACCCCGAGGGCACCGGTGCCGCGCGCTGTATGAGCATGGCTTTGAAAAAAGCCGGCCTCACCCCGGACGACGTGGACTACATCAACATGCACGGCACCTCCACCCCCGTCGGCGACCTCTGCGAGACCAAGGCCATCAAGACCGTCTTTGGCGCGCGCGCCACCACCGGCCTCACCGTCAGTTCCACGAAATCCATGACCGGCCATCTCCTCGGAGCCGCCGGCGCAGTCGAGACCATCGCCTGCGCGCTCACCATCCGCGACGGTGTGATCCCGCCGACCATCAATCTCGACAACCCCAGCCCCGAGTGCGACCTCGACTACACCCCGCACACCGCCCGCGAAAAAAAGGTGAAGGTCGCAATCAATAACAGCTTCGGCTTCGGCGGCCACAACGCCACGCTCGTGGTGCAGGAATTCGTGGACTGAGAGCGCGCGCCGTTCAGCTCGCGTAAAACCGTTTCGACACCGCGCGGCTGATCGGCCACGCCATGACCAAGAGCGCCGCACCGATCAGCGGAACCGCCGCGCCGGGCAGCGACGGCTCCGGCATGCCCACCGCCGCGCACAGGCCCGCCTGCACCAAAAGGAGCAGCCGGATAAACTGACCGATCACCGGCGGCACCGGCGCATTTGGATCGCTCGCGAGCTGGCCCGCCGAACCGAAACCATTCAGCACCGCCACCGCCAAAATCGCCGCCGTGCTATAAACCGTCCCCGATTTCACCTGCAAAATGAAGAGTACCGCGCCCGCCAGTAGCACCAGCCCCGGCAGCCACTTCGCCAGCGGAGGCTGTTGCGCCTTCGTCTCGAACCGCGCGAGGTGCGTGACGGCCGCGATGTAGAGCGTCACCAACAGCGCCGCCGTCAGCAGAGGATTCGCCCGCCCTGCCGCCAGCAACCGCCAGAGCAGTTCCGGGTGCGGAGCCGCCGCCGCCCCGAGCAGCAGGCTAAGCCCGCGGCACGCGCCCATGTTCAGCGCGCCGAGCACCGGCACATGCTTGGTCCGGTGGTTGTAAAGTGCCACCGCCAGCACCAGCGCCACGGCGATCCCCAGCGCCGTCCCGCCCAGCATCCCCGCCAGCGCCAGCCCGCCCGCCCCGAGACCCAACGCCGCGAGCGCGACGGTGCGCGGACTCGCCGCCCCACTCGGCAGCGGACGCCCCGGACGTTCCGCGCGATCCTCCGCGAGATCCGCCAGATCGTTGTCCAGCAACCCCGCCGCATACAGACACAAGCTGGCACCCACCGCGTAATAAACCTCCGGCCCAAACGCCCCGTAAGCCACCAGCACATAACCCGCGAGCGGATCGCCCGGCACCGTGAAAAGATTCGGCGCGCGGACGAGCTGGAGCCAGGTACGGAGAGTCGTAAGCATGAAATTTTGGAAGAGAGCAGTCGCCGATGGCGGCGAGCATGTAACCGCCGCACGCGTCACCGGCAAAACAAACGAGGGACAGGGCGCAAACCCTGTCCCTCGTGAATCCAAGTATGCAGATTATCAGGCTTCCATCGGGCCAGACACTCCGCCGCGGACTTCATCCTCGGTCACATGCAGGGCTTTGTAGCCGCCCGTAGCCTTGAAGTAGATGATCAGCAACAGGTAAAGAACGGCCATTGCCATGGGCACGTAAGCCGTGAGTTTCAACGCCCTCTGGCCACCGAAAACTCCCGCCTTTTGCACAGGCTTCTTGTCGTTGTCCGCCTCAGCCTTGGCGCTTTCCCACCAAGTCGCAAGCTTGGCATGGTTCTCGTCCTGCTTGTTTTCTTTGGCTAGCAATGCGCCGGCCCTCGAAAGCTCTTTGCCGCCGTCTTCGAGGACGCCCACCTTGGCACCGTCCAATCCCACAGTCTTAAAGCCGAAGAAACTGTTCTCGTTCGCCGCCTTATACCGCTCATACGCGGCCGGTGCGACCTCCTTAAGATTGGCAGACGCATTGTAGTCCTGCTTGAACCCAATGGCCGGGCCTCCCAGCAGTCCTGCCGATAACATGCCGATTCCGCCGAGCATCCCGATCGCCACCGCGCCACCTTTCGGAAAGCGCTCGGAGGCCACCGCGAGCATCGTCGGCCACAGGAATGTCTTGCCGCACGCATAGACGGTGGCCGCGATGATACAGGCCATGACGGTGGTGGCACCACCCAGCAGGGTCAGCCCGGTTGCTCCGAGGCAGGCGCTGACAAACAGTAGACCAAGGGGAGAGATGCGATGCACGATCGGGCCGGCGACAAACCGGAGACAGAACATAAGCAGCGAGGTATAGACGAACAGCTTCAGTCCAGCCGCAGGGCTTTCCATAATCGCACCCGTGATCTTGCTGATCCACGAATCCGTGCCCAACTCGACGTAACCGACGAGCGCATGGATGACCAGCAGGACAACCATCAGCGGAGCAAAGATGGTTCCCACCATTTCGCCCAGTGTAACCCCAGCCGAAGCAGCTTCGGATTTTGGGAAGCGCTGGCCGAGCAGCATGACGCCATACGCGATAACGGGAACGAGGAAGAGGGACATCTGGATTTTCCAGTCCACCGCAGCAACGGCCGCTGCACCCGTAGCGGCATTTGCCGGTTTCGCCGCCATGAACGCCGAAGCGAGGCCGCCAAGCACGAGGCCCGCCGGCCAGCCTGCATGCAGGATGTTCAAGTAGTGCGATTTGTTTTTTGGAAAGAGCGTTGCGGTCAGCGGATTGACGACCGCCTCGCACAGGCCGTTGCCGACAGCGAAGATGAACATACCCCAAAACAGGCAGTTAAATGCCGCTGGTTTTCCTCCAGAGGCAAACGCCGCCGGAGCAGCGAGCGTCACAACTGCGGAAATGAAATGCAGTGCGAACGCTGTGACCATCAGCTTTCCGTAGCCAATCTTGTCGGCGATGAGCGAGGTGAGGATGATGACGATACCGAAACCCGTGAGTCCACCGCCGGTGATGGCCCCCAATTCGGTCATGGTGAAGCCGAATTGCTCGGCCCATTGACCGAGAATGCCTCCACGGACGGAATAGCCGACACCAGCGGCAAGGATGGCCATGAAGCCTGCCAAAAGCAGGCGTTGGGCGTTGGGTGCGTTACCTTCTGATGATGCTGACATGATGTAGTTGGTTGGTAGTTTGGGTTGTTGGTTTCGGGGTCGGGAAAGCGCGGATGGTGAAAAATGGAAGCCGTAGGCGGTGGTACTCCGGGGGCCGGAGAGCGGGCATGAGAGCGGGCAGGCGCAGGGGTGTCAACGGGGAAAACTGAGAAATCGCGACGCCGGTTTGCGCTTTCCGCGCCGATGGCCGGGAGATACAACCCGCCACGTATGGCGACGTTGAAAATCCAGGAACTCCCCGAGCAGGATCGGCCCCGCGAGAAGCTCTCCCGGATGGGTGCGGGCGCGCTGAGCGATAGCGAACTCATCGCCATCCTGCTGCGCACCGGGATGGTCGGGGCCAACGCCATCGACGTGGCCCGGCAGCTCCTCGCGGAGTACCGCTCGCTCGGCGGACTCGCGCGCTGCACGGTGCAAGAATTGGCGAAGATCAAAGGCGTGGGCCCGGCAAAAGCCGTGCAGTTGGCCGCCGCCTTTGGCCTCGCCAGCCGGCTCGCGGGCGAGACCCTTGCCAAGCAGTCGCTCGACACCCCGGAACTCGTCCACGCCCTCCTCGGCGCGGAAATGCGGGCGCTTTCCCGCGAGTCCCTCCGTGTAATCCTGCTCGACACCAAGCTCCAGCTCATGCGCACCGAGGAAATCTCGCACGGCAGCCTGAACGAGAGCATCGCCCACCCGCGCGAAATCTTCCGACCCGCGCTCATCTACGCCGCCTTTGCCATCATCCTCGTCCACAACCATCCCTCCGGCGATCCCACGCCGAGTGACGCCGACCACCGTCTCACCCGTCGCCTCGCCGAAGCCGCCACGCTTCTCCAAATCCGCTTCTTCGACCACATCATCATCGGTTCCCCCGACAATGGGCGGCGGCCGTATTTCAGCTTTCGGGAGGCGGGAGTGATCTGAGGAAAGGCGATGGCGGGAGAAGGTGGGAATGCGGAGTGCGGAGTGGAGATTTTTCGCGGCGAAACGAATTCCGCATTCCGAACTCCGCATTCCAAATTATCCATCGCCTTTCGCCTTTCGCCCTTCGCCTTTCCCCCCCATCCTCCGCGCATGCTCCATCCCACCGCCCTCATCCACCCCGACGCGCGCCTCGGCGCAGGCGTGCGGGTCGGGCCGTTTGCCGTCATTGAGGGTGCGGCGGAGATCGGCGCGGGCTGCAGCATCGCCGCGCACGCGATCATTGGCGCGAGTGTCGTCATGGGCGAGGACAACCATATCGGCTACGGCGCGATCATCGGCGGTGAACCGCAGGATCTCGGCTTCCCGGCGGGCGCGCCGTGCGCCGTGCGGCTGGGGCGCGGCAACCGCATTCGCGAATACGTCACCATCCACGGCGGTAGCGCCTCGGGCCGCACCACGGTGGTCGGCAGCGAGTGCTTCCTCATGGCGGGCGCGCATCTCGCGCATGACTGCCAACTCGGCGATCGCGTCATCATCGCCAACTCCGCGCTGCTCGGCGGCCATGTCGCCGTCGGCTCCGGCGTCTTTATCGGCGGCGGCTGCGTCTTTCACCAGTACCTGCGTGTCGGGCGGCTCGCCATCTGCCAGGGGGCCTCGGCTTTCAGCAAAGACATCCCGCCTTTCACCACCGCCGCCGGGCGCAATGGCGTGGCCAGCCTCAATGTTGTGGGCCTGCGCCGCGCCGGTCTCGACACCGGCGCGCGGGCGGAGATCAAAGCCGCGTTTGCCCTGCTCTACCGTAGCGGGCTGAACACCGCCCAAGCTCTCGCCGCCGCCCGCGAACGCGAATGGGGGCCGGACGCGCGGGAGTTTTGGGAATTCATCGGCTCGGCAAAAAAGCGCGGGCTGTGTGACCTGCTCGGCACCCGGCCGGTGGCCGAGCGGGAGACAGACGAATAGAGAGATCCCGGCGATGATCGCGCTCGACATCGTTTTTGTTTATCTCCTTTGCCGAAAGCTGAGTGATCAGGCGCGGCAGCGCGGGCTCAGTGGGCGTCCGTTACGGTTCGCAGTAGTCCTATTCTATGTGGCCGCGCTGGTGGCGGGAGTGCTCGCGGGGGATAAGCTTTTGGGTGGTCATCCCGTGATCGGAGCGTATCTGTTCGCGATACCCGGTTCGCTCGCGATCTATTTCACGCTGCGATCCAAGATCCGTCGATTTCCGCTGGTCCCGGGCGCTCCCGAACCGTGCCGACGGTCAGAATTGGAAGGCTCACCAATCGAATTCCCCTGTCTTCACTGTCGTGCCGCGCTTGGCGCTTCCGCGAGCCAACGGGGTCGCTTTATCAAATGTCCGGCGTGCGACCAGCCGACGATGATCCCAGGATCACACCACCTTGATGAGTGAGTCTATTAACCAGCGACAGAATGGAGGCGGACGTGAACTGGCAAACGATGCGGCGTTTCAACGAAAACTGGCGGACTTCACACGGTTCGCAATCGGTTTGTGCTGGTTTGGGGCAGTGTTGGCAATAGCCACGCCCGTCGTTTACGCCCAGATGACCCGCTTCCAGATGGACGTTCTTTTCGGTAGAGCCGACGCGGATCGCGTCATCGTTCATTACCTGAAGCGCATGGCACCAAGGTTGGCCTTGATGTTCGTGTTGTCCGTTGCTGGGCTTCTTGTCATCGCCGGACTGAGGCGAAAGCGAGTTTGGGCGCGGCCATGCTGGATGGCGATTTGCGGGCTGTGGGTTTTGGGTGGATTGATTGAGTTGGCGCTGTCGCCGACTCTGCGGGCGACGTTCAACGCTGCCTTTGCGTTAGTGGTGCCTGTCTATTCATGCCGTGTGTTGTACAGCAATGCTGCCCGAAGACATTTCGCCGCGGCTGCGCAATGCGATTTTTCCGCTTGAGCGCTCCGCGCTAAATCTGGCGCGGGAGGTGCCACTGATGGATGGATATTCCCTTACCCGCATAGCTCCCGTCCGTTTTCCTCAGCTCTTTTCGGGAATGGTCGTGCGAAGGACCGCAGCGTCCGGCGTGAGCGGGATGATTTCTCGGGCGGTGCTGTCGGCGGCGACGAGAAAGAAAGCGCCACGGCCAAATTCCCGCGCGCCGCAGCGAACCCGCCCGACGATGACTGCGAATATGGCGAAGCGCGCCCCACCATGGACGCGCGTGCGATCGAGCACCCATTTTTCCACGTGAAAATACGGACAGTCCGCAATGATTTCGCCATCCGCCCGGACGGCATGCGGTTCGGTGTCGGTGAAGTCGATGGACTCCAGCGAGGCGGCGACATGCAGCGCGCGCGGACGTCCGTCGAGGCCGAGGCGGTTCCAGTCGAAGACGCGGTAGGTAGTGTCGCTGTTCTGCTGAATTTCGACGATGAGATTGCCCGCACCGATGGCGTGGATGCGCCCGCTCGGGATGAACATGGCGTCGCCGGTGGAGACGGGGAAACTATGGATCTGGTCAGCCACGGTGCCGTCGGCGAGGGCGGCCTCAAAACCCGCGCGGGTGACGCCGGGGCGGAGGCCGGCGTAGAGGTCGCTGTCGAGCAGGGCGTCGAGGATGTACCACATCTCCGTCTTGGGCTCGCCGTGGAGGTGGGCGGCCACGGCGGCGGGCGGATGGACCTGCACGGAGAGGCGTTCCTGAGCGTCGAGGATTTTGCAGAGCAGCGGAAAGCGCGCGGTGTCCGGCAGTCCGGGTCCAAATATTTCCGCGCGCTGTTCCGTCCACAGTTCGTGCAGCGTACGCCCGCGCAGCGGTCCCTCGTGGACCACACTCTGCGCCTCTTCGCGGTCCACGATTTCCCAAGACTCGCCGATGCGGACGCTCTGCGGGAGATGCTTGCCGAGCAGATGCTCCATGCGGCGTCCACCCCAGACGCGTTCCATAAAAAGTGGTTCGAAAACAAGTGGAACTGACATGGGTTAATCGAGTTTGGCGGGTAGAAAAAACGCGGTTTCGTTCTCGCAGAGAGCGCGTGCGATGCCAAGCGGCGCTTCGCGAAACGTAACCCTCCCTTTTTCCACACCCGCCCATCCGCCAGCACGGGCGACTCGTCAAAGCCAGGCTGGTCGGAAAAATCCGCACCTCCCCCACACCGTTCCAGTATTGAACCGCCCACCGATCCCGCTACTGTCCCGCCCCAATGGCTCGCGCCCAAGCCCAACCCACCCATTCAATTCACGAAGTTCTGAGCCTCGTGCTGCTCGGCACCGGCACGCTGCTTTTCCTCGCGCTGATTTCCTACTCGCCCACGGATGTGCCGGGCTGGTTTCCGCTCAGCAGCACCTCGGGCGCACGCGGGCCGGTGCTGAATTTCATCGGCAGCTTCGGGGCGATCGTGGCGTGCTGCGCCTACGCGCTGCTCGGCGCGGCGGCGTATCTGCTGCCGGCGCTGCTGCTCGGCTACGGCAGCGTGGCGCTGATGAACCCGGGGCTGCGTCTGGATCGCCGCGCGCTGTGGAGCATCGCGTTGATTTTTTCCGGCGCCTGCCTCGCGCAGGCTTTGCCGTGGACGCTGCTAAATGCGTCGCACATGAAACTTACCGGCCAGGGCGGCTGGGTCGGCCACTATCTCGGCGCGATGCTGTTCGGGAAGCTTTTTGGGGCGATCGGTTCCGTAATCATCTTCCTGCTGCTTTACGCCACCAGTCTCGCGCTGCTCAGCGGACTGCATCCCGCGGTGGCACTGCGCCGCGTCGTGGCGCTGCCCGCGCAGTGGCGGAAAATGTGGGAGCCGCGGAGGCAGGCGCAGACCGTTGCCGGTGAGCGCGGCAAAGCCGACGCCGAGCGCCTCGCCCGCGAGCGCCGCCGGCTGGAAAAGACGCTCACCAAACGCAGCGGCACGCCGCCTGCCGAGGCCGACGCGCCCGTCGCCGAGCAGCAGACGCTACCCCTTCTCCCCGAGGAGGAAGTGCTGCGGCCCGTGCCGCAAATCATCGACAGCTCGCTGCCGCCGCCACCGAAGCGCGAGAAAGCGAAGAAGGACAAGTTTGAGCCGCTCAGCGCGTTTTCGTGCGAAAACTACGACCTGCCTTCGTTCGACCTCCTCGATGCCGTGGACCGCTCGGCCCACGAACTGGCCGACCCCAACGAACTCGCCGGCATCCGCCAGACGATCATCAACACGCTCGCCGAGTTTGGCATCGCGGTTTCGCCCGGCGACATCACGCGCGGCCCCACGATCACGCGCTACGAAGTCTATCCCGCCAATGGGGTGCGCGTGGACAAGATCACCGCGCTCGAACGCGACATCGCCCGCGCCACCTGCGCCGAGCGCATCAACATCCTCGCGCCCATCCCCGGCAAGGACACCGTGGGCATCGAGATCGCCAACTCCAAGAAGCAGAAGGTCACGCTGCGCGAGCTGCTCGAAAGCGACGACTTCATGCACGCCAAGGCGCGCATCCCCATCGCGCTCGGCAAGGACGTTTATGGCAAGACGATCATCGCCGACCTCGCCGCCATGCCGCACGGGCTCGTCGCCGGCACCACCGGCTCGGGCAAAAGCGTGTGCATCAACTCGATCATCGCGTCCATCCTCTACCGCTTCACGCCCGAGGATCTGCGCTTCATCATGATCGACCCCAAGGTCGTCGAGATGCAGATCTACAACACCCTGCCTCACCTCATCGTCCCGGTCGTCACTGATCCGAAAAAGGTGCTGCTCGCGCTGCGCTGGGCGATCGACGAGATGGAAAAGCGTTACGCCATTTTCGCCAAGACTGGCGTGCGCAACATCGCCACTTTCAACGAACGCCCGCTGCCAAAAACGCAGGCCGAACTCGACGCCATCGAAGCCGCCAGGGAGGCCGAACTTCCACTCGATGCCGCGCCGCCCGAGCCCGCCGAATCCGAGGAGCCGGTCGATCCCGAATCGTTGTCCAGCGAGGAGCGAATCGAAAAAATGACGACGGTAAAAAACATCCGTGATCACGACCTTATCATCCCGGATCGCATGCCGTTCATCGTCATCATCGTGGACGAACTGGCCGACCTCATGCAGACCGCGCCCGCCGACGTGGAAAGCGCCATCGCCCGGATTACGCAGAAGGCGCGCGCTGCCGGCATCCACATGATCATCGCCACGCAGACGCCGCGCGCGGATGTCATCACGGGCGTCATCAAGGCGAACGTCCCGTGCCGCATCGCCTTCCAAGTAGCCTCGGGCCTTGATTCGCGCGTCATCCTTGATGAAAACGGCGCAGAGCGCCTGCTCGGCCAGGGCGACATGATGTATCGCCCGCCCGGCACTTCGCGAATGATCCGAGCGCAGGGCGTGTATGTCACCGACGAGGAGATTCGCAAAGTCGTCGAGCACGCCTCGTCGCAGAGCGAGCCCAAGTTTGAAACTTCCATCCAGCAGCGCCTGGAGTCCGATGGCGAAGGCGGCGAAGAGGAGGAGGTGAGTGACGAGGACGAGGATCTCGTGGACAAGTGCATCGAAGTCATGCGGCAGGAAAAGAAAGCCAGCACCTCGCTTTTCCAGCGCCGCCTCCGCCTCGGCTACACCCGCGCCGCGCGCATTCTCGACATCCTCGAACAGCGTGGCTATGTCGGCCCCGGCGAAGGTGCCAAGCCGCGCGACATCCTCGTGGATCTCGACGCAATCGCCTGACCCCAAGCCCACCGCGCGCGTCCTCCAGGCGCGCGAAAATTTTCCGGAAGCGTGCCTGTCACCGTGGCAGCATCCGTGCTATTGATCGCTTCACCGATTCACTCCTTCAATGTCCTATCCCGTAGGTAAGAAACTCGCCCAAGCCCGTGCCAAGCGCGGCCTTTCGCTCGACGAAGTGGCGCATGAAACCAAGATGCGCCCCGAAAAAATCCTCGCGCTCGAAAGCGACGACTACGCGTCCTTCCCGAGCAACGCCTACGTGAAAGGCTTCATCAGAAACTACGCGCGCTACCTCGGCGTCGATGTCGGCGACTTCCTCGCCACCTTCGACAGTTACCTGCCGGTCAGCGTAGCCGACTACCAATACCTCAACCACGAGCCCGAGGAGATCATCCCCGTCACACCGATGCGCCGCGAACGCCGCGCGCCGTCCATCGTCCCGCTCGCCGTGGGCGTGGTGGTCGTCGGCATCGCCTTGCTGGCCTTTTGGGTTCAGGCGAATGCCAAGCGCATTTTCGACGACACCACAGCGCACCCGAAAGTCGCCGCGCAACCCGCGACCGCGCCCGTTCCGGCGCTGCCCGCCGTGCCCCCCGATCTCACCGCTCCGCCGCTCGCGCTCGACGCCGTGGCCACCGACCCGCATCCGCCTTCCCGCAACCAAACCGATGACCACGCCCTGCTGGAAGGCACCGCTGGCACCGACCCGGCGGACCACGACACCGTCACCCCGCTGCCCGTGCCGGAAACCAACAGCACTCTCGCGGAACGCAGCGGTGCGAATGAAATCCTCGTCGCCTCGGTGAAAAAAACGCGTGTCACCGTGCGCCGCGACGACCCAAAAGCGCCGCCCATCTTCGACGACCTCATCTACCCCGGCGTCCAGCCCCTCAAACTCCGCGGCACGCGTTTTTTCATCGAATCCGCCGATCCCACCTCCGTGCAAATCACCAAGAACGGCCTGCCCATTGCGTTCCAGGCGCCCGGCGTGGCGATCCAATAATCGGAACGCGCGGAGACGGGAAATCGGAGTTCGGGTTGACGCGGCCACGCTTTCCCCCGACCTACTCCCCCACTTTTGCCATGACGCCACCCGCCGCACCTCCATCTCTCATTTCCGCAAAGCCAAAAAAGGTCGGCATGATCTCCCTCGGCTGCGCGAAGAATCTCGTGGATGCCGAACTCATGCTCGGTGGCGTCCTCGCCCACGGGATGGAGATCACTGGCGACGCCGATGAAGCCGACGTGCTCATCGTCAATACCTGCGCCTTCATCGACACCGCGAAGGAAGAGAGCATCGAAGCCATCCTCGAAGCGCATCAGGCGCGCGGCCTGAAAAAGCGCGCCGGACAAAAGCTCATCGTCTCCGGCTGCATGGCCCAGCGCTTCGCCAAAGACCTCGCCACCGAAATGCCCGAGGTGGATGCCTTCATCGGCCTCGACCAGGTCGCCGACACCGCAGCGATCATCGACAAGGTCTTCGCCCGCCCGTCGGCCAATTCCGAATTCCGAATTCCGGATTCCAACATCACCTCGCAACTCACCGACGAGCAATGGGCTCCGCTGAACCTCGTCACCCGCAAGCCGACCTACATCCCCGACTTCGACACCCCGCGCTTCCGCCTCACTCCCGCGCACACCGCCTTCACGAAGATCGCCGAAGGCTGTAACCACCCGTGCAGCTTCTGCGTCATTCCGCAAATGCGCGGGCGGCACCGCTCCCGCACCATTGAGAGCGTCGTCGCCGAAGTCCGCGCGCTCGTCGCCGAAGGCGTGAAAGAGATCAACCTTATCAGCCAGGACACGACGTATTTCGGCATGGATCTGTGGGAGGAAAAGGCCGGCCCGCGCCAGCAGGTGGACTCCACCAAAGGCCCCACGCTCACCCGCTTGATCCAGGAGCTGGACAAGATCGACGGCGAATTTTGGCTCCGGCTTCTCTACACCCATCCCGCGCATTGGAGCGACGAACTCATCGCCGCCATTGCCGCGTCGCGCCACGTCTGCCGCTACATCGACATCCCCCTCCAGCACATCCACCCGCGCATGCTCCAACTCATGCGCCGCGAGACCAGCAGCGAGCACATCGAGACCCTCCTCGCCCGCATTCGCGCCGGCATCCCCGGCATCGCCATCCGCACCACTTTCATCGTCGGCTTTCCCGGCGAGACCGAGGAGGAATTCGAATACCTCCTCGACTTCATCCGCCGCACCCGCTTCGAGCGACTCGGCGTCTTCTGCTACTCGCAGGAAGAAGGCTCCCGAGCCGCGCAAATGGAAGGCCAGCTCCCCCAGAAGCTCAAAGCCGCCCGCTACAAAAAGGCCATGAAACTCCAGCAGCGCATCGCCCGCGAAATCAGCGCCGCACAAGTCGGAAAAACCCTCCGCGCCCTCGTCGATCAACCCCTCATCGCCCGCGCCACCGCCGACGCCCCCGACATCGACGGCCGCATCCTCCTCGCCAGTCCCGCCCCCGTCGGCGAGTTCATCAACGTCGAGATTACCGGCACGCAGGTTTATGATTTGCTGGGAAAAGTGGTGTAATCCAATCGAATCGACCCCTTCCAAGCGCATGCCAAAACTGGAATTTCCGCACGAGGCATAATCAAAGTAGTCGTCGCACCGTAGCGGGGCACCAAAGAGCATTCCTCATTTGACACTCCTCCCATTCCTCGCAGATACCGCTACGTTTCGACCGGCGACAAAAACGATCTCTCCAAACCATGAAATCTCTTTTCTTAACCCTTCTCTCGCTCCTCCTTGTCGCCCCCGCATTTTCTGCGGAACCTGCGAAGTTGCAGGAAGGGTCTCACCTTGTCCTGATCGGCAACGGCCTCGGTTCACGCATGGGCCTCTTTCCCACCTTCGAGGCCGAGGTGCAAAGGCGCTATGTGGGCCAGCACATCATGATCCGCAATTTGTGCGACGAGGGGGACACGCCCGGATTTCGCCCGCACTCAGGACGCAACGCGCCGTGGGCGTTTCCCGGTGCGGAGAAGTATCGCACGCTGTCCAAAGCCACGGACCGGTGGGGCTCGGGAAATGCGGGCAACGGCAAGTTTGAAACTCCCGACCAATGGCTGACCCGGCTGAAGGCGGACGTGGTGGTCGCGTTCTTCGGCTTCAACGAATCGTTCGATGGCTCGGCGGGGTTGGAGCGCTTCCGCGCGGAGCTGACCGACTTCGTGACGCACACCCAGACCCAGCAATACAATGGCAAAGCCGCGCCGCAGCTTGTGCTCGTCTCGCCCATTGCGTTCGAGGATTTGTCGGCCACACGTGGCACGCCGGACGGCAAGATCGAGAACGCCAATCTCGCGCTTTACACCGCCGCCATGGAAGCGGTCGCCGCGCAGCATCAAGTCCGCTTCGTCAATCTCTTTGCGGTCACCAAGGACTGGTATGACAAAACCAAGCAGCCACTGACGCGCGACGGAGCCCTGCTCACGGAGGAAGGCTACGCCAAACTCGCTCCCGTGCTCACCGATGCCCTCTTTGGTCCGGCTCCGGCGCCGAAAGGAGACTTATCCAAATTACTGGCGGCGGTGCAGGAAAAGAATTGGGTCTGGCTCAAGTATTACAAGATTCCAAACGGCGTGCATGTGTATGGGCGGCGACACGCGCCTTTTGGCCCGAAGAACTATCCCGACGAACTCGCCAAGTTGGAGGAAATGACCGCCGTCCGGGATGAGGCGATCTGGGCCGCGCTGGAGGGCAAGCCATTCGACCTCGCCGCCGCCGATGCCAAAACCAAGCAACTTCCCCCCATTACTCCACCGCCCGACACCACATATAAGAGCGGCGAGGAAGCCATCGCCGCGATTAAGCTGGCACCGGGCTATGCGATCAGCCTGTTTGCCTCCGAGAAGGAGTTTCCGAATCTCGCCAATCCGGTCCAGATGTCCTTTGATAACAAAGGTCGGCTCTGGGTCGCGACGATGCCGACTTATCCGCACTGGCGTCCCGGCGATCCGAAGCCGGACGACAAGCTGCTCATCTACGAGGACACCAATGGCGACGGCAAGGCGGACAAAGAAATCGTCTTCGCGGACAAACTGCACCTGCCCACGGGATTTGAAATCGCCCCGGAAGGTGTCTATGTGGCGCAGGGTAACAACCTCCTATTGCTGCGCGATACCAACGGCGACGATCACGCCGATGTGCGTGAGACGATTCTTAGCGGGTTCGACGATCACGACACCCATCATGTCATTGGTGCGTTCTGCGCGGATCCCTCCGGCGCGATCTACATGGAGGAAGGCACCTTCCTCCACACCAACGTCGAGACCGCCTACGGTCCGATCCGCAGTTCCAATGGCGGCTTCTTTCGCTACAGCCCGCAGCGCCAGCAACTCGAACGCTCGGCGCGCCTCTCGATTCCCAACCCTTGGGGCGTGGCCTTCGATGCCTGGGGCCAAAACTTTTTTCTCGATACCTCCGATCCCGGCATGCGTTGGATGGTGCCCGGCACGGTCAATGTGCCTTACGGTGAATTCGCGCCACTGCCCCCGAACTTGGTCGAGGGCAAACATCAGGTTCGGCCCACTTCCGGATTGGAGTTTGTTTCCAGCCGGCATTTTCCCGACGACGTACAGGGCGACTTCATGCTCTGCAACGCCATTGGCTTTCTCGGCATCAAACAACACACGCTCGAAGATGACGGCAGTGGCTACAAGAGCCACCACCGTCAGGATCTTATTGTCTCGTCCGATCCCAACTTCCGTCCGGTGGACCTGGAGTTTGCGCCCGATGGCTCACTCTATGTGGTGGACTGGCAGAACAAGCTCATCGGCCACATGCAGCACAGCGCGCGCGATCCGCAACGCGACCACGTTCATGGACGCATCTACCGGATTACCTACCCCGCGCGACCCTTGGTCAAACCAGCCAACATTGCCGGTGCACCGGTTCCTGAGTTACTCGAAAACCTAAAGCTCCCCGAGGACCGCACCCGCTACCGCACCCGCCGTGAATTGCGTGGACGCCAGCCCGCAGACGTGCTGCCCGTGCTCGGCAAATGGGTCGCCGCGCTCGACAAGGCCGACGCCAAATATGAGCACCATCTGCTCGAAGCCCTGTGGGTCACCTGGGGTTTTAACCGTGTGGATGAACCCCTGCTGCGCCAGCTTCTCGCCGCCAAAGATTTCCACGTCCGCGCGGCCGCTGTCCATGTCCTGCGTTACTCCGGCCATCAGGTGAAAGACCAACCCGCCCTGCTCATGACTGCCGCGCAGGACGAGAACGGTCGCGTGCGCCTGGAAGCCATCGCCGCAGCCTCATGGACTGGCGCAGACAAAGGTCTGCCCATCGCGCAGGCCGCCGCCGCCAAGCCCGTGGACAATTGGATCAAGCCCGTGCTCGAAACCGCCCTCGCCACCCTCAAAGGCCGCGCCGTGGAAGCGACACCCAAGCCCGAATACAAGACCGACCTGGCCGGCAAGGACAAGGAACTCTACCTCAAGGGAGCCGAGGTTTTCAGCCGCGAAGGCCATTGCATCACTTGCCACCAGGAAAACGGCCTTGGTCTGCCCGCCGCCAACTTTCCACCCATCGCCGGAACCACTTGGGTGCAGGGCAACGAAGAGCGCCTGATCAAGCTGGCCCTGCATGGTCTCTACGGCCCCATCGACATCAACGGCACCCATTACCCGGGCCTTGTGCCCATGACGCCATTCAAAGGGCTAACGGATGAGGAAGTTGCCGCCGTGCTCACGTACGTCCGCAACTCCTTTGGTAACAAAGCTTCCGTCATCACCCCGGAGAAAGTCGCCGCCGTCCGCGCCGCGACCAAGGACCAGCCCAGCTTTTACGCCCCGGCGGAGTTACTAAAACAGCATCCGGATAAGTAACGGAATCAGTCGCCGCTTTCGGCATCGAGCGACTCCATGCCCTGTCCATTTCACCAGCAGCAACCCGATCCTTTTGGCGAGCCGCGCCGGCGGGATGGCGTTCTGGTCAACGAATTTCAGGGCACCCTGATTCCCATGCTCCTGCGGCACGAGGAGGTGCGGCGCGCCGCGAAAAACTGGACGCAGTTTAGCTCGGATGCTCCGTTCAAAGTGCCGATCCCGAACGAGGAGGATGTGCGCACCGTCCGCCAGCTCCCGCTCGAGGTGGACCCGCCCGAGCAGCAGGAATATCGCGCCATCGTCGAGCCGTTTTTCAATCGCGCGAAGCTGCCGGAGGTGGTCGCGCAGATGGAGGCGCTGGTCGAGGAACTCGTCGCTTCCGCCTTACTCCGCGAACGTCTGGAAATCGTCCGTGAGTTTGCCATTCCGCTGCAATCGCACGCCCTCGCGATCCTGCTAAAGGTGCCGCCGACCAAGGCGGAAGTCTGGATTGGCTGGGGGACGCACGTTTTCCGCGAAGGCGACGGCACGAGCAAGGGCGCAGCCCTCGAAGCCTACACCCACAGCCTCCTGGATCACGCGGCCAGCCAGCCGGGCGATGATTTTTTCAGCCGCCTGACCACCGCCAAGTTCCGCGGCCGCCCCCTCACCCGTGACGAAATGCTTGGCTTTTGCAGCATCGTTTTCGCCGGCGGACGCGACACGATCATCAATTCCATTTCGGGCATCATCGGCCATCTCTCGGCTCACCCCGCCGACTTCGCCTACCTGTGCGAGGACCCGAGACGCATCGTCGGCGCGAGCGAGGAATTTTTCCGGGTGCTTTCACCGGCCACGCATCTCGCCCGGCGGTGCCAGGCACCGGCCAACCTCCACGGCGTGCAGGTCGAGGCCGGCCAGTTTGTTTCGCTCAACTTCGCCGCCGCCAACTACGACGAAACGGTTTTCGATGCGCCGGAGGAAGTTCGCCTGGACCGTCGCCCCAATCCGCATGTGGCCTTCGGCTTCGGCCCGCACCTTTGCCTCGGTGCGGCGCACGCCCGGCTGGTCGTGCGGTCTCTTCTCAAGACGCTCTGCGCGCGGATTGCGCACATCGAGACGGTCGAGGCGGTGGATAAATACGAGAACGAGACAAGTTATCGCCGGCGGTTGGCCTATGAAAAACTGGTCGTCCGGTTGGTGCGGAGCTGAGTCGGCTGCACCGCGTTCCCCCGCTACGCCGCCAGGCGTGCGCCGAGGGTGGAGAGGATCGACTCAAAGATCACGCGGCCGTCGATGCTGCCGAGGCGGGGGTCGCAGGCGCGCTCGGGGTGTGGCATGAGGCCAAAGACGTTGCGGGCGGCGTTGCAGATGCCGGCGATGTTCTCGGCGGAGCCGTTCGGATTCGCGGCGTCGAGCGCGGCACCGGCGCTGTCGGCATAGCGCAGGAGCACGCGGCCCGTGCGGTTCAGCTCCGCGAGCGTGGCGGCGTCGGCGGTGTAGCTGCCTTCACCGTGGGCGATGGGGATGCGGAGCAGTTCGCCGGTCTTGGCGGTGTGGAGAAAAGGGTTGGCGACGTTTTCGACGCGGACGTGGAGATGCTCGCAGCGGAAGTGCAGGTCGCGGTTGCGGATGAGCGCGCCGGGGAGCAGGCCGGCTTCGCAGAGGATTTGGAAGCCGTTGCAAATGCCGAGCACGAGCGTGCCGGCGGCGGCGGCTTGCTTGATCGCGGGCATGATCGGCGAAAAGCGCGCGATCGCTCCGCAGCGGAGGTAGTCGCCGTAGGAAAAGCCGCCAGGCAGCGCGATGATGTCGTAGCCGGCGACGGACTCGTCCTTGTGCCAGACGAAGTCGGTTTCGACGCCGAAGTCGCGGAGCGCGAGGACGCAGTCCTGATCGCAGTTGGAACCGGGGAAGCGGATGACGGCAGCTTTCATCGGTCAGGCTTCGATCCGCAGCTCGTAGTCCTCGATCACCGGATTGCTCAGCAGATCGCGGCAGACCTCGTGGAGCTGCGCCTCGGTCTGCGTGCCATCGAGTTCTAGTTCGATGAATTTGCCCACGCGCACGGCTTTTACCGCCGGCACGCCGTGATGATGAATGGCGTCGCGCACGGCCACGCCCTGCGGGTCGAGCACGGTCTTTTTGGGCATCACGATGACTTGGGCTTTCATAGGCGGCGCAGACTACGGAGTGAAAACGGGAGTGAAAGTGAAAAGTGGGCGCGCGTCCGCACTTTCCACTTTCACTCCCGCTCCCCCGCCCGCTAACGTCCGCCAATGATCCCGATTTCCCGCATTTTCGTCAGCGGCCTCGCAGCCGTCTGTCTCTGCGCCTCCGCGGCTGGCGAGGCCACGCCCCTGACGCCGGAGGAAATCTCCGGCGCGGCGCGGACCGACGAGCTTTCCATCCCGATGCCCGGCGAGTTCATGGCCTCGCTGAACAAGGTCGGCAAGATCGACTGGTCGAAGCTGGCCCGGCTCGCCATCGGCACCACCTATTCGAGCCGTCCGCAGAACGCGCTCAACCTCGGTGGATTGATCGCCGACGGCTACGTGGCCATCGAGGCCGAGGATGCGCCGCAGATCAAAAGCATCGGCAAGGACATCCTCGCCATCGCGAAGAATCTGGGACTGAGCAAAGAGGTGCTGGAGCGCGGAAGCAGCATCATCAATTTCGCCGACCAAAAGCAGTGGGATCAACTCAAGGAGGAGCTCGAAGCCACGCAGAACGAGGTCAAGTCCGGCATGGCCGAGCGCAAGGATGACGACCTCGTCACGCTCGTCACCGTGGGCGGCTGGCTGCGCGCCACGGAAGTCATGAGCGGCTACCTCGCCAAAAATTACAGCGAGGGCGGGGCGCGCCTGCTCCGCCAGCCCGGCATCGTGGCCTTTCTCAATAAACGGCTGGAAAAGCTCGGCGAGAAAACCCAGGAGGACGCCATCGTCTCCGTCGTGCGGAGGAAAATGGCCGGGGTGGAGAAATTCATCGCCTTCCCACTCGACAAGCCGCCGACCGCCGAGGAACTGAAACAGCTCAGCAGCCTCATTTCCGAAATCCTGAAGGACATCACCAAGAAACAAAACAAATGAAGCGCCTCCTTTTTCTCCTCGCCCTCGCCGCCGTCTCCGCTACCGCCCCGCTCAACGCCGCCAGCGATGCCGAAGTGGCCGCGCGCAAGCTGGCGCTGGAAATCGCCGGCGCGTTTTCCAACGACGGCTTCAAACTGCGCGACGGCAACTGGTGCGGCAAATTCGAGCCCGGCAAGCCCGCGCTCGTGCAGGTGAATCTCTACGCGGGCAACCAATACTGGTTCACCGTGGGCGCGGGCGAGGCCGCAAAAAAAGTCGCCGTCACCGTCTTCGATGAAACCGGGAAGCCGGTCGCCACCGAACCGTATGCCGATGCCTCGGTCGCCGCCGCTGGATTCGCCCCGAAAAACAGCGGCCCGTATTACCTTCGGGTCGAGGTCACCGAAGGCGGACCGTCCGCCTTCTGCCTCATTTACAGCTACCGCTAAGCCGATGCCTTTCAACACGCAGACCACCGAAAAACTGGGCGGCCCGCGCGTCACCCAGTTCTCCATCTTTCTCCCGAACCGCGTCGGCACGCTGCTCGATGTCGTCCGCGTGCTCAACGAGCGGCACATCGACGTCCTCGCCATCAGCGTGCAGGATTCCGCGGACACCGCCATCGTGCGCATCGTGGTGAGCGATCCCGAGAGCGTGCAGCAGATGTTCATCGAGCACGCCATCCCCTTTTCCATCTGCGAACTCGTGGTCGTGGAACTCAAGGAAGGCGCCGCCGAACTCGGACGTCTGCTCGCCGGCCTACTCGCGGCCGAGTGCAACATCTTTGGCAGCTACGCCCTTCTCACCCGCCCGCGCGGCCGCACCGCGCTCGCGCTGCACGTCGAGGACAACGAATGCGCCGTGTCCGTGCTCGAAGGCCAGCAGTTCAAGATCCTCAGCCAGTCGGATCTTTCGCGGTAAATCCCCGAGCGCTTTTCCTCAGGCGGCGGTGAGGAAAAGCCGGGCGTGTTCCTCCAGCAGATAGCGGTCGGTCATGCCGGAGAGGTAGTCGCAAACTGTGCGCTGCAGGCCGTCACTCGCCACCCGCCGTGCCGTGGAATCGCCGAGGAGCGCGGGCTTTGCCAGATACGCCTCAAAGACATCGCGCAATAGCCCGCAGGCCCGCTGGTTCGCCTCGGCCACGCGCGGATGGTAGTAGAGATTTGCGTAGAGAAATTTGCGGAGCGCGCGGTTCGCGAGGAGCAGCGGCTCGCTGTAGCGGATGAGCGGCCCCGGCTGACGGCGGACCTCGTCGGCACTCTGCACCCCCGCCGCCTCGATGAGCCCCGCACTGGTCGCGATCACATCCTGCACCTGCCGGTCGATGATGCAGCGGATGACGTAACCGTGCAGCTCCCGCCCCGTGAGATCCGGAAAATGCCCGCGCACCTCCTCGTAGCTCTGGTGCCAGGCCGCCTGCTCGGCGAGTTGCTCCGGCGTGATGAGGTGAAAATCCAGCCCGTCATCCAGATCGTGGCTGTAGTAGGTAATCTCGTCCGCGAGGTTCGCGATCTGCGCTTCGAGCGAGGGATTGTGAAACGTGTCGCCCTCCGCCCTGGCCGTTGGCGGATCGTAAAACTTCGCGTGCTTGTGCAAACCCTCGCGCACCTCCCACGAGAGATTCAGCCCGGGAAAACGCGGATACTTTTGCTCGATCAACTCGACGATGCGCAGGCTCTGCGTGTTGTGCTCAAAGCCCCCGTGCCCGCGCATCAGCCCGTCCAGCATCTCCTCCCCGCTATGGCCGAAAGGCGAGTGCCCGAGATCGTGCGCCAGCGCGATGGTCTCCGCCAGATCCTCATTCAGCCCCAGCGCCCGCGCGATCGTCCGGCTGATCGAGGCCACCTCGATCGTATGCGTCAGCCGCGTCCGCAGATGATCGCCCGTGCCATTGAGAAAAACCTGCGTCTTGTACTCCAGCCGCCGGAACGCCCGTGAATGAATGATCCGCGCCCGGTCACGCTCATACGCCGTCCGGTGCGGATGCGCCGGCTCCGGGTGCGCCCGACCGGCGGAAGCGCCCGCCTTTTGCGCATACGACGCGAGCGTCCGCTGCTCCAGTTCCTCCTTCTCCGCGCGCGTGCGGATCATCGGCGCTTCTCCTCCGCGGCCTTCTCCACCAGTTCCCGCTCCAGCCGCCGCCGCTCGCGCCGCATTTCGCCCCGCACTTTCACCAGATCATAAAGCGCTAGCAGCATCGCCAGCAGCGTTATCCACGCGCAGCCGAACCAATAGCCGATGAAAAGAATCGGATGCTCCCGCAGCCAGGCCCACAGCAGAGTCGAACCCACGAAAATCATCACCAGCACCACCAGCACGCTGTAAAACATCAGCGTCCGGCGCGCCCGCTGATCGCGGATCAGACCTTTGCTGACCTGGATGACAAACTTGGGGTCGTTCACAGTCGCCGAGTCTCCGCGAGCCGCGCGGCGGCGTCGAGTCTCGGCTCCGCAGTCCGGGGAAATACCCCACCACCCGCCCCGCCTGCCAAAGATGACCGCCAGCCCAATCCCCGAGGGTCACGCCGGAAGCGTGGTGCAAAGCCTGGAGGCCAGGCACACAGCGCCAGCCGCTGCATCAGTTCCGTAGCCCTCTGGCTACGCCATCTGCGAGGTTGGCCGAACGTCGAGTCCTCCTACGCCTGACCGGGGGCGAGGCTTCGACTGCGGGTTGAGGTTGTAGCGGGCATGAGGGATGGAACTGGAGGCGGGTCAGGCGTTAGAAGTGACGACTTGTTGGGTTTGGTTGATTGCAGTTGGGTTACCGCCTCAGGTCACCACCCGAGACTCGAAAAATAGCCTCGATAAAGCGCCAGGCCTAGTGCAAGCACCCCGACTACAGCAGGTGGATAGAAGATCCACTGCGGAATAGGCCCTCTTGTTCGGGGCGATGCTGCGGCACCCAAGGACGCGAACACAAGAAAGCCCGCAAGCGGATACTGAAGCAATCCCCAAGTTCCAAGCAGCTTGCCAAGTTTGTCTCGGTGAGAAGGTGCCCACTCGGTAGCCCTCATCCTTTCTCTAATCGCCTCATGGTCGCTCGGGCTTAGATCGGTCCCGCGATCTATACCGTGCTCTGTGCGCCAATCCGCCTCGACCTGCTCCAAAGCTGCGAAATACCCATCCCCAATTCTCCACTTCGAGTTTGGCTCTTGCTCGGCCTTTCGTTGAATAGCCCCTCCGGCGCGGTAGTTCAAGTATTCGATCCTCACCGCAGTTACGATGCAAAGGATTGAGCAGCCTGCGAGCGACCAAGCAAGAAGACGCGTGGAGAGCCGCAGTTTCATGTTTTAGCCCAACGTCCCGGATCAGGCGACGGCGAGCGAGAGGCGTCGATGACACGACAGATGCCATGCGAGCCGTTGCCTGCATCCGTTGTGTTCGCCTTCATTTCGACAAGTCATTGCTGGGTCTTAAAATCTGTATCCCGATTTGGGTTGCCCGCTTCGGATCGTTGGCATCTGTGAGAATCCCAATGACCGATCCGGTCTCCCCGCTAACTACAGGTGAACCGCTCATGCCCGCTGCCTCGAAGGGAACGGTCGCATGGACCGTAGCCTCACTTTTCGAAAGGTTTAGCAACGTAATGTGTCCTTTGACTGGGCCACCATTCATTGGATACAAATACACCGGCAAACCCACCTCCACCCTGGCTCCGTAGTCATATTTCAAGGGACGCTGTTCATCCAGCTTTTTGGACTCATAGGTTATCAGCAGCAGATCAGCCTGCTTATGCACGACGTTTTTCAAAACAATTGGCTCGTCGAAATCCAGAGATCCCATCTGCTCCGGTTTGGCCCCGTCAAACTGATGAGCCGAGGTGCAAATGTAGCGACGAGTTCCAACCTCTACATGAAACCCTGCACCAATTAGATTCTGACCAAGAAGCGCCTCATATTTTGGTGCTTCCAAAAGGTGCGGGTTTCTACGCGAAGCCGTCTCAACCATTTTAGCCACACCCTTAAATACCCTGACTGCCAGCACGGAGACGCCCACGAGTAGTAGCAATCCGATGATCATTACCACTCTCAAGATGCGAGACCCAGCCGTTTTTGCCGGGGCCGGTGCAGGTGGAGCTTGTCTTGATGGTAAGGGCGGTGGTGGCATTGTTGATGAGCTCTGTTTTAGGCGAACAGGGGATTTATCGACAGATTGGTGTGTTTGTCAGCAGCTTTATATCCGACAAGAATGTTGGAATATCCCCGGGGTTCATGGCGGATGTTGGTGGCTTTAGGCGCGTAACAACCCAAACTCAGCGACCCGGCCCGCGAGAGGCGTGGATGGCAACCAGAGCGCAGTGGCCGGGTTCGCTCCAGCGCATGGTTACGCGGCAATCTCATCCAAATCTTTCAAGCTCGCCCGTTCTCTACGACTCATAGCCTCACCGACAACTATGCCTATGACTGTGGCCGCTACGCCGAACAGGATGTCAATCGGGCGATGCTGCCAAATCAGGGCGATGGATGGAAATGCCAAAGCCAAAACTCCCGCCAATGGCCAACGCCACGTCGGATGGTCACGACCGGCAAACCACGCCGCCACCATCGGCCCGATCCCGTGAGCACAGGGAAACACATTGCATGGCTGATCGCACGCCCAAAGCAACCTGAACGACTCTGTCCAAGGCTCCTCTGGCAACGGCGGGCGAGCCATCGTGGTCGGAATCAGTATCCACCACGGCAAGACTAGCAGCCACGCGCAGACGTTGGCTCGCAGGCAGGCACGGAACAAGCCGGCGTCGCAGATGGCCATCGGCAGCAGCCAAGTCATCAGCAGCAATCCGATGTAGGCTATAATAAAGCTCGGAGAAAACGGCACCCATGCCGGCATCAGAACCGTGCTTGGCGACGCGGGTTGGTGGTGGTTGCTAAACATATAAACACCCAACATAGGCCAGACGACCAGGCTATTCACAGCGAACCTCCTGAGCGGCCTGATAAACCAATAGTCAAAACTGGAATTTGAAGGGCGCATGGCATTACCGCCTAACGACCCAAGCTCAGCGACCTGGCACACGGGACGCCATGATTGCAACCGCGACGCTCACGCCGAGATCGCTGCAGCGCATGGTTAGAACCCGGTGCTTGTGATGTCGCGATGAACATGAATGAACTCGAGAAGGTCGGGTTGAGAAGTGGCGTCCAACTGGCGAACCTCAAGACTGTGAATGGCGGTGGCGGCTACGCGCTCGCCCAAGGAATCCTCAAGCAGTCGGGTGCAGAGCCGCCGGAACCCATCGGGGTCGCTGGAGACGTTGGAGGGGACGAACACGGTGAAAGCGAATGAACCGTCGCCCTGGCGCTGGCGAGAGTAGCGCATGTCTCCGAGTTTGAGCGCGACGGAGCCAGACTTGATCTCGGTGGCGGCATCGAAGTTCAGGGGCGGTTTGAGGGCGACGAAAGTCCAGCCGGCTATCTTGGGTGCGGTAGAAACGAATTGATCGACGGCGGCGAAAAGCTGCTTCTGTCCACCGACGGTAATCATGAGTTTATTGGCGCCGCCGCTGTACCCGAAGAATGGCGAAAACTCGGGGTTGATGCGCCTCAATCGAGACGCCGTGTCCGCAACGGCTTGCTCGACTTGCTTTTGGCGTTCTGAGTCGTTCGGCGCCGATGCGTGCGTCTCGTACGAAAGCAAACGTGCATACTCGGCAGATTGAGCTGTAAACCACGTCCAGAACTCTGCCGTAGCGTCACCAGCGGGTTTGGTCTTGGAGCATCCGGTGAAAAACATGAGAAGAGCGAGGAGGGATAGAAGGCGCATGGTGTAGGGGCCTACCGAACCCAAGCTTAGCGACCCGGCCCGCGGGACGCACCGATTGCAAACCCCGACGCCATGCCGGGTTCGTTGCAGCGCACGGTTAGCTGTCATTTCACTCCTCCTACTCTATTTGGAGGCCAATAACAAAACGAAACACGACCGATGATATTTTCTCGCGGGACACTACCCCAAAAACGACTGTCAAAACTATTGGTCGAATTGTCACCAAGCACAAAATAACAACCGCTCGGAACTGTCACGTCAGTCTGCGGCGCGAGTGTCCCAATTCGTGGCGGCAAATCGTAGGCTATCTCTCCCACAGCATTACTAAGCGACACCCGCTTGTCGTTGATGAACAACTTCCCCTCGGAAATCCTCAGGTGGTCACCAGGCTCCCCAGCAACCCTCTTAACATATATCGTCGCCGGTGGCAGCGAAGCGACGCCGTCCGTCTTGAAGACGACAATATCTCCACGATGAGGCTGGCGAGACAGATAGGTCACGCCTTCCATCATAATGTGGTCGCCCGCGGAAACCGCTGGAGTCATCGCTCCAGTGGGTACGGAAAAGGGACGGACGAGTCCGCAAAGTCGAAGCACAATGAGTGCGCCGTAACAAAATACAGGGACGAGAGCCAACGCGCTGAGAAGCTTGGCGCGTTGGCTCATCGCGGTGCGTGGCGATTTTGGCAATGGCGGTGGCGCGGTAGGTTGCATGTGCGCTTGACAGCTAACGACTCCAAGCCCAGCGCTTAGGCGATTCGGCTGTTGGAAGAGAGTGGCTCACCATTGGAATGTCTTGGCACGTCCGCCGCTGAGAGTGACCGTCGCAACGCGGTTCTGTTCGTCGATGGCGATGGGAACACTCCAACTCTTGCTGTCGTCGCCGTCTAGATATGGGTTGCTGACGCTGCCATCTGGCGCGGTGATGTAGAGAGAGGACGTGTAGAAGTCGCAGTAGTTCCAAACCTGAGTGACGCGGAAGGAGTAGCCGCTAGAACTGGTAGCCGAAGCAAGCGTGCGGGTCGTGCCGACAAAATCGGGAATCCAGACGCCGGCTGCCAAAGGTAGAATGAACGCACTGACTGCCAGCGCCACGATGATAGCCCAGTCGTGAGCAGCGAACGGACGACGACGCACAGCGAAGCGCGCGATGAGAGCGCCTGCGAGAAAGGCGAGAAGCGGACTCAGAAAGATTAGTTCGAGCATCGGATTACAAGGTGCTCGTAGAATCGCCTAACGACCCCAAGCTGAGCGACAGCCCCGCGCGGCGCGATGGCTGCGCGGGCGAAGGGCGGTGGAGCAGCCGGCGTGACGCGCGGGGTAGTCGCTCCAGTGCTTGGTTAGGCCTATTCTTTGGGCGCTGGTTCATGGACTTTTGGGATGGAAAACCACCCCTGTAAATAGTCTGTGCTGAGTTGGTAAATGCGGAGTCGCAACTGGTAAACATGCCGCTCCATCGCGAAAACGGCTTGTCCGCTGCCGCCTTCCGTATCAAGCGCTCCGATGATCAGGTCTGCCTCGTAAAACTTCCGCCATGCCTCCTGAGCTTTTTTGAGTGCGTCGCGGTATTCGGGGCCGGATGCCTTCAGCTTGGCCTGATAGATTCTCTCCAACTTAGCTTCGTTGAAAGCAATGAGCTTCGGAAGATGCATTTTGGGCGCTTGCGAAACCAATCGCTCAATCTGCTCTTCCGTAAGCGTGTCCGCACCGCAAACAGGATGCGAAAGTGTGCAGGCTATCAATATCGCGAGAATCTTCAATCGTTGGTTCATTTGTGTGCGGCAAATAGGGCTAACAACCGCAAGCTCCGCGACGGCGGAGGCTGGCGCGCTGGCTGCGTGGCGAGTGGAAAGGCGGCGGTGGAAAGAGCCAGCGTGACAGTCGGAGCCGTTCGCTGCAGCGCATGGTTGGGCGCTTCCGGGTTCATTGCTTGAGCTTGGCGACCTCCTTGCGAAGGAAGGCCACTGCTTTCATTGTGAGGTCGCTGGGGGCAGCAGCCAGACTCGCCTCGGCGCGCCGCAGCGATTCCTCGCGTGAGACAAGTTGAAGCTGTCGGAGCGAAAGCCCCTTGTGGTCGTCGAGCCACTGTTTCGCATTGTCGGGAGTCAAGATGTAGAACTGGCGAAAGCCTTTGGGCCAGTTGTCCTCGATTTGGGTCTGGAGGATGTCGAAGCACAAGTCACCGACAGTTGGGGTGCCGATGACAGCACGGCCATTCAGACGCACTTGAATCAGTTGGCGGTCACCAAAGTGAGCAAGTAACGTCGGAAAGGCGCGTATGCCGGCGTCGAACAGAGCACGTTCGGCACGAACGGCGTCGCGCTCTGGCATGTCGTCAGCAAGCTGACGCACGTAGCCGGAAAAATCATCACCTGCGTGGAGCGCGGAGGTGAGGGAAAGCAGTGCAGCTATGATCGTCGATTTCAAGAAACGCGAGGAAGCGCCTAACGACCCCAAGCTAAGCGACCGCGGAGGCTGGCGCGATGGCTGCGCGGGCGAAGGCGGCGGAGCAGCCAGCGTGACAGCCGGAGCCGCTCGCTGCAGCGCATGGATAGGCGTTGCGGGTGTTGGAAAAAGACTCATGGAGTAGGACCGGAACTCATGGTGCTGATAATCTGAGAAAGTGGTGCGGACAAGCCATGATAGAGTGTAATAAACTGCGCGATAGTGACAAACCCGAGAGCGCCGATGATGTAGAAGGAAAGAACCATGCCGCGAAGAAAGAGCGTTGCAAGGGCGATAATGGGAACAAGAATACTGACTGCGACGAACAAAGGACGCGCACCGAGAACGAAGAGGGTAAGTGAGGGCAGTTGCTCTTTGTCGAGCAGGTCGGAGAAAATCTGACTGAAACCCCCGATGCTGAGACTGCTCCGAAGGCTGAGGTAAGACAGAGCGAGGACGAGTGCAACAAGTGCAAATCGGATGGCGCGAGCAAGCTGCCGAACGTCAATGGCGTCCTGCTGAGGAATCTTTTCGGCTTCGTTCATAGGAGACGGGTAGCAAGGCCTAACGACCCCAAGCTCAGCGACGGCGGAGGCTGGCGCGACGGCTGCGCGGGCGAAGGTGGCGGAGCAACCGGCGTGACGCGCGGGGCAGTTCGCTCCAGCGTTTGGTTAGGGCGCGCGAATTCACGAAGTAAGTGCAACACGAGGCGCATGGTGGGAGGAAGAGGAAGAAGGTCTCGAATGGCGGGGAACTCTGGCAGGAGGATGGTCATGAAATACCGACAACTCAATGCAGAAGAACGGAGCGTGCTGGCG
>JAIOPH010000037.1 GCA_021414005.1 Chthoniobacter sp. | reverse complement strand
GAAAGTGGGATCGAGAGTGGCAAGGATCTGCCCCTTCTTGACAATGTCCCCCGCCTTGACGCGGATATCGCGCACGATGGCCTTGTCCAGCGGCTGGACGTAGAGGGAGCCCTCCGTCGGCACGATGCGCCCCGTGGAGGTCACGACCCGGTCGAGCTTGGTCACCGACATCAGGGCGATGGCGAGGGCGATCATCAGCACGATGACGTAGATGACCACATGCTCATGACGGGGCGTGGTGCGGGCGAGGACCGACGCCGTCTCCGATTCGAAGGCGCTGACGAGAGCGCCGACGTGATCGTGACGTCCCTGGCGGACGAGCTCTTTACGCGCCGGAGGAGCGAGCGAGGGCAAGGGGGGCAGGGGGGGGTGTCCGTGTCTCCGTGTGACGGTTCTGTGTTTGCCAGAGGTGCTTGTAGATATCGCAGCGATGGAGGAGCTCCTCATGGCGTCCGATGTCGTAGACCTTGCCGCGCTCCAGCACCATGATCGCATCCGCCGGCACCAACATGGAAAGCCGGTGGGAGATGCAGATGATGGTGCGGTCCTGGGCGATGCGCATCAAATTGGCATTGATGATCGCCTCGCTCTCGGCATCCAGCGCGCTGGTCGCCTCGTCGAGCACGAGGACGGCGGGGTTGATCAGCAGGGCGCGCGCGATGGCGAGGCGCTGGCGCTGGCCGCCGCTGAGTTTCACGCCACGCTCGCCCACCAGCGTGTCGTAGCCTTCGGGAAAACGGGCGATGAACTCACTGCAGTGCGCCCGCTCGGCGGCGGCGCGGATCTCCGCTTCGCTCGCGTCCACACGTCCGTAGGCGATGTTTTCGCGGATGCTGCCGCCAAAAAGCATCACCTCCTGCGGGACGATCGCCATATTCGCGCGCAGCGTCGCGAGGTCGAGCAACTGCACGTCTTCACCATCGAGACGAATGCGCCCGGAATCGGGCGTGTAAAAGCGGAGCAGCAGCGAGACGAGCGTCGATTTGCCCGCGCCGCTCGGGCCGACAAGAGCGATCCGCTGCCCCGGTTCGGCCACCAGGGAAAGACCACGGAGCACCGGCAGATCCATCCGCGACGGATAGGAAAAAACGACGTTTTCAAAAGCCACCGCTCCGCGCAGCCGCAGCCCCGTTTTTGCCGCCGGGGCTGTGGTGCCCGACGGCAGCTCGCCCGTTTCCTGGAGCAGCTCATGCACGCGCTCATTCGCCCCAAGCGTGCGCTGAAGCTGGCTGAAAACCTCAGCGAATGACGACACCGCGCCGCCGACGAACAGCGTGTAGAGGGTAAAGCGCGTGAGCTGGCCGTGCGTGAGCTGGCCGGCCTTCATCAGCGTGGCACCGTACCACAGCACGAGGATGATCGAGCCGAAGATGCCGAGGATGATGAATGCCACAAGGCCCGCGCGCCGGCGTGCGCTGCTCAGCACGGTCTGCAGATAAGCGTCCACGCCCGCGCCATAGCGCCGCGCCTCGTAGGCTTCATTGGCGAAAGACTTCACGTTCGCGATCCCCTGCAGCGTCTCCTCCACGATGGTCGCGCTCTCCGCCAGCCGGTCCTGCGCTTCGCGCGAAACGCGCCGGACTTTTCTCCCGACGAATACCGCCACGATCAGCAGCACGGGAAACGTCGAGACCATGACCAGCGAGAGCCGCGGCGAAGTCGCCGTGATCGCGACGACTCCGCCGAGCAGCATGATCGTCTGCCGGAGCGCCTGCGGAATCGTGCCGCAAAGCGTGTCGCCCATGAGCGACAGATCGCTCGAAAGCCGGCTCGTCAGCTCGCCCACGCGATGCTCGCCGAAAAACTTCATCGGCAGCCCGATGAGCGTTTCGTAGAGCCGCCGCCGCAGCCGGGCCACGGCATTTTCGCCGACAAAATTGAACGCGTAGGAATAGAAAAATGTAAGCACCGCCTGAATGGCCAGCGTGCCGACGAGCAGCAGCGCCACGGTGTTCACGTTCGGACTCCAACCACCCGGTGCCGGCGCGATGGAAGGAACCGCCGCATCCACGAGATACCCGACGAGGAGTGGAAACATCAGCCCGAAGATCATCGAAACCGTGAGCGCGGTGAGCGCCAGGGCGAAGCGCCCGCGCCACGGATGCACGTATGCGAGGAGCGCGCGAATTTCGTCGAAATGCAGCCCTCGGCGGGCTTTCGGGGCGGGCTCGGACATCGCGCGCTACCTCGCCCGCCCGGACTCGGACTGGTCGGCGAGGCTCATGTCGATCTCGTAGCGGGCCGCGGAAATGCAGCCGCCGAGGATGATGATCGAACCGGAAAGGTAGATCCACAGGAGCAGCGCAATGACGCTGCCAAAGGTGCCGTAGAGGGCGTTGAAATTGCCCACGCTGCGGGTGTAGAGGACGAAGAGCCGCTGGAGCAGCTCGAGCGAGAGCGTGACGAAAAGCGCGGCACTCCAGACCTCGATGAAGCGCGTCGGCCGGCGCGGCGCGTATTTGAAAAACAGGCACATGCCACAGTAGAGGACGATGATCGGCAGCATCAGCTTCGCGAAACCGAAGACGTAGAAGAGCGCGCTGAAATCCAGCCCGACCTGGCGCGAGTGCTGCCAGTAAAAGTCCTCGATCTGCTTCAGCACAAAGGGCGCGAGGATGCCGACGAAGAGCACACTGGTGAGGATGGCGAGCATGCCGAGATTTTTGATCGGCAGCCGCCACCACGAATACTCCTTCGTCCCCCACGCACGGTTCACGCCACGCACCAGCGCCTGGAAGAAACGCAGCGAAGTCCAGAACAGGACCACGGACGCGATGAAGCCCGCGCTTTTCCGCGACTGCACCACGCCATTGATGGTCGTGATCACGGTCCGCATGTACTCCTCCTCCAGTGGAATCTGCGTGCTCACGTAGGCGATGATCTTCGATTTGGCGTCCGCCTTTGGCCCGAGAAAACTCGTGCCGATGGTGATGAGCAAAAGGATCAGCGGGAACATGGAAAAGAACGCGTAGTAGGCGAACGAAGCCGCCCGCTGCTCGCCGTCGGTCTCGTCGAACTTCTGCACCGCCCGCCACGCGATCGCGGCCACCCGCCGCGTCTGGCGCGCGAGCGTGGAGCCGGCGCGGCGGGCAAAGCGTTCAGGTGCGGTCATCGGGCGGCGACTTTAGGGGAAAGGCCTCCGCGCGCGCAACCCCGCCTGCGGTTAGTTGCGGCGCAACGCCGTTTTCAGATCGAGCGCGTACGAGGGGTTCACCTCGAAGCGCGCCGCCGCGCAGCTCTCCACGGTGACTCGCTCCGCGTAGGGAAAGACCTCCACGTAGCCGGCCGCGCACAACCCGTTGAGGATGTCGGCCAGTTCATCGGTCTCGATGTGCGTGGTGGCGCCTATCTCCGCCCCGGTGCTGCCCGCGGAGTAGTCGATGGCGCGGAGCACGGCCTGCTCGCGACCGCTGAGTTTGATCTGCTTCATGGAGATGACGAGTGGAGTGAAAGGCGACGATTGGACCAGCAGCCAAAGCTGTCGCCGACGCCCGCGCAGCGCAACCAGCAACTCCCGCTTGCTCATCGCCCGGACGGTCGTAGCAGTGAGACATGAGCACGATGAAATCGCAGTCGGCAAAAATCATCAACCATTCGGAGGGGCTCGGGATGCCCTCCGCGGAAACAGTGCGCCGCCGGGCGCGCGAGCTGGCGCAGATCGACGGACGCGAGGAGCACAACGAGGCCGACTGGCGCGCGGCCAAGCGCGAGCTGCACGGCGGCCACGCGCACAGCGACGGCAATGGTGACGCCGACCTCGCCGAGATGATTTCCGAGCACGACATGGTCTCCACTTCGCTCGGCCATCAGGCCGCCAAACTGGGCTTCGAGGACCAGGAGAGCGTAGCCGAGGAACTCATCGCCGAAGGCATGGACGAAGCCGAGCACGAGCAGATGCTCGCCGCCCGGCGGGCGCGGGACGATGAGGATGCGGAGGGGGAAGCGGAGGGGGAAGCGTGATGGGTGATCGGTGACCGAGGGCGACTGAGGAGTGATTGATGATCCGCAAGAGGTGCCGGGTGGATGGAAACGGGTGCCGGGTGGTGGATTGCGGGTGCGGCAGGAAGGTGGGGGAAAGTTGCCCACGGAGAGCCCGGGGCGACATTGGCTTTTGCGGGCGGGGTGTTTACCTTTCCGCCCGTCTCCCGCCACTCCATGTCCGCTCCCGATGATCACCCGCGCTCGCTGGGCCGTTTCGCCACGCGCATCTTCTGGACAGTCCTCGGCCTCGCGGTCGCGTACATACTCAGCATCGGGCCAGTGTCGGTGATCGTCCTTCGATTTTGCTGGGCTCTTCCCGGAGACCCGCCCGCGGTGGCCGCAAAGCGTGAAGCCCGCCTCAAGGCCATTGAGGCATTCTACTCTCCCCTCAAGCCCATAGCTGAAGGGAGCAAGACGGGGCCGCTGATTGAGCTCTACTCGGACTGGTGGCGCTACACCTTTCAGCCAAAGGGCGGCTACGGCTCGTCGGGCTTGCGCATCATTTACGATTCCCCCACGAGTTCCAAATTGGTGCCCGATCTCCCACCCTCCGCGCCCGACCCCTCCCCACCCCCGCCCGAATTTTCGTTCCCATAGCCGCGCGCGCGCCTTTCACCGGCCAGCGTCTTTCGCCCTGCGAGGTTCGCCTTTTCCCCGCGAACCGTGGGCCGGGAGCGCGGGCGGGGGAGGGGGCGGTCGGGGGTGTCGCCCTTTCAGGGCTGGGGCTTTTGCGGGCGGGGAATCCCAGGGCGCTGCCCTGGGCTGGTTTGGGGCCGCACCTGTGGTGCTCCCTCGGGCCGGGTGGGCACGGTGCGCGACGGGCCGGGGCCGCGCCTGCTCGGCTCGCCGGCCATTGCCTTTCGCGTTTGGGCCTGCGAGTTTCCTCCCATGTCCGCTCCCGATGATCACCCGCGCTCGGTGGGACGCTTCGCCACGCGCATCGTCTGGACCGTCCTCGGCCTCGCGCTCGCGTATGTGCTCAGCTCCGGGCCGGCGTCGGTGATCGCCATGCGATTTTGCCAAGTTCGTGGCGAAGACCCGCCCGCGTTGGCCGCAAAGCGTGCAGCCTGTTACAAGGCCCTCGAGGCATTCTACGTTCCGCTCGTTGCCGTGTGTGGAGCGAGCAAGACCGAGCCGCAGCTTGAGCTCTACGCGGGCTGGTGGATCTACACCTTTCAACCAAAGGGCGGCTACCGCAGGGGGAACGGGCACCAAGTTTTCTCCTCCCCCACGAGTGAAGGATACGTGCCCGACCCCCCACCCTCCGCGCCCGCGTCACGGACTTTCGCGCCCGACATCCCACGCTACCTGTCCATTCCCTACCAACCCCCACCCGCTTCACCGCCTTTCGCGCTCGACATCACACCTTACAGGTCCTTCCCCTCCCCACTCCCACCCGAGCCCCCTCTCGTCGCGCCCGACATCCCACTCTACCTGTCCGTCCCCGCCATTCCCCCCACCCGAGCCCGCGACCCCGTAGCCGCGCGTGCGCCTTTCACCCGCCATCGCCTTTCGCCCTGCGCCTTTCGCCTTTCCTCCACGGCCTTGCGCCTTTCGCCCACCGCTTTCCCCACAAAACACAACCGCCTCGGTCCCCGGCGTGGGGAGGGAGGCGGTTGGCAACTTGCTGAGAGGAGCAGTTTCGGCGTGAGGGGTCAGCTCGGGACCACGGCGCTGAAGACTTCGCTCCAGGGGCCGGTTTCGCCGTGGGTATTGATCCAGCGGAGGGCGAAATAGACGGTCTGGCCGATGGTCTCGGGTGCGAAGTCGGCCCGGTAGGGGGCGCGGCCGGCCATGCCGAGCAGGGGCATGGCGTTGAGATTGGTGGGGGCGGTGCCGCCGATCTGCTGGCGGATTTCGGCAAAGGCGACGCCGGCGGGCTTGGCGAGGCGGTCGGGCGTGGCGCTGTCGGCGTAGAAAAGGCGGAGAATGGCGCGGGGTGTGGGGGGCCGGTTAGTCCACTATCGCCGGGCTCGCGCGCGCGTCCTTCCGCGCGCTAGCCGCCTGCGCCGCCTCGCGTTCCTGCTTCGCCTCGGCGTTCTTCCCCTGAGCTTCCAGAGCCTGGGCAAGGTACTCGCGGCCAGCGATGGCAATGCTGGAGTCTGCGCCGCACACCCGCTCGGACGTGGCGAGCACCGCCCGGAGTTCCCGCTCGGCCTCCTCGTGCCTGCCCTGCCGGGAGAGCATCTGACCCATCTGGCGCCGGCACTCCAAGTTAAACAGATGCTCCGCGCCGAGCACCCGCTCTTGCACCGCCAAGAGCGCCCGCTCTTCCTTTTCGGCTTCGGCATACTTGCGCTGCACCACCAGCGCGGTGGCCACGCTCCTCCAGGCCAGCAACGTATCCGGGTGCTCCGCGCCGAGCACCCGCTCTCGCACCGCCCGCACGGCGCGCCAGTCCTTTTCGGCGGCGGCAAACTTGCCCTGCCACCAGAAGGCGACGCCCAATTCGTACCGGCACTCCAAGGTCGCCGCGTGGTCTGCGCCGAGTTCGCGCTCGCGGACCGCCAGCAGGGCGCGGAATTCCTTTTCCGCCGCGGCGACTTCGTTCTTGTGCCGGAGCTGCACGGCGATCCGGAATCGCTCGGTGGTGTCGGTTTTCGCCGGCTCGCCTTCCGTCGCGCGGAGGGGGGCGGTGAGGGCAAGGGCGGCGACGGCGAGCAGCGCAGTCAGGGCGGGCAGCGGGCGGAGGGCGGTCCTCATCCGCGCACCGTGGCCCATGAGGGCGGGAAAGACGAGCCTTTTCCCCACGGCGCGACGGGGCGCGGGGCGCTCGCGGACGGCATTTCTTTTCCACCCCGCTCCGCCGACACGCCACCCGCCGCCCTCCCCTTCGTGCCTTGGTGCCTGTGTGCGAGCCCCCGGACCGCGCACCAAGGCACGAAGGCGCAAAGGGCGGAAGCTCGCGCGGGGGGAATGACGCGGGGTGTGGGGTGGCGGTTACTTCGGATCAGGCAGGCTATTTCGCCCAGCCCTCCGGGCAGCAGCCGCCTGCGCGGCCTCACGTTCCTGCTTCGCTTCGGCGTTCTTCCCCTGAGCTTCCAGAGTCTCGGCAAGGACCTGCCGGCTACTGATGGTCGTCATCTCGTCCGCGCGGTACACCCGCGTGGACGTGGCGAGCACGGCCCGGAGTTCCCGCTCCGCCTCCTCGTGCCTGCCCTGCTGGAAGAGCATCAGGCCGATGTGGCACCGGCTCCCCAAGGTGAGCAAATTCTCTGCGCCGAACACCCGCTCTTCCACCGCCAGCATCGCCCGATCTTCCTTTTCGGCTTCGGCATACCTTTTCTGCGCGGCCAGCGCGGCGGCTACGCCCCTCCATGGCTGCAAGGTATCCTGGTGCTCCGCGCCGAGCAGCCGCTCCCGCACGGCGACCACGGCGCGCCATTCCTTTTCGGCGTCGGCAAACCTCCCCTGCAACATGAGGGCGGCGCCGAGTTGGTATCGGCACGCCACGGTCGCTGCGTCCTCGGCACCGAGTTCCCGCTCCCGCGCCGCCAATAGCCCCCGCAGCTCTTTCTCCGCCGCGGCGTAGTCGCGTTTCTTGAGGAGGGCTTCCGCGCGGGCGGCCTGCGCGGTGGTGTCGGTTTTCGTCGGCCCGCCTTCCGCCGCGCGGAGGGGGGCGGGGAGGAAAAGGACGGCGACGGCGAGGAGCGCGACCAAGGCAAGTAGTGGGCGGAGGGCGGTCCTCATCCGCGCACCGTGGCCCACGAGCGGGGGAAAGACGAGCCTTTTCCCCACGGCGCGGCGGGGCGGGCTGGGGCATGCGGACGGGGTTTGGCTACTTGCCGCCGATGGCGGCCTCGATCCGTTCGCGGAGGGTGCGGGCTTTCCGGGTGTCGGGGTGCTCGGGGCCGAGCGCCTGCTTTCGCCCCGCCTCCGTGCGCCGGGCAAACTCCAGCGCCTCGGGGAGCTTCTTCTGCGCTTCGAGGCAGAGGGCGATGTTGTAGGACGAATAGAAGACGTGCGGGTGCTTCGCGCCGAGGGCTTCTTCCCGCAGGGCGAGGATGGCGCGGTGCTGGGCTTCCATCTCCGCCCATTGCCCCTGCGCCTGCACGGCTTCGGCGAGGTTGTTGCGGCACAGGAGTGTGTTCGGGTGCTTCGCGCCCAGCGCGCGCTCGCAAAGCGGCACGATCTGCCGAAGCTCCGCCTCGGCCTCGCGATGCCGGCCGGCTTCGTTCATCAAGTCGGCGAGATTGCTCCGGCTCGGCAGGGTATCCGGGTGCTCCACGCCGAGCGCCCGCTCCTGCGCCGCCACCACGGCCTGCAATTCCTTCTCCGCCTCGGCATACTTCCCCTGCGCCCGCAGCGCGTTGGCCAGAATTCCCCGGCTCACCAGGGTATCCGCGTGCTCCCTGCCGAGCACCCGCTCCTGCGCCGCCACCGCGGCCCGCAATTCCTTTTCCGCCTCGGCATACTTCCCCAGCGCGCGCAGCGCGCTGGCCAGGTTGCCCCGGCTCTGCAGCGTATCCGGGTGCTCCGCGCCCAACACCCGCTCGCGCACCGCCAAGACCGCCCGATGCTCCTGCTCGGCTTCGGCATACTTTCCCAGCGCGCTCAGCGCGATAGCCACACTACCCCGGCTCTCCAGGGTATCCGGGTGCTCCGCGCCGAGCACCCGCTCGCGCACCGTCAGCACCGCCCGATGCTCCTTCTCCGCGTCGGCATTTCGGCCCATTGCCCACAGGGTGATGGCGAGGTTGGTCCGGTTCCCCATCGTCTCCCGGTGCTCCGGCCCGAGTTCCCGCTCAAGCACCGCCACCACGGCGCGGTATTCCTTTTCCGCCCCGGCGTAGTCGCCTTTCTTGTAGAGGGCGCGGGCGCGGGCCGCCTACTCGGTGGTGTCGGTTTTCGTCGGCTCGGCGGACACCGAGCGGAGGGGGGCGGGGAGGGCAAGGGCGGCGACGGCGAGGAGGGCGGGCAGGGCGGGCAGCGGGCGGGAGGCGATCCTCATGCCCGCAGGCTGTCCCACGAGCGTGGGAAAGACGAGCCTTTTCCCCACGGCGCGGCGGGGCGCGGGGCGCGCGCGGGCGGGGTTTGGCTACTTCCCGCCGATGGCCGCCTCGATCCGTTCGCGGAGGGTGCGGGCTTTCCGGGTGTCGGGGTGCTCGGGGCCAAGGGCCTGCTTTCGCCCCGCCTCCGTGCGCCGGGCAAACTCCAGCGCCTCGGGGAGCTTCTTCTGCGCTTCGAGGCACACGGCGATGTTGTAGCACGACCAGAAGACGTGCGGGTGCGCCGCGCCGAGGACTTCCTCCCGCAGGGCGAGAATGGCGCGGTGCTCGGCCTCCATTTCCACCCATTTCCCCTGCGCCTGCATGGCTTCGGCGAGGTTGTTGCGGCACAGGAGGGTGTTCGGGTGCTTCACGCCGAATACGCGCTGGAAAAGGGGCATAAGCTGGCGAAGATCCGCCTCGGCTTCGCGGTGTCGGCCGGCTTGGTTCATCACGTAGGCGAGATTGTTCCGGCTCATCAGAGTCGCCTGGTGCTCCGCGCCGAGCACCCGCTCCTGCACCACCAACACCGCCCGGTGCTCCCGCTCGGCTTCGGCATGCTGGCCCTGCTCCCACAGCGCGACAGCCAAACTGGTCCGGCTCTGCAGGGTATCCGGGTGCTCCGCGCCGAGCACCCGCTGCATTCCCGCCACCGCCGCCCGGTATTCCTTTTCCGCCTCGGCATATTTGCCCTGCTCCACCAGCGCCCAAGCCAGATTACACCGGCCCTTAAAGCTATTCGGGTGCTCCGCGCCGAGCACGCGCTCGCTCATCGCTAGCACCACACGAAGCTCTTTCTCCGCCTCGGCGTACTGTCCCTGCGAATCGAGGGCGATGGCGAGATTGTTCCGACTTGCCACGGTATCCGCGTGCTCCGGGCCGAATAGTCGCTCACGCACCGCCAGCAGCGCCCGGTGCTCGTTCTCCGCCCCGGCATACTTGCCCTGCGCCCAATGGACGAGGGCGAGATCGTTTCGACTTGTCAATGTGGCCGGGTGCTCCGGGCCGAGCACCCGCTCTTGCACCGGCAGCAGCGCCCGATATTCCCGCTCCGCCTCGGCATACTTCCCCTGCTGATGCAGCCCGAAAGCAAGATTGTGTCTGCTCCACAGAGTGATCGGGTGCTCCGCGCCGAGCACTCTCTCGGACATCGCGAAGGCCGCCCGATACTGCTCCTCTGCCTCGGCATGCCGGCCCAATGCGCACAGGGTGGCGGCCAGATGATCCCGGCTTACTATGGTATCCTGGTGCTCCGGCCCGAGTTCCCGCTCGCGTGCCGCCAGAATGGCGCGGAATTCCTTTTCCGCCGCGGCGTAGTCGCCCTTCTCGGCGAGCTGGACGGCGCGGGTGGCCTGCTCGGTGGTGTCGGTTTTCGCCTTCGCGGTCTCCGCTGCGCGGAGGGGGGCGGTGAGCCCAAGGGCGGCGACGGCGAGCAGCACGGCCAAGGCAAGCAGTGGGCGGGGGGCGATCCTCATGCCCACAGGCTGCGCCGCGAGCGTGGGAAAGACGAGCCTTTTCCCCATGCTCCGGGAGCCGGGCGCAGGGGGAATGCGGGCGGGGAAGTGCGCGATGCCGAATGGGGCGGGCCGCAGGGGGCGGGTGGCGGGGCGTGGCGAATGGCCTTTCCCAACCGCGCCGGGTTGTGCTTTGACTAGGGCTGTGCCCGACGACTTCATCAGCAAAACTCTGGACGCTCCGGCGACGCCTTTCGACATCTCGCTGCGGCCTCCGATGTTCAGCGAGTTCGCGGGGCAGGAGAAGGTGTGCGACCGGCTGGAGCTAATGGTGCAGGCGGCGCAGCAGCGGGGCGATGTGCTGGAGCACATCCTGCTGAGCGGGCCTCCGGGTTTGGGCAAGACGACGCTGGCTTACATCCTGGCGCATGCCATGGGGGTGAATATCAAGAACACGAGCGGCCCGACGATCGAGAAGGCGGGAGATCTGGCGGGGCTGCTGACGACGCTGGAGCGGGGGGATGTGCTTTTCATCGACGAAATCCACCGCCTGCAGCCGGCGATCGAGGAATACCTCTACCCGGCGATGGAGGACTACAAGCTGGACATCATCATAGACCAGGGGCCGAACGCGCGGAGCATCCCGCTGAATCTGCCGCGCTTTACGCTGATCGGCGCGACGACGCGGGCGGGGATGCTGAGCGCGCCGCTGCGGACGCGGTTCGGGATGAATTGCCGGCTGGATTACTACACGGCGGAGGAGTTGCAGAAGATCGTGCAACGGAGCGCGGGGCTGATCGGGCTGCCGATCGATGAGGCTGGCGCGCTGGAAATCGCCGCCCGCAGCCGCGGCACGCCGCGGATCGCGAACAATCTGCTCCGCTGGGTGCGCGATTTTGCCCAGGTCCGCGCCGGCAACCGCGTGACGCGCGATGTGGCGGATCAGGCGCTGACGATGCTGGACATCGACGCGGATGGTTTCGACGAAATGGACAAGCGGATGCTGGAGGCGCTGATCCATAAGTTCAGCGGCGGCCCTGTGGGGCTGAATTCGCTGGCGGTGGCCATCGGCGATGACCCCGGCACGCTCGAAGACGTGCATGAGCCGTATCTCATCATGCAAGGCTACATCAAACGCACGCCGCAAGGCCGCGTGGCCATGCCCCTCGCGTATAAGAAGCTCGGCGTCACGATGCCGAAGCGGGAGGGGGATTTGTTCGGCGCTTGAGCGCGCTGTAGTCTTTCCACACTCAATCACGACATCCCCATGAAACCACGCCTCCACTCCTACCTCGCCACCTTTCTCGCCACACTACTACTCGGCGGCCCGCTCGGGCTGGCCGCACCCAAAGGCGGGCCGATCGATCTCACCAAGACCAAGCCGGATAAGACCGACAACGACTACAACCTCGGGCCGACGGGGGCGCTGGGTTGGATGTATGTGGAGAGTGGAATGACCGAGGGTGCCAGGCAGATTCTGGTGACCAAGGTGGAGAAGGGTTCGCCCGCCGATGGCAAGCTGGAGGCGGGTGACGTGATCCTTGGGGTCTTTGGGCAGCCTTTTACCACGGATGCCCGCCGGACCTTTGGACTGGCCATCGGCCGCGCCGAAGCAGTGGACGGGGTGCTGCCGCTGACCGTGTGGCGCAAGGATAAGACCGAGACGGTGAGCCTCAAGCTCCAGGTCATGGGTGCCTACAGCGAGACCTCGCCTTATAACTGCCCCAAGGCGAAGAAGATTCTGGAGCAGGGTCTCGCCTTGCTCGCCAAGAATCCCGGCAAGGAAAACGGACTGCATACCAACGACCTCGCGTTGCTGGCCTCTGGGATACCGGAGTATGTCGAGATCGCGAAAAAGAGTGCGCTGGCTCAGGCGCAGGGCACGCCGGATGTGGAGAAGCTGTGGAGCGACTCCAACCACGGCGGCATGCGCTGCTGGAATCACGGCTACAGCAATCTCTTCCTCTGCGAATACTATCTCGCCACGGGCGACAAGACGGTGCTGCCCGCGATCCGCTCCCTCACCACCACGATGGTTCGGGGACAGGGTTACTTTGGCACGTGGGGTCATGGGTATGTGCCACCGACGGCGGATGGCAAACTGCACGGTCCGGTCCCGCCTTACGGGCCGGTCAACGCCGCCGGCCTGCCCTGCTTTATCTCCCTCGTCCTCGCGCTGAAATGCGGGGTCGATGTTCCTGACCTGATGCCGGCCATCGACCGCGCCAACCAGTTCTTTGGCTACTACATGGGTAAAGGCTCCATCCCCTACGGTGAGCACCGGCCCGGTCCCGTGCATGATGACAATGGCAAGACCAGCCTAACCGCGGTGGCCTTTTCTCTCGAAGGTCGCAAGCCGGAAGCGCAGTTCTTTTCCAAGATGGTCACGGCGTCCTACGAGTCGCGCGAATGGGGTCACACGGGCAATGGGTTCAGTTACCAATGGGGCCCGGTCGCCGCCAACTGCGGCGGACCGAAAGCGATGGCTGCCTACATGAAGGAACTCCGCTGGTATTACGATCTCGCGCGGAAGTGGGATGGGTCGTTCGTCAATGTGGGCACCGGCGGCGGGACGGCGAGCAGCTACCATGGCATCCTGGGTGCCACCGGCTCCTACATGCTGGCTTATGCGGCTCCTTTGAAAAAGCTGGCGATCACCGGTCGCAACACACCGTCCGACCTGTGGCTGGGCGACAAGGACATTGCCGAAGCTATCGCCGCCGAGCGCTGGGTGGGTGAAGGCGCATACGAGAAGCGGACCGTAAAGCAGTTGCTCGACGGGCTCGGAAGCTGGTCGCCGCGCGAGCGCATCGAGTCGGCGGAGGAACTGGGCAAGCGGAAGGACGACGTGCTCGCGCAGCTTGTCGAGATGACCAAGAGTAAGAATCCCAACGCCCGGCTCGGCGCCGTGAACGCCATCGGCCAACTCAAGGCCCGCGCCATTCCGGCACTCGACACCCTCGCCGCCCTGCTCAATGACGACGACCGCTGGCTGCGCGTGCAGACCGCCGAGGCGCTGCGCACCATCGGACCCGATGCCAAAGCCGTGCTGCCCCAGATGCTGAAAGCAGCCACCGTTAAGGATAGCACCGACCAAATGCAGTTCGGCGTCGGTGCGCTGGCTTATGCCCTCTTTTATCCCGGTGGAGCCTACGGACCCAAAGGCATCCTGGCGGGAAGCATCAAGGAGATACCCAAGGAACAACTCTACCCGGTCGTCCGCATGATCGCGGCCAACCCGGACTCCGCCGCGCGCGGTTGCCTAAAATCCACCTATGCCAACTTTACCCTCGAAGACATGCAAGCCATGGCTCCCGAAGTCGTGGCCAGCATCAACGAGATGGCTACGGCCAACACCATGTTCTCCAAGGGTGTCCGCCTCGCTGGCATCCAGGCAATGGCGCGGTTAAAAATCGAGGAAGGCATTCCTTTGACCATGATGATGATGAACCTTCCCGACTGGGGCAAAGCCTACATCCGCGCGGAGTCGCTGAAGGTTCTGAAGGAATACCGGGGCGCGGCTAAGTCGGTGCTGCCAGAACTCAAGAAGCAGGCGGTGGATAACCCAAAGGAGAAGGATGCGATCATGGAAGTTATCAAGGTCATCGAAGGCGACAGTAACCCGCCGGCTCTTGTGAGCTTGAAGCAGTATCTAAATAAGACTTCGGTCAAGGCTCCGTTGCCGCTTCCGAATAAGTAACCACCAACTCCGCCTCCGGTCAGTGAGCAAGGCCTTTACCAAGGAAGACGATGCCTTGCCGGAACGCTCCGGTCGCCGACGCACAGCCTCTGGCCTGCCGCCCGGCGCATTGAACTACATGACCTCCGCCGGTGCGCGACGTTTGCGAACGGAACTCGCGACGCTTTCCCAGCAGGACAGCGAAAGCGCCGCCGACCTCGCGGCGATCCTCGCGTCCGCCACGATCGTGGAGCCGCCCGTGGTGCCGCCGGAGGGTGCGGTGTTTGGGGCCAGGGTGACGCTCGAGGATGCCAGCGGTGGCGCGCGCTCTTTCCGCATCGTCGGAGTGGATGAGGCGCCACTCGAAGCTGACGCCGTGACCTGGACCTCCCCCGTCGGGCGGGCGCTGCTCGGGGCCGAGCCAGGCCAGCGCGTGAAACTCCCGGACGAGAGTCGGAGCTGCAAGGTACTGCGGGTCGATTACTGAATAGGCGCGCGCTATACCGCGCTACCCTTCCCACGCGGCCCACTGCACGGCCTGTTCGTCAGTGGTGAAACGGATGAAACCGCGACCGCCGGGGCGGCCATTGCCGGAGGCGTGAAGGCCGCCGAAGGGGAGCGTGGAGGGCGAAAAGGTCGTCGGCAAATTGGCGTAGAGGTTGCCCACTTCGAGCAGCTCGCCGAGCGCGCGGAAGGCGGCCTCGGAGCGGGTGAAGATGGACGCGGTGAGGCCAAAGGGCGTGGCATCGTGCAGGCGCACGGCGGCGTCGAGATCGTCGGCGATGAAAAGCCGGACGATGGGGACGAAGCACTCCTCGACCGGCGCATCCCCGGCATCGCACAGGACGACAGCGGGACGAACGTAATGGCCGCGCTGGCCGGCGACGACGGGTTCGGCGCGACCGGGGAGCAGCCATGCGCCGGGTGTCTCGGCGAGCAGACGCTCGTAGCGCGCGACGGCGGAGGCGCTGATGACGGGCCCGAGTTTCGTCGTCGGGAGGAGCGGGTCGCCGGGCTGGAAAGCGGCGAGCGCGGCGAGGAAGCGGCGCTGGAATTCCGCCGCGACCGGGCGCTCGACGATGATGCGGCTGGTAGCGTTGCAGCGCTGGCCGGCGGTGAGGCACGCGCCCTCGGCGGCGGCGGCGGCGGCTTTATCAAGGTCGGCATCGGCGCAGACGAGGAGCGCATTGCTGCCGCCGAGTTCGAGCGCGAGGTCTTTGGAAAAATCCTCCGCCAGCGCACGGGCAAGCGCCTTTCCCACGGGCACGGACCCGGTGAAGCAGACCGAGCGAACGCGCGGATCGAGACACAGCGCCTCCCCTTCCGCTCCCCCACCCTGCACGATTTGAAACACGCCGGGCGGAAACGCGGGCGACATCAGCTCGCCGTAGCGCGCGGCCACGCATGCGGCGAGCGGCGACGGCTTGAAGATCACGGGATTGCCCGCGAGCAGATGCGCCACATTTGCGCCGTGCCCGAGGTGCAGCGGAAAATTGAACGGCCCCACGACCGCCGCCGGTCCACGCGCACGCCGCCGGACCACCGCGGGATGCGGACCACCGAGATTTCCCTCGTCCGCGAGATAGCGCTCTGCGTCAGCAATCGTCAGGTCGATCTTCGCCACCACCGCGCCGACTTCGCCGAGCGCCTCGGTGAGCGGTTTGCCCGTCTCCAGCGCGATGCCGCGCGCCAGTTCGTCCTTCGCCGTCGCGAGCGCACCTTGCGCCGCGCGCAGCCGCGCGATCCGCTCCGGCAAAGGCGTGCGCGCCCATGCGCTGGCCGCCACGACAGCTGCTTCCACGGAGACCGCGACATCGCCGGGAGCGACTTCGGGGAGGACGACCGACAGGTCTCCCGGACTGCACCGTGGCTCACGCTCCATAAACCTCCCGCCACGCTCGGAACGTATTCAGATGCACGCGGACGACTTTGCTCACGTCGCTGGTGTAGCCTCCGGCGAGCACCCACGCCACGGGAATCACGTGCGCTTTCGCAAACTCGAAAACGCGCCGGTCGCGCGCGAACAGGTCGTCGTAATCGAGCGCGAGCGGCGAGTAGGGATCTTCGTGAAACGGATCAGCCCCGGCTTGATAGAGCAACAGGTCGGGGCGGCGCTCGGCAATGAGCGGAAGCGCGGCATCCATGATCTGCAAAAGCGTTGAGCGGTCGCAGCCGGCCGGGAGCGCGAAGGAGCGGTGATTCTCGCCGTCCTCATGGTGGCGCGTCGTCACATCGCGAAAATATTCGTTCGCCCAATAATCGTTGCCGTAGAGCGACAACGCAAAAACGTGCGGGCGCGCGGCCGCGAGTTGCGCGGTACCGTTGCCATAGTGCAGGTCCATGTCGAGCACCGCCGCCGTGCGAATCTCGCCCGCCGCGTGCAGCGCATCGAGCGCGACGATGAGCCCGTTGAACGTGCAGAAGCCTTCGCCGTGATCCGCGCAGGCGTGATGAAATCCGCTCACCACCGCTGCCGACACCCCATCGCGCAAAGCCTGCCGCGCCGCCGCGAGACAACCACCGCCCGTGAGGCACACCGACGGGTACAGCTCCGGCGACCACGGAAATTTCTGCGCCTCCGCCAGCGCGCGCGGCTCCCCGCTTTGGATCGCGGAGATGTATTCCGCCGTGTGGACGCGCCGCAGGTCGGCCTCCGTCACCGGCGCAGGCTCGGCGAGGCACACGTCCCTCGCGTCGCGCAGCCCGTCGGCGACGAGCGCGAACTTCCGAATAGGCATGACGTGCTGGCCTATCGGCGCGGCGTAGCCGGGATGGTAAAAGGTCGTCAGCATTGGGTCGGCGGAAGCAGCGGGATCACGGCGTCGTCCGGCGGCAAACGATCGGGCGCGAGCAGCGGATGCGCGAGATCGGCGGGGCGAAACTGCGGCGCGTAAATGGCGTAGAGCGCACGCACCAGCCCGCGGACTTCACGCCCGGAGATCGTGTGCTCGCCTTCTTTCCCGACACGCCGGACCACGAGTTGAAACGGCAGCGGACGCGCGCCGCCCGTCGCGTCGATCGCGGCGAAAGCGCGAAAATCCGGCTGATGATACGGCACCACGGCGTGGGCGATTTTCCGAAACCCGCCGCGCTCGTAAGCCTTTAGCCGGATCGCGCGCGCCTCGTCGTCGGGCCGGTCGAGTTCCATCTCCGCGAGTAGCGTCACCGGTGCATCCGCCGGCAAACCTTGGGTCGCGAGACATTCGCGCGCTGCCTGGATCGGCCACGCGCGCAGCCAACCCGCGATCCCGGTGCGGCGCTCGTGCGGCGCGACGAGATTGTGCGAGAGATGTACCACCGCCGCGCCGTCCGCGACCGCCGCCGTGTGATCCCGCACCGCGACAAACTCCCCGCCGCGCCGTACCAGGATCATTTCGTAAAGCATCCGCGGCGCGAGCCCGAAGCGCTGCGCGAGCGTCTCGCGCAGTTCCATCTCATCCTTCGCGCCGAACTCCGCCCACAGCGCGGCGTAGGCGATGCCAAAAAGTGGATCGTTCGCCGTGCGAATGCGGTCGATTTGAAACGACGAAAGATCGAGCGCGGCGGACTTCAGGTCGCCCGGCGCGAGGTCGGCATTGGATGAAACAATCTGCGCCATGTCGTTTGCTTTCGCGTGGAAGTTCGTGGTTCATTGCACGCATGGCAAGCACCCCGACTCCCCTCCAACAGCTCGACCAGCGCTTCCACCTCCACCCCTTCACCGACCATGACGCCATGCACGCGCAGGGCACACACGTCATCGTCTCGGGCAGCGGCGTTTTTCTTCAGGATGCCCAGGGCCGCCAGCTCCTCGACGGGCTCGCCGGCCTGTGGTGCGTGAACGTCGGCTACGGTCGCGCCGAGATCATCGACGCCGTTTCCTCGCAGATGCGGCAGCTCGCGTTCTACCCGTCCTTTTTCAACACCACCACCGAGCCCGCCATCCGCCTCGCCGAGCGCCTCGCCAGCCTCGCGCCGGCCCGCGTGCAGCACACCATTTTTTGCAACTCCGGCTCCGAGGCCAATGAGTCCGCGCTCAAAATCATCCGCGGCTACTGGAAGCTCCGCGGCCAATCGCAGCGGACGAAAATCCTCTCGCGGCATTTCTCGTATCACGGCGTGACCCTCGCCACCACGAGCATGACCGGCCTGCCGAGTTGCAGCGCGCCCTTCGATCTTCCGCTGCCCGGTTTCCTCCACGTCCCCGCCCCGCACGCCTACGCCGCCGATCGCGAAGCCGATCCCGTGGCTTATGGAAAATGGTGCGTCGAGGAAACCGCGCGCATCATCGAGCGCGAAGGTGCGGACACCATCGCCGCGATCTTCGTCGAGCCGGTGCAAGGCGCGGGCGGGGTCATCCCGCCGCCCGCTGGCTACCTCGCGGCATTGCGCGCGCTCTGCCGCGAGCACGGCATCCTCTTTGTCGCCGATGAAGTCATCACCGGCTTCGGCCGGCTCGGCGAGTGGTTCGCCAGCAACCTCTGGGATCTCGACCCCGACCTCATCACCCTCGCGAAAGGCCTGACCAGCGGCTACCTCCCACTCGGCGCGACGATGGTCAGCGACGAGATCGCCGACACGCTTTTGCACAACGGCTACTTCGCCCACGGCTTCACCTACACCGGCCATCCGACCACCTGCGCCGCCGCGCTCGCCAATCTCGACATCATCGAACGCGATGGCCTCATCCCGCGCGTGAAAGCCAACATCGGCCCATACTTTCAGGAAAAACTCCGCGCCTTCTCCGGGCATCCCGCCGTCGGCGAAATCCGCGGCCTCGGCCTCATCGGCGCGCTCGAACTCCTCCCGCCCGGCGGCAAAGCCGCACTCACCCCCACGATGATGCTCGGCGTGCGTGCCGCCGCGCTCGCCCGGCAGGAGGGCGTCATCGTCCGCGGCATCCGCGACATCATCGCCGTGGCCCCGCCGCTCACCATCACCCGCGAAGAAACCGACCAGCTTTTCGACGCCGTGCAAAAAGCCGTTGACCGGATTTGGGATTGAGGAAACCACCGGCGCATCCGCGCTACGACGACGCCAGTTCCTCGGCGGGGTAGGTCCAGATTTCGCTGAGCGTCGGGTGGTAGTGGGGGATGCGGGCGAGGTCGGCGGCGGTGGCGCGGAAGTGCATCGCGACGACGATTTCGTGGATGAGTTCGGAGGCTTCGGGGCCGACACACGCTGCGCCGAGGATGCAGCGCGAATCGCGCTCGACGATGAGTTTCACGAAGCCGTCGGGCTCGGCGCGGATGAGCGTTTTGCCGTGGTCGGCGAAGAGATATTTCGCGGTGAGAACGGGGATGTTTTGCGCGGCGCACTCGCGCTCGCTGAGGCCGGCGGTGGCGACTTGCGGATGGGTGAAGATGGCGAGGAGCTTGAGGCGGTAGTCGGTTTCTTCGAGCGGGCCGTCGAGTTTGCCGAGGGTGCGCGCGGCGTTGCGCGCGGCGATTTCGCCCTGCTGGATGGCGATGTGGACGATCTCGTGCGGGCCGCACACGTCGCCGGCGGCGAAGAGATGCGGCGCGCCGCATTGCTGCGTGGCGGCGGCGCGGAGGCGTCCGCGCTCGACGGTGAGGCCGGCTTTTTCCGGGGCGAGGCCGTCGAGGTGCGGGTGGCGGCCGAGGGCGCAGATGATGCGCTCGCCGTCGGCAGTGAGGTCGGCGTCGCCCTGGCGAAAGACGATGCGCTTGAGGCTGCCGACGGTCTCGGCGCGGAGGAGCGTGGTGCCGCGGTGGATGACGATGCCGCGGTGTTCGAGCGCGTCGGCGAGCGCGTCGGCGATGTCGGGATCGCTGCCGGTGAGGAGCTGCGGGCCGCGCTGGATGACGGTGACCTTTGAGCCGATGCCGCAGTAGTAGCTGGCGAGTTCGAGCGCGATGGCCCCGCCGCCGAGGATGACCACGGACGCGGGGATGGTGTCGGCGTCGAGGACGTCGTCGCTGGTCCACGCGCCGGTTTCGCGCAGGCCCGGGAGGTCGATGCGCTGCACGGCGGAGCCGGTGGCGACGAGAAAGGTGCGCGCGGTGAGGCGGCGCAGTCCGCCGTCGGGCAGCCGAACATCGAGGGTGTGCGGGTCGGCGAACGCGGCACGGCCGCGCACAAACTCGAAGCGCCCGCTTTCCAACTGCCCGCGCCGGTAGTCCGCAAACTCACCGATCAGCCGCCGCTTCCGCGCGCGGATCGCGCCGGCATCCGCGCCGAGGAATTCCGCGCGCAGGCCAAACTCGCCGGCGTCCCGAATCGCTTCGGCGCGGTGGGCGCTTTCGAGCAGCGCTTTGCTCGGCATGCAGCCGCGCAGGATGCAGAGCCCGCCGACTTCCGTGCCGCCCTCCACGACGGCCACGCGCAGGCCGAGTCCCGCGGCGGTGGAGGCGGCGGCGTAGCCCGCGCTGCCGCCGCCGATGACGAGGAAATCGAAGGTGTCGGTCATGGCGTCGGGACGGTATCGGCACCGGCGCGGACCTGCCAGATTTGGTAATAGACCCGCCCCGACGGATCGGCGGACGCGGCTTCGCGGACGATTTCCACGCTCCCGCCGTCTTCGTGAAACGGGCGCGCGAGTTCGGTGGCGAGGCAATACTCGGGCGCGGGGACGCCGAGCAGCTTGGCGGCATTGGGGATCACGCGTTCGGCGGCATCGGCGAGAATCCACGTCACGCGGCGCTCGCGCAGGAGCGGCAGCGCGGCGTCGGTATCGCGGGCGAGGTAGATGCGCGCGGCGGCGACGATGCCGGGCAGGCTTTCATGCGAACTGCCGGCGACCCCCGGCTGGCGCGTCCAGTAGGCGATGGACGGCGAGAGCCACCACGGCGCGACGAAGGCTCCGCCTTGCGTGCCGGTTTTTGTGGAGACGACGCTGCGCAGCGCGTCGGCCTCGGCGCGCTTCACGGCGAGTTGCTGCTGGCGGGCTTCCGCGGGGAAAAGGAGGCCATCCCAGTCCTGCGCGACCGGCCAGAGCGCGAGGGCGAAGACGGTGCGCGCGAGCCAGGGGCGGCGCAGCGCGGGCAGGAAAACCGGCAACGCGAGGACGAAGGCGGCGGCGAGGAAGTAACCCCAGCGGAGTTGCCAGAGCGTGAGGGCGAAGGCGACAGCGAGCACCGCGAGCACGGGTAGCGCGCGGCGGTCGGTTTTGCGCGTGAGGAAGAGCAGCACGGGCGCGGCGGCGGCGGTCCACCCGAGCCAGCTCCAAAGTTGGGGGGAGAAGGGATCGAGGTGCGCGAGCTCGCCGATCTGACCCTGCCAGCGCGAGAAGTATTCGCGCATCGCCGCGTCGGGCATTTCGATGCGCCAGCCTTCGAGGAGAAAGGCGAGCGCGAGGATGGCGGCGAAGGCGATCCAGCCGGGGCGGCGCGCGGGGGCGAAGAGCGCGCGGCGATCGCAGGCCAGCCACAGCACGAGGACCGTGCCGAGCAGGATGAGCGGTTCGTAAAGCGACACCCACAAACTCAGCGCCCACGCCACGCCGGAGATGGTGCCCCATCCCGTCATCCCGAGCGGAGCGGAGCGCAGTCGAGGGCCCTCTAACTTTTCCGGGGCGGAGGCAGTGGGCGTTGCGTCGTCGCTCTCCCCACCGCCTCCGCCCGCGGGATGCGAGAGGTCCTTCGACTGCGCTCCGCTCCGCTCAGGATGACGGGAGAGGGGGGACGCGCCCTCCGCTTCGTCGGCGTCATCCGTTTTCCGCGCGAGCGCGAACTCCGCGCCGAGCGCGACGATTAGCAGCACAATGAGCAGCGCCTGATGATCCGGCCGCCCGAGCGCCATGCCATGCACGAGGATGGGGCTCACCGCGTAGAGCAGCGCCGGCATGGCCCAATACCGCAGCCGCAACGCCCACGCCCACAGCACTAGAAACACCATGCCGACCACGCCGAGCAGCGGTCCGACGAGCGCGCCGGCGAGGTCGAGCGTCTGGTCGTGGAGGACGCTCGCCTTGCCCGAATCGAAAACCGCGAAGCCGGCGTCGAGCACCTTTTTTCCCGCGACGATGAGGTAGTCGAGCGGCGCGGTGGTGTGCGCGTTCACACCCTGCGGGAAATTCTCGAAATCGTGATGCCGCACGATCATTCCGGGGTGCTCGGCGACCATCCGGGCGCGGGTCATCCGCGAGTAGCAATCGGCGTCGAGAAAGTAGATGCGGCCCTCGACAAAAACGTCGCGCAGATTGTGGCAGCGCGCGGCGAAAGTGAGGACGCAAAAAGCGACGAGCGCGGCGAGCCGGAGAGTGCGTTTCACGGGTGGGGTTTAATTCGGAGCGGGCGGGCGGTGTCCAACAATATCTTGTGGTCCCCGGTTTTCCCGAACCCAAGGTATTGCGGAAACGGGCGGAAATCAGGGTAAAAAACACCTTGTCGCTCCAAGCCCCGCCCCCTACTTTCGGCACTCAGTTTTCTCACGCCAAAAATATGTCCGAATCCGAAGCTCCAAAATCCGAAACCGCATCAAAGAAATCGACGTATGACGCCGATGATTTGAGTTCCCTAAAAGGGCTCGACGCGGTGCGGAAAAAGCCGGGCATGTATATCGGCGGGACGGATGAGCGCGCGTTGCATCATTGTGTCTCCGAGGTGCTCGATAACTCGGTGGACGAATTCCTCGCCGGGCATTGCACGCACATCGACGTGACCATCCACAGCGACGGGTCGATTTCCATCCGCGACAACGGCCGCGGCATCCCGGTGGACATCAACAAGGAGGAAGGCATCCCCGGCGTGGAACTGGTGCTCACGCGACTGCACTCGGGCGGCAAATACGGGCAGGGCAACTACGAATACTCCGGCGGCACGCACGGCGTCGGCGCGAAGTGCGTGAACGCGGTGTCGGAGTGGTTCAAGGTCGAAGTCACGCGCGACGGGAAGATTCACGCGATGTCGTTCGAGCGCGGGGTGACGAAGCAGAGGCTGCACGTCATCGCCGAGGTGAAATCGAAAAAACAGACGGGGACGCTGATCACCTTCATGCCGGACACGGAGATTTTTCTGGAGACAATCGAGTTCAAAGCGGAGCGCATCATCACGCGGCTCAATGACCTCGCGTATATCAATGCGCCGCTGTCGTTCACCTTTCTCGACGAGCGCACCGAGGGCGCGCGGCCCGTGCAGATTCAGCATCCGAAAGGCGTCGAGGATTTCGTGGGGCGGCTCTCCGAAAACAAGACGCTCGTGCATCCGCGGCCGATCATGATCAAAGGCACGCGCGAGAAGATCATCGTCGAAATCGGGCTGCACTATAACGACAGCTACAACGAACAACTTCTCTGCTACACCAACGCCGTGCCAAACCCGGACGGCGGCACGCACTCCAGCGGCTTCCGCGGCTCGCTCACGCGGGCGATCAATCAGTATGCGAAGAACAATTCGCTGCTGAAGGAGAAGGACGTGGCGATCACCGGCAACGACGTGCTCGAAGGCCTCGCCGCCGTGGTCAGCGTGAAGCACCCGGACCCGCGCTTCGAGTCCCAGACGAAAGTGAAACTCATCTCGCCGGAAGTGGAGAGCATCGTCGGTTCGGTGAGCTACGAGGGGCTGATGCTGCACTTTGACCAAAACCCCGGCGTCGGGAAGCGCATCATCGACAAGTGCCTCATGGCCGCTCGCGCCCGCGAGGCTGCGCGCAAGGCCCGCGAGACCGTCCGCAAAGGCGCGCTTACCGGCGGCGGCTTGCCCGGCAAACTGGCCGATTGCTCCGAGCGCGATCCAGCACTGACCGAGCTTTACGTGGTCGAGGGCGACTCCGCCGGCGGCTCGGCGAAGCAGGGCCGCGACCGGCGTTTCCAAGCGATCCTCCCGATCAAGGGCAAGATCATCAACGTCGAGAAAGCGCGGCTCGATAAGGTGCTGCAAAACACCGAGGTGCAAACGCTCATCACCGCCATTGGCACCGGCATCGGCGTGGCCAGCGGCGAGGCCACCGCGAAGGAAAACGAGGGCGCTTTCAACCTCGCGCGGCTGCGCTACGGGAGGATCATCATCATGACCGACGCCGACGTGGACGGCTCGCACATCCGCACCCTGCTGCTCACCTTTTTCTACCGGCAGATGCCCGACCTCATCCGCAAAGGCCACGTCTATATCGCGTGCCCGCCGCTCTACCTCATCAAGCGCAAGAAGCGCGAGGAATACGTGGACGACGACGCCGCGCTCAACCGCATCCTCATCACGCTCGGCTCCGAGGAGGTGAAGTTGAAAAACCTCGCCGACGGCAAAGTCATCACCGCCACGCAGCTCAAGGACATCCTCGAACTGCTCGAACGCCTCGCAAAATTCAGCGACGCCATCCGGCGGCACGGGGGCGACTTCGAGGCCTACCTCACCGAGCGCGACCCAAAGACCGGCACGCTCCCCGGCTTCATGGTGAAGGTGCGCGAGGGTAACACCGAGTGGGTCACCTACTTCCCCGGCGAAAACGAAGTCCGCGCCTTCCACGAGGAAAACCGCGACCTTGCGCTCTTCGACGACCCCGTGGCCGAACCCACCAACGGCGACGCACCTGCCGACGGCGAGCCTGCGCCGGTGGTCGAGAAGGTGGCCCCGAAGAAAAAGGAGGAGGGCACCCGCCGCCGCGCCCGGCTCATCGAGCTGCACGAGTCCGCGTCCGTGCAGAAACTCATCGCCGAGCTGGGCCGCAAGGGTCTCCAGGTCGAGCACTTCTCCGACAGCGACAACCCGATCTTCGAACTCATCGAAGGCGAAGGCGACAAAGCCGTGACCCACGCCCTTTTCTCCGTCCCCGAGATCCTCGGCAAAGTTATCGAGATCGGAAAGAAAGGCCTGAGCATCCAGCGCTTCAAAGGTCTCGGCGAAATGAACCCCAAGCAACTCTTCGAGACCACCATGGACCCGAACAAGCGCAAAATGTGGAAGGTCGAACTCAACGAAGACAACGCCGTGGAGGCTGACCGCATGTTCACGATCCTGATGGGTGATGTCGTCGAGCCACGGAGGCAGTTCATCGAGGATAATGCGCTGAATGCGCGGCTGGATGTCTAATGAGAAACACTGACCATGAGCGATATGAACAAAATCAGGATAAAATACGGACAACTCGAAGTTGAATTCGAAGGCAGCGAAGATTTCATCAAATCGGAACTTCCCGAGCTGTTAGAAACCGTAACCGGTCTCTTGAAGGCAGCCGGAACTGAGGTGGCTGATACAGAGTCGGGTTCAGTACTGCCTCCGTCGGCCGGGACATCACAACCGGGCTTGACGCTATCAACGAGTAGTATCGCCCATAAACTTGGCTTCAAGGAAGGCAGCGATCTTGTTCTCGCGGCATGTGCTCATTTGGCCTTTGCCCAGGCAAAGGAATCGTTCTCGCGCGCGGAAATTCTGAAGGAAATGAAAGCTGCGAAGACCTATTTTAAGACAAGCTACAGTTCCAATCTCAGCAACTACATTCAAACGCTCGTTAAATCGAACAAACTGCTCGAGGGCAGCGGCGGAAGCTACGCATTGCACGCCACGACTATCGCCGATCTCAAGTCTAAGCTTTGATTTCAGACGAAAAGCTATTCGAACTCCTGCACCGGTCCGATTTAAGTCGGACCGATCGAGTCTTGCTGCTGCTCACGTATAAGGCAGGGACACCGGCAAAAGTTTCTGACTTATTGGCTGCCGCAACTAAGCATGGTCTAGGTGAGGCAACAAAATGGAACGTCTCTGACATTCTGCTAAGAGCCAAACCTCTCGCCGCACGCTTGCCTGACGGTTGGATACTAACCGTTGGAGGCCGAGAGCACGTATCGTCCAAACTGCTCGGCAACGCGTCCACACCGCTGTCGAGCGCTTCTCAAAATTTGCATGATGAATTGAAGAAAATCGCGCACGTTGAAACGCGGCATTTCGTTGAGGAAGCGGTCGGGTGCCTAAATGCGGGACTGCTGAGGGCAGCCGTTGTGTTCAGTTGGGTTGGCGCAATTGCCGTTCTGCACACTTATGTCCTCCACAATCAGCTTGTCGCATTTAACGTCGAGGCGAGACGGCGTAATGTTAAATGGAAGGATGCGAAAACCGCAGACGACTTTGCTTCAATCAAGGAATCCGAATTCCTAGACATTCTTGTGGCGATTTCAGTCTTGGGAAAGAACGTCAAAGAGCAGTTAAAGAATCACTGTTTGGGCCTTCGGAATAGCTGTGGCCATCCGAGTTCGCTGAAGCTAGGTGAGAATACCGTAGCAGCGCACATCGAACTTTTGGTTCTGAATGTCTTTGCCCGATTTGCTGCATGAATCTGCCATGCCATCCCTCTACGTCATCGCAGGCCCCAACGGCGCGGGAAAGACGACCTTCATCAAGCGCTTCGCGCCGCGGGAACTCGCGCTGCTCGATTTCATCAATGCTGACGAAATCGCGCGCGGGCTTTCGCCCTTCTCGCCAGAGCGGGCGCTGCTCGAAGCCGGGCGGCTCGTCCTCACCCGCTTCCGGCATTTCGTCGCGGAGGGACGCGACTTCGTGCTCGAAACCACGCTCAGCGGTAAGACCTATCACCGACTGTTCGCCGACGCCCGCCGCGCCGGTTATGCGATCCAGCTCGATTTCCTGATGCTGCCGACCGTCGAACATTCCCTGCGCCGTGTCGCACGCCGCGTCCTCTCCGGCGGACACAACGTCCCCGACGCTGACGTGCGCCGCCGTTTCCCGGTGAGCTTGCGAAACCTCTTCACGATCTATCGCCCGGTCCTCGAATACTGGCGTCTGCACGCGGCGAGCGTTGGCCGCCCACGCCTCATCGCCCACGGCTCAGCCTCCGCGCTGCACATCGAAGACCAATCCGCCTTTGCGAAGGTCGTCGCCGACTTTAGCCTGCCGCTATGAACCCGGAGACCTTTCCTCCCGCTCACGGCATCCCGATGGAATTGCTGACCGAACGCGGTCTGCACGAAGCCTTTCTCGACGTCGTCGAAGACAGCCGCCGTGAAGGTTTGCCCGTCGTCATCGACCGCGCCGGCACCGTCGCCGAACTGATGCCCGACCAACTGGGCAGCGAGGTCCAGTTTGCCCGCGACCGCATCGCCGAACTCACCGCCGAGATCGCGAAGTTCGAGCGCTCGCCGTTTTCCATCAACGAAACGCCGGAATGAAAAAGAAGCCGGCGCCGCTCTATCGAAAGAAGTCCTTGCGGGATGTGACTACGCGTGACCACATTGGCGGCGTGAAAGCATCCGCCACTACAACCCTGCGCGGCACCGACGACGAAACGGAGCCTTCGGTCGTGCGCGAACTCACCGAACTGCCGGGTGTGGGACACACCATCAGCGTGCGGGCCGCAAAGGCGCATTTGTCTGGCCTACTGGAGGAAGTCGCCGCGGGGCGCGAGGTGGTCATCACAAGCGATGGCGTGCCCAAGGCGCGGCTGGTGCCGATGAACCACCACCGCGAGCGCAAAGTCTTCACGGGCACTTGGGAACACCTCGCGAGCATGCCGAAATGGAACGGCGGGCCGACGGCCGAAGAATTGATCCGCGAAGATCGCGATTCTCGAGGCTGATGTATCTCGATAGCGCCATCATCGTGAAGTTGCTTGTGGAGGAACCGGACACGGCGCTCTTCGTACAGGCACTCGTGGGTCATACGCTTTCGTCGTCGGAACTGGCCGCGCCGGAAGTGCTGTCGGCGCTGCTCGGTAAGGAGCGGAAGAAGCTCATCACGAAAGCGCAGCGGATCAAAGCCTGGCAGGCCTTCAATGAGCGGGTGCAGAGTTGGGACATCATCCTGCATCCGCTCAATGGCGTCGTCTTGAAAAAGGCGAACCACATTCTAGAACGCTGCCATCCCGCCGTGGCGCTACGCACGCTTGATGCGATCCACGCCGCCGCCTGCGACCTCTCGCAAGACTTCCCACTTTGCACCACCGACAAGCGAATGCGCGACGCGGCCGGCGTGCTCGGCATTCCTGTTTTCCCCGCGGACGAATCCCCCAACCCATAAGCCACCCTTTTCATGTCCAACCTCAATCCCAACGAAAAAGTCCAACCCGTCAATGTCGCCGAGGAAATGTCGAAGTCGTTTCTCGACTACTCGATGTCCGTCATCATCAGCCGCGCGCTGCCGGACGCGCGCGACGGGCTGAAGCCATCGCAGCGGCGCATCCTCTTTGCCATGAACGAACTCGGCGTGCAGCCGAACCGCAAGCACCTCAAGTGCGCGAAGATCGTCGGCGAGACGATGGGCAACTACCACCCACACGGCGACCAGGCGATTTACCCCACGCTCGTCCACATGGCGCAGCCGTGGGCGATGCGCGACATGCTCGTGGATGGCCAGGGCAACTTCGGCTCCGTCGAGGGCGACCCACCGGCGTCGATGCGGTACACCGAGGCACGGCTGCGGCACCTCGGCGCGGCGCTGATGGACGACATGGACAAGGCGACCGTCGATTTCGTGCCGAACTACGACGAGACGCGGCAGGAGCCGACCGTCTTCCCGGCGGCGTTCCCGAACCTGCTGGTCAACGGCGGCACCGGCATCGCTGTCGGCATGGCGACGAACATCCCGCCGCACAATCTCAGCGAGTGCATCGACGGCATCTGCGCGCAGATCGCCGACCCCGACATCACGCTCGAGGGGCTCATGCAGTTTGTGAAAGGGCCGGACTTTCCCACGGGATGTATCCTGCAAGGCACTGCGGGCATCCTCTCGTATTTCCAGACCGGCAAAGGCGCGGTGCGCGTGCGCGGGCGTGCTGGAGTCGAGGAGCTGAAGGGTGGGCGCGAGCAGATCATCATCACCGAGATCCCCTACAATGTGAACCGCGCCGAGCTGGTGAAGCGCATCGCGGAACTCGTGAACGAGAAGATTCTCGCCGGCATCAGCGACGTGCGCGACGAGTCCGATGAAAACACGCGCGTCGTCATCGAGCTAAAGCGCGACGGCAATCCGAAGGTCATCCTCAACAACCTCTACAAACACACCGCGCTGGAGTCGTCGTTCAGCGTGAACATGCTCGCCATCGACCACGGCAAGCCGCGCCTGCTCGGCCTGAAAGACGCGATCACCTGCTTCATCGAGCACCGTCGCGAAGTCATCCTGCGGCGCACGCGTTTCCTCCTCAGCCAGGCCGAGATCGAGGCGGAGAAACTCGAAGGTTTCCTCATCGCCCTCGCGAACCTCGACGACTTCATCCGCATCATCCGCGATTCCCGCGACCGCGACGACGCCAAGGCCAAACTCATGGTCCTCTCCTGGACCCGCAGCGCCGTGGAGCACCTCGGCATCCTCATCCGCGACGAAGCGCGGCTCGTGGACGGCAACTACAAATTCACCGAAAAGCAGGTCGGCCACATCCTCGACCTCCGCCTTTACCAGCTCACCGGGATGGAGCGCGACAGCATCAAGAGCGAATACGACGCGCTCGTCGCCACGATCAAAGACCTGCTCGACATCCTCGCGAAAGAGAAGCGCGTGCTCACGATCATCACGGATGAGCTGCGCGAGATTCAGAAAAAATACGGCACCGAGCGCCGCACGCAGATCGTCCCCGCCGAGGGCGAGATCAGCATCGAGGACCTCATCGCCAATGAAGGCGTCATCGTCACGCTCACGCACAACGGCTTCATCAAACGCACCGCCGTCTCCGCCTACCGCGCCCAGCGCCGCGGCGGGAAAGGCGTCATCGGCATGACCGCGCGCGAGGGCACGAGCGAGGAGGACGCCGACGATTTCGTGGAGCACCTCTTCACCGCGACCACGCACGACTACCTCATGTTCTTCACGACGGATGGCCGCTGCTACGTCGAGCGCGTCTATGAAATCCCCGAAGGCTCGCGCACCTCGAAAGGCCGCAGCATCGCGAATCTGCTCGAGCTTCGCCCCGAGGAAAAAATCGCCGCGACCATCCGCGTGCAGGGCCAGAAAGAGGAGACGGACACGTGGACCGACAAGCTGCACATCGTCTTCGCCACGCGGAGCGGCATCGTGAAAAAGTCGAACCTTTCGGATTTCAAAAACATCCGGAAAGGCGGAATCATCGCCATCCAGATCGAAGAGGGCGACCGCCTCATCGACTGCAAACTCACCGGCGGTCTCGACGAAATCGTGCTCATCACGCACGAGGGCATGAGCATCCGTTTCAACGAAGAAGAGCTGCGCGACCAAGGCCGCAACACCGTCGGCGTCTGGGGCATCCGCCCGGACAAGGGCGATTTCATCGTCGGCGTCGCGCTCGTGAACAAGGACGCCATGCTGCTCGTGGCCGGCGAAAACGGCCTCGGCAAGCGCACGACCTTTGAGGAATACCGCCTGCAAAGCCGCGGCGGCAAAGGCGTCATCACCATGAAGACCACCGACCGGACCGGCGGCGTCGCCGGCGCGCTCACCGTGCGCGATGCCGACGAACTCATGCTCATCACCAACAAGGGCAAAATGGTCCGCACCCGCGTCGCCGAGATCCGCGAAACCGGCCGCAACGCCCAAGGCGTGAAACTCATCGACATGCGCGAAGGCGAGATGCTCTCCGGCATCGCCCCCGTCGTCCGCGACGAGGAGGAAGAGCGGGCCGAAGGTGAGTAGCCGAGCGGGCCTACGACGCCCCGCGTTCCGTACGGAGCAAAACGATTAACGTTTCGGCCCCGCACCGACCACCGCCTCGGGGCGGTACATGTCGGCGTTGCTGCCCTCGAACTCGGCCTTCAGCTTTACGCGGAAGTTCGCGAGGTCGAGGAGTTCCCAGCGCTGAAATTGGACCACACCGTCGGCGTCGTGATCGTGCTCGATGCCAATGATGAGGTGGCGCGCGTCGTCGTTGACCTTGTTGGTCGCGCGCTTCGGCTCGAAGTAAAACGTGCGCAGTGCGCTGGTCTTGCTGCCGCGGGCGAAGAGCTTCGGATCGAGGTAAAAGACGCGACCCGTCGCCTTGTCGAGCACCCGCAGATCGGGATAGCCGGAGCGCTGCCGCAAGCCGGCGGCGGTCGGCGGGATGCTGCACTCCAGACCCGGCGCAGCCTTGAGTTGCGCGAGGATAGCGTCCTCAAACTTGGCGCTCATTTCGTTCACGCGCCTTGCCGCGCGCGTGGGGCTGTCGGGCGCATTCATCGCCGCCAGCACGGCATCGAGCGCTGTTCCGAGTTCGGCGAGCACCCGCTGGTCGTCCTGATTCTTCGGATCAATGGCGATGACTTTTTTCCCGCTGGTCGCGGCAATGACATCCGCGAACCGGATCTCCCGCAGCGTGTCCTTTTCGTCCAACAGCCACGGGATCAGCGTCTTCACCGCGTCCGTCTTTTCGTCGGCGCTCGCGGTGGCGGCGAGCGCGAGGCAGAAAACGGACAGCAGGCGGCGCATGGCGCGGAGGCGTCAGCGGCGGCGCATCAGTGCCTCGATCTCGTCGGCCTCCAGCGGGATGTCCGCCATGAGGTTCACCGGGCCTTTGGCCGTAATGAGCACGGTGTCTTCGAGGCGGATGGCCATCTCTTCCTCGGGGATGTAAATGCCGGGCTCCACGGTATAGACCCAGCCGTCCTGCATCGGCGTGGCGAGGTCGCCCACGTCGTGGACATCCAGGCCGATGGGATGCCCAAGACCGTGCATGAAATACTTCTTCACCGCCGGCGCGTCGTCAGTCTGCTTCTTAATGTCGCGTGGCTTGAGCAGACCGAGTTTGAGCAGTTCTTCGGTCATCATCGCCTCGGATTTTTTCTGCCACTCCTTGTGAATCACCCCCGGAGCCAGGGCCGCCGTCATGGCACGCAGCACACGCAGCACGGCATCGTAAATCTGGCGCTGGCGGCGGGTGAATTTTCCGCTCACCGGAATGGTCCGCGTCATGTCGCTGTTGTAGTTCGCCAGCGCCGCGCCGACATCGAGCAGGACGAGTTGCCCGGCTTTCATCGTCGAACCATTCACTTGGTAGTGAAGGCAGCAGGCATTTTTGCCCGAGGCCACAATGGGCTCGTAGGCAAAACGCCCGCGCCCGCGCGTAAATTCGTAGGCGAACTCCGCCTCGACATCGGCCTCACTCTGGCCCGGCTTGGTGGTGCGCAGCACGCGGCGGAACCCCTTTTCCGTTAGCTGGCAGGCGCGCTCAATCGCCTGGATTTCCGCGCGGCTTTTCACCAGCCGGAGCTGGTGCAGGAGCGGAGCGAGACGGCGGTAGGTGTGCAGGGGAAATTGGCGCTGAACTTCATGGATGAACCGGTCGTCGCGCGTCTCCACCTCGCAGTGTGCGCGGCGGTGCTCGTTGGTATTGAGAAACACCTGCTCGGCCTCGCAGATCACCCGGCGCAGGATGCCCGGAAACTCGCTCAGCCATTTCACCTGCACGATGCCGGTCAGAGCCTGCGCCTCCTCCTTGCGCAGCTTGTGGCCCTCCCAGAGTTCGTTTTGTTCGTTGGGTTCGCGGAGAAAAAGGATCAGCCGCAGCTTCTCGTCATCGGCATCGGGAAAGATCAGCAGCTTCGTCTCCTCCTGCTCCACGCCGGTGAGGTAGTAGAGGTCGCTGTTCGGGCGCATGAGCAGCGAGCCGTCGGCGTTCGTGGGCAGAATGTCGTTGGCATTGAGGATGGCCAGGGACTTCGGCGGCAGTAGTGCGGCGAGGCGGGCGCGATTTTCGGTGAAAAGAGCAGGGGCGAGAGGAGCGTAACGCATTGCCCGTTCTTCCGCTTTTCCGCCGGGCAAGTGCAAGCAGGATCGTGTACCTGCCTACTTTCCCAGCGTCTGGCGCAGGTGATGCAGCGTGATGGCTCCGACTTTTTGCAGACTCTCCGGGGAGAGGCGTTCAAGGGTGTCGTCGGCCGTATGCCAGGCGGGATAGTCAAAGTCGATCAGGTCGATGGTCGGGATGCGGGCAATCATGTTGAGCGGCTCGTGGTCATCGAGGATCGAGCGCTCATGTTTGCTGAAATGCTGGCGAAGACCGAGCGCGTCAGCGGATGCCAAAACCTCGCGCGTCAAATCGGGAGGCGAGTCGTTCGGCAGAGTGATGGTCAGGTCGCGGTCGCCGATCATGTCCCAGAGGATGCCAAAGCGGAACTGCCCCGCGCGTTTGCTGTCGCGGAGCTGGGTCGCGTAGTAGCGGCTGCCAAAAAGCCCGTCGGGCTTGAGGTCGAGCGGTCCGGTGAACTGCACGAACGCCTCCTCGCCGTCGAAGAAGACCAGCTCGACTTTCGCCGCCAGCGCGGGATCGAGCGCAAGAACACGCGCGAGTTCGAGCAATGCGCCCGTGCTGGAAGCACCGTCGCTCGCGCCCACGAAGCGAATGGTGCTGAAGCGTTTGGTATCGTAGTGCGAGCAGACGATCGCGCGCTGGGTGTCGCGCGGCACCGGCGTCTGGCCGCTGGCGGAAAAGCGCCCGATCACATTAACGAACTGCACCGGCCCGCGCGGAGTCTCGTTGGTAAAGGTCTGCCGTTCGACTTCCCAGCCGCTGCGCCGCAGCCCGTCCTCGATCAGCACCCGCGCCTTTTCCAGCTCCGGCGTGCCCGCCGGTCGCGGCCCGACCTCGACTTGCCTGCGCACTTCCTCGAAGGCCCGCTCGCCGGAGAACTCCTTCCAGATTTCCGCCGGTCCCGGTGGGATGGGCTTGGCCGCTTGCTTCGCCGGTGTCGGCTGAGCCGGCACCCCCGAGGCCGCCGGACTTTCAGCCGGAGCTTTGTTCGCATCCGCCGACGCGTCCTTTTTCTCACCACAGCCAGCGAAAATCAGCGCCAACGCCGCGAGCGCACTCGCCGCCAATCTGAAATCTGCAATCTGAAATCTAAAAGCCACCGTCATTCCTCGCCGAGACCGAGCAGCATGAGCACGCGCTGCAGGTCGTCCTTGCCATAGTACTCGATCTCGATGCGCCCGCGCTTGTCGCCGTGATGGAGCACGACGTGGGTGGCGAGGTGCGATTGCAGCCGGTTTTGCACGTGCTGGTAGGTGGGTGAAAGGGCCGGGCCACCGTTGGAGCTCGCGCCGCGCGTGGGCTTGGTAGTGCCGTTTTGCAGGAATTGCTGGGCGACCAGTTTTTCCGCCGCGCGCACGGTCAGACTGCGGCGGATGATTTCCTCGGCGAGCAGCGCCTGCTCGTCGTGCGCCTTGAGCGAGAGCAACACTTTGGCATGGCCGACCGAGATGCGCTCCTGCGTGAGCCAGGTCTGCACCTGCTCGTGCAGGTCGAGCAGCCGCATGCTGTTCGCCACCGCAGCGCGGCTCTTGCCCACTTTTTGCGCGATATCCTCCTGCCGGAGATGAAATTCATGCGCGAGCCGCGCGAAGGCCCGCGCTTCCTCAATCGGGTTGAGATCCTCGCGCTGGAGATTCTCGATGAGCGCGAGTTCGAGAACGTCCTGATCGGTGGCTTCGCGGACAATGACCGGTGCCTCCTCCAATCCCGCGCGCGGGGCCGCGCGCCACCGCCGCTCGCCGGCGATGAGTTCGAATTGCTCGCCCCGTTTCCGCGCGATGAGCGGTTGGATAATGCCGTGCTCTTTGATCGAGGCGACGAGTTCATCCAGATGATCGTCGCGAAAAACGGTGCGCGGCTGCAGCGGCGTGGGGACGATCCGCGTGAGCGCGACGAGTTGCACCCGCTCGCCGCTTTCCAAGGCGGGAGTGGGCGACGCGACGCGTGTATTGATCAGCGCGCCGAGACCTTTGCCGAGTGCAGCTTTTGCCATAAGTGCGCCGAGGCTATCGCCTCATCCGCGAAAGGCAACGGCGGAAGATTGTCGTGCGGCGGTCACAAAAACGGGCGGGGATTTTGGCTGAGGTAATCGCGAATTCGAAGCGTCCGCTCCGTCATCGGGAGCGAATATTCAAGCACCCGGCGCATTCTTTTCCATTCCATGAAACGTCCCAAAACATCCGTCCTGATCTTCATCGTCCTGCCGATTGCCGCAGCCATATTTTGGCTCGCGGGGAATTCGCGTGCGGCCACGGAGACGCCGGAATACCGCGTGGTCCGCACGGATGGGAAATGCGAGATCCGTGACTACCCAGCGCTGACCGTGGCGACCACGCCCATGACTGACGCCGAGATGAATCGCAGTTTCGGCCAGCTTTTCCGCTACATCACGGGCGGCAATGCCGGTGCGGAGAAAATCGCCATGACCGCTCCGGTGCTGATCGACACCGTGAAGGATGGACGAACGATGAGTTTCATCCTCCCGAAGGCCACGGTGGAAAAGGGCGTCCCAAAACCTTCCGGCGAGGATGTGACGGTGGGCCAGCGCGCGGCATCACGGTTTGCGGTGCTGAGGTTTGAGGGCGGGCGCACGACGGCCAATGAAAAGGCGGCGGTGGAAAAACTGCAGGCGTGGCTGGTGGAGCAAAAGTTGACCGCCAAGGGCGAACCGCTTTTCGCCTACTACGATCCGCCGTGGACGCCCGTCTTTCTGCGGCGCAATGAAGTGCTGCTCCGACTAGCGCAGGAGTAGGATCGTAATCGCCAGCGGGCGCGTATAGTGGGCGCATGGATGCCAAACCGCCAAATGCCCCACCTCACACCTGCTGTGGAAGCGGAAAACCTACGCCGCCACCCGTGGCGGAAAAGCCGCATTGTTGCAGCGGTCCTCACACGAGCCACAGTCCGGCCGTAGCGCCGGCCGCGGGTGCGAAGTATTTCTGCCCGATGTGCCCCGGCGTGGTCTCCGATGCGCCGGGCGAGTGCCCGATCTGCGGGATGGCGCTTGAAAAAAATCCCGCGTTCGGCGGAGACGATGATGGTTCGGAACTGCGCGCGATGACATGGCGGACGAAACTCGGCGCGATGCTGACGCTGCCGGTGCTGGTGCTCGCGATGGGCGCGATGCTGCCGGGCGCCCCAGCCTGGCTCGGGAGCGATTTGGCCCGCTGGGCGCAGCTCGCCTGCGCCACGCCGGTGGTGCTGTGGGCCGGCGCGCCGCTGCTGGCGCGCGGCTGGCGTTCGCTGCGCACGGGGCGCATGAATATGTTCACGCTCATCGCGCTCGGGGTGGGCACGGCCTTTGGCTACAGCACGGCGGCGCTCCTGATGCCGGGCCTTTTTCCCCACGCGCTGCGGCACGGCGGCGGCGTGGCCCTGTATTTTGAATGTGCGGCGGTGATCGTGGTGCTGGTGCTGCTCGGTCAGGTGCTGGAACTCCGCGCCCGCCAGCGCACCGGCGGCGCGCTGCGCGCGCTGCTGGATCTCGCGCCTGCGACGGCGCGCGTGGTGGAGGGCGACGAGGAGCGCACCCTGCCGCTGGGGCAGGTGACCGCCGGCATGCTGCTGCGGGTGCGGCCCGGCGAGAGGGTGCCCGTGGACGGCGTGCTCACGGAGGGGCGCTCGGCGGTGGATGAGGCCATGCTCACCGGGGAGGCGTTGCCAGCGGAGAAAAACGTGGGCGACGCCGTGACCGGCGGGACAATCAATGGCCCCGGCAGTTTCGTGATGCGCGCGGAGCGTGTGGGCAGCGCGACGATGCTCGCGCGCATCGTCGCGATGGTCGCCGCCGCGCAGCGCAGCCGCGCGCCGATTCAGGCGTTGGCCGATCGCGTGGCGGCGTGGTTCGTGCCGGCGGTGCTCGCGGCTGCGGTGCTGACTTTCGCGGGCTGGCTGTGGCTCGGGCCCGAGCCGCGGCTCGCGTATGCCATCGCCAACGCCGTCGCCGTGCTGATCATTGCGTGCCCGTGCGCGCTCGGGCTGGCCACGCCGATGTCCATCACTGTGGGCGTGGGACGCGGCGCGCGGGCCGGCGTGCTGGTGAAAAGCGCGGAGGCCCTGGAGCGGCTGGAAAAGGTCACGATGCTCGTGGTGGACAAGACGGGCACGCTCACCGAAGGCCGCCCGCGCCTGCGGCAATGCACGGCGGCTGCGGGCTGGAGCGAAGACGAAGTGCTCGCGCTCGCCGCGGCTGTCGAGCTGGGCAGCGAGCATCCACTGGCATCGGCGATCACCGGCGCGGCCCGCGAGCGCGGGCTTTCACCTCGATCCGCACGCGATTTTCACTCCACCACCGGACGCGGCGTGCGGGCGGAAGTCGGCGGACGCGTGGTGTACGTGGGCACGCCCGCCTTTCTCCACGAGCACCAACATGCGGACGACGCCACGCTTTTCCAAGCCGCCGGGGAACTGCAAAACGACGGCCAGACTATCGTTTTCGTCGGAGTCGAAGGTCGTACCGTCGGGTTTCTCGCGGTCGCCGATCCGATCAAAGCCACGACGCCCGACGCCCTCCGCGCGCTGCACGAGCGCGGATTGAAAATCCTGATGCTCACCGGCGACAACGCGCTCACAGCCATGGCCGTGGCGCAGCGCCTCGGGCTGAACAACGTGGAGGCCAGCGTGGCTCCCGCGGACAAAATGAAGCGCGTGGCCGCGCTGCGCCAAGCCGGCGAGGTGGTGGCGATGGCGGGCGACGGCATTAATGACGCGCCCGCGCTGGCAGCAGCGGACGTGGGCATCGCCATGGGCAGTGGCACGGATGTGGCAATCGAAAGCGCGGGCGTCACGCTTCTCCACGGTGATCTACGCGGACTCGTTCGCGCCGTGACACTGAGCCACGCCGTTATGCGCAACATCCGGCAGAATCTCGCCTTCGCCTTTCTTTACAACGCCCTCGGCATCCCCATCGCCGCCGGCCTGCTCTACCCGTTTTTTGGCATCCTCCTCAGCCCCATGCTGGCCGGCGCCGCCATGAGTCTCAGCTCCGTCTCGGTCATCGCGAATTCCCTCCGCCTCCGCCACCTGCGACTGGACTAGACAGCCCGCCGGGCGCGCCGCAAACCGAGCACCGCCCCTGCCAACCAACAGAGCGCGAATGAGGCGGGCTCCGGCACCGCGGCAATGTTGTCGATGGCAAACTGCGTCGCGGTGGACCCAAAAGTGATGCGCGCGCTGGTGAACGGCGTGGTGCTACCGATGCCCGCGAACCCACCGTCGAAACTCGGATTCGGGTACGCACCATAGCTCAGCGCGCCGAGATTGGTGGCTCCATCGAAAAGCGTGATCGTGACGGCATGCGGGGTTGGCACAAAATCGACGATGGCAAACCCGAAACCGAAATTCGTCACGCGGTACGGCATTGTCACCGTCAGCGCGTAAGTCGCAGGGCTGTAACCCACGCCCGACTGCGCGACGGCATCCGCCAGATTGTTTGCCGACGGCAAACCGCTGTTTACAACGGTGCCGGAGACGTTTTCCGAAAAAGTGAAACCCTTGATCGTTTGACCGTGAAGCGCCGTGCCGACGCTGACTTCGCCGAAATTTACCACCGCTCCCGGATCCACCGGCGACGTGAAAAGCGACACGGACGGAAGCACCATCAGCGTGGCCGGCGCGGACGTGCCAACGATCAGGAAAAGTCCAGCACCCAGCAAGGTCTGGCAAGTCACGAAAAGTCGGGGGTTTTTCATCGGTGGGAACCTCATCGGGTGGCTTTCTTTAAGGCTGGAAGAGTCGCCGGTCAATCACGGGCCGCAGCGGAGTGGGCAGGCTCGCTAAACGCCCTTCTGCTTCGGATCCCAGATGAACTTGTGCATCTGAAGTTGGAAGCGCACGGGCAGTTGGTCCTCAATGATCCAGGCTACAATTTCGCGCGGTTCGATCCGCCCAAAGACGGGCGAAAACAACACGCCACCGCAACGCGTATCCAATGCGTGAGTGCGGACTTGCTCGCGCGACCACTCGTAATCCCCACGCGAGCCGATGACGAATTTCACCTCATCGCGCGGCGTCAGCAGTGGGATATTCGACCACAAATTGCGCGCACACTCGCCGCTGTCGGGCGTTTTTAAATCCATGATGCGATGCACCCGCCCGTCGATCGGCGCGATGTCGTGCGCACCGCTCGTCTCGATCAAAACCGTGCGCCCGGCGTCGCACAGCGCGGTCATCAGCGGCAGCACGTTTTTTTGCAGCAAGGGCTCACCACCCGTGATCTCGACGAGCGGGCAGCCGAGCGCCAGCACCTCCGCCAGCACCTCACTGACCGCGCGCTTCTTTCCTTCGTAAAAGGCGTACTCAGTGTCGCAATAGGTGCAGCGCAAGTCGCACGCCGTGAGCCGGACGAACACGCAGCGCCAGCCCGCCCACGAACTTTCGCCCTGCACCGACTCGTAGATCTCGTGGATTTTCAGCGTGGGCGGTTTCTGCACGGCGGTGGACATAAGGAAGAGAGCGTTAGCAGAAGTCGGTGATTCAGGAATGGCGAAACGATGGCGCGGCGCAAATGCGTTCGAGCCACGCGGCTTTGCCACAGTCATTTTTTCGTCATTCCCCATTCGTCATCCGTCATTCAATCTCCGCCCTCCCATGCCCAACCGTATCGACCAAAAATTCGCCGACCTCCGCGCGGCTGGAAAAGCCGCGCTCATCGCCTACATCGCTGCGGGCGATCCTCACCTCGACGCCACGCGCGAGCTGGCGTGGGCTTTCGAAGAGGCCGGCGTGGACATCCTCGAACTCGGCGTCCCCTTCTCCGATCCTCTGGCCGATGGCGTGGTCAACCAACTCGCCGCCACCCGCGCGCTCGCCTCCGGCACCACCGCCCAGGGCGTGCTCGACTGCGTCCGCGCCATCCGCGCGCAATCGCAACTTCCCATCGTGCTCTACACCTACATGAACCCGATTTACCGCTTTGGTTTCGCGGAGTTTCATCGCGCCGCCGAGGCGGCGGGCGTGGACGGCCTGCTCATCCTCGATCTGCCGCCCGACGAGGACGCGCAAAACGCGGAGTTGATGCAGCAGACCGGGCTCAAGCGCATCCGGCTCATCGCACCGACCACCCCGCCCGCGCGCATCGCCCAACTCACCGCCGGCGCGAGCGGCTTCGTCTATTACGTCTCGCGCGAAGGCGTAACCGGCGAACAGGCGGAGATCGCCACCTCGCTCGGCGAGCGGGTCGCAGAAATTCGCGCCACCACCGCGCTGCCCATCGCCGTCGGCTTTGGCATTTCCACGCCGGAGCATGTGCGTCAGGTCACGCAGCACGCCGACGCCGTGGTCGTCGGCAGCGCCATCGTGAAACAGATCGCCGAATTTGGCCACGATCCGGCGCTCGTGGAAAAGCTCGCCGCTTTCGTCCGCCCGCTCGCCGCCGCCGCGAAGGCGTAATCTCCCGCTCCCCGCTCCGAGCGGGCGTGCATTCCGCCGGAGGCGCACCCCTACACCAGCCTGAACCGCGCGAGGTCCTGCGAGTCCACGACGCCGACAGGGACATTGGCTTCGTCCACCACGACGAGATCATCAATGCGGTGGGATTCCAAAATGTGCAGGACTTCGGCGGCGAGGTGATCGCCGCGGATGGTAATGGGATTCCTCGTCATGAAATCGCCGACCTCTCTTTCCAAAAGACTGGGATGCGTCTGGAAGTGGCGGCCGAAATCGCCGTGGGTGAAAATACCAAGCAGCCGACCACAGGAGTCCACAACCTCGGCGGCCCCGGCACGCGCTTTCGCCATGGCGTGCAGGACCTCGCGCACAACTGTGGTCGGCGGGACCACGGCCATCTGATCCGCTCCTCGCATGATCTGGTGAACCTTTAGCAGCAGTGTGCGACCGAGTCGTCCGCCGGGATGAAACCGGGCGAAGTCCTCCTTTTTGAAACCGCGTGCCTCAAGCAACACCATCGCCAGCGCATCGCCGAGTACCAGCATCACCGTCGTGCTGGCCGTCGGCGCGAGGTTCAGCGGACACGCCTCCTGCACCACGCTCACGTCGAGATGCACATGGCAGTTTTGGGCGAGAAAGGAATTGGGGTGGCCCGTCATCGCCACGATGCGCACGGCGAAACGCTGGAGCGCGGGGAGGATATTGATGAGTTCCTCAGTCTCGCCGCTGTAGCTCAGCGCCAGCACCACGTCGCCATCCGCGACCACGCCGAGATCCCCGTGCAGCGCGTTAAGCGAATTCAGTACCACCGCAGGCGCACCCGTGCTGGTGAGCGTGGCGGCGATCTTGTCGCCCACGTGGCCGGACTTTCCCACGCCCACTACCACGATTTTGCCGCGGTTTTCCACGCAATGCCGGAGAGTCTCCACGGCTTGGATAAAGGTGTCGTCAATCCGCACCATCAGCCGCTGCACCTCGGCTATTTCCAGGCCAATGACGCGGCGGGCTTTTTCGAGATAGTCCATACGCCTCGGGACGCTAGCGGAGACTGCCCCCGCAACGACAGACGAAATTCACATCCGCCCCTCTTCCTCCTGCCGCCGAAACTCGAACAGCAGTTCGCTCAACCGGGCGAGCGCCGGCTCCGCGTCGTGTCCGATCGCCTCCAGCGTGATCCGCGAGCCGCAGTCGAGATTCGCACTCAGCACTTCCATGATGCTCCCGCCGCTGAAAATCGCGTCGCCCTTCTGGATCGTCACCGCCGCCGAAAACTCCTGCACCGCGCGCACAAACTCCGCCGCGGGCCGCGCGTGCAATCCCAACTGGTTGACGATTTCGACTTCTCTCCGCATCTCGCTGCGAACATAGTTGCCCGCGCACCCGTGACAAGCTCCGCTCCAACCACCGCGCCCGTCGCCGCGCAATACGTCGTCACCTTCCTTAAGCCCGAGATGCTGCACCTCTACCGGCAAATCACGGCCCTGCGCGCCTTTCGCCCCGTCGTCTTCTGCCAAAAGCGCGAGCACGCTGCGGAGTTTCCGTTTGGTGAAATCGTCGTCCTCCCCAAACCCCGCACCCACCAACTCCGGCGACTCGTGCAGAAGCAACTCCTCAACCGGCCCATCACCATCTACCGCTCCGAGGCGAGGCGCATCCTCACCGCCCTGGAGCAAAGCGGTGCGCGGCTGCTGCATGTCTATTTCGGCCACATCGGCGTGCATCTCCTCCCGCTGCTGGAAATCTGCCCACTCCCCGTCGTCGTCAGCTTTCACGGCGCGGACGCCCAGATCGACCTCCATAAACCTGCCCACCTCACCCGCACCCGCCGCATGCTGGAGCGCGCCACGCTGCTGCTGGTCCGCTCCGCTTCCCTCGCTGAGCGGCTCATCGCCATTGGCGCACCGCGCGAAAAAATCCGCCTCCACCGCACCGGCGTCCCGCTCGACGAAATCCCCTTCGTCCAGCGCACCGCGCCTGCCGAAGGCGCGTGGCACTGCGTTCAGGCTTGCCGACTCATCGAGAAAAAAGGGCTAGTCACCAGCCTGCGCGCGTTCGCGGATTTCGTCGCCGAATTTCCGCGCGCCACTTTCACCATCGCCGGCGATGGCCCGCAACTGCCCAGCCTCCGCACGCTCGCCGAATCCCTCGGTCTCGCTGAACACGTCACCTTTTCCGGCTTTCTCCCGCAGGAAAAGCTGCGCGCCCTTTACGCCAGCGCGCACCTTTTCCTCCACCCCAGCGAACTCGGCCCCGACGGCAATCAGGAAGGCGTGCCCAACGCCATGCTTGAAGCCATGTCCAGCGGCCTGCCCGTCGTGGCCACCCGCCACGGCGGTATTCCCGAAGCCGTCGAGCACGGCATCAGCGGACTTCTCACGCCCGAGCGCGATGCCCGGGCCCTCGCACAATCCCTCCGTACCCTCGCCCGCGACCCCGCCCTTTATGGCACCATGAGCGCCGCCGCCTCCCACCGTGTCGCCACCGAATTCGACTTGCGGGCACAAGCCCGCGCCCTCGAAGCGATCTATCGGGAAGCACTCGCGCTGTAAATCCGACGAAGGTCCGCGCGGACCGTCACACCTCGCGCCGCCGCTGCAGCAGACCGAGCGCGCCGACCAGCAGCAAACCGAGCGAGCCGGGCTCCGGCACAGCCGCGGCGAAAGGCGTCGCTTTACCCGCACCTCCAAAGCTCTCATTTCCGCCGCCACCGCCACCGCCGCCACCACTGGCCGAGCCGCTGGTAAAGATCACCGTCGAGCCCGCGCCGATCGTCAGTGAACTGAGCGTCTGGCTCACGGTGCCAAACCTTACGGTGCTGCCTCCGGTCACACTCACCGCAGTGTTGCCGATCCCCGCGCCAGTGCCGAGAGCGCTGTCCACGTTGGTCATGCCGGCGGCGGACGTGAGGCTGCGCACGGTTCCGAGGGTGCTGGTGGCGTTCAGATTCGTCGTTCCGGCACCCACTTTGGTGAGTGCGAAAGTATTCGCCGTGACGATGCCGTTGACCTCCAAGGTGCCCGCGCCGCCGATTCTGGCATCTGCGGTGAGCGTGATCCGTCCGCCGAGCGTTCCGGTGCCAGAACTAGCCACCAAGGCTCCCTGTCCGCCCACGCCGTTACCCGCAATGCTCACGGGTTCATTGCCAATATTCGCCTGCACATCGAGCGTGGCCCCGCTTGTCACGACGGTCGCGGTGCCGGTGGTGCCAAGCGCCCCGGCGCTCGCTGCAACCAGCGTGCCCACCTCGACACTCAGCGGTCCCGTGTGGGTATTCGTGCCGGAGAGCGTAAGGACGCCCGTGCCGTGCTGGGTCAGGGTTCCCGCGCCGGAAATCACTCCCGAGAAGGTCTGGCTCGCGGTACTGTTGTGGTAAAGAATCGTGCTGCCGCCGAGGGAGATCGCCCCGGCGTAATTCCCGCCGCCCAATTGCCCCGATCCGGTAGTCTCGCTACCCCGCGTACGGACGCCGCCGAGCGTCAAATAAGCGCTGGACCCAGCCGAGGCGCTCGACAAGGTCAGCGGCCCCGTGAAGGTGCTGACTCCACTAAGATTCACATAACTTTGCGAATCCGTCTGCGTCCGAAAATTGACCTCCAGCGAGAGCGGGCTTCCTGTGGCATCCGAGATCTCGCCATTGAAGGTCACCGACTCACGGTCCCCGTTGCCGTTTGAACCGGCAAAAACCGCGAGCGTCTTCGCACCCGTCCCGGTGGCGGTTACCGCGCCGAGCACGACGTCCGTGTCGTTGCCATTGATTTTGATCGACACTGTTCCCGCGCCATTTTGCGCGAGGTTCAACGGACGATTGGTGCTCCAGCCCTTTTGGTTAAAAGGCCCGCCCACGCCTTGATTACTGCTAAAAGTAACACCGTTATACAAATCAATCGTGGCGTCAGCTCCGACGGGAGCGCCCAGAACGCTGGCGACGCCGGCGTCTTTGAGGGGAGCCGTGAGATCCAAAGTCCCGCCTAGGACAACCGTCTTACCCGTGTAGCTATTACCCGCGTAGTTAGTGCCATTGTAACTTGTGCCACTGGTCAGCGTTCCACTGAGCGAGATCGCCTCCCCGCCGGTCTTCGTAAACCCGACCACCCCGAGGCCGTCCTGAATCTTCCCGGTGAAAGTGCCGGACGCGTCAGCATCACCCAGCGTGAGGGTGACATTGCCAGCCACACTGCTCGTCACCGTACCCGTCCCGATGAGTCCGTTGAGCGTCGCGCTATTGCCGTTCAGGTCCAGCGTCCCGTTCAGGATCACGTTGTCCGTGTCGGCTCCGTGGGGCAGCGCGTTGGCGTTGCCCAACTGCACAGTCCCCGCCGAAATCTGAGTCAAACCGTCGTACGTGTTCGCGTTCTCGATGACCAGCATTCCGTTGCCTTCTTTCGTCAGCCCACCAGAGCCGGTGATGGCTTTGGTTCCGGTGAAAGTATAGGTGTTGGCCCCGGTGTTATTAACCGTCACAGATCCCGGTGAGACGTCCGCCACGGAAATATCCACCGTCCTCGAACCGGCTCCTACGGTGTCATCAAAGACCACCTTATCCCCGTCCGTATAGGCGACACTGGCCGGAGCGGTGTTTGTCCAGTTAATGACTCCCGTCGCAGTACTCCATTGCATCGGAGCGGTGCCATCACTGCCGGTCCAAGTCAAAGTCGGGGCCGGCGCGCCATAGGTGAGGGTGATCGTCCCCGACCAAAAGCCACCCACCCCGGAGCCTGGGTAGGCGTTCACCAGGAACACTCCAGCTGCGTTTAGGTCCACGGAGTTAAACCAATCCACCCCGAAGTATTTGGTATCTTTCACCTTCGACACCGGACCGGAGTAGCCGTTGGCCCAATTGGGGTGCTCGACTCCCACCAAGCCTGGAACCATAAAGCCTTGGCCGAGATAGTCCGGACCGAAGGATAACAGCCCGTCTCCACCACCCGCAGCCGTCGGATCGACCACCAAGGCCATCTCCGCGGCGTAATTGTCATTATCGGTGCTCTGGAGGGTGAAATTCGCGGTAACCTTTTGCAGAATGGAACCAACGGGCAAAGCCCCGAGAGCCAATACAGTATGGGGATCACCTTGTGCATATTGGCTGCCCACGCCGGCGGGACCGAGGGTGAAAGTGAAAACGCCCGCCTGCGCGCTCGGTGCCAATCCGACGGCGAGCAACAGACCAAGCGCAGCGCCGGTGCCCGGCAGTCGGAAATCCAGCTTGCGACTCCGCACTCGGGCGACGGCCCGAGAGATCAATGTGGACGTGGCGACGGGCTCCACGATTGCGGGAGCGTTGATGCAGGCAGTTGCGGTGTTTTTCATGGTGTGGACGGGTTATTTTGTGAACGGAACAGCGGGCCCAGCCGCTCTGGACAGCTGCGAGTGGGCAGGATCTCATACACTCAGAGCCACCAATAGTCGCGTTGTTTCAGCCCTTTTCCCCAAACAACCTCGCGCTCATGGAAAGAAGCGCGATTGACATCTCTCCGCCACACCACAGGGTCCCGCCATGAACGCCACCAGAGGCCGCCACCGACCTGCATTTTTTCGCTGGCTTCCGTCTTGCCGTTGGGTCGCGGTGTTCGCACTGGCCGGTGCTGCGCCCCGGCTGGCGGAGGGAATGGGCACACCGCAACCCCGAACTACCCACACCGTGAAAGTAGCGGCAGTGCAGTGTTCGGCGGATTTCGGCCAAGTGGCCGCCAATTCCCGCAAAGTCACCGGGCTGGTGCGCGAGGCGGCCCGGCATGGAGCCAAAATCGTGGTCCTGCCTGAGGTCTGCCTCACCGGCTACGTTTCGCAGGACGGAAAGACGAACTGGCATCTGCCCGGCCGGCCCATCGAAAAGGAATACACCGGCCGCACCCCGGCCCGCGTGGCGCAGCCGGTGCCGGGCCCGGCGACGCGCCATTTCTGCCGGCTCGCCCGGCAGTTCGGCATCTATCTCACCATCCCTTTTATCGAAGTGGACACCGCCGCCGACGCTGGCCGCCCGCGTTACTTCAATACCGTCTGCCTCGCCAGCCCACGCGGCGAACTCGTTGCCCACTACCGCAAAATCGAGCCCTGGCCGCATGCCGAGAAATCCTGGGCCACGCCCGGCGACCACGGGTTGCAGACCTTTGACACGGAATATGGGCGCGTGGGTCTGGCGGTGTGTTTCGACATCCACCACATCGTGCGCACCTATGCCGACCGCCATCTCTGGACACTGCTCTACTCGGTGGCGTGGGCCGATGCGGATTACCCGGCGGAGTGGTTTTACCACGGCCTCCCCGGACAGGTGCGGCACGACTTCCACCACCACGTCATCGCCGCCAACTGGAGCGTGGACGCGGCGCAGAAATGGCGCGGCTTCGGCTTTAGCGAGGTCATCGCGCGCGATGGCAAAGTGCTGGCCGCAGCCAAGAGCATCTTCGGTTCCGAGATCGTTTACGCCGACCTGCCCGTAGCAACGCGCTAACAGTCGTTCCGGGCGCGCGACCGCCGCGCCGCTTACTTCCTGGCTTCGAGAATCGGCACTTCCCAGAACGTCAACGCGGCGATGCCGTTCTTGCCAAAAAGGACGGTCTTGTGATCCCAAGTTTTGTCCACGACATAAGTCAGCGTCTTGGCATCGGTTGGCGCTGCCAGCTTGAGCGTGATCACGTTCCCATTCGCCACTCCGGAAGTGACTTTGCCGGCTACGGCATCGAGGTAAAACTGCGCGGCCAGCGCGTCGGCCCACTCCACCGGTTGGTCGAATTCCAAGGCGATCTCATCCCGCGCGGCACTGGTATAGCCGACCCGCTGCACATCGGGAGCCGAGACGGGCTGGGCGGACTTGCGGCCGTGATCATCACGCTGCACCAGAGGTGCCAGCGCATTGCCATCTTCTCGTAGTCCATCTGGACGGAATGACAGCCTCCACTGGGGAGGTGGAGGGTAGGCAGGACACTTAGGTTGGAGTAGAGACGCGACAATTGCCGCTGCACGTCGCGCAGTTTATCGCTGTTTCTGGTTCCCCCTGGCTGCAGGCATTGGGCCAGATTTGGAAAAGGTAGTAGTGCTGAAGGTTCGGGAAGTCCTGTTTCCAAGCCGCCGTCAGATCGATCCAGTATTGCTGGTAAGTCTCACACCCATAACAGTTGTCCGGTCCGTCATAGCCTTGACGCGGCCTCACCTTGATGCCAGAGCACTCCGCGAATGCCATGGGTCATCTTCGCCGCCACAACCCGCTGTAGCAGATTCCGGTAGATGGAGTGGGCCTTGTCCGCGGTGTTCGATCGGTCCGCCGGATCGGGCATGTGCTGGTCGATCCGCGTGCCACCGACTGCTCCGTTGAAGATACAAATCGGCATCTTCTGCTCATCCACCAGCTTTTTGGCCATGGCCATGCACCAGGCACCCACGAAATGAACCCGGTCGGGCGAAGTCGGCGTCAACCTTTCAATGACCCCATTCCCCCACCTGCCTCCGAGAGGATTCTCCGCCTCACCGTTACCGCCAAAGCTGCGAATCCAAGTGCTCGTGTATTTGGTAAACTCCGGGTGCTTGGTGTCATTCCCGTAGTTGTAGGCCACCGCATTCGACCGGCCCTCGACGATGTAGGCATCACCGCACACCAAATCATCCACCGTCTTCACTACCACCTCGGCATTACCGGTCTTGGTGCCAAACTCGATTTTGTAGTGAATAAGTCCCGGCTTGAGCCTGACTGCGAACGCATACGTCTTATCCGGCTTGGGTTTCTGGGTCTCGGTTTTGATGAGCTTGTCATCGGCATACAGCTTGAGGAAAATCGACTCTGCTGGTTCCGTCTGGGTTCCGTTGTAATAAAGCGTGCCTTCATTCGTATCGTCGCGGGCGTAAAACTGATGGTCCACCGGCTTTTCCTCCCGGTCCGGAGTTCGCTGCACCCAGGTGTCGTGCGCAGGCTCCTTCACCACGATCTCCACCGACTGCGCGACTTTCTTGCCGCCGTTGCTCCCCGACACCGTCACCGTCAGCCTTCCGCTATTTTGCCCGTGCTTCAGAATCAATTTCCCCGACCCGATCTCCTTCACCACAGCCATGCCCGATACCTTCCATTGATATTTCACCTCACCCGCACCCTTTCCCTGCATCGCCGCGAGATTGGTCACCTGCGGCACCACTTCGATGGTTTTGCGTCCATCCCACTGCGCTGGTGCTTGTAGCGTGTAAAGCGGATCGGGCACATCTTCGCGAATCGTGACCGGAACCTCCAGGGTCTTCACGCCATCGGCATAGACCGCTTTGAACTGCACCGTCCGCTGCTCGTCGCCCGTCACCCGTCCGGCATCCATCGCAAAATGAAAGACATCGTTCGCCACCACCGTCTCCTCCCCGCCTTTCTTGATCGTCCAGTATATCTTCCGCGCGCCACCCGCCTTCGCCGTCAGTCCGGTGGTCTTGCGTTCCGGCAGGGTGATCGCCTTCTCCGACAACGCCAACTCCGCACCCGCCTGCACCAGCGGCCCCACCACCGTCTGGACAGGCCTCTGATTTTCAAACGGCAACCTCACCCAGTCCGCCGACCGCGCGACCTTCGAGACCCGTGCCTCATCCATGTCGCCGCGAAACCCATAGGACCGCCAGCCACCCATATACATTTGCACCGGACTCTTGAGCGCAAACGCCGCGTCCTTGGATAACACCACGCCATCGAGCCGCCCGTTCACATACACTCGCGACTCACCCTTTGCATAGGTGTGGAAAACATGCAGCCACTCATTCATGGCAAACGGACTCTTCCCTTTCACCGACGCCGCCCCGTAACAATCCGCAACCACATGCGGCGGCTTGCCCGACATGATCTGCACCATTGTTTTGGCCCACCGCTGCCCCAGCAGAAAATCCGCTCACTGGGCTTGAGACACTTCAGCCACAGTTCTGTGGAGTGCGGCTCATCACGAACGACTGGCCGTTGAAATACACGACGCGATCATCCTTCGCGGCCTGTTTGGAGGAGCCGAAGTTCGCGGAGTTCGACTGGCCTGCGGTGATGAAGACTTCGCCGACGCCGGCTTTGTCCACCGCGGCCTCGCCCACAACGCGCCCTCCCTGGCTGGCCCGCACTGTGATCCTATACCAACCGCCAGCCGCCAGATGGAGCCTGCCGGTGAAAGCGCTCCCGGCCGCCACGTCCCTGCCCAGAACGGTCCAAGGCGTGGCTTTGCCGCTGGTCCCGCCCTCGGCCAGGTCCGCCTTGGCCTCGATAACATCCACCGCGTCGGTCACGCTGCCGCGAATGGGTAGGTCGGCGCTATTCTGGTCATCACGCTGCACGACTTGGCGGGAAAGAGGCGCGGTGATCGTGAGAGTCGCGCCGGTGTCCCCGGCGGTGGCTGGCCGCGAGCCAACAAACATCACCGCCAATAACTACACCGCGATTTTAAGAGGCACTGTTTTCATGGTCCGTGGGCTCAGCTCCAGCGGGCGCTGACTTGCTCCAACCAATTCCGCGCCATCAGCTCATGGCCCTGGGGCAATGGGTGGATGCCATCCCACATCCAGTTCGCCGGCTCGGCAACCTTGGCGGCGGCATCGTAAATCTCCTGCGTCTTCACATGCACAGCGTCGTAGTCCTTTGCCAGCCGGGCCACGATGGCATTGAGCTGGTCCACCTGAGCGCGGCGCGCCGCCATTTGCGTGGGATCTTTCAAAGGTCCCGTGGGCAGGACGAAAGGATCGAGCAGAACCAGACGCAGCTCGGGGTTGGCCTTGCGGCTGGCGTCGAGCAGGAAGCGGTAATGGGTTTCCCATTCGGTCGCCGGTAATTTCATGCTGGGTCCGCTGGTGGTGTCATTGATGCCAATGAGGATGCTGAGTAGATCGGGCTTCATGTCCACGGCGTCCTTCTGCCAGCGCGCCTTTAACTCCCGTACCCCATGCCCGCTCATGCCGCGATTAAAGAATTCCAGCTTCGCCGCGGCCAGGTCCACACCCAAGCGGGCGGCGATGAGATACACGTAGCTATGCCCGAGGTAGTGGTTGCGATCACCTTCATTACGCCCCCAGTTCATATCGGTGATGGAGTCTCCCTGAAAGATCAGCCGGCTTCCCGGCTTGAAGGCCGGCAGGCGGTAATCGTAACCGCCCACCCCCGAGGGATTGGTGCGCGACTCCCGCGCCTGTCCCGGGGAGGGGAGAGCGGCACCACCCGCCGCGAGCAGGCTACCTTTGATCAGATTTCGCCGGTTTAACATAGGATAGAGAGGGATGATCGTGCTGCTTGATAAAGGCGGTGGTTCAAACACTCCGCAGCCAGTCATGGCAATAGAAATTGCCGCCAGTCCTCATTCGCATTTCAGGCTGCCGGTGCCTTTGATGAACTTCGCGGCATTTGCCGCTCCGTAAATGCCGGGGGGCTGCGCCTGGCCGTCGAGCGTGAGCCTAGCCACCCGCATCTCGCCTTTGAAGTTCAGGTCCAGCATGGCTCCAGCCGCGACGGATAACGCGCTCCGGGCGCCCAGGCTTCCGGCGCTGCCCAGAACCAAGGTGCCCTGAGAAACCGTGGTGGGGCCGGAGTAAGTATTCGTGCCGGAGAGGGTCCACACGCCGGCACCGGTCTTAGTCACTGCCAGAGCAGCCTCTTTCTTGCGATCATGCGGATCGGTAAGGCCTGCGGCCAGTTCACCCGCGCCCGCACCTTGCAGGACGATGGTTTTGCTGAAGCCGTGGCCGGATATGTCGAAAGGGCTGGTGAACTTCAGCGGCCCGCTCCCGGATTGGTCGAGCGTTAGCGTTTGTTTCTGTCCGTTGAGATCGAGGATGCGGTCGGTCGTCTCGCCATTGCCGGTGTAAATGAAAGTGGCATCGCCGCTCAGATCGATCATCGCATCCTCCAGCGTAGCCGGTGCGCCCAGGCTGCTGCCCGGCTTACGGCCTTGCACGCTATTCCATGAGGCGATGCTCAGCGCGCCGCCCTCCACATAGGTCCTCCCCGAGTAGGAATTCATACCGGTGAGTTGCACCGTGCCGGGGCCGCTTTTCTTGAAAGTAATCGCGCCGCCAGTGGTGCCGGTGGAGTCGGTAAAGGCCGCGGGGATCACCACCGGTTCGGTGGCGTTCGCGGTGTCGAGGCAGACCCACGCACCGCCCAGCAGGCCATTGTTCTCGTTGCCGGTGGTCAGGTTTTTCAAGAGCGTACCAATTTGCGCGCCGGTGAACTCCTCCCTGCCCCCGGCGTTAAGGCGCAGCGTCGCGGTCGGATGCACCGTAATGTTTTTCGCCGTCCACTTCATGGTGTCTGCCCCGTAAAGGCCGGCAGCCCTTTTAATGAGGAGGGTTCCGCGCAACACCGTTGTTGGTCCAGTGTAGTTACACTTCCCGTGCAGCGTGGCGGTCCCGCCGTGGATGATGCTGAGGTAGGTCCCCATTTTCCCCAGCATGGTGAATCCTCCGGGGCCGTTCATCGCGCCGTGGATGTGGCAGTCGCCGTAAAAGTCCGCGACGGCGTTCAGTGTCACCGGTCCCTCGCAGATGCTATCGAAAAGCCGGCCTTGATTGATGACCACGGGATTCCCGATGCGGGCGTGCGCGCCCAGCGTGGCGAAATCATTGAGCGTCACCGGCCCAGTGCCGAGGCCGTCGGGCTTCATCACGAGGATCTTCCCGCCATTGGCCACGGTTCCGCCGCCATAGGTATTGGTGTTCTCAAATTGCACGATGCCATAATTGCCATCGTGGCTGTTAATGCGCGCGGTCTCCGGTTCGCCGTAGCTGTCGAGCACCACGGCACCCGCTCCCGACACCACGCCCTTGAATGTAATGAAGCTATTCGGGGCGCTGCCGCTGAAGGTCTGCACATGCAGATCGCTCGCGAGTGTCACGGGCATCTCGAAAGTCGCCCGTCGCCGATCTTTTCCCACCGTAATCACGGGCGGAAAACCACTCACGCTGTTTTTCGTGAAGGCTATGCTTTTCCCGGAAAGTAACAGGGTCTCGCCGCCATCTCCGAACGCGACCCGGCAAATTGGGAAGTCCCCCCGGAGGTCGTTGGTGACGGAGATTTTCGCCATCCTGTCGAAACTCAGCACGGTGTCCCCCTTTCCTCCCGGGGCCGCGCCGCCCGCCCACTTCGCGGCATCGCTCCAGTTCCCCGCCGCAGGATTGCCCCAGGTGAACAAGCTGGGCTCGCCGCCCTTTATCACCGAGACCGTGAATACCCGCGTGGACCCATCCTGCGCTGCCACTGTATACGTCTGCGGCTTGGTAAAATCCCGGCTCGTCCCGGATGGCGGGACCGCCGTGGCCAACGGCGGGAGCTTAAACGTGGGGGCCAATGCCTTCACGTCGGCAGCCGCCGGCACATACACCCCGATCGTCATCCCGGCGATGTCCACCGAAGTCGCACCCGGCACCTCGAAGGAAGAAAGATTCTTGGCCGGGCTGCTCACGGCTTTAGCCACCGGCGCCGGCTTGGGCTTGGTGATCGGACCGGCGACGTATGGTTTGTCGTCCTTGATCGTCTCGAAAGGTGCTTCCACTCTGACGTTACCCCGGGTCTGCGCCAGCTTCGCGGCTTTGGCCGGGTCGATATACTTCGCGAGGTCGCGCATGGCGATGCAGCGGTAGTTGTTATCCTTCAGATACTGCATCATCACCTTAAAGGTCGCCGGTTCCAGGCTCACGCCCGCATGCTCCATATCCGGCACGCCATGAAAGCAATACACCACGATGCGGCCCTGGCAGGCCTGCTGCGCCTGTTTGATGAAAGCCTCCACGTTCACACTGTCCTTGATGGTGAAAGAGGGCACATCGAATGGGTTATCCACTGTCGGGCGATATGGCCGCTCGTAGCCACCGCGGCCAAAGGTATAGCCATTCGCCGCGAGGTCGGGATAGATGGTGGGAGCCGCCGCGTACACCGGCCAGCACACCGTCGTCGGCTTCGGGCAGCCATGCGCCAGCAGCGCGTCCTCCATCGCGAGAAAGTTCGACAATCCGCCGCCGTGACCCACCGTGTGGTTGCCAATCTCGAATCCATCCTTCGCCATGGTCTGCATCTGCCGGTAAGTCAGATACCAATCCTTCCTCGTGCGGAAGGAGTCGAAGTCACAGACATACATCGTCCCCCCGAAACCCAGATCCTTCAAAATCGGCGCAACCACCGTGGCGTGGCTGGCCGGGGCATCGTCAAAGGTGAGGACAACCAGCTTATCGGGAATGGGCTGGCGCAAGATGCCATCGGGATCGGCGGCCGCCTGACCGAAAGCGATGGCGGGTAACGCGAGGGCGGCGAATAAGAGAGTCTTGGCGAAGCGGATCATGATGGTGTGGAGTAATCAATGATTCGTTTTCTCACCAGCAATAGGAACGTCACAGAAAGTGAGAGCGGCGATGCCGTTCGCCCCAATGATCAATTTGTCCTGACTCCAGTTCATCTCCTTGAGATAGGAGATCTTTGTCGCCGTGCTGGATTCCTTGAGTTTCAGCGTGAGGACGTTTCCGCTCAGGGTGCCTGAAGCGACTTTGTCCTTCTCGCCGTCGAGGTAGAACTGGCTGGCGAGGGTTTCCGCCCAGACGATCGGCTGATCGAATTCCAATGCGATGGCGTCTTTCGCTGGGCTGGTGAAGGTGGCGCGTTGAAGATTGGGCGCGGTGATGGAAGCCGTAGGTTTTCTGCCGTAAAAATCTCGTTCGATCAGGGGCTGCATGAGCTTCGCGAATTCCGTCCAGCCGATGAGCGGGTAATGGCAACTGCCAGGAGGCTTGATGTCAAGCGTCGGCACGATGTCCATGTTTGAGTAAAGGCGCGGCAAATTGCGTTGCACCTCGCGCAGCATGTCGCCATGGCCGCTGCCCTGTCCGCAGGCATTGGGCCAGATTTGGAAAAGGTAGTAGTGCCGGAGATTTGGGAAGTCGTGCTTCCAGTCCGCGGACATGTTGAGAAAATACTGCTGATAGAACTCCGACCCATAACCGCCGTCGGGACCGTCGAGTCCCTGATCGGCTTCGCCCTGATGCCAAAGGACGCCGCGGATTCCGTGCGCCATCTTTGCCTGTTGCACGCGCCAGAGCATCCGTCCGTAAATGGATTTTAGATCAGTGGGATCGTCGTCGTTGCGCTGGTGCTGGTCAATCCGCGTGCCGCCGACGGCTCCGTTGATGATGAAAATGGGCATCTTCTGGCTTTCGAGCAGCCTCTTGGCGAGTTCCATGCCCCACCAACCCAGCTCGGCCTTTTCTCCACTCGATGCTTTCCAGACTGGATAACACCAGAGGTTACCCGGTTTGTCGGTGATATTACCCGGCGCACGACCATAGCTGCGAATCCATTCACTCGTGTAGGGCGGTGACTTCTCGCCCGTATCCGTCGCCAGAGCGTTGGATTGACCTTCGATCAGGTAAGCATCGCCGCAAACAAGGTTGGTCACGGTCTGCATCACGGCCTCGGTGCCACCCATTTTGGTGCCGAACTCGATCTTATATTTGATCAGGCCCGCTTTGAGCTTGGCGGTAAGCGCATAGGCATTGCCCGCCGCGGGCTTCTGGGTCTCGGTTTTGACGAGCTTATCGTCAGCGTAGAGCTTCAGAAAGACCGAGTCCGCAGGCTTGTCGAGGGTTCCATTGTAGAAGAGCGTGCCTTCATTGGTGTCATCGCGGGCAAAGAATTGACCGTCCACCGGCTTCTCGTCCTTGTCGGGCGTACGCTGCACCCATGCGTCTTTCGCGGGCTCTTGCACGGCGATCTTGATCTCCTGCGTGGTCGGCTTGCACCCGTTGCTCACCGCTGCGGTGATGACCAACTCGCCGCTGTTGCGCGCACGCTTGAGGATCAACTTTCCGGGCTGGATCTCCTTAAACTCGACCAGTGGCGGAATCGTCCACTCATACTTCAACTCGCCCGCACCCTTGGCCTGCATTGCCGGGAGATTGGTAATCGCAGGCACCACCTCAATGGTCTCGCGTCCATTCCACGAGGCGGGTGCTTTCAGGGAAAAAGCCGGTTCGGGAATTTCCTCCTGGATGGTCACGGGAATGTCCAGGGTCTTGGTGCCGTCGGCATAGACCGCTTTGGCGCGAAGGGTGAACGACTCCTCGCCAGCCACACGTTTCCCGATTGTGTAGCTAAAACGGTCCACGGCTACCACTGTCTCGGACTCCCCCTTCTTAACAATCCAAGAGATTTTCTGCGCGCCCCCGGCTTTGACCGTCACCGTGGCCTGCCTGCCCTCCGGCACCAGAACTTTCGCATCCGAAGCCGCGAGAGTATTACCGGACTGCACCAATGGCCCGACGAGTGATTGCAGGGGGTTCTGGTTTTCGTATTGCAGTTTCACCCAGTCGGCAGAGCGAGCCTCGTTTGAGACGCGCACTTCGTCCAAGTCGCCGAGCAAGCCATTGCCAATCTGCATCCGCACCGGCATCAGCGCCTCGATTGTGGATGACGTAGGAGCGGGCATGTCGGGCCGGCCATTCACGTAAATTCGGTCATGCTGACCGTCGTAGGTGTAAACGACCTGCAACCACTCTGATTTCGGCAACACGGTCGTGCCTTGGGCCGCGCCCTTCCCATTGGTGATCGCCGCTCGGGCGGGCGAACTGATAAGTTTCAAGGTCGCACCACCACCCTTGCCCCACTCCACGAGAGTCACATTCATCTTCTCTGCCTTAACCCAAGCCTCGGTAGTGTGCGGACTCGACGCAAACGGATATCTCGTGATCTTGTCGCCACAGTAAATCCCCTTGCCCCCCCCGAAGTGCCGCGAAGAACCAACGATTCCGGCAGAAGGAGTGCTGCCCAGATCCCTCGATTCAACCGTCCCGGCGTCGTCACGCACCGGTTCATTCATGTGCCACACGCTTAGGTATCCGTTGGACTTATTGAAGACCGCCGGACCGCTCGACTCACTCTTTGCGGCGGCATTACCCCAATACACCTTGATCTCCTGCCGCGCGTTCCCCTTGATCACCGGCACGCGTAGCCACACGGAAGCCGTTCCGCCCGCCGCATCCCATTGGTCGATCTGAAAAGCCATCGGCACCCCCAAACTGGTGGCGAAACGGAGATCCTCGCCGTTGGGCTGCGCTTCGTTGAAAGGGAACCAATCCTTGTTCAGCCGCACTAATACAGGGAAATTCTCCTCCGAGGCGGATGCAGGCAAATTCGCACCATCGGGCGTCGTCAGGAGAAATAACGAACCGGAATGCTTCCAGGAGCTATACTTCACCCCGGCCAGGTCGCCGGGGGAGAGTTCCGGAGCCTTGGCTGGCGGTAGCGGCGGGTAAGTCGTCTCGATTCCATACTTGGTCGCCAGATACCCCCCCACCAACGCCTCTTCCCTGGGAGAAAGGATCGACTCGTAGGCAAGGATCTCCGCAACGTCGAAATCGCCTTGCGTCAACCCATCATTATTCCCGATGACATAGGCCGCCTCGGTTTCGTTGGCGTTGTTTACGATAATCTTCAGGATCATGAACTTCGTCAGCGGCGCACAATCGAACGGCACAATCAGCGGATGGCCATTCTTGGAAACCGCGGCCGGAGAAACGTCCGTCCAGAACCCGCTGTCATTGCCCCATGTGTTATAGCTTGATCCGCGTCCCTTGAGACGACCGAACAGGCCCGTCGCGCCACTCCATTTCGCGGTCGGCGAACGCAGCACGAGGAACTGCTCTTTCGAGAAGAAAGTGCCGTCGAGCCCCAGCCATCCCTTGCGGAATTGCAGCGCGGGCTTGGAGTTGATTTGACTGGCGGCCAGTATCGGAGCGACACCGCCGCCGGTCTTCGCATGACGATCTTTGCCTGACTGGTCTTTCCATGCCTGCACGGTTCCCTTGGCGTCGGCGGTGACGCCGACCCCCGCATCGAACCAACACGCCAATCCATTTCTCACGGTCAGCGTCGGCACCACGGCCACAGCCCCGCCTGCTCGAAAACTTTGCGACTTATCAGCCCAGAGACTATCCACGGAATTGGTTCCGCGGAAAGTGAAGTAGTAGGTCGTGCTCGGTTCCAGGCCGTTGATCGTGTGAATGATCTTGGTCGCGTTGGCATTGGTAAATGAGTTCACCGGTGCCGAGTTTTCCCAAAGGGTTGCATCAGTCCCGCCATCTGTCGTTCCCCAATAGACGCGGACATCATAAGTCGCTCCGGGAGAGGCGAGCGTCCCGGTGACGGTCACCGATGTGGGGCCGGAAACCGTAGCCGGCCCATTGATTAGCGTGCAGGCCGAAGTCATGCCCGGGTTTGCGGGATAGGCTGTTTTGATGCCATACTTCGCTGCCAGATAACCGCCCACCAACTCCTCATCCGCCGGCGACAGCGGAGTTTGAAATCCCATGATCTCCGCCACATCCATGTCGCACGAGGCTGCGTCCGCCATTCCAATCTGATAAGTGCCCTTGCTCAAATCACCATCGTTTACGTCGATCTTCAGGATCATAAACTCCGTGATCGAGGCCATGTCGAACGGCGGCTCCGATAGTTTCTTGCCATCCTTGGCCACGCCTTTCGGGTATTGGTCGCCCCAAAATCGCGTGGACTTCTGGCCGAAGCGATAACTCGATGCCCGCTTCCAGCGGCGACCTAGCACGCAACCATCATTGTTCCATTTGTCGTTTGGCGATCTCAACACGACATATTGCTGTTGCACGATAAGCGGACCTTCGAGATTCAGCCCACAGACCCCGGAAGGTGTCCGAAACTGTATCGCCGGTTTTGCGTTGATCTGATTTCGAGCCAATACCGGGGTTCCTGCTACGACAGTGCCGTCGTGGCCATTACCCGAGAGATCCTGCCAAGACTTTACCGCGCCCTTGTCATCCGCCGTCACCCCGACCGCGGCATCGAACCAGCAGACCAAGCCCGCCTTTACCGGCAGCTTATCCGCTCCCGCGGCCGACACTCTCGGCCGGAGTGTCGTGAAGGAGACGCTGGTCTTCGCCCAACCCTCACCGCTCGCATTGGTCGCGAATGCCCGATAGTAGTAAGTCTGACCGAAGATCAACTTGCTGGCCGTGACCGCGAAGTCAGTGCCGCTCTTCACCCCTTTGACTTCCACTTTATTAGCCCACGACGCGGCCGTCGTTCCACCATCCACCGGCCCATAATAGAAAGTCACATTCGCATCGCCTCCCCCATCCAGCCTGCCCTGAAGCTTTGTCTCGCCGGGAACGGTGCTGATCGCCCCGGCCCGGTTGTTAAGATCAGGAGCGGCCTGGCTCGTCAGACTCATCAGGCCGAGGCCCGCTGTTGCCAGCATCTTGGAAAGGAAACTCATTTTGATAGGTTTGGTTTATTTAAATTCGTTGTCGCTATGGGCGCGATTGGCGGCATCAGCGTCATCCAGATTACCCCGCGTCAGCGCGGGCCAGATGGCGGCGAGCGCGCGAGCGTTGAGAGCGGCGGATTCGGCAGGACGCACCTTATTCAGGCGCGGGTGATCCCACCTCGCGAGCAGCCGCTGGCCCCAGCGGGCGTAGCGCGGGCGAGAGATCGCGCCGCAGACATCGCCTCCGATGATTTCGCCGTGCGCACGGAGTTCCCGGAGCGCCCAGGCGAGGTCCGCGGCGGTGAATACGCCAGACTCCCAATTCGTCGCGGCCTCGGCGGCATCGAGGCAATCGAGATCCACGGTGACGTAAAGCCGCCGGCCCACAAGTTGCGCGGCGAAGGCCTGAAAACGCGCGCGCCAGTCGAGCGGCGTGATGCCGGGAAAACGCCGCCGGCCTGACGGTGCCAGCCGCTCGCTCCAGGGCCACACGCGCAGTCGCCCGCTGTCGAGAGCCCTCCGGTCGGTGAAAAGATGGCCGGGCCAGTTGAGTTCAAAGTTGCCGCAGCCCCAGATCGCCGCGGCCTCGACATGCGGATATTCGAGCGCCCGGTTCAGCCAGGTGCCGCAGCCCCAGCGCGGCGGGCGCGTGTCCCAGTCGGGATGGTTATCGAAGGAAATGACCGTGACTTTTTCCGCCACGCGCCGAACCCACAATGCCGTGAGATGGTGAAAGTCTCCCGAACCAAACAGCGTGAAGGCCTTCCCTCCACCGGGCATCTCGGCGGCGAAAGACTCCAGCTCCTCCACGCTCGTGCAGTAGCGGAGCCGCGGTCCCCATGCGCGGGCGTCGTGATACCTGCCGGCGATGGCCTCACGCGGCCACGCGCCATCAAGATCGATGTGCAGCGACTCAGCCACTTAGCAGACAATGGGCAGGGCGGCCGCCGCGCGTCGCCGTCGCATTTTTCCGAGTACGTCCCGTTTTCTCACACCTCCGCCGCAGGACGAAAATGCCGGGGTGAAAGCAGACATGGGCGGCATCTTTCCGGGTCCGCTATGGAATGATCTCCGTGCCGATTCCGGTGTTCGTGAATATCTCCAGCAACAGGGCGTGCGGGGTGCGCCCATCGATGAAGTGGATCTTTTTCACACCGCGCTCCAGAGCTTGCACGGCGCTTTCCACTTTCGGGATCATTCCGCCGACGATGATCTCGTCCTCGATGAGTTGCTCGATCTTCTCCGCGTTCACCGATGGGATCAGCGAATCCTTTTCCATGGGATCGCGCATGATGCCAGGCACATCCGAGAGGTAGATCATCTTTGCCGCCTGCAGCCGTCCGGCGATGGTTCCGGCGGCGATGTCGGCGTTGATGTTCAGCACCACGCCGTCCGCATCCTTCGCCAGCGGTGAAATGACCGGTACATGCTCACGCGCGACGGCCGCGAGGATGTCGTCGAGCCGCACTTCGACGACTTCGCCGACGTAGCCGAGATCCACCGCAGTGGTCTTGCCCTCAGTCTGCGGCGGCAGCCGACGGCCCACCAGCACTTGCTTGCCGGGGATGCCCACGGCCTGCCCACCGAGCGCGTTGAGCTGGGTCACGATCCCCGGATTGATCACCGTATCCAGCACCTCCTCCACGATGTGGATGGCCTCCGCATCCGTCACGCGCAGCCCATTCACAAACCGCGCCTTTTGCCCCGCGTCGCGCATGCGCTGCGTGATCGCCTTGCCCCCGCCATGGATGAGCACTGGGTTGATCCCCACCGCTTCCAGAAAAACCACATCGCGCAGAAAACGCTCGATGACTTGCTCATCCTCCATTGCGCTGCCGCCGTATTTGATGACGAAAAGTTCGCCGCGGAATTTCTGGATGTAAGGCAGCGCTTCAATGAGCGACTCGGCGCGGTCGGTAGGTGGTTTGGCCATGAAAAAATCGGGGATGCGGGCCAAGGAATTACCCGACGCGCCGCGGGAAGCCACTCCTTACTTTAGAAACCACGGGGCATCGGGGAGATGGCACCGAAATGTCCCCGCGCGGTGTCCCGGAAAATTTCAGCGCAAGCTCACGTCGATGAGCCGCGTTCCATTTCACCGGCGGTGCAGCGCATGAAGCCTGAGTGCTAGGCGAAGCTCTTCGCCGGGCTTTTCGCGGGCTTGGCGGTGGCGAGGGCGGCAAGGACTTTTTCGACGGCAGCTTCGGCGGTGAGGCCGTGCTTTTTTCGGAGGATCTCCACAGCGCCGTGCTCGATGAACTGGTCGGGCCAGCCGACGCGAACAACGGGCGTTTTGATACCGGCATCGTTGAGGTGCTCGATGATGGCGCAGCCGAAGCCGTTGTGCAGGACGTGGTCTTCGAGGGTGCAGATGACATCGACGCTGCGGGCGAAAAACTCGAGGGTGCCGGTGTCGAGGGGCTTGATCCAGCGAGGATTGATGACGGCGGCTGAGATGCCCTGGGCTTCGAGTTGCGCGGCGGCTTCCCCGGCCATCTGGCACATGCCACCGAGGCCGAAAAGGGCGACGCGGGTGCCGTGTTTGACGACTTCGGCTTTGCCGATCTCCAGGAGTTTCGGCTGCTCTTTGGGCACGACACCGGTGCCGATGCCACGCGGATAGCGGATGGCGATCGGGCCCGCGGTGTAGTGGACCATGGTCCAGAGCATGTCCACGAACTCGTCCTCATCCCGCGGCTGCATGTGGACGAGGTTCGGGATGTGGCGGAGGTAGCCGATGTCAAAGAGGCCGTGGTGGGTGGGGCCGTCGTCGCCGCTGAGGCCACCGCGGTCCATACAAAGCGCGACGTTGAGATTTTGCAGCGCCATGTCGTGAACGATCATGTCGTAGGCGCGCTGCATGAAGGTGGAATAGATGGCGAGGAAGGGCTTGAAGCCCTGGGTAGCGAGGCCGCAGGCGAAAAGCGCGGCGTGCTCCTCGGCGATGCCGACGTCGTAGTATTTGTCGGGATGTTTCGCGGCAAAATGGACGAGGCCGGTGCCGGTGGGCATGGCGCCGGTGATGGCGCAGAGCTTGTTGTTGTTGTCGGCGAATTTGGCGAGCGTCTTGCCGAAAAGCTCGGAGTAGGTGGGCGTGCCGGTGGAGGCGGTCGCGCCGGTCTTGGGCTCGAATTTTCCGAGGCCGTGAAACTTGTCCGGCTTCTCCAGCGCCGGCGCGTAGCCTTTCCCCTTCTGCGTAAGGATGTGCAGGAGGACGGGCTCGTTTTGGGTTTTGAGAAACTCGAAGGTTTTGATGAGCAGCGGAATGTCGTGCCCGTCGATGGGGCCGTAATAGCGGAGGCCGAGGTCCTCGAACATGACGCTCGGGAGAAGCACGTTTTTGACGCCCGCCTCGACTTTGTGCACGAGTTCCTTGGCAAATTTTCCGCCCAGCATTTCGACGAAGCTCGCGGCCTTCTCATGGAGGTGCGCGTAGGTCGGATGGGTGGCGATCTTGTTGAAGTAACTGGCGATGGCACCCACGTTTTTCGCGATGGACCACTCGTTGTCGTTGAGGACGACGATGAACTTCTTCGTCGAGTCGGCGACGTTGTTCAGCGCCTCGTAGCTCACGCCGCAGGTAAAGGCGGCGTCGCCCGCGATGCAGACCACGCTTTCATCCGAGCCGCGCCGGTCGCGACCCACGGCCATGCCGAGCGCGGCGCTGAGCGCGGTCCCGGCGTGGCCCGCACCATAGCAGTCGTGCTCGCTCTCGCTGCGGAGGAGGAAGCCGTTGAGTCCCTCGTACTGACGCATGGTACCGAAACGCTCGCGGCGGCCGGTGAAAAGCTTGTGGACGTAGCCCTGATGCGAGACGTCGAAGACAAATTTGTCCTTCGGCGTTTCAAAGACGCGATGCAGCGCGATGGTCAGTTCAACGACGCCGAGATTTGGCCCGAGATGACCGCCGACAGAGGTCGGGTTTTCTTCGGAAAGCACGCGGACGAGTTCGTCGCGCACTTCCTGGGCGAGTTGCGGCAGGTCTTGCTCGGCGATGGCTTTGATGTCGGCGGGCGAGTGGATGGTGGGCAGAAGCGGCTTGGGCATGTCGATAGGTTAAAAAAGGCTAACGTCTTCGCGCGGGCCGGCGACCGCTTTTTTCTCGGGGTCGAAAGGCGCGAGCACCGCATCGCCGTCGGTCTGGTCCATGAGGATTTCCACGCGCTTTTCCACGGCGCCAAGCTTTTGCTCGCAGACCTTGATGAGCCTCACGCCTTCCTCGTAAAGCTTGATGAGGTCTTCGAGCGGCAGGTTGTCGGAACCCATCTCCTCGACCACCGCTTCGAGGCGCCCGATGGCCGCTTCAAAGCTGGGCGTGGGTTCGGTGGATTTGGCGGACACGGCAGGAATCTTGGCTCGGGGCGGCATGGGCGCAAACCTTTAGTCCTCGCGGATCGTCCAGCGGTCGCGGTCGGAGTAAAAGATGCATTCGTTGTCGATGGGCATGACGGTCGAGACTTTGAGCGGGAATTCGCGGGCCTGAACGTTGCGCAAAATGAACGGTGCCCACTCGCTGTATTCGCCCTTCACAATGTCATTGAGGAAGCCGCGGTTGCCCGATACCGGCGTGAGATACACGCCCACGATTTCGCCTTTGAGCGACTTGTAATCATTGAGCGTAACGAAGTCCTGAATGGTCTTCGGCAGCCACAGGCTTTTGCGATCGGCATACCACGCCACGGCCCACGGCATGTCGGAGGCGATGACTTCCTTTTCCACCGTCCACGTCCGCAACAGCGAAATATACGGCGGCACATACGGCGGCCAGACCACGGGCATCGCCCCACCCCGAAGGCGGGCGAGCGTGTGGTCGATGAAGGGCAGCGACGAGAGGAAAAACAGCAGGCTGAGAAAGGCGAGGCGCACCAGCTTGATATTGATCTCCAGCCGAGTCCACATCACGAGCACGAAGGCGAGGCCGTAGCAGACCATCAGCGGGATGAAGAGCACATGGAGATCATTGGCGGGCAGCCCGCCGCGGTCCGGCATGCCAAAAACGGACATGCCCAGAACGGCACTCAGCCACATGCAAAAGATCGCCCAACGAAAGTGGGCGGTCTCGGGGCGTTTAAAGATGTGCAGCAGCGAAAGGAAAAAGACCGGAGCCATCAACGACTGTCCCAGAAATGTGTAAAGCGAACCCATCTGATCAACGGTTTCCGACTGCACTTTGCTGCGAAAAGTCAGCGGTGAAAGCTCGCTGAGCGAAACTTCGAGGCCGCGCATGAGGCTCGCTTCGGTCCCTCGGAGCATGTGCAGCCCGGAGTACCAGCCCAAGCCAACCGGCGACCCGCAGACTTCGTAATTTCGCATCATCCACGGTGTGTACATGGCTAGGAAAATCACCGCCATGATGACGACATCGCGTCCGAGGGGACGAAAGAACAGCAGCACGAAGATCAGCGCGCCGGCAAAAATCCAAATCGTGATCCCATGAGTCAGGCCGAGCAGACCGAAACAGAACGCCGCCGTGGAGAGCCAGCCGATCGGCGACTTGCTGACATATTTTTGCTCGATCGCCCGGACCATGGCATACGCCGCGCAACTGAAGAGGAAAAGCATCAGCATCTGGGGCAAACCGGACATCGAAAACTCCCAAAACCGCTCGCAAATCAACATCATGCACGCTGCGAACGCTGCGAGGCGGTCGTCGAACAAACGCCGCGCCGTAAAGTAGCTGACCATGACCGCCAGCAGAAAAAACAAAACCTGCACGCCCGCGACAAACTTGTCGTAGGCGTAGATCAATTCCTTGGTGGTGATGAGCTTTTCAAAAGTGAGCCACGACACCCATTCCTTTGACTGCCCTTTTTTTTCGAAGGCGTCATTGAGCAAGTCGGCGAGTTTGAAGACCGCAGCGTTGATGTACGGATTCAGCGGCGCGTGGTAAATGTCCGGCTGTTCGTCCACGGGAAAGCGGCCCTTCTCCTTTTCAAACAGCCACAAGGCCGCCGGACGAATCATCTTCGTGGTAAAACCATGCCCGCGCGAGATCTCGCGGGCAATCTGCGCCTGCTCCATCGCCTTCTCGTGCGAAAGGCCATGAAACCCCGCGTCCCGCGCGTCGCGGAAAAAGTAGAGGGAAATATTGAAAAGCACCGCCGAGAAGATCACGAGGAACTTCACCCGCTTCACCCAGCCGCCCTCCTCCAGTTTATGGACAAGTGCCTGAATTTTAGTTTCGGTCGCCATCTTGGTTGGTCTTTAGCTCTTTAATTTTGCGGTGGAGGGTGCGTCGGCTAATGCCGAGATTTTTGGCGGCGCGGGTCACGTTTCCGCCAGTGTCTTCGAGGGCTTGGAGAATGAGCCGGTGTTCCGTATCGTGCAAATTGAAACGTCGTCCTTTGACCGGAATGTAGGTCTCTGCGCTCAGTCCACCGCCCGCTGCCGCGCTCTCGCGGACAAACGCGGGCAGATCGCGCACCGTGATTTTTCCGCTCTTCGTCATCACCACGCCATGCTCGATCGCCGTCCGCAGTTCGCGGACGTTGCCCGGCCAGTCGTAGCGCAAGATCGCCTCCATCGCGTCCGGCGCAATCTCGGGCACGGGCTTGCCGTTCTCGCTCGCGAAAGTTTTCAGAAATGCCGCCACGAGCAACGGGATGTCCTCCTTTCGTTCGCGCAGCAGCGGCATGGTGATCGGCACCACGCTCAGGCGGAAAAAGAGATCGTCGCGAAATTTTCCCTCACTGACCATCTTCTCCAGATTCTTGTTCGTCGCCGCCACCAGCCGCACGTCCACCTTGATCGGCGTATTTCCCCCGACCCGCTCGAACGACCGGTCCTCTCCGAGCACGCGCAGCAACTTCACCTGCGTGGCCGAGTCGATCTCGCCGATTTCATCGAGAAAAATGGTCCCTCCATTCGCCTGCTCGAAACGCCCGATGCGCCGCTCCACCGCGCCGGTGAAAGCGCCGCGTTCGTGCCCGAACAACTCACTTTCCAAAAGCTGCGGCGACAGGGCCGCGCAATGTACCGTCACAAACTTCGGCTTCGGCCGTCCGCTCAGCGCGTGGATCGCCTGCGCCACCAGTTCCTTGCCCGTGCCGCTCCCGCCCTGGATCAGCACCGTCGCCCGCGTCGGCGCCACCTGCTTGATCGTGTCGAAAACCTCCTCCATGACGAGCGACTCGCCAATCAGCCGTTCCAGCCCAAATTTTTTCTCCACCACCTGCTTCAGTTCCACGACTTCCTTTTCCACCTTCCGGCTGCGCAGCGCCCGCTGGATCAGCATCTCCAGCCGGTCGATGTTCAGCGGCTTGGTCACAAAATCGTACGCCCCGCGCTTCATCGCCTCGACCGCTGCGTCCACCGAACCGTAGGCCGTCATCAGGATCACGATCGGCGGATGCGGTAGCGCCAGCACTTTGTCCACGAGCGTCATCCCATCCTCGCCACCGAGCCGCAGATCGGTCAGCACGAGGTCCACGGTCTCGCGCTCCAGCACGCCCATCGCGCCGCCGATGTCCGCCGCGATATACACCTCGAAGGCGTCCTCCAACGACGCACGCAGCCCTTCGCGGGTGTGCTTTTCGTCGTCAACGATGAGGATGGTGGGATTCACGGAATTTTGGGAGCGGGACTTCTATCGGTGCCCCGGCGGAGTGGCAAGGGCGCAGCCTTTTTTACCGCGTCCCCTCCTCCAGCATCCGCGCGACCTGATTGTGCAGCGGCAGGCGGATGGTCAGCGTGAGCCCTTTGCCCTGATCGCTGGCGAGGTCGATCTCGCCGCCGTGCTCGCGGACGATGCGGCGGACGATGAGCAGGCCGAGGCCGCTGCCGCTGGCCTTGGTGGTGAAGTAGGGCTCGAAAATTTTGCTCATGTCTTCCTGCGAAATGCCGCCGCCGGTGTCGGCGAAACTAACGGCGAGAAACTGGTCGTCCACGTTGGTGCGGATGCGGAGGATGCCGCCGCTTTTCATGGCTTGAAAGGCGTTCTTGATGACGTTGTAAAACGCCTGTTTGAGCTGGTTGCGGTCTGCTTCGATGAGCGGCAGGTCTTTACGCAGTTCCTGCTCGACGAGGATGTTCCGGTCCTCGATCTCGGGTTGCAAAAAGGTCACGGATTCGCTGACCAGAGTGTTGATGTTTTCGAGCTGCTTTTGCAAATGCGCGGGCCGGATCGCGCCGAGGAATTGCTGCACGATGGAGTCGAGCCGCGTGATCTCGTCGAGCGCCACGTCGAGCGCCTGCTGCAACTCGGCGCGCGGGCCGGCCGGCAGTTTGCGCAGCTTCCGCTCCATGAGCTGGAGGTGAATGTGAAGGGAGTTCAGCGGGTTGCCGATCTCGTGGGCCACGCCGGCGGCGAGGAGTGTGAGGGCGGTGAGTTTTTCCGACTGGATGGTCTCCTCGGTGGAACGGCGCGTCTCGGTGATGTCGCGCAGGATCACCGCGTAGCCGACCATCTCGGGGACCGGGGCGCGCTTGGCGGCGGGCTGATCGAGACTGAGCGGGACGACGTAGAAATTCAGAAAACGATGCCGCGGGTAGAAGACTTCCATGTCGCGGCTGACGAGCTTTTCGGCGGCCACCAGCTTGTTCCACTCCAGCCCACGGAGCCGGTCACTCAGCGGTTCGCCCATGCATTCGTCGCGCTGCAGCCCAAACAACTCGCAAGCCGCCCGGTTCAGGTAGTTGATTCGCCCTTTCAGGTCCGTGACGATGACGCCTTCGTGAATGGCGTTGAAGATCGTTTCGAGGAAGCCCTTTTCATCCACCAGCCGCAGCAAGTAGCCCTGCACCTCTTCGGGGCGCACCCGGTTGAGGCGTTCGATGAGCTTGTCGAGAAAGCCGGAGTTCATGGGCAAAGGATGAAGGAGGAAGCCGGAAGGATGAAGTGGATAGTTCGCGGGCGGCAGCGAGATTTCGGCCTTCATCCTTCATCCCTCCTCGTCCATCTTTCGCCTCATGACCATCGGCGACTACCTCATCCAGCGGCTTGCGGCGTACGGCGTCGGCCATGTTTTCGGCATCCCCGGCGATTACGTGCTCGGCTTTTACGAGCAGCTCCAGCAGAGCCCGCTGCGGACGATCACGACCTGCGACGAGCAGGGCGCGGGGTTCGCGGCGGATGCCTACGCGCGGGTGCGCGGGCTGGGCGCGGTGTGCGTGACATATTGCGTGGGCGGGCTGAAAGTCGCGAACCCGATTGCCGGCGCGTTTGCGGAGAAATCGCCGGTCGTGGTGATCAGCGGCGCGCCGGGCATGAGCGAGCGGGAGCGCAATCCCCTGCTCCACCACAAGGTGCGCGAGTTCGACACGCAGCGGCGCGTTTTCGCGGAGATCACGGTGGCAAACGCGGCGCTGGAGGATCCTGACACGGCTTGCGCGGAGATCGACCGCGTGCTCCACGCGGCGCTGCGCTACAAGCGGCCGGTCTATCTGGAGCTGCCGCGCGACATCGCTGGCCAGCCGGGGCGGAGCGGACATCGGCCGCCGGAGATGCATGAGAAAAGCGACCCGCTGGTGCTGGCGGAAGCGCTCGCGGAGGCGGCGGCGATGATCAATGCCGCACAGCGCCCCGTGGTGCTGGCCGACGTGGAGATCCACCGCTTTGGCATGCAGGAGGATTTGCTGCGGCTCGTGGAAAGCGCGCACATCCCTTTCGCCGCGACGATCCTCGGCAAGTCGGTGATCAGCGAGCAGCACCCGCTTTACCTCGGCGTGTACGAGGGCGCGATGGGTCGCGACGACGTGCGCGCCTACGTGGAGGAAAGTGACTGTGTGATCCTGCTGGGCGCGTTCATGACGGACATCAATCTCGGCATTTACACCGCGAAGCTCGATCTCGGCAAAGCCATCTATGCAACCAGCGAGAAGCTCGCGATCCGGCATCACACGTTTGAAAACGTGCGCTTCAAGGACTTCGTCCACGGGCTGCTCGCCGCCGGGCTGCGCCCGCACGCCGACGGCGCGCGCCCCGCTCCGCCGCAGCCGCGCGAATTCGTGCCCGCCGCGCCGGATGCGCCGGTGACGATCGCGCGGCTCTTCGAGCGGGTGAATGAATACCTCGCGGACAACACCATCGTCGTCGCCGATGTCGGCAACGCGCTCTTCGGCGCGGCAGACCTTTTCATCCGCAACCGCACCGACTTCCTCGGCCCGGCCTACTACGCCTCGATGGGCTTCGCCGTGCCCGCCGCGCTCGGCGCGCAAATGGCGCGGCCCGATCTGCGCCCGCTCGTGCTCGTGGGCGACGGCGCGTTTCAAATGACCGGCCTGGAGCTAAGCACCATCGCGCGCTTTGGCCTGAACCCCGTGGTCATCGTGCTGAACAACGCCGGCTACGGCACCGAGCGGCACATGCACGACGGACCGTTCAACGACGTGCTCGCGTGGCGCTACCACAAGCTGCCCGAGCTGCTCGGCGTGGGCCGCGCGTTTCTCGTCGAGACCGAGAGCCAGCTCGACGCCGCGCTCGACGCCGCCGCGCACCACACCAGCAGCTACTGCCTTCTCGACGTGCGCCTCGATCCGCTGGACAAAAGCGCCGCCCTCGGCCGTCTCGCCGAGCGCATGGCGAAGAACCTCTGACCCGCCCGCCCACCCCGCAAAAAAAAGGGGGCAAAGCGTGGGCTATGCCACCGAAATCACGGCCCGCATCGCGTGCTTCTCGCCCGCCCTGAGCGTGATCGCGTTCGCACCCGCATTGGCCGTCTCGATGCAGGCCATCCGCATCCACTCGTCGTCACCGAAATCCTTCATCGCCGCCGCCTTTTCGATCCACGGATTCCACACCACGGTGGTCGCCGAGCCGCTTTTTTCCACGATGATCCGCCGCTCCGCGCCCGGATCATCAAGCACGCAGGTTGAGCGGGTATTTTCAAAAGTGCGGTCGGTCTCGGCGGTGAAGCGCAGCGGCTCAGGCCCTTGCACCTTCGGGCGAAAGCCGTCGGCCTTGTCGAGATACGGAGCGTTTTCCAAACCCGTAATACTGAACTCCCGCGCGTTGCTCACCGCAAAGTAGGTATGCAGTGCCTCCTCGAATTGGAACGGTTCACCCGACACGTTTTCGACTTCGAGCATCATCACCAGCCGCGACCCAATGACGATGTGGTGGCGGAGCACAAACTCATGTGGCCAGTGCGCGCGAGTCGCCTCGCTCGCGCCAAGCCGCAGCACCACGAGCACCGTCTGATCGCCGTCCACCGCGAGCGATTCCACCTCCCACTCCATCGTCCGCGCAAAACCGTGCGCGGGACTTTCCGGACGGCCCGCGCGGTTGGCAAACCACGGAAAACACACCGGCACGCCGCCACGGATCGGCTTCCCTTTTGCAAAAAAACTCCACTCGCTGACGAACAGCACCGGAGCCCAACCCGCCGGCTGAAAGTGCGTGACGTGCCCGCCATGCAAATAGACATGGGCCTCCGCGAGCGCCGTCGCAACCACGAGTCGCGTAAGCCCACCGAGCCCCGGCTCAAAGCGGGCAATGTCGGGAATGTCGAACGAACGCAGCGGATCAAGGTTGGTCATGATGTGAGTTGGTAGAGCCCCGCACACACTTTGACCAGCCGACTGAAGCGCCAGCGGCGCTCCGAATCCTCGCGCTCTAAATCCGCTCCAGCTTGCCGCTGCTGTCGCCGATCCGGTCGGCCTTCGCGCCCATGCGGTCGAGCAGCGAGAGGTAGAGATTGGTCATCGGCGTTTCCTTGTCGAAGCGCACATGCCGACCTGGCTTCAGCGAGCCGCCGCCGCCGCCGCAGAGCAGCACGGGCAGGTCGTGGTGCGCGTGCGCGTTGCCGTCGGCGATGGCGCTGCCGACCACGATCATCGAGTTGTCGAGCACCGTGCCGGAGCCTTCCTTCATTGTCTGGAGCTTGGTGAGAAAGTAGGCGACCTGCTCCATGTGGAAGCGGTTGATCTTCGCGATCTTCTCCTTTTTGCCGGCGTTGTTGCCGTGGTGCGAAATCTCGTGGTGCCCCTCGTTCACGCCGATGAACGGATACGCGCGGTTACTGCCCTCGTGCTGGACCATCATCGTGGCGATGCGGGTGCAGTCGGTCTGGAGCGCGAGCGCGAGGAGGTCATACATGATGCGCACGTGCTCGGTAAAATCGCCGGGGATGCCCTCGGGTTTTTCCATCGCGGGCCGCGGCTTGGCGGCTTCGGCGGCCTGGAATTTCGCCTGCTGCTGGATGGCGGATTCGGTCTCGCGCAGGCCGGTGAGATATTCGTCGAGCTTGCGCCGGTCGGTCGCGCCGAGGCGTTTTTGGAAAGCCTTCGCGTCCTCGCGGACGACATCGAGAATCGAGCCGCGGCAGCTTTCGCGCAGCGCCCGCCCGGCCACGAGATCGGGGTCCTCGGTGCTCGCGCTGAAGAGCCGCTCGAAGACGAGGCGCGGATCGCCGAGCGGCGGCATCGGGGTGTTCTCGTTGCGCCACGAGAGATTGTGCTGATACGCGCAGGCGTAGCCGGAATCGCACGCGCCGGCCTGCCTCGTGGAGGATTCGCAGCTCAGTTCGAGCGAGGGCAGCCGCGTGTTTTTGCCGATCTGCATCGCGGCGATCTGGTCGGCGGAAACACCCACCGAAATGTCCGAGCCCGCCGTCTTGCGCGGGTGCACGCCGGTGAGGAAGCAGGCGTTCGCCCGCGCGTGGTCGCCCGCGCCGTCACCGAGCGCGCGGGCATTCACATGGGCGAGTCCGCTGAGCACGGAGACTTGTTTCCGCAGCGGTTCGAGCGGTTGCAGAATGGCGGGCAGCTCGAACTTTTCGCCCACGGCGGCAGGCGTCCAGTTGTCCATGTCCATGCCATTGGGCAGATAGAAAAAGACCATCCGCCGCGGCGCGCCGCCGATCGGTGTGACGGCCGCTTTCGTCACGCCGGGCAGCATGCACTCAAGAAACGGCAGCGCCATGGTCACACCCAGCCCGCGCAGGAAGCTGCGGCGCGGGAGGTTGAGATTCTTGTTCGGGATGAGCATGGCGTAAGCGGCTGGCAGACTAAGGCACGGAATGGCGGCGGCGGCCAGCGGAGATGCGGGTGGGTTTATTCGGCCGACACAGGCTTCGCGCTCGCGGCTTCCTTCCTCTCGGAAAACTTCCGGTGATCGCCCTCCCCGCGCCGCATTTGAAAGGGCACGCTGTTCACTACTTCGAAGATGAGGTTGAAAAAATTCGGCGTCTTTTCGAGTGAGCGGGCGATCTTCTCGATGGCGGGCCGGTCGTAGAATTCCAAGCCGCGCCCGAGCCCGTAGGTGAGCATCTTTTCGCTGCAGCAGCGGAGAAAGTCCGGGCGCTTTTTCGCAAGCAGGATGGCGCGCAGTTCGGCGGGGCCATTGAATGCCTCCCCGCTGGCGAGCACGCCCGCGGAGTCGATGGGCGCGTCGTCCTCGCGCTCGCGCCGCGCCCCGATGGCGTCGAACTGCTGCAGCCCGAAGCCGATGGGATCCATCCGCGCGTGGCAGCCCGCGCAGGTCGGGTCGGCACGATGCTGCTCCATGCGCTGGCGGAGCGTGCCGGTGAGTTCCTTGCGATTCTTGTCGTCGAGGTCCGGCACCTGGGGTGGCGGCGGCGGTGGCGGGGTGCCGAGGAGATTTTCGAGAACGTATTTGCCGCGCTTCACCGGCGAGGTGCGCGTGGGGTTCGAGGTCAGCGTGAGGAAGCTGCCGTGGCCGAGGATGCCGCCGGGCCGGTCCTTGGGCGCTTCCACTTTCACGAACGCCTCACCCTCGACGCCCGCGATCCGGTAATGCCGCGCGAGCCGCTCATTCACGAACGTGTAGTCCGCGCCGATGAAATCGAGCACGCTGCGGTCCTCGCGCATGATCGTTTGGAAAAGCATCTCCGTCTCGCGCTCCATCGCCGTCGCGAGTGCCCGGTCCCATTGGGGAAAGGTCTTCGCGTCTGGCTGCACGACCTTGAGATTGCGAAGCTGCAACCACTGGCCGGCGAAGTTCTCCACCAGCTCGCCGGCTTTCGGATCGGCCAGCATGCGCTTCACCTGTGCGGTCAGATTTTTGCGCAAAGTCCCGCGCTGCGCCTCGGCGTAAAGCGCGTCGTCGGGCATCGTGCTCCACAGGAAATAGGACAGCCGCGAGGCCAGCGCCCATTCGCTGATCGGCGACGCGGACTTGGGGTTGTCCGGCTCGGTCTGCAGCTCCCCGCGGAAAAGAAAATGCGGCGAGACGAGCATCGCGGTCAGCGCCGTTTGCACCGCCTGCTCGAAGTTCGCGCCTTTTTTCTCGGCCTGCTTTCCGATCCAGAAAAAGCGCTCGACCTCCGTCGGCGCGAGCGGGCGGCGAAAAGCGCTTTGGCCAAAGCTGGCGAGGATTGCGCGTGCCGACGCCTCAAGCGTGGGCTGTCCGCGGCCCGGCGCGAAGATGCGCAGTTGCGAAGCCGGCGCTTTCACCGGCTGCGGCGGTGAGGTGAAGATGATTTGGCGGACGGTGAAGTTACGGGCGACCGGTCTGCCTTGGTCCTTCTCGGGCTGCGCCAGCGGATTGGCCACGCGCAGCATCAGTGGATACGTGCCGGCCTTCTCCACGCGCACGGTCGCGGTGAGCGCTTCCTTCGCATCCTTGCGCCCAGCGAGGTCGGCCGACCGCAGGGGCTGGCCGTTGAATTTCCACTCCAGTTTCGTCGGCTCCGCGCCGACCTTCACGGATTCGAGCGACAGCTTGAGCTGATACTCGCCCGGCACTGGCAACTCGACCGGCACGCTCGCCTCGTTGTCATCAATCCTCCGCGCCTGCGCGGTGGTGCCCGCCTTCGGCCCGCCCGTGATCTTGAAAAGATCGACCTCGATTTTTTCCGGGCGCAGCTTGTGGTCGTTGAGGATCGCGAGGCTGATGACCTTTTCCGCCGCCGCGAGGTAGCGCTCGAAAAGCACCGGTGGCAACGAGAGCACGTCGCCGATATTGTCAAAGCCGTAGCCGGAATCGTCGGCTGGGAAATCGTCCGCCGGACGGAATTCCACGCCGACGAGATCGCGGATGGTGTTGTTGTATTCCGCGCGGTTGAGCCGGCGGATGGTTACGCGGCCCGGATCGGGATTGGCCGGATCGACGGCGAAAACCGCACGATCGATCCACGCCATGATTTTCTCCCTGTCATCGAGCGACGGCTGCTTCTCGTCGTCCGGCGGCATCTCGCCGGTGCGCAGCGCTTCAAGGACGTGCTTCCACGTTTTCTGATCCTGCACGACTGCATCGGGCGAAGCCCACTTGTCCAGCGCCAGCCCGCCCTTCTTCTTCCCGTTGCCGTGGCATTTGAAGCAGTAGGTTTCCATCACCGGTTGCACCTCCCTTGCAAAATCGGCCGGCTCCGCTGTAGCGGGCGCTGCCTTGGCCGGCAAAGGCGCGGTCGTTTCCTTCGCGCCGCCCAAGGTCGCGAAACATAAGGCGGCCAGGATCGACAGGCGGATGTGGAAGCGAAGGAGCAAAACGAAAGGCGGTTTTCGCCGCTCAGCATGGCCGAGAATCGCGCTGGCGCAAGATGTGCGAACAGCCCCCACGCGACACCGTCAGCCCGGGAAAGTCGGGCGCTTATCCTTCTTGATGAAGGCCTTGAACTCCCTCGTTTTCGCCGGCCCTTTGGAATAGTGGAACGTGACCGTGGTGTCGGTGACGGCGGAGATTACCGGATTTTCTCCCATCTCGATCTTGAATGGCACCATCTCCTTTCTCGGTAGCTCCAAGTATTCGTAAGCCAAGCAATCGTCGTCAGCGACAGTGACGAGAATGTAATTGGTGCATGGACAGCAATCGTTCTCGATTTCTTCCGAAATGAGCAGCGTCCGGCCTGTTCTGCTGGAAACTGCATTGATGGAGTCCTCAGGCCTAAGTTTGGGATAAAATTGGAAGTGGCCGAGGTCTTGTGCGCTTTCTACGAGAATGGATGACGGATCGCTCAGGTGCCCGGACTGACGTTCGATCTTGTAGTAAGAAAACGACCGCTCGCTGCGATAGTGCGGACCCGCCTGAAAGGTGATGTCGAAAGGCCCCTTTTTCCAATGGGCGGACGCGTTGTGCGGCACAGGATTGCTCGTCGGCGTGGTCGAGCAGGCGCAGAGCGTGGCGGCGGTGGCGAGAACGAAGGCGAGTTTGCAGATGGTCTGTTGCACGGTTATGCCGACGACTCAGCGCGGGGTGGTCTAGTAGGATTTGGCCCACACCACCCGCCGCTTGCTCGGCTCTCCTGTGAGGATGCACTTGCCGTCCTCCTCGGGGGCGTTGGCGGGGATGCAACGGATGGTTACTTTCAGGTCGTCCTTGATCTTCTCCTCGACCTCGCGCGAGCCGTTCCAGTGCGCGAGGGCGAAGCCGCCGTGGATCTCGGGTTTGTTCGGGTTCTTTGCGGTGAAAAAGGCGTAGAACTCTTCCTTCGTGTCGATCTTCACGGTGTTCGCGTCGCGGTAGGCGGTTGCTTTGGCCAAAAGGCCAGCCTGCATTTCTTCGAGGATCGCCGCGGCCTGGCCGACGAATTCCGCGTTCGGGACAAACGCTTTTTCTTTCGGCCCGCGATCGCGCCGCGCGACGGCGACGCTGCCTTTCTCCAAATCGCGCGGCCCCAGCTCCACACGGATCGGCACGCCCTTTTTGATCCACTCCCATGTCTTTGTCCCGCCGCCGATGTCGCGCTTGTCCACCTCGACGGTGATCTTTTCGCCAAACGCCGTCTGCGCGCGCAACTCGGCGGCGAGTTGGTCGGCGGCGGCGAGCACGGCGTCGCGCGTCTCGGGCTTGGGCGTGACAGGCAAGATGACGATCTGCGCGGGTGCGATGCGCGGTGGGAGGACGAGGCCGTCGTCGTCGGCGTGCGCCATGATGAGCGTGCCGATGAGCCGCGTGCTCACGCCCCAACTCGTGGTCCACGCGAACTCCTCCTTGCCCTCGCGCGATTGGAATTTGATGCCGCTGGCGTGCGCGAAATTCTGCCCGAGGAAGTGCGACGTGCCGGCCTGGATGGCCTTGCGATCCTGTACCATGGCCTCGATGCACAGCGTCTTCACCGCGCCGGGGAAGCGCTCGCTCTCGCTTTTCTCGCCGGTGAAAACGGGCAGCGCCAGCCAGTCGCGCGCGAATTTCTCGTAGATGCCGAGGATCAGGTCCGTCTCCTCCAGCGCCTGCTCCGACGACTCGTGCGCGGTATGGCCCTCCTGCCACAGAAACTCAGCGGTGCGCAGGAAAAGACGAGGACGCATTTCCCAGCGGACGACGTTGGCCCATTGGTTGATGAGGATCGGCAGGTCGCGATACGACTGCACCCACTTCGCGTAGCTCGCGCCGATGATCGTCTCGCTCGTGGGCCGCACGACCAGCGGCTCGGTGAGCTGGCTCGCGGGCGCAGGCCGCATTTTGCCATCGGCGCCGACCTCCAGCCGGTGATGCGTGACCACCGCGCACTCCTTCGCGAAACCCTCGACGTGCGACGCCTCCTTTTCCAAATAGCTCAGCGGAATGAAGAGCGGAAAATACGCGTTCTTGTGGCCCGTGGCCTTGAACATCCCGTCCAGCGCGCGCTGCATGTTTTCCCACACGCCGTAGCCCCACGGCTTGATGACCATGCACCCGCGCACGTCCGAGTTCTCCGCCATGTCGGCGGCCTTGACGACCTGCTGATACCACTCGGGAAAATCCTGGTCGCGGCGCGGCGTGATGGCGGTCTGTGGTTGTTGGGGCTGGCTCATGGTTTTGGAAAAAGGGTCGCGACGCTAGACGGCTCGCCCGCACGGAGCAAGCGGCACCTTGGCCTACAATCGGGCGAGGAAGTCTTTGAAAAATTCCACCCCTTTCTCCAAATCCGCAACCGCGAGGAACTCGTCGCGCGTGTGGGCCTGGGCGATGGAGCCGGGGCCGACGGCGACGGCAGGCGTGCCGCGTTCGGCGAAAAAGCACGCGTCGCAGAACCACGGCGCGCCCACGGGTCGCGCGCCGCATTCGCCGAGCTTGGCGATGAGCGGGTGCGCGGGATCGGTGATAAGCGGCGGTGCGGGCGCGAGTTCGACGGCGAGGTCGGGGCAGATGGCGCGGAGACGGGCGACGATTTTTTCCACGAAGCCGGGGGTGAACTGCGCGGGGACAAAGCGCATGTCCACGCTGGCCTCGCAGGCGTCGGGGATGATGTTGGTCTTCGAGCCGCCGCGGATGGTGCCGATGCTGATCGTGGGCGCGCCGAGCACAGGGTCGTGGATGGCAGCGAATTCGCGGGCGAGGTCGCCGCGCACGAAAGCAAGCACGTCGAGCATTTTGGCGATGGCGTTTTCCCCTAGCTCTGGGCGCGCGGCGTGGCCGGCCTGGCCGGTGGTGCGGAGCTGGAGAAAGGCGCAGCCTTTGTGAGTGTGCACAACATCGAGTCCGGTCGGCTCGCCGACGATGACGAAGTCGAACGGCTCCTCGCGGGCGAGCGCCTTTGAGCCGTGCTGACCGGCCTCCTCGCTGGCCAAACCGGCGAACCAAATCTCGTGGCTGAGCGCGGGCAGACGTTCGCGCATTTCGCGTAGCGCCCAGAGCATCGCGGCCATCGAGCCTTTTGTGTCGCTCGCACCGCGCCCCCAGATCCGGCCATCGCGGAGATCGGCGGCGAAAGGCGGAATCGTCATGCCGACCACGCTGACCGTGTCGGTATGCGGGGCAAGCAGGAGGCACGGCTTGCCCGGCCGGTCGCTGGGAAAACGCGCGACCACATTGGGCCGCCCCGGCAGCACCTCGCGCAGTTCGACATGCGCGCCGAGCCCGCGTAGAAACTCCTCCAGCCACCCCGCGATCCGTGCCTCGCCGGTGCCCTCCGTGCCGGGATCGCCCTCGGGGTTCACGCTCGGAATGCGGATGAGCTCCTGCAAGAGTTCGACGGCGTTTTGCGGCTCAGTCATGCCCGGAAATTACGGAGTTACACCGCATCGGGAAAGACCGGAGATGTCGGCACATACGATTCTTCGGACGTGAATTCACCATCCCGAATCGTTGTCAAACGAAGCTTTGTTTACGATGACGTAACATAAAATCCGTTGACACTTCATTGCCCTTCAAGAGAGTCCGACTGCCAAACAAAAATCCCGTGAAAAAATCATCCATCTTCCCCTTCTACATATCTGGTCTCGCAACAATTTTGGCGCTTAGCTTCACTGGCGAGAACGCCGCGCTTTTGGATGGCATGGGACCATCGTTGCGGCAGACTGATGCGCCTCATCTCACGCCGTGGTCGTCGTCCACGGAATACAACACGGTCGCGGATTTTCTAAACCATGCCCTGCCCGTAGCCGGCAATAAAGCCGATCTGGAAAATCAAGCGCTCGGCTTCTTCCGTGTGCCGGAACTTTCCACAAATGACGCGGGCGTGATTCTGTATGTGGGTCTGCAGGCCGATTCTGCTCCCGAGGGAAACGAATATCGCACTCCGCTTTTCTCCGGCAGCATTCATAGCTTCCGGCTGGGAGCCGCTGAGGCCAAACCCGCCCCGCAGACGGTGGGCGACACCGGTGAGATTTACCCTGAAGATGCTGCGCCCACGCCGATGGCCTACATCGTTTATCGCCTCGAGTTTGGCACCCGCAATGAAGACGTGGCCCTCTTTTCGACTCCCATTCTTACGCCCGAGCCTGTCACCTTTACCGTAAGCAAGCCGACGATCATCGCCATCAATGCGACATTCGTGTGGGATGAGATTGCCTTTCAATTCATGCCGACCTTGGACGACCGCGATGTGGACTGGCAGAAGGAGCGTTCTCAAGCGGGCCGCCTCGTTCCCGAGCCGACCTCATTAGCCTTCCTCGGGGCGGGACTCCTCGGCTGGGCCGCGCGGCGGCGGCGCGCCTGATTCCGGACGCGGGAATCAGATGAGGCTCGAGAGTGGAGCCACCAGCTGTTGGCTATCATGAAAATCCCGCGGGATTTTTTGCGCCCGGCAGCGATTGCGGATAGTAACGCCACGCATGGAGTTTTCCTATGACGCAGTGATCATCGGCGGCGCTTTCTCGGGAGCCGCCGCAGCACTTTTGCTCAAACGCCGACGGCCCGCGACCCGCATCCTGATCATTGAGAAAGCCGCGGAGTTTGACCGCAAGGTTGGCGAATCCACGACCGAGGTCAGTTCGTGCTTTCTGACGAAAGTGCTCGGGATTTCGACTTGGCTCGGTCATCAGCAACTCGCGAAGCAGGGGCTCCGCATGTGGTTCGCGCGGACGCCAGACGAGAAATTCGAGGACTGCGTGGAAATGGGCGCGCGTTACAATTCGCGCCTCTCGGGTTTCCAAGTGGACCGCGCCACCCTCGACGAACATCTTCTCTCCCTCGCTGTCGCTGAAGGTTGCGAATTGTGGCGTCCCGCCAAAATCACCGCCTTCGAACTCGGCGGTGCCGGACAGAACACGCTGACCGTGCAGCAGGCCGGCGAAACCCGCACGGTCCGGGCGAAATGGATCGTGGATGCCAGCGGACGCGCGGCGGTCATCGCGCGCAAACTCGACCTCCTGCGCCCCATGACCGACCTCCCGACCAACGCGCTCTGGGCGCGCTTCTCCGGCATTCGCGATTGGGACGGCCCGGCGCTGCGCGCGAAATTCCCCGCCTGGGCCGCAGCCACCACAACCAGCCGCTCGTGGGCTACCAACCATCTGATGGGCCTGGGCTGGTGGACTTGGATCATCCCGCTCAAGGGCGGCGACTACAGCATCGGCCTCGTCTATGACACCCGCCTTTTCACCCCGCCCACTGGAGCCACCATCGGCGAGCGTCTCCGCGCACATTTTCAATCCCACCCCGTCGGACGCGAACTCCTTGGCGACGCCCAGCCCATCGTCGGCGACCAGCGCGCCTACTCGTCGCTGCCCTACGTCAGCGAGCGCGTGATGGGCGATGGCTGGGCCATGGCGGGCGACGCCGCCGGCTTCATTGACCCGCTCTACAGCCCCGGTCTCGATTTCTGCGCCTTCACCGCGCACGGCGCGCAGTCCATGATCGCCCGTGCGCTTGACGGCGAAGACACCGCCGCCTGCATCGAAAAATACAACGCGCGCTTCACGTTTTGCTACCGCGCGTGGTTCGACGCCATCTATCGCGACAAGTATTTCTACATGGGCGACGCCGAACTCATGGCCGCCGCCTTTCTCCTCGACATCGCGCTCTACCACCTCGGCCCCGTCCGGCAGGTCTATGCCGACCCCGCCACGCAGTTTGATTTTTTCCCATTCGACGGCAAACCCGGACGCGTCGTCGCCTCCTTCATGCGCTTCTACAACCGGCGCCTCGCCACCCTCGCGCGGCGCAAAATCGCCACCGGCACCTATGGCTCCCGCAACGCCCACTGGCGTCTCCTCGTTGGCGGATTCCTCCCCGATGCCACGTCCGGCAAACTGCTCCTCCGCGGAATCGCGCGCTGGGCCCTCGCCGAATGGCGCAACCTCTTCCTGCCCATCAATGGCCAGCCCGCCGCTGGCGATGCGAAATCCTCACCGGCATGAGCAGCATCCTCAGCAATAAAAAGGCGTTGTCCCCAAAACAACGCGAAGAACTGCTCAGCACGTTGAAAAGCCGCTTTGAGAAAAACATGAGCCGCCACCAAGGCGCGGCGTGGACCGAGGTCGAGGCACGGCTGGAAGCCAACGCCGACAAAGTGTGGTCGCTCCACGAAATGGAGAAGACTGGCGGAGAGCCGGATGTCGTCGGCCACGACAAAAAGACGGACGAATACATCTTTGTGGATTGCTCCGCGGAAAGTCCCAAAGGCCGGACGATTACTTGCTACGACCGCGAGGCGCTGGATTCGCGAAAAGAACATAAACCGAAGACAAGCGCGATGGACATGGCTGCGGAAATGGGCGTCGAAATCTTAACGGAAGAGCAATACCACGATCTGCAGAAACTCGGGGAGTTTGACACGAAGTCGTCGAGTTGGGTGAAGGCACCGAGGGACATTCGGAAATTCGGTGGTGCCATCTTTGGCGATCGCCGCTTTGGCCGGGTCTTCATCTATCACAATGGCGCGCAATCTTACTACAGCGGCAGGGGTTTTCGTGCCTCGCTCAGAGTCTGAACCAGAACTCGGCATGGGCCACCGCAGCATCGCGGCGGCGGGCATGGTCGTTAACCAATGAAAGCCATGGAAGTCGACCACCACACCAAACCCGAAGAACTGGTTGGCACAGCATCATTCGCGTGAACCTGCTCCGACCCGCTCCCCGGGAACTTGCGCGCGTCTTAGGCCGAATGCTGCATCGGTTACGCCTCTTCGTCGCGAGGCGCCGACTGGGCAAGGCGGAGACCACTCTCGGAGTGCTGGGCTGGCAGCAGGCGGATTTTGAGGGCGACGCGCAACGGCTTATCGAACAACTCACGAACGTCGAGCGCGAGCAGGCGCGCCTTACCAATGAAAGCGCGCGGCTCGGCATCACCATTCGTCAGTTGCAAGACGAACGCGAAACGGCGCGGCGGCAATTCGAGGAGGCTCGTGACCAACTCGAAGCGGAGCGCGAGAAAATCACCGCCCCGGTCGCGGAGACTGAGCGGCAGTTCACGGAGCGCCAGCGCTTGCAGGAAAGTTTCGCGGAGCGGATTCAGGCGCTGGTTCACGAACTGGCCGAGGCCAACAGAAAAAACGAAGCACTGCGCACCACCGACACGCCGGAGGCGCGCGGTGAAATGATGCGGCTCCGCGGTCGCGCGATGGCCATCCCCAGCGAACTGGCCGACATCCGGCTCCGCCAGCTTCAGCTCAACAACGAACTGCGCCCGCTCGAAGAATCGCTGGCCCGCGGACGCGCCGCCGTCGCCACTGAAGACGACAGGCTCCGGGCGCAGCAGTCGGCTTTCGATGCCGCCGACCACATCCGCCGCCACGCGATCTCCGAACGCGAGCGCGAGAAGCACGCCGTCGAAAAACAGATTGAGCGTTTGGAAAAAGCGAAGGACGATCCTTACCGGAAAATCGGCCAGATGCTCGCCGACAGCGGTATCGCGCCGATGAACCAGCCCGAAGCGCTCGTTGCCGTGGAGCACGCCCGCGCCGAAGTCGCCCGCATTGAGGGGGCAACCGCCGCCTCCCGCGCGCGCAGCGAAAAGGAACACCGTGCCGCGCTCTGTTACTCGTGCCTCGTGTGGGTGGGCTTCGTGTTGCTCGCCGCCCTCGCGTTTGTAGCTGCGCGCCGCTAAGCAGAATCGTGGAGCGGAGTCACCCGAGCCGCACCGTGAACGTCGCCCCTTTTTCCTCCTCACTCACGACCGCAATGGTGCCGCCGTGAGCGTGGACAATGGCTTCGGCGATGGCCAGGCCAAGACCGCTGTGGCCGGCGGAGCCGGTGCGTGCAAGGTCGGCGCGGTGGAAGCGCTCGAAAATGTGCGGCAGATTTTCGGCGGAAATGCCGGGGCCGGTGTTCGCGACGGTGAGCGTGGCGATGCCGCCGCGGAGTTCCGTGGTTACGCGGATCTCGCCGTCGGTGCGGTTGTACGCGACGGCGTTGGCGAGGAGGTTGGTCACGACTTGCGCGAGGCGCTCCGCGTCGCCGTACGATGGCGCCGGGGAGAGTGCGGTGTGCATGGTGAGGCCGCGCGCGGTCACGAGCGGGCGGATGAGTTCGATGCACTCGGCGGCGATCTTGGCGAGATCGCAGGCGACGCGGCGCAGCGGCTCCTGGCCGGCGTCGAAGCGAGCGAGTTCCAGGAGCGACTCAATGAGCCGGCGCATGCGCTGCGTGGCGCGCTGGCAGGATTCCAAGGTCTCGCGGTAATCGGTGGCGGTGCGCTCGCGGGCGAGCGCGGACTGCGTCTGCGTGAGCATCACGGCAACAGGCGTGCGGAGCTCGTGCGCGGCGTCGGAGGTGAAGCGAGCCTGCTGGGCAAACGCAGTTTCGAGACGCGTGAAAGTCGAGTTGAGCACGGCGGCGAGCTGGCCGAGTTCGCTGTCGGTCTCGGCGGTGCCGATGCGTTGCGAGAGGTCGCCGGCGGCGATTTTTTCAGCCGTAGCGCTGATCTCGGCGATGGGCCGCAGCGCCCGCGTCACGAACCACCAGCCGCCGAAGAAGCCCGCGGCGAGCACCGCGCTGCCCACAGTTACAAGGAGTGCAGCCAGGGTCCGCAGATCAGCTTGCTCTGCGGAGATTCGGCGGCCGACCAGCACGCAGTTCACGGGCGCGGCAAAAAGGAACGTCTCGCGAAAATCACCACGCATACGTGGCAATGCGTCACCGCTGCCTGGTTTGGGCACCCCGGCCGGCGCAACGAGGGAGCTAAGGATCGGCTCCGGCCCCTGCATCCAAATGACGAAGTAGTGCCCGGCCTCGTCATCGAAAAGCTCCGCCTGTGTCGGCGTGAAGATCGGCCTCGGCCGCACGTCGGTCCTCCAAGCTGGTCTTGCGACACGCAGCGCGTCCACGAGTACGGAAACGCGTTTCTGCAGGCCCTCATCAATCCGCCGGAGCTGCCGAGCCCTGGCAAAATGAAAGGCGGTGAAACCAAACCCACTGAGCACCGCGACCAGCAACGCGCCATACCAGAGCTGGAGACGCCAGCGGATGGATTTCGGAATACGCATTACTCCTCAATGCAATATCCGTGGCCGCGTCGCGTGGCGATGAAGGCGTGGCCGAGTTTCTTGCGGACGTTGGAAACATGCACGTCGAGCAGGTTCGAGAGCGTGTCGTCGGTGTCGTCGAAAAGGTGTTCGTAAAGCGTGGTGCGCGTGACGACCTCGCCGCGGTGTAGTGCGAGATATTCCACGAGCACATACTCGCGCGCGGTGAGCACGATCGCGGTCCCGTTGCGTGAGATCGTGCGCGCCGCGAGATCGATCCGCACGTCGCCGAGTTCGATCACCGAACGCGTCGCACTGGCACTACGCCGGATAAGCGCCCGCAACCGTGCGAGCAGCTCGGGCAGATCGAACGGCTTCACGAGATAGTCGTCCGCGCCGAGGTCCAGTCCGCGCACGCGGTCTGCCGAACGGTCGCGCGCGGTGAGGAGCAGCACCGGCGTCTTTTTCGTCGCGCGCAGGCGGCGCAATATTTCCCAGCCATCGAGGCGGGGCAGCATCACGTCGAGCACCACCGCGTCGTAGTTTACCGTCTCGGCCTTGCAGAGCCCGTCTTCACCGTCTGCCGCTGTGTCCACGGCGTAGCCCTCTTCGCGCAGCGACCGGGTGAGGCCGCGGAGCAGGTCGGGTTCATCTTCGACGACGAGGATTCGCATGGAGAGCGGTGAGTGTGGAGTTCCCTACCTTAAGCACCCATGAAGCTCGCGCAGAAAGAAAGGGGCGCGGTTGTTCAGAAAGCGGACCTCTGGAGCGTGCGCCGGGCCATCCTTCACGTTCCCTTAAGGTCCGCTTGAGCAGCGTAGCATCGTGCAAACCTACTTTCGTATCCAAACCTTGCTCGTCGTGCTGGTCGGACTTGGCGGCGCCGCATCGACGCGGGCGCACGACATCGGAGGCGGCGAGGCGCATCCGCATTATGATTGGAGCGTGCGGCCACCGGAGGTTCTCCTCGCCCAGGCCCAGGCTATCGAGCGCGTACGTGCGGCCTCCGCCGCTAACCGCCCCGCACAGGCCGCCATCTTCGCCGCGTTCGCGCCGCTGGTCAGCACGCGCTGGGATGAGCGTTTCCTGTTTGTGGAAAGCCGCGGGCTGCCGGCGCACGGCATGATGGTGGGCATCACGGCGTGGCAGCAGCAGGTGCCGCTGCCGCAAAATTACACGGGCGCGAACGCGTGGCGCATCCCGCTCGTGCCAGTGGTGGCCAAGGAGCCGCGCTCGATTAAGGGACAGTTCCTGCGCGGAGCCATCGCGCTGGCAGCGAACGGCATTCCCATTTTCAACCCGCAGAACAATCGCGGCGAGGTGTCGCAGGAAATCGGCGAACTCGACGAGTGGGGCGGGCACTGCGGGCGCTCGGATGATTACCACTACCACGCTGCACCGCTGCATTTGCAGACGGTGCTCGGCAAGGACAAGCCGATCGCCTACGCGCTCGATGGCTACGGGATTTTTGGGCTGACGGAGCCGGATGGCACCGCGCCCGCGGGGCTCGATGCCTTCAACGGCCACACGACCGCCGTGCTTGGCTACCACTATCATGCATCGAAAAAATACCCGTACGTGAACGGAGGATTCCATGGCGAGGTGGTCGAGTTGGGTGGGCAGGTGGACCCGCAGCCGCGTGCGACTCCGGTACGGCCCGCGTTGCAGCAGTTGCGGGGGGCGAAAATCACGGCGTTCACGACTTCGCCGGATGGGAAGGAGCGCAGTCTGATTTACACCGTCAGCGGCAAGGAGGGTGCGGTGAATTATGCGGACTTGGGCGGCGGCAGTTGGAAATTCCTGTTCGTCTCCACGGATGGCTCAAAGCAGGGGGAGACCTATCAAGCACGCGAAGGCCGCGGTGGTGGCGCGGGTGGCGGGCCGCGCCCGCAACGCGGCGATGAACGAGGCGGGCCGCCGCCCCGCGATGCCGCTGAGCCGCTGCCACGTGAGGGGCGTGGCGAGCCTCCTGCAAGCGGCGGTCCAGTCGTCGCGATGGACGCGATGAAAAAGCCGAGCGCGACTTTTTCCCTCGCCAGTCCCGAAATCGCTACCGACGGAAAACTGCCGGTGGACTACACCGGCGATGGGAGCGGCGCGACGCTACCGCTCGCGTGGAAGGGCGCGCCCACTGGCACGCAGAGCTTTGCGCTCGTGATGGATCACCTCGCGCCGGGAAATGTGGTGAAGTCGTATTGGACGATGTGGGACATCCCCGCGACGACGACGAGCCTGCCGAAGAATGCGCAAGGCGTCGGAAAAATCGGCACGAGTTTTAAGGGGCAGCTTGGCTACGAGCCGCCGCACTCGCAGGGACCGGGCGAGAAGACTTACGTGCTCACGGTCTATGCGCTTTCCGCAGCGCCGCAGATCACGCAGGCACCGCGCGAGGTCAGCCGCGAGGTGCTGCTCACGGCGATCAAAAACAAGGTGCTCGCGAGCGCGTCGCTGAACTTCGTCTATGCGCGCGAGGGTGCGGGCGGTGCGCCGCCGGGGGAGGGCCGTCCTCCTCGCCGTGAGGTTCGTGAGGCGCCGCAGACACCTGGCTCGGGGAGTGAGCGTCCGAGCCGTCCGCGTGAACGCGAGAGCGGCAAGCCCGGCGATGGCCTGGTGAAGGCGGCGATGACCGACACGATGAAAGCCGAAATTTACGCGGATAATTGGTTCGCCCTCTACATCAATGGCCGCCTCGCCGTCGTGGATCCGATCGCCTTTCTCCCGCACAACGTCGTGAGCGTGGATCTTCTGCCGGAGTATCCCATGACCATCGCCGTAATCGCGCATGACAATGCCGACGCGAAGACCGGCCTCGAATACGGCAACCACATCGGTGACGCGGGTTTTGTTTTGAAGTTCGCCGACGGCACCGTGACGGATGGCACTTGGAAAGTGAAAGCCATCGAGCGTGGCCCCATCGGTGGCGACATCGCGAACCCGCGCGTCGAAACCGAGCCGCGTCCGGCGAATTGGTTCGCGCCCGATTTTGACGACAGCAAATGGGAAAGCGCGACCGTCTTCACCGAGCAGCAGGTGAATCCAAAGCAGCCCTACTTCGAACACGATTTCAAAGGCGCGCAGTTCATCTGGAGCAAAGACCTCGGCCTCGACAACACGGTGCTCTTTCGCAAGCGCGTGGAAAAACCCGGCTGGACGCCGCGCTGGACGGCGCAGCCCGCCGGCCCGCTGCCGCAGCCGTGAGGACTCCGATTATGAAAAGGACCCGCAGCACACTCCTCTCCTGCCCCCACGTCATTGCTAAATTCAGCCTCGCCATCGCGGCGGTGGTTTCTTTCGCGCAATCCGCACCGGAAACTCCGCGTGGGCCGGGCGGCGGTCAGCGGAAAGGCGGCGGGCACGGCTCGTCGGTTTTCTTCACGGATGTTCCGGCTCATCCGTTTGATTTCGTCCTCGGTCGTCCGACGAAAGACGCGATCACATTGAGCGTGGTTGCGTATCAGGATGCGGAGGGCTGCGTCGCCTACGGCACGGCGAAGGGCGCGTATTCCACCGAGACGCCGAAGCGCGCTTTCAAGGCGGGCCAGCCGGTCGAGATGTTGCTCGGTTCGCTGAAGCCGAACACGCGCTATTACTATCAGTTTCGCGCGCAGACGGCGGGCGCGGCGGAGTTTACCAGCGCGGCGGAGGGCAGCTTCCAGACTGCGCGAACGCCGGAAAGCGCGTTCACATTCGTCGTGCAGGCGGACCCGCATCTCGATGAGAACACGATCCCAGAGCGCTACGCGCAATCCATGCGCAACATGGTCTCCGACCGCCCGGATTTTCTCGTGGATCTCGGCGACACTTTCATGACCGGCAAGTATCGCGGCGCGCGTGAACTCGCCGAGAAGCACTACCTCGCGGAGCGTTACTATTTCGGCATCATCGGGCAGGTCGCGCCCGTTTTTCTCACACTCGGAAACCACGACGGCGAAGGCTCCGACGGACGCCGCACCGATGGCGGCGTGTGGGCCAACACCACGCGAAAAAAGTATTTCCCCAATCCTGTGCCCAACGATTTCTACACCGGGAACGCCAAGCCGCATCCGACGCTCGGCCTGCTGCAGGACTACGCCGCGTGGGAATGGGGTAGCGCGCTTTTCGTCACGCTCGATCCGTTTTGGTTCACCGGCGGCGATGGGCGCGAGAACGCGGACATCTGGAACCGCTCGCTCGGTCGCGATCAATACGACTGGCTCAAGCGCACGCTGGAAACGAGCAAGGCGCGGTTCAAATTCATCTTCATCCATCACCTCGTCGGCGGCGCCACGCCGGAGAGCCGCGGCGGCGCGGAGGCGTCGACCTTTTACGAATGGGGCGGCAAAAATCAGGACGGCTCCGACGGCTTCGCCAGCCATCGTCCCGGCTGGCCCACGACCATCCACGACCTGCTCGTGAAGAACGGCGTCACGATCGTCTTTCACGGACACGACCATCTTTTCGCGAAGCAGGACCGCGACGGCATCGTGTACCAGTGCCTCCCGCAGCCCGGAAATCGCGGCAACGGCAACGCCCCGCGTAACGCCGCCGAATACAGCTATGCGAGCGGAAAGCTCCTCGGCAGCCCCGGCTATATGCGCATCACCGTCGCGGCCGAAAAAATTTCCACCGACTTGGTGCGATCCTATCAGCCCGCTGACGAAACCGACACGCAGAAGAATCACCAGGTGGATTTTTCCTACACCATCAGCGCACCGAAACGGTAGCCATCCATCACCGACGCCGCGCTCCCCATCGCCACGATATGAACATGAAAATCCTCAACACTTTCTGCCTGCTCGCCTGCACCTCAGTCGCCACCGCCATCGCCGCCGATGCGCCGAAGCCGCCGAACTTCATCGTCATCATGGGCGAGGCTCAGGGGTGGAGTTCTTCGTCGGTGCAAATGGACGATGCGGTGCTGGCATCGAAGAGCGACCTCGCGCAGACGCCCGCGCTGGAGAAACTCGCAGCGGGCGGGATGCGCTTCGCCAACGCGTATGCGTCGTCGCCGCGCTGCACGCCGTCGCGCGCCACGTTATTCACGGGAAAGAGTCCGGCGGTGCTGCACATGACGTTTGTCGGCGAGGGCAAGGGTGGGCGGGAGAGCGGGTTCACGGAAACGGGGAGCAAGCTGATCCCGCCGGCGCAGATTTCGGAAATGCCGGAGTCCGAGACGACCATCGCGGAAGTGCTGAAGGATGCTGGCTATGCGACCGCGCATTTCGGCAAATGGCACGTCGGGCGCGTGAATCCGACGCGGCATGGCTTCGAGGAAAACGACGGGCCCAACAACAACGGCGGGCCGGAGAACGTGGAGAACCCGAACCCAAAACAGGCCTTCGGCATCACCGAACGCGGGCTGGATTTCATGACGCGGCAGGCGAAGGCGGGGAAACCGTTCTATTTGCACATCTCGCACTATGCCGGGCGCGGTGGGACCGACGCGCGCCCGGAGACCTACGCCGCGCTGCGCATGCGCGCGACGACGGACCGCGACACACGCCGCATCGGCTCCGCAGCGGTGACGGAAGACATGGACGCGACCATCGGTCTGCTGCTCGCGAAGCTCGACGAACTGGGCATCGCCGACCGCACCTACTTCATCTACACCGCTGACCACGGAGCGCAGGGGCGCGATGCCAACGAGCCACTGACCAATGGGAAAGGTACCGTGTGGGAAGGCGGCATCCGCGTGCCGCTCATCATCCGCGGGCCGGGCGTGAAAGCTGGCGCATGCACGCACACCCGAGCGCTCGGTGCCGATCTTTTCCCCACGATAGCCGCGCTGGCCGGCGCGACAAAGCTGCCGCCGGGACTGGAAGGTGGCAGCCTTGTGCCCGTGCTGCGCGGTTCGCCCGACGCGACTGTGAAGCGAGAGAGAGAGGAGTTCGTCGTCCACTACCCGAACTATGACAAGGATGCGCAAGGGCCGGCCTCCTCGCTGCTTCTTGGTAACGACAAGCTCACCCGCGTTTACGAAACCGGCGCGCTGCAACTCTACGACCTCGCCAAAGATCCAGCCGAGCGCCACGACCTCGCCAGGGAGCAGCCGCAAAAGGTCGCCGATCTCGACAAAAAGCTAACCGCATACCTCAGGGCTGTGAACGCGCAGATGCCGACGGTGAACCCGACCTACGACCCGAGCAAAGCGCCGCCAACGGAGCGACGCGGCGGAGGAGGTAAAGGCGGCGGACGCAAGAACGCCAACCAATAGAACGTCGGCGGCTTTCCAAATCCGTCTGCGGTTTGGACAGGCCTGGCATTTGATGCCAGCGCGGGAGTTGTGCCCGAAATGGACGAGCCCATCGGAAATCTTCACAAAATCGCTAAAGTCTTTTCCCCGGCTGCCGAATTCCTCCTTGTCGCGACATGTGTCACGGCAGGTGAGGTCAAACACCGCTTTCAAAATGGCCCGAGGCGACACGGACGTCGCAGATAGTAAACAATCCAAGAAAGGAATCGTAACATGAGCTTAGTCATCAATACCAACATCGCGGCCTCTTCCGCCGCGCATAACCTCAACGTCAGCAACTCGATGCTCCAGAAGAGCCTCGCCCGGCTCTCCAGCGGGTCGAAGATCACCGCCCCGGCCGACGACGCCGGTGGCCTCGCGGTCTCGATGAAAATGGAGGCAGCCATCCGCCGCACTGACGCCGCCGCCACTAACGTGGCCAACGCCGTCTCGTTTCTCCAGACTCAGGACGGCTCGCTGAAAACCTCGGGCAAAATCCTCGAACGTATCGCCGAGTTGAAGACGCTCTCCACAGACGTGACCAAGAGCGCCTCGGATGTCGCCAACTACAACACGGAGTTCACAGCGCTGAAAGCCGAATTGACCAACCAGGCGACGAACACTTTCAACGGTGTAGCGTTGTTCGGCGGCGGCACCTTGACCGTCCAGACCTCAGAAGACGGCGCGCAAACTCTCGCCGTCACGCAGGCCGACTTGGCGACGAACGTGACCGCCATCACCGGCGCAGCCAACCTCGCGGCGATCACCACGGCGAATATCTCCACCGCGATCACGAACGTGGCGACCTCCCGCGCGCAGAATGGCGCGGACTCCAGCCGACTCGGCTTCTCCGCCGACATGCTCGCCATCAACAAGACCAACCTCGAAGCAGCCAACAGCCGCATCGTGGACGTGGACGTGGCTTCCGAGTCCACCAAGTTGGCGCGCAACAACATCCTCGTGCAGGCCGGCTCCGCCATGCTCGCTCAAGCCAACACGAGTTCGCAGTCCGCGCTGCGTCTCCTGCAATAGGCAATCAACGGAACCAAGGTAAGGGCTCCTCCGGTGAGTAACCGGGGGAGCCCATCCGGGGCCAGACCCACGGAGAAAGTTTCACGACCGGGCATCGAATCAGGAGGGCAACCTCCCTTCGATGTCCGGTCTTCGCTTTACCTCCCACGCAGCGGCAATCTGGCAGCCAATCTGCTTAGAAATCACTACTATGCGGAACATTTTCACTGCCCTGCTGATCGCCGTCGGCGCGTCAGTTCACTTGGGTTTCGCCGGCGAAACAGCTCCCGCGCGGACGCATTTTCGTCAGTCCGCGACTTACCCGTTTGTCTTTCGCGCCGACTCCTATCTCGCCAGCGGCGCTCCGTCTCCGCTGCGCTTTGCACCCGCTCTGCCGCACTGCCCGGAGCGCAATGCCCCGGCGCTTACACCGGCAGCCAAAGGCGTAGAGGTCCTTGGACCGGACGCTGCGCTCAAGAACGAAACCCCGCCGAAAACTGAGGACAGCGCCCCTGCTGACAAAGTGACCCATTCCGCGCCGGCCCCGCTGTCGCCCCACGATGAAATCGATTTCGGACGCCTGCCCAATGAAGTGCTCGATTTTTTTAAGAACACCGAAGGTCGTCCGGTGCGGCGGTCCTATCTCTTCGACCCGATTTTCCAACCTGCCACGCCCAATGAGCTACCGAAGAGCAAAGCCACTTCCCAACAAAAGTAGGGCGCTTTGGCTGATTTTCCCGCTGGCACTCGCCACGCTAATCGCCAGCCCGCGACTGCAAGCCGTTGACGCCCAGCCGGCAGAGGCCAAGCCGGAGGAGCCCGCCTCCGACGTGGAAATCAAAGGCGAAATCGCCGGTTACGTGAAGCTGGCCACCCAGGCTGCAGACCAAGAGAAATGGCAGCTCGCCGAACACTTCCTCGAAATAATCGTCAATCTACCCGCACCCATGGCGGACAAGAAAAAGGCGCTGGCCGACATCGGCGCGCTCTACGAGAAAAAGCGCACCTTTTCCAAAGCCATCGCGATCTATGAAAAGATGATCGCTGTGTATCCGGCCGATCCGGATACACCGGAACTTATCTTCAAAGTCGGCACGCTTTACCGTGAGGCGGGGGCCTATCAGCGCGCGATCACCCGCTTCTACACCGTGCTCAATTCTGCCCTCCAAGTGAACGGTCACGGCCTCGAAACCTACCGCAAGCTCACCCAGCGGGCGCAGACAGAAATTGCCGACACCTACTTTCTCGCCGGTGAAAACGAACAGGCGGCAAAATTCTACAATCTCCTCAGCCGACTCGAACTGGCACCGGAGGAAAAGGCCCGCGTGCTCTTCAAGTCCGCGCACTGCCACTACGTGCTGGGCAATCACGACAAAGCCATCGCTTCCGCTCAGAGTTTTCTCGCCGAGTTTGGGAACGACCCATCCGCACCAGAATGCCGCTACATCCTCGCCAGTTCGCTGAAGTCGTTGAAACGCCCGAAGGAGGCTTTTGACGCCGTGCTCACCCTGCTCCGCACGGAGCACGCAAAAAAGGGCACGGCACCGGAAAAGTGGGTCTTTTGGCAAAAGAAGACCGGCAACGAGTTCGCCAACGACTTTTACCAGCAGGGTGATTTCACCAGCGCGTTGACCATCTATCAAACGCTTGCGCAACTTAACGATGAGCCCGAATGGCAATGGCCGGTGGTCTATCAAATGGGGCTGTGCTTCGAGCGGCTCCGGCTCGTGAATCGCGCAGCGGAGGCCTACAAATTCATTCTCGATGAGGCGAACAAACCGGAACGCGCTAGCAAGCCGCTGCCGGAAAGTTGCACGAATCTCGTGCAAATGTCGCGCTGGCGCGGCGAGCAACTAGCCTGGCAACACACCACTGAAACGCAGCTTTCCCGTCTGCTGGGTCAACCGCTGGCCCCTGCACCGATTCCCGCCATTCCCAAGTCACTCCGCTAACAATTACACCGATGTCCTTTCCCGATACACTCACCGCCCACGCCGAGGTCTGTGGCGATCTCTACGAACTGATGCTCGCCGAAAACCGCCTGCTCAAGGCTAGTGCCCACGCGCTCGAAGAGCCTTTCCTGAATCGGAAACGAGCAATGCTGGTCTCTCTCACGAATTCACTCGAAAAGGTTCGCATCAGCGCCCGACTCCGCGCCAGTACTACTCCCGAAATGCGGGCCGCGATGGAAAAGGTGCAGCAGATCATTTTGAAAACACTCCTACTCGACCGGGAAAATGAGCAACTGCTGCTCAAGACCACGCTGCACCCCCGGATAGGTTCCTCCGCCAGCGCGCCAGCGCCGGCGCTGCACCAAGTCCAGCGGGCCTACAGTCAGTTTTCCTAGACGATCAGGAAGGGCATTGCCGCCCAGGATGGCCCGGCTAGACTACCGACCGGTTTGGAGATACATCCCTCCGACCCACACACCATCCATGGCCATCGAAAAAGTGCTCGTTATTGATGACGAGCTGATTATTCGCAAAAGTTTCGAGGAGTTGCTCCGCGGCAAACGCTACGGAGTTACCGCCGTCGCCACCCTCCGATCCGCTGAGAAACTTCTCCGGCGCGACACCTTTGACCTGGTCTTCCTCGATGTGCGTTTGCCAGATGGCGATGGCACCGAACTGCTTGAACTGATTGCCCGCCAGCCCGGGCATCCGCTGACGATCATGATGAGCGGCGTCGGCAGTGTCGAATCGACCGTGGCCTGCATGCATAATGGTGCATTCGACTATTTGATCAAGCCGTTTTCCCTTAGCCAGATCGAGGTGCTCGTGAAAAAGGCCGAGCACTACCAGCAGGTGCTCAAGCTCAACACCCTCCATACCGCCCAACTCAGCGCCACCGACGATTTCCTCGGCACCAGTCCGGCCATCGAAGCGCTCCACGCCAGGCTGGACAAAGTCGCCGCCACCGATGCCACCGTGCTGGTGCATGGTGAGCCGGGCTGCGGCCAGGAACTCGTAGCTCATGCCGTCTGTCACGCCAGCGTGCGAGCCGCGGCACCTTACCTCCACCTGAACTGCGCCGCCGCGCCCGCCAGTCACATTGAGAGTAAGCTTTTCGGTCACGAAAAAGGTGCCTTCCCCGATGCCCACGACCGCCGCGAAGGGTTGCTCGAACTTGCTGATGGCGGCACTCTTTTGTTGGAAGAAGTCGGCGAGCTCCCTCTGCATGTTCAGACCAAAGTGCTGAGGTTTCTGGTGGATCGGGAGTTCGAGCGCATGGGGGGAACGAAGCCCCTTAAGGTGGACGTCCGTGTCCTCGCGACCACCGGTCGCGATCTATGCCAAGCCACTTCGGACGGGACATTTCGGGAGGATCTCTACCATCGGCTCAACATGCTGCCTCTCGCGGTCCCGCCGCTCCGCGAACGTCAGGCGGACGTCATTCCTCTGGCTACGCTCTTCCTCCGCCGCCTCGCCCGCCAGTATGGCTTGATCACGCCCGGCTTTGACCATGCCGCGCTGGAGTTGTTTCAAACCTACTCTTGGCCCGGCAACGTGCGCGAATTGCACAACGCCATCGAGCGCGCGGTCCTCCACACCGCCAACCACACGCCAATTCTGGCGGTATCGCTCGGTCTCGCTGCGGACGATGCTCCCGCTATTGCGAACGCGGTAAACTCCGATGAAGAGTCACCAAGTCCACTTCCCGAGATGGAAAAAGCACACATCCTCCGCGCCCTGAGGTACACCGGTGACAATCGCACCAAAGCCGCCGCCCTCCTAAAAATAAGCATCCGGACCCTCCGCAACAAATTGAAGGAGTACCGCGTGCAAGGCAGCGATAACAGATCAGAGCCGCCTGCCCTGCCGCACTAACGCCGTTTTATTGAAGGAGCTTAAGCACCGACTGCGGCATCTGGTTCGCCTGCGCCAGCATCGCCGTGCCACTCTGCACTAGGATGTTATTTTTCGCCAGGTTCGTACTTTCCTGCGCTACGTCCACGTCGCGAATTCGCGAAATGGCGGACTCGATATTTTGACGCTCAACGCTCAACGTCGTCGCCGCCACTTCCAGGCGGGACTGAGAGGCCCCGAGGCTGGCGCGTTCCGTCGCCACATGCTGAATGGCATCCACAAGCATTTGCGCGGCCGTGGCTGAGGTGACAGAAATATCGAACGCCGGAGGAGCCGCCTGCGCGAGCAGGGCTCCCATTGCGCCGCCTTGGAGATCGGTGTCGCCGATCGACATCTGCTGTCCGACTCCTTCCCCGATGGTCACGGTGAGACCGGCAGGATTCGGCCCGAAAAGCGCGATGCCGTTAAACGTTCCGAGCGGATTGGCCAAGGCACCGCCTCCAATGGTGTCGCTCAACTGCTGCTGCAGGGCTTGGAATTCCTGCTGATAAAGCGCCACGTCACCCGCATTTTTAGTCACGTCCTTGGCCATCATCGACAACTCACTCATGCGGGTCAGGACCTTGCTCATGCTGCTCATGAAACCATCGGCCGTCTGAATGTAAGAGACCGCATTTTGCACGTTGATCGAGGCAGCTCCCAGGCGCCGGTTTTGCGCCTCCATTTTTTCGGCCACCGCCAAACCCGCCGCATCATCCGAAGGATTTACGATGCGCGAACCGGAACTAAGCCGATTCAGCGATTTTGTGAGCATTTCCTGGCTCGTATTCAGGTTCCGCGCGGCGGCTGTGGCACTGAGGTTCGTATTTATGGTCATGGTGCTGTTGGGATGAAATTGGAGGTGGGAGTGGAGAGCTTGAGCGAGGGCAGCGGATCGCCATCCGCACGCACCGCTGAAAGGTTGTTGGCGCGGATTTGCCGATAGATTTCGTTGCGATAGATCGGGAAATGCCGCGGAGCCTCAATGCCAATCTTAACGAAATCCCCGTCAATCCGGGCGATGCGAATTTCGATTTCGTCGCCAATCATGATACTTTCATTGAGCTTCCGGCTTAGAATCAGCATTTGGGAAAATTAGGCAGCGTGAGCTTGGCGGTCGTCGATCAACGGGTGCATCGTCGAGTACTTGTCGCTATTGGCAATGATCACCTGCTTGCCAATTAACGTGCGCCGGTTAACCACTACCGGTCCGATCAAATTGACTGTCACATGCTGGGGCTGAGAGGAATAAACCGTGGCGATGTTGTAGATCAGTGCGTCATCCGCATCGCTTAGGTCGAGCGCCTCCGAGTCGTCGCTATTGATTTCGATTTCGTAGCCGGGAATTACGCCGCGAGGATCTATCGCCAAAAAACTCAACTCCTCGTCCGCGATGGACTTCATTTGCACAAACGGCCAGCCTCCCTCGACGAAGGTTAACTCGAACCGTCGCAGGTTCGCGAGACCGATCAGGCCAAAGGGAACTTCAATTTGCATCCGTTCGATCGAAGTCTGCGTGAAGGGAACTGCGGTGGTAAGTTTCATGGTGCTTCATATGCATAGCCAAAGGCATGCCAACCTCCGGAACGAACCTGCATCTTCGCAGAAATGAGGCGCACCGCGCCTACCTCACGTAGTCCAGCAGCGACATCTGCAGGATTTGCGAACCACTTTTTAGCGCCGCCTCGTAAGCAGTCTGCGCCTGCGTGAGTTTCACGATCACTTGTGAGAGATCCACATCCGTCTCCGCGCCAGTCAGTTTTTCCAACTCGGAAAACCTTGCCTCGTTTTGGGCGGCGTCCGACTCCAGTCGCGTCTGCTTTGCTCCGATACTGCTGATGGTCACGAGCAGTTCATTCTCGCTCGTCTCCAGACTTGGACGTACGGCTGAAACCACACCGGCATTGCCCGTTTGCAGCGCGTCGCGCAGCGACACCAGGTTATTCATGAAATCCGCGAGCTTCTGGTTCTCCGTGCCATTGGTAAAAGGCGAAAGTTTTGTGCCTTCGGAAATACGAAACTCTGCGCCGGTCGCCGCACCAGTGTAAGTGACTCCTGTAATGTTTCCCGATGCATCACGCGTTGCAGTGAACGGCGGAGTGTCACTCTTAGTCCCGCCGAATAAATGCTCGCCGGAATACTGAGTATTTCCGAACTGCAAAGCCTGCTCAATCATTTGATTGGTCTCGGCTGCGTACGCCCATCCATCGGTGCTCGTCACTCCCGATCCGAGCACGGCAAGCTCGCCAGCACGATCGGAGAGCTTCTTAACGGACTCCACTGCGGCGAAGCTCGACACACTAATGTCATGCGCCCGGTTGTTGTTCTTCGCGAACTGCTGGATTTGTTGTTTTTCCGCCTGAAGTTGGAGCACGCGGGTGAATGCCGCGGGGTCATCTCCGGGATCCGTTATCCGCTGTCCGGTCGCGGCCTCGTCGTGCAGCTTCGACTGTTTGACCGTCAGCTTTTGCAACTGCGAAACGAGTGTTTGAGAGAAGCTATTATTGGGAATTCGCATGGTCCACTTCCGTTATCTGATGAGTCCATTAACCAGACCGTCGAGCAACTCATCCATGACTCGAACTACGCGCGCCGACGCTTGGTAAGAACGCTGAAACTTCATTAGATCCCCCATCTCCTCATCCATGGAAACTCCGCTCACGGAGTCCCGCTGATTGGTGAGCATCTTCTGCACGATCTCTTGATCTCCAAGCTTTGCCTCCAAGCCAGACAGCGATTGGCCCAGACCACTCACCGTCTTGTTGTAAAATGCGCCAATCGTCCCGTCGATGAGGTCTCCTCCGACGGTCGAAAACTTCGCGCGGGCGACATCGCTCACCGCGAGGGCAATTTCGTTCGCTCCGGCATCCCCGGTCGCCGTCGCCTGGATCGTGCTAAACGAGAGTGAAGGATCGAGGGCCAACAAACCTGCGGCGGGTGGAATCTGAAAGAAATTCCCTCCGGTTGGCGCATAGGCGGCATTGACCGCCGTAGCAATCTGGTTAGCCGCGGTTTTGAGGTCGTCGCGGAGTTTCTGGATGGTGACGTCACGCGCTAGCAACTGCCCTTTCATCGCCCCACCTTGCAGGCCCAGCGCCACCGAGGGTGCGCCGCCGCTGATTTGCACCCCATCAAAACTGATTCCTCCGAGCACGGCCGTTTTGCTCACCAGCATGACATCGCTCCCACTCGTGTCGCGCGCCACCACCTGAATCTGCCCAGCTCCGTTGGGAATCACCCGCGCCTCAAAATCCATGTAGCCAGAAAGTTCCTCAAGCCGGGCCTGCCGCTGATCCCTCAGTTCCAATGCAGACCCCGGTGCGCCGACTTCAAACTGCGCGATGGCACCGTTCAGATCCGCAATTTGCTTAAGCAAGGAATTCACATTCCCGACGCCTCCATCCACCTGCGCCGTCAGATCAGTCTGCACGCCCTGCAATCGTGTATCAGCCGAGTTAAACTTATCCACCAAATTTTCCGCCTGGTTCAGCAGAACCTGCTTCGCGCCGTTATCCATCGGGCTTGCCGCCAAGTGATCGAAACCGTTGAAGAAGCCGCTCAGGGCCGTACCAATGCCGTTCGAGGATTGCGCGATGTCACCGATGAAAGCGGAATCCTTGGAGCGATCAATCTGCTCTCCGAGATTTGCCTGTGCCCGGTCCAATGCCGTCTGTTGCGCCTGCAGCGAAGCAGTGACGGAGGTTTCGCGTGTCACCGTGGCATCGAGGAACTGGTCGCGAATCTGTTTAATTCCCAGCGCCTCGACGCCACTTCCCACCGGACCAAGTTTACTGTCGGCCATCACCCGATTGCCAAGCACTACTCGCTGACGCGAATACTCTGGATTATTGACATTGGCCAAGTTGCGCCCGGCCACCTGCACGCCCGCCTCCTGTGCCGTGAGCGACTTTGCTGCGTTAATAAGACCGCCGATCAATCCAGACATAAATCAGCTCTTCTCCAGCAAACGTCCGCCACCCGCGGACGCCATAATTTTCACTCGTCCCTGTGGCGAGTAAGTTCGGGTGACGGTTCCAGGGCGAAGACCTGCCACGACTTCCTGGGTTATCTCTATCGTGCGCGCAAGTAGCATCTGGTTCTGCTGCGCCCGGTGTCGGGCTCGGGTGATCAGCCGGTTTACCTCGCTGATCAGGGCTTGGACCATTGGCCAGATTGGTGCGGCAAACTGCTCCTTCAGCGCGGTCAGGCTGCTGTCCTGGGGAAAGCCCGTGGCGCCAGCCAACCCCGCCACCAAATTCTCCCGATACGCGCGCCGCTGACGTGTCGTCACGAGTTGCCGCTGGATGCTTTCATCCGCTACGGTCACCGCCTCGGGATCGCGAGCGAGGATGGCTCCCTGCTGTTCGTCAAAACAGTTCAGCAGACCTCCATATTCCACGACCTCAGCCCTCAAGGCTTCAACGATTTGCCCCTGCCATTCGGCAAGCCCAACTTGTTCACCAGCTATTCCAATCATCGGGTGGGCTTTTCGAGTTGCGCCTGAATGACCGAAGACATGCCCAACCCACCGGCCTCAGAGATGCTATTGGCGAGCGAGTCCGTCAGCATATACCCATACACTTGACCCGATGGCCCCCCGTCCAGCAGCGACTTCATCGACTCTGTGAGAAACTGCCGTATGAGTATGCTTTCAAATTGATGCGAAACATTTCCCAAATCCGGATCGTGGGGCACAGAAAGCTCCGATCCCAGACGCTCCGGCGCAATCTTCACAGCGGTTATTGGCGGAATTTGCATGATCAATTGAGAATCAGGTCAGCTTGAAGCGCACCCGCCTTTTTCATGCTCTGAAAAATCGACATCATCTCCCGTGTAGTGAGACCCAGCGCATTCAGTGCCGAAGCCACCTGCTGGATCGTCGGTTGGGGATCAACCACCGCAAATTTCCCCTTTTGCTCGGTCGCCGTGGTATCGGTGCTGGGCACCACCGCAGTCTCACCCCGCCGGCTGAGTGGAGATGGTTGGCTCACCCCCAGACTTGAGGCAATGGAAATGGTCAGCGACCCGTGGCTTACAGCAACAGTGGAAATCCGCACATTAGCCGTTGCTATAATGGTTCCCGTCCGTTCGTTGATCACGACCCGTGCCACGTTGTCTGGCACGACTTCGATCGCACCGAGCGAAGCAATGTAATTCACTTCGTAGCCCTGATACTTAGGAGGAACACACACGTTTACCGAAGCCGCATTCTTGGCCAGCGCCGTCCCGGGAAAAACTTCATTGACCGCTTCGGCCATCCGCGCTGCCGACGCATAGTCAGGATTGAGCAGTAGAAACTCGATGGTTTTGTCGCGCACCAGTTGCGCCGCAATTTCCCTCTCGACGATTGCCCCGCCACTGATCATTCCCACGGTCGGATGGTTTTTCTGCACCGTCGCTCCGCCCGCTCCCCCTTCTCCTCCCAGAAAGCCTCCTACGGCGATCGCGCCCTGCGCCACTGCATACACCGCTTCGTCCGCGCCGAGTAGCGGGGTCTGCAATAGCACGCCTCCTTGGATGGTCTTGGCATCTCCGATGGAAGAAACGGTGACGTCAATCCTCGCACCCGGTTTGATAAACGCCGGAATGTCTGCGGTAATCATCACCGCCGCCACGTTGTCCGACTTGATTGTGTTCGGTGGCACATTCACCCCGAAGCGCTGCAGAGCGTTGGCCACGCTTTGAACGGTATAAGAGAGTTTACTGTCCCCCTTGCTCGCAAGACCCACTACAAGGCCATACCCGACCAACTGGTTGTCGCGCCCACCTTCAACCACGGTCAGATCCTTAATCCGAGCGGCGGAGGACGGAAGAATACCTCCAGCCACTCCAATCGCGCCAAGCACCAAGAAATGTAAAAAATGTCGCTTCATCAAAATGGATTAATTCGATCGTTCAACTTGAGCAGCCAGCCCTTCTTCTGCGCATCCGTCAGCGTACCCTCCGAAACAATCTCAATTCGAGCATCGGCAATGTTGCCGGAGGCCACCGTGTTATCTGGCTGAATATCGTATGGCCGCACGATCCCTCGCAACGAGGCAAACTGCCGCTCCTTGGAAAACGAAACCTCTCGCAAGCCTTCCACGACAAGATTGCCGTTCGGCAACGTATCGATGATTTGAACCGCACAACGCGTGGTTATGGTCTGGCTATTCCTCACTTCCCCTCCCCCGGTATAGCCGTTGGTTCCGACTGAGGTCAGCGGAGGCGGCTCGGGAACCGTGGCCGTTTTGGGCAAGGCCTCACGAACCTCTTTGTTGAAAACTTTGCTCGGGACGTTGCCCAAAAACTGATTGATCAGATTACTCGCTACACCCGTCACGCTTGACTTGCTTTCCTTGTCGGTCTTGAGCCGCAGAGTATTGGAAACTGAGGCACTTTCCTGGACCACGATGGTCACAATGTCGCCGACCCGTTTGGCCCGTTTGTCCGCAAACATTCCACGTTCGTCGGTAATGCCGTCTTTCCACAACGATCCCGCAAAAAGAGGGCAGCAACAACCGAGGAACAGCATCCCTACGAGCGGCCTAAAAGTGAATCTGGACTTTGCTTTCATTGACAATCTCTCCGTTGATTTCCCGACGGCTTTCGATGTTGCGCAGCCTGATCAAATCGCCTGCCGCGCCGCTTTCCAACGCCAACGCCTTCATGCTAATCGCGATTAACCCCTGCTGTGCCACAACTTCGACAACCTGGCCTTTGCGAATAATCGGACGGCCTGCGACATCCCGCCGCGCGAGCGGACGGCCGGCGGCGACGCTGGTGACCAAATCGAGCGCCGTCGGATCGATCTCTGCGGAAACCAATGGAAGTCGCTCACGCAACACGTCCACCTTTTGTAATGACAATTGATCAGCGGAAAGGGGTTGTCCGCGATCCAGTCGGCTACTTGCCACCCACGCATCCTGCCAAAGTTCTGCCGCAACCGACACCTGGCAGTCGCTAATCAACCTGCCACCGGAGGTGACCTTTACCCGGAGAGTGAACGAACCGCTCAATCCGTTTGCCGGCATCGTGACAATTGCGATGGCAAACTCTGCTTCAGGCAATTGGACTGGTTGCCATGCGCGAGTCAGTGAAAGTTTGAGTTCGCCCTTAAGCGACATCCGAGCTGCCAGCTCTTTTGTCAGTTCTGCGGCAAATGCTTCGCCGCTGAGCAGCGTTTGGCGTTCCGTTGCGGCGGGAGAACTGCCGGCTTCCGGAGACCGAATCTCAGGCCTATTGTCGGTGGTCGGCGGCCTGACCGGGACGAGAAGGTTGTCGATCTGCGCACCCGTCGAAGCAAGAAGAACGTTTAAAACTGCCAATCCAAGGATAAGTCTCATCGTTTGATCTGGGCCATTTGTTCCAGCATGCTGTCGGACGTTTGGATGGCCTTGGAATTGATCTCATAAGCGCGTTGCGCTTGGATCATATTGACCATCTCCTCAACAATGTTCACGTTGGAGCTTTCGAGAAAGCCCTGCATCAGTGTGCCGTAGCCATCTTCACCCGGATTCCCCTGCTCCACCGTGCCGCTCGCCGGAGTCTCCTCATAAAGGTTTCCACCCAAGCTCCGTAAACCACTCGGATTGGCGAACCGCGAAAGCTGAATGCGGAAAGTCTGGGTGCCGGACGGTCCCTGCACGGTGACCTCCCCATTGCCTGAGACCGACACCCCAGTCGAACCCGGCGGAATCGGTTGGAATCCGCTCAGTACCGGAAAGCCATCGCTGGTGGTGACCTTTCCCTGCCCGTTAACCTTCAAAGCTCCATCACGCGTGTATGCGAAGGAACCGTCGGGGCGCTGCACTTGCATGAACCCATCCCCTTCGATAGCCATGTCGAATTTTTCGCCGGTCTGCTTGAGTTGTCCCTGCGTGAAAATTTTGGCTGTTGAAACTACTCTCGTGCCATTGCCCGTCTCAACTCCCGTAGGCACCACGTTTCCTCCACCTGCTTCCGCTCCAACGGCCCGGGGAGTTTGATACAACAAATCCTGAAACTCGATCTTGCTGCGCTTAAAGCCCGTGGTGTTGGCGTTGGCCAGATTGTTCGCAATCGTGTTCAAGTTGACCTGCTGAGCTTCCATGCCCGTCGCTCCGGAGTATAGGGACTGAATCATAAGTGCTTAGGAGTTGGGGTTGCCAAGGGTTTCTATGGCTTTGCCTGTGTTTTCATCATGGGCAAAAATGACCCGCTGACTGGCTTCATACGCTCGTCCGACGGAAACCAAATTTACCATTTCCATAAGTGACGATACGTTGCTGCATTCCAAGACACCGGACAACACTGCCGGGCGCTCGGCCGGTTGCGGTCGGTCATTGGGGTCCGCCGTAGCCAGCAAGCCATCACCCGCGCGCTTTAGAGAGTGTGTATCGCGAAATTCATAGACACCGATCTTTCCGACCGGCGTGCTGCCCTGCATCAGGACGCCATCGGCGTTGACTGAAAGCGGTCCACCGCCGGACTTGAGCGTGAGTGGTCCACCATCCCCCATCACCGGATATCCTTGTTGGGTCACCAAGGTTCGCTCTGCATTGAGTTTGAACGCTCCATTTCTGGTATATCCTGTCTGACCATCGGGTCTCTGGACCTGAAAAAATCCGGTTCCTTGAATGGCAAAATCCATTTCGTTGCCAGTCGAGCCCAATTCGCCCTGCTTCATGCTGAGTTCCGAAACTTGTCCCGGCATGACGCTCCGCACCTCGCGCCCCAGCCTTCCATCGTCTCCCAAACGCTCGGTCTCGGCGAGGATACTGGCAAATGCCGTCTCGGTCTTTTTGAAACCAGGCACGGATGCCGAGGCGATATTTTGCGAGATGATCTCCTGCCAGCGCTCGAGAGCGGCGAGAGATGCGGCGCCTTGGTAAACTCCGACGTTCATAAGACTGTTGCATAGCACGCCATGTGCCAGTGCCGGCGCTCCGACTACCTTTTCCGGACTCGTCGAACTGCTCTAAGATTCAATACTCACAATCGAGTTCGATTCTCTGGCAGCATGTGCAGGTCACGATAATTCGCTTAACCACCCCATTCTCCTGCACTACTTCGATATGCGGAGCTTCCATCGTCTCCCCGACCGCCACGTCATGCATCGTTCGCCCGGCACTTCCCCCCAGCTTCGGAGGACGTGCCGTCAGGAGAGATTGAAAACCGCTCGAGGTCGAGGTTGATGCGTCAACCGCTCCTCCGCGCTCTCCACTGAGTTCTGGACGACCGGCAAGAAAGTCTTGAAGCATCTTTAGAAGGTTAGCGGTTTGCGGAAAGGCTGATCGTGATGCGTTCGTTTGACGACGCATCTCCTGGATTGTTGCCCAGCGGCTTCGTCGCAGCGTATCCAGTCACGCGTTCGATCTTTTGCGCATTGACGGCATATTTTACTAGCAAACGCCGCGCCGCATTGGCTCGGTCCGCGCTCAGTTCCCAAGGTCCGTAATTTGGATTCTTCAGGTCGTCTCCTGACGACGTGTGTCCGTCTATGTAAACCTTCAAGTCATTCCTGTCGATAATCCATGCCAAGTTTTGCAGGGTAAGCTGTCCCCAATCCGTAATCTCCGCAGTGTTTTTTTTGAAGATGGCATGCTTCGTCCGATCGTAAAGCGTGATTTTCAGGCCGTCTGACGTCACCTGCATATCGGCCGCCTTTTCCTCCAGTACATCCCTTGCGTTGATCATTTTGTTCAGTTCACTCGCCAGCGCATTGAGAAATGCGAGATTCGCGGCAGTCGCCGTCTCCCGAGATTCATCCTTGTTGCTCGATCCACTTTCCTTCCCGCCAAGAATTCCCCCGGATCGATCGCTCACAGAACTAAAGGGCTGCTTGAAGTACTTTGAAGTCGCGAGCATGATCTTTTTGTCCTGCGCGCAAATCCAGAGCACCATGAAGAGTGCCATCATCGCCGTCACGAAGTCCGCGTAAGCGACCTTCCACGCACCTCCGTGATGAGCGTCCTTCTTCTTCTTTGCCATCTTGACTAGCCTTTCGACGGGCTGAGTGACTTGACCATCTTCTCCAACTCCTCCGCATTTGGTTGCACGCAATGGTCCAGACTCCGCCGGGCCATCTCCACAGCCATAATCGGAGCCATGCCATTGGCAAAGCCGGTGACCGCCTTCAGAATGCTGACAAAGTATTGGAGTTCCACGGTGTTGTTGTGCTTGAGACGGCTGGTCAAGGGATTTATGAATCCGTAAGCACCAAGAATGCCGAGAAACGTTCCGGTAAGCGCCGCAGCCACTTTTTCACCCACGGCCTCGGGGCCTTCTGAAATGGCCGCCATTGTATTGATGATGCCGAGCACCGCCGCGATAATCCCGACCCCGGGCAGCGAGTCACCAATAAGTTGGAGCACATGAACCGGACCCTCTCCCTCCTCAGCCTTCGCATCCACTTCCTGTTCGAGCATCTCACCGATCTGCTCCGGCTTGATACGCCCATCAATGAGCGGCTTCAAGCCGTTGCAAAGAAACTCCTGCCGTCCGTGGTCATTGAGAAACGAGGGATATTTCTTAAAAATCTCACTTTTCTTGGGGTCTAGCACATGATCCTCCAAAGCGATAAGGCCATTGCGCCGGGCGAGAAAAAACATTTCGTAAAGCAGCTTCAGCAAGTCCGTGTAATCCCCCTTGCGAACCGATGTGCCCTTAAGCGCTCCTATGCTCTTCTTTACCACTGAGACCAGCGTTCCGAGCGGACTCGCAATAACCAGAATGCCCAAAGCCACGCCCCCGATGGTGACGAACTCCGAGACGTGCATCAGCACACCTGGATGTCCGCCAGCGATCATGAAACCGCCAAGTGTAGAACCGATAACTATGATGAAGCCAATGAGAAGAAGCATGGGAAATTGCGTTAGTTGTTATCTTCCCTTCGGCATTATCCCCTGCACCATTAGCGGAAATTGCGGAAATCCACTCTTCCCGGGTTTCCATCGCCTGCCGGAGCGGCATGCGCCGCCTTTCCCCCTACTCTACCCGAGCCTGGGCCGCAGCGCACGCCGAATCCTGACGGCGCACGAACGACCGCAGACCCAGTACGGCCTGTGTGTGGATTTGCGAGATTCGGCCCTCAGTCACGCCGAATACCGCTGCGATCTCGGCTAGACGCATGCCTTCGAAATAGTACATAGCCAGCACTTTCTTGGGGATTTCAGGGAGCTTTTGGAGCTGCGCGATCACCAACTGGACTAACTCCTTTTTCTCCAAGGCATCTCGACCCGACTTTTGGTTATCGTCGGCGATTACCTCGTGCAAAGAGACATCGTCGGACTCATCAGAAAATGCTTCGCCATCCAGCGGCACAAAACTGGCAGGTCTTATTTCATCGAGCAGCGTCTCATACTCGTCGGCAGTCAGTGCCAGTTCGTTACATACTTCGGTCTGGGTCGCCGGCCGGCCAAGAGTCTGCTCGATCCGGCTCAGGCTCTCGTTGAAGCGTTTCGCTTTGTCCCGAATCGTACGTGGCGTCCAGTCCATGCGGCGGAGTTCATCATGCACCGCCCCGCGAATGTGGAGGGTAGCGAAGGACGGAAACGACGCTCCGTGCGCGGGGTCAAATTTCCGCGCCGCGGAGAGCAGTCCGTTGAATCCCACGCTGTAGAGGTCATCCATATCCAGCACCGCCGGAAGAAATACACGCATCCGATCCACGGTGGTCTTAACCAAAGGAAGGTGACGTTCAATGAGCGCATCTTCGTTGATGCCGGAGTGATAGGCGCGCAAGGCCTGTGCCGGATGGGAGGGTTGCAAGGTGGTGGCTGTGGCAAACATGCTAGGAATTCTGTTGAACAGCGGCGGCCTCTGCCTGCACACGAGCCCGAACTGCGAGCTGGGAAATGTGATCTCGGATGGTTTGGAGCACGACAAAGTGGAAGCCTCGAAGAATCAGCGCGCCACCGAGGCAACCCATCGCGCCATCGCGCAAGGCGAACGAAACTTCATTTTCCGCATGCAGGCTGGCGGCAAAGGTGAGGGCGAATCCGCAGAAACCGCCAATCAACAGAAAGAATTTCATTGGGCAACAACCTTTTCAGCAGCTTGCAGACCAACATCCGGGAACGTATGAGCCAGTACCGCCTCGAAGACATTTTCTTCCAAATCGCCGGCAATATTGGGCCCGGTTCCGAGAAACAGTGGCGTCAATTGGTAGTCGAGGATGAATTCCCACAACTTCCCCCAATGCGTTAGTTCATCGAGGTGGGTAAACACCACATGCGTGCAAGATGCGCGCGAGGCGAAAGCAAAGGCACGCTTGATCAGTTCGGGATCATAGGCGGCATTGATAACGATCACCCGGCTGGTGGCAAAAACGGGCCCGAGAGCCTCGATCAAAGGTGCCACGTCATCGCCATTGCCAGGCACGATCCCCGGCACATCAATCAAAAGCGACTGATTTGGATCAAGCGTCGGAACATCGGGAATGGAACGTGCGAATGGCACACCCAAAGCCTCGCAAAATACAGCCAAGGCATCGCCTGGGTTGGCACGATCGAGATCGAGTTTGAGGACCACGCTGCGACGATCTCGCACAAAAACGTCGCTGGCGAGCCACTTGCACAGCGCTGTCGTCTTACCGGAACCGGGACTGCCGATGAAGGCCACGCGACTTCCCAGACTCCGTCCTGGGATCGCCTCGAATTCCGCGCGCAAACGCATCCCCACACGCGTGAGCGCGCGTTGCCGCGGCATCCGTTCCAGAACCTCCCAGCCGGGCTGACTTTGCAGGCCAGCAATCTTTTGCGTTGAAAGCCCCCCGGCCCGCAGCAGCCGCGCGAGGCCAGTCTCACGCGACGACACCTGCTCCGGCGAAGCCGCGACCGGTGTGGACGCATTCGCCGGGGACGCCGCGGAGGATGTGCCGGCCTCACCCGCATCCTCATCTACTGAATCGACCGGCGGCGTACTCTCCGTCATTTCCGCAATCACCTCGAGCTTCGGAGCTTGAAGAAACCTCGCGAGACCCGTGCCTTCCACCTGACTCACGGAAACAACCCGTGCTCGACCTTCAAAGCGGTCGCGCAACACTGTGACCGCCTCCTCGGCGGAACTGACTACAAAACGGAAGCGTTGTGGATTCATAATTATGCAGCTTTCTCAATGGGACGTTGTAAGTGGTTCGGCATGCCGATCATGCCAAAATTTCGGATCTCCGTTTGGGCCGGAAGCTCCTGATACGACAGCACCACGAGCTTTGAGAGGGATGGCTCAAAAAACCGCCGGAATGCCAGCCTAACCTCGGCTGTCGTTAGTATAACCGGAGAAAGCCCCTGCTCCGCCATCGCCGTCATCGAGTGGGTGAGTTCATTTACCAAGTGTTGCGCCGTTTGCGGATCCATCACGAGGCTGACCTCGAACTGCGACCTCTGCACCTTCGTCATCAGAAGCTGTTCCAGTTTTGGATCGAGCGTCAGAGCTTTGACAATCCCTGGCTCGCACTCGTAGTCGGCCACAAAATAGACGCCGAGTCTCTTCCTAACTTGTTCGGAGAGATCATCGGGATTTTTCGAGATGCCTGCGAAGTCGGCGATGCACTCCATGATAACAACGAGGTTTTTGATCGAAACACTCTCCCGAAGCAGGTTCTGCAACACGCGCTGAATGATGCCGATGTTGACCATGTCGGGAATCAGTTCACTGACCAACGTGGGGTTTTGCTCCTTGAGATGATCCACCAGCGTCTGCACATCCTGCCGGCTCAAAATCAAATGAGCTGACCGCCTGATGGTCTCGGAGAGATGCGTAATCAAGACGGAACCCGGATCTACCACGGTGTAGCCATGCATTTCCGCCGCACGTTTCTCCTCGTCGCCGATCCAAGTCGCGCTGATCCCAAAGACCGGCTCTACTGTGGGCACACCCTTGAGCGGCACCGGACTGTTGGTCACATTCATGGCCAACCACCTTCCGTGCATGATACGCCCACGCGCCAATTCCTTTCCACGAAGGAGGAAGCGATACTCGTTTGCCTCGAGGTCCAAGCTATCCCGAATGGCAATTGGCGGGACAATGATCCCCATTTCGCGTGCGAAGGTCTTTCGCACACCCGTCACTCGGTCCAAAACATCGCCGCCATTCTTTTTCTCCGCCAAATGAAGCAGACCATTACCCAGTTCCAGAGAAAAGGTGTCCACTTCGACCAACTTCTTGAACTCGTCGGCTGGCTTGCTTTCCGGATCCGCTTTCGCTGCGCCTTTAGCGGACGTCGCTGCCACCGCCTCGGCAGACGGCACCACCTTCCGATCCCTACCCAGCGACCAAGCAACAAATCCGGCCAGACCAGCAAGAATCACGAATGGCACAAATGGCATCCCCGGAGCCACGCCAAAGGTCGCCAGCATTACCGAGGCGATTGCCAAAGCACGCGGATAGAGGGTCAACTGCTTGCTGATGTGCGCGCCCAAGTTTGCGTCCTCGCTCGCGCGAGTCACCAGAATACCCGCCGCGACGCTGACCACGAGAGCAGGAATCTGCGCAACTAGGCCGTCACCAATTGAAAGTACTGTGTATTTCTGCAGCGCCTCCACCACTGGCAGTCCCTTCTGGACTATACCGATGACAAATCCTCCCAGCACGTTGATGAGCGTAATCAAAATGCCAGCTATGGCATCGCCCCGGACAAACTTACTTGCTCCGTCCATCGCGCCGTAGAAGTCCGCCTCCTTCTGCACTTTGGCGCGGCGACGCGTTGCCGTGGCCTCGTCGATGAGGCCGGCATTCATTTCCGCGTCGATACCCATCTGCTTGCCAGGCATGGCGTCGAGGGTGAAACGCGCCGCGACCTCCGCAATTCGCCCCGCACCCTTGGTGATGACCATGAAATTAATCACCACGAGGATCAAAAATACCACTGCGCCAACGACATAATTGCCGCGAATGACGATGTGCCCAAACGCATCGATAATACTCCCGGCATGACCATCCACGAGGATCAGTCGCGTGGATGCGACGTTGAGGGCCAAGCGGTAGAGAGTGATCGCGAGCAAGAGCGTCGGAAAGCCTGAGAACTCGGCGGGATCCTTGACGTAAATGATGATCAGCAACATCAGTAGCGAAATGCCGATGCTGGCCGCCAGCAAGAGGTCCAGCAACATTGCCGGAATCGGCAACACCAGCAGTACGATCGTGCCAAACAATGCGACAACGAAGAAGAGGTCACCCTTCTTGAGCGCGTTTACCAGCCGCTGAAAGCTGAACGTTCCGTTCACTCCGCGCTCCTCCGCTCTTTGAGCCGATGGAAGTAGTAGCGATGGGTCTTATAGACGAACGCCAGAATGTCAGCGACCGCCTGATACAGCTCGATGGGGATGGGCTTGCCGACCTTTCCAACCTTGAACAACATTCGCGCCACGGGCTTGTTCTCCACCATGGGGACATCGTGCTCGGCCGCGAGAGCCTTGATACGCATGGCAAAAGCGCGCTCGCCCTTCGCCAATACCATCGGCGCCTTATCCCGACCGCGCTCGTATTTGAGCGCGATGGCAAAGTGGGTCGGGTTCGTGATAACCACATCTGCCGTCGGAACCGCACCAAGCATTTGTTTTTGCATGAGCCGCCGCGCCATTTGGCGTAGAGCCATTTTGACTTTCGGGTCACCATCCGCCTGGCGCTGCTCCTCTGTGACTTCGTGGCGCGACATCATCATTTCGGACCGGACTTTCCTCACCTGATACAAATAGTTGATCGCCGCGATGGCACCGAGCGCGAGAATGAACCGTCCGAGCAGCATTGTGGCTGCGCTGAGAATAAAAGCCGCCAGCCGGTGAGGCTGGACCGGCGTGTAAAATATCGGGTCGTGCATAACCCCTTTTACGCCGCTCCATACAGTCATCGCCACTACCGTGACCTTGAGCAAATCAGTCCCCAACTTTACCCAGCCCTGCATGGAGAAGATTCGTTGAAGGCCCTTTAGTGGATCTAGTCGTGAAACTTGGAAGCCGAATGCCTTGGGCGAAAGATGAAAGCCACTTTGCAGACCACCGGCCAGAAGGCCCGCGCCCGCGCAGGCTAATGCCATTGGCATCACAAACTCCAACATCGACTGTGCGGCCAGTGCGCCCCATTCACCGATCGCCTCCGGTTTGATCGCGTATTTGCCAAGATGGCCAAAAATTCCGACGCTGATACCGGCAATCCGCTGACAGTACTCGCGGGAGCCAAACGACAGGACAAAGAACGCGGCAATCAGGATGAACACCACTTGCAAATCCGGCACGCGCGCGAACTGGCCTTCATCAGTGGCTTGCTGAAGGCGCTTTTCGGTTGGCTGCTCTGTCTTTACTCCCTGGTCGGACACGGTAACGGATTACGGAATCAGTCGGAGCATCAACTCCGGTGATTGCCGCAATTGACTTAGCACCAGTTGTGCCGTCAGCCCGAGCGTGAGCCCGAGAAGTGTCAATCCCGCGAAAATTCGTACCGCGAAGCTCTCAGAAAACACGTTGATACCCGGCGCGGCCTTCCCCAAGATCGCAAATGTCAGCGTCACCGTGAAATTGATCGCCATAATCGGTGCGGCCATCTGGATCGCGCTAAGGAAGATATTGCCGGTGCTGTGGACGAATAATTCTCCAATGTTCCGGGTCGCGGAAATCGCCCCCGGCGGCGCGAGTTCAAAACTACGCAAGAATGCCGCAAGCATCGCGTGATGCGCGCCGGAGACGAGAAAGAGCAACGATCCGAAGTAAAAGAACGCGGAACCAATCGGCGTGGAGTTGCTCTGGGAGATGGGGTCTATCTGCGCACTCATCACCAGCCCGATTTCAGTTGAGATGACCTGACCGGCGAACTCAATGGCAAAAAAGACCAGGCGCATCCCCAACCCCATCATCAGCCCTATCAGCAACTCATGCGCGGCGGAAAAAATCAACCCGACCACATCGCCGGGCAACGGCACTACCGCACGCGCCAACCCGCTAACAACATAAGCGAGGAACGCGGCGATCGCGATGCGCAATGGAACTGGAATCATCTTGCCCGAAAAGACCGGCGACAACACCAAAAGTCCTCCTGAACGGACGAAAGCCATCAGCCAGACATGAAGCTGCTCATAGGTCATGTGTGGGATGCCTCAGTGCCACTCCCGCCTCACTTCACCATCTGCGGGATGCGGAGAATATACATGATCGTGAATTGCATCAGTTGCCGCAGTATCCAGGGTGCTGCGATAACCAAGACCAAGGCGATTGCGAGGAGCTTTGGAACGAATGCGAGCGTTTGCTCCTGAATGCTTGTAACCGACTGCAGCATACTGACGGCGAGCCCCACAACTAGCGAAACCAATAAAATTGGACTCACCACCATCAACGACGTCGTGACAAGCTGGCGAAGAATTTCGATAGCTTGCTCAATATTCATACGCCGAAACTTTCCACCAATGAGCGCACCACAAGATGCCAGCCGTCCACGAGCACGAAAAGCAAAAGCTTGAAAGGTAACGAGATCATCACCGGAGGCATCATCATCATGCCCATGGACATCAATGTCGAAGCGACGAGAAAATCGATGATGAGAAATGGGATGAAGACGAGAAAACCCATCTGGAATGCGGTGCGCAACTCGCTCACAACGAAGGCGGGTGCAATGACATTGATCGGCACTTCCTCGATTTTCGTCGGTCCGCGTCCAGAAAGTCCGAGGAAAAAATCAATTTCCGCCGCACGGGTCTGCTTGACCATGAAACTACGCAACGGGGCCGAGGCACGGTCCAAGGCAACCTCAGTGGTTATAGCCTTGACCATATAAGGCTGGATGGCGTCGTCATGAATACGCTTCCCGATAGGAGCCATGATAAAGAACGTCAGGAATAAGGACATCCCGACGAGGATTTGATTCGATGGCGCTCCTTGGACCCCGATGGCACTGCGCACGAATCCGAGCACGATTACAATCCGGGTGAAGCTAGTCATGAGCATCAAAATGGACGGTGCCAAGGTTAGCAGCGTCATCATTGCCACGATCTGAATCGCCGTCGCTACGCTACCCTGTTCCGACCCTCCCAAATTGATACTCAGCGCAGGCGCGGCAGTCGTTGCCGGTTGTTGAGCATGCGCGCTACCGGCAAGCCACACACCGAGCAGCAATACGACCCACATACATCTACGCATCACTCCCCTCCGGCAGGACTTTTTGGAACTCTGGCTCGCCGCCTCTCAAGGAGCATAAATAGTCGATCCGGCCCGGGCAAACGCCGAGCAGCACGCGGCGATCCTCATACTGCGCGACCACAAGAAACTGACGGTTTCCAAGCATGCGCGTCTCGCTGATGTTCAGCTTACGGTCGCCTTTCAGCTTCGGTTGAAAAATCGCGGCACCGTTGCGCAGCAAATAGTATCCGCCTCCGATTACCACGAGAAGAAACCCGAGATAGATCGACACTTGCAGAGTGCCCGCTCCTTCCGTTTTGAACACGAGCGGCTCTGCACGCGACGCGGGGACCACCGCCGGGGAATTGGTGTTCGCCTCCGGGGCGCTTGGCAGCGGCGGCCCATAATGTTCCTGCCCTAGCGCCGCGCCGGCAAACACGACCGCCCAGGCCAGAGCCAGCATTCGCGTCCTCATTGAGTCGGCTCCCCCACGAGTTGGGTTACTTTGATCCCGAAACTTTCCTCCACCACCACCACTTCACCCAGTGCGATCAGCTTTTCGTTCACGTAAAGCCCCACAGCCGCGTTCGCGCGCTGATTGAGTTGAATGATCGCTCCCGGATTGAGTTCGAGCACATCGCGCATCGCCAGTTGGCATGAGCCAAGTCGGACGGTGAGTTGGACCTTCACGTCGAGAACCGTATTCAGGCGCTGGTTTTCTAGAGCATTTACCATGTTAATCAATCTTTTAAGGCACGCTGCCCGAGTTGAACTGCGACATGTCCATTCTGCATGCCCACCGTCCCCACAAACTCTTCGGTGTTGGACAATCGTACCCGCGTCTGGGAGACAAGCTCCCGCGGCAGTTGGATAACATCCCCCTCCCGCATAGCTAGAACATCCTCCAACGAGATCTCCCGGACCTTCCATTCGGCGGTAATCGGCACGAGGATACCCGCGTAAGGCGCACGCCACTGCACCTTTTTTGGCAAAACGTCCTCACCACTCTGCCGCGCGACCTGCATCCGCTTTACCATTGCCTCAATCATTGAGAAAGGGATACCGATTTGAAGTTGCTCGGTCAGTTCGCCCAAGGTGACCTCAACTTTTGTCACGACGAAGACTGCGTCTGGGCTGGAGGTCTGTAAAAAGCGACCGCTGGTCTCATGACCAATGATCTGAGGCCGAAGCACTGTTTGCTCCCCCTCTAGAAGCTGCGTCCATTCAGTGACAATAATCTGCATGGCATCCTCCAGCAGAGTTTCCTCAATTTCGGTTAAGGACCGTTCGGAATTAGTGACTCGGCCTTTGCCACCAAGCAGGCGGTCCGACATGGTGAGTCCCAGCGGCAACGTGATCTCGACGATGCCGACACCACGTAATGGCTCCACTTGGAAGAGCGTGAGTTGGGTTGGGTTGCTTAGCGACAGACAGAACTCGGAGAAGCTTGCGCTACCGAACTTGCCGAGCTTTAGCCCGCACTCCATGCGGAAGAAGGTGGATAGCCGTGCCGAAAGATGCTGGATAAAACGTTGATGAAGCACCCCGAGCTGCCGCATATCTGCCTGGCCAAGGAATCCTGGGTTGTGAAAATTGTAGGCAACAACTTTCGCCGGATCGAGTCCATCCACACGGTTCCCTTCATGGCCAAATATCGGTCCCAATTGGACCGGCGCTTGTGTAATGTCATCCGCCACCTCAACGACCGCGGCGGGTTCGGCAGCCTCACTCATTGCACCACAAATTCAGAGAAGAAAATCTGGCTGATCAGATCGGACTTTACCGCCTGATTCAGGTTCGCCATCAGGTCATTGCGAACCACATTCTTCGCGCCGGGTTGTTCGAGGTCCGCAAGCGTCCGCGAACCCAGCACTGTTGTCGCTACGTCAAGAAGCTGCTTTTTATTCTGGTCGATGACTTTCTTTAAGTCGGCGTTGTCGCTGTAAACGGTAAAACTTGCTTTGAGATAGCGGGTGCCCATAGTTCCTGAAAGATTAACAATGACATTTTCAAAGTCGTAGGTTCCTTGATCGCCTTCGGCCCCCTTGCCGTGACCACCCTTGGCCTCGGATTTGCCATGACCGCCCTTCGCCTCCGGCTTACCGTGCTCCCCTTTCGCCGCTGGCTCAGCGTGCCCATCCTTTTCGGACGCGCCTTCCGCCGGATGCTGCTCCTGCACGAGCCCCTTCATTTTCGGAATGATCACAAATTGCGCGACCGCAAAGGTAATCGCCGGCATAAGGACGAGCATGGCAATCACCGGCATCCAGACGTTCGGGGATTTCGCCTCTTTCGCGGCTCCATCCTTTGCTTCCGCTGCAGATTCGGGACTAGACATGATCAGAAATAGAAGTTACCGGATTCTATCGTTTCAAGTTGATAACTTCCTCCAACATCGAGTCTGAAACCGTGATCACTCGCGACCCCGCTTGGAAGCTGCGCTGGACCACGATCATATCGGCGAATTCCTGACTTAGATCGACGTTTGAAAGTTCCAATGTGCCGATTTCGATTCTTCCCAATCCATTCGTTCCCGGGGAATTCGTGGCCTCGGTCAGATTCACACCGGAAATCGGACCCGCTGCCTCCAATCCACTGAAGAGGTTTTTGCCTTCCTTCGTCAGTGCGTTGGGGTCGTTGAAATTCTGCAACATGACACGTCCGCGAACGAATGCATCTCCATTGGAGAGACCGATCACTACATTTCCGAGCTGATCTACCGTGAACGAACGCATCGTCGGCTTGCTGGCCGTGACCTGAGCATCGGTAAAAGTGCCGCCGGTGCTGTTCGTTAGTCCGGTGCCGATGGCGATGTTAAAATCAATTTTTACGTCGCCGACAGTTACCGGAGCCGTTGTGGTTTTTGTGTAGGTAAGGACGCCACCCACGTCGGTGGCATCATAGGTCGCCGCACCATCCGAAAGACCCTGGACACGAAAGCCTTCGCTGGTTACGAGATACCCTTGATCGTCTAGTCGGAAATCTCCCGACCGGGAAACATAATCAATGTTATTGGTCGTATCCCGGACGCGAAAAAAGCCATTTCCAGAAACACCCAAGTCGGTATTGGACCCAGTGCTGGTCAAGGTGCCCTGAGAAAAATTTGCAGTTACACTGGCCAGTTGTACACCGGTTCCGATCTGCACCGACGGAACATTTGATCCCACACCGCTAGCGACCGAGGGCGCGGCCTGCTGGAGCAGATTGCTGAATCCATCTGCGTAGCCCGCACGCGAGGTCTTAAAACCCGTGGTGTTTACATTGGCGATATTGTTGGAAATGACCTGAATACTTTGCGAGAACGTATTGAGCGCGCTGACCCCGCTGTTAAGAGTTCCGACGAGTGACATATAATTGGGTTTCTAGTGAGTTGTGGAGGTCGCCGGAGCGGTGATATTGGTGACTTTCGAAGGGTCGTAGCTGCCGGTGCCGATCACGATTTTTGGGCTCCCATCCAACAGTTTGACAGATTTCACCTCTCCGGTGACATCGCCATCGGCGGTAGTGACTGTCACAACTTTGCCCAAGTAGCTCTGTGCCGAGCTGATTCGTTGCTCCGAACTAAAGTTTTGGAAGTCGGAGGACAGTTGTTTCATTTCCTGGAGCGAAGTGAAACTGGCCATCTGGGAAATAAATTGAGTGTCCTCCATCGGTTTCATGGGGTCCTGCGACTGAAGCTGGACGGTAAGGAGCTTGAGAAAATCGTCCACATCTAGCGTCTGCTTACCTGTGGGCCTGGCCGCCTGTGCCGGGTCGAGAAAGTCAATCGTGCTGAGGGTGGAAGTCGCGTTAGAAACGTTCATTGGATTAGGCGTAGAGTTGCACACCGGAAGGTAATCCGACTGTTGCGGGCTTGGCATTTGGTCCGCGAAACGGGTTTCGGCCGGGCAAATTTGGCCCAGCGAAAAATTCATCCTGAGCCTGGGAGAACGCGCGCTCCCGGCCTTCCCGTTGACGTTGATTGAGATCGTTCATCCCGGATTGCGAGTTCGGCGATTCAAATACTGGTGTTGTGACCCGCGTGCTTTTGTCCGAGGACCGGTCGGTAAATTGTGCCCAGTTCTGCTCAATCGCCCGGCGCAACTCCTGCGACTCGGTGACGAATACCGGCTTCACCTCGCCTTGGAGCAAATGCAGGCGCACCGTTAGTTCGTGCCCGGCGTCGAGCCGGATCTGCACTTCCAGGCGCTCTCCTCCAGTCGCCCGCAGGCGCTCGGCGGCTTCCATGGTCCGATGGATGACGGTTTCGACCTCGGCGCGAACCACCGGCGGAGCGAGAGGAGCTTCTGCGGCAGGCGGTGCAAAGGTGCCGTTGAGTGTCGGTATCGAGGGAAAAATCGCGTCGGGTTGTTTTTGAAAAGCAGCCCCCTCGTCTCCCTGGTGAGTTCCAAGCCCCGGCGACCGGTGAAGTGCGGTGACGGGAATGTCCGCGCGCCCATCAGTCATAGAGATCGTGGACTGGGGTGTGGGGGAATTCCCCGCAAGCGTGACCGTTTTAGTCTCTGGTGCGTGCGGTTTGACGGGGTCAGGCATGGCTACCTCTTGCATAGCAGTGACCGTGCCATCAAATGCGGGTGCCACGATGGTGTCCGCCGGCCGAAAACGAGTCTGCACAATGGGTTGCTGAACCGTCCTAACGTTGGGTAGAGGTGATTCGGCGTGCGGTGACTGGAAGTCAGCAGGTGCGGTCTCTAGCGCGTCGAGCGCAAACTTCGAGGTGCTGGCAAAAGTCGAGGCAGCAATTGTGGCGGGAAGTTGGTTAGCTTGGATGACGTTCTCCGACAGCTGCGGAGAATTGCCACTCGAAATCACCGTGGGCCCGACGCCATCGAGTGGAATAATGGGCGCGCCTTTCGGTTCGCCCGATTCATCTGTGGCGATCAGTGGAGTGAAATTGATGAAGTGCCCGGTATCCTCCAACATTCGAAGCAAAGACTCGGAGTTGACCGGCAAAGCCTTCAACTCAGCCAACCGCGGCTGCGCAGGTGTGCTCCGAAGTGGATCTTCGGATGACTGACAATCCTGCTCACGAAGTATGGGATCCGGCGGCGAAAGCGGCGCAGGCGCGATCCTGGCAAATATCTGCTGGGTCTGAGCCGGTATGGGTAAGGTGGCCGGCACGGATGTGACTTCCTCGTCACCCGGCGGCGAAATCTTGGTGACTGGCTCGGCGATGTCGCCGGACAACGCATTTACCGCACGCGCTACCGGCGGAATGACGGGGGAGTTCGGAATCGATCGAATCCCCCGACGATCGCCGGCAATCGCTGACTGCGTCTCCTGCGGACGCGGATCGAAGCGAGACTGATCAGCGCGTGGAACGACCGTGTCCGTCGTTTCGCTGGAGATCGAACTCCCCGCCCCAGGGATCACCGGTGTCACATCAGAACCAGTGTCTTGGCATTCCGTGCTCGCTTCGTAACCCAATGAAGTATTCCCCACCGGCGTGGCGACGATAGGTAGTGTAGGCAGACAAGGCATCGTCGAAAACATCGCCAGCAAGGTCGAAAGCTCTGCCGTTTCCGAAGTCGGGGCCACTTCGGCCAAAAGCTCGCCGCTTTCGGCCTCTCCGTCGCCTCCGTCCATCGGAGCGTTCTCCGCCACGGCTGGCTCATTTGCCGACAGGTTTTTCTCATCGAGCAAATTTGCGAACGAAAAGCCGGGGTTATGTTGATCCGCCGAGGCGTCGGAGCGAGGTCTTGGCGTCGCGCGGTCGAGCGTTTTGACGGGCAGCGGATTAATGGCGTCCATTATGAGTTTCCTTTGGCAGTATTCTTGAGCAGGCGGAGTTTGTCGCTGATTCGGGCGGCGCGCCGCGCCATGGTTTCCTCGCCCGTGCGGTCCGCTGTCTTCGCCATCTCGCCGAGAATCGGCCCGACACGATCCACCTTCATCGTCGCGAGGATTTTCACTGCGGCGTTCTCATCCATCTCACGGAGAATCGCCACCGCCGCCGTCGGCGTCATCACGCTGTAAGTCTGGGCGAGCGTTTTCAGATTCTTGACCTCGCCGGCTTCGATCTCGACGACACGCTGGTCGATCTCGTCGCGCATGGCCTTGATCTCGGCGCGCTTTTTTTCCAACTCCGCCGCCTCTGCCGTTGCCTGAGTCTGTTCGGTCATGGCGTTCTTCTGAGCCTCGGAGAGCTTCGCGCGCTCCGCCCGTAGCTCCTTGATCAACGCATCCATCGCTTCCGTTTTGAAGCTCCAGAGCCGAGGCGGCAATTCCACCTTGTCGGAATGCGCCTCCGGTGACGATGCCGGCACCGAAACCGCCTGGGTCAGGACCATCGTCGTGGTGCCGAGGCTCAACGCGCCGCCGAGCAGCGCCAGGACCCAGGGAGAAGCGAGAATTTTCATGCGCCCACCTCCCGCATGCAAAGCCCATAACGCGCCGTGATGAGGTCTCCGATCATCACTTCCTCAACCCGCGCTGCTTCGATCTGCCACGCATGCTGCTGCCTTTCCTTTAACCGACTCAACGCCTCGCGCCGACGGCGAGCCGCCAGCATCACCTCGCGCTGCTGGTTTGCCATCTTTTCCACCACTGCGAACTCCGCAGCGCAGCGGTCGCAGAGACCCTGTTGTTGTTTCAGAGCATTGAGAAAGAGGAGTTGGTGCTGGCGGTTCGACACGCCGGCGCGCGCGGAGCACAGCGCAGTGTGGTATTCCTCCAAAGTGGTCCGCTCCTGGAGCAGCTTCGCCTCAGCCCGGGCTCGCGCCTGGAGCGATTGCGAGTAAACTTCGCGGGCCTGGTCCTCCTCGCGCAGGCGCAGACTCAAAACGGTTTCGAGACGGTAGCGGAATGGCTTCATTGCAGGATCGCGTGGAGTTGTTGCAGCGCCGCCGCGCGGGGCACGCGCTCGGTGACTGGCTGGCGGAGAAAGCCGTTCAGCGCCGGGGTTTTCGCGATGGCCAGATCGAGGCGGGGATTCGTGCCCTTCACGTAGGCGCCGATGCTTACGAGGTCTTCATTCTTCCGATATAGGGCCAGCAGGTCGCGACCATTGCCGGCGGTCTCTTGCTCCGGCTCAGTGGTGATGTCTCGGACCAACCGGCTGACGCTTTCGAGGACATCAATCGCGGGAAAGTGATTCGCAGTGGCCAGCGCGCGCGTGAGCACGATGTGACCGTCGAGGATACCGCGCACCGCATCGGCGATCGGCTCATTCATGTCATCACCATCCACGAGCACGGTATAGAAGGCGGTGATCGAGCCGCGCTCCGCCGCCCCGGTGCGCTCGAGGAGACGTGGCAGCAGCGCAAAGACGGATGGGGTGTAGCCGCGGCTGCTCGGAGTTTCCCCCACGGCCAGGCCGATCTCGCGCTGCGCCATGGCGAACCGCGTGACCGAGTCCATCATGAAAAGCACCTTCTTTCCTGCGTCGCGAAAGTTCTCGGCAATGGTCGTTGCGAGCATCGCCGCACGGAGGCGCACGAGCGCCGATTGATCCGACGTGGAACACACCACCACCGAGCGCCGAAGGCCTTCCTCGCCGAGATCCTTCTCGATGAATTCGCGCAGCTCACGGCCTCGCTCACCGATCAGTGCGATGACGTTCACGTCGCTCTCCGCGCCGCGCGCCATCATGCCGAGCAGTGTGGATTTTCCCACGCCGCTGCCGGCGAAAATCCCGATGCGCTGGCCGCAGCCCACCGGCGTAAAGGCGTCAATCGCGCGGACGCCCGTGGCGAGCGGTTCGCAGATGCGCTGGCGTCCGAGCGGATTCGGCGGCGCGCGGTGGAGGCTCGGCCTCCTATCGCAAATCAGCGGACCGAGCCCATCCATTGGCCGCCCGAGACCGTCAATCGTGCGTCCCAGCAAACCAGCGCCGACCGGGGCGGTGGCGGCAAAAGCCGACGCAAACACTTCACTACCCGCGCGTAAATTGTGAGTCTCGCCGAGCGGCATGAGTAGGAGCCGCTGATCGCGAAAGCCGACGACCTCCGCATAAATCGGAGCGTCTCCGCTGCGCGCACGGATTTCACAAACCTCGCCGAGCGCGAGGTTCGGCCCCTCGCTTTCAATGATCAGACCCGCGATGCGCACGACATGCCCCACGCGTTGCACCGGGCGCTCGGCGAGCAGGCGCTCGCGAAAGCGGGCGAGCAATTTGGCGGCTTCAGGATTGGCAGGCGGGACGCTCATTTCAGAAAGCTCTCCACAGTGCGCAGTTTGGTGGCGAGGCGGCCGTCCACCACGCCGTAGCGACTCCGCACGATGCAATCGCCAGTTCGCAGCTCGGGATTTGAGCGGAAGGTGATCGTCGGATGTTTTTCGCGAAAGTCCTCCTCGTAACCCGTGATCAATTCGAGATCGCGCGACGAAAGCTGGACTTCGACTGACGCATCACTTGGTTCGATTTCGGCGAGCACGTCGCGCGTGATGCCCAGCACCATCTCGCGATCGAAATCCGTCCGGGCCAGAATCCGTGCGACCGCTTCCAGCGCCAGTTCCGGCAGCATCTCGTAGAGCTGTCGGGCCAGTCCTTCGTGCTGTCGCGCCACCGCCGCAAAAGTCTCGGTTTGCAAATGCACCAGCTCCGCCCGCTGCTCGATCATCTGCCGCTCGATCAGCCGCCGGGCCTCGTCCGAGCCGCGTTGATATGCCTCGCGCTTGGCCGCTTCGATCTGCTCTTCCGAGAAAGTCGCACGCACCCTCGCTCCGAGAAGTGCGACGCCTTTCAGCGGTGCGTGAATCTTAATCACATTATCCTTGGGCATTCTCGTCGCCTCCCCCGTCGATGGTAATTTCCTCGGACTCTTCGAGTTTGCGGACCACTTCGATGATCTTGCTTTGCGCCGCCTCGACCTCTTTGGGTTTTTGCTGCCCAAGCATTTCGATTTCCTCCAGCAGCCCTTGCGCCGCCCGCTTCGACATCGCCGCGAGCATCGCCGTGGTGATACCCGGCTTGGCCGACTTGAGCGCGAGCGGGAGAATGGAGGCATCCACTTCGCGCAGCACACGCTGGAGATCTGCCGTGGTGAGGCGACAGATGTCCTCGAAGCTGAAGACCATCTTGCGAATGGCGGCCCCGAGCGGCGCGTTGCGCTCCTCCACTTTCGTCAGCAGCACCTTGCGCATCTCCTTGTCCATGGCGTTGAGGATTTCGGCGCACGCCTTTACGCCGCCACTGCGATTTAAACCCTGCTGCATGGCGCGGCGGTCAATGTGCTGATTCAGATTTTTCGCCACCTTGTGAATGCTGTCGCGCGACGTGGCCTCCATCGCCCCGAGCCGCTCGACGACTTCCTCGCGCAGCTCCGGCGTGAGCATGACCACAATCTCCGCCGCCTTCGGCGTATCCATGCACGAGAGGACAAAGGCGATGGTCTGCGGCTGCTCGGACTTGATCAGATTGAAGACCTGCTGGCCATCCATCTGGCGGATCTCATCGTTCGCCTCGGTGCGGGTCGCGGGCTCGCAGCGGCTGAGGATGGACGATGCCGTGTAATCTCCTTTGGCTAGCTCCAGCGCGGTATGGGTGAAGCCGATTCCACCCAGCGTCGAGCGGGCGCCTTCCTCGACCACGCCGGCAAACTCGTTCATCACCTCACGCTGCACGGCTGTAGGGATGAGCGGCATCCCCATCATTTCGCGACAAATGGGTTCGAGTTGCACGCTCTCGAAACTCTTCATCACATCCGCCGCCGCCTCCGGCCCGATGGTGATCAGAAACGCCGCGATCTTTTGGACCTTGGTGAGTTTGCCGTATTCCATGTGCGCCTAGTTTTTGCCGCCGGTCGCCATCCAGCCCCGCAGGGCCGCGCCGATATTCTCCGGCTTGCGCCGGATCATTTCATTGAGTTTCTCCACGGAGATCGGGCCGCCTGCGTGCCCACCTTCACCGGTGGTCGCAGCGTAGGTTTGCTCCAGGATTTCGATCGGGATTTCGTCCGGCTTGGTCCGCTTGAGCATCCGCACGAAAACGAAGACCAAGGCCACGGCGACGAGCACCGCGAAGACCTGCTTGAGCAGATCGGGATTGCTCTTCACGAATTCCATGACGCCCGCCTTTTGCGTCGGCGAACCATCGAACGCGACCTCCTCCAGCGAGACGATCTTCGCCGCTTCCTTTTCGTCGGCAGCTTTAATGCCGAGGGCGTTCACGACCATCTTGCGCAGCGCTTCGAGTTCGGCGGGTGTGCGGGGCTGTGCTTTGGCAGCGACAAAGACGGCGGCAGTCATGCGGGCTACCGTTCCCGGGGCGCGGATGGCGTTGAGCGTGATCTTATTGATCTCGTAGTTGAGGGTCTTGCCTTTCTGGACCTGCTCGCTGTTCTTGCCCGTCGCTTTGCCACCGGGCTCGTTGCCGGGCGGCGAGGGCGTGTTTGCAGTCGTGCCCGTGGCTCCGCCCTTTGCGCCGTCCACTTCATTGGTCTGCGTGCTTTCGTCGGTGCTCACTTCGCTGCGCAGCACCTGGCCGTCCGGATCGTACTTTTCCTCGGATCGCGTGGTGCTTTCCACCTCCAACTCGGCGGAGACGCGGACGACGGCGGTGCCAGGCCCGAGCACTTTCGCCAGCATCGACTCAACCTTTTTGGAAAAATAGTCCTCCACACCCTTGCGCAGCTTGATCTGGCTCGACGCACTACCGAGCTGCGGGTCTTCGTTGAGTCCTTCCGTCAGCACGTTACCCCGGTTGTCCACCACGGCCACGTCATCGGCGCGCAGGCTCTCGACGGCGTTTGCCACGAGAAAGCGGATGGCGTTGACCGACTCCACCGAGACGCTGCCCTCGATGAAAACCGAGGCCGTCGGCTTCGCTTTCACATCGGAAAAGAGCAGACGATTCTCAGGCTGGACGATCAGCACCCGTGCCGAGCGCACGCCCTGAAGCTGCGAGATCGTGCGAGAGAGTTCGCCCTGCAAGGCGCGGACAAAATTCGTCCGCTGCACGAAGTCGCTGATGCCGAAGTTCGCGCGGTCGAAGACCTCGAAGCCAACGCCTTCACCAGCGGGCACGCCTTTCGTCGCGAGTTGAATGCGCAGTTTGTGGACGGAGTCGGACGGGACATAGACGGACGTTCCCCCGGACCCCAATTCATAGGTCACGCCCGCCGCTTGAATCGCGGTCAGCACTTCGGCGACATCCTTTTCCCCCAGCCGCCCGTAGAGCAGCGCCATGTGCGGCCGGTGCGACCAGACCACGAGCGCGGTCAGGCCGCCGACTACACCCACCAGCGCGACAATAATGGACACTCTTTGATTGAGGCCAAGCTGCCGCCAGAGCTGCACGAACTGTGTCAGAAACGTCTTCATGAAATTTTCTCAACCATCGCCATCGGCGGCCTCACACCTGCATCCGCATGATCTCCTGATAGCTCTCAACCAATTTATTGCGGACTTCGACCATCAGCGAAAAGGCGGTGCTGGCCTCCTGCATGGCGATCATCGCCTGGTGAAGGTTGTTCGTTTCTCCGGTCAGGACTTTGGCCTGTTCGGCGGCGGCGGTGTGCATCTTGCCATCCACCTCAGCGACGGCTTGATCGAGGAAATTGCCGAAGGATGACTTCGTTCCCGCCTCTGTATGGGTCGGCAGGGCGAGGCCGCCCGCACCGGGCAACCCGGCGATCTGGCCGTCTGCTTCCTTGCCTATACGGGTGAGCTGATCGAGCCGGAGTGGCGGCGGATGAAAAACGGGGAGGGATCCAATTTGCATGGCGGGTTAGAAAGTCTATCGGCCGATGGCGAGGGCTTTGGCGGCCATCTGCCGCGCGTTGCGGACGACCGCGAGGTTCGCTTCGTAAGCGCGCGAGGCGCTGAGCATGTCCACCATCTCGACCGCAAGTTTGACGTTGGGCATGCGGACCATGCCGTTTTTATCGGCATGCGGATGCTGCGGGCTGTAGATCAGTTCGCCAGGGGTCTCGTCGCTCTGAACCCCGCTCACGCGCACGCCACCTGAGGTGCCGGGTTCCGCTCCGAGCACCGACTCGAAGCTCACGACCTTGCGCTTGTAGGCGGTGCCGTCGAGATCTCGGGTGGTGTTCGCGTTGGCGATGTTTTGCGCGACGATATCCAAACGGATTTTCTCGGCGTTGAGCGCGCTGCCGGTGGCGTTGATGCCGGTGATGTAGTTCATGCGGCTTAGGTAGTGCGACCGCTGATGGCCATGCGGAGTTGTTTGAGCGAACCGCTGACGAACTCCGTCAGGGTGTCGTATTCCGAGACGTTTTTGCCGAGGGCGAGCAGCTCTTTGTCGAGTTCCACGTTATTGCCGTCCTTGCGCTGACTGGTCGTCGTGAGGTCTTCTGCTAATTTGGGCGCGGGAGCTCCGGCGACATTTCCCGAGCGAATGCGCTCGGCAAATTCTGCCGCGAAAGTCTTCGGTAAATCGACCCGCTTGTAGCCGGGCGTCTCGACGTTCGCGAGGTTGGTGGCCAAGGCCTCGTGACGCAGTGTGGCGGCATCGAGTAGCTTTTTGCTGGCCTGGTAATTCGTGCTGGAAAAAAGGCTCTCGATGATCATCGAGAGAGCTTCATAGCAGGGCTCATGCCGGTAAATCCGGAGCCGTTCGCGAGGAGCCGCGCGAGTTCCTGGGCCTGCGCCTGCGTCTCAGCGGAGACCTGCAGCGCGCGGGGCCAACCGCCGGCCGTCTGCGCTGTGAGTTGGCCGTCGGGTCCGAGTTGCAGCGTCGCGGGCTGGGCCGGGTCACTCGTTTCGAGCAACGCCCGGACCTCCGGCGAATCCAGCAGTGCCGCGTGCAGTTCGGCAATCCGCGCGGCGCGCGGATTCACCGTCTTCGTCACTGCCGCGTCGCCGGTGGCCTTAGCCGGACCGGCGACCCGATCCAGCACCTCTTGGAAATTGATGCGCTCCGTCTCGGCTTTGCGCTCACTCGCGCGATTCCAAGTATCGAGGAGGTTCGTGGCGACGGAGGTGATTCCAGAAACAAGAAGCGGGTACATGGCTGCTCGGTGAGCAGTCCAAGTGCCATCCCCGCCCGCGTCTCAGCTATAAACCAGCAACCGCTGCGTCACATGCGCAAGCATGTTGTGATTGCGAATTTTGGCGAGCGTCGCCGTGGTGAGCGCCTGACCTTCCGGAATGAGCAGCAGGCCGGCGGGACTGTAGATGCCTTTCGCCAGGCTCATCCCGGGTTCGAGTTCGCCGAGAGTCAGCTCGCGAATCTGCCGCGGCAGAGTTTGGGCCTGCGTCGCCTTGAAAAACAGCCGCACTGCATCGGGATGAAAAGCAATGCCCGATTGCTGAACGATGAACTCGCTGGCATGCGTTTTCGGCAGCCCGGTTTCGACAAATGCCACGGCCACCGCCAGGCATTGCGCGGTCCACGGAATTGCCTCACCCGCCAGCCCGTCGGGGTATCCCTTCCCGTCGTAACGTTCGTGATGTCCGCGGATCGTGGCCCCGACCGTCGTGAGCCGATCCACAAAGGACGCGAGCGTCTGGCCGTAGCCGGGATGCTGGTGGATCATCGCCCAGTCCTCCTCGGTGCAGTCCGCGGGGTGATGGAAGAGTTTGTGCAAGGCCTCGCGTTTCACCCCCACCAAGCCGATGTCGTGCAGCCACGCGCTGGTCATCAGCACGTGCTTTTCCTCGGCGGAAAGATCATTCGACTCGGTCATTCGCCGGCAAATCTCCACGACGGCTTTCGTGCGCGTGCCAAGCAGCGGGTAAAATGTGTTGATGATACGGTGACACAGCCCGAGCGAATGCTCGAAGTTCTCCGTCAGCGCGTGGTGCGATTCATCGAGCTGCTCTTTCTGCACGGTCAACTGCGCAACGTGCGCCCGCAGCGTGGCGTTTGCCTCTTCCAAATCCTCGTTCAGCGCGAGCGTCTCCGCGCGCAGTCGGTCATTGTCGCCGAGGATGCGATACCGATGCACAGCGTTGCCGACCGTGGCCAGCATTTCGAGGCGGGTCCAAGGTTTGGCGAGAAAGCGAAAGATTTCCCCCTCGTTGATTGCGCCGATCAGCGTATCGAGGCCAAACAATCCGGTGATCAGCACGCGCGAGGTGTTGGGTTGAATGTCGCGGACCTGAGCGAGCAATTCGAGCCCGGTCATTTTCGGCATGTTTTGATCGGTGATGATCACCGCAAATTCGCGTTGGCGAATGGCGACGATGGCCTCCTCGGGGTCCAGACAGGTCGTGACGGAATAACCCTCGCAAGCGAGCTGCGCGCCGAGCGTTTCGAGGATGTCTCCGTCGTCATCCACGAGGAGAATGGCGGCGTCTGGCTTGTGGGTGTTCATAATTTAGCCGTGGACGCAGAAGCCTTCCGCGCGCGCGGATTCAGGTGCGTAAAGCGTATTCAAACTGCGCAGCCGCTGGCGGGCCACTTCCAGGTTTTGGCGTTCGAGGCGTGCTTCGCCGAGCATCTCCACGATCAACTCAGCATTCGCCGTCTCCGTCGCCGTCAGACGCTCAATGCGCACCCCGAGTTCTGCGGTCTTCCGGTCGAATCCCACCCGCGCTCCCATGCCACAAAGCTCCTCCAAAACCGCAGGCTTGCGCGCGTGTATGCTATCCACCGTATCGAAATCCCGCGCGCGAATGGCCACGGATTCATCCTGCGTGAGTCGCTCGTAAACGCTGAGCAACAGCCAGAACCGCCGCTCGATGATCTTGCTCACGCCGGAACGGTGGCAGCCTGCTCGAGCATCTGCGCCCAAGCACCGCGGATTTCACCGAGCAACCGTTCCACGACTCCGATTGGCGCAGCGTCCTTCGCCAGATTCGCGGCTTGGAGCTGATCGAGCATGAACTCGTAAAGGGCAAACATCGTCTTCGCGAACTCGCCACCTGTCTTGAGATCCAGGCTGCACTGCAGCTCCCTCAGGATCTTCTGGGTCTTCACGAGGTTGTTGTGAATCTGCTCGTTGCGCGCAGCGATGTTCGCCTGCTCAAAACCATGCGCGGCCGTGGCGAGAAAGCGGAGCGCGCCATCGAAAAGCATTAGCACCAGTTGTCCCGGCGTGGCCGAGGACACGGCGACCGACTTATAGGAACTGGCGAGCTGGGCAGGCCGCATGCCGGTCTATTGAATGCGAGTGGCGTCGTTCACGAAGATCTCCGCAAGTTTCGCCAAAACGTCAGGTGATGGGTAATTGGGATCAGCGGCGAGCGACTTGCCGCGCTCCACTTCCGCCGCGCGGACGTCGGGTTCATTGCGCAGCGCCTCCAGATGCCGTTCGTTCTTTGTCGCCTGGATCGGAGGCTGCGCCGGTGGCTCGGGAGCGGGTTTGGCAGGCGCGGCCTTCGGTTTGGCCGGAGTCGGCACGGATTCAGTTTTGAGAGGCTGGATATTCATCGCGTTATGGGCTTATCGGTCGGGACTGGGAAATGGTTTAGCGGAAAACATGCCGCGCTCCACCTCGGGTCGCATGCTGGCGTAAGTTTGACTGGCCACATACTTCGCAAACCGGCTCGGGCTAAGCAATATCGAGCCCCCATCGCTGCTCAATGCCTGGTGCTCGTTGGTGTAGCGGAGTTGAAATTTTCTCGCCGCCGTGGCTACCGCCGCGTTGCCGCTGTCATACGCGTAATCAAAGGCCCAGCGGATTTCCCCGGTGCTCACGTCCACCAGCTTCGCTCGCACCGCCATCGCCAGTGGTCGGTATGGGGAGAAATGCGTGAGGTCCGTGAACACCACCCCATCCACGCCGAACTCCGCGCGCAGACGACTGAGCGTCTGCGAAGGAAGCTCGTCGATCGAGGCCAACTGCCGCTCACCAAAAGCCGCTTCCATTTGCGTCCGGCTCACCGGCACCACCTCAAAGAGCGCCATTTTTGTGAGCTCACTGTTAAACGCGCTGTCGAGATCGCGCAGATAATCACCCGGCAGCTTTTCACTCCAAAGCGGCAGCAGCGCTACGCGCCGCAGGGGCTTCCGCCCGGTCTCGGGTGCCAGATAGTTCTGCGGTGGAGGCGGCGGCGGCGCGAGCGCGTGCCGGCCGGTGATACAGCCACTCAGCAGAAGAGAAACACTCGCGGCCACCAGCGCGACGAGACGGCGCGGCCCGGTCATTTGCTCGAACTCGTCCCGAAAGCGTTGTTCAGCGCCGCGAGCTGGTTTTGGATGCCCTGCTGCGCTTCTTCCATGCGGATGAAACTCTGCTCCAGCAGTGCCTGCTGCTGCGCCAGCCGGCGTTCCATCGTCGCAATCTGCTCATCGATATTCGTGGCCTGCTTTGTCAGTGTCGCCGTTTGCGTGGTCAGCGTGCCGCTTGTGCCGGTGATCCGCGTGACGAATGAGTCGATGCGCGTGACCAACCCATCTCCAGTGTCCCCGAAAAGCGTGCGCACATCGTCGCCATTATCGCGCAAAGCCGCGTCGAGCTTGGTGGCGTCCTTGATTTCCAGCTCGGACGTGCCGGTCTTAAAATCAATGCCGATGTGCTCCAGACGCTGCACCGAACCGTAGAGCCCCGGCACGGCGGCGAAAATTTGGTTCCGCAGTTGTTTGGAAATGTCCGTGATCTCGCGATTGCCCGCGAGGATCGAGGCGCTGACCTTTCCACCACTCGACGTGGAGACCTGCGTTTGCTTTTCGATGAGCGATTGCACGGCGTTGTACTTCGCGATGAAGTCCTCGACTTTCGACCGCGCGGCCGAGCTGTCGCCGGCCACCGTCACGCTTTCCGTGGTCTGCGAAGTGGCTACGACCGTGAGGCCGGTAATGCCGTGGCTGGTCTCGTCAAAGGTGTTGCTGATGCTCGTCAGCGTCGGGCCGCCATCCACGTTGAACTGCGCATTCGTCCCGCGCACCAGCGTCGCCGCGCCACTGAGTCCGAGGGACGCGAGCAAACCGCCCGGCCCTTCGGAAATAGCCACGCCGACATCTCCGGTCGTCTTATTGGTCAGCGTGAAGCGGTCGTTCACCCGGTCGAAACTGGCCGTGACGCCCGCATTCGAGGCATTGATCCGCGCCATGACATTTTGGACATTGTCGTTGTTCACGTTGAAATCAATCGACACGCCGTTGATCGAAAAACTGCCATTCCCACTTCCATCCACCCCAGTGACGGCCGTCTTCAAATTCGCATTGGCGATCGCCGCGCTGACGCTGACGACGCCGAGCGCGGTGGGTGGCAACACGCTGCCGGTGCCGTTATTGTAAAGCTGTAGCGCGCCCAGGAAATTGCTCGAGTCATTCGCGCTGCCGAGCACGATTTCACCCGCACTGCTGAGTTGCACCTTGTCGGCCACCGGGTCGTAGCTCGCCGTCACCGCGCCACCGGTCTGCGTCGAGATCTGATTAAAAACATCCTGTAGCGAATCGGTCACCGCCACCGTGATACGCGCACCGTTCACAGTGAACTCGCCCGCCCGGATAGTCGTGCCGACCGGCAGCGTCGCCAGAGTCAGGCCGCTCACATCGCTGGTCGCACTGAGACCGCGACCGGCATCCACGGTGCCGAGTCGCTGGGCCTTCGTCGCGAGCTGGGTCGTTTGAATTTGATAGGTGCCCGTCGCCGTCCCGACCGCGGCACTCGCGGTCCACGTCGTGTTGGCATTGGCGATAGTCGCCGACCGCACGCCGAAGGCATTATTCGTTTCGCTGAGCGCCTTGAGCGAAGTCTGAAGCGCCGTGAGGCTGTCCTTCAGGGTGCTGATTGCCGTGCTTTTCTGCGCACCAGCAGCCTTTTCCGCGCGCAGCCGATCCTGCGGCGTGCGTTCCGCCGCCATCAGCTTGTCGATGAGGCTTCGCCAATCGAGACCGGAAGCCAATCCTGCTAATTGTAATCCTGCCATAATACTCTGATTAAGCAGGGGCCATGCCGCTTCCCGAAGCGCGTCACGCGATTGTGACTTGGAGTTTCGCCGCCGCGCTCCGTAGGCTGCGCGCCACGGTCCGTCGTCACCATGAAAACCTTCAACGCCACCCACTTTCTCAGCCGTGAACTAAGCTGGCTGGAATTCAACCAGCGGGTGCTCGACGAGGCGCTCGACCCGGCCAACCCGCTGCTCGAACGCGTGAAGTTCTTCATCATCACGAGTTCGAATCTCGATGAATTTTTCGAGGTGCGCGTGGCCGGGGTGAAACAACAGGTGGAAAGCGACGTGGTGGAGCGCAGCGTGGATGGCCGGACGGCGAGCGAAACCTTCCGCGCCATCCGTCGCCGGGTCCGCGCCATGGTCGAGCAGCAGTACCGCTGCTGGCGCGAGGAATTGCTGCCTGCGCTCGCGAAAAACCAGATCCACCTCCTCGACTACAAGCACCTCGATGCCGCCGACCGCGCGTGGGTCGAGCAATACTACCGCGCCAACGTCCGCCCCGTCCTCACCCCGCTCGGAATCGACCCCTCGCACCCTTTCCCCCAACTCCTGAACAAATCGCTGAACATCGTGGTACAGATCGAAATCGAGCGGAACGGCGAGACCGAGCGCCGCCTTGCCGTCGTGCAGGTGCCGCGCGTGCTCCCCCGCCTCGTGCGACTGCCACGCGAGGACGACCGCCGCGCTTTCATCCACCTCGGCCACCTCGTCGGCCACTATCTCGCGGACCTTTTTCCGGGGACAAAAATACTCGGCTTCTGGCATTTCCGCGTCACCCGGAACAGCGAGCTGTACATCGACGAAGCCGACGTGAGCAATCTCCTCAAGGCCGTCGAAAATGAACTTCATAATCGCCGCAAAGGTGCCGCCGTGCGTCTCGAAGTGGATGCCACCTGCCCCGCCGAGATTTACCACTTTCTCCTCGAAATCCTCGAACTCGAGGAGGACGACCTCTACATCATCGACGGCCCGCTCAACCCCGTGCGCCTCATGGCCATCTGCGAGGGCGACCATTCGCCGGAGCTGCGCGACAAACCGTTCGTCGCCCCCGTTGCCCCCGCCTTTCGTGGAGCGGGCGATCTTTTCTCCGTCATCCGTCAGCGCGATGTCCTCGTGCATCATCCTTACGAAAGCTTTTCCAGCGTCGTGGATTTCCTCGAACAAGCCGCCGCCGATCCGCACGTCCTCGCCATCAAGCAGACCCTCTACCGCACCGGCGGCGACCCGCGCATCGTCGGCGCGCTCATGGACGCCGTGCGCAATGGCAAGCAAGTCACGGCCGTCACCGAACTGAAGGCGCGCTTCGACGAAGCCAACAACATCGCCTGGGCACGCCGGCTCGAGGAAGCCGGCGTCCACGTCGTCTATGGCATCGTGAACTACAAGGTCCACAGCAAGATCGCCCTCGTCGTCCGACGCGACGACGACGGCCTGCGCCGCTACGTCCACCTCGGCACTGGCAACTACAACCCCAGCACCGCCCGCCTTTACACCGACCTCTCCCTCTTCACCGCGCAGCCCGATTTCGGCGAGGACGCCACGAATTTCTTCAACCTCCTCACCGGCATCAGCCACTTTCAGGGCGCAAAAAAACTCGTCATCGCGCCCTTCACCGCGCACGAGGCCATGGCCTCTCTCATCAAGCACGAGACCGCTGCCGCCAAGGCCGGCAAGCCCGCCCGCATCATCGCCAAGATGAACTCCCTCGTGGACGAAGAACTCATCGCCGCCCTCTACACCGCCTCCCAGGCCGGCGTAAAAATCGACCTCATCATCCGCGGCATCTGCTGCCTGCGCCCCGGCCTCCCCGGCGTAAGCGAGAACATCACCGTCCGCTCCATCGTCGGGCGCTTTCTCGAGCACTCGCGGGTCTTTTATTTTGAAAACGGCGGCGCGCCCAAAGTCTTCCTCGGCAGCGCCGACTGGATGCCGCGCAACTTCTTCCGCCGCATTGAGGTCGTCTTCCCCATCGAAGACCCCGCGCTGCGCGAACGCATCGTCACCCAAATTCTCGGCACCCAGCTCGCCGACAACACCAAAGCCAGCCTGCTCGGCCCCGACGGCACCTACTCCCGCCCGGTGCGGAAAAAGGAGACCGATATCCGCGGCAGCCAAGTCGAATTCATGGCCCTCGCCCTCGGCGACAAACGGACCCGCCGCGCCCACCGCCCCGTCAAACGCCCCTTCCCCAAAATCCAAATCGCCCGCACCCCCCACTAGCGCCTGCGCTCGGATTCCGGCTTCTTGCGCTCCTTAACCGCGCCGCTGCACCATGCGCGCCCACATGACTCCCGCGGCGGAGCGCTATGACCGAAATTCGGTGATGCCGTTTCCCTCTCGCTCGCAAACCTTGGGAACTCCTTGAAGTGGTATCAGTCCCGCGCCACGCCACGTACTTTCTCCCGGCACACGGGGCAGAGGTCGCCCGTGCTTTCATCGACCTCCTTCACGTTTCCGCCCGCGTCGTGCATGAGGCAGTGCGGAGTCGGGCAGTGCGGGAGACCAAAGGTGTGGCCGATTTCGTGGGCGGTGACGCGGCCGGTGCGAAGGAGCATTTTTTCCGGCGACACGTCGCGCCCGAGGCGGAAGGTGGAGACCACGCAGGGCCGCTGTCCGAGTTTCCCCAGGGCCGAAGATGCCCCAGTCCGGGATGTTGTCTTTGGTGGTGGAGATGTCCACCTGGGTGATGCCGATGATCTTGTCCACGCCGGCGGGCGTTTCCTGTTCCAGACAGTCGAGCAGTTTTTCCGCGCGATACCGGGCACGCGGTCGGAAGTAGGCGAAGGCTGGAAGGTCGCGCGGTGGGAGAACGGCGACGTCCACTTGGTAAAGTGCCGTCAGGCGGACCTGCATCGCCGCGATGACCTCGACGGACACTTTGCCAAGCGGCTGAATGGCGAGACGCGGCGGCTCGGCTCGCACGGCCGCGACGAGCGCGAGCAAGGAGCGCGACAAAAGCGCCGGCGGTCCTCACACGAATTTCCCCGGGTTCAAGATTCCGAGCGGGTCGAGGGCGGTCTTGAGCGCGCCGTGGACGGCGCGGCTGACGGGCGAGGCGGCGTCGGGCCACCAGCGAGCTTTGGCCAGGCCGATGCCGTGTTCGCCGGTGATGACACGCCCCAGGCGGGCACTTGGGCGAAAACTTCGTCGTGCGCGTGGCCGAGGCAGGCGAGGGAAATCATAGATGTCCCGTTGCTTTGTTCCATTATTCCAAAATCGTCACGCCGGCGCTTCCGAAAAGCGCAATGTCCACCTACCCTGCTTCCATGCTCACGATCCGCCCTTCCGCCGGCGGCCATGCTGATCATGGCTGGCTGGATACCTTCCACACGTTCTCCTTCGCCGATTACCATGACCCCCGCACACATGAGTTTCCGCAGCCAGCGGGTGCTCATTGATGTCCGCGTGGTTCGCATCCAAAGAAAACAATCGTTATGCAAACAATCTGCCACTTAGCGTCGCTCTGTAGTTGGGAAACACCGAAGCGAGTTCTCTTCGCCCTGACTTTCATGTTTCCAGTTTTCGTGAATGCGGCAACCCCGTTTGCGCGAACGCTGGATGCATGGACATGGGCAGACTTTGGGCATGAGGAAATTTCCCCCGCTGAGTACCTGAACTATAGTCAGGAGGAAATCTCCCGGCTGGTTCCGCAAATAGTGAAGTGGATTCCAATTCAGGACGCCTTGCTCAAGCATGAGGACCAGTCCTGGCGCCAATTCGTCAAGGATGATGATTGGACTCGGTTTCGGAACGCGATGCCAGGCGATCACCCTCTAGCCATGCGGTTGTCCATGAGACTCAAAGCAGCGAGCACACTAAGCTCATTGGCATCGTCCAAGCAACGCTGCATCGTCGATACAAGCGTAATTCCAAGTCTCATTGACGGACTCGAAGATCCTATGCCGAGTTACGATCGACGTGACTGCTTTCGAGCCCTAACCGAGCTGACGAGGCTCTATCGTGAAGCCGTTTCCTTCTGGGATCACGACGCCCCGCCCCGTGACAGGAAGCTCATCGCCGACTGGTTTAGGGATTGGTATCGGGCCAACTCCACCAAACAGCTCATCATCACGCCCGCTTTGGAGGAGAGAGTAAAGAAACGGTTCCTGAGTTTGGTCTCGACGATCAAAACCATTTCGTTGAATCCCGACCATTCGCTGTTTGGCTTCAGGGAGGTAAATGAAGGCAGGATGGGACGCGATCCCCTGTTTTGGGAAGGATTCGATGGCGAATCTCCCAAATGGGATCTATTGGCCTACCGTATTCCTCACGGTCGTGGGCGGCTGTCTATTCGTGTGAGAGTGCAGACACCCCGCGTGAAAGGTGTGAAAGTCTTGGATGTGGATGGGAATGTGGATGAATCCAACGTGGATGTTTCGGCCGCTGTCGACATGGACGCCAAGGGAGCAACGCCGGTTTATCACGAAAAAATTGACGGGACGGATTTGGCCATAGAAGTCCATGCCGCCCGTCTCAAGGAAAACGAAATGAAGGAGCTGAAGGCGGCACTCGTCCGGGTGAAAGACGATGAAGGAGGCGCGGGACAAAAATCACCTCCGGCCGATCCCCCAGGTCCCGGTTCCAACCCTGCGGGAGTTGCAGAGGCTCAGCCGCAAAACAAAGAAGAGAGCCCGCCAGCAAAGCCGGCTGTGAAATTGCGACAACAACAACCCCGGAAAGTGACCGGTGGGAAACCATTCGAGAACAGCCTCGGGATGAAGTTCGTGTCGCTCCCGACTCCAGGTGGACCGACCAAAGGACGGCGCGTGCTTGTCAGCGTGTGGGAAACAAGGGTGCGTGACTACGAAAGATTCGCGACGGAGACGAAGCGCGCGTGGGCCAAGCCTCCCTTCGAGCAAGGGCCAATGCATCCCGCAGTCAATGTGAGTTGGGAGGACGCTCGGGCCTTCTGTGCCTGGCTGAGTAAGAAGGAGGGGCGGACGTATCGGTTGCCAACGGATGTCGAATGGAGCCGGGCCGCGGAGATGCCCGCCGAAAAGGGCAGGACGTTGCTGGATAGATGCTACTATGAGCCCGGAGGTGTCTTCCCGTGGGGAACGCAGTGGCCGCCACCTGGAAGCGCGGGAAATTATGGTCAGGAGCTGAAGACAGACGACTTTAAGTACACCTCGCCAGTTGGCAGTTTCAACGCGAACAGCCATGGAATCTACGATCTCAGGGGCAACGCGTGGGAGTGGTGCGGGGACGAGGGGCTGACCAGTCGCCCTCATGTTTTCAGTTTCCGCGTGTTGCGGGGAGGTTCGTGGCTCAGCGAACACCGCCCTTTCCTGCGCTCATCCTTCCGTTATCGGACGGGCTCCGACTACCGTCGGGTCAATACCGGGTTTCGTTGTGTCCTGAGTTTGTGATCTTCAGAAAATGGAGATGGGCGGCGGTAGTATCGCGATCCTACCCGCCATACACTTCCCTGTTTTGGGAGCAGCAGCCCGCGCCCGCGCCGCCGACAAAGCCCTCACTCCCGTACGAGCGGGCCGAGTTTCGCGCGGCAGTCGGGACAAAGTTGGCCGGTGCTGTCATCGACGACTTGCACTTTGCCGCGGGCGTCGTTCATGAGGCAGCGCGGTGTGGGACAGTGCTCCAGATTGAAAGTGTGACCGATTTCGTGACCCGCAACCCGGCCAGTGCGCTCGATCATTTTCGCCACGACGACCTCGCGGCCGAGGCGGAAGGTCGAGACGACGCACGGACGCTTGTTGAGTTCGCCGAGGCCGAAGATGCCCCAGTCGGGGATATCGTCCTTGGTGGTGGAGATGTCGGACTGGGTGATGCCGATGACTTTGTCCACACCGGCGGGCGTCTCGCGCGCGAGCCAGTCGAGCAGTTTCTCGGCGCGATACCGGGCGCGGGGGCGGAAGTAGGCGGACACTGGAAGTTCGCGCGCGGGCAGGAGGGCGATGTCGGCGTGGTAAAGCGCGCCGAGTTTTTCCCGGATGGCCGCGATGACGTGGTCGGGAACCTTGCCCAGCGGCTGGATGGCGACATGCGGCGCCGGCGGCTCGGCGCGGGCGAGGCTGGCGAGGGCGAGAAAAAGGACCGCCAGCAAACGGGCGCCGGTCATACGAATTTCCCCGGATTCAAAATCCCGAGCGGGTCGAGCGCGGTTTTGAGCGCGGCGTGGACGGCGCGGCTGACGGGCGAGGCGGCGTCGGGCCACCAGCGGGCTTTGGCCAGGCCGATGCCGTGTTCGCCGGTGATGACACCGCCCCAGGCGAGCACTTGGGCGAAAAGTTCGTCGAGCGCGCGGCCGACGTTTTTCTGCACGGCGCGGTCGGTGTGGTAGCCGGCGGCCATGATGTTGACGTGGATGTTGCCGTCGCCGGCGTGGCCGAAGCAGGCGATCGGGTAGCCATGTTTTTTGCGGAGCTTTTCCGCGAAGGCGGCGAGGTCGGTGAGCCGTCCGCGCGGAACGACAATGTCCTCGTTGAGCTTCACGAGGCCGGTGGCCTTGAGGGATTGGGAAAAGGCGCGGCGCAGGCTCCACAGTTCCTCGCAGGCCGCTTCGCCGAGCGCGGTCTGCGGGCGGATGGCTTTGAGTTTCGCGAGCAATGCGGCGAGAGATTTGACTTCAGATTTCACCGAGGCGGGTTGGCCGTCGAGATCCACGAGCAGGTGCGCGCTGCCGGGCGGCGCGAGGCGGCGTCCGAGATGCTCGCCCGCGGCGGCGAGGGTGAAGGCGTCGGCGATTTCCAGCGCGGAGGGGAGAAAGCCGGCGGCGAAGATCACCTGCACGGCGTCCGCGGCCTGACGGAAAGTGCGGAAGCTGGCGGAAAGCGTGGCGCGCGCGGGCGGCAGCGGGAGCAGGCGCAGCGTGGCTTCGGTGACGACGCCGAGCAGTCCTTCGCTGCCGACAAACATCCCGATGAGGTCGAAGCCGGTTTTGTTTTTGTGCGTGCGTCCGCCGGTGCGGAGCACGCGCCCGTCGGCGAGCACGACCTCGAGGCCGAGCACGTAGTGGCGGGTGACGCCGTATTTCAGACAGCGCGGGCCCCCCGCATTGGTGGCGATATTGCCGCCGAGGCTGCACTCCGCGAGGCTGGCCGGATCGGGCGGGTAGAAAAGCCGGCGCTTTCTCGCCGCCGCCTGGAGCACGCCGGTGATGACGCCGGGCTGCACCACAGCCACCGCGTCGGCGGAGCTAATTTCCCGGATGCGGTTCATCCGCGCGAGCGAGAGCGCGACGCCGCCGCGCATCGGCACGCAGCCGCCCACGTAGCCCACGCCCGCGCCGCGTGGCGTGACCGGAATGCGGTGGCGGGTCGCGAATTTCATCAGCCGGCTCACGTCATCGGTGGACTCCGCGAAGACCACGACCTCCGGCGGATGGCTCGCGAACCATTTGTCCGTGGCGTGCGTGGCGAGCGCGACCGCGTCCGTGGTCACGCGGTCCTGGCCGAGCAGTCGGGCAAGTTGGCGGGCGAGCATCATTCGGCGGACTTCTCCCGTCCGCGCGTTTTGAAAATGCCCTGCAGACCGGAGCCGACGCGTTCGAGCACGCCGGGTTTTCTTGGCTCGGGCGTGGCGGCGGGCGGTGCCATCGGCTCGGCCACGGCGACCGGAATGGGCGTGGGTGCGGGCTTCGGGGTGGGCTTGGACCCGGACGCGATGGCGGGCGGGCGCGGCTTCTCCTCGATGCGCGGTTTTTCCTCCGGCACCGGCGTGGTCGCGGGCGGCGGCGGATCAATGGGGAAGCCCTCGTGCGAAACGACGTTCCCCTTGCCCGCACTGATGACGATGTGGCCGAGTTCCCGGCCCGCGTCATCCAGGCACGTCACCGTCCACAGCGGCACGGCAGCGGCCCCGAGCTTTTTCAGCTCATAGTGCATCGCCACCACGGTCTTGTTATTCACCAGCGCGTACTGCTGCGCGAGCTTCGCCACGCGGTCGGAATCCACCTTCAGTGCATCGCCGCCGACTTCATCCTCCACGCGCAGGCTCTCGGTAAACTGCGACACCCCGCGCGAGGCCACGACCTCACCCGCCGCCACCACGTACTCGTGGACGCCGGTCTCCGCCCTCGGATCGTGGACAATGAAATGCCAGCGCTCCGGGACCGGCGTGCCGTCTCGCGCGACGATCCGCGCCAGTCGCCGCGACTCGCCGCGCGGCAGGAGCCTCAGCGCGCCGAGCGCAGAGCCGGGCTCCTGGGCGCAAAGCGGCGCGCCGACGAGCGGCAACAGGAAAAACGAAACGATAAGGGACAGACGCATGGCCGAAAATTCGAGGCGGACTCTAACGCGACGCGCCCGCTTTCCAAGCGAATGTCCCGCGCGCGGAATTGCTTTACGCCGCGCAGTGCGATGCCCAAGTTTTTGCGCATGACCATCAAGCCAAAGATTCGTGGGTTCATTTGCACCACCGCCCACCCCGAAGGGTGCGCCGCGCATGTGCAGGAGCAGATCGCCTATGTGCAGGGCAAAGGCTCCATCGCCGGCGTGCCGAAGCGCGTGCTGGTGCTCGGCGCGTCCACGGGCTACGGCCTCGCCAGCCGCATCGTCCCGGCGTTTGCCGTCGGCGCAGCCACGCTCGGCGTGTTTTTTGAAAAGGCGGGCGAACCGGACCGCACCGCGAGCGCCGGCTGGTACAACTCCGTGGCCTTTGAGCGCGCCGCGCACGCCGCCGGGCTCTACGCGAAGAGCATCAATGGCGACGCCTTTTCCGACGCCATCAAGCAGCAGGTCATCGCCACCATCAAAGCCGACCTCGGCCAGGTGGATGCCGTGATTTACTCCCTCGCCTCGCCCCGCCGCACGCATCCGCGCACCGGCGTCACCCACAGCTCCACGCTCAAGCCGGTCGGCGCGCCTTTCACCGCGAAAACCGTGAACACCGACAAGGGGACTGTTACCGACATCACCATCGAGCCCGCCAGCGAACAGGAAATAGCCAACACCGTGGCGGTGATGGGCGGCGAGGATTGGGAAATGTGGATTGCCGCGCTCGAGGCCGGTGGCGTGCTCGCGCCCGGCGCGCTCACCGTGGCCTACAGCTACATCGGCCCGGACCTGACGTGGGCCATTTACCGCAATGGCACCATCGGTCGCGCCAAGGAGGATCTCGAAGCCACCGCCTCCCGCCTCCACACCCGGCTCGGAGCCAAAGGCGGACGCGCTTTCGTCTCGGTGAACAAGGCGCTCGTCACGCAAGCCAGCTCCGCCATCCCCGTGGTGCCGCTCTACATTTCCATGCTCTACAAAGTGATGAAGACGCACGGCCTCCACGAAGGTTGCATCGAGCAAGTTCACCGGCTCTTTGCCGAGCGCCTCAACTCCGCCAGCCCGACGGTGGACGACGCCGGCCGCATCCGCATCGACGACTGGGAAATGCGCCCGGACGTCCAGGCCGAGGTCGCCGCCATCTGGCCGCAAGCCACGACGGAAAATCTTGACGCGCTCACCGACATCGCCGGCTACCGCACCGAGTTTCTCAAGCTCTTCGGCTTCGGCCTGCCCGGCGTGGACTACGAAGCCGAGACCAACCCCGTGGCTCCCCTGCCCTCGGCGTAGCGCGAACCACGCTTCGGCTGCGGCCTCACGCTTTTTTCACAAAGCACGCCTTCAATCCGATGGCGCTGCCCTCGATCTTGCACGCAATCTCGTGATCGCCATCCACCAGCCGGATGCCCTTCGCCTTGGTCCCGCCTTTGATGACCTGCGACGATCCTTTCAGCTTCAGATCCTTGATCAGCGTGACCGCATCGCCGTCCGCCAGCACCGTGCCGAAAGCGTCCTTCACCACCCGCTCCCCAGCCACCTCTGGCGCGCGCTCCCATTCATGCCCGCACGTCACGCACTCCCAGCGCTCGGCGTGTTCGAGCAGCTCCGTCATTTCGCACATCGGGCAGGAAGGTTTGTTCATAGGCGCGCAGCTTAAGCGGCATCTCGCTGCAGACTCAATCGTCGGCTCTACTTGGCCGCCGCACCTTTCGTGATCCTCCAGCGGTCCACTTCCAAGCCGTCGAGGCTGATCTGCTTCAGCACGAACTCCTCCGGGCTTAGCTCGACGAAGGAAAAGGAATGTTTGTCCGCGACATACTTCGCGGTCAGCGGCACATAGTTGCCGGGATTTTCTTTCGCGAGCTGCGCCACGGTTTTGTCGAACTCCTTCGCGTTGTAGAGCGCCGCGCCGCCGCCACCGGTGACAATGTGGATCACCCCTTTGGGAGTCGTTTTCGTCACGCCGTCAAACTCGTCGTCGAACACAAAATCGCCATTCACCCGCCCGCGCGCATCGCGCACCGCCGGCTTCGGCGTGAAGCGCAGCGGTTTCGAGCGCTGGTAATTATGGACGTGCCCGGCGAAGACCACATCCACACCGTTCGCCTCAAAAACCGGCTCCAGCAGCCGCATTTTCTGCTCCGAGTAGTGCTGCGGCGAGGTGTGAAAAAGGGGCGCATGCATGCACACAAATTTCCACGGCTGTTTCGACTCCCGCAGATCCTTTTCCACCCACGGCGCGAGCTGCATGAAACTCGTGGTGTTGTAGCTGTTTGTATCCAGCACGAGAAAATGCGCGGGGCCGTAATCGAAGGAATACTCGCACAGCGCCGGATAACTCGTCCCCGCCGCGGCGCGAAACGCCGACGCCACTTTCTCGTCCTTGCCCAGCGGCGTATTCCACGGCCCCACTCCCGGCCCGTTCAGTGGTCCATGAAAAAAGTAGAACGCCCCGAGCGCATCCGGCGTCTCGGGCAGCTTCGCCATGTCCGCATCATGATTTCCGATCACCGGATAAAACGGGATCGCCTGCATCAACGGCGCGCCCGTCTGTGGGCTGACCACGGTGGTGTTGTTATAGGTCGGCCAAAAATGGTGGAGATACTCACTCACCCGTCCGCCGGAATAAACGATGTCGCCCAGCGCCACGAGGAAGTCCGGTGCCGCCCGCGAAATCTGAAACGCAATCGCGTTCTGCGCCGCTTTGCCGTCAGCCATGTCACCGACCATGACAAACTTGATCGGCTTCGTTGCGCTCGCCCGGGTGCGAAACTTCGCCTCCCGCACGACTCCCTGCCCCAGCTTCACGCGATACGCCACCTCGCTATCGAACGGCAGTGCCGTTAGCGTCGCCGCGTATTTGAAATACCGCTGCTCCTTCGCCAAAACCGGTACCGAGGCCACTTTCATCATGTCCTTTTTTACTTCTTCCAGTGTCACTGGAATACCGCCCGGCGCGAGTCCCCCCGCTGGCGCGGACGGCGGAGGCGTCGCCTTCGGCGCAGCACCCGAGACCCGCTGCAAATCCAACGCCACCCGGACCGGCACGACCGTTTTTATCTCTCCGCCAGCGACGGCAAACTCGACCGCAAACTGGCCCGGCGTTTGATCCGTCAGCCATGCGATCACCTTCACATCCCCACCTTCCAGCCCGCTCCCATTCCCTGGCTGCACATAGGGTTTAACAATGATTGTCTGGGCACCGGCGAACGCCGGTAGCAGCAACGCCGCGAGGGCGCGAAGTGGTGTGTTCATCAGGGTAGAGTTGGGATTGGGGCGCTCGAACCTGAGCAACCCGTCGCGCGGAGCGATCTTTGATCCGATCACAAAGCACGAACGGACGCGGTGAGCTGCCGCATGCTCGATGCACCGTGCGCGGAGCACCCGCGATTAGTAGTTCAAATTCGGCCCGAGCCAGCGCTCGACTTCCTCGACCGTCATGCCCTTGCGCGCCGCGTAGTTGGCGACTTGATCCCGATCGATTTTACCGAGGCCAAAGTAGCGGGATTGCGGATGCGCGAAGTAGAGGCCGCTCACGCTGGAGCCAGGCCACATCGCGAAGGATTCCGTGATCTTGATGCCGGTGCTTTTCTCCACGTCGAGCAGCCTCCAGAGCGTGCCCTTTTCCGTGTGATCTGGGCACGCGGGGTAGCCGGCGGCAGGGCGGATGCCGCGGTATTTTTCGGCGATCATGTCGTCGCTCGTGAGATTCTCCGTTCGGCCGTAGCCCCACTCATCGCGGACGCGCTTGTGCAGACATTCGGCGAACGCCTCGGCCAACCGGTCCGCGATCGCCTCGGCCATGATGGCGTTGTAGTCGTCGTGGTCTGCTTTGTATTTTTCGACGAGTTCCGACAAGCCGATGCCGCTCGTGACGGCGAAGCCCGCGACGTAGTCCGGCAGGCCGCCGCTTTTCGGGGCGATGTAGTCCGCGAGCGAGCGGTGCGGCTCGCCAGTCTTTTTCTCCATCTGCTGGCGGAGGAAACGGAAGTGCGTCTGCACGGCGGAGCGCGTTTCGTCGGTGTAAAGCTCCACGTCGTCGCCGACGGCGTTCGCGGGAAAGAAGCCGTACACCGCGCGGGCGGTGAGCAGCTTCTTCGCGATGATTTCGTCGAGCAGCGCGTTCGCGTCGGCGAAAATCTTCGTGGCCTGCTCGCCGTATTTTTCGTGCGTAAGGATGGACGGATACACGCCGCGCAATTCCCAGGTGTGGAAGAACGGCGACCAGTCAATGAACTCGCGGAGCGTGGCCAGCGGGAAATCCTCCAGCACGCGCACGCCGGTGAACTCCGGCTTCGCGATGTCATCCGCGCGCCATTCGATCGGCGTGCGGTTGCCGCGCGCGGCTTCGAGCGGGATGAGCTTCGCTTTCGGCCCGGCGTGCAGCTCACGCAGCTTTTCATACTCGGCGTCGTGCTGGGCGATAAATGCCGCTTTGCCCTCCTTGTTCAGCAGCGTGGTCGTGATCGGCACCGCGCGGCTGGCGTCGAGCACATGCACCACCGGCTGAGTGTAATGCTGCGCGATTTTCACGGCCGTGTGCGCCTTGCTCGTCGTCGCGCCGCCGACGAGGAGCGGGATCTTGAAACCAGTGCGCTCCATCTCTTTCGCCACGTGCACCATCTCATCGAGCGACGGCGTGATGAGTCCGCTGAGGCCTATCAGGTCTGCGTTTTCCTCCTTCGCCCGCGCAAGAATTTTGTCGCACGCCACCATCACGCCCATGTCGATGACCTCGTAGTTATTACACGCTAGCACCACGCCGACGATGTTCTTGCCGATGTCGTGGACGTCGCCTTTCACCGTCGCGAGCACGATCTTGCCCTGCGCTTTCACGGTCTCGCCACGTGCGACCATCGCCGCCTTTTCCGCCTCCATGAACGGCGTCAGATACGCGACCGCCTTCTTCATCACGCGCGCCGATTTCACCACCTGCGGCAGGAACATTTTCCCCGCGCCGAACAAATCGCCAACCACGCTCATCCCCGCCATCAGCGGTCCCTCGATGACCAGCAAAGGCTTCCCGAGCTTCGCCCGCGCCTCCTCGGTGTCGATGTCGATATAGGCGTCGATGCCTTTGACCAGCGAGTGCGAGAGCCGTTCCTCGACGGTGCCCTTGCGCCACTCCTCCTCCTTTTTTTGCGCGGCCTCGCTTTGACCCGAACTCGCGTGCTTCAGCTTTTCGCCAAATTCCACGAGCCGCTCCGTCGCATCCGGGCGGCGGTTGAGCAGCACATCTTCCACGAGTTCCTTCAGCTCCGGCTCGATCTCCTCGTAAACCTCAAGCATCCCCGCGTTCACGATGCCCATGTCCATGCCCGCACGGATCGCGTGGTAAAGAAACGCGCTGTGCATGGCTTCGCGCACGTGGTTGTTGCCGCGGAAGCTGAACGAAATGTTCGACACTCCGCCGCTCACTTTCGCGTGTGGCAGGTTTGCTTTGATCCAGCGCGTCGCCTCGATGAAATCGACCGCGTAGTTGTTGTGCTCCTCCATGCCGGTCGCGACCGTGAGGATGTTCGGATCGAAAATGATGTCCTCCGGCGGGAAGCCGACCTCATCCACGAGGATGCGATACGCCCGCTCGCAGATGCGGATTTTCTCCGCGTAAGTCGCCGCCTGCCCCTGCTCGTCGAACGCCATCACGACCACCGCCGCGCCATACTTCAAAATCTTCCCCGCGTGCTCGCGAAATTTCGCCTCGCCCTCCTTCAGCGAGATCGAGTTCACGATCCCCTTCCCTTGCAGACATTTCAGCCCGGCCTCGATCACCTCCCACTTCGACGAGTCCACCATGAACGGCACTTTCGCCACCTCCGGTTCGCTGCCGAGGAGTTGCAGAAAGCGCGTCATCGCCGCGACGCCGTCGATCATTCCCTCGTCCATGCAGATGTCGATGACGTTGGCCCCGTTCTCCACCTGCTGCCGCGCGATCGCCACCGCCTCCTCGTAGTTCCCTTCCTTGATCAGCTTCGCAAACTTCGGCGACCCCGCGACGTTCGTGCGCTCGCCGATCATCAGGTAAGTGCCCGGCTGCTGCACGAAGCCATCCGACCCTGACAGGCGCAGCGGGATCGCCGCGCCGGTGGAGAATTTCGTCTCCTCGGGAAGCTCGCGCGGCCGCGCATTTTCGAGCGCCTTCGCGATTGCCGCGATGTGCTCCGGCGTATTACCGCAGCAGCCGCCCGCGATGTTCACAAAACCGCTCGCCGCGAAATCGCCGAGGTAGCGTGCCATGTCCTCCGGCTTGAAATCGAAGCCCGTCGGCGAGAGCGGATTCGGCAGCCCCGCGTTTGGATACGCGGAAACATAAGTCCCGGATTTCTGCGCCAGCTCTTCGAGAAACGGCCGCATCAAATCCGGCCCGAGCGAGCAGTTCAACCCGACGGACAGCGGCTTGAGATGCTTCACCGCTTCCCAATACGCATCCACCTTCTGCGCCGAGACGAGCGTCTCCCCGCCGCGCCCGACCGCCGCGGAAATCATCACCGGCAGCACGATGCCGTCCTTTTCAAAAACCTCCTGCACCGCGACGAGCGCCGCCTTCGCGTTCAGCGAATCGAAAATCGTCTCCACTAAGATCACATCCGAGCCGCCCGCGATCAGCCCGCGAATGTGGTGCATGTAAGCCGTCTTCACCTGATCGAAAGTGACCACGCGGAACCCGGAATCGTCCGCATCCGGCGAATTGCTCAGCGACACCTGCATCGGCCCCACCGCCCCCGCCACGAATCGCTGGCGTCCCGTCGCATTTGCCACGCGATCCGCCCACTCGCGACACTGCCGCGCCGACGTCTCGCTCATTTCCCACGAGAGATCGTTCAGGAATTTATCCTCAATGATCTTTTGGAAAAACTCCGGATCCTTCCGCCCGCCATGCTCGCGCGGATCTTCCACAAAAAAGTCGCTCAACGCGATCGAAGTCACGCCAAACGTATTCGTCTCAATGATATCCGCCCCCGCTTCCAAAAAGCGCCGGTGAATGTCGCAAATCATCTTCGGCTGCGTGAGCGAGAAAAAGTCGCCGCAGTTCAGCATGTCCTTCTTCACGTCCTTGAACCGTTCCCCCCGCACATCCGCCTCCGTCATCCCATAAGTGCGGATCGTCGTCCCCATCGCCCCGTCGATGATGGCGATGCGTTGGCGGAGCAACTGTTCGAGCGGATGAAGCGTGGTCATAAGCGTGAAGAAATAGACGCAAGCGCCCATCGTGCCGCAAGGAACAAATAATCCCATCATGATGGGACGATGGGTTGGGCGGATCTTTTCACCTCGAACCGACCACCTTTGCTCAGGCCGCTCCCTCCTTGCTTCTTGGCGGATGCGCCTTCAAGCTGCGCCGCTCAATTCCAAAATTTTCCATGCCACACCGTCGCTTCTCTCTCCTCACGCCCGTCCTCCTTCTCGGCGCTTTTCTCGCGGCCAGTTCTTGGGCGAAAGAACCGCCGAAGACGCCGCCTGATCTCACCTTGGAGCCGAACGCCGAGGGCGTGGAGCGCGATCGCACTTACAATCTGGGTGCCACTGGCCTGCGCGGATGGATTTACACCCGCCCGGCGAACTACCTCGACAGCCTGCAGGGACGCACCACACTGGCCAGTCGGCAGATTCTGGTCACTCACGTCGGCGAGAAGTCGCCCGCCGACGGGGTGATGAAGGTGGACGATGTGATTCTCGGCGTCGGCGGAAAGCCGTTCAGCGATGATGCGCGCAAGAGCATCGCGGTCGCTATCCAAGAGGCCGAAAAGGAAGCCAACCGCGGTGTGCTCAAACTAACTCGCTGGCGGGCGGGTAAGACTGAGGAGGTCCAGCTCAAACTGAACGTCATCGGCACTTATAGCGAGACGGCTCCTTACAACTGCCCCAAGTCAAAGCGTATCTTTGACGATGCCTGCAAGGTGCTCGAAAAGGAGCCCCTCAATGAAAACTTGTGGGGGGCGATCAATGGCCTCGCCCTCCTATCAACCGGCAAGACCGAATATCTGCCAAAGGTGCAGGCCTTTGCCCGGAAGCTCGGCCCGCCGACGCTCAAGCTGGAGTTAAAGGATGGGATGGTGATCTGGGACTGGGGTTATAAGAATCTTTTCCTTTGCGAATACTTTCTCGCTACGGGCGACCCGGAGGTCATCCACGCCATTAAAGAATACACCATTACGCTGTCGAAAGGCCAAAGCATGTATGGCACGATCGGACACGGCATTTCGCGCCTAACCCCGGATGGCAAGCTGCATGGGTCCATTCCTCCCTATGGACCGGTCAATGAAGCCGGACTTATCGGCAATCTGGCCATCGTCATGGGTAAAAAGTGCGGGGTGAAGGATCCGGAGGTGGACGCCGCCATCGCGCGGGCATCCGGCTTCTTCGGTTACTATGTGGACAAAGGTTCAATTCCCTATGGTGAACATGAACCGTGGCCTTACCATGAAAACAACGGCAAGGTTTCCATGTCTGCCGTGCTGTTTGCCATGCTGGGAACAAAGAGCAAGGAGACCCAGTTTTTTGCCAAGATGGCCACGGCAGGATACCGCAGCCGCGAGTGCGGACATACGGGCCAGGGTTTCAGCTACCTGTGGGGCGCGCTCGGGGCCAATGCCGGAGGGCCGGCGGCCGCTTCCGCATTCTTCAAAGAAGCCTCATGGCACCTCGACCTGGTGCGCCGCAGCGATGGGTCATTTACCTACGACGGCGGAGAACAGTACGGCGCGGGCAAGACCGACGACAACACCTACTACGGCAAGAGCAGCTACAACGGACTCAGTCCCAACGCCACTTACGTTCTGACTTATGCGCTGCCGTTGAAAAAGCTCTTCATTACGGGCCGCGATCCGGTTCAGGCCAACTGGCTAACCAAGAAGGATGTGACGGATGCCGTTGCTTCAGGACGTTTTGATCTGGATCGCATTCAGAAGACCCCGAAGGAGCTGGTCATGGCATTTGGCGATTGGTCACCCATCGTCCGCGGTTGGGCGGCAGAGGAACTGTCACGTCGCCCCGAGGCGAAAGGCATGGTGCCGGAGTTGATTAAGTTGGCCGAGGGCACCGATCCGCATCTTATCCAGGGTGCCTGCGAGGCTCTCGGTGAGTTGAAAAGCGCCGAGGCTCTGCCTGTGTTGGTTCGTCAGCTTTCTCATCAGGACCGGTGGGTGCGCTATAAGGCAGCCCAAGCCATCAAGAAAATGGGCGGAGCCGCCAAACCCGCTCTGGCCGACATCCTCAAAGCCGTGGTCCAGACGGCCGAGCCTCTCCAACCCATCAATTGGGCTGACCCTATCCAGATCGCCCAAGGACAACTGGCCGCCGCCCTCTTTGAAGGCGGCCTGACTGACGCACTCAAGGACGCCGACCCGAAACTGGTTTATCCTGCGATCCGCGTCATATCCCGCAACGCCGATGGCATGGCCCGCGCTAAACTGCGCGGCTACTTCGATCACCGGCTGTCCTTGGAGGACGCTATCGCGTTGGCTTCCGACATTCTCGCCGCCGTCAGGACGGCAGCTCCCGCCGACACCATGTTTGGCAACGAAATCCGCATGGGTGGATTCAAGGCACTGTCAAAGTATCGCTTCAAGGAAGCCATCGAGGCGGGCGTGGAGTTCGCCATGACCCAGGGAGGTCACGGGAGCGAGGGCCGCACGGGCGAGATTATGAAAGAGATCGTCAGTTTTGGTGCCGCTGCCCGACCAGCCATTCCGAAGCTGAAAGAGTTGATCGCCAGCCTGAACGCCCAATGCGACCGCGGCGAGTATCCCAGAGGAGAACTCAACAACCGGCGCGTCAATGCCGTGGAAGACGCCATCAAGGCGATCGAAACGGCCACTACCCAGCCCGAATTGCGGACCATCGGCAAATAGCCGTCCATCAAAAGGCCACGCACGCTAGCGCATGCGACAGAGGCTCCTCATTTGCGAAAGAGCGGGCCACGTTCCGAGTGCTTCATTTCCCCCGAAAAATGGCGACTTTCTGCTGGCACAGAAGCGGCTCGTTCGATAAATGCCTCGCCCGAGACATTGCAATGAAACCTATTCTAACGTCCGCCCTCCACTCGTGCCTCGTCGCTTTGCTAGGTTTGCTTGGGGTGCTGGCGGCACCGGGCGTGGGTTGCGCTGCTTATGTGCTCAGTTCGGAAGAGGCGTTGATCGCGGATTACATGGTTCATGACGCAAACCAGATGCGGGCCTCAATGCAGCTCGATCCGATCCTCGCACGCGTCGCACGCGAGCGAGCGGAGGACATGGCCTCGCGCAACTATTTCGAACACACCAACCCGGACGGATACGCTGCCAATGCGCTCGTGCAGCAAGCGGGCTATGTCCTTCCCGGCTGGTGGGGATCTGGCGCGACAAATAATTATATCGAATCCATCGCAGCAGGCCGCGCCACGGCGGCGTCCACATGGACAGACTGGATGAATTCCCCTTCTCACCGCACGCATATTCTGGCGACGGACTCCTTCTATCAGAATCAGACTTCCTACGGCGTGGGTTATGCCTACTCGGCAAATAGCACATATCATCATTATTGGGTAATCCTCACCGCGCCGCCCAATGCGACGGTGGGAAATGCCGCACTATTTCTTTCGCAAAATGCGCCCACAAGCGTGGTGCCCGGCGGAACCTATAGCGTGTCGGTCGCGATGCTGAACACGGGATCGAATACGTGGGTGCAGACAGCCGGCTACCGGCTGGGCGCGCAGGGTGGTGGAAGCTGGGGGCTGACCGAGGTGAACATGCCAGGCGATGTCGGGCCGGGGAGCACCGCGACTTTCAGTTTCGTCATAACGGCACCGCTCAGCGGCGGAACGTCCGGTTTCCAGTGGCGAATGGCCGAGCAAGGGACAGGTTTTGGCGAGCAAACACCGCTTTTGCCGATTTCCGTGGGAAATCCGACTCCGAGCCCTTCCCCAAGCCCATCCTCGGTATCGTCGGGCTCGTCCTCCTCCAGTTCATCGTCGTCTTCGAGCAGCAAATCGAAGAAGAAGAAAAAGAAAAAAGAGAAAAAGAAGAAGAAGAAGAAGGCGAAAAAGAAGAAGTAATGGTGATTCCCGACTTGCAAGACGTCGGGAGGAGAAGCGTGGGTCGGGCCTGGGAGTTTGCGCGGATTTCTTTTTCGACACATTGGCTTGCCGTCCGGTCAGATGGCGTCATAGTGCCAGCCCTGTAAGTGGCACGCCCGCAGTGCTGCAGACTGGAAATTTCGGGGTGTAGCTTAGCTTGGTAGAGCGCCTGGTTTGGGACCAGGAGGTCGCAGGTTCGAATCCTGTCACCCCGACCCTCCGGAAAACGACGGCCACCGGCCTGCGGAAGTTTTTTCCAAAAATGGAAAAATCTCCTTGCGGTTCGGGAGGTGCTGGCGGAAAATCCGCGTCCATTTTGCCGCGAGGACTTGTCACCCTCGTCTTATTCCGTTGATTACCGCCGCCGCCGTCAGCCCAATTTTATTTCCGCAGAAACACCAAGACGCAGAGGATGAATTTCGTCCTCTGCGTCTCGGTGTCTCTGCGGCTTTCGCTTGGGGCGATGCCCGGACGGAGAAGCAACCCTAAATTTCACGCTCACTCCGTTGGCTGGTCGGCGGAGGAAAGAGCGCCAAGCAGCAACCAGCAACCTGAGCAACCACCTCCATGTCTGAACGCAAATATTTTGGCAAACTCCGTGAAGGCGCCCAACCGCCGAACCTCATCGAAGTCCAACTCGACAGCTACGTCGAGTTCCTCCAGCAGGACATAACGCCGAGCAAGCGGAAGATGACCGGCCTTCAAGCAGTCTTTAAGGAGGTCTTCCCAATCCAGAGCTACGACGAAAAAATCACGCTCGATTTCGCGAGCTACGAAATCGGCGAGCCAAAGCTGAGTATCCGCGAGGCCATGCGCGAGGGGCAGACCTTTAGCGCGCCGTTGCATGTGACCTTCCTGCTTAAGGAGGAAAAGGCAACCAAGGAGGAGAAAGTGTACATGGGCGAAATCCCCTTGATGACGCCCCAAGGCACATTCGTCATCAATGGCGCGGAACGCGTCGTGGTCTCGCAGTTGCATCGCTCACCGGGCATCTGCTTCGAGTCCTCGCTGCATCTCAATGGCAAGACGCTGTTCAGTTTCCGCATCATCCCGGATCGGGGCTCGTGGGTGGAAGTGCAGTTCGACACGAACGACCTGCTCTACGTTTATCTCGACCGTCGGAAACGCCGCCGGAAGTTCCTCGCGACTACTTTCCTCCGCGCCCTCGGGTACGGCTCGGACGAGGAAATCATCAAAATTTTCTACAAGGTCGAGAAGCTCAAGCTCTCCGAAGGTCTCGAAGAAGAAGAGATCGCCACCAAAGTGCTCATAGCCGACGTCCGCGATGGCGAAATCACCGTGGCGCGGGCTTTCGAACCGCTGACCAAGGCGACGATCCGGCAGATTCTCGCGCTTGGTGTGAAGGACGTGCAAGTCGTCGATACGAAGCTCGATGACACCGTCATCAAGGCGCTGAAAAAGGATCCCGCCCACGACGAGGAGGAAGCGCTCAAGGACATCTACCGCCGCCTCCGCCCTGGCGACCCACCAACCGTGCCGAACGCGCGCGGCCTGCTCAAACGGCTGTTTTTCGACCCGAAGAAATACGATCTCGGTCGGGTCGGGCGCTACAAGCTCAACCAGAAGATGGGCCTCGACACGTCACTCGACGAACGGACGATGACGAAGGAAGACTTCATCGCGGCGATGAAGTATCTCATCGGCCTGCGCCGCGGCGAAGGCATGCTCGACGACATTGATCACCTCGGCAGCCGCCGCGTGCGGACCGTGGGCGAACTTCTCGCCAACCAGTGCCGCGTGGGCCTCGCCCGCACAGAGCGTCTGGTCAAAGAGCGCATGACGCTATTCGACGTGAACATCGAAGGCATGACGCCACAGAAGCTCATCAATCCGAAGGCCCTGAGCGCCGTCATTCGCGATTTCTTTGGGCGGAGCCAGCTCTCGCAATTCATGGATCAGACGAACCCGCTCGCCGAACTGACCCATAAGCGCCGTCTCTCGGCCCTCGGGCCAGGCGGTCTCTCTAGAGATCGCGCGGGCTTTGAAGTCCGCGACGTGCATCCTTCACACTACGGTCGCATCTGCCCCATCGAGACTCCGGAAGGTCCGAACATCGGCCTCATTTCATCGATGTCCACGTTTGCCAAAATCAACGATTTCGGCTTTATCGAAACGCCTTATTGCAAGGTTGTGAACGGGCGCGTGACTGATCAGATCGACTTTCTCACCGGCGACAAGGAAGAGAGCTTCCTCGTGGCTCAGGCGAATTCCGCCATCGACGAAAAAGGCCATTTCACCAGCGAGAAAGTCAGCGTCCGCTACCGTGGCGACTTCCTCGAAGTCGAGCCGGCGAAAGTCCACTACATGGACGTGTCGCCCAAACAGCTCGTTTCCGTGGCCGCCGGCCTCATCCCCTTCCTCGAACACGACGACGCCAACCGCGCCTTGATGGGTTCGAACATGCAGCGCCAGGGCGTGCCGCTCCTCATTTCCGAGTCCCCGCTCGTCGGCACCGGCATGGAGGGCAAAGTGGCCCGCGACTCCCGGGCGGTCATCGTCGCCGAGGCCAACGGCAAAGTGGCCAGCGTCAGCGGCGACCTCATTGTCGTCACCAAAGACGGCGCTCTGCCCGAAGGCAAAAAGAAGCTGAAACATGACCCGGAAGAAGGCGTGTATCTCTACGACCTCCGCAAGTTCATGCGCTCCAACGCTGGCACCTGCGTGAACCAAAAGCCGATCGTCAAGAAAGGCCAATCCGTAAAAAAGGGCGACGTCATCGCCGACGGCCCGAACACCGAGAAAGGCGAACTGGCCCTTGGCCGGAACGTGCTCGTCGCGTTCATGCCTTGGAACGGATACAACTTCGAGGACGCAATCACGATTTCCGAGAAGGTCGTGAAAGAGGACATCTACACCTCGATCCACATTGATGAGTTCGACATCGGCGCCCGCGACACCAAGCTCGGCCCGGAGGAAATCACGCGCGACATCCCGAATGTCAGCGAAGAAGCGCTCCGCAACCTCGGCCCGGATGGCGTCATCCGCGTCGGCGCGGAAGTGAAGCCCGGCGACATCCTCGTCGGCAAGATCACGCCGAAATCCGAAACCGAACTCGCCCCTGAAGAGCGCCTCCTGCGCGCCATCTTCGGCGAGAAGGCGGCTGACGTGAAAGACACCTCGCTGACCGTCCCGTCTGGAACCTATGGCATCGTCATGGATGTCAAAGTGTCGAGCCGGAAGGAAGTCACGCGCGTCAAACTTTCGCCCGCCGAAAGCAAGCGTCAGGCAAAGGTCATCGACGAAGACTACGGCAAGCGGAAGGACGAACTCCACGAGCAGCTTACCGAGGCGCTTTCCAACATCCTCCTCGGCGAAAAAATCCCGCTCGACGTGGTCAACGCCCAGACGGGCGAAATCATCATTCCTGCCAACCGCAAAATCACCAAGACTTTGCTGCGCAAACTCGCCGGCGTCTATGATCATGTGGACATCGACCCATCGCCGATCCGCAACAAGATCCGCGAGATCATCGGGCAATTTGAGCCCAAGTTTGCCGAACTCGAACTCGAGCGCGAGCGCTCCATGGACAAGGTTGAAAGCGGCGACGATGTCGATCCCGGCATCATCAAGCAGGTCGTGGTTTATGTCGCCTCGAAGCGCAAGCTGTCGGTCGGTGACAAAATGGCCGGACGCCATGGCAACAAGGGCGTTGTCGCCCGCATCGTGCCCGAGGAAGACATGCCCTTCCTCGCGGACGGCACTCCCGTAGAGATCTGCCTCAACCCGCTCGGCGTGCCTTCGCGCATGAACGTCGGCCAGGTTCTCGAAACCCACCTTGGCGTCGCTGCGAAAGCGCTCGGCTTCAAGGTCGCCACGCCCGTCTTCGACGGCATTCACGAGTCGATCATTTTCGACTACCTCAAGCAGGCCCGAAAGGTTGATGGCTACACTTGGATCAGCGAAACCGGCAAGGCCATCGTCTATGACGGGCGCACCGGCGATGCCTTCGATCAACCGATTGTTGTCGGTTACATCTACATGCTCAAACTCGGTCACTTGGTCGCCGACAAGATCCACGCCCGCGCCGTCGGACCTTACTCCCTCGTCACCCAGCAACCGCTGGGCGGCAAGGCGCAGTATGGCGGCCAGCGCTTCGGCGAGATGGAGGTGTGGGCGCTCGAAGCATACGGCGCGGCTTACACGTTGCAGGAACTCCTGACCGTGAAGTCCGACGACGTGGCCGGCCGCACCCGCATCTACGAGTCCATCGTTAAAGGCGATAACTCACTCGAAGCCGGCACGCCGGAGAGCTTCAACGTGCTCATCAAAGAAATGCAGTCCCTCGGCCTCGATGTGAAAGTCGGCGGCAAAGCACCCGCGGCGTTGACCGCTGGTCTCATCTAACCAACACCCACAAACTACCAGCTAACTTATATCTTATGAGCGAACCTTCTTTTCGTGAATTGATGGGTGAGGAACGGGCCGTGGGCTTTGATCAGGTCGGCATCACTGTGGCCGCACCGGAAAACATCCGGTCGTGGTCCAGCGGCGAGGTCAAGAACCCGGAGACCATTAACTATCGGACCTTTAAGCCGGAAAAGGGCGGCCTTTTCTGCGAGCGCATCTTTGGTCCCACCCGGGACTGGGAGTGCTCCTGCGGCAAATACAAGCGCATCAAACACAAGGGCGTCATCTGCGACCGCTGCGGCGTGGAAATCACCCTCGCCCGTGTGCGCCGCGAGCGCATGGGTCACATCGAACTGGCCGTGCCGGTAACCCACATCTGGTTCTACAAGTGCATGCCTTCGCGCATTGGACTCATGCTCGACATGAGCGGACGCCAGCTTGAACGCGTTATTTATTACGAGGACTACCTCGTCATTGATCCCGGCCAGACGCCGCTGACCAAGTGCCAACTCCTCACCGAAGTCGAATATCGCGAAGCCATCGAGCAATACGGCGAGACCTTTACCGCCGGCATGGGTGCCGATGCCATCCGCAAGCTCCTTTCGACCGTCGATCTCGCTGAAGCGCAGAAAGAACTCGAAGAAGCGATGGGGAATACCCGCTCCAAGCAAATCCGGAAGAAGCTCGCCAAGCGCCTCAAACTCGCGCAGGGCTTTGCCAATTCCCACACGCGGCCTGAGTGGATGATCATGGAAGTGCTTCCGGTCATCCCACCCGACTTGCGCCCGCTCGTTCCGTTGGAAGGCGGACGTTTCGCGACCAGCGATCTTAACGATCTCTACCGGCGCGTCATCAACCGCAACAACCGGCTCAAAAACCTGCTCCAGCTCAAGACGCCGGACGTCATCATTCGCAACGAAAAGCGCATGCTGCAGGAAGCCGTTGATGCACTCTTCGATAACGGACGCCACGGACGCGCCGTCACCGGTGCCGGCAACCGTCCGCTCAAATCGCTGTCCGACATGCTCAAGGGCAAGGGCGGACGCTTCCGTCAGAACTTGCTCGGGAAGCGCGTCGATTACTCGGGCCGTTCGGTCATCGTCATTGGGCCGGAGTTGAAGCTCCACCAGTGCGGTCTTCCGAAGAAGATGGCGCTCGTGCTGTTCGAGCCGTTCATCATTCGCCGCCTCAAAGAACTCGGCTATGTGCATACCGTGCGCTCCGCCAAGAAGATGATCGAACGCCAGACGCCCGAGGTCTGGGACATTCTCGAAGAAGTCACGAAGGGACACCCGGTGTTGCTCAATCGCGCCCCGACCCTGCACCGGCTCTCAATCCAAGCCTTCGAGCCGCAACTTATCGAAGGTGAAGCCATTCGCATCCACCCGCTCGTCTGCACCGCGTACAATGCGGACTTCGACGGCGATCAGATGGCCGTCCACGTCCCGCTCTCGGTCGAGGCGCAGATGGAAGCGCGGATGCTCATGCTGGCACCGAACAACCTGTTCTCGCCCGCCAGCGGCAAGCCGATTACCACGCCGTCGCAAGATCTCGTGCTCGGCTGTTACTACCTGACTCAGAACCCCCGCAAGCTGCAGGCCGGCAAGACGGCCGATCGCATGCCGCTCTTCGCTGACTTCAGCGAGGTGGAGTTCGCCATGGCGGAAGGCAGCGTGAAAGTTCACGATTGGATTCGTTTCAAGAATCCGGATTTCGGTCAGGCCAGCGTCTATGGCGACGACACCAAGCGTGTGATCGAAACCACTGCCGGCCGCGTTGTCTTCAATGAAATCTGGCCGGAAGGCGTGGGCTTCTTCAACAAAGCCTGCGGCAAGAAGCAGATCTCCGATGTCATCTTCCGCACCTATCAGGCGGCAGGGCATCAGGCCACCGTTGATACCTTGGACCGGCTCAAGGAACTCGGCTTTTACTGGGCCATGAAGGCGGGCGTTTCCATCGGCATCATCGACATGATCATTCCGAAGGAAAAAGGCACCGAACTGGCGAGCGCCTACAAGCAGATCGCCGTGGTCGAGAAGCAGTATCGCTCCGGTATCATCACCGATGGCGAGCGCTACAATAAGATCATCGATGTGTGGACCCACGCGGGTAACACCATCGCCGACGTTATGATCCAGACCCTCGAACACAACGAGGGCCGCAAGGAGTTGAACCCGGTGTATGTCATGGTCGATTCGGGTGCGCGCGGTAACAAACAGCAGGTGAAACAGCTCGCGGGCATGCGCGGCCTCATGGCCAAGCCCAGCGGCGAAATCATCGAGCGGCCAATTACCTCAAACTTCCGCGAGGGGTTGAATGTGATGGAATACTTCATCTCCACGCACGGCGCCCGCAAAGGTCTCGCTGACACCGCCCTTAAGACCGCCGACTCCGGCTACCTCACGCGCAAGCTCGTGGATGCCTCGCAGGACGTCATCATTTACGAGGACGACTGCGGCACCACGCTCGGCATCGTCGTTCGCCCGATCTACGAGGGCGACGAAGAGGTCGTCGATCTCGCCACGCGTCTCAATGGCCGCGTCAGTTGCGAGACTGTGAAAGACCCCGTCACCGGCGGCACCGTGCTGAAAAAGAACACGCTGATCGACGAAAAGACCGCGATGGCTGTTGAGAAGATTGGCATCGACCACCTCAAAATCCGCTCCGTCCTCACCTGCGAGAGCAAGCGCGGCTGCTGTGCGAAATGCTACGGCCGCAACCTCGCAACCGGTCAGATGGTCAAGCTCGGCGAAGCCGTCGGCATCATCGCCGCGCAGTCCATCGGCGAACCCGGCACGCAGCTCACCATGCGCACCTTCCACATCGGCGGCGTCGCGTCCGGCACGTTCAAGCAGCCCATCGTCAAAGCCAAAAATGACGGCGATGTTCGCTTTAACGACCTGAAAGCTGTGCTCAACACCGACGGCCAGTGGGTCGCGCTGAACAAGAACGGCACCATCACCATCCATGCCAAGGACGGTCGCGAGGTCGAGCGCTACACCATCGTGGTCGGTTCCACCATTTCCGTAGCCGACGGCGGCCATGTGAAAAAGGGCGAGGCCTTCATCCAATGGGATCCGCACAACGTCCCGATTCTCACCGAGAAGGCGGGGCGCGTGGAGTTCCGCGACATGATCCCCGGCGTCACCGTGAAGAGCGAGATCGACGAAGCCACCGGCCTCAAGGGAACGGTCGTCATCGAGCACAAGGAGGATTTGCATCCGCAGATCGTCATCGTGGATGAGAAGACCAAGGACATTCTGGCCAGCTACTCCATTCCCGCCGGCGCGCACGTCGCCGTCACGGAGGGAAAGAAAATCCAGGCCGGTTCACTCCTCGCCAAGACTCCGCGTAAAGTCGCGAAGACCAAGGACATCACCGGCGGTCTGCCGCGCGTGGCCGAACTCTTCGAGGCACGCCGTCCGAAAGACGCCTCCGAGATCGCCAAGATCGACGGCACCGTCGAAATCGGCGGCACGGTCCGCGGCAAGCGCAAGATCATCGTCACCGACGTGGAAACTGGCGCCGAGGAGGAGCATCTCGTGCCGATGAACAAGCACATCATCGTGCTGAAGGGCGACTTCGTGAAGAAAGGCCAGCAGCTCACCGATGGCCCTGTGGTTCCTCACGACATCCTCGATGTTTGCGGCCCGCAGGCGCTGCAGGAATACATGGTCAACGAAGTGCAGGAAGTCTATCGCCTCCAAGGCGTCGAGATTTCCGACAAGCACATCGAGATCATCGTCCGCCAGATGCTACGCAAGGTGAAAGTCACCGAGCCCGGCGACACCACACTCCTCTGGGGCGACCAGATCGACCGGCTCGCCTTCGAGCAGGAGAACGAGGAAGTCGTCAAAAAAGGCGGCAAGCCCGCCGAGGCTGTGCCCGTGCTGCTCGGCATCACCAAGGCCTCACTCGAGACAGACTCCTTCATCTCCGCCGCGTCGTTCCAGGACACTACCCGTGTCCTCACCGAAGCTGCCACCCTCGGCCGCGTGGACAACCTCCGCGGCTTCAAAGAGAACGTCATTATGGGCCACCTCATCCCGGCCGGCACCGGCTTCCCGGTCCACCGCGATATCAAGATCGTCCACCTCGGCGAGTCTCTACCAGGTGGAGACGATTCCGCCGAACCCGAGCCCGCCGTCGGCTAGACGACAGCTCCGTCCGTTCAAACCTGCAAAGGTCGAAGGCCACAGCGGTCTTCGGCCTTTGCTGTTTTTGGAGCCCATCGACTCCGGATTCTGCCCGTAGAGGAGATTTTCATTCGGGTGCCCGCTTCGGTAAAAAAAGACGCGACGCAGCTTCCGTTTGCATACATTCTGCACCAGCTTAAAGAGCATCCGCACAACCCTTATCCTCCCATAAGAAATCAATGAACGCCGACGACGAATATCAGCCGCCGAACGAGGAGATTCCCTTGGATGACTCCGTTCCACCGGAACTCCCTCATTCGCCTCCGCCAAAAAGGAAGCTGACCACTTGGCAGAAAATTCTCGCGAGTAAGTTTCTCCTTGTGAGCATCGGCGTTCATCTGCTCTTCGGCGCGGGGGCAGCCGTTTATGTGGTGCAGCAAAACATGACCAAGCGCGTTCCTACTTTCAAAGGAGGACCGGGAGCCGTGAACCCCAGCAGCCGCGCCTTGGAGCACAAGGTCTCGATGGACAAGAAGAAGAACACCATGAGCGCGCCGATGCAGTCGAAACGCATCACCGTAAACAACCCTCTCGCCAAGATCGCCCTGCCGGAAATGGTCACCATGGCAAATGCCAACCAGGTGATTCCCAACAAAATGGGCGGTCAGGGCGGAACGGGTAACAGCCTGTTCGGCGGGCAAGGCAATGGCGGGCTCGGCGGAGGCGGAAACGGCTTTGGACTTCCCACCATCATGAACGACCGGTGCAGCGTGGTCACCCGCGCGACTTCGATGCGCAACAATGGCGGCAGCCCACAATGCGAGGAGGCCATCATCAAGGGACTGCGCTGGCTGAAAACGCAGCAGAACGCGGATGGCTCCTTCGGCCAGCAATTCTCCGTCGGCATGACGGGGCTCGCACTGTTGAGTTTTATGGGGCATTGCGAAAGACCTTCATCCAAGGAATTTGGGCCGTGCGTGCGCAAGGCGATTGATTTTCTCGTCACCACAGCCGGCAGCGGAGCGACGATTTCGCGAGGCGGCGGCAATTCCACCTCTTACGAACACGGGATCGCGACCTACGCCCTCGGCGAAGCCTACATTCTCACGAAGGAGCAGAAGATTGCCGAGGTTCTCAAGAAAGCGGTTTACACGATCGTCCAGGGTCAGAGCCCCGACGGCGGTTGGTCTTACGGATACAGCAAGGGGGCGGGAGACACCTCGGTCAGTGGGTGGCAGGTCCAAGCGCTCAAAGCCGCCAAGCTCAGCGGGTTGAACATTGATGGTGTCGATTCCGCTCTTAAAAAAGCAGTGGATGGAGTTCTCCGCGTGAGAGGGCCTCAGGGCGGATTTGGTTACACCAGCCCGGGCGACAGATGGGCGCTCACGGCGGTTGGTATTCTGGTTTTGCAGACGACCCACCATGAGGGTGGTCGCGGACAGACCGTGCGCAAGGCGCTCGATTTCCTGATCGATCGCAAGGACGCTCCAAAACTCGACTACGATGCCGCCGATGCCGATCTCTACGGATGGTATTACGGCACCCAGGCATGCTTTCAGCACGGCGGGTCAGCGTGGACGAAATGGAACCGCCAGTTTCAACCGGAACTGCTCAAGGCGCAAAATGAAGACGGAAGCTGGAAACCCACGCGTGGCGGCAGCGGGGACATCCAGAGTGGTGGCGCCAGCAGTCCTGACGGACAGATTTTCCGAAATTCCTGCTGCATCCTGATGCTGGAGGTTTACTACCGCTACCTCGCCAGCAGCCGCATCTAGCGCGTGCCGATGTCCATCGCCACGAAGACCGGCGACGACGGCACGACCGGCCTCATGTATGGCCGCCGCGTGCCGAAAACCGACGCCCGCATCGCCGCGAATGGCGCGGTGGATGAGCTCAACGCCGCGCTCGGCATGGTCCGCGCCACCGTCGCTGAGGCATTTGTCACGGACGCCGTCCTCGCGATCCAAAAGGAACTTGTCCTCCTCATGGGCGAACTCGCCGTCCTGCCCGAGGACCGCGCGCGCTACACGGCAGGTGGTTTTCATTTCGTGGAAAAGCCGATGGTCGAGGCGCTGACGGCGCGCATCGACGACCTCGAAAAGAATCACCAGATCAACTACCAGGGTTGGGCCACGCCCGGTGCCACACTCGGCTCCGCCACGCTCGATGTCGCCCGCACGGTCTGTCGCCGCGCAGAGCGCCACATCGCCCTGCTCGCCGAAACCGGCACCCCGGTGAACGGAGAAATCCTCCGCTACCTCAACCGGCTCTCCGACCTTTGCTGGCTCTGGGCGCGCTGGATCGAGACGCGGGCCGGTCCCGCGTAATCAGCCTATTTCTTGATCGGTGGTGGTGACGCCTGCTTCCCCCCGGACTGAGCGGCGAGGAGTTGATTCAGCAATTCGCTTTTCGGCGGGACGATCGTCACCCGCGCCTCGCCCTCGATGATTTTTTGCATCTCCAGGATCTCAAACATCGAATCAATAATCTCGCGGTCCTGCGAGATGAGCTGGAGAGCTTCGCCGACAATGCGCGGACGCATCGCAGCGGCCTTGGCAAACTCGATGGCGGCCTGCCGCTCGGCGGTGCTGCTGATGATGCTGACCTGATTCGCGCCGTCCTGCTTGATCGCACTGGTCACCTGCCGCAAGCGGTTCACGACTTTCGCCTCGATCTGCCGGATCATCCCACCATCGCGGAAATGCACTTTGCGGATATAAACGCTGCCGAGTTTGTAGCCCCACTCGCTCGATTTCGGCGACACCTCGGTGCGGACGGCGAGCGACATGGCGTGCCGCGTTTCGAGCATCGCGCCGAGCGGCATATTGCTCAGGCAGCGCACCGTGGAGCTGCTCACATTCGCGCTGAGTGAGCCGCGCGGGTCGGCGTTTTTGAAAAGGTAGGCAACCGGGTCGCTAATGAACATTTCATACCAGATGCCGATGCCCATCGGCGCACCCTCCTCGCTGTTCACGGGCTGGCTGCGGAGGTAGGTCTGATCGAGGCGCAAATCGAGGACGTGGCATTGGCCAAGCCAGTTCACGATCGGCCCGACGATCCCGAGTTTTCCCCAGAGGAAATAGATCCCCGGCTCGTCAAGCACCGCGAGCACTTTACCAAAGAGCACATACACATGGCAGCGGCCTTCCTCGACGATGGCATAGACGCCGAATGCGCGGAGCAGCGCGAAGACGATGGGCACGAAAATGAAGAGCCCGATGAAGGTCCCGACGGCAGCAGTCAAAGTATTCATTGTGCGTCCTCCATGATGACCTGGCTGGCTTCCTTGAAGAGTTTGAGCCGCACGTTTCTCCGGTAGGCGGCGAGCGCATCCGCGCCACTGGCGCGCAGGGCGGTAAGCTGGTCGGCGAGCGCGCGCAGCGGCTCGACTTCCGCCTGGGCGTTGAGCGTTTCGATTTCCACCGCACGCTTTGACTGGACGATCTTTTGGTCCGCCGAAGCCTGCGCCAGCGAGATGTCCGAGCTGACCTGATTGTGCGCGGTATTGATCGCGGCGAGCGCACTTTCCACCTCGTGCGGCGGGTCGATGCCGGTGATGAGCGAAGCATCGAACGTGATGCCGTAGCGCGGCGCCGAGCTGGCGCATTCGCGTTCCATGTGTTCGTTCAGCGACGAGAGGTTTTTGCGCAGGTCGTTGATCGAGATGCCGGCCACGCTGGCGATGGTGTTGTCGGCGGCGTCTTCGAGTGGCGGCGGCGCGATGAAGTTCGCGATGCGCTCGCGCAGCACGCTGATGTAGTAGCCCATGACATGTACGATCGGGCGCTTCACGCCGAAGAGATACGCGTAAAGATTCCGCTCGCAGATGCGGTAGCGGATCTGCCCGGTGAGGCCCGTGTCGAGTTGGTCCTTGGTCACCGCGCTGAGTTTCGAGCCGCCTTCGTTGGCCGTCGGATCCTCGGGATCAAAAGCCATGTTCAAGGTCTGCGTGGAGACGGTCACTTTAAACACGCGCTCCCACGGCCATTTGAAATACGGCCCACCCGGCGGAATGACGCGCACCTGCGGATAGCAATAGCGCTCGCGTTCCTCGGGACGCAGGGCCTCGGCGATGGGATCGTCGAGCGTGGTCTGGGTGCCGAGCCGTTCCGCGCGCCCAAAGATCGTTTTCACCGCGCGTTCGTTTTGATCCACCGTGTAAAGCCCGGCCACGAGGTAGCGGGCGAGAAACCAAATGATGAAACCGATAAGGAAGCCGAGAATCATAGGCGGAGTGGGTTGTGCGGACTGGCTTAGGCTGCGCCGGGCCGGAAGGAAAGCAGGGATTGCACGCGCGGGAGAGAGCTACAAATCGCCGGGGTGATTGGCATTGTGAAAAAGAGGGCGCTCGGCGGGCGCGAGATCGCGAAGTGTGAGCAGCCCGGCTTCCGCAGCCAGCCGGACGAAACGCTGCATCGAGCGGTCGTCCGCATGCAGACACTCGCTGACCAGCGGCAGGCAGGTTCGCGGATAAACGGCGGCCAGCGGCTCGCACCATCCGTCTGCCTGCGGCACGCAGCCGGTGCCGCCGCGCAGCAGGCTGGCGAGAAAGTCAGGCGTCATCGCGGGCAAATCGACGGCCAGCACCAGCACGAGCGGGTGGCCGGCGCGGCGCAGCGCGGACTCGAGACCGGCGAGCGGACCAAGGCCAGGGAAATCGTCGGGCAAAATCTCGACACCCGCGCCGGCATACGGTCCATCCACGCGACCGGAGATGAGCAGTTCGGCAGACTGCACCGCGCGCAAGGTGGCGAGTTGGTGCTGCCAAAGCGGCACGCCGCGAAACAGCGCGCCCGCCTTGTCGCGGCCCATGCGGGTGGACTGCCCTCCGGCGAGCAGGACGGCGGTGAAAGGTGGCATCGGAGTGGTGTCCCGAAAGCCGGCGGCGTTTGCAACTCCGCGCCGCGCTTGGCAACACCGGCAGCGTGCCGTTTCATCCCGGCCATCCACCTCCACCCGTGATCGCCGCCCTCCGCTCCACCTTCTGCGCCACCGACCGCACGCCCGCCTCGCTGCGGGGGCGCGCACTCAGTGGCACGCTCGCGCTGGGCCTGTTGAGCGGCGTGTCCTTCGCCGCATTTTCGGCGCTGCGCTACCACTGGGCATGGGAGCCGGTGTGGGAATACCGGACGATCTTTTGGCGCGGCTGGCTCACGACCATCGGCATCGCCGCGCTGACACTGCCGCTGAGCTGCGGCCTTGGGCTCGCGTTTGCGCTGCTGCGGCGGAGCGTCTTTCTACCGCTCCGCTACGTGGCGCGCATCTACGTCGAGATCACGCGCGGCACGCCGCTGCTCGTGCAGCTTTATTTCTACTGGTACATCTTCGGCCAGCAGCTCCCGCGCGACTTCCGCTTCGTCGCCGGCGCGCTCATTCTTTCGCTCTTCAGCGGGGCGTATCTCAGCGAAATCATCCGCGCGGGCATTGAGAGCGTCGGCCGCTCGCAGCTTGAAAGCGCGCGCGCCATCGGCCTTACGCGCGCGCAAACTTATCGCCACGTCGTCTTCCCGCAAGCCGTCCGGCAGATTCTCCCGCCGTTCGCCGGCGAGTTCGCCAATATCGTGAAAAACTCCTCGCTGCTTTCCGTGCTCGGCATCGAGGAATTCGCCCTCGCCGCCGGTTCCGTCAGCTCCGTCACGTTCGGCTATTTTGAAAGCTACCTGCCGGTGGCGCTCGGCTACCTCATCCTCACACTGCCGATCTCGCTCTGGACGCAGTCGCTGGAAAAGCGGGCGCGCTTTGAAACATGACGCCGCCAGAGGCGGAAAACCGAAATCCGAATATCGAAACCCGAAACAGTTTGCAGATGCGTGAACGGACAGAAAATGGAATGGACGCGGCCTCGTCTCGTTTTCCCGGCTGCCATTTTTTCGAATTTCCTTCGGATTTCGTGCTTCGGATTTCGAATTTTTCCCCATGCGCCTGACGCTCACCGAACTCACCAAGTCCTTCGCCGGGCATCGCGTGCTCGACGCCATTACCTGCGATTTCGGCGAGCTGCGCAGCCTCGCGCTGATCGGCCCAAGCGGCGGGGGAAAGTCCACGCTGCTGCGAATCATCGCAGGGTTGGAGACGCCCGACGCCGGAGCCGCGACGCTGGACGGCGAAGCCGTCGCCTTCACCGACGAGGAAAAGCTGCGCGCCCATCGCCGCCGGCTCGGCGTGGTCTTCCAAGCGTTCAATCTCTTCCCGCACCTCACCGCGCTCGCGAACCTCACGCTCCCCTTGGAAAAAGTGCATGGCCTTTCGCCCGCCGCAGCCGAGGAGACCGCGCGCGCCGCCCTGCGCCGTTTCCAACTCGCCGACCACGCGCACAAAAAACCCGCGCAACTCAGCGGTGGACAGCAGCAGCGCGTGGCCATCGCCCGCGCCATCGCGATCCAGCCGCGGCTGCTCATTTTCGACGAGCCGACCAGCGCGCTGGACCCCGAGATGACCGCCGAGGTGCTGGACGTCATCGCGGAGTTGAAAAGCGAAGGCCGCGACCTGCTGCTGGTCACGCACGAGATGGGCTTCGCCCGCCAGGTCGCCGACCGCGTGGCCTTTCTCGCGGGCGGGCGCATCGTCGAGCACGCACCGGCAGCCGAGCTGTTTGCCGCGCCGCGCTCGCCGGAGTGTCAGGCCTTTCTCGCGCGCATTTTGAAATATTGAGCGCGGCGCGCGGATTGACGCCAACGCCGGTGCGGCATACGAGACAGCCCACCGCTTTTCCCCGCATGAACCCGCAATACAAATGGCCGCTCGTCTCCGTCGGCGCACTGCTGACCGGCTGGCTCGTGGGCTTTGTGATGGGCGATGGCGGTGCACCGGCCGCGCCGGAGATGAAAGCGCCGGCGGCAAGCGGCGTCCGGGAGGGCAAGACGATTCCGCTGACTGCGCCGGACGCCGCACCCACAGGCGGGCGCGCGCGGAGTTTTTCCAACACGACGGACGAGTTGCCCCACCCCACCACGGCCTCGCTGCTCAGCGCGGCACGCCAGCCGAACTACCTGCGCCGCATCCACGACATCTACGAAATCGTCGGAAAAATGTCGCCGGCGGAAATCGCCGCGGCCATCTCGCAGGCGCAGGCCATGTCACGGCAGGATGGCGATATGGTGCTGTCGCTGCTCGTGGGCAAATGGGCGGAGTTGGAACCGCAAGCGGCGCTAAACTACGCTGCAGGGTTGCCGCGCGAGCAGCGCTATGGGTCATTGCAGGCAGCGCTGAATGCCTTGGCCGGCACCGATCCGCAGGCGGTGATCGCGTGGGCACGGGCGCAGCCACCGGGTGACGATCGCGTCAACGGGATGAATTTTGCCGCCGCCGCGCTCGCCCAGAGCGATCCCACCGCCGCCCTCGCCTTTCTCGGTACGGTGCAAGGGCAATCCACGGAGGGTGTCGCATCGAGCATCTTTCAGCAATGGGCGCAGAAGGATCCGGCGGGCGCCGCCGCGCAGGCCCTCGCGCTCCCGCCGGGGCCGATCCAGCGCAACGCCATTCGTGGGGTGATGTATAGCGGCTGGGCGCAGCGCGACCCGCAGGCCGCCCTCGCGTGGGCCGCACAGATCACGGACGCGAGCGCCCGGCGCGATGCCACGGCCACGGCCTACGGCGCGTGGGCCGGCACCGATGCGCAGGCGGCAAGTGCCGCGGTGCTGGCGCTGCCGACAGGAGCCGCGCGCAATCAAGCGCTCAACGCAGTGCTGAGCAGCGTCGCCATGCGCGATCCATCCGCGGCGGCGAAACTGCTCGAACAAATCCCCACCGGGCAGACGCGGAACAATGCGCTGAGTAATCTTTCGTCCCAATGGGCGAATAGCGACCCGGCGGCGGCAGCGGCTTACATGCTCGCCCTGCCCCCGGGCAGAAATCGCGATTACGCGCTGAGCAATGTCGCCGCCAGTTGGGCGAACCGCGACCCCGTCGCGGCGCTGGCGTGGGTCGAGGAGCTGCCGTCCAACGAAACGCAGAAAAATGCGCGCAACAACGTCGTGAGCCGATGGGCCCAGGCCGATCCGCGAGCTGCCGCCGATTTTTTGACGAAGAGTGCCGCAGGTACGCAGCCAACCGACTCCGGAGTCCTCGCCATCGTCGCTGACCAATGGGCCCAGCAGGATCCCAATGCCGCGCTCGCCTGGGCGCAACAGCTCAACGACGAAAAGCTGCGCGGCACGGCCCTCGGCAACATCGTCGGCATTATGGCCAACAGTGACCCGCAGCATGCCACCGAACTCCTCGCACAAATCCCCGCGGCCAACCAAGCCCAAGCCACCGAACGGATCGCCAGCCAGTGGGCCTACAACGATCCCCAAGCCGCCGCCGTCTGGGCCGCGCAACTGCCGGAGGGCACCGCGCGCACCAACGCCATCCGCTCCGTCGCTTCCCTTTGGTCCGGCCAGGATCTGGTGGGCACCGCCGAATGGCTCGGAAAACTGCCATCCGGCAGCGCCCGCGATACCGCCGTCAGCGCCTTCACCCAACGCGCCGCTGAGGGCGACCCGGAAGTCGCTGCCGAATGGGCCGCGACCATCGCCGACGCCAACACCCGCAACACCGACCTCGAACGTATCGCCCGCCAGTGGCTGCGCACCGACAAAGCCGCCGCACAAAAGTGGATCAACCAAGCCCCCGCGATCACTGCCGAAATGCGTCAGCGACTGCTGCCGCAAAAATAACCGCATGTTTTGGCCAGGCTCCGGGCGGATTCAATAATTCCTTGTCATCCCCGCGACCGTTTTGCATTTGAGGCGGATGTCCGTCCTTGTTGTTGGTTCCATCGCCCTCGATACCGTCAAAACACCCGTGGAGGAGCACGCCGATCTGCTCGGCGGCTCGGCTTCCTACGCCGCCGTTGGCGCGAGTTTTTTCACTCCGGTCAATCTCGTCGGCGTGGTCGGCGATGACTTTCCCAGCGCGCACATCGACTACTTTGGCAGCCGCCAGATCGACCTGACCGGACTGCAAACCGTGCCGGGAAAAACCTTTCGCTGGAGCGGCGAATACATGTGGGATCTGAACACCCGCGAGACCCGGAGCGTGGAGCTGAATGTCTTCGAGCATTTCAATCCCGTGCTGCCCGCCGGCTACCAGTCCGCACCCTACGTGCTCCTCGCGAACATCGGACCTAATTTGCAAAACCACGTCCTCGACCAGATGCAGCGCCCGCGTTTCGTCATCGCGGACACCATGGACCTGTGGATCAACATCGCGCTCGACGAACTGCTGCGGCTGCTCGCGCGGGTGGACATGCTGATCCTCAACGACGGCGAGGCGCGCCAGCTCACGAAGGAGACGAGCCTGATCAAGGCGGCGGCAAAAATCCGCGCGATGGGACCGGCGTATGTCGTGATCAAGAAGGGCGAGCACGGCGCGCTGCTCTTCGGGCCAAATGCGCAGTTTTTTAGCTGCGGCGCGTACCCGCTGGAGGACATCCACGACCCGACCGGCGCGGGCGACACCTTTGCCGGCGGCCTGGCCGGTTATCTCGCGGCGCAGGATCATGGCACGGTCACCTTCGAGTCGCTGCGCAAGGGCGTGGTCTTTGGCAGCATTCTCGCCAGCTTCAACGTCGAGAAATTTTCCCTCGAACGTCTCCGCACGCTGACCCAAGCGGACATCGACGAGCGCTACGCGAGCTTCCGGCGGATGAGCCAGTTCGAGGTGCTGGCTTAGCGGGCGGTGGCGGGGATTGGCGCCGCGCGGTTGGATGGTTCGGCGGCTGGAAGCGCGCCGCTCCTTCACGCGGCGCTGGGGCAGAGGGAGCTGAGTTCGCAGGCGTCGCAGGCAGGCTTGCGCGCGGTGCAACGGCGGCGTCCGTGCCAGATGAGCCAGTGGCTAAAGACCGTCCACTGCGCGCGCGGGATCAGTTTGATGAGGTCCTGCTCGATCTTTTCGGGCGCGGTTTGCTTCGTCAGCCCGAGGCGCGTGCTGAGACGCTGGACGTGGGTGTCCACGACGACTCCGACATTGATGGCAAAGGCGGTGCCGAGGACCACGTTCGCGGTTTTCCGCCCGACTCCGGCGAGCGCGGTGAGCGCCTCCATGGTCCGCGGGACTTCGCCACCGTGCCGCTCCACCAGTGCGGCGCAGCACGCGCGAATGTTCTTCGCTTTGGCGCGGTAGAAACCGGCGGAGTGGATTAGCTCTTCAAGCTGTTCGACGGGCAGCGCCACGTAATCGGCGGCGATGCGGCAGACGCGGAAGAGCGGCTTGGTGACGAGGTTCACGCGCACGTCGGTGCATTGCGCGGAAAGGATGGTGGCGATGAGCAGTTCGAGCGGGTTCGAGTAATCCAGTTCGCAATGCGCGTCCGGATAAGTGCGCGCGAGGACGGAGGTGACGGCGGCGGCGCGCGCGGAGCGGGTCACTTTTTCGGCGGCGTGGTGGGCGGGCCGAGGACCTTGAGGCGCTCGTTGGCCTGGTCGGCGAATTCCGAGTCGGGATATTTCGTCACCAAATCCTGATAGCATTTCCGGGCAAGGTTCTTCTGGCGTTCGCGGAACTCGCGAACCTTCTGCGCCTTGAGTTCCGCCGGGGTAGCCTTGCCTTTGCAAGCGCCGCCACCAACCACGATGCCGGCGGCGAGGAACAGCAAAGCGAGGCGTTTGCAGATGGCGACAAATACGGAGGTCATTTGGTGACAGGTTTGGTTCCCGGCTTGGGCACAGGCGTGCCGGCCTTGGCGGGCGCGGGCGTAGCGGCGGGTTTCGGCTGGGCTTTGACGGCGGGCGGCGGAGTCGGCATGGGGATCTCGCCGCTGGCCTGCTTCTCCAAAAGCTGGGCTCCGCGCCAGAGACCCTCGGCGGCGATTTTTTCGATGCCTCCGTAGTAGCGGGCGATCTTCACGTAGTTGTCGATGGCCTCGGTGAAGCGCTTGTTCTCCTCGTGGATGCGCCCGAGCAAGAGCATCGCCCTCGCGCGCAACTCGGCGCTGGCACCCTGCGCCTTGGTGACTTCCAGCAGCCGTTTCACCGCGGCGTCATCGTCCTTCTTGTCGTGCAGATCGAGGGCGATGCCATAGTTGACTTCGAGCATCTTCGACGACCACGAGTAAAGTTCCTCCAGTTCCTTGAATTTCTTCGCCCCCGCTTCGGTTTCGCCTTTGGCCTGCAAGGCCTTGCCCTCGCCAAAGAGCGCGGTGGCCTGCGCTTCCTGAATCTCCCGCGAGCCTTTTCCCCCGGAGGGCAGTGGGTAGTCGGCGGCGAGTTTGGCATAAACCTTCATGGCCTCCTCGAACTTTTTGGCGTCAATGAGCGCGAGCCCATAGAGGTCGAGATCTTCTGGGGCAAACTTCAGCTTTTCATCGTAATTGGACGACATCTGGCTGAAGGCCTTGGCCTTGTCTTTCTCGAAGATGTAGGCGGCCAGGGTGAAAATGATCTTGGTCTTGGTGCCGGGCTTCACCCCGGGTTTGGCCGCGAGGTCGCCGAAATACTTCTCCACCTCTGCCGGCGTCTTCAATTTCACGGACTGCTGGAGGCGCTGGAGGGCGAGCAGGTTTTTCAGTGCCAGAGCCACCTCCGGGCTGTCGGGAAAATCCGTGAGCAGGCGTTCGGCGGCGGCGGTGCTTTGGTCCACTCCCTTGTGCCACTCGCCGCGCTTCACCTCATCCTTTCCCAGCGTGAAGTAAGCTCCCTGACTCTCAGCATGTTGTTTCCAAAGGGTGCTCACTTTGAGCAGCGCCGCCGCCGCGTTTGGGTCGCCCTTGTGCTTTGCCACGAATTCCTCGTAGCTCGCGATGGCTTCCGCGCCTTTCTTCTGGCTCGTTAAAATCTGCGCCATGAAGTCATAGGCTTTGTAGAGCAGTTCCGCGTTATCGGCGTATTTATCGATGAATTCCTTCACGACCGCGAGACACTGGTCGGTCTCCTGGGCGTCGTTGAGGATTTTGGCCCGCTCAAAATATGTGTAGGGCGCGGGCTGGCTCTGCGGATATTTGACCGCCAGATCGCGGAAGGTGATCTCCGCCGCGTCCTTCTGCCCGGTGGCCACCTGGGCCTTGCCCACCTCGAACAGCGCCACCGGCAAAAGCGGGCTCTGCGGAAACTTGGTGACGAAGGATTTGAGCTCGACCACGGCCGCTTTCGGGTCCGCCGTACCCAGAAGCTGGCCGGCTTGGAAATGCGCCTGCTCGGCCTGCGGACGGCCCGCATAGTTGTCGCGGATTTTTTTGTAAGCCTCGATCGCGTCGCCCGACTTGCCGCTCTGTGCGTAAAGAGTCGCGCGATAAAACTCCGCGTCCACGGCCAGTTCCTTCGACGGATTCTTCCCCAGCGTGTCGTTCAAGATCGTGAGCGCCTCGTCGTATTTTTTCTGATCCATGAGCACGCGCGCCTGCATCAGCGCCGCGACTCCGCCCACCGACTCGGGATACATCTCCTTGGCTTCGTTGAGGTATTTCGTGGCCTTTTCCGGATCGCTGCGTTTCGGATCGAGAAAAATGTCCGCGATCAGCAGCGGGAGATCCGCCGCGATCTTGTCGCCTTTGTAGGCCGCCTGAAACGCGTTGTATTTTTCCACCGCCTTGTCCGCGAGCTTCTGCGCCGCGTAACTCCGCGCGATGGTGTAGAGGACCATCTTTTTCTGCTCGGGCTCGGTCACCAACCCGGACTGTTCGAGGTAGCTCATCAACACGCGGGACTCGTCATTGCGCCCGAGGATCGAGAAAATCTGCCCGATGCGGAGTTTCGCCGTCACGGACTGATCCGCGCGTCCCTTGATCTCCCCCAGCTTGCCAGTCTCCCGGTCGATTTGGCGCTTCAGCGGTTCGCGCGCCTGCGGATTTTGATACTGCGGCAGGCGCAGCGCGCCCTCCAGGGATGCCACATACTGCTGCTGCGTCTGCTGGATGGCGTCCTTCGAAGCCACCCCGCGGTAACTCTCCAGCGCCCGCCCAAACATCGCCTTTTGCTTTTCCTTGTCCGCGATCCGCCCCGCGCGTCCGAGCAGCAGTTCGCCGAGCTGATATTGCGTGTCCCACGCCAAAATCACACTTGGGCGGCGCTGCAAAATCTCACGCAGCAGACGCTCCGCCTCCGCGTACTGCAACTCCGCCGTGGTCTCCGCCTTGGCATCACCCGTCGTCTTTCCCGCGACGGTGGCGATGGTCAGCGCGAGCAGATACTGGCTCTCCATGACGGTCGGGCTGTTCGCGTATTTTTGGATATTCGCCTGGAGCACCTGCGCCGCCTCGGGAAAGCGCTCGACTTGGTAAAGTGCGACCGCTTTGGCGTAGCTCGTGGGCTCCGCCTCGCTGCTGTTCGGATGCTTGGTGAGAAACTCGTCGAACAGCTTGATCGCCTCGGTCATGCCCTGCGTGCGCTCCGGTTCCTTGGCCTTCGCCGCCTTCGCCGCGACCACCTGCGGGATCATCCCAGCCGCCGCCTCGGCCAGCACGGGATTTTCTGCGACCAGCTTTTTGTCATCGAGAATCTTCTTCAGAAACCCCATCGCCTTGTCGTGCTCGCCGGCCGCGAAGTAGGCGGCTCCGGCCCGCAGCGTGGCTTCCGAGACGAAGGGCGACGCCGGGTATTTTTTCACCAAATCCTCAAAGGTCGCCGCCGCCTCCGCATACTTGCCTTCGCCATAGAGTTGCTCGCCCTTCAGCTTGGCCTCCTCATCCAGACTCATCTTCTGTGCGGGCGGCGCGGGAGCCTGTGCGCCCGCCGGCATGGTCGTCCAAAGCAGTCCCGCGGAGCAGACGAGGGCGGCGATTTTGAGGCGGCAGTCGAAAAGCATGGGGAGGTTGTCGGCGAAGGCGCGGGAACATAACGGCTCGGGTTTCCCGTGACCACCCATTTTCTTTTTCCCGCAAAGTCCGCGCGCTAATTCGTCATTCTTCATTCATCATTCTTCATTCCTCGTCCAACCTCCCTCGGTCCATGATCGCCGTCACCTTCGCCCTACCTCAGGAGAGTCAGGATTTCCGCCACCTCCTGCGCCACGCCAGCACCGTCTGCCCCGACGCCCATCGGTGGTTGCTCGGCAATCTTGGCGACGAGGAAATCCTGCTCGCGCACACCGGCGTCGGCCCGGCGGCGGCAGCGGCGAGCGCGGCGGCGTTGCTCGCGTTTCACCAGCCTCGGCTGCTCATCAGCACGGGCTTCGCCGGCGGGCTTTCTCCACAACTGGCCCCCGGCGACCTGCTCATCGCCACGAACGTCTCCGCGCCCGCGCTCGTCGCGCAATGCCGCGCGCTTCTCGCCAGCGACACCCGCGCCCACTTCGGCGCACTCACCAGCCAGCCGAGCGCCGCCGAGAGCTTGACAGAAAAAGCCGCGCTCGCCCTCGCTACCGGTGCGCTCGGCGTGGACATGGAAACCGCCGCGCTCGCCACCGCCTGCGCCCGCGCCGACGTGCCGCTGCTCGCCGTGCGCGCGATCAGCGACTCCGCGCTCACTCCCATGCCCGTGCCTTTCGCCGAGTGGTTCGACCTCACCTCCCAACACCCCCGCCCGCTCGCGCTGGTAAACTATCTCGCACACCACCCCAGGCAGATCAGCCCCTTCATCCGCTTCCTCCACGATCTCACCCCTGCCCGCCAAGCCTTCACCCGCTTTCTCAGCCGCTTCATCGCACACACGTCGGCTCGACCGTGAAGCCGCCAGAAATCGCCCCGCTTTTCACAGCCCCGGCGGCTTCGGCTTGATGGGTGGAGCAAAGGCGTTGGCACCCTGCACGCGGAGCTTGCGCTTGTAGAGCTTACCCCCGCACGTCGCAAACAGAGTGTCGAATTCCGCGCCGCCAAACGCCACATCCGAGACTTCACCGCCCGGCACGGGGAGAATGCAGTTCACGCGCCCGGCCTGATCGCAAACCTGCACGCCCATCCGCGTGGCCACATACAGCCGTCCGTCGCGGTCCACCTTCATGCCACCCGCGCCGGCATCCTCGGCGGTATCGGGGACGTGCAGCCAGTAATAGCGCTGCTTGTGCGCGAGCGAGCCGTCCGGCTGGATCTGGTAGCTATACACCCAGTGCGATCGCGCCTCCGTGAGGTAGAGCAGCGACTGGTCGGGCGACAGCGTGACATGTCGCGGATAGCTCAATCCTCCATTCACCGCCTTTATTTCTCCGCTTGGCGAAACGAACCAGCATCGCTCATACACGCGCGCTGGAGTTTTTGCCCCAATCGCAAAGGAGCCTTCCCACACGACATACATCGCCCCGTCGTGGCGTACCACGAAATTTCCGTTAATACCTTCAGCCAGCGGGGTCGATAGTCCTCCCTTCTCATCGTAGGCCGACACTTTCCGATCATCACCGTTCGTCCATGAGGCTAGGAGTCGCCCGTCAGGCCCGCCAGCCAAAGCAAGCGACCCGCGTAAAGGCGCTCCATATTCCGTCACCTTCTTATCCAGCCCAACCCGATGAGTTTGTTCGAGGTTGGTGCTATAAAAGAAAATTTCTCCCCGCAAATTTGCGCACAACCCCGTGATGTAAGATTTGGACCGAGGGTCTTTCTCCGCCCCCTCCCACACCACTTCCCACCCTTCCCCCGTCTTCAGAATCTCCCCCATCATCTTGTTCTTGCTCTCCCCCGCCTTCACCGGCTCCGGCCAGCCCTTCCACAAAAAGCGCATGCCGTCGGGAAAAACGACGGTTGCGTGCTTGCTGTTGTGCGCGCCCTCGCCCCACACGTGCGCGTGCTCGTAACCGGCGAAAGCGAGCGCGCGTTCCATCTCCTGGTTCACCATCCACCAGTCGCCGGCGTAGATGTTCAGGTCGTTCTCGCCGTCCTGGAGAAAGACGCGGAGCGGCTTCGGCTCCGTCTTGCGAATTAGCGCGGGGTATTGGTTGCCGCCGCGCAGGCCCACGTAGGTGCCCACGTTGGAAAAGACGCGCGTGAACGCATCCGGGCGCTCCCACGCTGCGGTGAACGCGCAGATCGCGCCGCTCGATGCGCCACCGATCGCGCGGTCGTTGCCGCTTTTGCTGAGCACGATCTTCCGCCCGTCGCCCGCGGTCTTCTTTTCCACGTCGGGCAGAATCTCCTCCAGCACGAAGCGCGCGTAATCCGGTCCCAGCCCGTCATATTCGAGGCTGCGGTTGAAACGCGGCAGCGCCCCGTCGGTGAGCGGCGGCACTTTGCCGTGCATGATGAAAACGCCGACAGTCACTGGCATCTCACCTTTCGCGATCAGGTTGTCAAAAACCACGGGCGCGTTGTATTGCACGCCGTCCTGGCAAACGAACACGCACGCCGGTTTCGCCGGGTCATACTGCTTCGGCACATAGACCCAATACTCGCGCGTCGTGCCCGGAAAAATCTTCGACTCCGCGAAGGTGAACTTCAGCACCTCGCCCTTCGGCACTCCATCGTGCGGCTTTGAGTCCTCGGTCAGCGGGTAATCCGTCTCCGCCCCGCGCACCGGCGCGGCGAGGAGGAAGGCGAGGGCGGCGGCGAGCGTGGGGAGATGTTTCATAAGCGCGCAGGATGCCGGTGCCGTCCGCGCCTTGGCAACTGCCGAGGATGCCGCACTCGCTCCATCCTTTCCATTCCGCGTCGCGCGGCTAATTCTGCGGGCATGTTCAACAAGCGCTACTCGGCTCCCGGAGCCGCGCCCGCCACCCTCGCCACGCTCACCTCCCCGAGCGAAGCTCCGAAGCCCACCGTCCGGCTCGTCGAATACGACACCTCCGGGTTCGTGGAAAAAACCATCGCCAACCCCGCCGAGTTGCCGCCTTTTGCCGACGACGGCAAGGTGCGCTGGCTCGACATCGAGGGACTGGGCGACGTCGCGCTTTTCCAGGCGCTCGGCGAGAAATACGGCCTGCATCCCCTCGCCCTCGAAGACGCGCTCCACGTCGGCCAGCGACCGAAGCTGGAGCCTTACGACAACCATCTCTTCGTCGTAGCGCAGATGGTTTACCGCAACCCCGAGAACGAAATGTGTGGCGAGCAGGTCAGCATGTTTCTCACGCGCAATTTCCTCATCACCATCCAGGAGGAAATCGGCACCGACGTCTTCGACCCCGTCCGCGCACGCATCCGCGCGGGCCGCGGCTACATCCGCAAACTCGGCGCGGACTACCTCTGCTACGCGCTGCTCGACTCGATCATCGACCACTGCTTTCCCATCCTCGAAGACCTCGGCGAAGCACTGGAGGAAATCGAAGACGAAGTCCTCGAACGCCCGCAAGTTTCCTGTATCGCGAAGCTCCACAGGCACAAGCGCACGCTCATGCAGCTTCGCCGTTTCGTCTGGCCCGAGCGCGATGTGTGCAACGCGCTCCTCCACGACGAAAGCGGCATCGTTTCCAAACAGACGAAGGTCTTTCTCCGCGATGCCTACGATCACACGGTGCAGATCATGGACTTCATCGAGAGCTACCGCGACGTGGTCTCCGGCCTCACGGAAATGTATCTCTCCGCCGTGGGCATGCGGACGAACGAGATCTTGCGCGTGCTCACCGTGATGTCCGCGATCTTCATCCCTCTGACCTTCGTCGCGGGGCTCTACGGCATGAATTTCGACTACGCCGACGGCAAGATGCCGTGGAATCTCCCCGAGCTGCACCAGCCGCACGGCTACCTCGGCTGCATCGCCATCATGGCCACCATCGCCATCGGGCAGGTTCTCTTTTTCAAACGAAAGAAGTGGCTCTGAGGCGGCACGGGTCACGGCCTCGCTGCGCTGTGCCGCAGGATGTTTCGCCGCCGCCGATTATGTGGTTGCCGCCGGTGGGCCCTGCCGGTATCAACCGGGGCACTTTTTCCGCAGCATGAAAAACGACCACCCATTTTCCACCCTCATCGCCAGCTTGGTGCTCGTCCTCGGAATGCTCGCGCCGGAAGCATCAGCCCAGATTTGGGGCTCACGTTCGCCGAACGCCCCGATGCGCAAAGCCTCGGACATGATCGGACGGCAGCCGGGGCCGAAGATCAACAAGGAGCTGGAATCGGTGATCAACCCAAGCAACTCGCGTGTCGTGGTCTCTTTGAGCAAACAGCGCGTCTATCTCATGACCGGCGACCAGATTTACATCGACTCGCCCATTTCGTCCGGCAAAGCGGGCCACTCCACGCCTCAGGGGAATTTTAGCATCATGGAGAAAGACGCGGACCACCGCTCCAGCGTCTATGGCAATTTCGTCGATCGCAACGGTCGCATCGTCCGCGCCGGCGTGAGTACGAAAATCGACTCCGCCCCGAGCGGCACGCGCTACCAGGGCGCGCCAATGAAATGGTTCTGCCGCCTCACGAGCAGTGGCGTGGGCATGCACATCGGCATCCTTCCCGGCTATCCCGCGTCCCACGGCTGCATCCGGCTGCCCGCCGAAATCGCACCGATCATTTACTCGAACGTGCGCGTCGGGACGAAGGTGCTCGTCGAGGCGTAACCGCGACCGCCCGGCTGGGGAGCGAGCGATTCGGACCCGCGCGGCTAGAAAACCTTGTAGTGGACGCTGAGCGTGCGGAAGACCTGCGAGGGACTCTGCGCGGAAAAATAGACCAGTTCGATGGCGGTATTGTTCTGATTCCACTTCCAGCCGACGATCGTTTGCATGACCTCGCCGTTCGGCTCCTTTTTCCGCGCGATGAGCTGCCCCTGACCGTAGCGCTGCTCCAACCGCCGCCGCACGTCGCCCATGAAGCCGTCGTATTTGGCCTCGTCCCAATCATCTTTTTGGTACTGCAGCTCCACCTCCACCAGCTCGCCGCCGACAAAATAAAAGACCGTCCGTTTCAGCCCCGCCTGCATCAGGCCCTCTACGTCCCATGCCTCGCGTCCCTCGACCGTGCGCCGCGCGATGATCGTCGCCTTCGCGCCTTTTAGCAGCCGCTCCAGCCGTTCCGCCGTCTCGCCCCAGCGCAGGTTAAAAGGCGGCTTGATCATCTCGTCGGCGCACCGGCTCACGCCCGGGGCGAGGAGGAAAAGAAAAGCGGCGAGCCAGTTGGAAAATGCGCGGGTCATCAGCGTAGGAGGCCCGTCCGAAGACGAACGCCTCGAATCACACTCTACCACGCGGAATTGTCAATCGTCGGAGCCGGCGTGGCATCAGCGCTTGGGCGCGACGCTTTGGATGTAGGTGATGATGTCGCGGAGCACTTCGGGGCCGAGGGCTTCGAGGCCTTCGGGCATGAGGGAGGTGGCGACTTTGGTGCGCTCGGCGATGTCGGCGACTTTCAACTCGGTGGTCGCGCCGCCGGGCTGGCGGAGTTTCACGGAGGCGGCGTTTTCGGTGGCGATGAGGGCGGAGTATTGCGTGCCGTCCTTCATGCGGAAATTCCAAGTGCGGTGCTCGTCATCCACCATGCGGTTCGGGTCCACGATGTGCATGAGCAGCTCGGCGGCGGGGTGCGAGCCGATGCCTTCGAGATCGGGGCCGAACTCAAAGCCTGCGCCGGCCAGCCGGTGGCAGGTGGCGCAGGTGGTGGTGAAAAGTTCCCTACCCTTGGCGGCGTTGCCGGGAGTTTCCACGACGGGGCGCAGCTTGGCGATGATCTCGTCCTTTGCGGGATTGGTGCCGCTGCCGAGCGCGGTGAATAGGGCGGTCGCGCGCTTGGCGATGGCGGCGTCGGGATACGCGGTGAGCCGCGAGATCTGGGCGGGGCCGAAGACGGCGGGTGTGAACTTTTTCGCCTCCAACGCATCGAGCAGGAGCGTGGCCCAGACGGAGCGTTTGACGAGCGCGCCAAAGGCCGCGTCGCGCACCGCCAGGGGCAGGCCGGGGAAGGCGTCGGCAAGGGCGCGGCCGGCGGCGGGTTCGCCGGTGGCAGCGAGGGCAGTGATGAGTTCGGCGCGGAAAGCGGCGGGCTGCGGCTGGCCAAGGAGCGCGATGGTGGCGGGCAGGATGTCCGGGCTGGCGGCCCGGGCCGCGAGCACGGTGCGGAGGGCGTTGGCGCGGGCTTCGTCGGGCTGCGCGGAATCGCGGGCAGTGGCGAGAAGTTCGCCGGTGAGCCTGGAGGTTTCGGCTTTGAGCGTGCCGGCGGCGTCCCAGGCGGCGGCGAGCGGGAGCGCCGCGAGCGCGAGGGCGCGGTCGCCGGAGGTGAGCAGCGGACGCAGCGTGGCGACGCCCGCCGTGTAAGCCGGGCCGGTCGGCGGCTGGTTGCCGAGTTCCCTGAGCACGACCGTGGCCAGCCTCACGTTGGGAGACTTGGCCGCGGTTTCCAGCGCGCGGAGCGTGGCTTCGGCGTCGGCGTTCGCGACCAGCGAGGCGGTGAGCGAGCGGGCGAAGTCGTCGTTCTGGCCGATCTTCGCCTGCGCGGAAAACAGCGAGGCCAACTGCGTGGCCGGGCTGGCCGAAACGGCGGCAGCGGCGGCGGCCTTGCTCCAGGCGTCGTCAAATTTCGGCTCCGCCGCGGTGATGAGCGCGCTGTTTTGCTCGCTGACTTTCGATGCGCCAAGCGCCCGCAACGCGGCGAGCCGCACGCGGATGTCGGTGCCGTTCAGCGCGGCAGCGGTTTCCTTTTCTCCGAGCGGGATGCGCCCGGCCTCGGCGATGAGGAAAGCGTTTTTCCGCACGCTCGCGTCGTCGGCCACCGCAGCTTGGGCGAACATTTGCACCGAGGGTTTGCGCGTCTCGTTCATCTCCGATCGTGTCCGATGTGTCGCCCATAGCGCGAGTATCCGGGCTGGGGAAAAGGTTTCCGGCGTATTGGCCATGCCGTCAACCACCCAACTCATGTGCGTGCGCTGCAGGGGCGGCTGTTCCATAAACACACGGAATGCGTTGAACCGCACGGTGCGGCTTGGATGCTTAAACGCCTCGATGACCTTGACGGGCCCCACCTTCGTCAAATCAGGAACCGTGACCTTCGGCGCGGACTCGTGCTGGATGCGGTAGATGCGCCCGAAATAGTGCTCCCGGTCGGGCCGCACAGAAGCGTGGGCGGCGCCGTGGACCGGGCCGCGGGAGTCGCTGTGCGCGACGACCGGCGTGTAGAAATCGAGCACATACATCGCGCCGTCGGGGCCGACGGTGACATCAATGGGGCAGAACCAGTAGTCGCGCGAGCGCAGCCATTCGCTCTCCGCCGGGAGCGGCTCGCCGACGAAGGTCGCACCGGCGGGTTTCAGCCGCTCGCAGTGGATGATGTCGAGGATCGGTTCGGTGCAGAAAATCGCGCCGTCGTATTCCTTCGGCCACGCGCCGCCCTCATAGACGAGCGAGGCGCACGCGGCGCTGTAACTGCCAACCTGGTCGATCTGCATGAGCGGCGCGCGGTCCGGGAGATCGGGGCGTTTGACGCGGCCGCCGCGGTCCACGTTTTGCACGCTCGGCGCGCTGCCGCGGCCCGCGCGGGCGATGACCCACTCGGGCAGGACGACGTGCTGGAGCGGACGGCCCGTGGTCGCTTTGCCGAGGAAAATCTCCATGTCGCTGGTGACATCCGCACCGAAGCTGTTGCCGCCGGAGGACGCGACCGACTGGATCGCCGAGCCGTCCGCTTTGAAACGAAAAATGCCGCCGGGCAGGCGCGCCATTTCTTCCTTCGTGCCGGGCTTCGTCGCAGTGAAGCCGGTGCCGGTGCTGGCGTAGATCCATCCGTCCGGCGCGGGGATGAAGTGGTTCGCGACGAAGTGCGTGTCGCCCGGTGTGTGGCCGCCGAAGAGCGGCGTCTCCTTGTCGGCCTTGTCGTCGCCGTCGGTGTCCTGGAGGAAGACGATGTTCGGCTGGCCCACGGCGATCACGCCGTCGCGGTGCATACAGAAGCCGGTGATGAGTTCGAGCCCTTCGTGAAAGACGGTCTTCTTGTCCATCACGCCGTCGCCATCGGTGTCGGTGAGGATGGAAATGCGGTCGCGCGCCGGGCGGTCGTAGCGGCCGGGCTCGAGCGCGCTGCCTTCCTTCCACGGCTCGGCGGTGAGCGGGCGGCGGCCGTTCGGGTACTCGGGCGTCTCGGCGACCCATAGGCGACCACGCGCGTCCCACTGGATGGCGATGGGTTTCGTGACGAGCGGCTCGGCGGCGACGACCGTGGCTTTGAAACCGGGCTGCATCTCGAATTGCTTGATCGCGTCCGCCGCGCGCCGCGGCCCGCCAGCGGGATAGCGTAGATCGGCGAGATCGGCCTTGTTACAGAGTTCGTCCGCGTTTTCGCGCCGTGCCGTCCAGGCCAGCGCACGGAAAATGAACGCCCGCATGCTGGCGTGCTGCAACGTGGCCGGGGCGCTTTGCAGGAAAACGGCAGCGCGATGTTTTGCGCCCTCGAAGGCCCACGCCTGCGGCTGGATGTCGTAGATCGCGGCGCGTTCCTTGCCCGCGCTATCCTTCGCCTTGTCCACCTTGCCGCCGGCGGGCGCGCGGCCCTTGGTGACCTTCGGCGTAAAGGCGGAGCCAAGGACGAACACGTTGTCCGCGAGCGCGAGGTCGTAGAGCGTGTCGTCGTCCACGTCGAAGGACGACGCCTCGCGCACGATGGAATGCGCGTCGGTGCGGACGTAGAGCATCATGCGGCTGGAAAATCTCTGGCTCGTCTCCGCGTCCCACGCCCCGCCGAGGGTGGCCTTGCCCCACGCGACATCGCCCGCCGCGACCGCCGCGCCCACCGCCACGATGCCGCCTCCGCGCTGCGCGAAAGCTGTGAGCGCAGCCTGCGCCGCGGCGGGCAGCGCCTCAAATTTTGTGCTCTGCAGCAGCACCGCGTCCGCCTTTTCCAGCGCCGCCGCATCCGGCACCGCGGCAGTGATCACGACCGCACCCGCTTTCTGCAAGGCGGCGGCGGAGTCTTTGACCAGAGCAGGGTCGCCACTCGCGATGAGGACGCGCAATGGCGCGGCGTGGACCAGCGGGCTGAGCGCGAGGGCGAAAAGGATCGGGCGGAGGATGTTTGGGATGTTCATGGAAAAGAAAGCCAGAGCGGAGACGCTGCGTGCAGCGCGGGTGGCCGGGGGAGTTAGAGCCGGGCCCATGCGTCTGTCATGGAAAATCGCGATCAGGGCCGGGTGAAGCGTGGCTGCCGTTGTCGCGGAAAACGGTTGAGCGGCGGGGGGGACCGGTGAAAGGTGCGCGCCGCTGTGAATCTGCCCGACCTTTCAAAAAATGCCGAACGCCCGACCGCGAAACGTGGGCGGGTGGTCGTGGGCATGAGTGGCGGGGTGGATTCGAGCGTGGCGGCCTGGCTGCTGAAGGAGCAGGGCTACGAGGTGATCGGCGTGACGATGAAAGTGTGGCCTCAGGACTGCATTTCGCGGGCGGAGGACAAATGCTGCGGGCCGCAAGCCATCGCCGACGCGCGCAGCGTGGCGCATTCGCTGGGCGTGCCCCATTACGTGATTGATGAGGGGGAGAATTTTGAGCGGCTGGTGATCGACTACTTCACCGACGAGTACAAAAACGGCCGCACCCCGAACCCGTGCGTGATGTGCAATGAGAAGGTGAAGTTTGGGAATCTGTGGGGAAAGGCCAAGGCGCTCGGCGCGGATTTCATCGCCACGGGCCATTACGCGATCATTGAGCACGGCCCCGATCGCGCGGTGCTGCGCAAGGGGCGCGACCCGCGGAAGGATCAGTCTTATTTCCTTTTCAGTCTCCGGCAAGCGCAGCTCTCCCGAGCGCTCACGCCGCTGGGCGGAATGGAGAAGACCGAGATCCGCGCCATCGCGCGGCAGCTCGGACTGAAGACGGCGGATAAAGTGGACAGCCAGGAAATCTGTTTCGTGCCGGGGAATGACTACACGGCGTTCCTGAAGTCGCATTTGGGCGAGGGAGAGTTTCACCCGGGCGGAATTTACGACAAGGCGGGCAATCGCGTGGCGGAACACGAGGGCATCGAGATGTTCACGATCGGCCAGCGCAAAGGGCTGCCGGGTGGTTCGCCGCGTCCGATGTATGTCATCGACATTGATCCGGCGACGAGCCGGGTGATCGTCGGTGAGGCGGAGGATTTGATGACGGACGAGTTCGTCATCGACCACTGCCTGTGGCATGGCGCGGCTGATGAATCTTTCGATGTGACGGTAAAAATCCGTTACGCGCATCCGGGCGCGACGGCGACCGTTTTTCCTGGCGAAAACGGCGAGGCCCGGGTGCGTCTGCACACGCCGCAGCGCGCGGTGACGCCGGGCCAGGCAGCGGTGTGTTATCGCGGCGATGAAGTGCTCGGCGGCGGGTGGATCGTGCGGCAGACGGCATTTAACAAAATGCTCAATGCCTGAAGAAGTCCTGACGGTTTTCACCACCTGGCCGGATCTCGCCACGGCACGCGCGGCGGCGCGCACCTTGGTGGAGGAGAAACTCGCCGCCTGCGGCAACATCGTGCCCGGCGTGGAGTCGATCTATCGCTGGGAGGGCAAGGTGGAGACAGGTGCCGAGGTGCTGGTCGTCTTCAAAACAGTCATCGGCAGCTACCAAATGTTCGAGACGCGCCTGCGTGCGCTGCATCCGTATCAGGTGCCGGAGGTGCTGGCGGTCCGTGTGACGGACGGTCTGCCCGCCTACCTCCGCTGGGTGGAGCAGAACTGCGGATAGCGGCGGCCAGGCGCGTCAGGTGTACTTCAGCACTTCCTCGATGGTCGTGTCGCCGTCGTAAATGCTGCGGAGGCCGTCCTGGCGGAGCGTGGTCATGCCGAGTTCCACGGCTTTCTGCTTTAGGACAACACCGGGCGCGCGCTTGTTGATGAGTTCGCGAATGGGGTCGCTCATGTCGAGCAGCTCGTAGATGCCTTTGCGGCCTTTGTAGCCGGTCTGGTTGCAGGTTTCGCAGCCGCGGCCGTAGTAAAAATTCTTGTCGCCGATCTCGTGCGGGGAAAGACCGAGCTGCGCCAGCGCATGCTCATTGGGTTCGTAGGCGGTTTTGCAGTTGGGACAGATTTTGCGGATGAGTCGCTGCCCGAGCACGCCCTCGAGGGAGGAGGAAATCATGAAGGGCTCGACGCCCATATCAATGAGGCGGGTGACCGCGCCGGGTGCGTCATTGGTGTGGAGCGTGGTAAATACCAGGTGCCCGGTGAGCGATGCCTGGATGGCGATCTGCGCCGTCTCAACATCGCGCGTTTCACCCACCATGATGCGGTCGGGGTCCTGACGGAGAAAGGCGCGCAGCGTGCGCGCGAAGGTCAGGCCGATCTTATCATCCATGGGCACCTGAATGATGCCCTCGATGTCGTATTCCACGGGGTCCTCAGCAGTGAGCACCTTGGAGTCGATGGTGTTGATCTTGTTCAGGCAGGCGTAAAGCGTGGTCGTTTTGCCAGAACCCGTGGGGCCGGTGACAATGAAAATGCCGTTCGGCTTTTCGATCGTCCGCAGCAGGTAACGGTAGATGTAATCCGGCATCCCAAGCGCCTCGATTTCGAGATTCACGGTGGTGCGGTCGAGAACGCGGAGAACCACGCTTTCGCCAAACTGCGTGGGCAGCGTAGAGACGCGCAGGTCGATTTGCCGCCCGGCGATGTTCATCTGGATGCGCCCGTCCTGCGGCAGGCGACGCTCGGCGATGTTGAGGTTCGACATGACCTTCACGCGTGAGATCACGGGCAGCGCGAGATGTCGAGGCGGAGGAGCCATTTCATAGAGCGCGCCGTCCACGCGGTAGCGGATTTTGAACTCGGTCTCGAACGGCTCAAAATGAATGTCCGATGCACGATCCTGAATGGCTTGGTAAAGAATGAGATCGACGTAGCGGATGATCGGCACGGCGTTGGCCTCCGCTTCGATGTTTTTCGCTTCGCCATTGGCGTCGATCCCGAACTCCAGATCGCCTCCCATCTGCGCGAGAATGTCGTCCATGCTGCTCGCGTCAGTGCCGTAGTAGCGCTTGATGAGATCATCAATTTGATACACCGGCGCGACGATCACCTGAATCTCTTTCCCGAGCGCAAACCGCAGATCCTCCGCCGTCTGGGCATTAAGCGGATCGGCCAATGCGACCTGAATATTTCCTTCTTCGACACCGAGCGGGAAGGCGCGATGCAGCAGCGCCAGCCCGCCGGGAATTAGGCGGGTAACCTCCTGTGGCGGCTCAAACGACCCGAGATCTACAAAGTCCACGCCGAGGGAACTCGCGATGGTTTCGTAAAATTGCTGGGTCGTGCAGATTTGGAAATCGCTGAGCACTTCCGGGAGCGACTTGCCGCCGTGGTTGACCTCCTGCGTGATGTCTTCGATCTGGCTGGCATCAATGACGCCATGGTCAACGAACATTTCGAGGACTTGTTTGGTATTCATGGTGGGGTGAGGAAAACGGCGGAAATGCGGTGCGCAATGCGTCGCCCGTTCTATGCGCGCACTCGCGCATTTCCGCCAAGGAAAAAGGCGGAAGCAAGCGGTTGGCGCGAAAAAATTGAGATTTTGCTGTTCACGCGCCGGCGGTGAAAGTTAAAGTCACGACGTTCTTCTTCCGCAGCCTGTGCCGCGGAATTTTTCCCCGGACGGAAAATTGCCGATTCAACGATCGAAGATTATGCGCAAGAAACCCGACACCACGAAGAAACCGTCCGCAGCCAGCCTGCGGACGACGAAGCCGGCCCCCATCGCCAAGCCGAAAGAGAGCAACACCAAACCGCCGCGTACGCGGAAAGCCACGCCGCCGGTGGAACCCAAGTTGAGCATGGATGAAATTGCCACCCGCGCTTATTTCATCGCCGAGAATCGCCGCCGGGAGGGTCGCCCCGGTGATGAGCATCAGGACTGGTTGGAAGCCGAGCGACAAATCCGCGCGGAGGCGGCTGCCGCCCCATCAAAAGGGAAGAAGCGCCCCTCCACGAAGTGAAGTTTTACCTATGACGCCGCCCCCCGCCTCCTCCACGACGTTGATCGCGGCCCTGAAAGATCGCCTCGCCATTGTCGCCGACCGTGAGTTTTACCAGCGCGACCCCGCCGGGCATCTCGCCCGGCTCCAATCTGTCTCCAATGAAATTGCGTCCGCGGCAGCCCAGCTCTCCGGCGAGGTCGATCCCCAACTCGCCCATTTTCTCCAGCGCTGCAGCTACGACAAGGCTCTCGCCTTTCTCGAAGGCCAAGCCTAGCCCCGCCTCACGGAGCGAAGCGCTTCTTACTGACCACGCGCATCCGGTAATACTGGTCGATGTTTAGCGTGCTGTCCGAAGGATTAGCGACAAACTTGGCCGCGAAATCAGGCAGCGCCGGGTCATTAAGGTCGATGTAACGTTCCAGCAGAACCGATCCGCGATACTCGCCGACTACCTTATCGCGAGCCGGGATCCACTGGTCCGGCACGCTTGCCGAAGCTTTTTTCAGTGTCTGCACCCGCACATGCACGGTGTAGGTATTCGATTTGGTCGTGAGGCGCGGATAGATGTCCACATAAGGCTTCTCGCGCAAGTTATCCCCAGTGAGCTGGTGGTTGCTCCAAAACGAGGCAATCGTCGAGGCTGTTTCCCCCGGCGGGATGAGGTTGATGTCACAAAACTGAGTCGCCGACTTGAATAGGTCATTGCCGGAAAACTTCGTATCAAAGGCCTTGAGAGTCTCCGGAATATCGATCGCGAAGCGCCGATCAGGCATGCGAGAACCTCCGTTACCAGGATCAAGCGGCTTGTAAGTCTGAGCGTCATTTAACTCCAAAGCCATGAACTTTGTCGCCTGCATCACGGCATACATCCCAGTGCTGCGGCGGATGTAGGTGAAAGGCTGGATCTGATAGTTCATGTTAATCTTACCAGAAGTGGCAAAAGGCTGACTGATGGCGTAAGGCTCGATCACCGGCATCCAGAAAAGATCAGCCAGCAGGTGATCCGGCGGCAGGGTGAATGGCTGTCCCGCAGCCGGCACACGCGGAGTACCAAAGCCGGGATGCGTTAGGTCCTCGGGACGGGGATTGAACAAGAGGGTCTGCCAAGGCTTGAAGCGCTGCACTCCCGTGGGGATTGATCCGAACATCAGCGCGGACGGCATTTGGCGGTTCGGCGAGAAATGGGTCTGGCCCGGCGGAGCATATTCCGTGAAGTTGCCCAGAACGTAGGGCAGACGGCCATTGAAACGGGCGTCGCCTTCATCGGACTTGTTGATATGCGCTCCGTCTTTCTGGTCGCCCACACCAGTATCCCAGTCCCCTGGCTGACCATCGGAACGGGTGACATGGTCCCCCACCCGGCTGGGCACATCCGGCAAACGCAGCCCCCCGTTCATATAACGCGGGACCGGCACGAGTTTCCCATAGGTCGCGCCCGGGAAAGGCTGCCCCGTGGACCAGGCCAGTCCATAGGCCTGCTGAACTCCCGGCTCGGAATATTTCTTGTGCGCCCGAAACAGGGTGGCTGGAACCTCCGGTAACGCCTCGACCATCCGAGTATCACCGGCCGTCGGATCAAGTTCACCATCCGCCGTGTTGCCCTTCACGCCCGCAGGCTCCAACCCAACCACAGTGTCCTCTCCCCGAACCACAAACGTGGCGCCTCCACCGCCGGCGATCCGCGCATTGAAATCCGACGCTCCCGTGCCCGGCGTTTTGAACTCACCATCCGGAAACTCGAGGTTCACAGTTTGGATCAGTTCGTTCGTATCGGTGGTGCGGATCTCGACCTTGATTTTGCCCCCCTTAAAAACAAAGGAGGATGTAGCCTGTGGAGTGAAGACAAAGTCGTTCTGAGTAAAGAAGGGGTAGTTTCCAATCGCCTCCGGGCCACCTGCGGTAATGAGCTTTTTGGTATTGTTCCACTTGTTGGAGAAGGCCATGGATGGGCCTTCCGTGCCACCGACCGACCGCCCACCATTGGTTTGAAGGTCGGTGTTTTCCATGATGTTGGTTCCTTCCGCCGGCAAACCCAACGGCTGCGGAGTTGCCCCACCAGAGGCGTCCTTCGGCGCAACCTTGAACTTGTCCAGACCAGTCACGGTATATTTCAGACCCACCCGCATTCCTCCCAACCCGTGCAAAGGCGTAGCAAACTCCATAAGAAACACCGCCTTCATCCGGCCGGCCCCCGTTCCATAAAAAAGCACGTCCGCCTCCGCCACGCTGGCAAAACGCCCAAACCCTTTAGTCTGCCCTATCTTAATGGGCACCACCTCGCCGGCCCCCGGACGATAGAGATCGAGTTTGTCGATTCCGAGGTTGGGCGCATCAAACGGGGGCGTGAAGGGAGAAGCACTATTACTGGTATCCGCGAGGTTCACGCAGCGGATGTAATCATAGATCGAGGTCAGGATTTGATCACGGTCGGTGATACCTGTCGTCCCAGCGCCATATTTCTGGAGAAAGTTGCCACCGAATCCCGGCACGTTGTTTTTGGTCAGGGCTTGCAAGTATTGATACAGCTGCAGGTTTCGCGGACTCAGATCCTGCGTGGCACTGCGCGGATTCGCACGGGTGAAAAAGTACTCCTTGCCCCCGATCGTCGAGCAGAACGCCATCATCGAGTCATACACCGTCCGCTGGCTGGCGCTCACCCAGACCGGCCAAATCGCCACGCGCGGAGTGTTATAGAGCGTTGTCTCCGGTGCCGAACTGTGAGCGGTGATGAAGAAGCGCGCCTTTTCCAATGCCGCCTTCGAAATGAGGTTCGGGCTCTTACTGCCTGACGAAGTATTGGGAATGCGCGCATCCGAGGTCAGATCCGGAGTGAACATCAATTCGTCCACCGAGGCATACAGCCGGTCCCGGTCCACCGTCACCTCGCTGGACGGCAACTCGGTTCCCCCCTTCGACCCACCGCCGCCACCTCCCGAACTGAGTGGCAGACCAATGCGGGGGGCGATGTCGTAATAGGGATCCAGTTGGGTAATATTGGAGCTATTGATGGGATCAGGATAAGGAACCGGCAGCAGGTTTTTAAAAATCGGGCTCAGGCAGGTCGTCGCGGGGTGTCCTGGATAACGCTGATATTCATGCTGCGCCGGCTGGCAAATCGCCATTCCGGGAGAACTCACGGTGGTGGCGCTAGCGTATTTGCCAATGTCCTCCATGGAAAAAATCCGGGGCACATCCCAATAGGTGCCCTCGGAGGCGGTATTAATGTTTACCTTGGAGGTCTCGTCGTCGGTCCAGAAGGCGATTCGGCCCACAATGGGATTGGTCGTTGTCGCCGCCTTTACCGTTAGTACTCCCAGTTGCAGCGCGGGTGGCTGGAGTGTTCCATCGCGCAGCACATAGAGCCATTTCACCGGCATCGGTGCCCGGTTATTTCCCGCAGACTCCGCCTTGCCCGCTTCATACCCGGGCCGCGAGGTGATCGAAAAACCGTCCACCTTGAGCTGGCCGAAAGACGGTACCTGCCCGTTGGCCAAGACCTCCGCCGAAGGATCGACTATGGGATAGACCAGCGCGCCCGTAAAGTCTGGCGCAGGCGCATTGAGGTCAGTGTAAAGGTCGCTGTTCGCCGAGCTTTTCCAATCTGCCGGGGGCAGATCGGGCGCTCCCGTGAAACCACCACCGGACACCGTCATCTTATCCGACGAATAGAGTTTGAAGAAATCCCGTGGTTTGCCCGCGGCATCGAAAGTCCGGATCAGGCCCGGCTGTGATGCCCAGGCCAGCAGGGAGCCGGAATCCTGTCCCTTGGTGGCATCCACCAGTTGCGCCATGACGACGTTCACCGCAGAGTCCGCCAACTGCTGGGTGCTCGCCGAGATAGCGACCGTGCGCGAGGCAGTCAGTTCCGTGGAAACGCTGGTGAAAAACGCGATTACGACCACAGAGATCAAAACAAGAAACGCCAGAACAATAACCAGGGCAATGCCGGCTTGTTGGAGTTGACGTGATTGTTTCATGTCGAGCTATTTGCGGCTCCATTTCGCACCCCGAATACTGACACTGCTGGTAAACACCCGAAAGTTGAGGCGTTGAGCAGCCAAAGCTGTCTGCAAAGACGTCAGATCGGCGTCGAACTTTGTGGTGTCCTGAAACAAAGTATCGAGCAGCACATCAAAAGCCGGGACTTTGTCGCCGTTCGCAGTCCGGGCGGCGGACTGTTCATCAATGGCTACCATCGTCACCTGTACTATCGGTGGCAACTGGCTCTTGGGATTGATATCCGGGTCGGTGTTGGTGACCGTCGAATCATAGAAGTAATCTTTGGAAAGGGTCTTGCCGGTTAGTTCCTCCTCTTTTTTTGTCAGCCTCGGATGCACGACCAACGCGACGATATTTTCGGCCAGTACATGGGTGGGAGTTACGGGCAGGGCTGCGGGCGGCAGCGTGGCCGCAGGCAGTTTGGTGGAAAACCATTCCTTGCCGACATAGGCAGGGTTTCCAGAAGTAAAACTAAAGATGGACAACGCGTTTGACGGTTGCATGAGTTCCATCATCCGATAGCGCCAGCGGTTCGCCGGCTTGCTCGCTGCCGATAGTGATTCGATGAAAGCGGGCCGGGCATCGTAGTTGAATTCCACGTAATAGCCCCAAGTATTAATCAGGTTGTCCAGGCCGCTGAAGTTGGTCGCGTCATCGACAAAACCCAGCGGTGCCTGAAAAAAGATACCATGCGTCGGCCGGCGTGGTTTAACGGTGGTCAGCAGCTTTTTCGTCCCGGCGGTCATGTTTCCCGAAAGGAAGCGCAAGTCGGACTGACGAAAATACTTCTTGGGCGACGTCGGATTGTCGTAGTCCCAGTAGGTGTTCAGGGTAGCCTGACTGAGCCGCCGCGTGATGGCTTCGTAACCGTTATTGGCGCTGCGGAACTGCTCGACCCGGCCGGTGGTCTGGCGCCACGTCGCCGATGTCGCGTTCGTCATTGAAACCAACAACAGGCAAATGAGGAGAATCAACGTTATCGAAATCATCAACTCGACCAACGTGAAGGCCCTTCTCGCGTGTGATACAACCTTCATTGGTTTTTCGCGATCAATGCTGTGTGAGTGGTGAAACGCACCGTGCTGGCCGAGGCGAACGGCGTCGGATTGTGCCCTGGATTGTTCGCCAGCCTGATCGTCACTGTCGCCAAACTGGCGGTCGGGGGGGTGCTCGTGTTGGGAAGCGTTGTCGGTGCCAGAACGGTGATTTCCGCAGTGTAAATGTAGTCCTTACTCACCGTCACTTCGTTCCCCTGATCGTCGAAGTACCGAAGCGTCACGCTCGTGGCGATCAGGGTCGGGAAATCCGTCTGCTGCGCTTCCCCGACCAGGCGCTGGACAATCTGCGAGCCCACGGTGTTGTCCATTGCCTGCCGAAACGTGGAGAGCCCGACCGGGAGCATCCCAAAGATTGCGAGAAAGGCGAACGCCACGATTCCGATGCATAGCACCACTTCAATCAAGCTGAACCCTCGGACGCGCCAGGACGAAGAGTGCGAGGGAAGCGAACGCTCTGCGGAGTGGGGAGAGACAATCATCGACTGAATAGTGCACAAAGTATTTACGAAAAACTGTGATAGACAATGCTTCTTTGTAAAAAATTGTCGCCTCCCTGTGGGGCAGGATCTTGGGCCAACGACGACGAACTCACCCTCGAAGCGTCGAAAATCACTGCTGACGAGGGGCGGCAGTGTGCCCGCCCAATCTTACGTCTTCGACTCCCGCTAAATTTTTTGGCCTCCACACGTAGAGAGCCCCAGACGGCTGGCAGACGTCAGCTCATCGCGGCACCTGGTCCAGCGCCTGTGCGAGGTCAGCGGTGAGGTCGGCGATATCTTCCAGACCCGCGCTGAAACGGATAAATCCTTCGCCGATGTCTTCGGGGTAATTCAGCACGCCGAGTTCGGGATGGTTGCCTTCCTGCGGGTAAAACTGCACGAGGCTCTCGGTGTGGCCGAGACAGACAGCGTGGGTGATGACTCGGAGCGCGCCGAGGAAAGGGAAGTAACCCGATTTTCCGGCCTTCAGCCCGAAGTTGATCATGCCGCCGTAGCCGGTCATCTGCTGCTTCGCGATGGCATGCTGCGGGTGGCTTTCGAGGCCGGGGTAGCGGACAAATTTCACCTTCGGATGGGCCTCCAGGAAACGCGCGAGGGTCATGGCGTTCTCGCAGTGCTGCTTCATCCGCAGCGGCAGCGTGGCGGAGCTGCGCATGAGGAGCCAGGCGGTGAAAGGGCTGATCGTCGCGCCGAGGTGGACGCTGGCCGCGAGGCGGATTTGCGAGATGAGATCCTTCCGCCCGATGACCGCGCCGCCAAGGCTGTCTCCGTGGCCGTTCACGTATTTCGTCAGGCTGTGCATGACGAGGTCCGCACCGAGGACGAGGGGCTTTTGCATGACCAGACCGGAGAAGGTGCTGTCCACGGTGAAGATGGCGCCGATCTTCTTGGCGATGACGGCGATGGCGGCAATGTCGCTGACGAGGGTCGTGGGATTGGCCGGGGTTTCGACGTGGATGAGCTTGGTATTGGGACGCACCGCCGCCTGGACTTCGGCGGGGTTGGTCGTGTCCACGAGGGTCAATTCCACGCCGAAGCGCTTGGCAAAATGCTCGACGAGAAAACCGTGGATGCCGATGTAGCAAATCCGCGAGCTGATCAGGTGATCGCCGGAACTCAGCAGCGTGAAGAACGCGCCGGAAATGGCGGCGACGCCGCTGGCGGAAACCACGCAGTCTTCGCCGCCCTCCATCCCCGCGAGTCGCTCTTCGAGGTAGCGGGCATTGGGATGGCGCGAGCGCGGGTAGTTGAAGGCGTTCGGGTTGTTCCAGTCGAACGACTCCGGCAGGGTCTCGGAGGTGTCGTTCAACTCGAAGCTATTGGCCAGAACGATGGGTCGGCGGATGGCTTTGGTCTCGGCATCCACACCTTCGCCACAATGGATTGCGCGCGTGGCTTCACCCAGCTTGCGGGTTTCTTCAAAAGGCAGGTTCATGCTTCGGGTTCTTCGGATTTGTCGGATGGGTCAGGGACGTAGTCTTTGTCGAAGGTGTCGTAACGTGCCGGATGGGCCATGACCATGAGTGCGCTGATGCCAACGCCCAAGCAGAGGAAAAGGGCCGGGAAGCCACCCAGATTGGCCAGCATGGTAACTCCACCTTTGCCGAAACGAGTGACCACAATAAAACAAAAGACTGCCACCAGAGTGCCCCAAGCGATCTTCACGAACATACCCGATTCCGTGTGGTCTGGCGAGATCCCCTTGGAACTGATGTTGCTCATCGTATCAGTATTGCCATCGGCCGTAGTCACGAAGGAAAGGAAGGCCGTAATCAAAAGCAGGGGAATGAGAATCTTCCCAAATGGAAGGTGGTTGAGAAAAGCAAAGAGAACACGGCAGGGGTCTTGGTCGTCCAGCAGTCCTGCAAGTCCCACTTGTTCATGCATGTCCATGTGAACCACGGCCCCACAAATCACCGCCATCCATATGCCTGTGAAAACCGATGGTAGGATCACGTTAAAAAACAAAAACGCCCTAACGGTGTAGCCATAGGCAATGCGCCCTAGAAACACCCCCATGATCGGGGCCCAGGCGAAGAACGCTGAGAAATACATTTGGGTGGTCTTGTGAATGGAGTCGTCACTCACCAGTCCAACTTGGGGATCGATATGACTGTATGCCGCGCCGGTATTCAGGGCTTTCTGAAAAAACTGCCCAAAATATTGTCCCAAGCCTTCAACCGCAAAATCGAGAATGAATCGTGTCGGTCCCAATACTAAAACCAACCCTAGAAAGCCGATGAGCAAAATGGTGTTGGCGTTGGCAATCCAGCGAATCCCCTTGGTCACCCCACTGATTGCCGCGGCCACGGAAGCTCCCATGACTGTGAGGATCACAGCACCAAGCATTAGTTGGGAAGGTTTTCCCTCGATACCGAAAACACTGTGCAGACCGCCCCCCATAAGCAGTGCGAATCCCGCTAGTGCCGACGTCAGCGCCGCCACGAGGGAATAGAGACAAACGGTATCAATTAGCTGCCCAACAATACCCCCGCCACGACGCCCCAACAGTGGTGAGAGCGGTGCGCCTAGGCTGAACGGGCGTTTCATGTTGAAAAACGCGAACGCGAACATCAATCCAACCAGAGATCCAAACGCGTAGGGAGTCAGTGTCCAATGTAGATAGACCGTGGAAACGGCAAATTGCGCGGCTGCCGGCGAATTGGGCGCAATCCCCGCAGGCGGATGGCTCAAGTGTGTGGTTGGCTCAAACACGCCCCAAAAAAGTATGCCGGTGGCTATGTTCGTGGTGAGGACCACGGCGAACATTTGCCACTTGGTGAGTAGCTTTTTGGAATGGGGGCCGCCGAGAACCGTTTTTCCGAAGGAGGAAGCATAGAGCGCCACACACAGCGCCAACATGCCGAAGGACAGTAACGAAACGAACCAGCCAAAGTTTAGCGAAACCCATGACTCACCCGCTTTGAGTGACTTCGTGAACACCTGTTGATCGGCTGCCTTGCCGCTATCGAAAAACTGCATCGCCACAAAGACCGCACAGAGTATGAACGGTGGCAGAAAGACCAACGGTTTGATGTTTTTCATCTCGATCGTTCTACTTCAACAACCTCCCAATACGCAGGAAATCACTCTTCAGATCGGTCCGGCCTTTTTCGACAAAGTCCGCCGCGATCTCGGCGTAGGCGGGCACGAACTTGAAACCAGCTCCGCACAACGGGCCGCAGAGGGTCACGCGGTCGAGCTCGGGGTGTTTGTCCATGATCGGCACGTCGTCCACGGTGTGATCGTAAAGGCAGGTGCGCAGGCCGGTCAGCGGGCCGTTGGCTTCGGGAAAATATCTCCTCAGTCCTTTGCGGATGAATTCTTCGTCCTGCGCGTTGGGTGTCCGGTTAAAGCTGTCCGGGTCCACCGTTTCGCCGTACCAGTGCAGGCCGATTTTGTAGCCGGGCACATCGTTCATCATCGGAAACCCATAGTAGATACCGTCATCGTCTTCGATGCACCAGCACGGCATCGTGCCAAACTCGTAGGCCTTCACATTCGTCAGCGGCCAGACCCACGCGAAGCTCATGCGCGTGACGGTGACAGCGATGCCCAACTCCTTGAGCAGCTTGCCCGTCCAGGGTCCGGCGCAAAAGACGATGCGATCCGCAGTGTAAGTCTCGCGGTCCGTCTTCACCGTCACTCCACCAGCATCAGTGCTCCAGTCGAGGACCTTCGTGTTTCCCAAAATGTGCGCACCGCGCTGCATGGTGAGCCGCACGTAGGTTGTGATGGTCACCTCCGGGCGGAGCAGCGCACCCTCGGGGTCATAGGCACCCCAATAGGGCTCGCCGATTTTGAACTGGGGAAAGCGCTCATTGACCTGCTGGATGCTGAGATCCTCGAAGTGCTGGTTGTGCGGCAGCTTGTAGGCGGGAAAACTCCGGTGCGGTGCCAGATCGAGGAACCCTGTCTTCACCATGATGTCCGTCTGTCCCGATTCCTCGACGAGATCGCGATACAGTTCGTAGGCCCGCAGGATGATCGGCTCGTATTCGCTGCCGATGTAGGGCGCGATCTTGGTCTGCCGCGAGTTCCCGTGCGACCCGCCAAGGTTGTGCGGGATGGAGAATTGTTCCAGCCCGAGGACGCGGAGTCCGCGTTTGGTGAGGTCGTAACAGGTGGCGGAACCGACGGCACCGACGCCGACAACAATGACATCGTATGAATGGGACATGGGCGGAGCTTTTAAAGGTAGTGGTTGGAAATAGTGGAAGCGGTGGCCGACGCGCCGGGGAGGGGCAGTACGAGCGGCGGACCATGCGGAGCCGGAGACTCGCGGGCCGGTCGCGCGAACGTCAAACGAAAACCCGAGCGGGCCGAATGCGCGGTTGGCGACCCGCCGCGACAGATGAAATTTTCGTTGCCATTGTAAGCGGGAAAAATAGTGTTCGCTGGAACATGCCAAAGCTCACCACCCGCCAGCAGGAAATTCTCGACTTCATCGCCAACTCCCAGGCGCGGTCGGGCATCATCCCTTCGACCCGCGAGATCCAGCAGCACTTCGGCTTCGCCAGCCAGACCGCGGCGATGAACCACCTCCGCGCCTTGCAGAAAAAGGGCGTCATCCAGCGCCCCGCCGGCAAGGCCCGCGCCGTCGCGCTCACCGCCCACCTGGAGCGCGAGGCGATCATCGACGTACCCATCTACGGCCAGATCGCCGCCGGTTACGCCGAGACCGTGGAGCAGGAAAACGACGGCATCGTTTCCATCGACGCGGCCAGCGTGGGCCTCACCAGGAGCCGCGGCGTCTTTGCCTTGAAAGTGCGCGGCGATTCCATGATCGGTGCCGATATTCACGACGGCGACCTCGTCATTCTCGAAAACCGCGAGCCCCGGCCCGGCTCCGTGGTCGCCGCGCTCATTGATGGCGAGACCACCCTCAAGCGCTACCTGCTCCAGCGCGGTCGCCCCTACCTTAAGGCCGAAAACCCGCGTTTTCCCGACCTGCTGCCCGCCCGCGAGCTCTACATCCAAGGCGTCATGGTGGCCCTCATCCGCAAGTTCCAAAAATAACGGCCAGCCGACTCTTCCCATGCTCGGCCTCTGCATCGAAATCACGCTCGTCTCCGCGCTTTTCGTCTGGCTCTATCGCCGCCAACTTCGCGACCGCGACCGCGCCAGCCGCGTGCGCCCCTCACAGTTGCGGCTGGAGTTTGACGAGGAAGTCTGAGTCGGCGGTGCATTTTGGGAAATGCGGACGAGGGCTTTGAAGCCGTCCCGGCAACCGTCATTCGCGTTTCGACATTCTTTTGTCATTCCGTCATTCGTCATGCGCCTTTCACACCATGCTCGACGACATCGACCGCATCCTTTTCCACGAGCAGACCATCCTGAGCCGGCTGGATGTGCTGGCGGCTGAGATCACGGACGCGTACCGCGGCGAGGAGCTGACGGTCGTCGCGGTGCTCAATGGCTCGCTGATTTTTGCGGCGGATCTGCTGCGGCGCATCCCGCTGCCGCTGCGGCTGGATTGCCTGCGCGTGGCCAGCTACCACGGCGGCACAGAGAGCACGGGGACGGTGACTTTCCACCAACTGAACCTGCCCGATGTCCGCGGGCGTCATGTGCTGGTACTGGACGACATCCTCGACAGCGGGCGCACGCTGCACGCCATCTGCGCGCGACTGCGCGGCGAAAGCCCGGCGAGCGTGCGCGTGTGTGTGCTGTTGCGAAAAGCGAAGGTGCGGGCGGAGGAACTCGACGCGGATTTTGTCGGCTTCGAGATCGGCGATGAATTCGTCGTGGGCTACGGACTGGACTACGCGGAACGCTACCGGAATCTGCCGTTCGTCGGCGTGCTGCGGCGGGAGGTGTTTGAGGTGGCCGGCGGCTAAAGCGCTTCCGGCGTTTGCAGGAGCGAGCCGATGCGCTGGAGGAGGCGGCCCGCGCCGCCGCCGTCGAGGACGCGGTGGTCAAAGCTGAGGGTGAGTTGGGCTTCGGTCACGGGCACGAATTGCGCGGCCTGTTTGTCCCAATGCGGGACCACGCGGCCCGCGCCCATGCCGAGCACGAGCGTCTGCTCGGGGAGCGGGATCGGCGTGGCCCATTCGAGGCCGAAGGTGCCGAAGTTTGTGACCGTGGCGATCGAGCCGCCTTGCGCGCCCGGCGGCAGGCGGCGCTGGCGGGCGAGTTCCACGAGTTCGCTGTAGCGGGCGACCATCTGCGCGAGCGGGGTCTGGTCGGCCTGGCGCAGCACGGGCACGAGCACGCCGTCCTCGGCCTCGACGGCAAAACCGAGGTCGATGGCCCGGGGATGGACGATTTTCTCGCCGATGAGCCGGCCGGCGGGCGCGCTGTTTTCGCCGAGCGCGAGGGCGAGTGCCCGCAGTGCGTAGAGTGCGGGGCCGGGTTTGGGGTCGCTCGTTTTGCGATGCGCGAGGAGGGCGTCGAGGCGCACGGACATGCCGACGGTGGCGAGCGGGCGCGTCCAGCTCCGGCGCATGGCGTCGGCCACGGCCACGCGCATGGAGGACGCGGGGCTGAGCTTGTGGTGCTCGAGTTGGGAGAGAAATTTCTCGAAGTCCTCGACGGTCACGCGCCCCGCCGCGCCGCTGCCGGCGATGCCCGCGAGGTCGGCGGCGTGCAGGCCGAGTTCGTTCATCCGCGCCTTCATCCGCGGCGACATGAAGCCCGCGCCCGCCGCGTGCGCCGGCACGGGCAGCCCGCGCACGGTCGGCTGGACGCTGGATTTTTTCGGCACGCCCGCGGATGCGGGAGTATGGCCGTTGGCCTCCTCCGCGACCGCGACTGGAGCGGGCGCGTCGAGTCCGGCGCGCCTGGCTTCTTCGTCGGTAACTTCGAGAAAGCCGAGCGTCGCGCCGACGGCGTAGCTTTGCCCGACCTCCACGAGCAACTCCGCCAACTGCCCAGCGCACGGCGCGGTTACGCCCATCGTCGCCTTGTTCGTCTCGACTTCGAGGACATCCTGATCGCTCTCGACGGCGTCGCCGACGGTAAAAGGAATCGCGACGATAGTAGCCTCGGCGATGGACTCCCCGAGCTGCGGCATGATGATCGGAATTCTCGGCATGATCTCGGTTTCTAAAGTCGGAGCAGATCGCGCATCCGCGCGCTGATGGTTTTCGCCGTCGGACGGTGCGTGCCCCAGAGGTTCGGGTGGTAAGGGACGGGCGTGTCTTTGGCGTTCAGGCGCATCGGCGGAGCGTCGAGCAGGCCGAAGCCTTCGGTGGCGACGCGGGCGAGGATTTCCGCCGTGACGCCGCCCCACGGGAACGCTTCGCCCACGGCGAGCAGCCGCCCGGTGCGCGCGACGCTGGCGAGCACGGTGTCGGTGTCTAGCGGCTTGATCGTGCGCAGGTCGATGACTTCGATCTCCCAGCCTTCGAGCGCGAGTTCCTCCGCGCACGCGAGCGACTCATGGACCATCGCGCTGTAAGTCACGATCGTGGCGTCGCGGCCGGCGCGGGCGATGCGCGCTTTGCCGGTGGGCATGGCCTCGGTCGGGAGCGCGTCGGCTTTCAAATGGTAATAGAGATACTTGTGCTCGCAAAAGATGACCGGGTCGTCGATGGCCACCGCTTCGAGCAACATGGAGTAGGCGTCCTCGACCGTGGCGGGCGTCATAACGATGAGGCCGGGGTAGTGCGCGTAGAGCGCCTCCATGCTCTGGCTGTGAAACGGTCCTGCGCCAGCGGTGCCGCCGCTGGGCAGGCGAATGGTAATGGGGCAGGGGACATTGGTGCGCCAGTGCAGCGTCGCGGCGTGGTTCACGATTTGATTGAAACCGACGGTCGAGAAATCCGCGAACTGCATCTCGATGATCGGGCGCATCCCCTCGATGGCCGCGCCGATGGCGCTGCCGACCATGGCGTCCTCGCTGATCGGCGAGTCGAGCACGCGACCGGGAAATTCCTGCGCGAGATTTTTCGTGGCTTTGAATGCACCGCCAAACGCGCCCACATCCTGGCCGTAGATGTAAACGCGCGGGTCGTCGGCGAGCGCGCGGGCCTGGGCTTCGCGGATGGCTTCGAGGTAGGTGATCATTCCGCGTGCGAGGATTCGCTGAGGTGGCGCGTGGCGAGCGCGCACCAGTCTTCCACATTGGGGTCGGGGGCCGGTTCGCGCAGGGTCGTGGCCACGGCTTCGTCGATCTGGCGCTGCGCGTTGTTTTCGAGTCCGTGCAGCGCGGACTCGTCGGCCCAGCCTTCCGCCAGCAGGCGCTGTTCGGCGACTTTCAGGCAGTCGAGCCCGAGCCGCGATTCGCGCAGCCGGTCGTCGATGTAGTGCGCGTCATCGTGCTCGCCGTGGCCGGCGAGCCGGAGCAGTGAGGCGACCACGAGTTGCGGTCCGCCGCCGTCGCGGGCGTTGGCGACAGCCTTGTTCAAAACGCGCAGGCAGGTTTCCAAATCCGTGGCGTCGAGCCGATGTCCCGTCACGCCGTAGCCCACCGCTTTGTCCACCAGATCCTCGCAGGCAAACTGGCGCGCGTTGGGCGTGGAGTAGGCGTACTGGTTGTTCGCCACGACCACGATGAGCGGCAGCTTTTCCACCGCAGCCATGTTCAGCCCCTCGTGAAACGCCCCCGTCGAAGTCGCGCCATCGCCCAGGCACGTCGCGCCGACCGTGCCCGTGACGCCGCGGAAGCGCCGCGCGAGCAGCGCGCCCACGACCGCCGGAATCATCGCGCCGAGGTGGCTGATCATCGCGAACATCCCCTCGCGCGGACGGCCGCGGTGGACGTTGCCATCGCGCCCGCGCATCGGCCCGAGGCGCGAGCCCATGTAGGTGCGCGTGCAATCGAGCAGGGATTCGCCAAAAGCCAGCCGCCCGGCCTGATCACGGATGAGCGGGGCAAAGATGTCCCCTTTCTGCAACGCCATGCCCACCGCCACGCTGAGCGCCTCCTGCCCGCGCCCCAAAAAGACGCCGCCAATGATTTTTCCGCCGCGATACAGGCTGGCGATTTTTTCCTCCAGGAGCCGCGCGAGCAGCATCCAGCGGTAGGCGGCGAAAAAAGTTTGGCGAAACGCGGAGGGCTCCGCCAGGGGAGACGGCACCTCGGTAGTTTGAAGCATGGAGGGAACCCTACGGGCCACGCCGCGCAACAGGCAACGGTTTCTTCGCCGCGTCCGCATCCCAGCGCGGGGCAATCCTTACGCGGCCGGCATTGCCTTGCGGCGCGTGGGCGGCTAGCTCAGGTCCCGCCATGCCCCGCGAAGAAAAAAACCGTATCGAGACAAATGCCGCACAGTCGCCGCGCGCCGGATTGAATGCGGCTTTCGCCGGACTGGAAATGGGCGATTTGCCAGCCGCGCCGGAATCCGCGCCGGTGCCGACGCCCCCGTTGCCGGTGTGGAAAATGGGCCGGGTGGTCCTGCGGCGCGAGACGGCGCAGCGCGGCGGAAAGACCGTGATCGTGATTCACGATTTTGCCACCCATCTGCCGGGGTCGGTCATTGAGACAGTGGCGAAAAAGGTGAGGGTGGCCTGCGGCTGCGGGGGCACGGTGAAGGGGCGTACGATTGAAATTCAAGGGGATCAGGCGACGAAAATCCGGGCCGTTTTGACGGGCGAAGGGTTTCAGGTGGCCGGCGTGAAGTGAGAATGGCGTTCCCGTAGCTGAGACACCGACCAGCATCGAGAGTCGGCGGAAATATCCTTCAGAGAGTCTGCCGGTAACCGGGCCGCGCGAGGCATGCGCGGTGCTTTCACTTGGAGTTCATGTCGCCGGTTTACCCAGCCGGCAGCGCCTCTCCGTATGTCTCAACCTCAACCTGAAGACGCCGATTGCATCGAGTTCATTCCCGCGTCCGCGTCGTTATCGCCCATGGCGGTGATTCCGCTTGCCCGGGAACCGGGGTCGGCGGGGCTTGCAATCCAGCTCCAGCAGGCCCTCGCCGAGGCCCACGCTGCGGGACAGGCGCGAGACGCCGCGCTGCAGCAACTAGCGCGGGCGGAGCAGCAGCTCGTGATCATGCGCGATACGGAGACGAACCTCCGCTCGCAATTTGTCGAAGTGACTTCGCTTATCCAAGAGCGCGATGCGGCGATGGCCGAGAGCGACCGCCACAGCCGCGAGCAGGCCGAAGCGGCCCGCAAGCTGGAGAACGCCGACCGCGAGCGGCAGGAGGCATTGCGCCAGCGCGATGAGGCACGGCAGCAGGTGGAGAGTTTTCATCGGACCCACGGCGACCCCGGCAAAATCGCCGCAGAAACCCAGAAGCAGCTCAACGCCATCCGCCAGGCGCGCGATGGGGCGCACGCGCAGCTCCTGGAAATGCAGGCCAAGCTCGCTCACGCGGAGGATCAGATCGCCGATTTGGAAGACAAGCAGGAGATTTTCACCGCGGCCAATCGCCGCGTCGAAGCGGAGGCCGCTGATTTTCGGCGGCGGCTGGAAGCGACCACGCTCGACCGCGATGCCACGGCGCAGCAGGTCGAGGACTTATCCCGCGAACTGGAGGAGCTGCGCAGCCGGACGGCTGGGCTTTCCACCCAAGAAGCCACCGCGCGGCAGGACGACGCCGAGCAGATCACCGCGCTACGGCAGGAGTTGGAAATGCTGGCCATGCAGTTCCAGTCGGTGGCCGGTGAGCGCGATGGAGCGCTCGCTTCGCTCCAAGCCGCTCAGGAGCAGATCGGGCAGATTTTTCATGAGCGCGAAAGCCTGCGCGGGCTGGCTGGTGGTGCGGTCACGCTGGAGGCGCAGCTCATCGAGTTGTGCAACCACGTAGCCGTGCTCGAAGCGACCGGCGAAAGCGCACGCGGTGGCCAGGAGGAACTGGCGGTGCTGCAGAATCGTTTTGAAAAGCAGCGACTCGAAACCATTGACATCGCCACCTGTCTGCAAACCGCGCAGCGCGAAATCCGCGAGCTGAGCGCCTCGCTCGCGGAGGCCCGGTTGCAGGTAAAATTCGCCACAGCCGGGTCGCGTTCACACGGCAAATCGGAAACGCCCGCCGCGGTTCACGATCACCCCGTTTCGCCCGAACCAACGCCGACCACGATGGTCACAACGCTCGTCGAAGGCATGGCCGAGACGCTCACCGAAAAGGACGCACGGAGCGCGCATGGTGCCATGCGGCAGTGCTTCCACTCGTTCACGAAAACGCCCGACGATCTCAGTCTGCTCAACGAACTTTTCTGCCATGTGCAGGGCTTTTCCGAACGCACGCGGGCCGCCGGCCAATTCGCCGTCCACCGCGTCCTCACGACCTTTTCCGAACTCACGCGCGGCCTTTACGAAACGCCCGAGCAGATCAATCCCTCGACGCTACGCACCGTTCAGCAGACCATCGAGTTCCTAGGCGTGCTCCAACGGAACCGCAGCTTCGCGCAGGTACGCGATCCCGCGACCGCGCAGATCTTCGCCGTGGATGACGACGCGGAAAATGGCGCGGCCATCCAGATGGCGATGGAGACCGCCGGGATGCGCACGACGTGCGCGCAGGAACCCGCCGCCGCGCTCGCCGAACTCGCGCGCTTCCGCTACGACCTGATCGTTCTCGATGTGCGGTTGCCGGGCACGGACGGTTTTGAGCTGTGCCGCCAAATCCGCGAACTTCCGCTCAATCACGCCACACCAATCATTTTCGTGACGGGGATGGCGACGCCGGAGCACCGGGAGCAGTCCATGCTCAGCGGCGGCTGCGACTTCATTACGAAACCGTTTAATCTCCATGAGCTCTGCCTCAAGGCGATGACGTTCATTTTGAAATCACAGCTTCCGAACGCGTAAATCGCCGGCCGGGAAAACGCCGTGACGCGCGGACGCGTTTCGGGTAGGCGTCCGCGCGATGTCGAAGACCCTCGCCTGGCTCGTCTATGCGCTCACCGCCGTGTTCTTCGCGGCTTTTTTTGTGTGGCCCATCGGCACGGTGCTCGGCGGGGCCTTTGTGGATGCCGACGGGCGGTTCACGCTGTCCTTCCTCGGCGAGGTCTTTCGCAATCGCATCTATCTCGAAGGGCTGCGCAACGCCTTCCTGCTCGCGTGCGGGAGCACGCTCGCGGCGCTGGCGCTGGCGCTGCCGCTGGCGTTCGTGGCGGACCGCTGGGAATTTCCCGGCAAGAAGCTGCTCTCCGCGGCGGTTCTCGTGCCGATGATTCTGCCGCCGTTTGTCGGAGCGATTGGCATCCGGCAGATGCTCGGCCAGTATGGCGCGCTCAATGCCTTGCTCGTGAAAGTCGGCGTGCTCGGCGCGGACGAAACCATCGACTGGCTGGGCAGCGGCCGCATGTGGGGCGTGGTCGCACTGAACGCCCTGCACCTTTATCCCATCCTTTTTTTAAACCTCACCGCGGCGCTCGCGAATCTCGATCCCGCGATGGAGGAGGCGGCGGAGAACCTCGGCTGCACGGGCTTCCGCAGATTTCGCCGGATCACGCTGCCGCTGATCATGCCGGGGCTTTTTGCCGGCGGCATCATCGTCTTCATCTTCGCGTTCACCGAGTTGGGCGTGCCGCTGGTCTTCGATCTCACGCGCGTCACGCCGGTGCAGATTTTCTACGGTATCAAGGAGATTGCCGGAAATCCGTTCCCCTTCGCACTCGTGGTCGTGATGCTCGCGAGCACGGCGTTACTTTACGCCGCGGGTAAGCTCGGCTTTGGCCAAACCGGCAGCGCGATGACGGCGAAGGCGACGACCCTCGGCGGCGCGCGGACTCCCGGCCTCGCCGCGCAATGGGCCTGCGCGCTGGGTTTCGCGGCGGTCACGGCGCTAGCGCTGCTGCCGCATCTCGGCGTGATCTGCGTGTCCTTCGCCGGCGATTGGTACCGCACGATACTGCCGGAAAGTTGGACGCTGGAGCATTACCAAGCCGCACTCGGCCACGGACTGACCGTGCCTTCGATCATCAACAGCGTGAAATACGCCGCCTGTTCGACGGTGTTCGATGTCGTGCTCGGCGTGGCCATCGCCTACGTCGTAGTCCGCACCACGCTGCCCGGTCGGGCGCTGCTTGATGCGCTGGCCATGCTGCCGCTCGCTGTGCCCGGGCTAGTCCTCGCCTTTGGCTACATCTCCATGACCCAGGATGGCCGCGCCTTTGCCTGGCTGAATCCGACGAAAGATCCCACGCTCCTGCTCATCGTCGCCTACTCCGTGCGCCGGCTGCCCTACATCCTGCGCGCCACCGTCGCCGGTCTCCAACAGACCAGCGTGACGCTGGAGGAAGCTGCGCAGAATCTGGGTTGCCCGCCGCTGCGCACTCTGCGGCGCATCACCTTCCCGCTCATCACCGCGAACGTTCTCGCCGGTGGATTGCTCACGTTTTCCTTCGCCATGCTGGAAGTTTCCGACTCGCTCATCCTCGCGCAGAAACAGCAGCATTTCCCGATCACCAAGGCAATTTACGAACTCTTCCAGCTCATGGGTGAAGGCCGCTTCGTCGCCTCCGCGCTCGGCGTCTGGGCCATGGTCTTCCTCGGGCTCACGATCTTTGCCACCAGCCGCATTCTCGGCAAAAAGATGGGCGCGCTTTTCCGCGTCTAGCGTCTGCACCGGCCTTGCCTCGCGATGCGGAGTGGACGATGGAGAGCCGCCGCAGGCGATCACTCTCGGCACGCCACCTTATGAAAAAAAACATCGTCTCCGTTTTCATCCTGGTTCTGCTGGCGCTCACGAACTTGGCTTCAGCGGCCGCGGAGTTTCGCGGGGCTTGGGTCGCCACGGTCTATAATCTCGACTGGCCGTCGAAACCGGGGCTTCCGGCAGCAGAGCAGAAGTCGGAGCTGCGGGCGCTGCTGGATCGCGCGGCCGAGTTGAAGCTGAACGCCATCCTTTTCCAAATCCGTCCGGCGTGCGACGCGCTCTACGCTTCGCGCGAGGAGCCGTGGTCCGCATTTCTCACCGGCGAGCAGGGCCTTTCGCCAGGTTACGATCCGCTGGCCTACGCGATCACCGAGGCGCATGCGCGGGGGCTGGAGTTACACGCGTGGTTCAATCCGTTTCGCGCCGCCATTCATGCCAGTGACAAGCTCGCAGCCAGCCATGTGGTGCGGAAACATCCGGAGTGGGTGCGGACCTACGGAGGGCAGCTCTGGCTCGATCCCGGGGTGCCCGAGGCGCGCCAGTATTCGCTCGATGTCATCCTGGATGTGGTGCGGCGCTACAACATCGACGGCGTGCATATCGACGACTACTTTTACCCCTACCCGAAAGGCGGCGCGGATTTTCCCGACGCCAGCACCTGGCGACAGCGGGGTGGTGGCCTGGAGCGGGGCGACTGGCGGCGGGAAAATATCAACCGTTTCGTCAAAGCCATGTATCAATCCGTGAAGACCGAGAAACCCGCCGTGCGGGTGGGTATCAGTCCTTTCGGCATCTGGCGTCCCGGCGTGCCCGCGACGATCAAGGCGGACCTCGACAGCTACGCGCATCTTTTCGCGGACTCGCGGAAATGGCTGGCGGAAGGCTGGTGCGACTATCTCGCGCCGCAACTCTACTGGTCGTGCGAGCCGGAGAAACAAAGCTTCCCGGTGCTGCTGGCGTGGTGGCGTGCGCAGAACCCCGCAGGCAAAGCCATCTGGCCGGGCATCGCGACCGAACGCATCGGCGCGGCCCGTCCCGCCAGCGAGATCGCGCGGCAGATCGCGCTCACGCGTCAGGGGACGGCGCAGCCGGGGCACATCCACTGGAGCATGAAGGCGCTGATGAAAAATCAAGGCGGTGTCGGGGCGCTGTTAATGCGCGACGTTTATCACTGACAGCGCGCGGTTCGGCGGCGGGCATGCGGTGGGAAAAAAATCCCGTTGACGACAGCGGAGGCATCGCGCACTATCCGCCACATCAGTTCGCGCCCTCGGTTGGTCTGACCTCTCTCGGCAGACCGCTCCCTCGAAAGCCAGCAGATCAGCGCGTTTCCGTATCACACTCAATCATCACCCTGATCCATGGCGGATCACACCCAGCGGTCTCACGACCGGCAGTTCAAAGGTTTCCTCGACCTGAAACGAGGCCAGCTTTTCCCACTCCTGTCGGCGGCAGATGCCCGCCCGATCTGATTGCACATTCGCACGCCGCCTTGGCGTGACCCGGCGAGCCTCTCGCCTCTCCTCTCAATTCCCACCCCATTTTTCTATGACTGAACCCTCCGACCAGCCCTTGCTCGCAGACCCTAGCGCCGAACCAAAGAAGACCGCCAGGAAGCGGACGACGAAGGCCGCCGCGACAGTAACCAAAACAACCAAGACCACCAAAGCGGTGACCGCTGCGAAACCGCCTGCGCCCGCGAAAGCCGCGACGCCTGCGGCGAAAAAACCGGCTCCGAAAAAGGCGGCCGTGAAAAAGAAGGTCAGCAAAGTGGAAGCGGAGACGCAGCCGGAATTGCCGATCGTCGCAGATGCGCCAGCTTCGCCCGCACCGCTCGCGACGCCCGCATTGCCCGCAGCGGCCCCAGCCACGTCGGCTGATGAATGGAGTCCCTCGCGTGCCGCCACTGCCCCAGTCGCGCCGGCACCCGCTGCGCCCGCCGCACCCACTGCTCCGAGTCCCGTGGCTCCCGCGCCTGCGGTGAGGCAGCGGCCCGTTTACATCCCGCTCCACGTCGCCCGCCAACTGGAGGAGCGCGCCCGCGCCGATGGCCAGACGGATGTGCAGGTGCCGGTCTCCGTGCCCGCTGAGCAAGCAGCCCGCATGGACCTGCCCGTGCCGACGCGTTCCGAACGTCACGAGCGCCACGAGCGTCACGGACACGATCGCCATGAACGTAATGAACGCCCGGAGCGCCATGAGCGCGTGGAGCTACCGCCGCGGGAGGATGAAATCGCCGACGCCGAGGGGTTGGTCGAGGTTTCCGGCAAAGGTTTCGGCTTTCTCCGCGATGCCAAACGCAGCTTCACGCCGAACCCGAGCGATGTCTTCGTCACGCCCGAACTGTGCCGCACCTATAATCTCCGCGACGGCCAGTGGGTCAAAGGCCAGACGCGGCGCGGTGCCCGCGGCTCCCAACTTTTCCGCATCACCGAGATCAATGGCGACGACCCCGAACTCGCCACCACGCTGCCCGCATTCGAGGAACTCACCGTCATCAGCCCGCTCGAGAAAATCCGCCTCGAGACCGTGCCCGACCGTTACACCACGCGGATCATCGACATGATGTGCCCCATCGGCAAAGGCACGCGCGGCCTCATCGTCGCGCCGCCGCGCACCGGCAAGACCACGCTGCTCCAGCACATCGCCGACGCCGTGGCAAAAAATCATCCCGAGATTCAGCTCATCATTTTGCTCGTCGATGAACGGCCCGAGGAAGTCACCGACATCACCCGCAGCTGCCCCACCGCCCAGATCATGGCCAGCTCGAACGACAGCGACATCAAGAGCCACACGCGCATCGCGCAGCTCGCCATGGAGCGGGCCAAACGCCTCGTCGAATCCGGCAAGGACGTCTTCATCCTGCTCGACTCGATCACCCGCGTGGGCCGCGCTTTCAACAACGCCATGACCGGCGGCCGCACGATGTCCGGCGGCCTCGACGCCCGCGCGCTGGAAATCCCGCGCAAGATTTTCGCCGCCGCGCGCAACACCGAGGAAGCTGGCTCGCTCACGATCATCGCCACCGCGCTCATCGAGACGAACAGCCGCATGGACGAAGTCATCTTCCAGGAGTTCAAAGGCACCGGAAACATGGAGCTCGTCCTCGACCGCAAGATCAGCGACATGCGCATCTACCCGGCCATCGACATCTTCCAGTCCGGCACGCGCCGCGACGAGCTCCTCATCCCCGCCGACGACCTCCACAAGATCAACGTCATCCGCCGCGGCCTCACCGGACACAAACCCGTGGAGGCCATCGAGCGCCTGCTTTTCTTCACGAAAAAATTCCCAACCAACGCGCAGATGCTGCGCGAAATTCCAGGCTGATTCTGCTCGCGGGCGGCGGGCGATGGGCGAAACTTTCGCATGCCCAAAGTCCGCGAAGTCGAAGCCGACGTCGAAGTCCTGCCGCGCGAAACCCGCGCGGACACAAAGCTCGGCGACGATCCGTTCATCGCGCTCGTCGCGCGGCTCATGGATGAGGCGTTCGTCATTCCCGGCACGAATATCCGCTTCGGGCTCGACCCGCTCATCGGTCTGCTGCCGGGGTTTGGACCTGTCGCGTCTTCCGTCATCTCGCTCGCGCTGATCGGCCTCAGCGCTCGGCTTCGCGTGCCAAAGATCATCCTCGCCCGCATGGCCGTGAACGTCCTCCTCAACGCCGGCCTCGACGCCGTGCCCGTGGTCGGCGACGCGCTCTCGATCTTCTTCCGCTCAAATACCCGCAACCACGAACTCCTCCGCAAATACGCCGGCACCGCCCAGCCCGCCTCACGCGGCGACTGGCTCTTCCTCATCGCCCTCCTCGGCGGCGCGGGACTCGCCATCCTCGCCTTCTTCGTCGGCCTCTTCTACCTCGCCAGCCAGCTCTTCACCGCCCTGCGGTGAAAAGAACGCGCCGTCTCTTCGCCGCCGTGCGGGAATAAGCGCACGCGCCTTTTCGTCCGAGCGCCACGCCGGAGGGCCAAAGGCCCATGACAAGCCAGCCCAGGGCAAAGCGAGGCACGAGCGCCGCCCTGGGTTGCAGAAGAGAAGAAAATCGAGCCCCAACAGGGCGAAACAACGGGACGCTGAGATTGGTGCGCCCCGTTGGGGCTGGTCCGTTTTTATTTCGCCACCCAGGGCGGCGCTCGTGCCTCGCTACGCCCTGGGCTGGCTTGAGTCGCACCTTTGGTGCTGCCATCCTGACATAAAATTCATCCTGATTCCTCAAAGCCGTCGTGCTCTCAGTTCGCAGGTTTTCAAGCGCGGCGTTCAGGTTCATAGTCCCGCCCATCCCCAAAAACCATGACCACCAAACAACTCGAAACCGCCTACCGCATCGCCTGCGAGCGTTACGCCGAGCACGGCGTCAACGTCGAAGCCGCCATCAAAAAGCTCACCACCGTCGCCATCTCCATCCACTGCTGGCAGGGCGATGACGTGCGCGGCTTTGAAAACTCCGGCACGTCAGTCGGCGACGGCCTCGCCGTCACCGGCAACTACCCCGGCCGCGCCCGCACGCCCGACGAGTTGCGTGCCGATTTCGAGCAAGCTATCGCCCTCATCCCCGGCACCCACCGTTTCAACCTCCACGCCTCCTACGCCGAGACCGGCGGCCGGCGCGTGGACCGCGATGCCCTCGGCGCGGAGCACTTCAAGAACTGGATCGCCTGGGCCAAAAGCCGCAAGATCGGCCTCGACCTCAACCCCACCTATTTTTCCCATCCGAAAGTCGTCGGCGGCCTCACCCTCACCTCGCCGGACAAAGCCATCCGCCGCTTTTGGATCGAGCACGGCATCCGCTGCCGCGAGATCGGCGCGACCATCGGCAAAGCGCTGGGCAAGACCTGCCTGACCAACCTCTGGATTCCCGACGGCATGAAGGACACGCCCTCCGACCGCCGCGCCCCGCGCGAGCGCCTCGTCGAGTCTCTCGACGCCATCTTCGCCCCGAAGATCGACCGCCGGCACAACCTCGATTCCGTCGAGCCCAAGCTCTTCGGCATCGGCGCGGAAAGCTACACCGCCGGCTCCCACGAGTTCTACCTCGCCTACGCCGTCAGCCGCGGCACCCTCCTCACCCTCGACGCCGGCCATTACCACCCCACCGAGTGCATCTCCGACAAAATCTCCTCCGTCCTCACCTTCCTCCCCGAGATCGCCCTCCACGTCAGCCGCGGCGTCCGCTGGGACAGCGACCACGTCGTCACCCTCACCGACAGCCTCCAAGCCATCGCCCAGGAGATCGTCTGGGGCGGCTACCTTGGGCGCACCCATATCGGGCTCGATTACTTCGACGCCAGCATCAACCGCGTCGCCGCCTGGGTCATCGGCACCCGCAACATGCTCAAAGCCCTCCTCCTCGCCCTCACCGCACCCATCGCCCGTCTCAAACAAGCCGAGCTAACCGGCGACTACACCACCCGCCTGGCACTTATGGAGGAAATGAAGACCCTACCCTTTGGCGCGGTGTGGGATCATTACTGCCACCGGATGGGTGTGCCAGTTGGTGCGGCGTGGCTGGCGGAGGTGCAGGGGTATGAAAAGAGGGTGCTAAGTCTGCGTGGGTAGGCGATGCCAATCTGAGGTGTTGTGGCCATGAAAAGAACGCCATACAGAATCATTTGCTCCGCTCGAAACATTGCTGTTCTTCTCTGTTACCTGATCTTCGCTGCATGCACATGGAGTCCGACTGACCTGACCGCGACTGAGAAGCACTTCGAAGACAACCGTGCGATGTATGACGCACTTGTGAGCCAGGCTCGGTCAACTGGTCTGGCCACAAACTTGGAGTTTTATGAGAAACGGTTTCCTCACGGCTTTCATGTCAATTCGGCTCCGCTGATTATCGAAGTAACGCCCGTGAACTTTTACTATGTGTTGGTCTTTGCTGACACTGAGCAGGCCGTCAAACAGAGTGATGCGATGCGGGATGAAGGAACTGTTATTAAAGTGTTGGGTGGAGGCTGGGTGATCGTTCAAAGAGGGTTTAATTAAGATAATTGCGGAGCAATGGTCGGTTCCAAAATCTCCCTCCATCCCCAACTCCGCGCTCGGCACGGTGATAGTCCGGCGGGTGCCGTCAGTGGGTGGATGGCGTAGCTCCGTCATCCTGAGCGGAGTTCCGTGCGGGCGAAGGCGGGACGGAACGGAGTCGAAAGACCTCTAACTTTTCGCGGGCGGAGGCGGGCGGACGAACCTCGCAAGCCCGTGGTGTCCGCGCGCACTCCGACCAGTCAGCGCCTTCGCCCCGCCGGGAGCGAGAGGTCTTTCGAATGCGCTGCGCAAGCCTCCGCTTTGCCCAAGATGACCGGGATGGCGACGCTACACGCGGGCGGCGAAGCGGCGGCAACTGGCAATGGTGTTGGCCATGAGCATGGCGATGGTCATGGGGCCGACGCCACCGGGGACGGGGGTGATGGCGCGGCAATGCGGGGCGACTTCGGCAAAGGCGACGTCGCCGGTGAGACGGTAGCCTTTCGGTGCAGTGGGGTCGTCCACGCGGTTGATGCCCACGTCAATGACGACCGCACCTTCTTTCACAAAGTCTGCACGAACAAACTCGGGGCGACCAATGGCGGCGATGAGGATGTCGGCGGTACGGCAGACGGCAGCAAGATTGCGGGTGCGCGAATGGGCGACGGTCACGGTGGCGTCGCCGCCGGGGCCTTTATTCATGAGCAGCAGCGCCATCGGCTTGCCTACGATCATGGAGCGGCCAAGGACGACGACGTTGGCGCCCGCAGTCTCGATGCCGCTTTCGATGAGCAGCCGCTGGCAGCCGAGCGGGGTGCAGGGCACGAAGCCGTCTGGATCGCCGAGCGTGAGTTTGGCGACGTTCAGCGGATGAAAGCCGTCCACGTCCTTGCGCGGGTCGATGGCCTCAATGACGGCGCGTTCGTCAATGTGCGGCGGCGGCGGCGACTGAACGAGGATGCCGTGGATGGCGGGGTCCGCATTGAGTTGCCGAACGATCGCGATGAGGTCTGCCTGCGAGGTGGCTGCGGGCAGTTCGTGCTTCACGGAATGCATCCCGAGTTCGTGGCACATCCTGTCCTTGCTCCGCACGTACGCAGCCGACGCGGGATCGTCCCCAACGAGGACGACGGCGAGGCCCGGGGTGATGCCGCGCGCCTTCAACTCCGCGACGGCGGCGCGCGATTCAGCGTGGGTCTTTTGGGCGATGGCCTTGCCGTCGATGAGCGTCATGGAATGACGAATGACGAATGGCGAATGACGAGACAATGACGAAGTGCCGAATGACGACAACGCGCGCTCCGCCCGCTCGTCATTCGTCATTCCACATTCGTCATTTCCTAAGCCCCATGCTGCGGGCGCATCATCCGTTCGAGCCGCACGCGCTGGTATTCAAAGAGCGCGTCGTCCGCGGTGGCGGGGATTTCGTGGAGGATGTCGAAGGTGACGTGGACCTTGGCGAAGGGCTTCGGAATCATGAACCCATCCCACGTTTTCAACTGCCAGTAGCTCGAATACGTGACGTGAATGGGGAGAATTACGCCGCCGGTGATTTGCGCAAGTTTCACCACTCCGGGGCTCACGGAGTAGCGCGGGCCGCGCGGACCGTCGGGGGTGAGCGCCATGATGTAGCCGTCCTCGATGGCGCGGCGCATTTCCACCAGCGAGCGCCCGCCGCCGCGCGAAGTGGAGCCGCGGATCGGGCGGATGCCAAAGTGGCGGATGAAGGCGGCGATGATTTCGCCGTCCTTGCTCTGGCTGGCGAGGGCCGCGCCGAGCCGGCCGGGAAAATAGCACTCGAAAAGGTGCGGCATGACAAAGAGCTTGTTGTGCCAGAAGGCCCAGAGCAGCGGCTTTTCCGGTGGCGTCTTGAGCACGCAGGCGCGATCCACAATGCGAAAGCGCAGCGTAAAGATCCACGCCCGCACCACCCACGCCCCGACCGCCGCGATAAGCCGCGCCTTTTTCTCGTGCGTCACTCGGCGTTCTCCGCCCAGCGGAAGGTGTGCGGGTTGGGCAAATCGAGCTGATCCAAAATGCGCGCGACGACCGTGTCGGCGACCTGCTCAATGGTCTGCGGGCGGCTGTAAAAGCCGGGCGAGGCGGGCATGACAATCGCGCCGGCTTCAAGGAGCGTCACGATGTTGCGGGCGTGGATGAGATTCCACGGGGTCTCGCGCGGCACGAGGATGAGCTTGCGGCGTTCTTTCAGAAAAACATCCGCCGCGCGCAGCAGTGTGGTGTCTGCGGTGCCCGCGGCAATCCGCCCGAGCGTGCCCATCGAGCACGGACACACGACCATCGCATCGAACCGCGCCGAGCCGCTGACGAATGGGACGTTCATCGTCTTGTCGCCGTGCTGCCGGACGCCGTCCGGCACGGTCAGCGTCCCGATTTCCTCGGCGATGACCTGCTTTGCATAACCGCTCAACACGAGATGCACCTCATGCGCCGCGCAGTCGATCTGCGCCAGCAGCCGCTGGAGGTAAATGGCCCCGCTCGCGCCGGTGGCGGCGATGACGAGTTTCATCTCAGAGATACCCCGCCGTGTGCATGCGCCGCGTGAGGTCGCCCTGGCGGGTGAGGAGGTCGGCGTAGAGCTCCTTGAAATCGGCGTGCGGCTTGGCGCGGGTGGAGTCGTCGAGTTTCACGATTTTTGCGCACAGCTCGCGGAAGGTCACGGGCTTGCCCTGCGCGGCGTGGCAGGCGTAAGCGGCCTGGAGCGCGGCCCCGAGCGCGGCACCTTCGGACGATTCGAGGCAAATGGTCGGCACGCCGAAAATATCCGCCGCGATCTGCCGCCAGATGGCACTCTTGCTGCCGCCGCCGGTGAGGCGAATTTCCGTGGGCGTGATGCCGAGTTCGCGGAAGCGATTCAGGCCGTAGGCGAGGCCGAGCGTCACACCCTCCATCGTCGCGCGGGCCATGTGCGCGGGGTTCATCGTGTCCGTTTTCAGGCCGTGGAAAACGCCGCTGCCGCCGGGCAGGTTCGGAGTGCGTTCACCGTTTAGGTAGGGGAGAAAGAGCAGGCCGTCGGCACCGGCGGGCGCGTTGGCGACGTTGGCTTCGAGCTGCTCGTGCGACCAGCCGAAGAGCTTGCGCGCCTGCTCGGTCGCCACCGTCACATTCATCGTGCAGACGAGCGGCAGCCAGCGGTCCGTGCTGTCGCAAAACGCGGCGACTTCACCCTGCGGGTCGATCACCGGCTTGTCGGCAAAGGCGTACACCGTACCACTCGTGCCGAGGCTCACCGTGACCACGCCGGGCTGCACGTTGCCGGTGCCGATCGCCCCCATCATGTTGTCGCCGCCGCCCGCGCTTACCGTGACCTCCCCTTTCGACAGGCCCCACGCCTCGCGGTGATTCTCCCGCAGCAGCCCGAACGCGCGCCGCGAACTGGCCAGCGGTGGGAGCGCGTCGGCGAGATCGGGATCGATGAACTCGATCAGCGGCTCGCACCATTTCTTCTCCCGGACATCCAGCAGGCCGGTGCCCGAGGCGTCGCCATACTCCATGCCGCGTTCGCCGGTGAGGTGGAAATTGATGTAGTCGTGCGGCAGCAGCACCGTGGTCAGCGCCTTGTAGTTCTTGGGCTCGTGCTGTTTCAGCCACAGGATTTTCGGCGCGGTGTAGCCGGGCGGCATGGCATTGCCTGCGAGCTTGATCAGTCCCGCCGCCCCGCCGAATTCCTCCTCGAACTGCTTGCACTGCTCCGCCGTCGAGGTGTCGCACCACAGCTTCGCCGGACGGATGACGCGGCTCTTTTTATCGAGCGCCACAAAGCCGTGCTGCTGCCCGCTCACGCCGATGGCTTTCACGTCGTCCTTGCGCTTGCCGAGCTTCTGCAAAACCGCGCGCACCGTGGCGTCCACGGCGTCGATCCAGGTCTGCGGTTCCTGCTCCAGATGCCCCGGCGGCAGATTCTCGATGAGCCCGTAACTCTCGGCGGCCGAGGCGAGAATTTCGCCCGACTCGAGGTCGAGCGCGATGGTCTTGGTGCTTTGGGTGCCGCTGTCTATGCCGAGGGCGATCATGGAGATTTCAGATGGAGGATTTCGGATTTCAGATTGGATTTGCTGTCGCCAATCCGCAGGTGACGAGGCTAAATCTTAATTCTGAAATCTGAAATCTGAATTTTCCCCATGCTCACCCGGCTCCTCCACACCCGCTATCGCGTGACCGACTTGGAAAAGACCGCACACTTTTACAAGGAGGTGCTCGGCCTCGAGGAGACGCGCCGCCACACCTCGCCGCGCGGCTCGCAGCTCGTTTTCTTCAAGGCTCCCGGCAGCGAGGAGGAGATCGAGATCTGCAAATTCGACGGCAGCGGCCCGGTCAATGTCGGCCACGACATCACGCACCTCGCCTTCGAGGTGGACGACCTCGCAGTCTTCGCCAAACAAGCCGCCGCCAAAGGCTACCCGCTCTCCGACGGCCCCACGCCGACCAGCACCGGCAGCGTCATCGCCTTCATCGACGCGCCGGAAGGCTACGAGATCGAACTCATCCAGCGCGCGAAATAACCAGCCGCCCACGCCGCAGCTCCTGTCCCTTTCCAAACGCTAAATCCCAAATCCTAAATGGACTTCGACTGGCTCGACGCCCCCTTTGACCTCCGCAAGATCGCGCCCAAGGAAATTGAAGAATCCTTCGAGGACCCCTTCAGCCTCCGCCTGCTCCCCGACAGCACCCGCGCGGCGGAAAAGGCCCGCTACTTCAACCTCGGCAAATCCATGAGCGACCGCGGCGTGTTCGCCGTATTTTGGACCGACGGGAAAACTTACCGGGTCATCGTCGCGCGCGATATGACGCCGGAGGAAATCACTTTCTATGAGCGCAAAAACTCCGAACTCGGGTTCTGACGCACCCCACGCCGCCGTATGAAAGTCATCACCAACTGGGCGGAAGTTCCGCAATTTGAGAACGAGGAAGACGAAGCCGCGTTCTGGGCCGGCGCGCGACTCGATGGACGCCTGATGAATGGCTCGCTGCTCAAGGCCGACAGCCGCGAATCCACCACCATCACCCTGCGCTTCGACCCGCGCCTCCTCGCCCGCATCAAGCGCCTCGCCCGCTCCCGCTACCTGAACTACCAAAGCATGATGAAGCAGTGGCTCAGCGAGCGGCTGGAAAAGGAGATCTAGCGCAAGAATAGTGATGGGCCGGGAGAAATGGATTCGATTTTTTGGGCGGACGTTCTTGGTGAGCCTGGCACAGGCTTTCATTTGTTCGGGCTTTGTGGGCGCTGAGGCGGCGGGCTTCCGGGTGTTGGGGCCGAACATGCGGCATCAGGAGGATGCGTGGTTGGATTTTCCTTCATCACCAGGAGGCTTGGGCGGTAATCGCCGCAACTATTCTGGCGTTGATTGCCGATCTGATGGTGGTCCTGTCCGGCATCGCGTGGCTCGTGCTCCGATGGCGCGCGCGGAGGCTTGAGAGGAAATGCAGCTCGACTGTCCTGATTCAGCGGGTTCCCCCCGGTCCGCTGAATTAAACCCTCCAGTCGAGCTGCTCCCCTGTATGAAAATTCGGTGAGCCATTCGTCGCTCGGACGAACAATGTTTTGCTTTTAGCAACGGCCATGCCGGGTGCCGTTCTGCGGCGAAAAAATCTGCCGCTCTCTGTGAAAAAATCCCGTTCTGGTTTTGATGCGAGGTTTCGCCGCCACGGACGCTGTCGGGATTTAGTCAGCGTGGTAAAATCGGGAGTGGTGGAGTTGCATCCACCGCTGGAGGGCGTGCTCTTTTTCCCCACCACCTCACCGCGCCGCCAGACACGCCCGCACGTTCCACCCGGCGCGCTCCAGGCGCGCCCGCGCCTCTTCGTAGCCGATGTCGAGCGTGGCGCTGACAAGCCGCACGCCACGGTCGCGCAGCTTGGCGTTGGAAATGTGCAGATCGACCATGGCGTTGCCGCGCACGCGGCCGAGGCGGATCATCGCGCAGGTCGAGAGCAGGTTCAGCGTCACCTTCGTCGCGGTGCCTGCTTTCAGCCGCGTGGAGCCGGTGATGATTTCCGGCCCGACCGGCAGATCGATCTCCGCGTCCCACGGCTGCGCGGCCCGCACCCGCGTGGGATTGCACGTCAGCAGCAGCGTCCGCGCGCCCGTTTCCCGCGCCCGCGCCAGCGCACCGAGCACGAATGGCGTGCGCCCGCTCGCGGCGATCCCGCAGAGCACATCGCCCGCGCGCACGCCACGCTCCGCGACGGCCAGCGCCCCGGCCTCCGGTTGGTCTTCCACGCCCTCGATCGAGCGGTGCAGCGCCGCCGCCCCGCCCGCCATGATGCCCTGCACCAACTCCGGCGGCGCGCCGAACGTGGGCGGGATCTCGCTCGCATCCAGCACCCCCAGCCGCCCGCTCGTCCCCGCGCCCACGTAGAAAAGCCGCCCGCCGGCCTGCAGCGCCGTGCTCACCAAATCCACCGCCGCAATCAGCTCCGCCCGGCACGCCGCCAGCGCCCGCGCCACGCATTCCTCCTCCGTCGTGAAAAGGTCCACCAACTCCGTCGTCGTCCGCTCCTCCAGATTCACCGACCGCGGATTCGCCTGCTCCGTCGCCGCTTTCGCCAGCGCCGCGGCATCCGCCGCGCTCGCATTTTCCCGATCTCCAATCTCCCAGCTCCGATCTCCGCTCCCCTGCCCCGCCAGCCACGCCGCCCCCAGCGCCCCGCTTTCCCCGCACACGCTCACCGTCGCGTCCGGCAGCAGGATGCTCAGCCGGTATTTGAAAAGCGCCGCGTATTCCTCGTGATGCGTGAACAGCCCGCCGATCAGCCGCACCGGCGCGGCAGGAAACGCCAGCCGCTGCGCCACCGCGCGCGTGAACTCCGCCAGCACGCCCGCGCCCGCCTGCACCGTCGCCAGCATCTCCGGTTCGCCGTGTTTGGCCGCGTGAAAAATCGCCGGGGCCAGCCGCGCCACGCTCATCTTGTCCGCCTGCATCGCCCAGCCGACGAGATCTTGGAGCCGGTTCAGCGCCAGCGTGCGCAGGATTTCCTCCGCGAGCGGCGTGATCCTTTGGTTCAAATCGTAATGCGTCAGCACCAGCCGCAGCCCCTGCATCGCGAGGTCGTAACCGCCGCCACGGTCGCCGAGGAGCTGTCCCCAGCCGCCCGCCTTTTCCACCCGCGCGCCGCGCCGTCCATGCACCGCCGCACCGGTGCCCGCGATGACCGCGATCCCGTCCTCCGCGCCAAACGCCGTCGCCAGCCCCGAATCGCGATCGCTCCCGATGGCCAGAACAGCGCGCGGCCACGCCTTTTCCGCCAGCCCGCGCAGCCGCGTGCGGTCCTCCTCCGTGGCGCATCCCGCGAGAAAAACCCCAACGTGCGTGGCGTCCGTCGGCAGCACCGAAAACAGCCGCGCCAGCGTGTCGTCGGTGACCAGCCGGAGGTTCGAACCCGGCAGCGTTCCCTGCCCGCTAACCTTGTTTTCATAAGCCTCGCCAGCCAGCAGCACCCACTCGGTTTTGGTGCCGCCGCCTTCGATGCCGAGGATGCGCTTTGGACTTTCCATTGCCCGACTATCGTGAAAACTCCCCACGCACTCAAACTTCCTGTGAAACGTTCCGCTCCCCAATGGCTCCGCATCCTCGCTTGGTTCGGCGTGGCCATCTGGGCCACCACCATCACCATCCTTTCCTCGATGACGCCGCCGCAGTTGGAGGATCTCGCGCCATTCCAGGTGTGGGACAAAGCCGAACATTTCAGCGCCTTTCTCGCCGGCGGCATCAATCTCACCCTCGCCCTGAGCTGGAGCACGCTGTGGCCGTGGAAACGCGTGATCGTCTGCGTGGCCATCGCGCTTGCCGTCTTCGGCGCGGTTGACGAAATTCACCAGCTCTACACCCCGAACCGGTCGGGCGCGGACGTGTATGACTGGAGCGCCGACGCGCTCGGCAGCGTCACCGGCGCGCTGCTCACCGTTTTCATCTATGCCCGATATTTCAGCACACCTCGCCCGGCTCCGGCGCGAGCTTGAGGAGCATAACCGCCGCTATTACGACGAAGCCGCGCCGGCAATTTCCGATCAGGAATACGACGCGCTTTTCCGCGAAGTGCAGGCGATCGAGGCCGCGCACCCCGAGCTGATCACGCCCGACTCGCCCACCCGGCGTGTGGGTGGAAAAGCGACCAGCGGTTTCAAATCCGTGCGTCACGCGGTGCCGATGCTTTCGCTCGACAACCTCTTTGCGAAGGACGGTGCGGAGGCGCTGCAAAAGTGGATCGCGAGCGTGGAAAAACTCCTGCCCGGCGAGCCGCTCGAATGGCTCGTGGAACCGAAGATCGACGGCCTGGCGATCAACCTGCGCTACGAGGACGGCCTGCTCACGACCGGTGCCACCCGCGGCGACGGCGAGACCGGCGACGACATCACGGACAACCTCCGCACCATCCGCAGCATCCCGCTGCGCCTGCACGGACCGGACGTGCCCGCCGTGCTGGAAGTGCGCGGCGAAGTCTATCTGCCGGTCGCCGGGTTCCGGCGCATCGTCGAGGAGATGATCGCCGCGGGCGAGGAGCCATTCGCCAACGCGCGCAACACCGCCGCCGGCACGCTCAAGCAACTCGACCCCGCCATCGTGGCGAAACGCCCGCTCGCCATCGTGCTTTACGGCCTCGGCGAAATCAGCGCCGACCAGCCGCCCACGCAGGCTGCGATGCTCGCCTGGCTGAAAACACTCGGTTTTCCCACGCCGCAATTTACCCGGCTTTGCGCCACCGCCGACGAGGTCATGGCGGCGATCCACGAACTCGACGCCATCCGCGACAGCTTCGCCTTCGAGACGGACGGCGCGGTCATCAAACTGAACGCGCTCGAACAGCGCGAGCGCGTCGGCTTTCACTCCCGCGCGCCGAAGTGGGCGAAGGCCTGGAAATACGTCTCCGAGCAGGCCGAGACGCGGCTGCGCGCCATCACCGTGCAGGTCGGCCGCACCGGCGTGCTCACGCCCGTCGCGGAGCTGGAGCCCGTGCTCCTGCGCGGCAGCACCATCAGCCGCGCCACCCTCCACAATGAGGACGAAATCCGGCGCAAGGACATCCGCATCGGCGACACCGTGGTCATCGAGAAAGCGGGCGAGGTCATCCCCGCCGTCGTGCGCGTGGTCCTGGAAAAACGCCCCGACGACGCCCAGCCGTTCGACTTCCTCGCCCACCTCGGCGGAAAATGCCCGGCCTGCGGCGGCGCGATCCGGCGCGATCCAAACTTCGCCGCGTGGGTCTGCGAAAACGTGAACTGCCCCGCGCAACTCACGCGCCGGCTGGAATACTTCGCCAAACGCGGCGCGCTGGAAATCGACGGCCTCGGCGAGAGCGTCGCCGACGCGCTGGTCGAGCGCGGCCTCGTCCGCGAACCGCTCGACCTTTTCGACCTCAAACTGGAGCAACTCGCCCCGCTCAACCTCGGCACCGACGACGAACCCCGTATCTTTGGCGAAAAGAACGCGCGCAAAGTCATCGACGCCATCGCGCGTGCGAAGACGCAACCGCTCGCGCGCTGGCTGCACGCGCTCGCGATTCCCGAGGTCGGCGAGGAAACTGCTCACGATCTGGCAAGTTTTTTCCCAAGTTTTGATGACCTCACTGACTCACGGGTTCTGGAAGACGCAGTTCGACTTGGTGAATACCGCCGGACAATCGACGCAAACAAGATTCCTAAAGACGAAGCTGAACGGGCAAAATTATCCCAGGAGGAAATCGAGCTTCGCCGCGCACGTCAACGGGAGGCTAAGGAGCTGGCTAGCCCAATTGGCGAAAGACTTATTGAGTGTGGATTTGCTCAACCGCCAACGAGGTCGAAGCCAAATGTCCTGAATGCTCCTTCGCCAGTTGCGCACTCAATTGCAACCACGAGGCCAAAGGGTTGGGAAGCAGTCACGCTTGCGGGGCCTGCCGCGGCTGCGGCCCTACTTAGATGGCTGAAAAGCGCTTACGGGCGTGACGTATCGCAGCGTCTTCATCGCCTAGGAATCGTTCCTCGGGGCAGTGGAGGTAAGAGAAGTGACTCGCGGTTCGCCGGCCAGACCTTCGTCCTCACAGGCACTCTCGAAACCATGTCGCGCAATGAAGCCGCCGAGCAAATCCGCGCCCTCGGTGGCAACGTCTCCAGTTCCGTCAGTCGCAAAACCCACTACCTCATCGCCGGCTCCGATGCTGGCTCAAAGTTGGATGACGCACGCTCATTGGGCGTGACCGTTCTGGATGAAGCGCAGTTTCTCGCAATGCTCGCTGGTCAATCCAAACCAGCCACATCGCAGGCCGAATTATTTGAGCGATCAGCATGGCCCATTGTTCATTGAGGGTTTCCAAGCATTCCACCCCATGAAATACGAACTCCGAATCAACCCTGCTACCCGCAATTTCACAGCTACTTCGCTCTCAGACAATCGTGACGCTTACCGCGATCTGCTGAGCCTCTGCGAGGGCTTGCTCGCCGATAACGAAATCAACACGGCAGAAGCGGTCTATCTCAAGAAGTGGATTGAGCGGCATCCGCAGCATCATAGCACTTGGCCATTTCCAGATCTCATCGCCCGGCTCGGGGCGCTTTTTGCCGATGGCGTCGCTTCACCAGAGGAGTGCGAAGAGTTGGCGGAGATTCTCAAATCGCTGATTGGCGTTGGAGTTGTTCACACCGACGCAAGACTGCCGGGCTCAGGTATGTCAGGGCCCACGCAGCTCATTTTCGACGCCCCCACGCCAGAGGTCGTCTTTTCTGAACGAGAATTTTGCGCGACGGGCATTTTCGCCTTTGGACGGCGTGGTGCTGTCGAACAGGCGATCCAATCGCGCGGCGGCGTAATCGTGAAGGCCCCCCGTGCTACCACCCACTACGTCCTTGTGGGTTCGTTCGTGTCTCCCGGCTGGGCGAATGGAAACTTCGGAACCAAAATTGAGCGTGCGTTGAGCCTCCGTAAGAATGGAGCTGCCGTTGCAATTATCGGCGAAGATCACTGGAAGACATTCCTTCAATAACTTCGCCGCAACACGCGTCCCAACCGCAAATTGCCGAATCCAACCTGTCTGCGTTGCGCCGGGCCGGTCGCCGGGGTATGGTCGGCCAGCGGTCGGTCATTTAGGTCCGGTCGCTACCTCTTATGTCAAATGCCATGGTCATCGGTCTCGGTGGAGTTGGTTCCGTCATTGGGCGCAAACTGCACGACTACGAATGTTTCGATAAGATCGTTCTCGCGGACATTGATCCCACTTACGCACACGTCCTGCACAACACGACGAAGAATAGCCGCTTCGAGGTCATCGCCCTCAACGCGATGGAAACTAGCAAAGTGGCGGCGGCCATGACCCAGCACAACGTCTCGGTCACCCTCAACGCCTGCAACTGCTACACCAACTACTCGATCCTCGATGCCTGCCTCAAGGCCGGCTCGCACTACATCGACATGGCGGCGGACATCTATGCCGCGCCCGGTGTGAAGAAGCCGGGAAAAAACTCCTTCGAGCACGAGATCGAGACTTACCACTCGCGCTATTTGGAAAAGGATCTGGCCGGTCTCCTCTGCCTCGGCTGCGATCCGGGCGCAGTGAACATTTTTGCCCGCTGGGCCATGGACCGGCTCGACACCGCCAGCAGCATCCGCGTCCTCGACGCCGACAACGCGGAGGTCAAAGGCTACCGCTTCGCCGTGTTGTTTTCGCCCGAGACCCTTTTCGAGGAACTCAACGCTGTGCCTTATTTCGTGAAGGATGGGAAGGTCACCGGCGGGCGCCCGCTCGAAACTGAAGTCGATTGGTATCGCTTTCCCGATCCCATCGGCCTCCAACAGACCTATGCCGTGGCCCATGAGGAAGGGGTGTCGCTCGGCATCTACCCGCCCTTCGTGGAGAAAGGTGTGAAGTATTCCGTCTTTAAGTATGCCGTCTCCGATCAGATGGTGAATGTCGCCAAGTCCATCGACCTGCTGAACCTCGACACTTGGAAAAAGGTAAAAGTCGATGGCGTGGAGGTCACCCCCATCCGCGTGGCCACCGCCAACCTGCCCAAGCCGGCCCAACTCGGAGCCACGGTGGACGGCTACTCCTGCGTGGGCACCGAAGTCCGCGGCACCAAGGAGCGCAAACGCGTCGAGTATTTTATCTACACGATGGACAGCCACCGGGACACCTATGAGAAGTGGGGCTACTCCCTGACCGTCGTGCAAACCGGAATTCCGCCCGCCCTCGCCGCCAAACTCCTCGTCAGCGGCAAACTCAAGGAACGCGGCGTGATGATGCCCGAGGCGCTCGACCCGGAGCCCTTCATGGAGAACTTCTCCCGCGAAGGCCTGCAAATCTTCGTGGAGAAACGCGAAGTCGAGCGGATTTAGGGCTGCCGGAGCGCAGGGCGCGATTAGCCGCCTTGGGGAGAAACTTTCCGTTTGTGTTTCAATCGAAGCATCCTAGAGTCGCCCTCCCTTTTTCCCGACCCCATGTTTCGCTCTCAAACAGAAATGAAGATTTTCTGCGGATCGGCGCATCGCGACCTCGCGCAGCGCATCTGCGACTTCGTGGGCGTGCCGCTGGGCGATGCCACGGTGAGCACGTTTCCCGATGGCGAGACGTTCGTGAAAATCAACGACAACATTCGCGGGCGCGACATTTTTCTGGTCCAGCCGACCTGTCCGCCGACGAATCAGAACCTGATGGAACTGCTCATCATGGTGGATGCCGCGCGGCGGGCGAGCGCGGCGCGCATCACGGCGGTGATCCCATTTTTCGGCTACGCCCGGCAGGACCGCAAAGACCAGCCGCGCGTCCCCATCACCGCGAAGCTCGTGGCCAACCTGCTCACCGCCGCCGGCGTGGACCGCGTGCTCACGATGGACCTCCACGCCCAGCAGGTCGCCGGCTTTTTCGACATCCCGGTGGATCACCTTTTCGCCGCGCCGGTGCTCATCCGCTATCTTCGCTCGAAGCAGATTGAAAACCCGGTGGTCGTCTCGCCGGATGTCGGCGGGCTGAAGATGGCGTCGGCCTATTCGCAGGCGCTGAACGCCACGCTCGCCATCGTCGCCAAGCGCCGCAAAAGCCCGACCGAGATCGAGGCGCTCAACGTCATTGGTGAAGTGGAAGGGCGTGACGTGATCCTCGTGGACGACCTCACCGAAACTGCCGGCACGCTGTGCAGCGCGGCCAAGATTCTGAAGGAGCGCGGCGCGGCGCGGATCATCGCCGGCGTCTCCCACGCCGTGCTGTCCGACCTGGCTATCGAGCGGTTGAAAAAGTCATCGATCGCTGAACTCATCACCTCGAACAGCGTCCCCGTGCGCTCCGGCGACGGCTTTCCCATCACTACGCTCTGCGTCGCCGAACTCCTCGGCGAAGGCATCAAACGCATCCACGGCGACGAATCCGTGTCCTCTCTTTTCCGCATCAACGAAACCGACCAAATCTAACTACCTATGGCTAAACAACTACAAATCAACGCGCAGATTCGCCTCGAAACCGGACGTTCCGCGGTCAAAAAAATCAAACAACAGGGTCGCGTTCCCGCCGTCGTTTATGGCGGCCACGACAAGCCGATCAGCCTCAGCCTTAATGCCCGGGAAATCGGCAATCTGCTCGCCCACGCCACCAGCGAGCACGTCCTCGTCGATCTTGAAATCCAAGACGGCGATGCCAAGACCAAACGCCTCGCGCTGATCCAGGAGGTGCAGCACGACCCGATCAAGCGCAACGTGCTCCATGTGGATTTCCACGCCGTCCGCGCCGACGAGATGCTGCACTCGCAGATTCCCATCGAAGCCTTTGGCGAAGCCGACGGCGTCAAAAACTTTGGCGGCCTCCTCGAACTCAACATGCACTCCATCGAAATCGAGTGCTTGCCGAAGGATCTGCCCGAAATCATCCGCCTCGACGTCTCGGCGCTCGGCATCGGCGACGCCATTCACATCAAAGACATCCAGCTTCCCGCCGGTGTCACGGCCCGCGGCGACGGCGATCTCACCGTGATCCGCGTGGCTGCGCCGAAAGTCGAAAGCGAGCCCGAACCCGCCGCCGCAGGAGCGCAGCCCGAAGTCCTCAAAGAGAAGAAGGACGACGCCGCGAAGCCGGCTGCCGGGGCGAAGCCCGCAGCGGACGCCAAACCTGCCGCCAAGAAGTAAACGGCTCGCGCGACGCCTGAATGAATGTCTCCGCAATCCGAGCGACCGGCACTCCGCCTCATCGTGGGGCTGGGCAATCCCGGACGCGAGTATCGCGAGACGCGGCATAACGTGGGCTTCATGATTGTCGATCAACTGGCCGCACGGGAGCGCGTCGCCTTTCGCACCGAGAAAAGCTGGCAGGCCGAAGTGGCCCGCGTCGGCGATCTCGTGCTCTGTAAGCCGCTTACCTACATGAACCTCAGCGGTCAGGCCGTCCGTCCGCTCAGCCAGTTCTACAAGATCGACGCCTCGGAAATGCTCATCGTCCTCGACGACATGGCGCTGCCGCTCGGCACCCTCCGCCTGAGAGCTCGCGGCTCCGCCGGCGGGCACAATGGCCTCCGCTCGCTAATCGAGCACTTTGGCACGCCCGCTCTCCCGCGGCTCCGCATCGGCATCGGCGCGGCTCCCGGCGGTGCCACCGGCCATGTCCTCGGGAGATTTGCCTTGGAGGAGAAGGCCGCTCTGAACGAGAGTCTCGACCGCGCCCTTGGTGCCATCGACTGCCTCCGCGACCGCGGCCTCGAAGCCGCCATGACTGCTTACAACTGACTCCACAAAACCATCAACCAACCATCCAATCCCACACGCATGAAAAACCGTTACGAAGGACTCCTCGTCCTCAATTTCAAAGGAACCGAAGACGGCGCCAAAGAAGTCATCGAACGCCTTGAAGGCGACTTCAAAAAAGAAGGTGCCAAGATCGAGCAGGTCCAGAAAATGGACCGTCGTCAGTTTAGCTACGCCGCGGGGGATCTCGACGGCGGCTACTACGTGAACTTCATCTTCAACGCCGAGCCCCAGGTCATCGCCAAGCTCCGCTCCAAATTCAAACTGGACGAGACCGTTTATCGCCAGAACTACCTGAAACTCAGTTCGAAGATCGTCGAGAAACCTGTCCGCACCCCTCGGCCCGTCAAAGCTGCCTAAACTCGCATCCCCGGAACACGAGGCACACCTATGGCCAGCTACAACAAAGTCATGATCATTGGGAATCTGACCCGTGATCCCGAGATCAAGTACACGCCCAAAGGCACCGCCATCGCCGACATCGGTCTGGCCGTGAACCGCAACTACACCACCGACAGCGGCGAAAAGCGCGAGGAAGTCACGTTCATCGACGTCACGCTCTGGGGTCGCGTCGCCGAGATCGTCGGAGAGTACTGCAAAAAAGGCCGGCCACTTTTTGTCGAAGGCCGCCTCCAGCTCGACTCTTGGGATGACAAAGCCACCGGCCAGAAGCGCAGCAAGCTCAAAGTCGTCGGTGAGAACATCCAACTCCTCGGCTCCCGCGAAGGCGGCGGTGGCGGTGGCGAGCACGGTGAAGGTCAGGGCGAACCCCGAAGCCAGGGCCGCCCGCAGCAGCAAAGCCGCCCGGCCAGCAGACCCGCCTCCCCTCCCCCACGCCCGCCGTCCGATCCAGATCTCGACGCCCCGGAAGACGACATCCCGTTCTGATTCACGTCGCCACGAGCGAAAAATTTAGAGGCGGCAATGGAACCACAGATCCCGTTGCCGCTTTTTTTGCCGAAATCCTCAGGCTCATCCGCTCGGCCTATGGTCACCGGTTAGCGGGATCACTCGGCCTTCTTCCATTCCTCCCCTTCCCCGCCATCGTCCTCGCGCAGAAGTTCGTTGAGGTCGATGAAACGGGCGTCGCCGGTAAGAGGGCCATACATTTTCTCCATGTCGGCGAGGTAGTCGGCGGCGCTGGCCTGACGGCTGATGCGGTATTCTTCGTCCGTCATGGTCCAGGCTGGCGCGGAGACACGCAGTTTATATTTCGTGGTCTGGATGACGACTCGCCCGTTGCGGATGCTGAACCATTCGAGGCAGAGCGCGTTGGCCCAGTGCCACGACTTGTTATCGGTCCGGAGAAATTCATCGATGGAGCAGTCGAGATCTTTCACCCGCTGGGAAGCTGTGATGATCCCCACATGCCCCCGCTGATCAGCGGCGATCTCGTCGCGTAAACCTGCGCGCGGTTCTGGATTTTCAAAGGCGAGCGTACACCCCGCGAGGTCGGGCGCGCAGTCGCCGCGGAGATCCAGCCGCACCGGCTCGGAACGCCCGAGGAACCACAGCGCGCCGGTCACACGACCGCGCGTGCGGTTTTCGATTTCGCCGTGAACAAGGTGTTCTTCGATGGACCAAGCCATGAATGTCTGTCGGCAGTTTTACGGGAAAAAGCAAATCCGCTTCACCCGAAATAGGTGGAACAAGATGGCGTCAGATTCTTTTGCCCTGCTGGCATCGAAACCGCTGACTGTACCGGGCGAAGCCCATGAAAAACCTGCTCGATCGTTTCCTGCGGAAGCCACCCGCCGAACCCGCATCCCCGGCACCGACTCCCGAACCGCCAAAGACAAAGGCACGTGAAAAAGCGCCGCAACCACTCGCGAAAATCGCGGTCCCGGCACGCACGGTCCGGCCTGCCTGGAGCGCCAACACCGGACCCAAGCGCCAGGCTCTGCCGGAACGCTCGGCTCCGGTGGAAGTGCTCACGCTCACCCTGGGCGACTTCGCAGACCGCATTCCCTCCGATCTCCTCGGCGCGTCCCATCCGGATCTTTCAACTCAGGTATCCTTCGACCTCGCGAGCCTGAGCGAGCGGATCGGTCGCGGCGATGCCAGTATCCCGGCGGTGGAGCTGGCCCAGCGCATGCCCGGCATGTTCCGCGAAAACGCAGTCATCGCGCCGGATCGCGTCGTTCTTTTTCCGTGGAAGAAAGTGCACTCCATTATCACGCAGGCACGGGAGGGCGCGACCGCGCTCGGGCTGACGCAGACGGGTGCGGAGACGCTTTCGCTGAAGGTGCGGGCGCGGAAAATTCGTCAACCCTCGAAACTCGCTTCGGCCCGGAAAGAGCCCTCCCTCCAAGGCGGTGCCGCACCGCAGAAACCTGCCGAGGTGAACGCGTTTTCCCTCTCGGAAAAACTCACGCTGCCAGATCCTGCGGCGGTGCCCGAGGCCGGGTCTCCACCGCCGCCACACGCCGCGCAAAACACGACGCCTTCTCCAATCACCACGCCATTTTCGCCCGAAGCGCAGCAGCGGCTCGCCACACTCACTCAGGATCACGAAGCCGCCATCGCCGCGCTGGCTCCGCTTCACGAGGAGCTGGTCGCCTTGCGGGAGCAGGGCGCCACGGCGAGGCGCGAGTTTTCGACGCTGCTGGACAAGCTCGCCCTTTTGGAAAAACAACAGGTGGAAAGTACCGCGGCCAACGCCGCGTTAACTGCGGAGCGGGATGCCGCAATCGCCCGCGCTACCGCGCTGGCCGCCGAGAAGACAGCTCCGGTCAACAATGTCCCGCTCGTCGCGGATGCCGACGACCCACGGATCGCAACGCTCGCCACCGAACGAGATGCCGCGCTGGCGCAGGCGGCGAAAGCCGTGGCCGACAATGAAGCCGCGCTGGCTCTCGCAACAGAGCAGTCTGCGGAGCGCGATGCGGCAGTCGCGCGACAGAAAGAACTTACCGCTGAACGCGACGCGGCCCTGACTCGCGCCGAGGCGCTCGCGGCCGAGCACGAGGCGACGGGGTTGCGCGCGGCGGAACTCGGCGGCGAGATCGCGGCGGCCGTTTCGCGCGCCGCCGAACTGGCCCGCGACCTCGAGAGTGCCCTCGCGAGCAACACCGAACTCACCAAGGAACGCGACACTGCGCGCGCCCGCGTAGTGGAACTCGAAGCCGCGCGCCTGAGTGCGCCTACCGCTTTGCCTGCGACAGCTCCGGCCAATGCCGACGCGGACACCCAAATCGAGGGCTACCGGAACACCATCAAATCGCTCTACGCCGAACGGGACGCCCTGCGCGCGGAGCAGCAGCAGCTCATCGCCCGACTCGCGGCGGCCGGCGTCATCGTGGACAAAAAAACCTTCGACGCCACCGGGGAAAAAAATCCTGTCGGCGACGCCTACGTCACACTTTTCCCCAATCGGGGCAACACCTCCCCGCTGGTAGTCGCGCTACTCATGGTCCTGCTTGCCTACGGCATCTACGCGGTTTCCAAAACGGACCTCACCCGGACGGTGGGCAGCGTGCCGACGAGTACCGCCGCGCCCGCGCGCCTGCCGGAGCCGGTCGCCACCGACAGCGAGGTTGCGGACGAAGTCACAACGGAGTCATTTCTATCCGACAGGGAACTCGTGCCTGTCGCCACAGCGGAGGACGCTGCGGCCACGCAGCCGACGCTGCCGACACTCGATCCGAACGACGCGCTGCCGGGCGAAAGCCCGGTGGAGTAGCGGCACCGCTTACGGGGAGCGGCCTGTCAGAACCGGTGCCAGGAAAGGACGAACGTTATAGCGACGAGCAGGACGAAAAGGACGGCCTGGATGGAGTCGCTCAGCGAACGCTGGGGGCGATTGATGGGGGTGATTCTCATTGGTTGGTTGGTGAAACGAGACGTGCCTTGTCGGCACCGCGCGCGCACCTAGCGACCTGAAGATGCGACCTACAGCGGCAAACGCTGTGCTGGTGAGGCTTCCGGGGGCTGCAACGGCGTGGGGACAAACGAAGCGCGAGGACCATGCAACCGTTTGCGCACACGCGGCAATGGAAAACTTGGTTTATTTTTGCGCGACCAATGAGGGGCGGGACCCGAATGTCGCCAAGCTTCTCGTCGCGGCCATCTGCCTTGCCGGCCGGGACGGCTCCCGCTAGCTTCGCGCGCATGAATGTCCCGCACCTCCGCAGTCCGCACGACGCCGTCCGCAGCCTCAAATACTTTGGCCGCATGATCGACAAAATTCGCCTGCACCAGGCCGGCACCCTCCCGGACGACTACACCGCCAACCTCGGCGGTGGCTTCGACGAGCGGTGCGTGCATTTCCTCTGGATCGAATATCCGGCGCTGGTCGAACGCGTGAAGCAGGGCGGGACGGACGAGGAAATTTTCGACTGGTGCGTGTCGCAGGGCCGGCAGCCGAGCGAGGAGGACATCGAGATTTGGAATGAGTTCATGCGCAAACGCGGCTGGAACGACGAGGCAACTCCGCGCCTCCTCCAGCGCAAGGCGGAAAGCGGCATCCCGGACCGCGCCGACATCGTGACGTTTTTCGATTACATCGACTTCGACGAAGGTCGCGACCCGGCGGCGCTGTGAGGTTCGTTGGCAAGTGGTTCCCCATACGCGCGCACGCTCCGGCTCTCGCGGCGCTACTGCTCGCCGCTCTAACCGGACGCGCGGCGGAGTTGGTTCAGGTCACCTGGCCAACCGCCAATGCGTCCGACCCAGTTCGACTCCAGGCTCCCGCCTCCGATCTCCTGCCAGCATTTCGTCTCGCGCTCTCCGCCCTGCCGGAAGCCGCCATCGTTCCGCTCGCGTTGAGCCAACCCGTAGTGCTCGGGTTGACCAAAGAGCAGGCGGAAGTTCTCCGCCCTTTGACGGTCGAGCGGTATCGCGTGATGGCACTGTCCCCCCATTTCGCGAAGGCGACTTCCGCTCTGCCATACGCGTTCTCCGACCAAAAGCCCGCCCATGGCGTGGCGAGCGCATATGTGCCCGCTGGCGCAACAGCCAAAACTCCGGTGATTCTTTTTCTTCATGGCTACGGCGGTAGTTTCCTTTGGTACCAGCATTACCTCAGCGAAATCTTTCCGAATCACATCATCATTTGCCCAGCCTACGGGATCAGCACGGCGACGATTTCCCAAGAATACGTCGCCGAAAGTTTGGCTGCGGTCTCGAAGCAACTTGGGTTTCGGCTGTCTTCTCCATGCCTGATCGGGCTCTCCGCCGGCGGATTCGGCGCGTGTCGGCTATATGTGGCGACACCCACTTTCTACACGCAATTGATCTGCCTGGCAGCCTTCCCCACGGACGACACACTGGCGCGATTCCTTCGGAACTCACGACCGCGTTTCCTGTCGGGCGGAACGGAGCCCTTTGTGAATTCGGGCGATTTCCAAAAGCGGATCGCAATCATCCGCCGCACCGCGCCCGCCGTCGAGGAATCGACCATTCCGGGCGCCGACCATTTTTTCCTGCTCACTCACCCAAAGGAAACCAAAGAGCAGCTGCTCCGGTGGCTCCCTGCCGATTCGAACTGAGTCGGGCAGCTACCCTGGCCCGAGCAGGCCGGCGACTTCCTGCTGGACGGCGGCGATTTGGTCGAGGCGGAGCTGGGGGTCGGGGATGACGAAGACTTCGCCGGTCTTGGTGTGCTCGTAGATGCGGGTGAACTGGCCGTCGGCGGTACGTTTGGTTTCGATTTCCTTGAGCTGCTTTTTCCGCTCGAGCATGACGGCGAGGAGGTAGCAGACGTTGACCTTGGAGGCGGAGTCGCCGCTCATGTAGCTGCGGAGGAGGTCTTCGGCGGTTTGTTTGGCGAGAGGCTCGGGCGGGGCGGGCGGTGGCGTTTCAAATTTCGACCGCCAGAGGGAGAAGGGCTGGATGTTGTCGTTGCGGGCGGCGAAGGCGGCTTCGCTGAGGTCTTCGCGGCGGTAGCCGTCCTTGTCGTGGTAGAGGAGGGTGTAAAAGGTCGCGCCATCCTCAAAGGCGACGCCGGTGGCGGCGCATTGGTGGGCGCGGGATTGGATGGACCATTCGGGTGTGAGGCTCATGGGGATGGTGGAGTTCGGAATTCGGAGTGCTTCAGGCCGGTCTCGGCACGGCAAGCTTCGATCTCCGAAAACTCGGCAGGTCGCGGCTGGTGGAGCGGAACCAGAGGAGGACGACGCCGATGAGCAGGCCGGCGATTTGCGGCAGCCAGGGGGCGAGGGAGGGCGGGATGCGTCCGCCTTTGCCGAAGGCGAAGATGAGATCGTGGCCGGGGATGAGGGCGACGAAAATGATGAGGGCGGCAAAGAGGCTGCCGAGGATGCCACGGCGGCTGAAGACGATACCGAGGGGCGCAGCGATGAGGACGGCGACGAGGCAGAAAAGTGGGAGCGCGTAGCGGTCGGCAAGATGGGCGCGGTAGGGCGCGAGCTGGGCGGCGGGAAAGTCGGCATTGTGCCGGAGATAGCTGCGGAGTTCGGGGACGGAGAGGCCGGCGGGGTCGAGCTGGGAGCTGGCGATGCGCCACGGGGTTTCGCTCCAGTCGGTGAGGGTGAGGGTTTTGGGAATGTAGTCGGTGGTGGTGATGTCGCCAGCTTCGTTAAAGTGCGAGATCATGCCGCGATGGAGGGTCCAGGTGTGGTTGTCGGAATTGTAGAGGGCGCGCTGGGCGTAGTATTTGGCGGTGATGGCACCGTCGGCGGTCTGCTGGGTGATGTGGACGGTGTCGAGGTTGTCGGAGCCGGGGCGGAGTTTGCGGACGTACCAAGTGCGGTAGTCGGAGCGGTTGCGAAAGACGTGGCCGGTGAGGACGCCGATGTCGCTGGTTTTACGACCGGCTTTCATGAGTTTGATGGCGTTCTTCTGGTTGCCGGCGGCGTGCGGCACCTGCTCCCAATTCAGCCAGAGGCAGAGTCCGCTGAGCAGAATCCCGACGATGATGAGCGGGAGCAGGACGCGCCCGACGCTGCGCCCAGCGGTGATCATGGAGATGATCTCATTGCGCCGCGACATGGAGCTGAGCGCGTAAAGAAGCGAAAGCAGGAGGCCGACGGGAAGCGAGAGCAGAAGGAGCGCGGGAAGCTGGGTGACGTAGTAGCCGGCGATCTGTTTGAGCGAGGCGTGGACTTGGATGAAGTCGTTGCTTTTGTCGCTGTAATCGAACATCAGCCAGATGGCGATGAAGCCGCCGGAGCAGATGAGAAATGGCTCCATAAAACTGCGGAGCACGTAGCGGTCGAGGAGCTTCATTTTAGGCGGAGGCGGAGTAAAAGGGGGCGCGCGGGGCTTTGCCAAGCGAAAGCGCGGGCGGAGCTTGCCGCCCGGCACGGGCGCACGGATGATGCGCGGCTCATGATTTCGCTTTCCGACACGCCGGGCACTTCTTTCGCCGACAAAGTGCGGGAGATTTTCTCCGAGACGGGGCTGCTCGCGCAGGCGAAGAATTTCGAATATCGCGCGGAGCAGCAGGAGATGGCGGTGGCGGTGGCGCGGGCGCTGAGCGGGGAGCGGCATCTCGTAGTGGAGGCAGGAACGGGCGTGGGCAAGTCGCTGGCCTACCTCGTGCCGGCGGTGCTGTGGGCGCTGGAGCAAAAAAAGAAGGCGGTGATCTCGACCTACACGATCAATCTGCAGGAGCAGCTCGTTTACAAAGACATCCCGATTTTGCAGAAGGTGCTGCCGGTGGAGTTCGAGGCCATGCTCTGGAAGGGGCGCGCGAATTTCCTCTGCCCGCTGCGGCTGGAACGGGCGCGGGCGCATGCGGGCGAGCTCTTCACCTCGCCGGAACAGGCGGAGCTGGACCGCATCTGGGAATGGGCGCAGACGACGAAGGACGGGACGCTGTCGGACTTCGCCGTGGAGCCGGACGCGAGCGTGTGGAGCCAGGTGTGCAGCGAGCAGCACATCTGCACGACGAAAGGCTGCGGGACGAATCCGCGCTGTTTCTATCAGGCGGCTCGCAAGCGGCTGCTCACGGCGGACGTGGTGGTGATGAACCACACACTCTTTTTCATGAATCTCGGCGGGCTCGCGGAGCAGGAGGAAGGCAGCGGGTATTTGTTTGCCAATGATTTCGTGATCTTCGACGAGGCCCACACGGTGGAGGGCGTGGCCGGGAAAATGATCGGGCTCGGCGTGTCGCAGTACGGTCTGCGCTATGCGCTGCGGCGGCTCTACAACCCGGACACGAAGAAGGGGCTGTTTCAGGTGCATCGGAATCCGGACGGGGTGAAGGCGACCGCCGCGCTGCTCGGGGACGTGGACACGTTTTTCGACAAGGTCGGGACGCGGGCGGATTTCAAAAAGGGGCGCGAGTTCCGCGTGCGACAGCCGGATTTCGTGGACGACTCGCTCACCGGGGAACTGGCGAAACTCCAGACGCTGGTCGTGCAGACGCTCAAGGGCTTGGAGGACGAGGTGGCGAAGGCGGAGCTGCAGGATCTCGGCCGGCGGCTGCGCGATGCGCGCGGGGGCATCGCGACTTTTTTGAAACAGGATGCGGAGGATCACGTGTACTGGGTGGAGCGCACGGGCAAGACGCAGCAATTTCACGCGCTGCACGCGGCGCCGGTGGACGTGGCCGCGCATCTTCGGGCACTGCTTTTCCGCGAGGCCCACTGCTGCATCATGACCAGCGCCACGCTATCGGTCGCCGGTACCAGCGCGCCCGGCCACGGAGAGGGGCTCGCGTATTTCCGCACCCGTGTCGGGGCCGAGGAGGTGGAGGCGCGGCAGATCGGGAGCCCGTTCGACTACGAGCGCCAGATGCGGCTCTACATCACCCGCAATATGCCCGACCCGCGCGACGCCGGCTACGAGGCGGCGCTGGCGGAACGCATCGAGCACTTCATCGGGCTGTCGAAGGGCCGGGCGTTTGTCCTTTTCACCAGCTACAAAACGATGAGCGCGCTCGCCTCCACGCTGCGCGAACGGCTCGACGATCTCGACTACAAGCTGCTCGTGCAAGGCGAGGGACTGCCTCGGCACCGGCTGCTCTCGGAGTTCAAAAAGAACGACCGCCATGTGCTCTTCGGGACGGAGAGTTTTTGGAGCGGCGTGGACGTGCCCGGCGAGGCGCTATCGAACGTCATCATCACCCGCCTGCCCTTTGCGGTGCCCGACCACCCGCTCATCGAGGCGCGGCTGGAACTGATCGAAGCGCAGGGCGGCGATCCGTTTTCCGAATACTCGCTGCCCGAGGCGATCCTGAAACTGCGTCAAGGCGTGGGCCGGCTCATTCGCACCCGGCAGGACAGCGGCATCGTCGTCATCCTCGATCCGCGCGTTTTGACCAAAGGCTACGGCTCCGCCTTTCTCAAAGCGCTGCCGAAATGCCCGGTCGAGGTTGTTTAATCGCAGCGGTGGTGGGGCGGTTTACTGTCGCAGTTTAACCAACCCCCGACCCGGCGCGTCCGGTTTGACAACGAAAAGTCCAAGAAAAAAGAGCCCATCGGGACGCCCACAAATTCACCCAAACGCCTTTCCATCAGAGAGCTTGGAAATCGGGCCGGGGAAATTTCTCAAAAAAACTGTTGCTCCGCGGTACGGTGGTCGCTTAGAACCACCGCGCTGACCAAAAATCGGCACTACCTAAAACCAAC